>DEIG01000017.1 GCA_002352345.1 Methylococcaceae bacterium UBA2780
ATCGAAGTGCCTGAAATCGAGGAGGTCGAAGTGCCCGAAATCGAGGAGGTCGAAGTGCCCGAAATCGAGGAGGTCGAAACTCGGAATAAAGTGATTACTCCAGAATGGTCAACACCCACACTTCAAGCATGAAAAGCAACTCCGTTACAAACAGCTCTTCGATAAACAGCAAATGGATTTAAAGGAGATCACAGTGCAAACAGGCATTCTTTTCTTACTGCTAGCCTCTCTAACCTTTTCTTCATTCTCCTACTCGGCTACGCAAAGCGGGAAGCTAGCCCTTTCAACTGGCGCAACATACACATCGGGTGATTACGGCAGTGACAAAACAACTGAAATACTTTATCTACCCGTCAGTCTCAAATACAAACAAAACCGATGGAGCTTCAAGCTAACGGTTCCTTATATTAGAAAAACAGGGCCTGAAAATATTATCAGGGGTATTGGCGAAGTTGATCAGCGTATTATTTCTCGCCAAGGCACTCATGACGGCCTTGGTGATATTGTTTTTTCTGCCGGCTATAGGCTTGCCTATTTCCCTGAATCAAAGATTCTTATCGATTTAAAAGGAAAAGCTAAATTTGGAACAGCCGATGAAGATAAAGGGCTCGGCACCGGTAAAAATGACTATTCAACAACGGCTGGACTGTATAAATTGATGGGTGACTTCACCGCGTATATCACCGCCGGCCGAAAATTTTACGGCGAGTCAGCCAGCATAAAACTAGACGATGTTTTTTATGGTTCAACAGGGCTAGTGTACAAAGCCTCTGAGAAGGCGAGTTTTGGCGCTGATCTTTTTTTAAAACAAAAAACAGCCAGCCATCGCGCTTCAACCCAACAACTTACCGGCTATCTCATTTACAAGCTGGATAAGAATCTCAAGGTACAGGGCTACCTAATCAAAGGGATAAGCGAAAATGCTCCAGATATTGGTGCCGGTTTCTCGCTTGGCTATCAACTTGATTAATCTCTAATTTATTAAATTCTTCAGCCAGATTTTACCACTACTAAAGTGGTCAACTAACGTTATCATTTCTGGATCACCTGACTCTTTAGCTAGCAGTAACGCACTCTGTTTTTGATAGTTACGCAGCATTGGGCTTGCCCCATATTCAAGCAGCAACTTACCAACACGTTTATCCCCCTTTTTTACCGCCTGCATTAAGGCGGTATCACCTTTGATATTCTGTATATCAACGCCAATACCAACCTCTAGCAGTCGCCTACTACACGGCAGACAACCTGATAGAACCGAGAGCATAAGAGGTGTATTACCACTGTCTGTTTTACTATCCCATTTGGCTTTATGCAGTAAAAGCAGCTTTATAAGCCTGTTATCACCTCGGTATGCAGCACGTGCAAGCGGCGTAAACCCCGATCTGTCGGCCATATCAGGATTAGCACCCCTCTTTAATAACGTTTCCGTACCTGCCAGCCATGATTGATCAACCGCATACCACAAGGGCGTCCTACTTTTACTGTCATATTGGTTTACCTGTACATGCCTAGAAAGAATTGATTTAGTCAAATCGAGGGAGGATTTCTGAACAGCAATTAACAGCGGTGTAGTATCAGGCGTATCCTGAATCTTTATCTCCTTATCAAGTAGATATTGGGCTGTAATACTGTGATTATTAATGAGCGATAGAATTAAGGCGTTTTGTCCTAGATCATTTTGAGCATTGATTTCTACGCCCCTCTCCAACAACTTTTTGACTGTTTCAGACTGACCTGTTTTTGCCGCAATAAGTAACGCCGTTTCACCCCGCCCATTTATAAGCGCAAGATCGGCTCCAGCGTTTATTAGGAAGCTGGATATTTCTGGGTAGCTACGATCTATTGAAAGCATTAGGGCACTATTACCATCGTGATTCTGGCCGTTAACATTGGCCCCTGAAGCTAGCAATTTCTTAACGGATGTTGATTGCCCATGCCATGTAGAGATCATTAATGGCTCCCAGTTTTGGAGTTTTGCTTTATCAGAAGAGCTATCTCTAATTTCGGACAATGAATTTAAAACCGAAAGTGGCACCACTTTGTTGTTTTTTTTAATGACCTTCCTTTTGGCTCCATGCTGTTGGAGTAGCTGCTCATTCAGCTTGTGACCAAGCTTTACAGCCACATCTATAGCCCCCTCTCCTTTGCTGTTTTTCTGGTTTATTTTGGGCCTATCATTTAGCAGCCTCTTTAATGTATCACTCGTCTTAAGCGCTGCAGCGAGGTGTAGCAATGAGTTTCCATTTTTGTCGGTTATATAAAGATCTGCGCCAAATTTTATTAGCCTGCCAACAATTTTGTCGTGTCCATTTTTAACCGCAAAAAGTAACGCACTCTCTCCAAATTTATCTTTTAACTTAACGTCGGCATTGTTTGATAATAGCCAAGCTAGCCCCTCCATAGCCCCATACTCACTGACATCCATTAAAGCTGTTCTACCAAACTTATCCGCTTTATCTATTTTGGCCCCCTTTTTTAATGCCAACGAGGCAAGTTTTAGCTCATTTCGCTCGACACAGTAGCGAAAATAATCCTGGATTGCAGTTTCACTTTCCATGTTTTTAGCTGGCAAACGACGAGACAAGGTCGCATCTAATTTCCTTAATGCTTTGGAATGCCCCCCCTTTGCCGCCTTTTTAAACCAGCTAATTGCCAACTGCCTATTTTTGGTGCTACCCAGCCCCCTCTCATACATTATGGCCAAGTTATACTGAGCCTTGGTATGACCAGATTTGGCTGCCTGCTGGAAAAATTTGAATGACTTATCGTAATCGCGCTTTACACCTGTACCTGTACGGTAAAGCGTAGCCAGTTCATACTGAGCCTGGTTGCTACCGTATGAAGAGAGCATTTTTAGCAGGTTTACAGCTTTCGGGTAATCTCGCTGCCTAACTGCCTGCTTCACCGCTTTAAATTCAGCATCATATTGTCCTGCCATTACTGGGGCTAACATTAGTGAATGCAGAACGAAGAAAGCTAGGAGCAACTTTCTTAGAAAAGCTTGACGATTAAACCGTTCCATATTTAGTTTCAACGGTTATCCCTGTCTCTTTTAGAAAAGCCGTGGGCAAAACCCCTCCCGCACAGATAATGACGCTCTGATTGGGAATTTCGACACTATTGCCCTGCCAATGAATGGTTGCATCATGCTTTCCAATATTCTTCACATTGGATTCCAGCATCACATTTAGATTTTTCTTGGCGACTAAGCTTTCTACCTTTTTTCGATTCTTTTCTTTGGCTCTTGAAAAGCTCGGGCTACGATAAGAAAGTGTCACAGTCGTATCGGCTTGCTCTGCAATACTTGCGGCTGCCTCAAGTGCACTATCACCACCACCGACCACAAGCACATGTTGTCCTATATATTGCTCAGGATCTATTAGCCGGTAGGTCACCTTATTTTGTTCTTCTCCTGCGGCTCCCAACTTACGCGGCGTTCCTCTTCGGCCAATTGCTAATAATACTGTGTGAGTTAAATATTGACCCTTATTGGTGATCACTTTAAAGCCATGCTCGGCCACCTCAACCGAATCAACGCGCTCTTTAAAACGAATCACCAATCCTGTCTGTTTAACAACGCGCTCCCACAACTCCAAAAGCTTTTCTTTTGTGGTCTCTTTAAAATTTACTTTACCGATCAATGGTAAATTGACCGGCGCTGTCATCACCAATTTTCCACGTGGAAAATGAGCAACTGTTCCCCCCAGAGAGTCCTGCTCAACAGTTACAAATGAGAACCCCTTTTCCATTGCTGCTAACGATGCTGCAATGCCTGCTGGCCCTGCACCAACAATAACCGCACCCACATACCCATCCACAATTTTATGCTTCCCATTTATTATAGAGGCCATTGCCTGTTTACCTTGCTCTATCGCATTTCGAATAAGCCCCATTCCACCTAACTCACCTGCAATAAATATATTCCCAACATTTGTTTCAAAATTCGGTTTTACATCCGGAATATCAATACCACGCTTTTCCGTGCCGAAAACTAATGTAATGGCTTTAACAGGGCATGCCGTTTTGCATGCGCCATGCCCAATGCAATGCGTTGGATTAATCAATTCAACTTTGCCATTAATTAGCCCGAGCACCCCATTTTTACTCTCAGGGCAAGCTTGAACACATGTTCCACATCCAACACAACGAGCATGATCTATTACAGGGTGGAGAGAGGCTGGTTCGGTCATTCCTGAAGAGATAGCCTCATTTTTCAGCGCACTATTTTTAGCTGTTTTTCTACTTGAAATGAAGAAATAAAGCTTCCAGATTAGCACCATTGGGAGCGAATAAATCAACCATTGATATTGTGAGAGCATATTAATTAATGACTACCTGCATGCCTTAAATTATTTATTAATCTTTATTATCATAGTGTTAGGAAACAGATTTATCTTCTCTTATGTCGATTAAATGTGAGCATTTGTGAAGAAGATCAAATAAACAGTAGAAACATACATCTCTCAGAACAAGGTTATTGACGTGGGAAAATATACCACTTATTATCGCCATTGTGAAATTCCACCTCAACTCGCCAAACGGGTCAGCATCTCGCAAAATGGAACAGATAGCAGAGAACACTACAAGCCTCTCACAGCGGTATTTAACTTCTGCCAGCAGGCTGCCCATTGCTATTTTCTACACGGTTATTTGCGTCATATTGTTGGTCGGCTGGCAAGCTAACCTCAGCAGCTATATAACAGCTGAGTCAGGAATCGGCTACGCGCTAGGACTTGCTGGTGGAATCATGATGCTTATCATGTTGCTCTACAGTTTGAGGAAGCGACTCCACTGCTTACGAAATCTATTTCCAACAAAATACTGGTTTCGTATGCATATGGTGCTGGGGGTATTGGGCCCTACATGCATACTTTTCCATTGCGCCTTCTCTTTAGGTTCAACGAACAGCAATATAGCTCTTTTTTGCATGCTAATCGTTGCCATCAGCGGGCTTGTTGGCCGCTATCTTTATAGCCAGATTCACTACGGGTTGTACGGAAGCAAGGCTACAGCCACGCAAATAAAAGCAGATTTCATCTCCTCTTCTCAAAGAATAGAGGCGTTATACAGCCTCTATCCAGATCTCGATCAGAAACTATTTAGAATTGATGTTTCAGCTTTAGAGAAAAAACAGAATATTGCCAGTCAATTTCTTAATCTTTTTTCTTACGCCATTAGGGGTCGCTTTGAGCTTTATTCAGCTTTGAGAGCTTTATCAAAAGCAAAATCAGCTCTGGCGAAACATGAGAATTGGGATAAAAAGGAGACGCGCAAGTTCTATAACGAAGCCAAAAAAAGACTTTCAATTTACTACTCCACCGTCAGGAAAATTATCGGCTTTCAGTTTTATGAGCGCATGTTTTCACTTTGGCATGTCCTTCATATCCCTCTTTTCATCATGATGATCATCTCAGGTGTTGTGCATGTCTTTGCAGTTCACCTCTATTAATACGTTGCTATTACTCAGAATAATGGCACTTTTAATGACAACCCTCCTCTCTACCACAGGGCAGACCGAATCGTTAGAAAGGTTACTCATGCCGGGGCCTCTGATTAAAGGGCATGTAAAACTTGAGGATTCATGCAGCCAATGCCATCAACCACTTGGTGATCTATCACAAAAAGAGCTCTGCCTAGACTGCCATGAAAAGGTAAAAGATGACCTATCCAGCTCCAGCGGATTTCATGGCCAAAAAGATATTGCCTCGCGTGACTGTAAAACCTGCCACACCGACCACAAAGGGCGAAATGCCAATATTGTTCTACTCGATACACAGGCATTCGACCACAAACAGACAGACTTCCCGTTAAATGAGCGCCATAGACAGGTTGAATGTGCGGGTTGTCACCTTCCTGAAAAGAGATTCCGAGAGGCTGAACATGAGTGTATCGATTGCCATAAGAAGATTGATGTCCACAACGGTGAGCTAGGTAGCGATTGTGAAGATTGTCATTCAGAGAAATCCTGGTTAAAAACCAAGTTTGATCACAGCAAAACAGAATTTACTCTTCGGAATAAACACAAAGAGACAACCTGCTTAAGTTGCCATATCACCGCAACCTATACCGGTGCCCCAACGCTTTGTTATGGCTGCCACAAAGTTAACGATATTCATGCCAACAGTCTTGGTGAAAAATGCAACGACTGCCACAACGAAAGTGGCTGGGATTCAATAGAATTTGATCACGATGAAACTGATTACCCTCTAACCGGCAGCCACAAAGAGGCCAATTGCTCTGGCTGTCATGAAGAAAACATCTTTAATAAAGAGCTTTCTAGTGACTGTGTAGACTGCCACCGAGAAGATGATCTACATAATGGCCGTAATGCTGAAAAGTGTGAAAGTTGCCATACAACTAAGAACTGGAAAAGCAAATTTGACCACAACCGAAAAACTGATTTTCCATTAACAGGTCAACATGAAGAGCTCACCTGCACAACTTGCCATAAGGGTGAAATGTATGAAGACACGCTCTCAAAAGAGTGCATAGATTGCCATAAAAATGATGACGTCCATCAACAAGAGCAAGGGCAGGAGTGCGCAAATTGCCACAGTGAAGTTGATTGGCAGGCGCGTGTTTTATTCGACCATGATGTCACACATTTCCCACTAGCCGGGCTCCATTCAACTGTCTCCTGCGAAGATTGTCATGCATCCACAAATTTTAAAGAGGCTAGCCCAAACTGTATTGATTGCCACAAACAAGATGACATACACAAAAAAACACTTGGTAAGGATTGTCAGCAATGCCACACCCCCAGTGGCTGGGATCTCTGGCAGTTTGATCATGACAATGAAACAAAATACCCACTGACTGGAGAGCATAAAGGGCTAGCGTGCGATGCCTGCCATGATAAGCCCGCTCAAGGGAATGAGTTGAGTACTCCAAGCGAATGCTCGAGTTGCCATCACGCCGAGGATATTCACTTTGGCCGATTCGGCCGTGCTTGCGACAGCTGCCATGACACCGAGTCTTTTGAAAATTTCGCCTTCCCTCAATGAGTTGGAGTAATAAGATGAACTTGATCATTTTACGACAGCCATTTTCGCTGTTTCTGGCTCTTTTATTATCCCTAATAGCATTAGGGGGAAATGCCACTGAACGCCCCTCCTCTGAAAGCATAAAAGAGCGCGTTGTTATTGATCTGTCATCTGCCACAGACTTTCGTTCATTTGTGATGCATAACCCGGAACGGCTTGTTATCGATTTTAAAAACAGCAAAACAAGGGTTATTGATGACCTTTCCAAACCAATTGAAAACCACCCTTTTATTAAAGCTATACGGACAGGCATTAGAGAAAGTGGACAGCAGCGTATTGTGCTTGACCTCACTAATGATAACCACTCAGATTTAAACGTTCTTAAGCATGGTAACAGTCTGATTGTTGAGCCCAACCGTAAAAAGACACCAGAAATAGAGCCTCCATCATTTTCACCCATTATCCAAGAAAGCGCTCAAAAAACAGCTCTCTCTGAGCCTGGATTTCTTGATGACCTGTTTGGCCTCTTTGGCAATCAAACTGGACTCGATTCAGAAGGGCCCATCCCTACAACTGCTGTACAAGCTAATGTTACAGCTAAACAGCAGACTAAAATAAAGCCACAAGACAAAGGGGCAAGCAAACCGGAGTTCGATCACCAATTAACAGCCTTCCCTTTATCACAATCACACCGGTCAGCCAGTTGTGACAGCTGCCATTCAAATGGCGTTTTTACGGGAACACCGAAAGAATGCTCTTCATGCCACATTAGCGGCAATGCTGTCACGGCAACAGTCAAACCATCAACGCATATTAATAGTAGTTCCGAGTGTGCAGCTTGCCATAGTGAAACAGCCGTTGGGTGGAATAATGTCAGCAATGTCGATCATGATGCCACACTGGGAACGTGTAATAGCTGCCATAACGGGCAGTCCGCGCCGGGTAAAAGCATAAGTCACCCCACAACAAGTAATAGTTGCGAGAGCTGTCATACTACAACGACATTCTCTGGTGGCCGGTTTAACCATGCAGACGTTTCGGGAAATTGTGCATCATGCCATAACGGCACCACTGCTACAGGTAAAAATCCAACCCATATACAAAGCAGTGGTGACTGCGAAGATTGCCACAATACAAGGGCATTTTCAGGGGCGCGGTTCAATCACAGCAATGCTTCAGGAAGCTGCGCTACATGCCATAACGGCACCACCGCAACAGGTAAAAGCCCAACCCATATCACCAGCGGCAACACATGTGATGATTGTCATACCACCTCTAGTTGGAGTGGTGCGGTTTTCGATCACAGTGGTGTTACAGGCAGTTGCTCCTCTTACCATAATGGCACCACCGCACCGGGTAAGAATGCCACCCATATCAGTACCACTTCAATTTGTGAGGATTGTCATCGGAGTTCCGGCTGGATTCCGGTAA
>DEIG01000011.1:0-19924 GCA_002352345.1 Methylococcaceae bacterium UBA2780
CATTTCAACAAAATCAGAACCTGATATTGTAAAAAAGGGAACTTTCGCTTCACCTGCAATTGCACGCGCCAAAAGTGTTTTACCCGTTCCAGGAGGGCCAACCATCAACGCCCCACGCGGAATCTTGCCACCAAGCTTCTGAAATTTACTCGGATCTTTTAAGAAATCGACCATTTCGGCGACATCTTCCTTTGCCTCTTCAGCTCCAGCAACGTCATCGAATGTAACCTTCACCTGATCATCTGTCAGCATCCGCGCCTTACTCTTGCCGAACGTCATCGCACCACGACCACCAGCTCCACCACCTTGCATCTGTCGCATGAAAAAGATCCATACGCCAATTAGCAGTAGCATTGGGAACCAAGAGATAAGTACCTGCATCAATACCGACTGCTCTTCAGGCGGTTGTGCTACGATTTCCACTCCATTTTCTAGCAGATCATCAACTAGGTGAAGATCGCCCGGACTATATGTCTTAAAGCGCTCACCCGACTGCATCATTCCTTTAATGTCGCGGCCATTAATATTTACATGCTTAACATGTCCATTTTTTACCGAGGCAATAAAATCTGAATAAGTCATCGACTTATTACTCGCTGTCTCTTGCGTGCCGAAGTTATTAAAAACCGACATCAATACTGCCGCAATCACAACCCACAGCAGTATGTTTTTCATCATATCGTTCACAACATTCTCTCCTACTATTCCAGTCTGGTGCTTAACCAAGACCAAAATGCATTAATTATTTTCTAATTCAACCTAGTGACCGCTATATCCGCAGTTCGTTCACATTTATGACTAATATGGTAGGACATTACTACAGATCCCAACCTCGCGCCAACAAATAAACCTCTCTACTACGGGCACGCGATGCTTTAGGTTTTCGAGTACGCACTTCTCTAAACTTTTTACGCATTTCTCGCTGCAATTGGTCACAACCTTCACCCTGAAAAACTTTAACCAGAAAGTCCCCACCGGGTTTTAGAAGCGCCTGAGCTGTATCAAAAGCCAATTCAGCCAAATACATCGCTCCCGCTTGATCAACATTCCTGTTACCACTCATATTGGGGGCCATATCCGAAATTACAAGGTCTATCGGCTCACCTGATAGCACAGAGTTTAATTGATCAAAAACAGCTTGCTCTCTAAAATCACCTTTAATAAAGGCCACACCCTCTAAAGGCTCCATATCAAGAATATCAAGCGCAATGACTGCCCCCTTTTTGCCCACCTTCTGGCGAGCATATTGAGACCAACCACCGGGGGCTGCACCCAAATCAACAACATGCATACCCGGCTTTATAATGCGATCTTTATCTTGAATCTCCATGAGCTTAAATACCGCTCTAGAGCGAAAGCCCATCTCCTGAGACTTTTTAACGTACTCATCCTGAAAATGCTCGTTTAACCAACGACCACTACTTTTACTCTTAGCCACTAGTTTTTCCCGCCCTTGCTTACTGAATATAAGAATAACCTAATATACTTGGTTGGGCAACAATCCAAACATATGAGGCTTTATCACAAAACCCAAACTGCTTTATTGAGTTAGTGTAAAATGCTCATTTTTTCATACCGTAACGATCATGACACCAGCTCTTCGCAAAGAACTTCGCTCCAAAGCCCACGCACTAAAACCGGTTGTACTCACTGGCCAAGCCGGCGTAACTAAAAATGTACTGGCTGAAATTGAACTGGCACTTGATCACCACGAACTTATTAAAGTGCGACTACGCGCCGAACGAGATGCGCGCAAAGAGATGACAACAATGGTATGCAATAAGACAGGAGCTGACTTAATCCAGTCCATCGGTCAAATCATCACTTTATATAGAGAAAAGCCGGAAGATTAACCTCCGGCTTTTCGGGCTACTATCTCTAGACTTCTAGAGATAGCGCACAGATACAATCTCATATTCTTTTAAGCCACCAGGCGTCCGAACTTCAACCACATCTTCCTCCTCCTTACCAATCATTGCTCTGGCAATAGGCGATGAAACTGAAATCTTTCCAGCCTTAATATCCGCCTCATCAACACCGACAATTTGATAAGTAACAGTATCCCCTGAGTCTACATCTTCCAACTCAACTGTCGCACCAAAAATAACCTTACCGCCATCTCCAAGCAAAGTAACATCAATCACCTGAGCATTAGACAGCTTCGACTCAATTTCGCCAATTCGCCCTTCTGCAAAACTCTGCTGCTCACGCGCAGCATGGTATTCAGCATTTTCTTTCAAATCACCATGAGCACGCGCTTCTGCGATAGAGGCAATAATCCGAGGGCGCGTAACAGTCTTTAGTTCATTTAGCTCAGCCTTTAGTGCTTCCGCACCCTGAACCGTTAGTGGAACCTTATTCATTCTCTATCCTATTTACGAAAAACGAGCATGTAGCGCTTGCAGACAGTTAACACCATCTTTTTTCAGCTTTCTTAACGCGTGACTTGTTGCCCGCGCACCTGCAAGAGTTGTCGTATAAGTAACTTTATGCTGCAAAGCGGCGCGTCTGATTGTAAATGAGTCCGCAATCGCCTTCTTTCCTTCAGTTGTATTAATAATCAAAGAAATTTCATCATTCTTGATCATATCAACAAGGTGTGGGCGCCCTTCACCTACTTTATTGACCTTCTCGCACTCAACACCATTTTCTTTTAGAAAACCTGCTGTTCCACGTGTTGCAACCAAACCAAAGCCTTGCTCAGAAAGATTTTGCGCAATAGAGACCATTCCTTGCTTGTCCATATCACGGATACTGATCAGCACTTTTCCTTCGCCACCTAAATCAACACTGGCTGCCCGTTGCGCTTTGGCAAAAGCTTCACCAAAGGTATTGCCAACACCCATCACCTCACCGGTAGATTTCATTTCCGGCCCAAGCAGAGGATCAACTCCTTGAAACTTCACAAATGGGAAAACCGCCTCTTTCACAGAGAAGAAGTCGGGAACACGCTCTTCTGTTACACCTTGCTGCTCAAGAGAGGTACCCGCCATGCAACGCGCACCGATTTTGGCCAGTGAATAACCGGTCGCTTTAGAGACAAAAGGGACTGTCCGAGAAGCACGAGGATTAACCTCTAAGACATAAATATCATCACCTTGAATAGCAAACTGCGTATTCATTATGCCGACAACACCTAGCGCATGAGCCATTTCTGTAACTTGTGCGCGCAACTTGTCTTGAGTTTCCACAGGCAAATCATACGGGGGCAAAGAGCAGGCCGAATCACCTGAATGGACACCAGCCTGTTCGATATGCTCCATCAAACCACCAATCAGAACCTGCTCTCCATCACAGACAATATCCACATCCATTTCGACCGCATCGTTCAAAAAGCGATCTAGCAATACCGGTGAATCGTTAGAAACACTCACCGCATCACGCATATAACGACGCAAGTCTTCCTCGTTAAAAACAATTTCCATCGCACGGCCACCTAGAACATAAGAAGGCCTCACTACCAATGGATAACCAATTTCATTTGCGCCTAGAACCGCCTCTTCTGTAGAGCGCGCAGTACGATTAGGTGGCTGCTTCAGCCCCAATCGCTCGAGCAGTTGCTGGAAACGCTCACGATCTTCTGCTAAATCAATTGAATCTGGAGAGGTGCCAATAATCGGCACACCTGCAGCTTCGAGTGCCCTTGCCAATTTAAGCGGTGTTTGACCACCATATTGGACAATAACACCTTTAGGTTTTTCCACATCGACCACCTCAAGTACATCTTCTAGGGTCAATGGTTCAAAATAGAGCCGATCGGAAGTGTCAAAATCAGTTGAAACCGTTTCTGGGTTACAGTTGATCATAATGGTTTCATAGCCATCTTCACGCATTGCAAGCGCAGCATGAACACAGCAATAATCAAACTCAATACCCTGCCCAATTCTGTTTGGGCCACCACCTAATACAATAATTTTATCTTTATCTGTCGGCGCGGCTTCACACTCCTCTTCATAAGTTGAATACATATAAGCTGTATCCGAAGAAAACTCTGCCGCACAAGAATCAATGCGCTTATAAACCGGGCGCACACCTCTTTTTTGGCGCGCGGCTCTAACATCTGACTCTTTGCTACCTAGCAATGTAGCCAATCGAGAATCGGCAAACCCTTTACGTTTCAAGCCAAAGAAGCGGTCATAATCAAGCTTCGCTAAAGTCTCTTTCTTAAGCGTTTTCTCCTCAAAGATAAGATCTTCGAGCTGAGCTAGAAACCAAGGATCAATTGCACAAATCTCATTAATCTCTTCAACCGTCATACCTAAACGAAAAGCATCTGCCACATACCACAACCGCTCAGATCCTGGTTGACGCATTTCCCTTGCAATCAGATCTCGCGCATCGTCTTTGGTTAAATCAACCTTTTCAGTCAGCCCATCAACACCCACCTCTAGTCCGCGTAGTGCTTTTTGCAATGACTCTTGAAAAGTGCGGCCAATCGCCATCACTTCCCCTACCGACTTCATTTGGGTCGTCAAACGATCATCAGCCTGAGGGAACTTCTCAAACGTAAAACGAGGAACCTTAGTGACAACATAATCAATTGTCGGTTCAAAAGAGGCAGGAGTTGCACCGCCCGTAATCTCGTTTTTCAACTCATCAAGTGTATATCCAACGGCTAACTTAGCTGCCACTTTGGCAATCGGAAAGCCCGTTGCTTTTGAAGCCAAAGCAGAAGAGCGCGAAACACGCGGATTCATCTCAATTACTAAAAGTCGGCCATCTTCAGGATTAATGGCGACCTGAACATTTGAACCACCTGTATCCACACCAATTTCACGAAGAACAGCTAGAGAGATATTACGAAGTATTTGATATTCTTTATCCGTCAGCGTCTGCGCAGGCGCAACGGTAATTGAATCGCCCGTATGAACACCCATCGGATCAAAGTTTTCAATTGAACAGATGATGATGCAGTTATCATTTCTGTCACGAACCACTTCCATCTCAAACTCTTTCCAGCCTAATACTGACTCTTCAATCAGCAGCTCGTTGGTTGGTGAAAGCTCTAGTCCACGCTCACAAATTTCAACAAACTCTTCGCGGTTGTAGGCAATTCCACCACCGCTGCCACCCATAGTGAAAGAGGGTCTAATAATCGTAGGGAAACCGACTTTTTCTTGCGCAGCAAAAGATTCTTCCATGGTATGCGCCACTTCAGAACGCGGACACTCCAACCCAATACGCTCCATCGCCTGACGAAACAGATCACGATCTTCAGCCATATCGATCGCTTCTGGTGTCGCACCAATCATCTCGATACCGTGTTTTTCCAAAACACCTTCTTTTACCAAATCAAGCGCACAGTTAAGTGCAGTCTGACCACCCATCGTTGGCAACAGTGCATCTGGGCTCTCTTTCTCAATAATTTTTTCAACCGTTTCCCAATCAATTGGCTCGATGTAAATCGCATCAGCCATATCCGGATCGGTCATAATTGTCGCAGGGTTTGAGTTAACCAAAACAACGCGATAACCCTCTTCCCTCAATGCTTTGCAAGCTTGAGCGCCAGAATAATCAAACTCACACGCCTGACCAATAACAATAGGCCCAGCACCTAGAAGTAAAATCGTTTTTATATCGGTTCTTTTAGCCATTACTTACAACTCACCTGAATCATTCGTGTTTGAATCATCGCTTGCCGCTTCCATCATTTCGATAAAAGTATCGAACAATGCCTCTACATCCTGAGGACCAGGGCTTGCCTCGGGGTGGCCCTGAAAACCGATTGCAGGGCAATCAGTTCGTTCAATGCCTTGCAAGCTACCGTCAAACAGTGAACGATAGGTCGCTTTCAGGTTTTCTGGAAGGCTCTCTTCATTCACAGCAAAACCATGATTCTGACTGCTGATCATCACACGCCCAGAAGAGAGCTCTTGAACAGGGTGGTTCGCGCCATGATGACCAAACTTCATCTTTTCTGTTGTAGCGCCACTTGCCAGAGCTAATAGTTGATGCCCCAAACAGATACCGAAAATAGGCAGTTTCTTTTCAAGAACCTTTTTGATCGACTCGATTGCGTAATCACAAGGCTCTGGATCACCAGGACCATTTGATAGAAAGACACCATCTGGCTCCATCGCCAAAACCTCTTCTGCTGGTGTTTTCGCAGGAACAACTGTCAACAGACAGCCACGGTCAACCAAGAGCCTTAAGATATTTCTTTTGACACCAAAATCATAAACGACCACATGAAACTTACCTTCCTCACGGTCAGCGCTCTCAAAACCATCTTTGAGCTTCCAAACTGATTGCTGCCAGAGATAGCTCGCAGACGTAGTCACCTCTTTGGCAAGATCAAGCCCCTTTAGACCGGAGAAATCACAAGCAGCTTTAACAGCCTGCCCTGAATCAATCGCATCTCCTGCCACAATGGTTCCGCGTTGCGCCCCCTTTTCTCTTAGGATGCGAGTCAGTTTGCGTGTGTCGATTCCAGCAATTGCAACGATATTGTGCTTGCGCAGATATTCATCCAGGGGTTGCGCTTCGCGCCAACTGCTTGATCTGAGTGGTAGGTCTCTAATTACCAAACCACTCACAAAAAGCGAATCAGACTCTTCATCATCATCGTTAACACCCACATTACCGATATGCGGGTAAGTTAGAGTAACGATCTGTTTTGCATAGGATGGATCGGTAAGGATTTCCTGATAACCGGTCATAGAGGTATTAAAAACAACCTCTCCAACTGACTGACCATCAGCACCAATTGAGATACCACGAAATTCGGTACCATCTTCAAGAACTAGTAATGCCGGCTTGCTCAATACAACACCTCAAACGTACAAAACGGGAAGAGCCTCATCGAAGCCCGCCCCGTCGGAATAGAAAATTTAACTGATGAAATTGTACGGATCTAAGCCGCTTTTGTCCATATACAGGTTATGCTCAAACCTCCATTTATGAGAGCCCTAGTACATCCTGCATATCGTACAAACCATTAGGCTTGGCCATAATCCAACTTGAGGCTCTCATCGCACCATTTGCAAAGGTCATCCGACTAGAGGCCTTATGCGTTATCTCAACGCGCTCACCTTCATCAGCAAACATCACCGTATGGTCACCAACGATATCACCTGCACGAATTGTTGAGAACCCAATTGTTTTGCGATCCCGTTCACCTGTATTCCCTTCTCGGCCATAGATTGCGCACTCTTCAAGATCACGACCCAATGCCTCAGCAACCACCTCACCCATCCTAAGCGCCGTACCCGAAGGGGCATCAACTTTATGCCGGTGGTGCGCCTCAATCACCTCAATATCGGTGTAATCACCCATCACCTTCGCTGTAATTTCTAACAATTTAAGCGTTAAGTTGACCCCGACACTCATATTAGGCGCAAGCATAATCGCTGTCTCTTTAGCCGCCTCAGCAATCACCGATTTTTGTTCTGCAGTAAAACCGGTTGTGCCAATCACCATCTTCTTGCCATGCTCACGACAAATTTCCAGATGATTCAATGTTGGTTCTGGGCGCGTAAAGTCGATTAGAACATCAAATTGATCAACGCTAGCCTGCAAACTATCGGTCACTTCGACATTCGTAGACTGGCAAGCCGCTAAAGATCCTGCACATTTTCCAACAGCAGAACTTCCCTCTCTCTCAATAGCAGCAGTCAGTTCAAGACCATCGGTCTGCTCACAAGCCTGAATAAGATTAAGCCCCATTCGGCCTGCAGCCCCTACAATTGCAACTCTAATCATTATTAACTTTCCACTTAAATCATTTTATCGAAAAAATCTTTAACCCCGCCAAACCATGTGTGGCTCTTAGGGCTATGGCGGTGCGAACCCTCTTTAAGTGACTCATCAAACTTCTTCAACAAATCTTTTTGTTCACGCGTCAATCGCACAGGTGTTTCAATCTGAACTTTACAAAGTAGATCACCTTTTGGCCCACCACGAACAGGCTTAACCCCTTTTCCACGCATCCGGAACAGCTTCCCTGTTTGCGTCTCACCCGGAATTTTAAGGTTAACCTTGCCATCTAGCGTTGGCACCTCCATTTCACCACCCAATGTTGCTATGGAGAAACTGATTGGCACCTCACAATAAAGGTTTGCACCATCTCGAACAAAAATCGCATGCTCTTTGACTCTGACTTGAACATACAGATCGCCCGATGGTCCGCCACGCTCCCCTGCTTCGCCTTCACCCGCCAAGCGAATACGATCACCAGTATCTACGCCAGCCGGTATCTTAACCGAAAGTGTTTTGTTTTCCTCTTTACGTCCTCTTCCATGGCATTTCGAGCAAGGGTTCTTAATCAGTTGCCCACGCCCTCGACAGGTTGGGCAAGTCTGCTGAACGGAGAAAAAGCCCTGCTGCATTCTCACCTGACCCTGACCATGACAGGTAGAACAGGTAACAGGAGTGCTTCCTTTTTTGGAGCCCGTTCCATCACAAGTGTCACAACCAACCATCACTGGAACTTTGATTTTAACTTCTGTTCCAGCTACCGCCTCTTCAAGAGTCAGATCAAGATTGTACTGGAGATCATCGCCTCGCTGAACAGCGCTACGTTGCCGGCCACCGCCGCCACCTCCACCAAAGATGTCGCCAAAAATATCACTAAAACTCTCACCCCCACCAAATCCACCAGCACCGTGTCCTCCACCCATTGATGGATCGACACCTGCATGACCGAACTGGTCGTAAGCCGCCCGTTTTTGGCCATCTGACAGCACCTCGTATGCCTCTTTTACCGATTTAAATTTTTCTTCGGCATCAGGATTATCTTTATTCCTGTCGGGATGATATTTCATTGCCATCCGGCGATAGCTTTTCTTGATTTCACTATCGCTGGCATTTTGCGAAACACCGAGTAATTTGTAGTAGTCTTCTTTTGCCATAATCCAGAACGCAGAGAGCCGCCAGACAAGCTGGCGGCTTTTAAATATAAATGAAAGGGGCTCCCGCTATGGAGCCCAACTGATTATTTCTTATCGTCGTCTTTAACTTCTTCAAACTCAGCATCAACGACATCTTCGCCCGGAGCTTCCGAGCTAGCCTCTTCAGCTTGCCCTGCTTCAGCGCCTTCCGCTGACTGAGCATACATTTTCTCAGCCATTTTACTTGAGGCATCAGTCAACGCTTTTGTTTTCTCTTCAATTAGCTCTTTGTCATCACCTTTCAGAACCTCTTGAAGCTCTGTGATTGCCGCCTCGATACCCGCTTTTTCATCAGCTTCGACCTTATCACCCATCTCTTCCAAAGATTTCTGAGTAGCATGAATCATTGATTCAGCCTGATTGCGCGCATTAACTAAATCATGCAGTTTTTTATCTTCCTCTGCATGTGCTTCAGCATCTTTTATCATCTTATCAACTTCTTCATCTGACAGACCACTTGACGCCTTAATCACAATCGACTGCTCTTTGCCTGTCGCCTTATCTTTCGCAGAGACATTTAAGATACCGTTTGCATCAATATCAAATGCCACTTCAATCTGAGGCAAGCCGCGCTGTGCTGGTGGAATATCCGACAGTTCAAAACGACCTAGTGACTTATTGCCAGCAGCCATTTCGCGCTCACCCTGTAAAACATGAACGGTAACCGCTGTTTGGTTATCTTCTGCCGTTGAAAAGACCTGTGCGGCATTGGTTGGGATTGTTGTGTTCTTCTCAACCAATTTAGTCATCACACCACCCATCGTCTCAATACCGAGTGATAGAGGTGTTACATCCAACAACAATACATCTTTAACATCGCCACCCAATACACCCGCTTGAATCGCCGCACCTGAAGCAACCGCCTCATCTGGATTCACATCTTTACGAGGCTCTTTGCCGAAAAACTTCTCAACAACAGCCTGAACTAACGGCATACGTGTCTGACCACCAACAAGGATTACATCGTCAATTTCTGACGCGCTCACGCCTGCATCTTTTAATGCCTGCTCACAAGGCTTCTTGGTACGGTTAACCAGATCTTCAACAAGAGACTCTAGCTTTGCACGTGTCAACTTAACATTAAGGTGTTTTGGCCCTGTTGCATCAGCTGTTACATAAGGCAGGTTCACATCGGTCTGCTGACTGGATGAAAGCTCAATTTTCGCCTTCTCAGCCGCCTCTTTCAGGCGCTGAAGTGCCAATGGATCATTGTGCAGATCAACACCATTTTCCTTCTTAAACTCATCTGCCAAGAAATCGATGATACGAAGATCAAAATCTTCACCACCTAGGAAAGTGTCGCCATTTGTTGAAAGCACTTCAAACTGGTGCTCACCTTCAATTTCAGCGATTTCGATGATCGAAACATCAAAAGTGCCACCACCTAAATCATAAACGGCAATCGTTCTATCGCCTTCTTGTTTATCCATACCAAAAGCAAGTGCTGCCGCTGTTGGCTCATTAATAATTCTTTTAACATCGAGACCGGCAATTCGGCCGGCATCTTTTGTTGCCTGACGCTGCGAGTCATTAAAGTAAGCAGGAACAGTAATAACCGCCTCTTTAACATCGTCACCCAAGAACGCTTCAGCATCCTTTTTAAGCTTCATCAAAACGCGAGCAGCCACTTCTGGCGAGGCCATTTTCTTACCATTTGCCTCAACCCATGCATCACCATTTTCTGCCTCAACAATTTTGTAAGGCACCATACTGATATCTTTTTGAACAACCTTGTCTTTAAAGCGACGACCAATCAGTCGCTTGATGGCAAACAGCGTATTTGCTGGATTAGTAACCGCTTGGCGCTTGGCTGATTGACCAACCAACACCTCATCGTCATTGCTAAACGCAATGACAGAAGGTGTTGTTCTTGCACCTTCACTATTCTCGATAACTTTTGCGCTACCACCTTCTAAAACGGCAACACACGAATTAGTGGTTCCCAAATCAATTCCGATAATCTTTGACATCAATCTCTCCAGATAAAAATTAGTATTTAAATATGTATGGCTTACAGATGAGGGCTTAGTTAATTATTTCAAGCCTGCTCATCAATTTTTTTTGTCTCTTCCGGTGGTGTTACCTGCTGAGAGACAACAACCATTGCCGGGCGAAGCAACCGCTCATTCAAAAGGTAGCCTTTCTGAAAAACCGCGATAACGGTATTTGGCTCATGGTCAGCAGTTGGCTGCATTGACATCGCCTGGTGAAATTCCGGATTGAATTTTTCACCCGTAGGGTCAACTGCTTTAATATTAAATTTCTCAAAAACAGAGCCCAGCTGCTGCAAAGTCAGCTCAACCCCTTTCTTCAAATCATCAACAGATTCACCTTTGCCTTGAAATGACTGCAGCCCAAGCTCAAGGCTATCCATCACAGACAACAGCTCTCTACTAAACTTCTCCAGTGCGAACTTATGTGCGCCCTGCACATCTTTTTCAGAACGACGTCTTAGGTTTTCCATTTCAGCCTTAACGCGCAACAAAGCATCCCAGCTTTCACCCGCTTTAGCCTGCGCCGCTTCCAACTCTATCGAGAGCGATTCAACAGTTGGCTGTTCATCCGCCTGTAGCGCCTCCTCTTCAATAGTCTCTTCAGCAATCTCTTCCGTCACCTCTTCTTGTGAATTTTCCTCATCAGAGATCTGCTCTTTTTGCTCTTCGCTCATTACCGCTCCAAATCTATTTTCTTAAACTTAACAAACAAAACAACACCCCAGAACCACGTTCTGAAGCAAACTTAACACCTATATGGGGATTGCTATTTTTGATTCAAGGCCGATGACAAAATTTTTGCCGTTACATCAACCAAGGGAATAACCTGTTCATACTCCATGCGTGTTGGCCCGATAACGCCCAGCACACCAACCGTCTCATCATCCAGTCGGTATGATGAGGTGACAATACTGCAATTATCTAAAGGCTCATAACCGGACTCCGCACCGATATAGACCTGCACGCCCTCTGCCTCAACACAGCGATCAAGAATATGAATAATCTCCTGCTTTTGATTAAAGGCATCAAAAAGCTGGCGCAATTGCCCCATATCTGCAAGCTCATCAAACCCCATCAAATTCGTCTCACCAGAGAGCACGTAATCCCCGGCAGGCTTCTTCTCGCTTTTAAACGCTTTATGCGCCATTTCAACCGCACCGATCATTTCGTTGTTCACTTTTTGCTGGGTATCTTTCAGCTCTGCAACGATTATCTTGCGAACTTCAGCAAGACTCTTGCCCTCAAAAGTTTGGTTAAGATAATTAGAAATCTGCACCAACTCAGCTGCGGAATAGGGGCGTTGCACATTAATAACTCGGTTCTGAACCTCTTGTTCGTTGGTCACCAAAATAACCAATACACGCAGATTAGAAAGTGGCAAAAACTCAATATGGCGAAAGTTGACCATCTCACGTTTTGGCATAGAAACAAGCCCAGCCATGCTCGTTAAACCCGACAATACTCTTGAGGCGGTTTCTAGAATAAGAGGAGAATCTCTTTCTATTTCAAAGCCTTCTTTAATTTTCTCAAGTTTATTTATCTGAAGTGGCTGAACGGTTAACAGCGAATCTATAAACAACCGGTAACCGCTTGAAGTTGGTATTCTGCCAGCCGAGGTGTGTGGTGCAGTCACCAAACCTAACTCCTCAAGATCGGCCATCACATTACGAATCGTCGCAGGGCTTAAGTTAAGCCCTGAGTCTCGTGATAAGGCTCTCGAACCGACGGGGCGACCCTCCTCTATATACTTCTGAATCAGCACTTTAAGCAGGTGCTGCGTACGTTGATCTATCTCTTGGGAGCTATTCACAAATGCCTCTGTACCGCCTGTATACTAAAATCATCGCACTCCTAACGCATGCAAACATGTCTATCTCAGGAGATGCCTATCTGGCACTCATTGGTTTAGAGTGCCAATCAAAATTAGCAATCGATTCTAAAACTGTCAAGATCATGCTACCTTTCATCTCTTTGCGTTAGCTGGGATTACAGTGGCTCCACACTCACACTTCAAAACGATCGGTTTGATTGGCAAAATTGGTGCGACCAATATCAGCCCAATTCTGACTGAAATCTACAACCACCTGGTTGGCAACGGTTTTCACGTCATTATTGATCATAACTGTGAAGAGCTGATTCAAATAACCGGTACCGAAACGCACGACCTTGAGAGCATAGGCGACCTTTGCGATCTTGGCATTGTAGTTGGCGGCGATGGAACACTATTAACCGCAGCAAGAGCTCTCTCCGAGAAAGAGGTTCCCTTAATCGGGGTCAACATGGGGCGACTCGGATTTTTGGTCGACATCTCCCCTGATAATGTTTTAACTCGATTAGATGAAATGCTTTCCGGAAAATATATTTCTGAAGAGCGTTTTTTACTTGAAGCAAGAATCATCAGAGATGGTAAGACTTTATTCGAGCACGTAGCGATCAATGAAGTTGTTATCCAGCGTTGGAACTCAACCAGCATGATCGAGCTTGAGACCTGCATTGATGGCCGCTTCTTGAATGCTCAACGCTCAGATGGCCTGATCATCTCAACCCCGACTGGTTCAACGGCTTACGCGCTATCGGGTGGAGGTCCAATTCTTTCGCCGTCACTTCATGCGATCGTTCTTGTTCCTATCAATCCTCACACTTTGAGCAACCGCCCTATCGTAATCAGCGCTGATAGCAAAGTAGAAATCTCTTTTTGCCAGCATAAACAAACCGGCGCTCAGGTCATGTGCGACAACGTTGCCCTACCTGAAGTCAAAATTAGTGACCGAATCGAAATCACACAAGCTAAAAACCCCGTGCAGCTCCTTCATCCTGAAGATCATGACTTCTTTGAAATACTCAGAGCGAAGTTAAACTGGAGTCGCTAACCGACCATGCTGAACTCTTTATCAATCCGAGATCTCGCCGTTGTCACCCAGCTAAACTTAGAACTTTCAGAGGGTTTAACTGTATTAACAGGTGAAACGGGCGCGGGTAAATCAATCCTCTTAACCGCAATCGGATTGGCACTTGGTGATCGCGCTGATTCTGGCTATCTACGTAGCGGCGCAGAAAAGGCCGAAATCGAATTGGTATTCGACATCTCAGATGCCCCTTCAGCACAATCATGGCTTCAAGAACAGTCAATCGACGACGAAGATAGCTGCATTATCCGCCGCCAAATCAGTAAAGATGGCCGCTCAAAAGCTTGGATCAATGGGCGCGCTGCAACAATTAAATCACTACAGGCTTTATCCGAACAGCTGATTGAAATTCATGGCCAGCACGCACACCTCTCTCTCTTAGAACCTAACGAACAGCTTCGACTACTCGATAGCTTCTCAAATAACGACATTGAAAGACAAAAGGTCACATCACTTGCCGAGCAATGGAAACAAACCAATCAAATCATCAGAGAGTCCGAGCAAAACAGCCAGGAACAACAGGCAAAAGAGGAGCTTTTACGCTATCAAATCCAAGAGCTTGATGCATTAAATATTGAGTCATTAGACTTTAATGGCCTAGAGCAAGAACACCGCATGCTGGCTAATGTTGACAAGATCCTGATGACAAGCCAACAACAGCTCGATCAGCTTTACGAGAATGATCAACAGTCCGCCAATGGACTTTTAGGCCACAGCATTCAGGCTTTAGAGGAGCTTGAGCAACTCGCTCCAGAGCTAAAGGAATCAACGCAGCTATTAAATGAGGCCCAGATTCAACTTCAAGAGGCAGTAACTATTATTCGCCAACAGGTTGACCATATGGAGCCAGATCCCAATCGCCTTGCTTGGTTAGACGAACAGATCGGGCTATTAAGCGACATCGCCAGAAAACACCATATCAAGCCAGAAGAGCTACCCGAAAAACTGGAATCATTACAGACTGAACTCAAAGAAATCGAGCGCAGCAGCGAAGAAAATGGCGAACTTAAGGGGCAATTAGAAACACTGCAAAAAGATTATGACAGCGCCTCGGCCAAACTCAGCAAGCTACGCACACAAGCTGCCACTGCACTACAAACAAAAATTTCTGAATCAATTAAACAGCTCGGGATGCCACAGGGTAAGTTCTTGGTTGATATCAAAATTGACCCCGACAAACAACCCCAAACAGAAGGTAGAGACCGCGTTGAGTTTCTAGTCAGCGCAAACCCAGGTCTTCCACCTAGGCCGCTTGGTAAAGTTGCATCGGGCGGGGAGCTTTCAAGAATCAGCCTAGCAATTCAAGTTGCCGCATCTGATAGCAAAAGCACTCCCTCTTTAATATTTGATGAGGTCGATTCAGGTATAGGTGGTGGCATTGCCGAGGTGGTCGGTCACAAGCTAAAGGATCTCGGATCTAACAATCAGATAATTTGTGTCACGCATCTTCCTCAAGTTGCCTCACAAGGCAACCATCATCTGCTGATTGAAAAAACCAGCTCAAAAGAGAAAACAGAGACAACCGTAAAAGCGCTCTCTAACGAAGAAAGATTAAATGAGATTGCACGGATGTTGGGGGGATTAAAGATAACCGAGCAGACGCTGGCTCATGCAGAGGAAATGCTGGCGACCTCTTCTTAAAACAGGCCGCAGGGAAAGTTGCTTAAGCAGACTAACTAAAAACCTAGCAGATTAAGACTAGCGTGCTGCCGCCTGACAGGCCGGACAAATACCATACAGGTAGAGACAATGATTTTTCAGGTCATATCCTAATCTTTTTGCCACCTGGCTTTGAAGCAACTCAATCTCTTCACTTACAAATTCATCAACCTGACCGCACTTCTCACAAAGAATGTGATCGTGATGGTCTCCACGGTTCAGTTCAAAAATTGAATTTCCACCTTCAAAGTGATGGCGTTTAACAAGGCCTGCTGCTTCAAATTGCGTTAAAACACGGTAAACCGTCGCAAGACCGATCTCCTCGCCCCCTTCAAGCAAAGTTTTATACACATCTTCGGCACTCATATGCTCACGGGATAGGCTCGACTTCTCAAGCATCTCCAGAATTTTCACTCTGGGAAGCGTTACTTTTAAGCCGACTTCTTTTAGATTCTGCATTTCCAACCAATCCCTTCCAAAAGGCGTGTTTTACCCAAATCATTCGGGTATCATTCAGCCAATTCAAAACTTAAAACTGACCCGTAATCTACATGCGTAAGCTTCTCATTTCTATTACCTACTTTGCAACTATGTTTTTAGCTGGATGCTCAATAGATCCGGTCACAAATCTGTTTCCTAGCGTCTACAAGATCGATGTGAAACAGGGCAATGCAGTCACTAAAGAGATGATTGATCAGCTCAAACCTGGCATGAATAAGCGCCAGATTCGCTACCTGCTAGGCACACCAATATTGATCGATGTTTTTCATCAGGAACGCTGGGATTATATCTATACAGATCAACCGGGTGGACAGCCTCGCCTACAAAAAAGAGTCTCCCTCTTTTTCAAAGAGGAGCAATTGGCAGGCCTACAAGGGGATTTCAAACCAGAAGCAGTTGCACAAGTTGGGCTTCGCAAAAAATCTACAACCGTTCTTGTACCAAAACGGGCTTCTGAAAAATCACTCTTTCAGAAGTTTCTTGGCCTGATAGGTTTTGGTGATGATGAAGAGACAGAAGCCGACGCAGAGCCCACTGAAACTAAAGAAGAGTAAGCGCTCTTTACCCTAACTCTTTTTAGCGCGCTCTTTCCTAACCTCTTTGGGATCCGCAATAAGAGGTCTATAGATCTCTACCCGCTCCCCAGCTTGTAATACCTTATCGAGCTTACAGGCCTTACCGAACACCCCGACTTTATTTTTCGTAAGGTCGATATCTGCAAACTGTTCTAGAATGCCTGAAGCGATAATTGCCTCCTCAACATTTGCTGTCTCAGCAACTTGTAGCGGGATAATCACCTGCTCCTCTGGCGTCGCATAGGAGACCTCTACCGCTATTTTCTTAGCGTCCATAAATATCATCTGCCCTGCTGCAAAATGACTCAATCATCGTGCTGCATATATGGTGAAAAATCTTCGCAAAGGCAATATTGGCAAGCCTATTCGAAAATTCAAAATCTAGATCCAACGTAATTTTACAGGCATCTTCACGCAACGCGTTAAAGTGCCAAACACCTTCTAAATGGCTAAATGGCCCATCCAAAAGCTTTAACTCAATTTTACTATGCGGAACATTGTGATTTTGTGTTGAAAAGGTTTTATGAAACCCAGCACGGGCAATATTGATCTCCCCAACCGTCTCACTGGCTGTTCGGCGAATAACACGGCTACCATCACACCACGGCAAGAAATCGGGGTAATCCTCAACGCGATCAACCAACGTATACATTTTTTCCGCAGAATGCTTAACCAAAGCACTTCGCTCAACCTTCATCATACAAACAGCCTCTAAAGTACTTTAATTGCTTTTAGAAAAACTACAAATACTGCCAAGGGCGCAATAAATCTAACCAAAAAGCGCCAAGCCATAAAAACAAAGCCCTCTTTCATTTCCAACGCCTCGCGGCTCTTATCTGCCAACATAATCCAACCGGCAAAAAGCGCGATTAACAAACCACCTAACGGCAACATAATATTAGCGGTCAGGTAATCGAGCAGATCAAAAAATGTTAACCCGAAGAATTTAACCTCCTCACCAATATTAAATGAGGCAATCGTACCTAGACCTATAAACCAAGTCACGAGCCCACACCAAAAGCTTGCCATGCCACGTGAAATGGAAAAGCGCTCCATAATCCAAGCAACAGCCGGCTCAATCAAAGAGATCGAAGAAGAGATCGCAGCAAAGACTAATAACACAAAGAAAAGCGTACCGAACAGAGCACCACCCGGCATCTGTCCAAACGCTATCGGTAATGTCTGAAAAATCAACCCAGGCCCCGCCCCAGGCTCCAAACCGTTGGCAAAAACAATTGGGAAAATGGCCGCTCCAGCGAGTAAAGCAACAAGCGTATCGGCCGCCGCAATCGCAAAAGTGGTTTTCGCAATCGACACATTATTGGGCAGATAGGAGCCGTAAACCATAATCGCTCCCATCCCGAGGCTTAGTGTAAAAAAAGCGTGCCCCATCGCTGTCAAAACACCTGCTCCATTTATTTTGCTAAAATCAGGGTTAAATAAAAACATCAACCCCTTGTCAAAAGAGTCGGTATTCATTGCGTAACCGACTAGCACAAAAAGCAGCACAAAAAGGGTCGGCATCAAAAAACGAACCGCCTTCTCAAGACCACCTTTAACGCCTCTGGCCACAACAAGCATCGTGATTAGCATAAACAGTGTATGCCAGCCCATCAGCCGCTCTGGATCACTAATTAACCCTTTAAATATACTTGCGACACCATCAGCTGTCGCCCCTTCAAATATCCCTGCTCCTGTTCTAACAACATATGCCATCGCCCAACCAGCAATCACACTGTAGTAAGAAAGAATCAAAAAACCGGCAACAACTCCCATCAAGCCTAAATATTTCCAACTTGATCTCGCACCCGATTCCAGCGCCAATTTTTTCATGGCATTAACCGGATTCAGGCGCGCATGTCGCCCGATCATCGTCTCAGCCATCATAATTGGAATACCAATCAATATGATGCAACCAAGATAGATTAGAACAAACGCGCCACCACCATTCTCGCCGGCAATATAGGGAAACTTCCAGATATTTCCCAAACCCACAGCTGAGCCGGTGGCCGCGAGGATAAATGCCAGTCGCGACGACCACTGTCCATGTATCGATACCTGTTCTGCCAAAGCCTGCCCTCCGTTCTTATTTTTATCTTCGCGAGTGAATAGTGCCGATGTACAATAACAGACCTCATTTTCCGAGTCAGCAACTCAATCAACCATCGAGACTATGGCCAAACAAAAAGCCAAAAAGAAAGCACCCTCCAACACCATTGCGCTCAATAAGAAAGCTAAACACGACTATCTTATTGAAGAGCGGTTTGAAGCTGGGCTTGTGCTGGAAGGCTGGGAAGTAAAGAGCCTGAGAGAAGGCCGTACTCAGCTGAAAGAGGGCTACGTCTTTGTCAAAAATGGAGAGGTCTGGCTCTCTGGTGTCCATATCTCCCCACTCCTATCGGCCTCAACCCATATTGACCCTCATCCACTCAGAGTTCGAAAACTGCTCTTAAATGCCGGCGAGATTAGCAAACTAATTGGTCTAACCGAAAGAAAAGGCTACACCCTTATCCCTCTTGCACTGTATTGGAAAAAAGGGCGCGCCAAACTTGAAATCGGCCTCGGCAAAGGGAAGAAAACCCACGACAAACGCGCCGATTCTAAAGAGAAAGATTGGCAGCGTGACAAGCAAAGAATTCTCAAAGCGCATTAAATGGACATTACACCCGAGTTAATCTCAAGCCTCTGGCTTTGGGTAAGCTGGGTGACTTATGCGATCGTCACCCTCTACAGCTGCTGGCGAGCACCTTGGCACAAACTTGCTGAAACAGATTCAGCAAACATCTACTTTGGCAGTATTGTCACAACGCTCATTTTCTGGAACCTTGAAGGCGGCATCTATCCAGGTCAATCCTTCCATTTTCTCGGTGCAACAGCCCTCTATTTAATGTTCAACTGGCCCTTTGCCATCATCGCCATACAACTCATCACACTCGCCATAACGCTTAACGGACAGGGCGGCTGGGAAACTTTCGCAATTAATGTCTTAATCATGGGTGTTATCCCAATCTCTGTAACACACCTAATTCGCCACCTAACCCAAAATCACCTACCTCATAACTTCTTCACCTACATCTTTATCAATGCCTTTTTTGCTGCAGCGCTCGGAATCATCCTAAGCGGCCTCACCACATACATAGCCTTAAATAGCAGTGGTGTTTACTCGATTAACGACCTCAATCAACAGCTTTTTCCAGTCTATCTCCTTCTCGCACTCCCCGAAGCACTAATCAACGGATCAGCAATCACCCTTATGGTCGCCTACAGACCAAACTGGATTGCCACCTTCTACGACAAAACCTATCTATCCAACTAACGGGCGAATTAACTTGCCTGGAACTTACAGAACACTATAATGTCGAACTTTCAACCAAAGGGGACGACCTGGCTTCGACGTGGGT
>DEIG01000011.1:19970-137343 GCA_002352345.1 Methylococcaceae bacterium UBA2780
CGAGGACAGTACACCTCGTAAAATCTACTGAACTTTAAAGTATTCGCAAACGACGAAAACTACTCACTAGCGGCTTAACCCCGTTAGTCCTCTGCCCAAAGTGTGTTTGTGCGCTTGGAGTCTGCTTGCAGACATTCAGAGGTCATCTTACGCAAAATCGTGATGAAGCACGTCTGGGGTGGATTCACTAAAACTTTACAGAATCGCTGTTAGTCTTCCTGGCCCATCGGGTAGCTGACAGTTAAATCAAAAGTATGGGATAAGCATGTAGAGCCAATGGCGGAGTGCTTGCGGACGCGGGTTCGATTCCCGCCGTCTCCACCAATAGCAAAGGGTTGCCCCAAAAGGGCAGCCCTTTTTTATTGATCGTTAGGGTGTAGATGAAAACACGAGCTGGGTTCGATAATGTGCAGGGGTGCACAAATGTCACGAAAGCAATGGATGGCCGAGAGTGACGCCCGCCGTCTTCTTTCGGCACCAAAACTAAAGCAATCTAGCGTGCTGATATGATATGTTCATTCCGTAATTTAGGATAGAAACCATTAGTCAGTTTTTATTGAATTAGACAGAATCTGTATAGTGCAATAAAAACTGATTCCGTATAGTTAACTGTTAGCCAATCAAAACTAAGGTGTAATTTATAATGAGTGAAACAACCACTACAGAAATTACAAATGAAAAGTATGAAAGTCTTTTTGAAAACAAAGAACCTGAAGCATTAAAACAAGCCTTAGACATTAGAAAATTTGAGATAGAGCTTTACTGGAAAAGAGCAACATATTTTTGGACATTTATTGGTGCAACAATGGCTGGTTTTCTAGCTGTTCAGGCATCAACGGCACCAAATAAACAAGATTTAGCTATAATTCTTTCGTGTTTAGGAATTGTTTTTTCATTCGGTTGGGTATGTGTCAATAGAGGCAGTAAATATTGGCAAGAGAACTGGGAAAAACATGTAGATATGTTAGAAGACAAAGTTACAGGACCTTTATACAAGGTTGTTTTATCCAGAAATGAAATTGATAAATTCAGTGAAAAAACTATTCATTTAATTACTGGTCCATCAGCAATATCAGTTTCAAAAGTAAATCAAATAATAAGTTTCTACGTATTTTTACTATGGGGTTGTTTATTAATTTACTCATTGCCAGAATTTGGATGTGACAAAACATTCAATCTGTTTTATGTTTCAATAATTACTTTGAGTGTTGTTACTTGTATATTGTTTCTCTGGTTAGGTCGGTCATATGGTGGCGGGTACTATCACACTGCAAAATTACGGAAATCTAGAGTAAATAATGGCTAACAATCAAATTCATTTGACCGTAAAAAGCGTCACGCCTTTTGCTGTCGCAAAAGCCCTGCCACTTTTTACGTCAAGTGATTTGGGCGTTATACGATTAAGGAGTCATAATTGAATATCTGGGATTTAGATAAGTTATTTCTGTTCATTATGTTCGTTGTGCCAGGCTTCATAAGTCTGAAGGCATATGAATTATTTGTTCCTGGACAAGTTAAAAACTCTTCAAAGCAGATCATTGATGCAATAACATATAGCTGCATAAATTATGCTTTGCTATTTTTCTTTATTCTAAAAATCGAAAAATCAGGTTGCGCTACAACGCACCCGAATTTATATTTTCTGTTTTATTTCGTTGTTCTATTTGTCTCTCCAATAATACTGGTTTTGGTATGGAAGTGGTTGCGTTCAACAAGCTTGGCACAAAAAAATGCCCCTCATCCCACTGCGAAACCTTGGGATTACGTGTTTTCACAAAGAAAATCTTACTGGGTAAAGGTTGTAAAAAACAATGGAACTGTCATTGGAGGTAAGTTTTCAGAAAAGTCTTTTGCTTCAAGTGCACCAGCTCCAGAGCAACTTTATTTAGAAGAATCATGGGTTATTAATGATAACGGTGGCTTTGAAAGGGTCAAGAAAACCAGTGCTGGTGTAATTATATTAACCAGTGAAATATCACACATTGAACTTAGAAATTACGGAGATTGAAATGACTAAAAAACAAATTGATGAAGGCTATGTTCCACAAACTGTAAAAAAAGGTTATCAGCCTCAAAAACCATCCACAGAACCAACGGGCGATCCAAAACCCCAAGGAGGATATGTTCCAACAGGTGCCGGTGATAACCCTGCGAATAATCCACAGCCACCAAGTGATGAATAATCGTATAACAATCGCATCCACTTGACCGTAAAAAGCGTCATTTTTTTTTGCGATGCAAAAAAACCGCCCCTTTTTACGTCAAGTGATGCGGGCGTTAGCCATAAAAATATGAGGATAATTTCGTGACAGTTACTCTTGCCTTCGATGTATACGGAACGTTGATTGACACACATGGCGTTGTGTCTGAGCTACAGGGGCTTATCGGAAATAAAGCTAAGGATTTCTCTCACACTTGGCGTGAAAAACAGTTGGAGTATTCATTTCGTCGAGGGTTGATGCAAAATTATGAGCCTTTTTCGGTTTGTACGAGTAATGCCCTTGACTATACATGCTTGTTCTATGGAGTAGACCTGACAAGTCAGCAAAAAAATAATTTACTTGAATGCTACCGTTCACTCCCTGCATTCGAAGATGTAAAAATCGGGCTAGAGAAACTAAAGGCAAGTAACTATCGCTTGTTCGCATTCTCCAACGGCACTGCTGATGCAGTAAATGAATTACTTGTTACTGCTGGAATAAGGGATTATTTTCACGGGGTTGTTAGCGTCGATGATATTAAGTCGTTTAAACCAAATCCTGCAGTGTATAGCCATTTTTTACGGGTGTCCGAAGCCAAAGGCAATAGTGCGTGGCTAATATCAAGCAACCCGTTTGATGTCATAGGTGCAATTTCCGCAGGTATGCGTGCCGCTTGGGTAAAGCGCTCAAAGAGTTCCATCTACGACCCATGGGGAATTGATCCTACAACAACAATAGAGAGTCTTGTTGAATTGCATGAAAAATTGGCTAACAAATAGCTCCACCGGACAAAATACTCGCTGCGCTCGCATTTTTCCGGTGAGCTAGGCGTTAGTTGCCACAAATAAATACAAGGAATGGAAATGAATCGAGATTGGGAGTCAATATTTACTACGTGGTCACAAGGCCCAAGTAAAACGGAAGAAGAAAGAGCTGAAAATGCAGAAAGACAAATTAGGCAGGCAATTCAGGCGAGCCATAAATTACAAAATCGAAATATTAAAGTTATCACTCAGGGTTCCTATAGAAATAGGGTAAATGTTCGTCGTGATAGTGATGTTGATATTGGTGTTATTTGTTTTGATACTTTCTTTCCAGAATATCCAGATGATAATGTCAGAGCGCAGTTAAATGAAAGCCATAAGGATGGAGTATACACATATGCAGCTTTCAAAAATGAATTAGAAGAAGCATTAGTAGCACGGTTTGGACGAAGATCTGTATCACGAGGAAGCAAATCTTTTGATATTAAGGAAAACACCTATCGTGTTGAATCGGATGTTGCTGCTTTCTTTGAGCATCGTAGATATACATCAGCTTCGAATTATTTGTCAGGTATAGAAATGATACCTGATGATTTATCACCACCAATGGTAAGGAACTGGCCTGAACAGCATTATACAAGTGGTGTATCAAAAAACACTGATACTCTAAGAAGGTATAAGCGTGTAGTGAGGGTATTAAAAACACTATCAAATGAAATGGCTAAAAATAATATTCAATCCGCTAAAGATACGCCTAGTTTTCTAGTTGAATGTTTAGTTTTTAATGCTTCAAATAGTTGTTTTAACTATTCTAATTTTAAGGCAATGGTGCGTGAAGTATTGGCTGAGTTATTTAACAATACACTCAGTGATGAAAAATGCTCAGAATGGGGCGAAGTTAGTGAATTGAAATATTTATTTAGAGATTCTCAACCTTGGACTAGGGAAGGTGCGCATCAGTTCTTAAATGATGCGTGGAATTACATAGGGTATAGCTAATGTTAACAAGACTTCATATATCATCATTTATAGCGCTCACGATAGCTGTCTGGTTATTAGCTCTTTGGTTTCAAGGTATGCCAGTCTTAAGTGCTGATTTCATAAAACCATTTGGAACCGTTGTAGGCATTATAACTGTTGTGGTTGCTTTATTTAATAAATACATGTGGGCATGGGGCATATTTAAAGGATGGTATGTTAAGCGGCCTGACTTACGTGGAAGTTGGAAAGTTGAACTAAAGAGTAGCTGGATTGACCCAAAGACTGGCAAAGGTATAGATCCTATTTATGGATATGCAGTTATAAGACAGTCATTAACTTACCTTAGTGTCAGGCTTATGACAAAAGAATCACGGTCTCTTCTTGTAGCCCATAGCATTGAACAACAAGAAGATGCCGATCTATTTAAATTGGTAGGGGTCTATCGTAATGAGCCTAAAATAGAACTCCAAGGTGTGCGTAGTGAAATACATCATGGTTCATTTGCATTGGAAGTACATGGTTCACCTGTATATGAATTACAAGGTCATTATTGGACTGATCGAGCAACCAAAGGCGGAATGAAACTAAGCGATAAAACAAAAAAGTTATATGATACATATGAACAGGCGGTACGTGAAAATGGCAACTAACAAAGCGCTTGCAGTCGGACGCTTCGCTCGTACCTCGCTACGCGCCGCTGAAGCGCGACGTTAGCAGTATACAAGGGAGTATTTATGTACAACGGGAATATCATGGATTTGCTTGGGACTGAGCTCCCTATTGTTCAGTCGCCAATGGCGGGTATTCAAGATAGTGCTTTGACTATTGCTGTGAGTGAGGCTGGAGGTTTAGGTTCTTTAGCTTGTGGAATGCTGAGCCTTGAAAAAATTATAAGCGAAATCAGGTTAATTAAAGAAGCCACAGATAAGCCTTACAACCTTAATTTTTTCTGCCATGAAATGGCTGATTATAAAGAAAAGCAGCACTTGAAATGGCAAGAAAAATTAAAACCGTATTTTGATGAATTGGGAATAGAAGTAGAAAGTGGGCCAAATAGCGCAAATAGAATGCCCTTTAATCATGATATCGCAGATGCTATTGAGACATTTAACCCTGAATTTATTAGCTTTCATTTTGGTCTTCCAGATAAAATATTACTTGAACGGATTAAGACGTGGGGAACTAAAATTGTTTCTTCAGCGACAACAGTTCAGGAGGCATTGTGGTTAGAATCTCAAGGTGTTGATGGGATAATTGCTCAAGGTTTAGAAGCTGGTGGGCATAGAGGAATGTTCTTATCAGATGATATATCCACTCAAATTGGCGTATCTGCTCTAGTTCCTCAGATTGCCAATAAAGTAAAAACCCCTATTATCGCTGCCGGTGGCATTGGCGATAGTAGAGGTGTACAAGCTGCTTTGGTGCTTGGTGCTAGTGCAGTGCAAATTGGCACTGCCTATTTACTGTGTTCTGACGCCAAAACTTCTCGGTTACACCGCTCAGCAATAAAGAATTTTAAATCTCAGCATACTGCCCTTACGAATGTTTTCTCTGGTAGGCCAGCTCGCAGTATCGTTAACCGTGCAATGAAAGAGCTGGGTTATATGAATCCTCTCGCACCAACATTTCCTCATGCTTCAATTGAAATGACGCAACTGCGTGGTCACGCAGAAAAGCTAAATTCTGACGATTTTTCACCCTTATGGTGTGGGCAAAATACCTCTGGATGTAAAGAGATTTCAGCAAGAGAGTTAACATTACTTCTCGCCTCCAAGTGCTAACAAGTAGCTACACCGGATAAAATACTCGCTGCGCTCGTATTTTCCCTGTGAGCTAGACGTTAAACAGGCGCGCGTTTCACACGCCATAGGTGACAGGTCATTTATGTTCTTTTAAGTTGTACTAAAACCCCATACTTGCTTGTATTCTGATACTGCGTGGCTCAACAGGGTGATAATGAATATCATTGACGCCCGCTGCTTCGCCAGCTAGACGTGACTCATAGTAGTAGGCAATGTCGGTATCAGTTGAATCAAAAAGATTCAAAACGTTCAGCTCAAGGCGATAATCTTTATATCTGTATCCGGCCCCTAAATTTACCACCGTAGTTGAATCAGCAGATACACTGCCATCTTCAGTTAATGGGACATCATCAAAATGTCTGACTCGTAAGCTTCCAAATAGGCCATTAGGTAAATCAATGGTTGCACCCCCAGAGATTGTTGTACCGACTGAATTAGGGACCTCTTTTTCGCTGGAAGGGACACCGGTAAATTCGGATTGCGTGAGAGCCACATCAAAATCCAGTGTTAACCAGTCGACCGGCTTGTAATAATTGGTTAGCTCAAGACCATAGCGCTGACTTTTTCCTGAAGGTTCAGTGCCCCCTGCATCGCCCACAAACACTAATTCAGACCCCATTTCCAGCCACCATAGAGATAAGGTTGATACGAGTCCGGGTATGTATTGAGTTCTAAGACCTACTTCGGCACCTTTAGTTGAGACTATCGGATTTACCGGCTGAACAGGATCGCCCGATTTTGGGTCTAACTTAATTGTTGTTCCCCTGGCATCATTGCTGTGAAAGCCATAACCAAGATTTAAGTAATACTCTGTGTCATACCAGGGTCCCAGAACGAAGCTGAGCTTAGGGCTAAACTGCGCGTCATTGGCCTGACCTGAATTAGCCGCCATATAGCGACTGTCTACATCATAAAAATAAAAGTCGCCCCTCAGTCCCAAAATAGATTTAAACTTTTCAGTCCATTGAATTTCATTCTCTCCATATACGCCAACGCTTGTCTGATTTACTTCATGTTCTGAAATGGTCTGCAGAACTCTTCTTTCCTGGCTCTTATACAATGCTACCTTTGGAATATAATCGTGCCGGATTTGTAAGCCAACTATGTTTGTAATACCAAGTCCAAACCAGTTTTCATATTTTGTATGCTTGGCTTCACCGCCAAAAGTGTAGCGGCGATCTCTTTGTGTAATCTGGTCGCCGTTAACCGGATCATCAAGGAAATAGGTGAAATTTGAATACAAATTAAAATCAGAATAGACCGCATAGGCAGATAACTCCGTTTCTCCATATTCTGATAGAAGCCACCAGTTTCCCGATAAACTGTATCTCTCCATATCACCACCCGCAGTCTGGTCTATTGTTCCAAGCTCAGGAAAGTTCTGTAGATCCACGGCACGTTTTGGAATCTGTTCTGTTGAATCCCAGTCATTGTGATACGCATTGCCGACTATTGAATATCCTCTATAGCCTTCATCGACGGTATAGCGTAGCAAGCCATTAAACTTATTTACATTTTCATCCCTTTCCCAAGGACCTTCATAAAAATTGACTTCCACTCCAAATAACAGGTCGCCCGATCCAACTTGATATGAATCAGCTAAAACCCCTCTATAATAGCCATATTCCCCAAAACCAAATTTTGCCAGCCCTTTTTCCATACGATGCTTGGTATGAAAATGGACATATCCAGCAGATGAAAAGTCACCCATTTCTGCATGATATGGACCTTTACCATATTCAACAATATCAACTAATTCAGGAATAATACTGTTTAAATCTAAATAACCTTGGCCATGCCCATGAGTCGGCAGATTTAAAGGTACACCATCGACCATTCCTGAAAAGTCTGTGCCATGATCCAGATTAAATCCGCGTAAAAAATACTGATTCGCTTTTCCGCTACCACTATGTTGAGTTGCCATCATACCGGGTACAACCTCAACCAGTTCGCCCGGACGGGATAGTGGACGAAATTCAAACTCAGGCTGCCCAATCACGCCGGAAGAAGCGGCATCTGTTTGGCCCAACAAGTCAGATGCGCGGCCTGTAACTTCTAAAGTGCCAAGGTCCGAGACAGCTTCTGCTTCATCCTGGCTGTGGGCATAAAGCGGCAATGATGAAAATATTCCAATCAAAGAGAATGTTAACCAGATGATTTGGCGGAGGAGAAAGTGGTGCCTGATTTCCATTGTTATGTATGTTGCGAATGTTTAATGGGTCGAGATTTTAACGCTCTTTCCCCAGTTGTGAGAAGAATTTGATGAATAAAATTTAACTGGAAAATAAAAACCGGAACAGTAACAGACAGCAATCATACCTATTGATGCACTGGCTAGAGCAACCCAACCGTTTATCCACTCCCTCACCACATTAACGACCAACCCAGATCTCGATGTTATTGCGACGCACCAAAACAAACCGCCAACGTCGCATCAATGGTGCAAATACAAATCTCAAACGCATATACAACAGACATAACACAGCCACAAAAACACGCATCCATTTGATATAGATCGTTTTTTGTTTTTTGGCGTGCAAAGTGCAAAAGGAAGATCAGCATTCACAAACTTAAATAGAGAGGTCTTATGGCTTATATAGAACCAAATGAATTTGCAACTAAAATGGTTGACGCTGGTGAACAGAAAATATTTATGTCCACCAAAGATACACTCGTGCGAGCATTTATGGCGGGCGCTATTTTGGCCTTAGCGGCATTTTTCGCGATTACTGTCATTGTTAAAACCGGGTCACCTTTGGTGGGTTCTTTACTATTCCCCGTTGGCTTCATCATGCTATATCTGATGAAATTCGACCTGCTAACTGGGGTATTTACCTTGGTTCCGTTATCCGTCCTCGATAAGCGACCAGGCTGCACCGTGGACCAAATGTTTAGAAACTGGGGTTTGGTTTTTGTCGGTAATTTTGCTGGCGCTCTCACCGTTGCCTTCTTTGCTTCATTTATTTTGACTTACGGCTACAACACCGATGGCGGTGCAATGGCAGCAAAAGTAAGCGGTATTGGTGAAGCCAGAACACTAGGGTATCAAGCTCACGGTACGGATGGATGGATTACAATTTTCATCCGCGGCATGTTATGTAACTGGATGGTATCCATGGGTGTTGTCGGTGCAATGATCTCGACCTCTGCAACCAGTAAGATTATCGCAATGTGGATGCCCGTTATGCTCTTCTTCTTCATGGGTTTTGAGCACTCAATTGTTAATATGTTCTTGTTCCCATTCTCAATGATCATGGGCGGTGATTTCACTGTTATTGATTACTTTGTCTGGAACGAAATTCCAACCGCTTTAGGCAACTTGGCTGGCGGTTTCTTATTGGTCGGCTTACCACTGTACTGGACACATGTAAAAACCAACCCTGAACGCAAGCTAGCTAAAACAGTAGCGACTAAAGCCTCAGCAACTTCATAATACTGTTAACTCAGTCATTAACAGGAGCCTCCGCCTTACAAAGGTGGAGGCTTTCCTTATGAAAAAACATTTAGACGTCTCTGTCGGTCAATTCAGCAGCCCCGGCTTAAAAGAGATCAATCAAGACTTTCATGGCATATACATTCCGAGTGAGCCGCTACTCAGCTCAAAAGGAATTGCGATTGCGATTGCTGATGGAATTAGCAGTAGCGATGTTAGCCAAATTGCTAGCGAAACCGCTGTTCACACTTTTTTCCAAGACTACTATTGCACCCCTGATTCTTGGTCAGTAAAAAAATCTGCGCAAAAGGTATTGAAGGCGGCCAACTCGTGGCTGTACGCGCAAACCCGCAACAGCCCCTACCGATATAACAAAGACAAAGGCTATATTTGCACCTTTAGCGCCATTGTATTCAAATCGAATACTGCCCACCTGTTCCATAGTGGTGATTCGCGCATATACCGTCTTGTCGGCAATCAGCTAGAACAACTCTCAACCGATCATCGCCGTGTCGTATCGCCAGAAACCAGTTATCTCACTCGAGGATTAGGCATTGACGATAACCTAGAGCTGGACTATCAATCCCTACTGATCAGTGAAGGGGATATTTTTGTTCTGGCAACCGATGGTGTATATGAGTATTTAACTGACAAATACATCGCTGAATCAATCATGCAAGAGCGAAAAGATCTTAGTCTCCTAGCCAAACGACTAGTTGGAGAGGCGTATGATGCCGGCAGTGAAGATAATCTAACACTCCAGATCGTAGAGGTTACTAAGTTACCAGCGCACGATGTTGGTGAAGTACAGCAGCAAATCAGCATGCTTCCCATACCTCCCATCTTACAGCCCAGAATGCACTTCGATGGTTACGAAATCTTACGAGAGATTTATATCAGCAGTCGCAGCCATGTCTTCCTTGCAAAAGACAGTGAAACTCAAGAAAAAGTGGTCATAAAGACCCCCTCCACAGAGATGTGCGGTGATGAAGCCTATTTAGAAAGCTTTCTCATGGAGGACTGGATTGCTAAACGGCTTAACAATGCACACGTTTTAAAGGCCGTCGAGCCTAAGCGCAAACGAAATTATCTCTATACCGTAACCGAATATTTGGAGGGCAAAACGCTCGCCCAGTGGATAATTGATAATCCATCTCCAGAAATTGATACCGTTCGAAATATTGTTGAGCAGATTGCCAAAGGGCTACAAGCATTTCACCGACAGGAAATGGTACACCAGGATCTAAGACCTCAAAATGTGATGATTGACGCCTCTGGAACGGTAAAAATTATCGATTTTGGTGCAACCAAAGTGGCGGGCATTGCTGAAATTTCCAATAAGAATGAGGCCATTGCCGGCACGGCACAATATTCGGCACCTGAGTATTTTTTGGGCCATCCAGGAACCAGCCAATCCGACCTGTTTTCATTAGGGGTTATCACCTACCAAATGCTTTCGGGTCAAATACCGTACGGAAATTCAATCTCCAGATCCACATCTACCCGGGCGCAACAGCGCCTTTCCTATTCGCCATTACTAATCAACAATAAAAATATTCCAGGCTGGGTGGATTTTGCCATTAGCAAGGCAGTGCATATTAATCCTCTAAAACGCTACTCCGAGCTATCGGAATTCATTTATGAGCTAAAGCACCCTAACTCCCAATATCTAAATCAGGTTAAACCACCATTGATCGAAAGGAACCCTCTGCTTTTTTGGCAATCCATTTCGGCCATTCTATTGTGTTTATTAATCTTTCAAACCGTAAAGTGAGCTAGAGCTATATTAACCGCCCTAGCAGCAAGAATGCCGGCCAGATTATGGCCGGCTCAGCTTTGGGAGGGAAATCACCATGCCTTGTAGGGTAGGAACTTCCCATTCATGGTGAGAACAACGCGATCCCCTTTAGGATCTTCCTGTTTTTCCACATTCATACTAAAATCAATAGCGCTCATTATGCCGTCACCAAACTTTTCCTGAATCACCTCTTTCAAGGTGTCGCCATAAACACCCACCACCTCATATAAGCGATAGATGAGTGGATCTTGCGGAACCTCTTTATCCCAAGATTTTGTCGGGTATTCCATCAGCGTTGTCACAGCCTCGCTTGGTAGATCAAGCAGTTGGCATAATTTTTCTGCCGGCTCTTTTGGCATGCTGTTCATACCTAGACAGGCTGATGTCACCCATACAGTTCCCATTCCCAGCTCTCCTGCAATTCCTTCCCAAGACAAGCCGTTGGCATTTTTTGCTAAAACGATAGCCTCTATAACCTCTTCTCTTTTCATCAACACATCTCCACGCAATGACCGTCATCTAACGGCGTCTATTTAAAATCAATATCGTAGTGTTAACAAAGCAAAATACGCACCATATAGCAAAGCTGACAGACAAAAATATATTTTCAGCAAAAACAAGGTATTACAGCATTCTCCCCCAGCCTACTAAGCACCTTTTTATAATCATCATGGCCATAGAATAAAGCAGATACTCGTTTACGCCCTGTTTTGGTTCGCCCAAAACAGTGATATGGATCGACCCATCCCATCAGCCCCTCCAATACAAAATCTGTAAGCCCAACCTTTTGTACTTCCGCTTGATCCAGATCAAGTACGTTTTATGCCGCAGTGCTCTAATGAGAGTGAAAGGTTCGTTTAAGGAGTAGGTTATGAACAAAGTTGTTGATCTAAAGCTATTAGCTCCGCGCAAGGCGCACTTGAGACTAAACGAGGGGGTTGACTGTGAAACCTGCCCGACAGAGTTTAAAAAGGCATTGCTTGAACTTGGTGAAATTCGCTTTTTAGCCATCGAGAAAAGCAATGATCATTGTGATCGTTGCCACCCTGACTTTCTTGATCTCGTCAAAATTTTTGACGAAGTTGCCTATGTTTTCGACAACATTCGGGATAAGAAATCCTGGAGACACGCTGAAAATGTTACCAAGGTGTGTAAAAAACAGGCTCGTTTCATTGATCTGGATGATGCGTTTAAGTGGCTCGGAAATGGTTCACATTAGCACCAGCTGGAATAGCTTTCCTGGTGAATTTATTGGAGGATGTACCAACCTTTTTGACGACTGCAAAGATGGGGCCCTACAAGAAAGATTAACTTCGCATAATATTCCGTATGACAATTCGGTGAAGAGCCACTCATACAGCTTTTTGCCTGAATAGCTGCATCCTCGCTAGAAGAAAGCGAGCTTGACCTGCCAAACAATCCCTTCGAACAGGATTTCATCCTTTCTCTACTCGGCATTCATGCTTGTTTGTTAAAAATGCAACTAATTCTACTAAAGCCAAAATCACGATAAGCAGACTAAAGCTCACCATAATCGGTAACAGAGAATAAAATAGCGCGGCATCTTCACTTAATGGTTCCGTAACAGACAGTCCAACTCCCAATATACCGCTGGCTAGCTGATAAATAAGAAAAAGCCCTGCAATTATTCCTACTGCGATAGCTAGCTGTGTTGCTACCAATCGGTACCTGAATTTATGTTCTGGCTTCTTTAAGGTTAGATAAAGCTCTTTAATCGGCATAATCGCTGTACAGCCTAAATAATAAAGACCACCAATACCGGCACCGGGCAAACCAATATTCATTTAGTGCCCCTTTTCATAAGTTGTGAGTGTTCTTTTTAAAACAAGCTCTTTAAATAGCGCCTCTAAAAAGATGGCCGAGTTAACAACGCGCAACACCAAAAAAGCTGGAATGCTGGTCAGAGCCTTCCCTGTTTCCCCCCGACCATAGGCTTTTACCAAAGTCGGCACTAAAATCATGGGTAAATCGATGATGTAACCCAACAAGAACAGCGGACTAACCGTCACAGACAGAAGAGGGATTGCCGTTAAATAAAAAATTGATGCAATACTCGCATCCCAACACATCACCATCACAACAGAGCGCAAAAATGGAACTTTTAGCAGCCCTTTCCAGTGTAGCCTTACATTTTGTATAAACCCATGCGCCCAACGTTTGAGCTGTTTACGCATAAAGTGAAAGTTGTGAGGCTCAATTGGATAGCAGATCGCACCGGGAATAAAGCGGACTTTTTTACCCCGTTGATAGGCTGTCCAGGTCAAATCCATATCTTCTGCCATGGTTCGCTGTGACCAACCATTAACTTGTTGTAGGTACTCGGTACGAAACAGGGAGAAACAGCCGGAAGATATAAGTGGTTTTTCGTAGTATTCCTGAATTTGTTTGTAAAAAGTAAAGGCCATTAGGTATTCCACATAACGCCCCCTCTCCCACAGCGTGTTAACCTTTTGAGGGATCACAAAGCCGCAGGCAGCGACCACCTCTGGGTTGTCCATCGCACTGAATAGCTTCTCTAAAGCATCTTCTTTTAAGGTGGTATCTGCATCAATCGCCAACGTATATTCTGTCTTGATATGGCTTAATGCGTAGTTTTGGGCTCCCGCTTTGGAGCCGGTATTCTCTGGCGGGGTGATCACAGTAATCCCCAGTGCCAGACAAATGTCAGCCGTGCTATCTGTTGAGCCATCATCTATAACAATAATGGCTTCTGGCGCCAAAGACTGCATAAGCAAACTGTTGATCGTATCGGCGATACAATCGGCTTCATTATAGGCGGGAACAATAACCGTTACGGGACAGGTTTGCTTTCTAGCTGCTGTCATTGCGTGGAATTTCTTTGTCTCAGAAACCTCAGCATTAAAATTCTCACCGAGTTGCTCGGGCAACCTATCATCAAACATATTCGTAATTTCTCTTGGCTTTATTCAAGTTATTTTTGAAACGAGTTCTTCGCTTTTGGAGGCTATATTTCCTCTCTTCTGTTATGTGTCAATCCCAATAGTGAATACCGCTATCTCTAAAATCTTGTTTAAAACTCTTAAGAAATAGTGCCAACTCACCATTAGGTATCACTATCTAAAAATGGATTTCCTTTCACCTTTCACTCACCTGCTCCACATTTGACGCCCGCAGGCCTGCACTCACATTAGCAGAAGCACCAATACGATTACGCTAGCACCAGCTCGCGCAGTTTTCCTCCGGTGTTGTCAAAATTTCACGAACATTCGCCTCGATAACTTTATAACCAACATTCCCGTAGAGCTTCTGACGGCCATTATTCAGTACATAAGTCGGGCTCCCTTCCACTCTATACTGATCACGCAGCTCCATATCTCTAAATAGCGCTGCCAACGCCTCTCCATTGTTCATTTGCACAAGTATTTGATCCATCGGTAAACCGAGTTTTTCCGCAATCTCCATCAGCACAATCTGTTGAGCGATATCTTTATGATCTTTAAAAAAAGCGAATCTTATCTGCCAAATTGTCTCTTCAAATAGCGTTTTGCCATCAAACTGGGGCTCTTCTTTATCCGAGATAAGTGATTTCTCTTCCAAAAGCTGAACCGACTTTAAAAAATGGTGACTTGTTAAAGAGGTTGCCGGCTGGATAACTGTCCATAAATCCTCGTAGATTTCTGTGTGTGGAAATTGCTTGCAAACAGCCTGAACATGCTCATTAAAGCCTTGGTAACCGCCCTTCTCTTTCCAGCCCTCTCCGATACGGTTTTTTACACAGCCAAAGACAGGGATAAAGTGATAATGAATCTTAATTTCTGAACCAAATTGTTTTTTTAGCTCATCAATCCGAGCCTGAGAAACATGTGCCCAAACACATAAAATATCAGTGAAATAATCAATACGAATCTCTTGCTGTGACATCACTCAAAGCGCTCCTTGCGCTGTATTAAAAAATAAACAGGTGTAAAATGCCCGCGGATCTGTTTTCTCAACACCTACCTGCACGGAGGCCTCTTTACAATATGAAACTCTCTAAGTTTACCAGCTTTCTTTTCATTCTCATCGTCTCAAATCTAGCAATCGCTACTGAAGTTCGGCTAGGTAACGGCGATATTCTTAACGGTAAAGTGATTGAGGATGAAGATGGCAACATAACACTTATTCATCCTACTCTTGGAAAGCTAGCCCTCCCTTTTGCAAAAGTCATAAAGCCCGAAGAAAAGCCTGCTGTACAGATTGTAGAAAAGCCTGTCGATCGCGGATTACTGATGACTGGGTTACTCAAAGACTGGGAAAGAAGTTTTGAAGCGGGCGTTAAAGGGAGCGAAGGAAACTCTCGAAATATGAATATCAATGCTGGCCTCCGCTTTAAGTTTGAAGACGAACGAAAGCGCTGGGATGTCACAATGCTCTATCTCCGCAGTGAAGATGAGGGGGAAAAATCTCAAGATGAATTTTTTGCTCGATTCAATCGCGACTTCCTTATCCCTGGCGCCAGCCATTTTTACTTTACTGAAGGGCGCTATGACTTCGACGACTTCCAAGACTGGGACTACCGCCTTAACTTTGGCGCAGGCATTGGTAATGAGTTCGTTAAAACCGATGATTGGCAGCTTAATGGCCGCGCAGGTATCGGTGCCAGAAAAGACTTTGGAGGAGAAGATTCTGAGTGGGTACCAGAAGCCGTATTAGGCATCGAAAGTAACTGGGCTATTGCAGAGCGCCAATCACTAGAGTTTAGAAACAGCCTCTACCCAAGCCTTAAAGAGGTGGGAGAATTCCGTAACATTACGACTTTAAACTTTAAAGTAGGTCTTGCTCAACTCAATGGGATGGATCTGAAAATCGGCCTAATTAATGAGCATCACTCTGATGCTTCAGCAGGCACAGACAAAAACGACTTCAAGTACCTTCTATCACTTGTTGTAGGTATTTAATGAAAACAGGCTAAGGAGCCAAGCAGTTGGCTCCTTAGTTTCTTTAGCGCCCTTGCCGTCGCCACAAGTCAACGATTGCATCCACATCAAGATCATCCGGCCCATTACGCCATTGATCGTGGTAATCAACATCATTACTATTCGGAGGTGGGTTCGGTTGATAACCCTGTATTCGAAGCGGCAAGGGTGCAGCCTCTCCCATCACCATCATCTCACCTCGGCCAAGTGCCGATAAGGTATCCATCAAATTACCTTCTGCCTGCGGAACCAATTTGCGGATATACGCTTGGTCATCTGGATTAGTAATTCTTAGACAGAGGAATGTCGCACACTGCGCCAAAACCGTCTCAGAGAGTTCATGTGGGCGCTGACTAACAACACCTAAGCCAACACCATATTTACGCCCCTCTTTCGCAATCCGCTCCATTGATTTACGAGTTCCTTCGTACTGTGCATTTGAATCACGAGGGATATAGGCATGCGCCTCTTCACAAACAAGCAAAATTGGAAACTCTCGGTTGCGCGGATTCCAGTAGTTAAACTCGAATGCCACCCTGCCTATTTGAGCCGAGACTGTTGGCCGGACATCAAATGGAACCGAGCTCAAATCAATAATTGTTATCGGTCTCTTTGGCACGCCTAAGCCGACAAAATCTCTTAATAGTCCCGCTAAAGAGGCCGAGTTTGTCCGCTTTTTAGGCTTTAGCAAAAAATCATAACGAACATCATTGAGCTTACTGCCTAGCTTGATCATAAACTCATCAAACTGTCCAAACAGAGCACCTTGGCTTTTACCAAAATCACTTCTCTGCTCATTCGCCTCTTTAAACTCTGTATAAAGTTCCTGCATAGAAAAATAGATTGGCGAATCAATGGAAACCGTATCAATGCCTAACTGCTTAGCCGATTTCTTTTTAAGGCTATAAATGGTCTCACGTAAAAAAGCGGTCTGAACAGAAGAGCCGCTATCGGTTCGGTCGATCAACAAATCAACCAGCTCCGCAAAAGTCATCAACCAATACGGTATTTCAAGCTCGCGTGCATCGATATAGCGAACGGTCTCTTTTTTAAATGCTGATTTCCTCTCGCCCGCATCGGTCTCCCAGCTATATTCCCCATGCAGATCGAGAACAACAATATGCGCTTTAGGCATACACTGAACAGCGCGTTGAATTAGATTAGTCACCGTCCATGATTTACCTGCACCCGATTGGCCAAGAATGGCAAAATGGCGGCCAAAAAGGACAGAAGGATCAAGGCTTGCCTCTAACGAACGGTGTGACGGAAGGTAACCCGGTGTAAATTCGTACTGGCTAAATTGATTAAAAATAGACTTAAGCTCAGTGACCCCGACAGCATGCAATTCAGCGCCGGTCGCAGGATAGTGTCGAACACCACGCAGGAAATTCCCCGCCTTATTAATTTCTCCCAATAAAATAAGCTCAAGGACCTTATCAACTCCGCCGTTGTGAGTAGGCTCCTCCGTCATTCTAGTGATCATTGTCAGAAGCTGTAGCCCATATTGCCGAACGACAACATAGGAGCTTATCTGGCCAACAAGCAACTTCTCGTCACCCACGCGCACAACCGGGGCAAACCCCTCTTCTTTTCTCAACAATCTTGCAGTCATTCCACCACTGCGAACATCGGTCACATAACCAATCAGTGTTTCACTGTTATCAGCCATCTATCTTTTCCATGAATGTAAGTTAACGCACTAAGTTTAGACCAATTTGAGTTGGTTTTAAGTTAACAATTGTCATTAGGTAACAGCGTTTCAGTATGCCAAAAAAGTGGCTACAAACAGGCAATCACCAGCCACCGCCACCGCCACCTCCGCCACCACCTCCAGAAGAGCCGCCACCCCCGCTGCCCGAAGAGGAGCCTGGTGCAGTTGATGAAGAGGCAATAGCTGAGCTCATCCCTCCCCCAATTGCTGAGGCAAAACTGGAATAGTGACCCGCATGCCAATGTTTTCCACTGTACCAGGATGGCCTGTATTCATCTGATCCTTGCTGTTTAGCCGCTAGTATCTCCGAGAATTTATCCCCCCAAGCTTGCTCAACATCTAAAGCCATCGCATAAGGAAGATACTGCTCAAATAAAGCCGGTGTTTTCTTCAAAGGGTACTTAAAGTCCAGTTCATCTTTTTCTGACACAGTTAAAAACAGCTTAAATCCTTCAATTTTGTCTAGCAGCTGGCGGCCGGCTAAGGTTGGCGCTTTAAGCCATTGATAGAATAAAAAGTTAACCAGAACAAGCAGCAGGCCAAAAACAAATAACGTTGGGGATCCTTCTCGCATTGCTGTTGTTAGACCAAAAATCTCTCCACCAATAAAAGGAATAGCAAAAGCAGTCATAAAAAGTGCACTTAAAAGTGGCTTAATAGTCCGCTCAGCAAGAAAAAGTTTCCAACTTTTATAGGCTGCAGCCAACAGGCCAACCACTCCAACTGTCCAGCCAGACAGCCAAACCATAAAAAATGCAGATACGGCCATCTGCTCAGTCGGCAGCATAAGGATCATTGCCACAATAAAGCTAACCGAAAGAATAATCGCCGGCACCATCCAAGTTGAATTGGTCAGAAAATACCGGTATTCGTAATTCAGCACTAACGCCTGTTTGTGTGCCGATTTAGCTTCACTCAATATCTTGTGATTACTCTGTTTTAACTCAATTGATTTTTCAGTGCCCACAAATAGTTTTTTTATGAGCCGCTTTTCCCCTGCTATAAGCGGCTCTTGTCCATCAAGAAGATGCAGTGTGTAACGGCCGCCAATCTCATCAATATGCAGCCATCCTTTTACGGCCAAGTTAATCACTGCTGTGGCAAAAGTCTTATCGCTGTACCCCATATTACGAATAAAACTGATCGATGCCGGGGTAAAACCTTCAGGTGGCCGGTATAAAGGGATAATGACACCGCTCTCCGGATCGCGCCCAACTCGGTGCCAAACGGCAAAGTAATAACCTAGAACAATAAGAAGCCCCACCACACCCCACAACAGCTCTCGATTATCTTTAATTAGGTAACCGGCCTGCTCCTTAATATCGGGCTGATGGACATAACTCTTTGGCCAACTAACAACAATCGTTAGTCCCTCTCTCTTTGCTAGTGGGCGTGCTGCTAGAAATGAGACGGAGCCATCCTGCTTTTGTCTAGCATGGTAGTCTTGCCCCTGACTACCCTGTAAACCTGTATACCCCTCATAACGAATCTGTTCTGGTGGAATGCCCGATGGGAGCATAACGGTCGCCGAGGCTTTTTCTATCGGAAAAGACCAGCCGTTGCCGGTTACATTCCAGTAAATCTCATCATAATCATCAAAGTAACCAATCTGCCGAGTTGTCTCGTAGAGAATCGTATAGCGGTAAACAGCAGGAGGAAGAAGGTGCGCTTTACGCCCAATGTAAACACGCACGCCATTACCCCGTTTTTCTTCTCTAAACTGCTCAGGCGCACCATCTCGCAATACCGAGATTACTCGGAGTCCAACACGGTAATCATTTCCTAATCGGTCTTTATAATCGGTCGGAAAGTCTCGATAAATCCCCCGCTTTATCGACTGCCCCTCTGCACGAACGGTTATCACCTCTTTAACGCGAATCGTACTATTCTGTTCCACCTCTATCTTGCTATAAAACTGCAGGATCGCTTCACTGGCTGAAAGCTCAAATGAGCCAATTAATAAAGTCAGGACAAAAAGCCGTGTGATTATTCTGACCATTTTGGAGACTCATGTTCTAAAGAAGGCTCAAGCTCAAACAGTTCGGCCTGTTCAAACCCTAGCTTTCGGGCAATCAGTAAATCAGGAAAGGAATCGATTCGGGTATTAAGATTTCGAACCGCTCCATTGTAATAGCGACGAGCCAGCTGAATATCACTTTCAACCAATGAAAGGTTTTGCTGTAAAGAGAGAAATTGTCCACCTGCTTTTAGATCAGGGTAATCTTCTGCAATGGCGAAGAGGCCATCAATCTTTACGCCTAACTGACCTTCTATTCGACCTTTTTTCTCTGGCTGAAAAACCTGCTGACTACTGTTCCTGAGCTTGGTTAAATCGGAAAAAAGAGATTCTTCGTAACGGCTATAACCTTTAACCACTTCAACAAGCTTCGGGATAAGTTCATAGCGACGTTTAAGTTGGACATTTATATCACTCCAAGCCGCCAAAACACGGTTCCTGTCGCGTACCAAATGATTATAAATGACAATCAACCAGCCAATAAGAGCTGCTATCAAGGCAAAAATCACTAACTCCATCTCGACCCACCTTGCAGAGAAATAGTAAGTATAGCTGGAGATTGCCACCCCACGCGGGAAGAACGAGTTATTGACCGGAAACTGGATCAGTCTTTGGAATAACTAATTGCTTCACACTGAGAGAAAATAACTCTTCGGTGACGTATTTTTCCTGACATATGACTTGATATGGCGCCAATAGCCAGAACAACTATCAACAAAAAGACCCGCTGCTCCCAGAAAAAGGGAATTAGACAAACCAGGGCTATTTTAAGCAACGCTACCATCCCTCTAAATTCTAGAAGAATCGCTACACTTGCATGAAGATCTGTAAGTAGCAATAACAGGCCGCTCACAATTGCTGCAAATAGCCAAGGCTCTAGAACAGCCACTGGCTGGTTAAATACATGGCCACCTAGTAAGACACCTGTTGTTAACAGGTGGATTGTACGCAGTCCCACTCGAACATTGCGCCGTTGGGGGAAGTTGCGCAGCTTTTCAGGGAAAAACAGGCGTAACCAGCCACTCTCACTCAACAAATCATTGCCTGTCTTACCACTGATTAACTTAAAACCGACCCAAGTAGCCGGTTAAGCCATTGATTCCAGAGTTTTCCCAAGTGATTTCATCCCACTTTTCCAAAGGTTTTCGGCCTTTGATTCCAGCTCTTTTCGCTCTGCATCTGACAATTTCAGCTTGCTGCTCTGGCCAATTTCCAAGGCTCTTTCACGGCACTTCCGGTAAAGTGGGTAACTGGCAACGCCATCTTCCGTTAAATAACGACAAGCCAAGTCAGAACAGATATACGACAGGGGATTATTTTCTGCACTTTCAGAGGCAACAGCGATCATTGTGAACGCTTCCCCTAAGTCATTAACATTCTTTGTTTTCTTAAAAAGAACGGGTAGATGTTTAAGAGATGCGTCAAGCGCTGCACTGTAATTTTTACTCTCTATTTCACTGTTATAAAGGTTGTACAATGTCGTTGCCTCATCATCACCCTCATCCTTTTTATTACTCATTAAGAGAATAAGAATGGCAAAAATGAGTGTTGCCCCGACACCAATCGTTACACCCGCATCCATACTGGCCAGAATCTCACGCATGTCCATAATCATCTCCTATAAGTTTTTTTATCGTTTTATGTTTATTTAAAAGGTAATTCTTTTGATCATACCAAATAGCATTACGTGATTCTTGATTCTTATCAATTCACTGTAGTTTTTCTAGCGTTAAAAGCACTTCGTCAATCTTATTCATTTTATTTTCACAAAGTTCTGCAAGGGTTTTTTCCATCTTCATGCCTTTCTCACTGGAAATCTCTGCTCGATTGCGCGCATGTATCTCAATTGATTGCTCTCGACACTTCCTATAAAGCGGGTAGCTCTCGACCGCCTTCTCTTCTAGATAGTAGCCCGCTATTCCTGACGCAATAAGCGCCATGCTTTGCAGCCCTAGATGGTCAGCCGGTTGAGCTATCAAAAAATATGCTTCTCCCAAATCATTCGCATTCTGGGTCTTCGCATCAAGCGCAATAAGGTGCTTATTAGCCAACTCGAGTGCTTCTGTATAGCGTTCTTCATCCAGAGATGACATCAATGCTCTATATAGAACGGTCGTTTCATCTTCTTCATCACTACGATTTGACATCAAGTAGATAAGCGCACCAAAAAGAATGACTGCACCACCCCCAATCAGTAACCCAGCATCCAACTCAGACATTTCTCGGCTAAATTCCACCTAGTCTCTCCTCATGATTTTTTATATCCAACGGCGCACTTTTTCACAGTATTTTTTATACACCTCTCCATGCCGATCTAACAGGTACTCCTCTTCAAACCTAACCTGTAGCTGTATCAATAGCTCTACAAATAGCGCAGCAAACAGCATTGTTAGGCTAGGAATAACAAAAAACAGTCCCAACAAAAACAACCTCACGCCCAAGAACACTGGATTGCGTGTGTAGTTAAACAGCCCGTGGCAAACTAGCTCAGTATAGTTTTCATCATCTATTCCAACCCGCCAAGAGTTTCCCATTTGTGCTTGGGCCAGAAATACCCAGACCAGCGCAGCAACCAATATAGCCAATCCAGTTGCGGTAATAACATAGTTTTCCAAAGCGATGATCGGGCAAAACAGGAGATACAGATCGGGGTAATAGAGAAAACTGCCTATTATGATAACGAATAACCCACTGATCGGCCGAAACAGCACTGCAACCAATGCCTGCGCCCCTTCAGCCTTATGAAGAACATACGGGTTAACGCCTGTCTTTTTCCAAACAGCCAAGCTATGCCAGAAAAAAACCAACCCAAACAGAAGAAGATAAAGTGGCAAGAAGTAATGCAATAAGTTGCTCATTGGAGTGGCTACGTTCTATAAAAAATTGACCCTACCACAAGAGTTGAAATCACAACAGCATGCCGGCCCCGACCAACCTAACAACAAGACTATCGATAGTTCAAAAAGTACTGAATGAAGCGCACCCCTCATCTGCTATAATAGTCGGTTACATGAAGACCGCTTAATGTGGTCTAAAAACTGATCAAATTAATTTTAGAGTTATGACTGATTACAACCTGACACACCTTAAACAGCTAGAAGCCGAAAGTATCCACATTATCCGCGAAGTTGCTGCTGAATTTGATAAACCGGTAATGCTTTATTCGGTCGGTAAGGATTCAGCCGTCATGCTGCATCTCACCATGAAAGCTTTTTACCCTGGAAAACCTCCTTTTCCTCTAATGCACGTCGATACGACATGGAAATTTCGTGAAATGATCAATTTTCGCGACACGCATGTCAAAAATCTCGGGCTTGACCTAATTGTCCACACTAATCAGGAAGGGGTTAAGGCTGGCATAGGCCCATTCAGCCACGGCAGCAAAAAGCATACTGATGTTATGAAGACCGAAGGCCTAAAGCAGGCGCTCAACAAGCATCAATTTGATGCCGCCTTTGGTGGTGCACGACGTGATGAAGAGAAATCTCGTGCTAAAGAGCGAGTCTACTCTTTTAGAGACAAAAACCACCGCTGGGATCCAAAAAGCCAACGTCCCGAGCTTTGGAATATTTATAACGGTAAAGTTGATAAAGGTGAAAGCATTCGTGTCTTCCCTCTTTCAAACTGGACAGAACTCGACATCTGGCAGTATATCCACTTGGAAAGCATCCCAATCGTTCCACTTTATTTCGCTAAAGAACGTCCTGTTGTTGAACGCGACGGCATGTTGATTATGGTTGATGATGACCGTATGCCAATTGAGGAAGGCGAAAAAATCGAAATGAAAATGGTTCGCTTCCGCACACTCGGTTGCTACCCACTCACCGGTGCCGTTGAATCAACCGCAACAACACTTCCCGAGATTATCCAGGAAATGCTTTTAACAACCACCTCTGAACGGCAGGGTCGCCTAATCGATCACGATCAGGCCGGTTCGATGGAAGAGAAAAAACGCGAAGGCTACTTCTAACCGCTAATTTCAAAACCGTTAGAAAACAGCATTTCCAAAAAAGAAAGATTTAAGGAATTTAACACCATGTCTCACCAATCTGAACTAATCAGCAGCGACATTGACGCTTACTTGGCTCAACACGAGCGCAAAGAGCTCCTCAGGCTTCTCACCTGCGGTAATGTCGATGATGGCAAAAGCACACTTATTGGCCGTCTACTTCATGACTCTAAAATGATCTATGAAGATCAACTGGCTGCAGTTAAAGCGGACAGCGTTAAATCAGGGACAACTGGTGAAGAGGTCGACCTTGCACTTCTTGTTGACGGCCTTCAGGCAGAGCGCGAACAAGGCATCACAATTGATGTTGCCTATCGCTACTTCTCAACTGCACTCCGTAAGTTCATCATCGCCGACACTCCTGGCCATGAGCAATACACCCGCAATATGGCAACGGGGGCTTCAAACTGCGATTTAGCGATTATTCTCATTGATGCTCGCCATGGTGTGCAAACACAAACTCGTCGTCACAGCTTTATCGCCTCACTACTAGGTATTCGCCATATCATCGTAGCCGTCAATAAGATGGATTTAATGGACTACAGCGAAGAGACTTTTGAAGAGATCAAAAAGGACTATCTCGATTTTTCTTCCCATCTAGATAAAGCAAATATCCAGTTTATCCCGCTCTCTGCATTGAAAGGCGATAATGTCGTCAACCTTAGCGAATCAATGTCTTGGTATAACGGTAAACCCCTAATGGAGGTTCTTGAAACGGTTGAGATCGGCAATGACCGCAATATGAGCAACGTCCGCTTTCCCGTTCAGTATGTAAACCGCCCCAACCTCGATTTTAGAGGTTACTGCGGAACAGTTGCTGCAGGGATCATCCATAAAGGTGACACAATCACTGTCTTGCCTTCTGGAAAATCGAGCACTGTAAAGTCAATTGTGACTTACGAAGGGGAGCTAGAAGAGGCCTTTCCTCCAATGGCTGTCACACTGACTTTGGACGATGAAATCGATGTCAGCCGTGGCGACCTTATTGTCAAAAGCGATGACCTCCCAGAAGTTGGGAACCGCTTTAAAGCAAAAGTTGTCTGGATGACCGAACAGGCCCTAACACCTGGCAAGCAGTATTACATCAAGCTTGCTAGCAAAACGGTTTCTGGTTCGGTTTCAAACTTAAACCACCGAATTGATGTTAATACACTTGAAAAGAGTGAAGCTGACGCGCTTCAGCTAAATGAAATTGGTCTTTGCGATATTGCGGTAAATGCACCTGTTGCATTTGATCCCTACTCGCTCAGCAAAGGAACAGGTGCATTTATTATTATCGACCGCCTAACCAACATCACCGTTGGTGCAGGCATGATTATCAGTGGCATCTCAGGTAGCGAAACAAACCCTGTTACTGAGCAAGATCGCGCTGCAAGATACGGCCAAAAGGCAATCACCGTCTGCTTAACAGGCAGCAATAAACAAAAGGTTGCTACCCAACTTGAACGCCGCCTGTTCGACATGGGCCACGCCTGCTTCCAACTTAAAGAGCAATCGACAGAGCTTGCAGCAGTAATTAACCAAGCTGGTTTAATTTGTATTATCACAAATAATGACCACAACATTAAAACAGCGCTTAACCTCTGCACAGACAGTTTAAGTCTTGATGAGATTGAGCAAAAAGTAGCCGAACAGGCATTTAGCGATTAAGCGCTCTAAAACAGCAACACCCTAAAAAGGGCCCGCTTAAAACAGCGGGCCCTTTTTTAATAAAGATATTAAGTAGCCCAAGAACGATGCGTAAAAAAATTGAATTACTGGCACCTGGTGGCGATACTGAAGCCATTAAGGCCGCAATTGCTGGCGGAGCGGATGCCATCTATTGCGGGTTAGATCTATTTAATGCCCGTAACCGCGCCGCCAATCTTTCATTTGATGATCTCTGCGGTATCGTTCGGCTTGCTCACCAGAGCGACTGTGAAGTTTTTTTAACGCTAAATGTTGTCATTCTTGAACAGGAACTAGCCAATTTAATAAAACTGCTAAACAAACTGGTCAACTCAGGAATCGACGGCATTATTGTTCAGGATTTAGGTCTTTTTAATCTCGTAAAGAACTATTTCCCAACTCTTGATATCCATGCCTCAACACAGCTAACAACTCATAATGAGGGACAAATAGCATTTCTTGGAAAAATTGGCGCATCTCGCCTTAACCTATCGAGAGAGCTTAATCTTGGCGAGATTAAAACGCTTACACAGTTTGCCCACCAGCATGATGTTTTAACCGAGGTCTTCGTACACGGCTCTCTCTGTGTTGCATTCTCCGGACAGTGTTATTCAAGCTCCGTCAGTGTCGGTAATTCCGGAAACCGTGGGCGTTGCAGTCAAGCATGCCGAGATGAATATGAAACCACAGAAACGGGTAATAAATTCCCTCTCAACCTAAAGGATAATTCAGCCTATTTTGATCTACCAGAATTAGTTGATGCTGGTGTAGACTCTCTGAAAATTGAAGGCCGAATCAAAGGTGCTCACTACGTTTACACGGTCGTTGATAGCTGGCGCAAACAGCTCGATAAATTCAGCGCAAGCGGGCAGCTTCTGACAGATGATGGCAACTTGCGTAAAGTATTTAATCGCGATTTCACCAATTCATTCCTTAAAGGTGATCTCACCAAATCGATGTTTATCGATAACCCACGCGACCACAGCGTTACGCATGCCATCACAAAAAATGGCGCGGAATCCGTCGTAGAAATCAGAAAAATACGAGATATTCTTCATGAAGATAAAAACAGACTCGGTGGAGAGCTCAAAGATAAAATCAAAGGTTTAAGCATTTCCAAACAAACACTGAAATTTGAGGTCTTAGGAGAAGTTGACCAGCCTTTAATCATCAACATTACTGTCAGAGATGACAACACAGCAGAAACGCTTACCCTAACCGCAAAAACTAACGCCCTACTCGCTCACTCAACCCACTCAACTCTCGATCCAGGGGCACTAAAAAAACGCTTCAAAAGCTTTAACAACTCACAGTACGTTATTGAATCTTTTTGCTTTAACCGCCTAACGAAGGGACTAAGCATCCCATTTAAAGAGCTAACCGCCCTCAAAAACAGAGTTGCCTTTCTACTTAACAACTCCGCTGAGCCTATCGCGCCTATCGATGTCCCAAAATTATTAAAGCATCCAAAAGCCGCAAACAGCGCCACAGAACCTACACTTTCGATATTGATTGCTGATGAAAAGGACTTTCATCTCTGCGAAGTTACCGATGCAGATATCTATTTCAAGCTACCCGAAAGCTTTAAAAAAGGCTGCACGAAGTACATTAGTCTGCTACTAGAAAATCCCCGGTTAATTCCATGGTTCCCAGCGGTGCTTATTGGAAAAGACTACCTAGAGGCCGTCAAAGTTCTTCAACAGGTGAAACCTAAAAGGATCGTTAGTAATAACACCGGTATCGCCTATAAAGCCGTTGAACTTGGCATTGATTGGATTGCGGGGCCATTTTTAAACACCACAAACTCGTATGCATTACTAACACTGAAAGAAGAGCTCAACTGCTCAGGCGCTTTTATTTCTAACGAGATAAATCGAATGCAAATCAAGAATATCGCGCGCCCTGAGAACTTTAAGCTTCTATACAGTATCTATCACCCTATTTTGATGATGACAAGCCGCCAGTGCTTCTTCCAACAGACCGTTGGCTGTAAAAAACCAAGCATTGAAGATGGCTGCATGTTGAAATGTGAGAAGGCGACGACCATCACCAACATCAAAGGTATTTCATTTGCCATTGATAAGCAGAAAGGCGGCTACCCAAGCATCTATAATGACGAGCAATTTCTCAACACAGAAGCAATCAACGACCTTTCTGACCTGTTTGATGAATTCTTTATCGATTTAACCAATATTGGCGCCGGCTCTAAAGCCGAACAAGACAAGGAACAGCTTATTCATCATTTTGAAGCAATCATCAGTGGCTGTGACAAAGCCAAAGATAAACTTAAACAGCTGATCCCCTCCTCTACAAACGCACAGTACCAACAAGGCTTATAACGCCCTCAAATCGTCACACATAAAAAAGCCGCTACACTCTGCATGCAGCGGCTTTTTGCAATAATGGCGGACCGGACGGGACTCGAACCCGCGACCTCCGGCGTGACAGGCCGGCATTCTAACCAGCTGAACTACCGGTCCGCAAAACTTCAAAATCTTCAACAGTTCTACATCATAAGATGAGAATGGTGGGTGAAGAGGGGATCGAACCCCCGACCCTCGCCTTGTAAGGGCGATGCTCTCCCAGCTGAGCTATTCACCCAATTGCAAAAAAGATAAATCAAAACACTTTCAATAAAAAAGCAGATAGAACTAGCATCTATCTGCTTCTAAAATATGGCGCGCCTGGAGAGATTCGAACTCCCGACCGCTCGGTTCGTAGCCGAGTACTCTATCCAGCTGAGCTACAGGCGCTTAAAGCGATTCGGCATTATAGACTCTATACATATTGAGTCAAGCCAATTTATTATAATGGCGGAGAGCGAGGGATTATTCAGGGCTTCCTGCCCTTCACCCCTATGGGGTTCGCTTTGCTCATTCAAAATTGCTCCGGGCAATTTTGTCGAACCGACCATTTTAATATCGAGGATTCAAGTCCACGTTCTATCAAATATTAAAAAAGCCTAAAATTCAGGCTTTTTTAAATATTTGGCGGAGAGCGAGGGATTCGAACCCTCGATGGGAGTTAAAGCCCATACTCCCTTAGCAGGGGAGCGCCTTCAGCCGCTCGGCCAGCTCTCCAAATTACTCGGATTTAAAGAAGATACGTTAATTAAGCAAAATGTAATTAATCTTCGGCTGATGCTTCGCCTTCAGCCTCTTCTTTTTTGATTCTGTCGTAAATTTCTTCACGGTGAACCGAAACTTCTTTTGGTGCATTAACACCAATTCTTACTTGGTTTCCTTTGACGCCTAATACAGTGACCGTTACTTCATCACCAATCATCAAAGTCTCACCAACTCTTCTTGTTAAAATAAGCATATTAACTCCTTTCCATTAAACCCATTCCTTTCATGCTTCACCTCTATACTGAGGCATAAACAACATGGGCTAAACCAACCATAAGTTCGGGCGCTATTGTATCAACCGCAACCAACTAACTAAAGCGCAATAGCACTATATTAGTCACTTTTTTCCTCATTCAGTTCAAATACGTCATGAAGAGTGCGAACCGCAAGTTCCAGATACTTTTCATCGACAACAACAGAGATTTTAATCTCAGATGTTGAGATCATCCGTATATTAATCCCCTCTTTTCCAAGTGCCTCAAACATCGTATTAGCAATCCCAGCATGCGAACGCATTCCTACGCCAACTAGAGATACTTTTACAATCTTATCATCACCAACAACCTCTCTAGCGCCCAGCTCATCGCAAGTATTTTGCAAGATAGAAGAGGCTTTTTCATAGTCGTTACGATGAACCGTAAAGGTAAAGTCGGTCTTATCATCACCTGCAATATTCTGAATAATCATATCGATTTCGATATTTGCACCGGCAATCGGCCCTAGAATCTGAGTTGCCACACCCGGCTCATCGGGAACACCCGCGATGGTCAACTTTGCCTCATCTCGGTTGAAGGCGATACCGGATATTAAAACACTTTCCATTCCTGCTTCCTCATAAGTAATCAACGTTCCCTCACCCTCTTCAAAGGTTGAAAGCACGCGCAATGGGACATTATATTTTCCTGCGAATTCGACCGAACGTATCTGCAAGATCTTAGAGCCAAGACTGGCCATTTCCAACATCTCTTCAAAAGTGATGCGGCTTAACCGTTTCGCATTAGGTTCAACACGTGGGTCAGTTGTGTAAACACCATCCACATCGGTATAAATCTGACATTCATCTGCCTTAAGGGCTGCGGCTAAAGCGACAGCTGTGGTATCAGAGCCACCCCGCCCAAGCGTTGTAATACAACCATGCTCATCCACGCCCTGGAATCCAGCAACAACTACAACCTTTCCCATCTCAAGCTCTTTATTGATTTTATCTGAGTCAATATTGAGTATTCTTGCCTTCGAATGAGAACTATCCGTGAGGATTTTCACCTGCCCACCGGTATAAGAGCGCGCCGGACAACCAAGCCCCTCAAGCGCCATGCAAAGCAGAGAGATCGTAACTTGCTCGCCTGTTGAGAGCAGAACGTCCATCTCTCTAAGCGAGGGAGAACTCTGCATCTCTTTTGCTAAAGCTGTCATTCGGTTGGTCTCACCACTCATTGCTGAAACCACGACGACGATATCATCACCTTGATCACGCGCTTTTTTGACCTTTTCAGCGACATGCTTGATCCGCTCAGCAGTCCCTACCGAAGTACCACCATATTTGTGTACGTATAGTGCCATATTAAAAACAGTTAATAATTACAATAAATTCAAGAGAGCTGTGCTCCAACCCACTCTGGAACAGCCTTTAAAGCCGCATCAAGTCCAGCAGGATCATTACCACCTGCCATCGCCATATCGGGTCGGCCACCGCCTTTTCCACCCACTTTTGAAGCAACAGAGTTCACCAAATCACCCGCCTTCAGGTCACCAACTCTATCTTTTGTGACCCCCGCAACCAGGCTAACACGCCCCTCTTTGACCATGGCCAGCACAATAGCTGCGCTACCTAGCTTATTTTTAAGCTGATCGACCATATCTCTAAGCGCTTTGGGGTCTCCCTCTTCAATTTTTGCAGCCAAGACCTTAAGTCCTTCGACCTCTATTGCTTGAGATGTTAGATCACCACCTGCCTGACTTGCCAATTTTGAACGTAGTCGCTCTAACTCTTTTTCCAACGCTCGATTTTTATCGATCAATTGGGTCGCTTTGCTTTCGAGGTTAGCTCTGTTTCCTTTCAAGCTTTCTGAAATGCTTTTCAGCAATTTCTCATTTTCTTCCGCATCACAGATTGCAGCCTCGCCCGTAAGCGCTTCGATACGGCGCACACCTGATGCCACTCCAGCTTCTGTCGAAATCCTGAAGTAGCCAATATCACCCGCACGCTCAACGTGCGTTCCACCGCATAACTCTGTAGAAAAATCACCAATTCTTAGAACACGAACCTCATCACCATACTTCTCACCAAATAGCGCCATTGCGCCTGCAGCCAATGCCTGCTCTTTTGACATTAGGTCTGATGATACGGGGCGATTGAGCCTGATCTGTTCGTTAACTAGGCGCTCAACCTGCTCAAGTTGCTCTTCGGTTACAGGCTCAAAATGAGAAAAATCGAAACGAAGCCTCTCTTCGTTCACTAACGAACCTTTCTGCGCGACATGATCACCAAGAATAGAGCGTAGTGCCGCATGCAATAGATGAGTAGCCGAGTGGTTTAATTCCGTTTTCTCCCGCAACTCATAATTTACAACGGCCGTGCAGCTGTCACCGACAGACAGCTCACCTTTTTTAACCACGCCTTGATGTAAAAAGGTATGACCATTTTGTTTGCGGGTATCTTCAACATCAAAGCAGAAGCTATCGGCTGTTATTTCCCCTCGATCACCTGCTTGACCGCCCGATTCAGCATAAAAAGGGGTTTTATCAAGAACAATAATCCCCTGATCTCCAGCACAAAGGGACTCAACTTGCTGCCCCTCTTTAGCGAGCGCAACGATAACCGCATCGCCTTTAACTGCCTCATAACCGGTAAATTCGCTTTCCGCATCCAGCACAAGATCGTGATAATGGTCCTCACCAAAATGGCTTGCTGCTCGCGCCCTTTCTCGCTGAGCTTCCATCGCTGTTTCAAAGCCATCGTGATCTATTGTCAGATCGTGCTCTCTTGCGAAATCAGCCGTCAAATCTGCAGGAAAACCAAATGTGTCATAAAGTTGAAAAACAGTTTCCCCTGGAATCACCTTCCCATCCAGCTCTTTCACACAGGCTTCGAGGAGCTTCATCCCCTGCTCTAATGTTTCTGAGAAACGCTCTTCCTCTTTTTTTAGTACCCGTTCAACGAGCTGTTGCGCTGCTGGCAGTTCTGGGAAAGCCTCCCCCATCTCATCACACAATGGAGCAACCAATTTGTAGAAAAAGTTATCTTTAATCCCAAGCATATAGCCGTGACGCAATGCCCGGCGGATTATTCGCCTTAGCACATAGCCTCTCCCCTCATTTGAAGGAGATACACCATCCACCACAAGAAAAGCACACGACCGAATATGGTCTGCAATCACACGCAATGAGCTATTGCTTAGATCCGTTATTGACGCCTCTTTCGCTGCTGTTTTAATCAGCTTTTCGAACAGGTCGATTTCGTAGTTATTATGGACACCCTGCAAGATTGCCGCGAGCCTTTCCAGACCCATTCCTGTATCAACCGAAGGGTGCGGCAAAGGATTTAACGTTCCATCTGCAGCGCGGTCATACTGCATAAAAACAAGGTTCCAAATTTCGATATAGCGATCACCATCTTCATCCGGGCTGCCTGGAGGTCCACCGAAAATAGCTTCTCCATGATCGTAAAAGATCTCTGAACAGGGGCCACAAGGACCTGTATCACCCATCGACCAAAAATTGTCTTTTGCGCCAATTCTTGAAAAACGAGCGGGATCAATCCCAATCTCATCTAACCAGATTCTTTCGGCTTCACTGTCCTCTTCAAAAACCGTGACCCAAAGCTTCTCAGCGGGCAAGCCAATCTCTTCGGTTAAAAATTTCCAGCCGTATTGAATCGCTTCACGTTTAAAATAATCACCGAAGCTGAAATTGCCAAGCATTTCAAAAAAAGTGTGATGTCGGGCAGTATAACCGACGTTCTCAAGGTCATTATGCTTTCCGCCTGCTCGCACGCAACGCTGTGATGTTGTTGCTCTCTTGTAAGGCCGCGTATCTCGACCAAGAAAAACATCTTTAAACTGAACCATTCCGGCATTCGTAAACAGCAGCGTTGGATCATCAGCTGGCACAAGCGAGCCTGATGCAACCACCTCATGCCCCTGCTGTTTAAAAAACTCCAAAAATCTCGCTCGCAATTCTGCGCCGCTCATTTTGATCATAACGACCGTCTCTTTTGATTCTCTGTTTTTAATATTGAGAACAGATTCTTAATCTGATCTGCTGTAAAACCTCTATGTTGCAAAAAGCGATTTTGCTTGGCGAATTCTTTAAAATCCCCATCAAACTGCTCACCATATTTGCTCACATAAACCTTCCGGATTAAGCCGCTCCATTCATCGCCCATCTCTTCAATGATCGAATCTAAATCGAACGACTCAACGCCTCTTTCTCGCAGTTCATAACGAATACGAACCGGTCCATAACCCTTATTTATTCTCGCCCGGCTATAGCTTTCCGCAAACCGCTCTTCACTTTGCAAGCCTTCTGCTGTTAAAGCCTCTATCACCACCCTGCATTGCTCGGAAGAAAAGTGCCTTAATTCCAATTTTCGCCGAAGTTCTTGCTGGCTATGCTCTCGCCGAACAAGAAGCCGCATACAAACCTCTCGAATATCGGCTTGCTCTTGCGCTTGATCTATCAGCTTTCTCAGCCCTCTTCAGGCTTTTCAACAGAGCCACTTAAATACTTTTCTCGAATCGCCGTTTCAATCTCATCAGCAATTTCAGGGTTTTCTTTTAAGTACTTTTTGACGTTATCTTTGCCTTGGCCGATCCGATCCTTGCCGTAGCTATACCATGAGCCGGCCTTGTCGATCAGCCCTGCAGAGACGCCCAGATCAATCAGCTCTCCTTCGTGGGAAACACCTTCACCATAAATAATTTCAAACAATGCCTGTTTGAAAGGAGGAGCAACCTTATTCTTGACCACTTTCACACGTGTCTCATTACCGAGAATCTCATCACCCTTTTTGATCGCACCGATTCGGCGAATATCAAGACGAACAGATGAGTAGAACTTCAACGCATTACCACCCGTTGTTGTTTCTGGATTCCCAAACATCACGCCAATTTTCATCCGCAGTTGGTTAATAAAAATAACCAACGTGTTTGATCTTTTTATATTTGCTGTCAGTTTACGCAACGCCTGAGACATCAATCTCGCCTGAAGCCCCATATGAGAATCACCCATATCGCCTTCAATTTCAGCTTTAGGCGTTAACGCAGCAACCGAATCAACGACAACAACATCAACAGCACCTGATCTAACCAACATATCGGTTATTTCTAGTGCCTGCTCGCCTGTATCCGGCTGTGAAATCAAAAGATCATCAAGATTAACCCCAATCTTCTCTGCATAAACAGGATCAAGCGCATGCTCCGCATCAACAAAAGCGCACGTTCCCTCTTTTTTCTGAGCTTGAGCGATCACTTCCAACGTCAAAGTTGTTTTACCCGAAGACTCAGGTCCATATATCTCAACGATTCGCCCTTTAGGCAGACCACCCACACCCAATGCGATATCCAAAGTGAGCGACCCAGTCGGGTAGACTTCCATATCTTCATGGCTAATATCACCCATACGCATTACCGAGCCTTTACCAAACTGCTTCTCGATCTGCATGAGCGCTGCGCCCAGTGCCTTCTTTTTATTGTCGTCCATTAATTGTCCCGTGGATGAATCAGATTAAAACTACATAAGCGAAGCATTATCACATAGAGAGGGGATCAAGCCCAGCCTGAAACCTTTATAAAAACACGGCATTAGTGGGCTAAACAAACCTACTCATCCAGCAGCTTAGCAAGCTCCTCACCCGCTTGAGGAGCCAACACTGCTTCAACCGGCACAAACCACTCCCGTCCTGTCGCGAACAACTTGCATTTAACGGCATCTTTCTCCGTCATCAAAACAACTGTCTCGCGTGAAAAATCAAAATCTGCTTTCGAAAACTGATGGTGATCAGGAAATGAACACGACTCAAACTCCAGACCATTACTCTTAAGGTGATCGAAAAAACGACCAGGGTTCCCAATACCGGCAAGCGCAACAATTGGGACCCTATCAAAACCAAAGCTACGAAGTTTTCTGGTTATCAGGCCATCCTTAAGATTGACTGCAATTTGGCCCTCTAGCCGCATTCCTACTTCGCCCTCTAATGGCGAGCCATTGGTTACAACCATATCAATCGAATTAAGCCTGCTGGCCGGCTCACGCAAAGGGCCTGCTGGCAAGCAAAAACCATTACCCAGACGACGCGTACCATCAAGAACTGCAATTTCAATGGTTCTTTGCAAAGCATAGTGCTGCAACCCATCATCAGAAATCAGAATATCGCAGTCGGTATGCTCTAACAGAGCTCGGGCTGCACCAACGCGATCTGGCCCTACCGCCATAGGGCATTTTGTCGCTTTAGAGATGATTAGGGCCTCGTCGCCAACCGTGCGCGGATCGCTATCTGGGCGAACCTGCTGCGGCCAATTAGATGCATTTCCGCCGTATCCACGACTGATAACGCCAGGAGTGTAACCTTTACCTTTCAAATAGTTAGCCAACCATACGGTAAAGGGCGTTTTACCCGTACCGCCAACAGTGATATTGCCAACAACGATAACTGGCACAGGCAGCCGAGTGCTTTTCTTTAAACCAATTCGATAGAGGAGGCGCCGGACTATCACAACGACATAAAAAATGGCCGTCAACGGCAGGAATAGATAGGCAATCGGTTTTTTTTCATACCAGACCGACTGAACCCAATCAGACAGCCTGCTATTAATAGATTGACTCATTGAAAATGAACAAGAGAAGAGATGAGGTTATTTTTCGGAAGAGCTGGTAGCAAAAGTGACATGAACAAAACCAATCTGACTCAGCGCATCAAGTGCAGTAATAACGGACTGATGTGATGTCTTACCATCCGCACTCACCACAACCTGTGGATCGTCATTATCACCCGCTGCCTGACGTATGGCCTTTTTTAAGGTCTCTATATCAACATTGATAACCTGATGCTGATTTACATAAAACTGCCCTTTATCATCAATCGAAACAGTCAATGGCTCTGTGATAGTTGCCTCTTCACCGCTCGCCTCCGGCAATACAATCTGTAGCTGCGTTTCTCGATTAAACGTAGTCGTCACCATAAAAAATATCAGTAACAGAAAAACCACATCAATCATTGGCGTGATATTAATGTCTAATTTTTCCGGGATATTTTGGCGAAACTTCATTTTAGAGGGCCTTCATCCGCTTCACGCTCACCATGCATCACCTCAATAAGCTTAAGCGCCTCTTCTTCCATCTTTAACACCAAGTCATTGATACGCCCTTGGAAATAACGATGAAACATTAAACTTGGAATCGCCACAGTCAATCCGGCGGCCGTCGTCAAAAGTGCCTCTGAAATCCCCCCAGCTAAAACAGCAGGATTACCCACCCCACCAGCAACAATTGCGGTAAAAACCTTAATCATCCCGATTACCGTTCCTAGCAGGCCCAAAAGTGGTGTAATTGAGGCGATTGTCCCCAAGCTATTCATAAATTTCTCAAGCTGATGAACCACCTGCCGGCCAGCCTCTTCAATACCCTCTTTCATCACCTCACGGCCGTGCTGCCGGTTAATCAGTCCTGCGGCTAAAATCTGGCCAAGAGGGGAGCTTGCTCTCAAAGTTCTAATATGAGCATTATCCAGCTGATTTTCCTTATAGAGATTCCAAACTTGAGGAACAAGCTGAAGCGGGATAATTTTTTTCGCATTCAACGTCCAAAAACGCTCCCCAACAATCGCCAAAGAGACAATGGAGCAGGCGATGATGGGGATCATCAACCATCCCCCAGCAAATATCAGTTCAAGCACAAACTTTCACTCCTTTTAAATTCTCATTAAACCTGCTTAATCTGATTAGTGTACTTGATTTCAGGATCATTCTGGAAGCGCTCTTTAACGATTCCAATAGCGGCCAGTTTTCATGCGAAAGCTTTCAGGATCAATCGCTCTGCTCTTCTGCTTAAAATGAACCGTTATCGCACCGTGGCTCGCAGTATCTAGAGATTTAACGGCTCGCCGCTGATAGCGCATAACAACCACTTCAGCAGGGAATTTAAATCGATTTCGATAGCCTAGTGGAAAAAACGCATAACTCGGTTTAACCGCATCAATAAAGCTTGCTGACGAAGAGCTCTTGCTGCCATGATGAGGCACGACTAAAACATCGCTCTTCAAATCACTTCCATAACGCTTAACCAGCCGCTTTTCCGCCTCTTTTTCAATGTCTCCCGTCAATAGAAACGTGCCGGCAGGTGAGCTAACGTGCAATACACAGGAACGATTATTTTCAGATCCAGCTCCCTCTAGTGGTGGATTTAGAAATCGGAATAAAACACCATCCCACTGCCAGTTCTGGCCCTCTTCACACAGCTTTGGTTGAAACCAATTAAATTTTTCCGGCTCACTCGTTAACAGCTCATCAACAGCTAACTGCTTAACAATGGCTTTGGCCCCACCTCTATGATCTAAATCCCCATGACTAATGATCAACTTATCGACTTTTGAGAGCCCGAGAGATTGAACATAAGGGACAACAACCATAGCGCCTATATCAAACCGCCTTCCAAACTTAGCCCCGGCATCAAAAACTAGAAGATGTTCAGTTGTTTGGACAACAGCTGAAAGCCCCTGCCCTACATCCAATAACGTCGCCTTAAAATCACCCGCCTCTATCACAGGTTGACGGACAAAAATCACTGGCAGAAGAAGCAACCCAGCCAGCCAACGCGCAGGAAACCCTTTTGGCGCAAACAGCACAAAAACCCCAACCATTGCTAAACAAGCTCCCCAACCAGTTGGCGCTGCTGACACCCAATCAGAAACTGGCAGATAGGAAAGTTGGCCTAAAAAGAAAACCAATCCATCAAGACAGTCACTAGCAAATCCTAAAGCAAAGTGACTCAAACTAGGCGCAAGATACAGAAGCAGAAGTGCTAACAAAATAACAGGAACGATAAGCAATCCAACCAAAGGTATCGCCACCAAATTAGCTAAAGGGGCAATCACTGAAAATTGTTGAAAAAACAGCAGCAAAATAGGTGCTAAGCCTATCGCCAGAATAATATGGATTTTTTGTTTTTTGAAGATATTCCTCTCACGCCCAACTCGACCTGCAGAGAGATAAACAATCAGAAAAACCGCACTAAATGAAAGCCAGAAACTCGCTGAATTAACAGCGAATGGATCGAAAACAAGTACCGTAATAAGTGCCACAGAAAGAAGGTTTAGAGGGGAGCGCTCTCTTTTCCAAATCACGGCAAGCATAATAACCAGCACCATTATTAGTGCACGCTGCGTTGGGAGTGCAAAATCGGCCAGCACCGCATAACAGGCTGCAACAACAATCGAGGCCGAAGCTGCCACTTGATAAGGCGCAAGTCTTGCAATTCTTATTCGCGAACTGAACCACTTTACTAAAAAGAAGATCAAACCGGCCACAAGACCAATATGCAGCCCTGAAATAGCAACAAGGTGAGAGGTGCCTGTTTTTCGAAACAGGTCCCACTGCTCAGCGGTTATCTCTTTTCTAGAGCCAATTGCCAGCGCCTTAACAACACCCACCACTTGGCTACCCGCTAGCATCAGATCAATTTGCTCACCAATTTGCTGCCTTAATCGACCAAAAGAGGCAAACACTCCCCCTTCTTCACCCAGCAAACGGTTCTCGCCCGAACGACGCACATATCCAGTTGCCCGGATCTTCTTTTCAAAAAGCCAACCCTCATAATCAAACCCACCTGGATTGAGCATACCGTGCGGTTTTTTCAGGCGGACAAGTAACCTCCACTGCTGACCAACACGAAGCTCAGGGTAATCCTTATACCACCCCAATCTGATTTTACTTGGGACAGCTCCAGATTCAGCCCCAGCCTGCACGCTTTCAACACTAAAAAGAAATCGAGTTCCAAAATCAAAAGGCTCTGGAATAGAGATAACGGAGCCTTCTACTTGAACATCCACCCCTTCTAACTGCTCATCCAAATGATCCTGCATATTTATATGTGCAGACAACAGCGCCCAGCCAAACCCGAGAGCAAACCAGGCAAGAATCCGACTATTAATGTGGAAGAGAGAAAAAACGGAAAGCCCCAAAGGGGCCAACCAAAGCCAGTTAGGCAACCATTGAAACTGCTGTAAAAGAACAATTCCTAAAGTAAAAGCAAGCGCGTGCATCATCTTATCCCTGATAATTACCTTAAAACCGAACAGCTTAGGCTTCACACAAAACTAAAAAACAAAGTATACTTTTACAGTAAAACCAATCTTAAAAAAAGGGTTCCATGCCAAAGAAACTGATCAAAAGGTACATGCCAAATCACGAGACGATTCGTGACCACAAACACCTACAGTTCTTTGGAGACCACCTTCATAACCCCAATTTATGGCACCTTAACCGGCAGTCTGTATCCGGGGCTTTTGCCGTTGGATTGTTCTGCGCCTACATACCCGTTCCTTTTCAAATGGTGATTGCAGCGGCGTTGGCTATTCTTTTTTGCACCAACCTGACCATCTCTGTTGCTCTGGTCTGGATCACCAACCCTATCACCATGCCAGCCCTTTTCTACTTTGCCTATTTGGTTGGCGCTTGGGCAATGCAAACTCCCAACACTGTTGATCACAGTGAATTCTCTGTTGATTCAGTATTGGAGGGGCTTGGCGAAATCTGGGAGCCCTTTTTATTGGGCTGTTTTATCAGTGGAACCGTATTAGCGATTCTTGGCTATGTTGGCATTCGAATTTTATGGCGGGTCAATATTACGAGGCGGTGGGAACAGCGAAAAAAAAGCAGAGGTAGCCGCTAACTTACAGATGGGCTAACAATTTTCCCATCCTCTAGGTGGACAATCCTACCCATCTGCTCCGCAACAGACAGATCGTGCGTCACAACAAGAAAGCTCGTTTCAAGCTCTTCATTTAAAGCCTGCATCAACTCAACTACCTGCAAAGCTGTTTTTCGATCCAAATTTCCCGTTGGCTCATCAGCCAGTACACATTTTGGTTGGGTCACCAGTGCCCTAGCAATCGCCGCACGCTGACGCTCACCACCAGACAACTCACCCGGTTTATGGCGCACTCTCTTAGATAATCCGACCCTACCTAAAATAGCATTGGCTGCCTCAAGGCACTCTGCAGGCTGACAACCACGAATCAGCATCGGCATTCCTACATTTTCGAGCAGGCTAAACTCGCCTAACAGATGATGAAACTGGTAAACAAACCCCAACACTCTGTTTCTCAGGTGACTTTGCGACGACTCCGATAATTTTGATAACAATTGACCATCAACCAAAACATCACCTGATGTCGGCTTATCAAGACCCCCCAACAGATGCAGCAGCGTGCTTTTTCCAGAACCAGATGCGCCCATAATTGCAACGCGTTCGCCAACACCAATGGAGAAATTAACCTCCTTTAAAACTTCGACATCAAGATCGTCTTGACCATAATGTTTACAGAGAGAGCGGCAGGCAATAATTTTCTGATCACTCATATCTCAACGCCTCTGCAGGGTTAATTCTGGATGCTTGCCAAGCAGGATAGAGTGTTGCTAACAAAGACAACAAAAGAGATGTTCCTGCTATCTGAAACACATCAGCCCAAACTAATTTTGAAGGCAATTCGCTAATGTTATAGACATCAGCCGATAAAAACTGAACCCCAAAGAAGCTTTCTATTGCAGGAACAATTGTCCCGACATTTAGTGCAAGAGAAACACCACCCAAAACACCTAGAGCCGTACCCACGATACCAATAACAGAACCGGTCACAATAAATATCCCCATAACCCGTATTGGGGTTAACCCTTGTGTCCTCAAAATAGCAATATCAGGTCGTTTATCGGTCACCACCATCACTAGTGTTGAAACAATATTAAAAGCCGCCACCGCCACAATAAGTAGAAGAATAATAAACATAACCCGTTTTTCGGTCTTAATTGCCCGAAAAAAACTGTTATTCGTACGTGTCCAATCACTAATAAAATAGCGCCCTTTTATTTGACCCAGCAGATCACGCGTTACCTCTGGTGCTAGAAACAGATCCTGTAGCTTTAGCCTTAGCCCAGAAACCGCCCCGCGCAATTTCAGCAATTTCGCAGCATCATCAATCTGTATCAATGCAAGATTACGGTCGTATTCATACATGCCAATCTTAAAGACACCAACCACCTTAAATCGGCGCAATCTGGGCAACACCCCTGCTGGAGTCGAATTCAGTTGAGGAGAAATAACCGTCACCTGATCACCCGGAATAACACCTAAGTGGCTAGCTAGAGCTGAACCAAGGATAATGCCATATTCACCCGCAATCAGTTGATCCGCAGAGCCAACTATCACTTTAGAGGTAACGTCCGAAACAGCGCCTTCAAGAGCTGGATCAATCCCTCGTAGCATCGCACCACTCACGCGCTTACCGACACTCAGCATCACCTGACCTTTAACATAAGGGGCCCAACCGCTGATTTTGCTATTTTTTTGAACAACGGCTTCCAAAGATTGCCAATTATTCAGCCTGCCCCTGTCTCCAGTGATTGTTGCGTGGGAGGTCATCCCAAGAATACGCTCACGCAATTCTGCCTCAAATCCATTCATAACAGAGAGAACTGTAATTAGCGCCGTAACGCCCAAAGCAATCCCCATGACAGAAGTCAATGTGATAAATGAGATAAAATTAGTACGCCGCTTTGCCCGCGTGTAACGCAGACCGACATATAGAACCAATGGCTTAAACATGGGTGCGGATTAAAGCATAAAGAGCGATTCCATGAAAACTAAACATTTTCTAGTCTACTATTAGTGAGTATGAAATATACGCCAATTGCCCTACTCGCCTACGCACCATTAGCTAATAATGGTATATTTATCCGACATTTAACTCTAAGGAACAGTTCATGCGCCGACTAAAATTAAGCAGCCTATTTGTCTGCCTTTCCCTGAGCCAACCCCTGTTAGCTGACACACTCATGCTCGACTCAATCAATGCAGAACCGATCAACAGTGAAGCAGGCCTGCTTAGACCAACAAAAGGCATGACTGCACAGCAAGTTTTTAACAAGTTTGGAAAACCACTCGAGGAAAAAGCTGCCGTCGGCCAGCCACCAATCACCCGATGGATTTATAGCGACTTTAAAGTCTATTTTGAATACGACCATGTTATCCGCTCTGTCGTTAATCGAAATAAAATCAACGAAAAGAACCCCTGATCAAGCTATGGCTGTCCTATAGCAGTGATGAAATCTCTTTAGACTAATCATAGGCTCCTTAACAGAACGAGTTATTGATTAGGTTTGGAAAACAGCAGGCAATAAAAAAGGAGGGGGCATGTTTAATGCCCTCTCCTTTTTGCGTTTTTAAAATAGATTAGATCAGAAAATCTTCGCGATTCTTACCGGCATCAACCAGTGCCTTCATCCATCTTGGCATTACGCCACGCCCAGTCCAGACCTGAGATGCATCATCAGGGTTTCTATATTTAGGCGCCACCTTACCACCTTTGCGGCTATTTTTTACACGGCCACCCACAATTTCAACTTTTACATCGATGGAGGCTGCTAAACGGTTAATTTCAGCAAGTACCTCTTTACGTTTATCTGCCTGCTTCTTTTTCAGCGCTATTTCGGCATCTGAAATCATTTGTTGCAGTTCATTTTCAGAAAGGCTAGTCAAGTTCGACATGTTAATTCCTATAATATTTTTGTTTAAACCAAATTCAAGCTCTTTAAATATAATATTAAATAAATTAAAAGGCAATATTAGATATAAAAATTAAACCGTATTACAACAAATAAAAACACTATAAATAATAAGCTAAAATACCCATATAAAATATTAATAAAGATGGTTCCTCTTTCTTTATACTCACGCAAGAGATAGGATTGGCAAAACCGCAATCTCTGGATACTTAGCCATGAACAGATTAAAAACAGCCCTCTACCTCTCTATTCTGCCCATTCTAGCGTTGACCTCATTCCCTTCGGTTTCTGAGGAGCTAGTCGTCAAAATTAGTCGTGATATCTCCTCAATTAAAGCAATCCACAACGGCCAACCCATCACAATCCAAAGAAACCAGAATACAAAAAACAAAATAGCCGATAACTACGCATTGACCTCCCGCCCCTGCCCCCGCTTTTGCATTCAGCCTATAAAGTTAGCCCCAGGGGTTGAGACCATTGGTGAACTCGAAGTAATCGACTACCTCCAGCAAATACAGCGTGGAAATAACCAAATATTAGTTGTCGATTCACGCACGCCTGATTGGGTTAAAAAAGGCACAATACCTGGCTCAATCAGTATCCCCTGGACATCCCTTAACGAAGATAGTGGTGCGGATTCAATTTCAATTGGCGAGATCCTTGAAAGCCAATTTAATGCGATTGAACAAGATAATGGATGGGACTTTTCAAAAGCCAAAACAGTTGCTTTCTTCTGTAATGGAATGTGGTGTGGACAGTCTGGAAATAGCATTAAGGCGCTTTTAAAAATGGGATATCCTGCTGAAAAGTTAAAGTGGTATCGAGATGGCATGCAAACTTGGGAAGCGCTCGGACTGACAACGGTTAAATAGCGGCATGTTCTGGTTCCGAAGATAACCTGATTATGGGAAAATTAGCGATGATTTAACCACTCAAGAAACGCTAACCGCTAATGTCTGCCTCTTTTTCTTCACACCCACTTTTCTCTCCAACTTTACCAACAAAACCAGGCAAGCCCCATTTCTGGTCTAATCTGAATGGTTGTGCAGACTCTCTTGCTCTAGCGAATGCTGTTCGTAACAACAATAACCTGTTCGTTGTCGTCACACGTGACAATCAAACCGCACTGCGCCTTGAGCACGAAGTTCGCTTCTTTCTAGGAGATGAGAGCGCTGTTCTTCAGTTTCCAGACTGGGAGACACTTCCTTACGACCTCTACTCACCACTGCCCGAGATCGTTTCTGAACGGCTCCACACACTTTCTAGGCTTCCGCAGATAAAACAGGGGCTTCTGATTGTTTCTATTAGTACGTTACTACAGAAACTCTCCCCCAGAACACATATCCTTGCCCATACTTTTACCGTCAAAATTGGCGAACAATTCAATATCGATTTGACTCGTCAAAAGCTCGAACAGGGTGGCTATCAGAACGTTTCTCAAGTGTTTCAGCACGGTGAATTTGCTGTTCGGGGCTCAATTATTGACCTTTTCCCGATGGGGCACTCAACCCCCTTTCGCATCGAACTATTCGATGACGAGGTTGAATCGATCAGAACTTTTGACCCAGAAAATCAGCGCTCACTCGGGAAAAAAGAGAGTATCGAGCTTTTTCCTGCTCGCGAATTCCCTTTTGATGAGGCGGCAATTAAGCAGTTTCGCCCCGCCTTCCGCAATGCTTTTCCCGGTAAAGAAAATTCTGTCATTTACAAAGAGGTCAGTAAAGAATTAGCGCCCGGCGGGATAGAGTATTACTTTCCGCTATTTGTAGAGCAGACCGAATCACTCTTCAACTATTTTCCTGACAGCACAACACTTATTTTTAGTGGCGAAGAGACCATCACAACGGCCTTACAATTCCACCAAGAGGTGGAAAGTCGTTACGAAGAGAGACGGCATGATAAAGAGCGCCCTATCTTGCCACCGCAGCAACTTTGGCTCTCCCCTAGCGAGCTTGATGACCAGATCAAACAATTTAAACTGGTACAAATAACCACTGACCCCGAACATAAAGCAGGTACAAGTTATAAAGCCCAGTCATTGCCCGACCTCTCCTTGCAAGGCAAATACAAAGAACCTGCAGAACAGCTCCAACAATTTCTCGATCAATTCGATGGTAAGACACTCCTAATTGCTGAAACAGCAGGTCACCGTGAAGCCCTGATTGAAACGGTCAAACCGCTCCAACTTCGCCCGATAACGATCAAAACATGGGCTGATTTTCTAGAATCTGACCACCCTCTCTCGATCCTTGTCGCACCTATGGATCACGGCATATGGCTTGAGCACCCCGCCATTACCATCATCACAGAGGCTCAGCTTGCAGGAGAAAAGGTTCAGCAACGTCGTAGACGCCGTACCTCCTCAAAACATGAACTCGAAAACATCATCAACAACCTTTCTGATCTTGAAATGGGTGTTGCTGTTGTTCACCAGGATCACGGAGTTGGGCGCTACCTAGGCCTTAAAAAGATGTCGGTTGGTGAAATTGAAACCGAATTCCTAACACTCGAATACGCCAACGCGGACAAACTGTATGTTCCCGTCTCTTCACTGCATCTCATTGGCCGATTCAATGGAGCCAGCCCCGAAAATGCACCGCTCCACAAACTCGGCAGTGGTCAATGGCAAAAGGCACGACGAAAAGCGATGGAGCGCGTCCGAGATGTCGCAGCTGAACTGCTTGAAGTCAATGCCAAACGAGGTGCTCGCAAAGGTTACGCTTTCAAGTTAGATAAAGCCGATTACAATAACTTTGCAGCCGCATTCCCCTTTGAAGAGACCCCAGATCAAATGACCGCAATCGAACAGGTTGTTGCGGACATGTGTTCAGACAGCCCAATGGATCGTGTTATTTGTGGTGATGTCGGTTTTGGGAAAACCGAGGTGGCAATGCGAGCCACCTTTGTGGCTGTTCAAAGTGGAAAACAGGTTGCCATCGTCGCGCCAACCACCCTGCTTGCCCAGCAGCATTTTCAGAACTTTAGAGACCGTTTTGCCGATTGGCCCGTGCGCGTCGAATCACTATCGCGCTTTAATACCAAAAAACAACAAGACCAGACTATCGCAGCGCTTGCTGAGGGAAAAGCCGATATCGTAATCGGCACACACAAGCTTTTTCAGAAAAGCATCCAATATAAATCACTCGGACTCGTTATCATTGATGAAGAGCATCGTTTCGGGGTAACACAAAAAGAGTATTTCAAAAAGTTACGTAGCGAGGTTGACCTGCTAACACTCACCGCCACACCGATCCCCAGAACACTCAATATGGCAATGTCAGGGCTTCGCGATATATCCATTATTGCTAGTCCACCACCTAACCGCCACACCATCCAAACATTTGTTAGTGAGTGGAATGATAATGAGGTTCGCGAGGCTTGCCTGCGTGAAATCAGACGAGGAGGCCAAGTCTATTTTTTACACAACAATGTAGAGTCAATGCCAAGAATGATGAGGGAGCTTGAAAAGGTTATTCCTGAAGCGCGCATTGAGATGGCTCACGGACAGATGCCGGAAAAAAATCTCGAACAGATTATGCTCGATTTCTATCACCAGCGCTTCAACCTCCTTCTCTGTAGCACCATTATTGAAAGCGGCATCGATGTCCCCAGTGCGAACACCATTATCATCAATAGAGCAGATAAACTTGGCCTTGCGCAACTCCATCAACTTCGTGGCCGTGTAGGCCGCTCTCACCACCGCGCCTATGCTTACCTAATCCGCCCACCTGAAAAAGTGATCACAAAAGATGCAGTCAAACGTTTAAATGCCATTGAATCTGCTGGCGAACTGGGTGCTGGTTTCACCCTTTCCTCCCACGACATGGAAATCAGGGGCGCTGGAGAGCTGCTTGGTGATGATCAAAGCGGTCAAATTCAAGAAATTGGCTTTACGCTTTACACAGAGCTACTCGAACGAGCAGTTGAGGCAATTCGCTCAGGAAAACAGCCCGAACTTGAAACAGCTACCGATAGCGGCCCTGAGATCGAGCTACAGTTAGCGGCAATTATTCCCGATGACTACCTTCCAGATGTTCATAGCCGCCTCGTTCTTTACAAACGGATCGCCAGCGCCGAACAATCTGATGAGCTCAGAACTTTACAAATTGAGATGATAGACCGCTTTGGTTTACTGCCAGATAATGCCAAAAACCTATTTGCCGTCACAGAAATGAAGTTAAAAGCAGCAACATTAGGGATTCATAAAATCACAGCCTCTGCCGCAGGTGGTACACTCACCTTCACCGAGCAACCAAACATTAGCCCCGAAGCGATTATTGGGCTCATCCAGAAAGAGGCTGCCATCTACAAGTTAAATGGCCCAGAGAAGCTACGTTTTAGCTGCAACCTCGAAGATAACAGTGATCGCATCGACTTTGTTTCAGCCCTATTAAATAAATTGACGCCGCAAGAACCATGAAAGAATGGAACCGAGTACTACCCAGCTCTCTGCTTATTGTCCTTTTCAGCTTGAGCACTGGAGCTGCCGCCAAAGAGCCTGAACCAGAAGAAGACCTCCGCTGGTACCAAGTGGAGGTCATTCTTTTTACGCAAAACGATGGCGCTTCACTTTCAGAGGAAAATTGGAGCCATGAAAACGGCGTGGAGTTCCCACAAGAGGTTCAAGAGCTTTATCTTGGAGAAACAAGCTTAAAAGAGCTACCTGTAGAACCCATCCCATTTTCTACAATTCTAGAAAATGAAGCCAGTTTAAACGGCATCTTCAGAAAATTTTCTCGATCTGCGCAAACAGAGCCCGCAATTCATCTGTCGTGGATCCAACCCACAAAGAAAGAGAGCCCACTCGATAATGTGCATATCTATCCAGGTGCAGGAGCAACACCCTATATTAAGGAGCTACCTAGTGAAAGCACATTGCCCATCCCGGAAACTGAAAACCAAGAGAGTACAGTTTATGAGCCAGGGCTTGGATTTGATGGTCTTATTAGCCTAAAAAGAGGCCATTATCTCCACCTAAATATAGATATGGGCTTTCAAGAGAGGACTGTGTCTAGCTCTTCTGAAGCCATTTTTAACGACGATGCCTTTTATTCAGAAGCTGTAGAAGTGCCGAGTTATTCAAGCTATCGGATGAAACAAAAAAGAAGAATCCGCTCCGGAGAAATTCACTATTTTGATCACCCACGATTTGGGCTAATCGCACAAGTGACACCTATTGAACTGCCTGAACCCGAAGTAATTATAGAAGAGCCTGTTAAACCACTCGAACTGCCTATTCCTGTCGATAATAAAAGTAAGCGAACCTCAACATCACTCAATCCGGTCGAGAAAAACTGATAATAACTCTTTCAGGCTGACCATTCCTTGCTCAAGGTTTTTCTCAATCTCTGCCATACTAATTTCGCCTTCAACAAGGCCCGCCCCCCAGTTTGCCACTACCGCACAGGCAGCGTAATTAAGCCCTGCTTCTCTGGCTAGTGCCGCCTCGGGCATTGCTGTCATTCCAATCAAATCACAACCATCATTTTTAAGTTTACGAACTTCCGCAGCGCTTTCAAGCCTTGGTCCCTGCGTACAGGCGTAAGTCCCTCCATCAACCACATGGATGCTGCTCTCTTTGGCAGAGGCTAACAGTGCCGCTCGCAAAGAAGCCGTATAAGGTTCAGTAAAATCTATATGAACAACCTCATCATCTTCGTAAAATGTGGTAATTCTGGAGTGACTGTAATCGATAATCTGATCAGGGATAATCAGCTCTCCCGGCCCCATATCAGCACGAATACCACCTACTGCTGCAACTGAAATAACCTGATCAACACCAACATCATTTAATGCCTGGATATTTGCTCGGTAATTGATTTTGTGTGGTGCGACTGTATGCTCAGCTCCATGCCTTGCTAAAAAGACAAGCTCAACACCTTTCCAAAGACCGAAAGTGAGCGCAGAAGAGGGAGAACCCCAAACTGTGTCAACCTCTTCCTTTTTTAGGATCTCGAACGAATCGAGTTGATCGAGCCCTGTCCCTCCGATGATTGCCAATTTCATCTACTGCTCCTGTCTCTTAATTTAGTGGATAGAAATATTTTAATGCAAAGGTGCGAAGAAAAGATTCCAAGTTACACACGTTTATCCCATAAACTTGTGTAACTTGGCCTTTAGCCAAGCGAATCAACCGATATTAGAACTACTATTAGTCATACTAAAACCTAATAAAACCAATTAGTGCCTTTGTATCTTAGCGTCCCTACGCTCTTTTTTTCACCTACATCTATTCCCTTAATGCATAAATCCCCGCCGCATTCCGCAGGTAGTGCTTATAATCGAGCCCATAGCCAAAAAGATAACGATTGCCCGTTAATAGGCCAACAAAATCTGCCCGACAGGGTTTCTCTACCTCCAGCTCTTTTTCCACAAGAACTGCACTATAAACAGACTTAGCCCCTTTTGAGCGGCAAAATTTCATTGTCTCATCAAGCGTAATTCCTTCGTCCAAAATATCATCCAGAATTAGAACCGCCCTGTTTTCAATATCAATCCCAGGCGTGTGGATCCACTCAAGAACATCCCCTACCGTTTTCCCTTGGTAGCGACTAGCGTGGATATAATCGACCTGTAGAGGAAAATCTAATTGCGTTAAGAGCTTCCCTGTGAAGATAACCGCTCCGTTCATCAAGCAGAGTACTAAAGGGTTCTCTCTTTTTAACTTCTCTGATATTTCTTCTGCAAGCCGACTAATCGCCCTTTCAACCTGCTCTTCCGTATATAAACAGTCGGCTGATGCTAGAACTGCTTCAATTTCTTCAATCATAATAGAGCTTCAATTTCCTCTGCCGCTTGCTGCCACTCTTTACTCTCCACCAACTTCTGCCGATCAACAGGAAATTTCCCCACCATCATCTCAAGCCGTTTAGATGACTCAGGACTTTGCTCTAAACAGCTCCCATTCAAAACCTCCTCTGTTGCACCCGAATCATTACAAACCAACACCATATCGCATCCGGCCTTTAATGCTTCACGTGCTCTCTGAGGATAGCCACCCATGCACGATGCCCCTTCCATACTCAAGTCATCGCTAAATATGACCCCATTAAAGCCAAGCTGACGACGCAAAATATCTTTAATCCACTTTTCAGAGAAACCGGCAGGTTTATCATCGACCTGACGATAAATGATATGCGCCGGCATAATCCCTTCTAGCCCCTCATCAACCAATATCTTAAAAGGTGGTAAATCATGCTGTTCAATCAGTTCGAAAGCGCGGTCGTCTTCCGGAATGGCAATATGCGAATCGGGCGCGACACTACCATGCCCCGGAAAGTGCTTTCCTACAGCGGCCATTCCCGCTCGGTTCATCCCTTTTCGATAGGCCGATGTCAACATTCCCACCTGCTCAGGATTTTCTGAAAAAGAGCGATCTCCAATAATCTCACTTATTCCGCAATCAACATCCAGTACGGGGGCAAAGCTGAAATCGACATCCACTGAACGCAGCTCGATTGCCATTAACCAGCCAGCCAACTCAGACAATCTCAATGCCTCTTCAAAGCTGCCCGATTTATCTAAAAAACTACGTGCCGCAGGCAACCGAGTAAAACCCTCTCTAAAACGTTGAACACGCCCTCCTTCATGATCAACCGCCACTAACAGAGGTTTTCCTGCAGCAGCACGCAAAGAGCAGATCAAATCTCTAATCTGCTCAGGAGAATCATAATGGCGCGAAAAAAGAATGATTCCGCCAACACTCTCTTGTTTTAAAAACGCTTTTTCCTGCTCGGCTAATTCTTTACCCTGAATATCAGTCATTAAAGGGCCAATCGGTGTGGTCGATCTCATATTCATGGTCTATTATTTTGGGTTATAAAAGTTACTGCCATTGTATGGCCTTTAAACCATTTTCTAAAATTAACACCGCTTTAAAAGGGAGATTTCTGTGCGTTACCTAGTCTTATTGCTTAGCCTATTTCTATTTTCCGGCCTTTCGTATGCAGAAGATGACGAAGAGAGTGAAGAGGTGGCAAAACCATCGGTGGAGTACATAGCCTTAAAGCCCGACATTACAGTAAACCTGCTCGGAAAAAGACACTACCTTCGCACCTCTGTACAGTTGCTTGCTGAGGGAGAAAATGCTGACATCGTAAAAAATAACCTGCCTCCTCTGCGCCACACATTAATTATCGAACTGAGCAACCTTGAGCCAGAAAAGTTACTCAACATCAAAAAACGAGAAAAGATAAGAAAAGGAATCGTTAAAGAACTTCAAAAAACACTTGAAGAGACTGCAGGAAAAGGTGAGTTAAAAGATCTTTATTTCACTACTTTTTTAGTACAGTAAAAGCCTTAGTAAATTAGAACTTCTATTCCAGTAGACACCTGATCAAACAACTCAATAATATCGCTATTTATCATACGGATGCAGCCATGCGAGCCGGCTTCTCCATCAATTAAATTGTCAGGGCAACCGTGCAGATAAATATAGCGCCAAAAGGTATCAACCACCCCAAAGCGATTAATCCCTGGCTCAAGCCCTGATAGCCAAAGAATGCGACTCAATATCCAGTCACGTTGAGGGTTTTGCTCATCAAGTTTTGCTGAATAAATCTCCCCTGTTGGCCGCCTGCCGATAAAAACAGCGCCAGCAGGAGCATTCTCACCAATTTTCGCCCGAATCTGATGCCTGCCTCTTGGCGTGCATTCACTGCCAGATTGCTCACCCGGCCCATTTTTTGCGGTCGAAACAGGATATTCACAAATAACATCTTCACCTTTCACCAGGCGAAGTCTTTGCGCCTCCAGACTGATTTCTATTCGCAAACTAGGAGCCATCACCTTATCATTAGATCATTAGCGCTTTTCAAATAGCGCAATCGACTCAACATGCGCTGTATGCGGAAACATATCCATCACACCTGCTTTTATCAATTTAAAGCCTAATTCATGCACTAGGATATCACTGTCTCTCGCCAAGGTAGAGGGGTTACATGAGACGTAAACAACCGTTTTAACGCCCAAAGCTGGTAGCTTTTCGATCACCTCTTTCGCACCCGCACGTGAAGGGTCTAGCAGAACTTTTGTAAATTTCTCTTTCGCCCAAGGCTGGCCTTTTAACTCTTTGAAAAGATCTGCCGCATAAAAGTGAACATTATCCAACCCATTCTTTTTTGCATTCTCGGTTGCTCTTTTAACAAGAACATCACTGCCCTCAACTCCAACCACTTCACCCGCTTTTTTGGCAATCGGCAAGGTAAAATTGCCTAATCCACAAAACAGATCAAGAATGCGATCTTCTGGGGTTGGGTTGAGCGTCTCAATAACCCGGCGAATCATTTTACGGTTTATTTCAGGGTTGACCTGCGTGAAGTCGGTTGGCAAAAAAGAAAACTCAACCGATTCATCAGGCAGAGAGTAGCTCAGTTCAGGAACCGGCTGCCCATCCAGTGTCACAACGGTATCTGGGCCTCCGCGTTGCAGGCAGATAGTGAAACCCTCCTGCTCTCCAAATGCTGACATTTTGAGTAGATCATCTGGTGTCACATCCTCCAGAATTCGAAATACGAGAACAACGTGCGCTTCACCAACTGCCACCTCAATCTGGGGCAGTTTACTGCGAACAGACAGTGTTCCGATCAACTCAGAGAGTAGCTCTAACTTTTCTCCCACGGAGGGGTGAAGAACTGGGCAGCTTTTAATATCAGCAACAAAGGCACTCCGTTTCTCACGAAAGCCAACTAAAACACGCCCTTTCTTGTCGACATTTTTAACACCCAGCCGAGCTTTATGGCGATAACCCCAAACGGGGCCCGTTAAGGGAGGCCAAAGCTCAAACTCTTCAATCTTGCCTATTCGCTTAAACTGCTCCTGCAGGAGTGTCTGCTTCTCAAGAATCTGGTTTTCATCTGAAATATGTTGCCAGCTACAACCACCACACAGTCCAAAGTGTTCGCACTTCGGCTCAATTCTGATTGGGGAGCGGCTAAACAGCTTCTCAATACGTCCTTCGGCAAAATCTCTGCGCCTATCCGTATAGATAAAGGAGATTTTTTCACCCGGTAACGCACCATCAATAAAATGGACTTTGCCATCAAGGTGAGCCACCCCTTTCCCATCGTGGGAGAGCGATTCTATTTCTGCTTCAAATGGTTCTGTTGGGAGGTTTCTACGTCTTCTTCTTGCCACACTTATTCCGGAAATAGGTCAGTTGAGAGATACCGGTCACCCCGGTCACAAATAATGGCGACAATTATCGCATTCTCAACCTCTTTTGACAGCTCCAAAGCAGCAGAAACTGCCCCACCCGAAGAGGTTCCGGCAAAAATACCCTCTTTTGATGCAAGCGCGCGGGTTATCTCTTCTGCTGCCTCCTGAGTTACATCCATAATTCGATCAACACGAGTCGCATCATAAATCTTTGGCAGATAAGCTTTGGGCCAGCGGCGAATACCGGGGATCCCTGCCCCTTCGACTGGTTGAACACCTACAATTTCAATCTCACTATTCTGCTCTTTCAGGAACCTTGAAGTCCCCATTATTGTCCCTGTTGTTCCCATTGCGCTAACAAAGTGGGTGACACCTTCTTTTGTATCTCGCCAAATTTCTGGCCCCGTTCCTTCGTAGTGTGCCCTTGGGTTATCTAGGTTTGAGAACTGATCGAGAATCCGCCCAACGCCCTCCTTCTCCATCGCTCGCGCGCGATCAATCGCCCCCTCCATGCTTTCATCCTGGGGCGTTAAAATAATCTCTGCACCAAACGCCTTCATCACCGCTCGTCTTTCCACGCTCATATGTTCCGGCATCAACAAGATCATTTTGTAACCTTTAATTGCTGCGGCCATCGCAAGCGCAATACCTGTATTACCACTCGTTGCCTCAATCAGGCAGTCACCCTCCTTGATCTCCCCCCTTGCCTCAGCATGCTGAATCATACTCAAAGCAGGACGGTCTTTGACTGAACCGGCTGGATTATTCCCTTCCAATTTCACCAAAATCTGATTGTTTGTATTACCAGGGAGGCGCTGCAATCTCACCAATGGCGTATTGCCAACAAATGCCTCAATAGAAGGGAAGTTCATTTATGCTCCAAAAAACCGTTTGAAAAAGCCCATTGATCAATGCGTGAACAATAGATTTGGCCTGTGTTAGAATCGCTCAGGATTTAATAAAAGTACCGATTTTATATTGCCGCGTGCTCAATAAAAAAGACAATAACAATTTTGCATATCTTATAGCGCTGGCATTCTCAGTTTTGCCCCATTTTGCCTGTGCAAGTGAAGAACTTTTCGAGCCTAGCAGCTATTTTCTCGATGAAGTGCCAACGGTTCTTTCTGCAAACCGTCTTGCCACGCCACAAATTGAAGCACCTGCCGCAATGACTGTTATTGATAAGCGGTTAATTGAAGCTTCTGGTGCGAAAGAAATTACCGACCTCTTCAGGCTTGTTCCCGGCATGCAGGTTGGCCATTTTAGCGGCCATTTCCCAATCGTAAGCTACCATGGCATGTCTGATATTTTCTCTCGACGGATGCAGGTACTCGTCGATGGCAGCTCAGTCTACCTTCCCTCCTCTGGTGGTATTTCATGGAGTGATCTACCTTGGCAGGTTGAAGATATAGAGCGTATCGAAGTGACCCGTGGCCCAGCAGCAGCAACGTATGGCCCCAACTCTTTTTTGGGCGTGATCAACATCATTACAACACATGCGTCACAGGATCAAGGAACAACACTGAAGGCTACTGGAGGCGAAAGAGGTTATCGCCGCACGCAGCTGCGAAATAGCAGTTCGAATGGAAAACTTGATTATCGCATTAACCTCACCTATCTAGAAGACGATGGCCTACCTCACGCATACGATAGTCAACGAACCAATAGCGTTAATAGTCGATTAGATTATCAATTAACACAGCAAGATGAACTGCTTTTAAATTTTGGCTATAGCGAAGGCCCTAGAGATTATCTATCTGCCGACGCATCACAAGAAAGAGAATCGTTTTACTCGAGCTTGAAATGGACGCATAGCAGCAGCCCTTCAGAGAAATTTTATCTCAACTTTATGTACAGCTATAACAAGCTTGATCAACAAATTTTCAGCTCCAATAATGACCAACGAGCTGAACGGCTTGATGTAGAGTTTCAACATTCATTTTCGGCAACTTCTGATATTCGCCTCATCTGGGGTTTTGGGCTCAGAGAAGACAAAGCTATGGCACCACTGTGGCTAAACAGCAAAGAGAGCAAAGAGAGCGATTTACAGCGGTTATTTGCCAATACAGAATGGCATCTAACTGAAAAGTTAATCCTTAATATAGGAGCACTGGTAGAGCATAATTCTCTCACTGAAAGTGACTTCTCCCCTCGTGTTGCCCTCAATTATCTCTTCCTTCCTAACCACTCACTCCGCATAGTTGCTTCCAGCTCTACACGTACTCCTACCATTACAGAAGAACACCTCAACCACACATTTGGCCCGACCCCAATCACTGTAAGTACCGGCAACCTAGGCTCTGAAGAATCAAACTATTTTGAGTTCGGCTATCATGCTCAAACTCTAAATAACAGACTGTCAGGCGATCTTAAATTTTACAAACAGTCTTTCGACAACCTCATTAGCAGCAAACCGACTGCTCTCCTCCCACTCATTGTTGATAATAGGGATTCTGCCAATAACAAGGGGGTCGAGGCTGAAGTAAATTATCGCCCTTCACGCCAGACACTTTTCCATGGCGGTTTTTCGCATATCGATATCGATAGTCAGTCAGCGAACCCTGATTACAACCACTCTGCTCCAAGCACTGACTTTAACCTTCTCGCTTCAACCACTTTTAGAGACAATTGGCGAATTAGCGGAGCATTTTATTATCGTGATGAAATGGAGTGGCTACGTTCAGAAAACCGCCTCGGAAGGTATCGCCGCCTCGACTTCACGCTCGCCAAAACAATCCGCCTATCTAATAAGGAGAAAATATCTATCGCGCTCACATTGCAAACTGCGCTTGATAAAAATGAGACATTTGTTGCTAACAATCACGAAGATAACCGTGGGTTTGTTGAAATAAGCTATCACGTCCAATGATAAAAATAACGACAACAAATGAAGCCGCCATGAATCGCATTCAGCCCGTTTTTTATATAGCTTCTACGTTATTAAGTCTCTTGGCACTGTTTTCATCCCCCATCTTTGCTGGCCACAGTAGCATTGAGGATCCTCTTGATAACTACTACCTCGATCAAATTCCCGTCGTTCTTTCTGCCACCCGCCTAAATCAACCGCAGCTGGAGGCTCCCGCTGCTGCCACCATTATTGACCGCGAGATGATTAAGGCTTCTGGCCTGAAAGAAGTTGCCGAGTTGTTTATGCTTGTTCCCGGTATGCAGGTTGCGCACACAAACGGTAATTACCCAGCAGTAACCTATCACGGCCTTTCAGATGAATATTCACGACGGATGCAGGTTCTAATCGATGGAGGTTCAATGTATATCCCGACCGTTGGCGGTGTTCTTTGGAGCGACCTTCCACTACAAATAGAAGATATCGAACGTATCGAAGTGATCCGTGGCCCCAATGCGGCAAGCTTTGGGCCAAACTCTTTTCTTGGCGTAATTAATATCATCACAGCCCATGCTTCTCAGGACAGCGGGCTCATGGTTAAAGCAACAAAAGGTGAAAGGGGCTACAACAAACTGTTGTTGCGCCAGGCTGGCTCTAATGGTGACCTCGATTACCGTCTGAATGGCTCATATTTGGAGGATGGCGGCCTCTCAACACTTCACGACAGCCAGAGAACAAACAGTTTTAATGGCCGGATAGATTATCGCGCAACAGCGCACGATACCTTTCAACTAAACTTTGGCGTTAGTGAGGGGCCAAGAGAAAAAGGAAATGATGAATTGCCTCATCATAGCCAACAAAGGAGCGCTTTTTACCAAAGCCTGCGCTGGGAGCACCAGAAAAACAGGAATGAAAACTTCACACTAAAATTCCTTTATAACTACAGCGATACTTCGGGCAGTTATTTCGATGATTTTGGTAGTGGCGGAGTAATTACAGCCAATATAGATGACTCTAGAAAAGCAGAAAGGTTTGACTTGGAGTTTCAACATACTTCGAAACCGAGTGAGCACACCCGTTTTATCTGGGGCCTAGGTGCTCGTCATGACCGTGTGAGAATGCCTCTATGGCTTAATCAGAAAGATTATGAAAGCAACATCATGCAGCGGGTTTTTGCCAATTTTGAGTGGCATATTTTCGATAACTTAATTCTCAATAGCGGAACACTATACGAAAAAAATAGTATCGTAGCGCCTGAGTGGTCTCCAAGAGTTGCATTAAATTATCTTTTTTTACCAACACAATCCTTCCGCTTAATCGCCTCACGCTCGCACCGAACACCTGATATTACTGAAAAAGAGTTAAATGTTGTAGTTCACACAAATATTGAAGATGATCAGCAATTTAAATCGCTAAACAAGCCAAAATCAGAACGAGCAGATTACATTGAATTTGGATATCACGGAATTTTTCTAGAAAATAGATTAAATGCTGATTTTAAAGTCTATCGGCAGACGTTCCATGAATTAATCACCAAACAAAATAAAGCGTACATCTGTACTGATGGCACAGTCTTACCCACAGCAACCTGCCCACCTGGAAGCATCCTCAACCCAAACGGTGATGAATTTGACCCTTACGGAAACCTCGACTCTGCCACTACTGAAGGATATGAATTAGAGCTTAATTACCACCCTACGCGCCGCACACTCATCCATGCCGGCTACAGTAAAATAAAAATTTTCAGTAAAGATACAGAGGAAGATATCAGTGAATCAGCCCCAACGGATAGCTTCAATTTATTAATCTCCCAAAAATTAGCTAATCACTGGCAAATCAGCAGTGCCTTTTATTACAGAAGCGAAATGGAATGGCTGCTCTCTGGGGGCCAACTAGATGACTATAAACGAATCGATTTCACGCTTTCAAAAATGTTCAGGCTTTCCGAAAAAGAAGAGCTAACACTCTCTTTTACCATGCAAACTGCCCTAGATAAGAATGAAGAATTTAGCGATGACAATGAGTTCGATAACCGTGGGTTTTTAGAAATTGAATATCAACTTCAATAACTAACTTTATAACTAATCAATGACTTTCAACAAAAACAGCGATGAACATGGACGTTCAACAGAGACAGCAACAAATTAAAGAGGGAAGCCTCTCTGCTAGAAACTATCATTTTTTTATGATGATGGTTGCTGCTTTCAGCTTTCTACTTTTCTCATCCGCTAGTCTGGCAGAAAAACTGATGATTATCGGCGATATAAATCAACCCATTCACCAGCAACTCATCAACGGACTGAAAAAAGAGTTCTCGCAAGCGCCTAATAGCTTAACCGTCGCGCACCCAAACCAAATTACTAAGAACTACTCACCAGTAGCTAAAGCAGAACTGATAATCTCTTTAGGGCTGTCCGCTGCAAAATCCACGAATAATTTAACATCAGATACACCGATTTTTTATACGCTTTTACCTAAATCACTAGCCAACCGCTTCATCGACTGTGTAGCACAAACCTGCACACAGAAAAGGAGCGCTCTGTTCCTAGATCAGCCTGTGGCCCGACAGCTTAACCTTATCAAACTGATTTTCCCTGAGGTAAAACAGATATCGTTCCTTTACGGTGACTTTTCAGCCACTTCTGCCAAAGAACTCAGCAAACTTTCAAAACGCTCAGGCTACGAAACACATAGTGCCCATGTTAAAAATGGAGACGAGCTCTCCAGAAAATTGAATCAACTTTTACAAGAGTCTGAGCTCTTCATCGCACTACCCGACCCCCTCATTCATAATCGTCAATCAATCCCGCAGCTTTTACTGAGCACCTACCGGCACAATATTCCAATTTTTGGTTTCTCGAAATCTTACGTTTCAGCTGGCGCCATTGCCGCTGTCTTTTCTAGCACGAACGATCTAATTCAAGAACTCATTTCCACCATTAAAACCCATGAAAAAAGTGGCCAACTACCCAGAGGAGGGAGCTATCCAAGCCAATATCGTGTAGAAGTGAACAGGGATGTAGCTCGCAGCATGAATCTACATACCCCCCCGCCAACCCAGCTGCATAATGGACTGTTAGAGCTAGAAGCAGGTTCATGAGACTTCCACAAGGCATTCGGTTTCAACTATTAATACTAGTTGTTCTTCCCGCGTCGATATTGGCATTTAGCCTAACTTTTTGGTTTGTTCAAACACGTATTGATGAGCTCGATAAGACACTATCTGAGCGAGGGGAAATTATTGTAAAAAACCTTTCTCCAGCCTCTTTATATGGAATATTTTCTGGGAGCGACTATCTCCTTCAACGGTTAACTGACAGCATTATTCTAGAATCAGACGTTGTTGATGTTTCTATTTTCAACAAAAAAGGTCAACGTCGCGCCTACTCAAAAAAAACGAATCCCCGCGACAACACTCCAGTTAATGAGCTTTCCTATTTTAGCCATCCCATTAAGTTATCCATTTTAGAAAATGTAGAGAATGACCCTCTCTCTTCACTCATCGATATTTCAAAAGAAAACAGACAAATTGTTGGTGAAGTCAGAGTCACATTGTCTCGAGCAGGTACATTAGAAAGCCAGAGAGAGATTATTTGCACGAGCATAATCATTACAGGCTTAGGCCTCCTAATTAGCCTTCTATTCGCCTACAGGATCTCCAGAGGAATTAGTGACCCCATTCTAGCGCTAACCAACACAGTAAATCAGGTTTCCAAAGGTGACCTTTCTATTCGCAGCAATATTAATGCGCTGAAAGAGCTGAATGAGCTAAAACAGGGATTGAATGTTATGGCTGAATCCCTAGAAGAAAATCAAACACAACTAAAATCCAAAATTAAATCTGCGACCCTTGATTTGAACCATTCCCTCCATGTACTGGAAAGCAAAAATAGACAGCTCAACCAAACACGTCAACAAGCAGAAGAGTCCAGCAGGCAAAAATCTCTATTTCTTGCGCACATGAGCCATGAAATACGCACCCCAATGAATGGTATATTAGGGTTTCTACAGATTTTAGGTGACAGCTCTCTCTCTCCAGCCCAATCAAGCCAGCTGCAACTCATTGAAACATCAGCCAGTAATCTGCTCACTATCATCAATGAAATCCTTGATCACGCCGAACTCGAATCAGGCAACCTTAAACTCACCTTTTCTAGTTTTGATCTTCGGCAATCAATCGAGGAGACAGTCGCTCTATTGGCACCGTTAGCGCACAAAAAGAGGCTCAAGCTCGTTGTATTAATTGATGAAGCAGCCCCCAATCTTTTATACAGCGACCCCATTCGCCTGCGGCAAATTCTATTTAATTTAATCGGGAATGCTATTAAGTTCGCTCCATCAGGAGAGATAATTATTCGCCTGAGAATGCAAAATAGTTCATTACTGTTCACAGTCTCTGACAACGGCCCAGGTATCCCCTATAAAGAGCAACAAAACCTCTTTGCTCCGTTTACTCAAATTGATACAGCTGAAGAGTTTCCACCACCAGGCACTGGGTTAGGGCTCAATATTGCTCAAAGCATCGTCCATGCACTCGATGGGGAAATAGGGTTCGCCAGCAAAGAGACTTATGGCACAACATTTTGGTTCACGCTTCCTCTGGGAAATAGTGATCAAAAACCTGCCGAGAAAAAGGCTCAAGCTACCCCACCTCAACATGCTCAACCAAAGCAGGTTCTATTGTTTGACAAAAACAGACTCACCCAACGCGCGATCCACCAACAACTAGCTTCAATCGGGGTAATTTCCACAGAGATCAACTTGGAAGGGCTAAAAAAAATAGCTTTTGATAATGAGCTAAACAGCTACGACTGCATTATTTTGAATGGTGACAACAACCAATCCATAGAAAACCTGGAAAATCACTTACCAATTTTGACCTTGTCATACACCTCCCTAAAAAACAGAAACTTATCCAACACAGGTCGCCACTTACAATTACCTTGCACCCAAACAGCTCTCCTAGAGGCGCTCATAAACTCACCTAACAGACAAGAGCCATACCAATCTCAAGCTCATGAGTTAAAAATTGAGCGCAGTAACCCGCAACCTCTAAAATTTCTAGTTGCGGATGATATTGAGATTAATCGTCTACTCCTAATCGAGCAGATTAAACGACACTGGAATGCCTCTATTGTTGAAGCAGAAGATGGGGAAGAGGCTCTCAAGACACTAAAGAGGCAAGCTTTTGATCTAGTATTTCTTGATCTACGGATGCCTAAAAAAAGTGGCCTGTCTGCTTTAAAAAGCTTAATGGCTACGCCTGGAGCCTTAAATCAAGAAACCCCTTTTATTGCTATCACCGCCTACCTTCCAGAAGATTCTACAGAAGAGTTAATTACGGCAGGATTCTCAAAAATCATCTTAAAACCGTCTTCAGAAAAAGATTTAGTAAAAACCGTCAATAAGCTGCTAAAACTCAATAACAAACCACCTCGCCAATCTGGTTCACCCCCCCCCATCTCACAAATTGAAGAGCGCTCATTTTTTGACCGTCTGATGATTAAGGTAGGTGGAAACCAAAAACTTGCCTTCTCACTGCTCAGGAAACTAAATGAGGATTTGCCCCAGCAGTTAGAAGTTGCTCAGCAAGCTTTTAAAGGTGGTGACTTAAACGAGACCAAAGAAGCTGTACACAAAATCCATGGTACAGCCCGCTATTTTGAAATGTCTGAATTAATTAAACAGGCAAACGAACTTGAAACTACTCTAACTAAAGCAGATCTTGAAAGTGCAACTGCACTGTTTCCCCTTTTCGAAAAAGAAACAGTGCAGTTTATTGTGTTGAACCAGAAGACTATACAAAAACCTTCTTAAGTGACGCCCCTTTATGGTGACTAGCCCTTCATACCATCCATAAGCGACTGAGCCTCTGCCTTTTGCTCATCACTTCCTTGCGCCATGATTTCTTGAAGAATCTCCTTTGCTGCATCCTCATCTTCCATATCCACATAGGCTTTAGCGAGATCCAGCTTTGTCTCAACTTCATCCATATCGGTCAAACTTGCAGCAATGTCGTCTCCCAAATCAAGATCAGGACTCTCTTCTTCAACCTTAGATTCAGACTTCTCCTCTTCTTCAGGAGAGATCATTTCAAAATCAAAACTAAAGCCATCATTTTCTTCTTCGGCCTGCTCACTGCTCTCTTCAGCTTTTAATTCCTCAGCCTCTTCCTTAACCTCTGACTCTGAAAGATCAAAATCCACCTCTGAGGCTTCCTCTCCACCCATCTCAGCACTAAAGTCGATTAGGTTATCGTCATGTTCATCAGTAGAACCGGATGCCGCCTCTCCATCAGCCAGATTAACGTCAACGTCACCGGCCTCTAATTCAGGTAGCTCAAGAGATTCTTCTGTAATAGAAGCATCAACAGCTAATTCATCATTAACCTCTTCTACCTCTTCAAGAGGGAATGGATCATTACCTTCTTCGGAGGAAAGCTCATCAGAGAGCGTTTCATCTTCGGCAAACAAAGTATCCTGCGTCTCTTCCTGCTCACTCTGAAAGAGAGCCTCTTCTGGGCACATGTCTTGGCCCATCTCTACCGCCCTCAACCACAAATCAGAGTCAGAGCCTGCAACGTCAGCATGAATCTCTTTTGCTAACGAGAGGAAAGCATTTTTATCTTCAGTGGCAAAATGTATTTCGAGCAACTTAAGTTTGTACTCTTCATTTGCAGGATCATTCTCAATGGCCTGGCGCACCAAATCTTCTGCCTGCTGATAGCGGCCGTACGCAAGGTAAACATCCGCCTCGGTGATTGGATCGACTTCATCATTATCACTTTCGAGCGTATCAAAATCGCTAGGTGTAAACTCGCTCAAAAAAGAGCTTTCAGCAGGAATACCGGCTTCACTCTCGCTGCTATCGACAACGGGGGCAATCAATTCATCACTTGGGGCCTGCTGATCATCCGTTGCAACCAAAATACTTTCTGCAGCGGTAAAATCTTCCTCAAGAGCCTGCTTGCGGCGTCTTGCAATAGCAACAATCGCAAGAACAAGTATACCAACCCCTCCCAACCCAAGATAAACAGGGTCCTCATAAAATGGTGTTTCTTGAGCAGGTGGAGGGCTTTCGGCATCTGTTTTTTCTACTTCGGGTTCAGATTTAGGAACCTCCGCAACAATATCCGCACTTGGCTCACTGTTTTCAACCACCTCAGTTACTGCCTTATCAGCAATCACCGCTTCACTTTCTTGGTTATCTTGCAACGCTGCAAGTTGCTCGTCTTTTAATACAAGCAACCTCTGCATTGTCGATACCTGCTCTTCAAGAGCAGCCATTCGCTTCTGGATATCTTCATTTTCCTGGCGTACAGTCTCGGAAATCTCAATGGCTTTGTCAGCCACAGATGCGGCACTATTACCGCCCGCACCCGAATCTTGATCGGCAAGCCCAGAGGCACTCAGCGCCTCCTCATCTGTTGGCGACATCAGCGTTAGTTGGCCCGCATCCTGCTCCTTATCCGAAGGCAGCAACAGCTCTTCCGTTATCTTCTTTTGTTTAGAAGATTCAACATCTGAAACCAAAGCAGGAACTTTTGCAGTCCAGATTTTGTAGTGATCAGAAAACTCCCTCCTCGCTTCATGCCTAGTTAACCGCCGAGCCTCTTCGCTCGTTGGAACGGCTAATGTTTGCCCTCTTTTTAAAGCGTTAACATTCTTCTTGTAAAAGGCCTCTGGGTTTTTCTTGTACAGCGCCATCATCATCTGCTCTTGAGAGACAGATGAGTCACCATTAACCTCTGTAGCAACAGCCCAAAGCGTGTCATTTTTTTTAGTCGGGCCGTATTCTGCCCCAGCCGAATTACTGCCTGAGCGCCCTGAGTACGACGAAGAGTAACTACTCTCTACACTACGTTTTATCGAAGATGGTTTTTCAGCCGAGCGGCGAACTGCTGGTGCTTTTTGTATGGCAGTTTCTGTTTCTCTTAATGTGACAGGGGGATCTAGAAGAACTGTAAACTCCTTCAGTGCCCGCCCTTGAGGCCAGTTCACCTCAACTAGAAAGTTTAAAAATGGTTCTCGAATAATATCATGCGAGGTCACCTTAACAGAAAGGGATCCATCTGCCATGACAACAGGCTTAAAGCGAATATTTGAAAGATAAAAGTAACGTTCAACTCCCGCACGCTTAAAAGCTTCTGGTGAGGCCAAAGTGACCTTAATGTCAGAAGATGATTCAGAGCGTGAGGCAACCAATGCTATTTTTGCATTTAGTGGCTGATTCAAAGCCGAATGCAGTTCAATATCACCAACCCCTAAGGCAGCAACTCCCATTGGCGCCAAAAAGGTTGCTGCTGCCAATGTTTTAGGTAGTCTCTTCACTTTATTCATTCCTCCAGAAATCGAAGCTTTCCTTCGTCCCACAAATTAAAATCCAGCCCATCAGGGCAAATAGTCTCTTCAGACTAGTTTAAAAAAAGTTTTTTACCAGTAATTCCGCAATCTGAACGCTATTTAAGGCTGCTCCTTTACGAACATTATCTGCGACCACCCACATATTAAGACCATTTGAATATGAAATATCTTCTCTAATACGCCCAACAAAAACATCATCTTTTCCAGATGAATCACCAACCGCCGTAGGATAGCCGCCATCTTCACGTTCATCTAGCAACGTAATACCGTCAAATTCTGACAAGAGTTTCCTAGCTGTTTCTGTTGTGATTTTTTCTTTTGTTTCAATATGAATCGCTTCAGAGTGACCATAAAAGACAGGCACTCTAACCGCTGTTGGATTTACCAAAATATCCTCATCTGAGAAAATCTTTTTTGTTTCCCAAACCATTTTCATCTCTTCTTTTGTATAGCCATTTTCGAGAAAAACATCGATTTGTGGAAGCACATTGAAAGCAATCTGCTTTGGATAGACTTCTGCCGTAACAGGCTTGCCATTAAGCAGTTTAGCCGTCTGTGTTGCAAGCTCTTCAATCGCCTCTTTTCCTGTTCCAGAAACGGCTTGATAGGTTGCAACATTAATTCGTGTAATACCAACAGCATCATAAATCGGCTTCAAAGCAACCAGCATCTGAATTGTCGAGCAATTTGGGTTTGCGATGATTCCTCTTTTTTTATAATCACCAATCGCCTCTGGATTCACCTCTGGAACCACTAAAGGGATATCCTCTTCATAACGAAAATGCGATGTATTATCAATCACAACACAACCTGCCTCAGCTGCTTTTGGGGCATAAACTTCGGAGATGGAACCTCCGGCAGAGAAAAGGCCTATCTGGGCTTTAGAAAAATCAAACTCAGCAAGGTCTTGAATAACAACCTGCTTCCCTTTGAAACTAATTTTCTTTCCAGCAGAACGGCTGCTCGCTAAGGGGTAAATTTCTCCAACTGGGAAGTTACGCTCTTCTAAAATTGAGAGCATTGTCTCACCAACCGCACCTGTTGCACCAACAACAGCAATATCGTATTTTTTACTCATCTTAAACCTTGCCTTCTTAAACTTAGGCTCTCATCCGATTAAACCACCGGAGATACACCCTAATTAAATAAAAACCAAATTCTGCCCGCCAGCAGGCTTTACATAGTAAAAAGGCGGGCATAAGCCTCGCCTTTTTTTAAGAGTTCAGCTTTCCTGTTAACTCAATGCTGCAAAAACTCGCTCTGTTATTTCCGCCACAGAGCCCACACCTTCAACGGTTGAAAATCCAGATTCTCCAGCCGATGATTTGCTCTGGTAGAAATTAACCAATGGACTTGTCTGGTCATGATAAATCTCGAGCCTTTTACGAACCGTCGCCTCTTTATCATCATCCCGTTGAATCAATGGTTCACCGCTCTCATCATCCATACCCTCTACTTTAGGTGGATTGTAGACTTGGTGGTAAGTACGCCCCGAAGCCAGGTGAACTCTACGCCCACTCATTCGTTTAATGATCTCTTCATCAGCAACTGCTATTTCGAGAACATGATCGAGCTCTACCCCCATTTCGGACAACGCTTCTGCCTGACCAATTGTCCGTGGAAAGCCATCAAACAAAAAACCGCTTACGCAGTCTGATTGCTCCAACCTTTCTTTGATAAGCCCTAAAATGATTTCATCTGAGACCAACCCCCCAGCGTCCATCACTTTCTTAGCTTCAACTCCGAGTGGCGTACCTGCTTTTACAGCAGCTCGTAGCATATCTCCGGTAGAAATCTGTGGAATTCCATATTTTTCTGTTATGTATTTAGCCTGCGTGCCTTTTCCAGAGCCCGGCCCCCCAAGTAGGATAACTCGCATAGATCTTTTCCCCGATTATTATTGAACTGGGTATTTTGCCATATCCTTGACTAAAAATAAATTTCACCCCTCAAATACCGACTAATTCCACGCATAAACAGGCTTTCTATTAAATAAGAACTAATAACAAAATCAGGCAGCAAACTGCTCAGCCATCATATCCAAGTCACCTCGCTTCTCAAGCAATGTCTCAACCGTTTCCTCAACTTTTACGGCATCAAGTCCAACACGCTCACATAACATAGAAAGATCACCCTCACCGCGATCATCACCAATTTCATACCGCCCTAAAATGTGATTAATAACAGCAATTAAAGCAGGATAGCCTTCGTGTTCCCCACTATAATCGAAGTTATGGTGCTCTTTAACTGTTACGGTTACCTCAGATGGCATTTCCCAAGATTGCATGAGCCAACCACCCAGCTCTGCATGCCCCATTCCCAGCACATGCTGCGCATGCCCCATTCCCAGCGCGTGTTTCTCTAGCATAACAATGCTCGCTTCAGGATTCGCTGCCACCATTTTATTCAGTAAAAAGAACTCCGGCTGGAATAGATGCCCTAATAGTAAAAAGCCAAAGTTATGTAACAACCCGGCGAGATAAGCCATTCCTGGCTTTATTTCGTACTGGTCCGGCACCTGCTTGGATAAAGCTTGAGCTAGTGCAGCCGTATAAGTCGCATGTTTCCAGAAAGCACGAAGCCCCAGCGGACCATCCGGTGGATTGCGTAAAGCCCCCCCTGCAGCAAGGCCAAGCGCCATATTCATCACAACATCAAAGCCCAACACTCTAGAAATAGCGCTCTTAATCGAATCGAGCTCCCCTCTGAAACCAAAAAATGATGAATTTGCGTACCTCATCACCTGTGCTGAAAGAGAGGGATCAATTTCAACAATCTCAGCTAACTTCTGAGCATCAGAATTCGGATCATTTCTAAGCTTTATGATTTGAATAGCCATCTCTGGCATTGCGGGTAATTTATAGAGCTTTTCTAGTCGCTTTTTTGCATCCACTGCCGGCGTAAGCGGTGCAGCGTCAAGAGATAGCTCATCGAAATCACCAGCTTTCAACTGAACACTATCATCACTGCAACTAATTGTTTTGACACATCTATCTTCACAAAGCATCAAGAAATTTTTAGTCGGCAGCTCAACAAGATTAAGGCCCGCTCCACCTTCAAAAAAGACGCTATCGAGCTCTTTAACCGACTCATCCAACAACATTTCAAGTCGATATGCCTTAGCTAAAGGAGGAATCGTCGCCTCAGCACAATCGGGAAAATAGCTGCTTGCATGGCTAATGGGCAAAGGTGAGAATTGATATCCCGTCTCTCGCTCGATTGCTTGAAAATTAATGAGCCGGTTAAAAGGCAAAACCACCAACAGAACCTTACCTTCTGGTTCTCTCAGCAAGACACCTCTCAATACATTTTTTTTAGGTAAATCTAAAGTACTGACAATTCGCGCTAAACCTGCACCACGCTCATGCGCATGGAGTTTACAAGCTATCGGAAGTCTCTTTAGCTCTGTTTCGACCGTTTTTGATAGTGCCATCTGCCATCCCCACCAATTCTCTGGATTACGACAATAGTAGACCTGCAAAACAATTAAAAGTGCGCCTTTTATCACACAAAGAAAATTTAATGGCTGGCACCTTCACCAATCTAGTCAATCTTAGTAAAACTCATTGGCTGACATGCCTGTGGAAACTGCTTTCCACAGGCATGTCAGCGCTATTTTACTTCATCACATTCAGCAGTAGTTCATTAAGCTTGTGAACAAACGTAGCCGGATCTTCCAGCTGGCCACCTTCACTCAGCAATGCTTGATCAAACAACACTTCAACCAAGTCTTCAAAGCGATCACCTTCTGCCTCATTTTCCAATCTTTGCACAAGAGGGTGATCAGGGTTCACCTCAAAGATAGGCTTGCTAGTGGGCATTTCTTGGCCTGCGGCTTTCATAATCCGCTCCATATTCAACCCCATATCATGCCCTTCAGAAACAAGACATGCTGGAGATGCCGTTAAACGATTAGTCACTCGAACCGAACTTACTTTATCACCAAGAGCTTTGGAAATTTTCTCAATAAAGTCTTTATGATCCTCAGTGATTTTTTCCTGCTCTTTTTTATCCTCTTCACTATCAAGAGCGCCTAAATCCAACTCGCCTTTTGCAACCGATTGAAACTGCTTTCCATCAAATTCGGTCAAGTGAGAAACCAACCACTCATCAACCCTGTCTGAAAGTAGCAGAACTTCAATCTCTTTTTTACGAAATACTTCAAGGTGGGGACTATTTTTGGCCGCAGCAAAACTATCTGCTGTAATGTAATAGACTTTTTCTTGCCCCTCTTTCATCCGCTCGATGTAATCTTGTAGAGAGACATTTTCTGCGTCGGTATCGGTATTGGTCGATGCAAAACGTAATAACTTTGCGACCCGCTCTTTGTTCTTAAAGTCCTCAATTGGCCCCTCTTTTAAGACTCGACCAAATTCACCCCAGAATCCCGCATACTTTTCAGCATCATTTTTAGCCATCCCTTCAAGCAGGCCCAATACCTTTTTGACTGCACCTGCACGAATAGTTGAAACTTGGCGACTCTGCTGAAGAATTTCTCGGGAAACATTCAGAGAAAGTGAATCCGAATCGATAATGCCTTTCACAAAACGAAGGTAGCGCGGCATTAGCTCATCCGCATCATCCATAATGAAGACCTTACGCACGTATAGTTTTACACCGTGTTTGGTCTCTCTATCCCACAGATCAAAAGGGGCGTGCTTGGGAACATAAAGTAGTAATGTGTACTCGTTGCTACCCTCCACTCTGCTATGAACATGAGTAAGAGGCTCATCGTAATCATGCGAGACATGCTTATAAAACTCGTTGTACTCTTCCGGCTCAATTTCTTCTTTAGACTTCGTCCAAAGTGCCGAAGCACTATTTATTGTCTCTAGCTCTTCCACAGCCTCTTCAGATTTCTCTTCGCCTTCTGAAACCTCTTTTTTCATCAAAATGGGAAGAGAGATATGATCTGAGAATTTCTTAATGATTGATTTCAGACGAAAACCATCAAGAAACTCGTCCTCACCTTCTCTTAGATGCAGAACAACATCTGTACCATGTACCGCTTTCTCTGTTGTCTCAATGGTATATTCACCTTCGCCTGCGGACTCCCACAAGACACCTTGGCCTTTTTCATCGCCCGCCTTACGGGTAATTAGCGTCACTTTATCCGCAACAATAAAAGATGAGTAAAAACCAACACCAAACTGGCCAATTAGCTCACTATCTTTTGCCTCATCACCCGTCAGGGCTTCAAAAAACTTACCTGTTCCAGAACGCGCAATCGTACCAATATTATCCTGCACCTCTTCGCGGTTCATCCCAACACCGTTATCCGATAACGTTAAGGTTCTTTTTTCTTTATCGAACGAGAGATTTATTTTGAGCTCGCTATCACCTTCATATAATGCTTCATTCGAAAGCGCATTAAAGCGAAGCTTGTCCGCAGCATCAGAAGCATTGGAAATCAGTTCGCGTAAAAAAATCTCTTTATTGCTATATAGAGAATGAATCATTAGGTGAAGCATCTGCTTAACTTCAGTCTGAAACCCTAGCGTTTCTTTATTCGTCGTTGTTGTCATCGGTATCTCTAAATTAAGTTACAAAATTGGAAAATTAAAATATGGGGCACTTTAGCGACTTTTCAAGCCAGCTCTTAAGAAATTTATCTCCTTAATGAGAGCTTTTAATATAAATGTCTCTGCAAACCCATCTCTTGAAGAATTGTTGTTGAAATCTCTTCGATTGAAACAGTTGTCGTATTTAAAAATGGAAGCTGACTCAAATTCAAAAGATCTTCCGCCATATCAACCTCTTTAATACACTGTTTTAATGCGCAGTAGCGGCTATCTGGCCGGCGCTCTTGGCGAATTCGTTGCAAGTGGTATGGATCGATTGTTAGCCCATAAAGTTTCTTTTTCTGTTTTTTAAGTACAGGCGGCAGCATAAGCAGATCAAGATCTTCTTCGGTAAGAGGATAATTTGCCGCATTGATCCCGAACTGAAGTGCTAAATAAAGGCAGGTTGGTGTTTTGCCAGAGCGCGATACACCTACTAGGATAATATCTGCCTCATCGTAATGGTTGAGATTTGCGCCATCATCATTTTTCAGCGCAAAATTGACCGCATCAATTCGTGTTTTGTAGCTCGAATCATCCACCATCCCGTGGCTTTGGCCCGTTGCATGGCTTGATGGCTGCTCCAACACCTTCTCAAGCGGCCCGATAAAGGTCTCAAAAAAGTCAAAAAAGGCACAATCACTGCTTTTGATTACATCTCGAATTGCATCATCAATAAAGGTGCAAAAAACAACCGGTTTCATCCCTTCATTCTGAAAGGAACGGTTTATTTGCTCTTTAGCCTCTTCTGCCTTCTCAAGCGTATTTTGAAACGGCAAAACTACGCGTTTAAACTTTACCTCATCAAACTGGGTTAAAAGGCTTTGACCAAGCCTCTCAGCGGTGATCCCAGTCTGATCTGAAACAAAAAAAATAGTGCGTCTATCCACAGAAAATTACTCTTAAAGGGTTAAATAAATTAGAATTACACGTTTATGCCAGATGACTCATTCAGGTCAGGGCAAATCAAGCGCTTAAGTTACTACAGAGGATATAAAGTTGAAAGATTACGTTATCTGGTTAAAAGAGTCGGGCATGAATGATGTCGAGTCTGTTGGTGGAAAAAATGCTTCACTAGGTGAAATGATCAGCAACCTATCAGCCGTTGGTGTTGATGTTCCAGGCGGGTTTGCCACAACCGCTCATGCTTTCAGAGAATTTCTTTCACAAAATGATCTGTCCGACAAAATCAACAGCAAACTAACCACTCTCGATGTGGATGATGTTAATGAGCTTGCTAAAGCAGGCGCTGAGATAAGACAGTGGGTTATAGATGCCCCCCTCCCCAAGAAGCTTAATGAGGCGATCGCATCAGCCTTTAATCAAATGACCGAAGAGGCTGGTGGCGACTTCTCCGTTGCCGTTCGCTCATCTGCGACAGCCGAAGATCTTCCCGATGCCTCATTTGCCGGGCAACAAGAGACCTACCTAAATGTAAACGGCCTTGAAGAGGTTCTACAGAAGATCAGGCTGGTTTTCGCCTCTCTCTTTAATGATCGTGCCATCTCATACCGTGTCCACCAAGGCTTTGAGCACAGTGGTGTCGCACTGTCTGCCGGCATACAGAGAATGGTTCGTAGTGACCTTGCAGCCAGTGGCGTAATGTTCACCCTCGATACAGAATCTGGCTTTCGCGATGCTGTTTTCATCACGTCAAGTTATGGCCTGGGGGAAATGGTCGTTCAAGGCGCGGTAAACCCTGATGAAATCTACCTCCACAAACCAACATTGGCCGCAGGGCGACCTGCAATTCTCCGTAAAACATTGGGGCATAAGGCGATCAAGATGGTTTATGACGCTGACCCTGACGCTGATCACGCAGTAAAAGTGATCGATACAAGCGATACCGAGAAGCAGCAATTTTCTATTACAAATGAAGAGGCTGAAGAGCTCGCACGCATCGCTGTCACCATTGAGAAACATTATCAGCGCCCAATGGATATTGAATGGGCTAAAGATGGCAACGATGGCAGGCTATATATTGTTCAGGCTCGCCCTGAGACGGTTCAAAGCCAAGCAGGGCAAGAAATTGAGCGTTACGAGCTAAAAAACAAAGGCAAAGTTCTGGTAGAGGGCCGTAGTATTGGGCAGAGAATTGGTTCTGGCCCCGCCAAGCTGATCAACGACATTTCACAGATGGATCGTGTCCAGCCGGGAGATGTTCTCGTTACAGACATGACCGATCCTGACTGGGAACCGATCATGAAGCGGGCATCTGCTATCGTCACCAACCGAGGTGGGCGTACTTGCCATGCTGCAATTATTGCGCGTGAACTCGGCATTCCGGCGGTTGTCGGTTGTAACGATGCGACAGACAAACTCAATGAGGGTGATGCTGTAACAGTTTCCTGTGCAGAAGGGGATACAGGCTTTATTTACGAGGGTTTAATTGATTTCGAAATCAAAAAAATCAGCCTCGATAAAATGCCAGAACTTCCACTAAAAGTGATGATGAATGTCGGCAATCCTGACAGGGCTTTTGATTTCGCGGCAATCCCTAATGAAGGAGTTGGCCTTGCCAGATTAGAGTTCATCATCAACAGAATGATTGGCATTCACCCTAAAGCGCTAATTGAATTTGACGATCAGCCAGAGCCTCTCAAAAAAGTTATCCGCAAACGTATTGCAGGATATGCCGACCCAGTCAGCTTTTATGTTGACCGTTTGGCTGAAGGTATTGCGACGCTTGGAGCCGCATTTTCACCCAAAACCGTTATCGTTCGCATGTCCGATTTTAAATCGAATGAATATGCCAACCTGATTGGTGGTGACCGCTACGAGCCAGAGGAGGAAAACCCAATGCTCGGCTTTAGAGGTGCATCGCGGTATATCTCCGAATCTTTCCGCGATTGTTTCGACCTTGAGTGTCGTGCAATGAAAAAGGTCCGTGATGAGATGGGGCTAACAAATGTCTGGATCATGATTCCATTTGTTAGAACGGTTGATGAAGCGCGTCAAGTCGTTGAGTTACTCGCAGAGAAAGGACTTGAGCGCGGTAAAAATGGCCTCAAACTAATCATGATGTGCGAACTTCCTTCTAACGCACTTCTTGCAGAAGAGTTTTTAGAGTATTTCGATGGTTTCTCAATTGGCTCAAACGATCTGACTCAACTAACACTTGGTCTTGATCGTGATTCCGCACTAATTGCGGATAAATTTGACGAGCGTAATCCAGCCGTCAAAAAACTACTTCATATGGCTATTCAGGCTTGCCGTGAAAAAGACAAATATGTCGGCATTTGTGGACAGGGACCTTCGGATCACCCAGATCTTGCCAAATGGCTGCTCGAAGAGGGCATCTCCAGTGTCTCCCTAAACCCAGACAGCGTTATCGAAACCTGGATGTTTATGGCTGGCCAAACTGTTGAAGACTAATTAGGTAATCGAATTATGACGATAAACTCATTCAACCCAACACCTAGAATACTAATGGGCCCTGGCCCCTCAGATGTTCACCCCCGTATTCTTCAAGCAATGGCTAGACCTACAATTGGTCACCTTGATCCGCAGTTCATCATCATGATGGATGAGATCAAACAGCTTTTGCAGGAAACTTTTATCACTCAAAACCAATTGACGATTCCTGTCTCCGCTCCCGGCTCTTCCGGCATGGAAACCTGCTTCGTAAACTTGGTAGAGCCTGGTGATAAAATTATCGTCTGCCAGAATGGGGTCTTTGGTGGCCGCATGAAGGAAAATGTCGAACGCTGTGGTGGCACAGCCATTATGGTCGAAGATGAATGGGGTCAAGCGGTTGACCCGCAAAAACTTGAGGATGCACTAAAAGCCAATCCTGATGCAAAAGCAGTCGCCTTTGTTCAGGCGGAAACATCAACTGGCGCACTCTCTGATGCAGAAACACTCTGCCGAATCGCACATGAATACGATTGCCTGACGATTGTCGATGCCGTTACCTCCCTAGGTGGCTCACCCTTAAAAGTTGATGAATGGGGAATCGATGCTGTTTATTCCGGCACACAAAAATGCCTTTCCTGTACACCAGGGCTTTCACCAGTCAGCTTTAGCGAAAGGGCTCAAGAGTCCATCAAAAACGTTAAACAGCGGGTACAAAGCTGGTTTCTCGATATGAACCTAGTTATGGGATATTGGGGTGCAGGCACCAAACGTGCCTACCACCATACAGCCCCAGTTAACGCACTTTATGCGCTTCATGAATCACTCGTTATGCTTCAAGAAGAGGGGCTAGAAAATAGCTGGAAAAGACATAGTGACTATCATCAAGCACTAAAAGCAGGTTTCGAAGCGATGGGGATCTCTTTTGTTGTGCCAGCAGGGTCGCGTCTTCCTCAGCTCAATGCCGTTAATATTCCTGAGGGCATTGATGATGCAACCGTACGTTCTGCGCTATTGAACCGCTACAACCTTGAGATCGGTGCCGGCTTAGGCGCGCTTGCCGGGAAGGTTTGGCGTATTGGCCTGATGGGTAACAGTGCATCGGCCAGCAATGTTTTACTCTGCCTTGGCGCTTTGGAAGCGGTGCTTTCCGAACTAAACGCTCCAATTCAACAGGGTGTTGCTATTTCTGCCGCACAAAAAGTGATGATTGCAAAAGGTCGCTAGATGAAAGATGCCCTTTTCGTACTGATTCAGTATTTAATTCCACACCACCTACTTTCAAGGCTGATGTGGAAGGCGACGCGCTCGCGTAACAAGCTTTGGAAAACATGGCTAACCAACTTTATTATCAAACGCTTCAGCATCAATGTTGCTGAAGCTGAAAATAATGATCTAACTAGCTATGCAACCTTTAATGAGTTTTTTACCCGTAAGCTACGCGCTGATGCACGTCCTCTTGCCAAAGCTGAAGACGCCATCCTCTCCCCTGCTGATGGCGTTGTCAGTCAAGCGGCCGAAATTACGCATGGGCGCCTTATTCAGGCCAAAGGCAAAGACTACGGACTCACCGAACTGCTCGGTGGAGACAGTGCGCTTGCAAACCAATTCCAAGGTGGGGAGTTCACAACCATTTACCTCTCCCCTCGCGATTACCACCGTTTGCATATGCCTCTTGCTGGCAAGCTAACAAAAATGATTCATGTGCCCGGGCGGCTGTTTAGCGTTAACCCAACCACCGTTGCCGCAGTACCGGGACTTTTTGCCCGTAATGAACGTGTTGTTGCACTGTTTGATACAGAAGCGGGCCCAATGGCGCTAATTCTGGTTGGTGCAATCTTTGTCTCAAGTATTGAGACTGTTTGGCATGGCGAGGTGACACCACCCTCCTCAACACATGTTCGCCACTGGGATTATCAAGATGCAAAACAGCCTGTTGAGTTGAAAAAAGGCGAGGAAATGGGGCGCTTTAATATGGGCTCGACCATTATCGTGCTTTTTGGGGCAGACAAGATAAATTGGGGCGATCACTTTCACGCTGAGTCAACTGTTCAAGTAGGTGAAGAGATCGGTAAAGTCCAATCTAGTGGCGAAAAAGAGGTGCAGGTTGAAGCACTGGTTGATAGTCTGTTATCGGATAAATAGGCTAGGCTCGATCGACTGAGAAACTCATTACTTTGTCGATCGACTCTTCTCCCTGAATCAACATCAATAGCCGATCAAGGCCAATAGCGATACCTGAACAGTTCGGCAACCCACTTTCCAGTGCAGCAAGTAGCCGTTGATCAATCGGTAGCTGAGGCAACCCCTTCAGCGCCCGCTCTTGCGCTTCAGCTGTAAATCTCTGCTTCTGCTCATCAGCATCGGAAAGTTCGAAGAAACCATTTCCCAGCTCAACTCCATTGATAAACAGCTCTACTCTTTCAGCTGTTCTAGGGTCCGCTTTATTTAATCTTGAGAGTGAAGCCTGGCAAGCGGGAAAGCCGACAATAAAGCAGAGCCCCTCCTTGCCGAGTGATGGCTGCACAAGGTGGCTAAACAAAAAGTCTAGCCAAAGCGAATAATCCTCACCACAAACTGTCACCGCCTCTGAATAACCATTTTTGTCGGCACAATTTATAAAGTCATCGATGCTCGCTGTGAGCGGATCAACCCCCGTTGCTTGCTGAAAAGCTTCTGAGTAGTTTTGCTGAATGGTGGGTTGTTTTAATACTGCAGGAGCGAGCTGTGCAATCAACTTTTCAACTTCATCAACAAGCTGCTGCAGATCAAAATCGACCCGATACCACTCTAAAATAGAAAACTCAGGATTATGAAAACGCCCTGCCTCACCATTTCTGAATGCTTTACAGATTTGGAAAATTGAGCCACTTCCAGCAGCAAGCAGCCGTTTCATCGAAAACTCAGGGGAACTATTTAGGTAAAGGGCTAAACAATCAGTCGACAGAGGATGATCAAAAGAGGTTTTAAAAGGGGTAATATGCGGATCTGTTCCCGCTGCATTTGAAAGCAGCGGTGTTTCAACCTCCAACACATTGCGCGCATCAAAGAACTGGCGTATTCCTTTAAGCATTACTGCACGCATTTTTAATGCAGCAATATCACACCCTGGTTGCCAGTCTACCTTCATACAGTTAAAGCCGGCAGGACTAGCTTTTTACACGCCCTGTGTACTCACCCGTACGCGTATCAATTCGCACCACTTCACCAATCTGAACAAACAGAGGCACACGAACAACCGCACCAGTCTCCATTGTTGCTGGTTTCCCGCCCCCACCAGATGTATCACCTTTAAGGCCTGGGTCAGTATCAGTAATTGCCAACTCAACAAAATTGGGGGGCGTCACCAATAAAGGCTCACCATTCCAGAGCGTCACAATGCAGTTATCTTGCTCTTTTAGCCATTTCGCATTATCACCTAATGCCGCTTCAGCACAGGAGTATTGCTCAAATGTTTCTGGCTCCATAAAGTGCCAGAACTCTCCATCACAATAGAGATACTGCATTTCCAGCTCAATCACGTCAGCCCCTTCAACCGACTCACCTGATTTAAAGGTTCGCTCAATTACCCGGCCACTTCGCAGATTTCTGATTTTCACTCGGCTAAATGCCTGCCCTTTTCCTGGCTTAACAAACTCATTTTCAATAATGCTGCAGGGATCATTATCCAGCATTATTTTAAGTCCGCCTTTGAACTGGTTAGTGCTATAGCTCGCCATCTTTTCCTCTTAATTTATCCAATTAGCAATCTGGCCATTATAATGGAGTGTCAATTCGAGAGAAACTATATCCTTTATGTATTCCAGTGCTGCCCCAGCGATTCAACAGACAACTTGGCAACAAGCGCTTGCTCGTAGCTGCACACAACTTCCAGAGCTACTTAATTACCTTGAGTTAAAGCCAAGTGCCGTGCCAATCAGTGCTGATGCAATGGCAAAGTTTCCACTACGAGTCACTTATGACTACCTATCCCGTATCGAAAAAGGCAACCCAAACGACCCTCTTTTGCGCCAAATACTGCCTATAGAAGACGAGTTAGCTTTTAACAGCGACTACACAGCTAACCCCGTTGGAGATATTGAAGCTGAGCAAGTTGCAGGAATTTTACATAAATATCATGGCCGCCTGTTGCTTATCACTACGGGCGGTTGCTCCATTAACTGCCGTTACTGCTTTAGGCGCGAGTACCCATATAGCGGCAATCAGACAAGCAAAAGTGTCGAGCAAGAGGCGATGGATTACATCGCGCAGCAATCAGAGATTAGCGAGGTTATTTTGAGTGGTGGTGATCCACTCATTCTAAATGATGCACGGCTCTCTTCACTTGTCTCACAACTTGAAGAAATTCCTCATTTAAAACGGCTACGCATCCATACTCGGCTTCCTGTAACGCTTCCCTCCAGAGTTGATCCGCTTCTCTTAACATGGCTTTCCAAAACAAGATTAGCTACCTCCCTTGTTTTGCATGTCAACCACCCCAATGAGCTAGATAACGCTGTAGGCGATGCTTTATTAAAATTGCGACAAGCTGGTGTTACGCTTTTAAACCAGAGCGTCCTCCTGAAAAACATTAATGACAGCGAATCTACCTTATGCCAATTGAGCGAAGCTCTTTTTCAATATGGCGTCCTACCCTACTATCTCCATCTTCTCGACAAGGTTTCTGGCAGCCAGCATTTTGATATCCCAGATGCAGATGCTTGCCAGCTATATCACCAAATTCGTAGTAAATTGCCGGGTTACCTCACCCCAACACTTGTACGTGAGCGTAGCGGTTTTCCATATAAATCACCCATTTTATGAACTAGCTCTCAACCTTCAGAGCTATTTTCCTGAAAATCCCAGTTATTAGCCTATCCTTAAACGTAACTATTCAATTTAATTGAGGATGCAGAGCAGATGTATGAACCGACTTTAGGTGCTGAACCTAGCGCTGAGTTGCCTTTTAAGCTGACGACATCGGCCATTTCTGAGTGGATTGACCAGCTACCTGTCTTAAACACGGTACACTCAGCAGAAAAGATCTACCGAGTGTTACAGTCTCTTTCTGACCTAGAAATAGAGCCAGCACTTCGGTTTCAACTCCTTGAATGTTTGAATGGGACAGCCTGCCTGCTATCCAACACTCTAGAAAAACATTTTCTGGATGCCTCCTTTCCTCTTCCTAAAAAAGAGCAAAAGCTAGCTAAGCTTTCAACACATTTGCACAGAGAGCTTACTTCCAACTACGCCATAATTACAAAAAGTGAGCCGTTTCTTGGTTCAGGTAACTTTGCTCCCTCTCAGATCAGAGCTACTGTTGGGCATGCCCTGTATTCTTTGTCTCAAGAGCAGCTTCTAATCGCTCAGCGCTATGAAGCCTGTTCAACTCGGTTTTGGACACAATTTTACGAGCTTCTTGCCTTAGTAGAACAATTAGATATTCGGCCCCTAGATAACTCAAAAGAGAACTCTATCGACCTACTAATAAAGAGGATTCTCCTTTTCTCTATATCAAACCCAAACCGCTTTTCACAGCGTGAAATCAAAGAGCTCTACTCACTCTTTAAGTTGCATGCAGAATTGGCACAGCTAGATAATCATCCCTCCAACAACCAATCTAAAAAAGCCGGATTCTTTATCGAGCTGGGGTATTTTCAGCCACCTCGGCACATAAGCCGAATAACGCCAGATTCTTCTGTCTCAACGCTAAGGTACATCCATACTAATGACTTAGTTGAGTATCTTATTGACCAATTCAAAGCTCTGCTCAATACAGATAATGGCAACTGTCTGTTCTCCAGCAAACGAATGCTAGGGAAAGTTGTAAGAAGTCTAGGCGCTCCTGAACGGCGAAAAAACCCAAGACTCCAAAGTGAATCGCCAGCATGCACGGTTATCCCAGGCCTTGAAAACATCATCTCTTTTCTCTCAAATCCTGACAGCGCAGGAAAAACGAAAGAGGCTATTAAACCTGTACGCGCCAGTGAGCTTTGGAATGATATCCCTGACTTTGACATCATTCCATTAGACACAAACAACCTCCAGACTAATGCATTTAGTAATAATGAGCACGGTGAAAGTATTGCACACTCAGCGCTTACAAAGTCAAAGAGCATGATTGCAAGCACTGACATTTGGGGCAAAAAACCACTATCACGCCCTGAACTAAAAATAAAAAATCTTGACTGCAAGATATTAGATATCAGCACTAAAGGCTTCCACCTGCTCTGGATAAAAGAGGCGAATGCAAACATAAAAGTTAGCGAAATAATTTCTATATCACAAGCTGGACAGCCCATGAAAACAGGGGTTGTCCGCTGGATTGAAAATGACAGGCGGTCAGGACTCTCATTCGGAATAGAGCTACTCTCACCAGTCACTCAAATTGTAACCGCAAGCTCTCCCAAACAGCCTGACTCTGAAATAAAAGGCCTGTTAATACCAGAACTACCCGAGAAAAACATCCAGCAAAGCATTCTAGTTTCCCCTTCAAAATACAAAACGGGTGGTTGGGTTGACCTTAAAGGGAAAACAGTCTCTAAACGCTACCGACTACAAAAGCTGCTCGAGACCTCACCATCATTTAACCAATTTTCCCTATTTAAACTGGACAATAGCTAGAGAGTTACAGAGAATGAGGTGAACAAAAGGAAAATGTCTACCCATGATCGCCACCAAAAAAAGGCTAATTCTTGCTATCGATGTTAAGCGGGAACAGATTGAAAACTTGGCAATGCTATGCGTAGAAGGCGATGCGAATATCACCTTTCATGCCATCTCTTCAAGTGATTACCTAAGCAATAAAGAACACCCAGAGCCTAGCCTGATTTTATTGAACATGACTCAGACCTGCCAAGAGTCGTCAAGGGCTATTGAGGCAATCTCAGAATCACCTCACCCCATCATACTAATACACCCAACAGACTCTTGCTGCACAACATGGTGGATGCCAACATATCCTCAATTACGAGACTGCCTACCGGACAGGGATAACGAAAGAATTTCAACCGCTATTCTTCGGGAAATTGAAACGCTAGAGCTAGAACACCGTTTAAAAGAGAGCCAGTTCAAACTCAATAACATCAGCCAAGGGCTTAACTCTATTATCTCTAATGGCCATGAAGCTGCAGCCTTAATTCATAATGGCCGATACCTAAAAGCAAACAAAGCCTATCGAAAACTTTTCTCTCTCAATAATGATCAAAGCCTCAAAATATCAGCCATACCCCAAGTTTTTATCGACATTGAGAAACCTCATTCAGCATTGGGCCCGCAGAGCAATCAAAGGCTTGAGAACTGCTCTATAACACTACAAACAGGAGAAGTTTTCCAGGCTGAAATCCTCGCGTTTCCTCTCACCATTAAAAATAAGCAGTGCCTTCAAATATTAGTTAGGAACCCATCTATAGGTAAACTTAACACTGAAGCGGCCCAACAACTCTTACACAGAGATGAGCTCACAGGCCTTATTAATAGGCAGTATTTTCTAGAGCAACTGAAAGAGCGGACAGAAAATAGAGCCTACAAAATCGACGGGGGGCTGGCTCTAATCCTTATTGACCGCTTCAAAGCGATACGAGAGGAAAGAGGTATTCTCTATAGCGACCAACTATTAACCAAAGTTTCTCGATTGATTGAGGACAACTGCCACCCAGATGATCTTGTTTCTCGGTTTAATGATGCTGTTTTCGCCGTTTATACCTCACGCTTAAAAGCCGAGGCATTCTCTAGCCTAATCGAACATATTCAACAAAACACTGCTGAAACTTTGTTTGAATCGGGAGAAGATTATCTGCAAATAACCTGTAGCGTTGGAGCAAGCCTCTGGAGCGACCAGCTCTCCGATATGCAAGAGCTCATAACACGCGCAGACCAAGCATGCGCCAAAGCAGCAAAAAATGGCGGCAACCAGATTCAACTCTATAGTAGCCTGTCAACACCAATTGGTTCCGCGCTGCACGAGCAACAACAATCTGCCGAAATTTCGGCCGCTCTCAAGGAAAATCGATTCCGCCTAATTTACCAGCCAATTGTTCATCTCAATGGAGGAGAGGTAGAAAGCTATGCGGTACTTCTCCGCATGATTGATAGCGAGGGCAAACACATTTCACCCGACCAATTTATTCATCTTGCTGAAAAAACCGGGATGATTTACAACATCGATAAATGGGTTATCCAACAAACCTGCCTGCTTATCAAGCGCGCACAAATACGCAAAAACAATCGCCTGTTCTTCGTCAAGCTATCAGGTGAGTCACTCAACAATAAGAACCTTCTACCTCACCTATACAACTGCCTTCAGGAAACAGGTACCAACGGAAAGTCGCTTGTATTCCAAATAGACTATGCCGAGTCCAGAATACGACCAGCTATTCTTAAAAACTTCATTCTTGGTATAAAAAAAGTAAACTGCCAATTTGCATTTGATCATTTTGGGTTTGGAAAATTCAGATCAATGGACTTGCAGGAACCCCCTATTGACTATATAAAAATCGATGGCGCTTTTATCCGTAATTTACTGGACAACCCAGAATATAGGGCAACAATTAAGCGTGTAATCTCCGCGTCACGCCCATTGAATATAAAAACAATTGCTAAATCAGTCGAGGATGCCAACACGCTAGCCTCTCTTTGGAATCTTGGTGTCGATGCCGTGCAAGGCTACTTTCTCCAGGAACCTTCTGGAAACATGAAGTATGATTTTTCTTATAATGAGGATGAGAGCGCCTAAGAGAAACTACTCGTTCGAAATCCCATGTGGTACATGCCCTGTTGGGACATGCTCGCTTGCAGATTCACAATGCGATCGCTGATCATCGAAAAAGATATCAGCTCCAAAGGCTTTCAGAAAAGCCCCTTTATCCATTCCCCCTAAGAACAGCGCATCATCAATCCTGATTTCCCAAGCTCTAAGCGTCCTTACTACCCGCTCATGCGCTGGGGCTGAACGTGCTGTTACCAGCGCGGTTCGAATAGGCGACTGATCTGCATCATAATGCTTCTGAATCTGCTGTAAAGCGGCTAAAAATGATTTGAACGGTCCTCCCGTTAAAGGTCTTTTCGCCTCAGTTTTCTCATTTTGGGTAAAGGCATCTAGCCCATGCTGTTTATAAACCCGCTCAGATTCATCTGAAAAAAGCACCGCATCACCATCAAAGGCAATCCTTAACTGCCCTGAACCGGAGGCCGTTTTCCCTGATGCGTAAATGGTTGCCGCCGCAAAACCTGCCTCTAATGTTTTTTCAACATCATCTGCATTGGCCGATAAGAAAAGATCTGCTCCAAATGCGCGAATATAAGAAAAAGGGCTTTCACCGCTCGTAAAAGCAGCTCGGGTGATATCCAAATTATGATGCTGAACTGAGTTGAATATTCGCAACCCAGTATCAGCACTATTTTGCGAAATCAGTATCACCTCAACCGCCGGTTGCTCTTTCGAAAAATCCTTATTAATCGAAAGCAGCTTACAAACCAAGCCATAAGCGACTCCTGGCCGTAAAGCTTCGTCTTCATGATCGACTTGATAGCGGCAATAGGCCTCTGTCCCTTCACGCTTAAAAACATCATGGGATTCATCCAAATCAAACAGTGCTCTTGAAGAGATCGCAACAACGAGTTTTTTATCCATCATTCCCTAAAGCTGATAAAATCAGAACCGAGTCATAAAATAGTACCCACCATCTGGAAGATACAACCCATGCGGAAAAAATCAATCAATAAATACCTCGATAATCTTGAAAAGCATCTTTCAGAAGAAAACCCTGTTCTTCTTGATGCAACAAAAGGATTTAGAACGATTGATGAAATTGCCTCCGAAGTTGGGCTTCTGAAAGAGGGTGAATCAACTGCAAGCCAAATTCCTTGGTGGCCACTTATTTCCATTCTTGGCACCTTTTCCGCAGGAAAATCGACTTTCATCAACCACTATCTCGGCGCAAAAAGCCAGCGTACAGGAAACCAAGCCGTTGATGATAAGTTTTCCGTTTTGTCTTTCAGTAAGACGGATGAGATGCGGACGCTACCCGGCATTGCCCTTGATGCAGACCCACGCTTTCCTTTCTACCAAATCAGCACAGAAATTGATGAGGTAGCCGATGGAGAGGGACAGCGAATTAATGCCTACTTACAACTTAGAACCTGTCCCAGCGACCGTCTTCGTGGAAAGATCCTAATCGACTCTCCGGGGTTCGATGCGGACTCACAAAGAACTTCAACACTCCGCATTACTCGGCATATCATTAATATTTCAGATCTTGTTCTAGTACTATTCGATGCCCGCCACCCAGAGCCTGGCGCAATGCAAGATACGCTACACCATCTTGTTGAAGAGACTATCCAGCGACCCGATTCAGAAAAATTTCTCTATATTCTCAACCAGATAGATACTACTGCGCGCGAAGATAATCCAGAGGATGTCGTAGCAGCTTGGCAGCGGGCTTTAGCTGAAAAAGGTCTGACCGCTGGCCGTTTTTATACCATTTATTCTCCAGATGCAGCGGTTCCAATTGAGGATGAAAACCGGCGCGCACGATTTGAAAGTAAACGTGATCATGATCTTGCAGAAATTCATGACCGAATGCATCAGGTTGAAATAGAGCGTGCTTATCGAATTCTCAACGCCCTTGAAAAGACCACGCAAGAGCTTGAGAACAGCGCTATACCTCTTATTAAAGAGCACCTTGCTGAGTGGAAAAAAAAGGTGCGTGTTGTCGATATATTCCTGCTCGCACTCCTAACCACATTAACAGTAGGACTCGGTATCAGCAGTGGTTTTTTACAGGGCAGCATTGAATCTTTAATTCAGGGAAATCCCATTCTTTCTGGAGCGGGAGCGGGACTATTCATTATCCTTTTTCTAAGCGGACACTTTTCAGCCAGGAAATATTACGCGAACAAAATTGCGCAAAAATTATCAGAGCAATCTGAAAACCTTATTTTCCTCGACCATCTTGATAAAGCCTTTTTGAAAAACACAACACCTGGCAGGATTTTCACCGGCAGTAGAGTTGTTGGTTGGAACAAAAGGGCAATGAGACGGGTGGAAGAGCTCCTTGAAGATAGCAAAGAGCTCGTTCAAAAGTTGAATGACACCTTCACTGATCCTTCAGGAAAAGTTGTTACACGTGAAAAATAGACAGCAGTAACCTAGTTCACTGAGTGATCGTCTCATCAGCGATTACTAAAATAGTTGCCGTTTGATTGTAGTGCCCTAAAGAGCCACCGAGCGTCGTACCCTGCTCACCAAAGGTATTAAACCCGATCATCGGCACCTCTTCTCCCACAACCTCTCTAACAATTTCTTGATCATCGATATCGAGCCTGCACTTAAGCAGATGCCTCAATATGCAGTTAAAGATAATAATCGCACCAATCTTCTTTGGATTACCTGCATCTTTAATTGCATTACGAAGTGTCTCCTTAAAACTCTCGACTGCAAACTCACGATCAGACTCCATATGCGTTAGATAGGCACCTTCGGGTACCTCTGCGTAAAAAGTGAGGCTACTGTCGTCATTGGCCGTCATCACACTTTTAATTGTATATTGACCAAAAACATCCGATGACTTAATTCCCATTGGGTTTTCGGCAAATAGATCCGCATTCAGTTCATCAACACCTAACAGGGCTTTCATCGCCTCTTCGGCCTTCTGGTTATTAAGCTCGTAAACCGTTCGCCCCTCGGCCTTCGTCACTAAGAGCCCTTCATTTGATGGATAGTATGGGTGGCCCATCGCTGTCCCCATTTTCAAAGCACTGCTTAAAACAGCCATCACACCTGAATCCTCGTAAACACCGTTACAAAACTGATGCGTGACTGTATTACTTAAATCATTTGCCGTTGACCCGCCCACAACCTGACTGACTTTACCCACCTCTTTCAATAATGTTCTGAGAAAAGCCTCTTCTCCACCACTTGTTCCACTAGGGAGAACAATGTTCACGAAAGGTTTGATATGCGCCGCCTCTGATGCGCTTTTACCGCCCATCGCAATCGTCAACATCGACATCACAATCGGATTTGCCTGAACTGCGGCGTAAGCATCTTTGACCGCTTTTTGTGCAGCTGCATCAGGATCAACCGACAACCCTTCACCCGCACCAATGCCTACACTTAAATAAGAGCTCTGAAGTGTCATCACCGCGACACTACTATCAACGGGTGAGTCAGCAATACTGGAAAACTCACCAATTGCTGTGCCGCCAATGACTGCTGCATCACCTACAGCATTCTTCACCACATCATAAACGTCATGAGGATTATGTGTGGAGGCGCAAAAGACAATCACCAATATTGGCTTAGGGGTTGATTGCATGGCGGATTGAATCGCCTCTTCAGGGCAGGCAGAATGGCCCAAACCCACTTTGAGTACACTCATTTATTCCTCCGGGAATACTATTTTTTATTTATCTAAGCTCTTTGGGGGTGACCCTGACGAGTCCACCTAAAAAGCTATTTTGATCAGTGCTGATCTTAAGCCAGCTATCTGTTTAAAACTTGTTAGTGCTGCAAGGAAAAAATTCCTAGAACAGTAACGTATCGACAAGGTCGATCATAAATTCCATCTCTTCCTCATCCATCTCTTCAAAACCACTAAAACCAAGAGACTTCAGAACACCTTGCCCTTTTTCGTCTTCATTCATAGACAGCAAAGCCTGCCTAAAGCCATCTTTCTTATCAGCCAAAGCTGGGCCAATCATAAGAGAATGATGCACAACCTGTATTTGACTGCTAACGAGCGGTTTAAGCTGTTTGCGAACCATCGAAGAGAGGTCATTAAATGCTTCAGCAAGGAAAAAACCGACATCACTATTACCGCGCAGCAACTCTTTTGCCACCAAAACATAGCTATCACAGCTTTTCATCTCAATATTCGTCTTATCAAGATCAGCAGGCTCAAGCATGATCATCCCCATCATATGGACATCAGGATCATCGGTTGAAGCCAGTTTTATGCCTGACTGCAGCTCCTCTACACAATTAATTGGGCTCTCAGCATTGACCGCAATAATTGCCTCATCCGACTTTGACGCGGGTTTAACAAGTGGTGAAAAACCTTTCTCACGAACCAACATTGCTGCGTCATAAGGGTTCGCAAAAATCAGATCAACTTTGCCCTCTTCAATCGCTTTTCGTTGGGATTCAAAATCATTATAAAGCTCCAGATGGAAACCTTCTCCCAGCTGTTTTTGTATCCAAGTATTAAAAATAAACCAGCCTGATAGGTGGTCCGGCGTAAAGTCTGGGCTTACCGTAAAATTATATGGCATCTTATTCTCTCCGTAATCTGATAAGGCTGCTTAAAAGAGTGTTGGGTAGAGCGCGATGCACTCTTCAACTTTTTTACGAGAAGGTTTTCTACGAACAGAAGTAAACCCAACGACCTCGCCATTCCTCACATTTGGAATTGCGGTTGCCTTAACCCAATAATAGCCACCATCTTTACGCAGATTTTTGACGTACCCCTGCCACTTTTCACCACGAGCACTCGTGTCCCACAAATCTTTAAACGCTGCCGGCGGCATATCAGGGTGGCGCAAAATAGAGTGAGGCGCACCAATCAATTCCTCTTCTGTATACCCAGACATATCGATAAAGGACTGGTTCACATGGGTAATCATCCCCTTTGTATCGGTTCTCGAAACAATCAAGCGACCATCTGGATAAGGCGATTCAATTTCTGAATAAAGTATCTTACGAGGACCCCAGCCGTATAGTTCCAGAGTTACTTCCTGATATTCACCCGTGATATCTTCCGGTTTCATATCTTCCATATCATCCCTCCCGCTCTAGTGATAGAGCAATCATATCTGTTAGAGCAATTTAGCAATATTTTCAGCAGCCCTTTTAACATCGAGAAAGATCAATCCCAATTTTGCATTAGGTTTTGCCATCACGGTCAAAACAGCCTCATCGCCTGCATAGGTCATCAAAACGTAGCCGTTATCACCTTTAATCAGAACCTGTTCCAATGCGCCTCTCTCTAACTCCTGAGCGGTTCGGTCACCCAAAGAGAGCATTGCTGCACTCATTGCGCCAACCCGATCCTCATCCATCGCTTGAGGAAGCACTGCGGCCATCATCAAACCATCTGTAGAAATGACACCTGATGCCTCAATATCGGCTGATGTTCCATTCAAATCCGTTAAAACGGAAGTCAACATATCTGCTCTCATAACGCTCTACTCCTAACTTTCTATAATTTCTCTGGAATACAAAAACTTAAATTACAACTCAACTGAACTACTTGCATAGCGCCGACTCAACATCCAAATAAGCTCGACAAATTCCGGCCGGTTCAAGCAGGGAATACCTTCCATCACCAAGACAAAACGCTGTTTACCTATGTACAGAGGCCAGAAGCCAATCTTGCTATGGCCGGCTGCATCGACAATCGACCAGGCACTACTTGCCAAACCAAGATTATTAACCAGTAACCCCGACCGCCGTGCGTGTAAGCTAGCCAGCTCCGCACTTAAGGCCGATAACTCTTCTGCCACCTCATGCGGAAAGCCACTCGATGCTAGATAAAAGCCCTGCTCATCACCCAAAAGCGCCTTACCACTATTTGATAGTCGACCAAGTAGCTCTGGCAATACCTCTTCAAGCGGGCTATCCAAAACTGCTCGCTCTGAATCTAACCCTTCAACCCATGCCAAAGACTGTAGATGTTTTAACAGTTCAAGCGTCTCATCTTCGCTCTCCAAACCTGATAGCGCTGCGAGTGTTTCCGCGGTTAACGCAGGGGTTTTCTCTTGGCCCAACAAATTACGCAATAATGCTTTAGTCGAATTCCCCTCAGCTGCCGAAACTGCGCTGTAAGCACCTCCTGGCGTTGGGTGAAGAAACAATCCTTCGGTTAAAACTAATTCAGTCATTTCATTCCTCCACCAATCCCGGATCAAGGGTATAAAGTAATGCTTGCACAAGTAGCGAGACGTCTTCTGACTCCCGCGCATCAACCTCAAACAAAGGTGGATTCAGCCCCATTCCCTTCAAGTGAAGGTGATAATCAGTGATTGTTGGGCGAGGATTTTTATCCATCTGTGTCACTCCAACAACGACAGCTGTCTTATCGATAAACTCAGAAAAAGAGTCCATAAAAAAGCGTAAATCAACAAAAGGGTCTGTACGAGTATTGTCTAGCAGTACAACCAGACCAATCCCACCTGTTGTCAATATATCCCACATAAAATCAAACCGCTCCTGCCCAGGTGTTCCATACAGATGAATTGCTTCACCACCCTCAAGACGCATCACTCCGTAGTCCATCGCAACCGTTGTCGCTTTCTTACGTTCACGCGTCATATCACTCGCAGATTCATCTGTTGTGATCGGTGCATCATCGCTAATTGAGCTGATCGCTGTTGTCTTTCCTGCACCAACAGGACCTGTAAAAATAATCTTGTAATTACTCATCTCGTCTATTTATCCAATTTTTAAACGATCTAGGATTTTGCCAAACAGGCCGCGCTTTTTTGGTTTTTGAACAGGCTCAGGCGCAACAATCACATCAGCTTGCCGTTTAACCTGTCCAGCTACCCCAAGTGCTCTTGCTGCGCTATAAAAAGAGAACACATATTGCTGAGGCACATTAAGCACCCTAGCAATCTCCATTAGAGACCTAGGATGTTCCATCATCAACGCTGCAATCCTCATCGCATGAGGAAACAGCATCAAACGCGTCATATTTGGCCAGTGACGCAGATAAACAGGGCGCTCCAGATCTACCCCCAGCGGCACTCGCCCTTGAGAGGTCCAGAGCGATACTTTCCACAGAAAAGAGTCGATATTTTGAAAACCATCTTTATCGCTGATATCAAGACCATCTACATCATTTACAACCGAAATCGTCATTCCTGAACCTTTTCCATCCAACGCAGGGTCCGCACCATTCAGAACCTTCAGTGGCACCCTGCATGCAGCCTGCAGCTGTTTATCATTGGCATCGAGCCAAACTTCGTTTGTTCTCGGAAAAATCAGTAAAGGTTTCCAGCTGCCATCCAATTGAAGTATCTGGTTTTTGTTCAAGGCAACCTTGCAAGCTGACTGAAAATAACCCTGCAGATAGCTTTTCGGGTCGTAATGCGCGTCGTTAACTTGCCTCTCATCACTCATATCAACAGGCTGCAGTGCACCAATAAATGAGATAAAACTTTTCTCATCCAATTGCATTGCTGAACGATGAGTAGAAGGAGGCTTACTTTGGCGCTTAACACTCTTTGTTACAGCCGGTTGCGCCACCTGCTCAGAAACTGGTTCTACAAAAGCCTGCTTTTCTGCTTTCAGCTCTTCTCGACAGCCTGCTTTAACCTTATCCAACACATTCATCAGTGCTTTAGGTTGAAGCGGCTTTTTAACAAAAAAACTATCCTCATCATCTCTATCTTTCAATGACAAAAGAATAAATTGGTGCTCAGGAAATTTTTCACGCTGCTGTCTATAAAGAGAGTCTGAGTCAACCGCATCCATATCAACAATGCTGACGGTTGCCGTCCCATCCCCGACAATTTCACAGCTATTTTTACAAGGCCCCTGAAAGAACAGCTGAAGCATATGTTGCGTTCGACTATCCATGCCAACCGTTGTAACGAGGAGAGAGGGCTGAGCTTTCTTGCTCATTTATCTAACTCCTCTGATAATTTCTGTTGTAGTTCATTCCATTGGCCTAAAAATGAAGCGGCCTCATCGCCCAGTTTCCCTCTCATTCTCTTTAATGATGCTAAATCTCGTGTTGATTTGTAAATAGCAAGAAGGTCGTTATGAAGTGCCTCCCTTGAAGGGCTATCAAGCAGCCCCTTTTCAAGAATCTGTTGAGCTTGCTCTATCTGGCTATACTCAAGACATTCATGAGCCTCTTCTAACGGGTCGCGATCAATAGAGTTTTCTCCATTCCTGCCTTCAACAGTTTTAACCAAGTCCAAACAACCATTCACGCCTTTGCCTAAAACAGAGCCCGGTAAATCCGGAAGCCTGTTCTTACTCAACTCCTTTGCTGTATAGAGTGAAGCCAATTGCTCAAATTGAATTGACTGAAGGCCGCCCCTTGCACCCAACAACAACCGCTTGAAAAGTGCTCGACCCGAACCATCTAATGCAATCCATAAATCCAGTAGGGCTGCAAAAAGCAAGCCGTGATCTCCTTGGTCGTATTGAAACCAAATACGCTGAATGTGATTTTTAATATTTGAAGGATTGCGTGAAACTTCAGAACAAAGAAAATCTGACACCTTATTCTTGCGATCATCCGCCACCGCCAATCTCAATCCTGACGCATCTGCTATCTGAAAAATAGCGTCATGAATTACCCCTGATGAGGTTCCGTTATCTGATTGATCCGGATCGAAAAACAAAGAGTTATTCATAATATTTAGACAGAAGATCCTTTATTCAAAATGAAACAAGTCACTTTATGGCGTGAACTAGCATTGAATTTAAGGTAGCCCACATCTAAAAAAATACCAGTTACCCAGTAAGGAATTTTCTGAAACTGCTGGGTATCACACAAAATAGAATCTACCCGGGAAAAATTTGCCCCTGCTTGTCAAAATCTAAAGCTTTCTATATAGCAGTTCCCTGCTAAACTTTCAGCATGCTTAATCTCTACCTAAATGGACTCGTCAAGTGGCGCTGGGCGATCATTCTAGTAACACTGATTCTTGTCGGTGTTCTCTCAAGTGGGGCCCGATTTTTGGGGTTTACGAATGATTACAGAATTTTTTTTAGCGATGATAATCCGCATCTTTTAGCACTTGAAACACTCCAAAACACCTACACAAAAGATGACACTATCCTCTTCATTATTACTCCCAAAGATGGAAAGGTATTTACGCCAGGAACACTTGCCAGCATCGAATGGCTAACCAACCAGACCTGGTCAATTCCCTATACCCAGCGAGTCGACTCATTACAGAATTTCCAGTATAGCTATGGAAAAAATGATGAGCTGATCGTTCGAGATCTTTACCAAGATGCCCTTTCACTCAAAGAAAATGAGCTGACTGAAATAGCCAGAATAGCCTTAAATGAGCCTTTACTAAATGGCCGCTTAATCTCGAGAGACCGTAAAGTTGCAGGCCTCAATGTAACAGTGCAGCTTCCCGGAATTGATGAACAAAAAGAGTTTCCAGAAGTTGCTAATTACGCTAGAAACCTTGCACGTGAACTGGAAAAAGATAACCCAAACCTACAGATACGCCTAACCGGTGGCGTTATGATCGGTAATGCCTTTCCAGAAGCATCATTGCACGACATTGAAACATTAATTCCCATCATGTTTACCATTGTCTTCATTGTTCTAGCACTAATGCTTCGCTCGCTCTCAGCCATGATCTGGGCCCTACTGATCATTCTATTTTCCATCACCATGACCATGGGAACGGCTGGCTGGCTTGGTATTCGCCTCTCACCCCCTTCTGCCGGCGCATCTAACATTATTCTTACTGTTGCCGTAGCCGATTGTGTACATATGCTCGTTAGCTACCTGCATGCAATGAGAAAAGGTTGGATTAACCGCCTAAGCTGGAAAGAGCAACGCATACAGGCAACTCGAGAAACGCTCTCTATAAATTTATCCCCGATTTTTATTACCAGTTTGACCACCGCATTGGGCTTTCTTAGCCTTAACTTCAGCGATTCTCCCCCTTTCCATGATTTAGGCAATATTGTTGCGATGGGCGTTGTCTTCGCCTTCCTGCTATCTATAATTTTTATGCCCGCACTGATGATGGTGATGCCCATATCAATTCGCCCGTACAAAACACAGGGCAACCAATTTATGAAAAAATTCTCTGAATTTGTGATCGGTAGGCGCTGGAAACTATTAGGAAGCATGACGGTCTTTATCTGCCTACTCTTCTCTTTCCTCCCAAAAAATGAACTCAATGATGATCTAATTGCCTATTTCTCACCCGAAAATAGCTTCCGTGCCGATACAGACTATGCAACCGAACATCTCACCGGCATGTATGTGATGGAATACTCACTAGGCGCACAAGAGGCAGGCGGAATAAATGATCCACTATATCTACAGGTGACCGATGCATTTGCAGATTGGTACCGCCAACAACCCGAGGTACTGCATGTATACAGCATTGCGGACATCATCAAGAGATTGAGCAAAAACATGCATGATGATGCTCAAGAATGGTACCGAATACCGGCCTCCCAAGAACTTGCGGCACAATACATGCTGCTTTACGAAATGTCGCTTCCTGAAGGGCTAGATCTCAATGATCGCATCAATGTCGATAAGTCGGCCTCACGCCTGACCGCTACCATCAAATCAATCAGCAGCAATGAAATGCTCAGTCTTGAGCGGCGGGCCGATGACTGGCTTAAACAAAACGCACCAAAATATATGTGGGTAGATGCCGCAGGCCCTAACCTCATTTTTGCCCATATTGGGGAATCAAATATAAAAAGCATGCTAGAGGGAACATTAATTGCGCTCGGTCTAATCTCACTTGTACTCATATTTGCACTTAAATCCTTTAAACTCGGCATCCTAAGCCTATTACCAAACCTTATACCGGCCGGCATGGCATTTGGTTTATGGGGTTTAATAGATGGCCAAATAAATCTTGCAGTTTCTGTCGTCGCCAGCTTGACACTGGGTATTGTTGTTGATGACACCGTTCACTTTCTTAGCAAATTTCAATATGCCAAAAACACGCTTCAAAAGAGCCTTACAGAAGCTGTTGATTATGCCTTTATTCATGTTGGAACTGCATTATGGATAACCTCAATCGTTTTAATTGCCGGTTTTCTAGTGCTCACACTTTCAGACTTTCAACTCAATGCAAAACTAGGGCTGCTTACTGCAATCACAATTGGTTTTGCCTTGATAGCCGATTTTCTATTCCTTCCTCCACTCCTTATGCTTGGGAAAGACAAAAAATGACCTTATTGCGACTGTTTCTCTTAACACTAACAGCACTCTCATTTTCCATAAGTGCCCAGACTACAGATCCTTTCAAGCGGGGTTATGAAATCGCCAAAGAAAGTGAACGGCGAGACGATGGCTGGCAAAATTTCAGCGCTGATTTAGCGATGATTCTGAAGAATAAACAGGGAGAGAAAAGCGTCAGAAAGATCAAAAGCAAAACACTCGAAGTAAAAGGAGATGGGGACAAAAGCCTGTTACTTTTCCAAACACCTCGGGATGTGAAAGATACCACCTTCCTTACCCACTCCCACAAAACCCGTGATGATCAATGGCTCTACCTACCTGCTCTAAAACGGGTTAAAAGAATCTCCTCTTCAAGCAAAGGTGGTTCATTTATGGGTAGTGAATTCTCTTATGAAGACATGAGCTCACCCGAACTCGAAAAATACACCTATAAATATATTCGTGATGACAAATACAAAGGGCGACCTGTTTTCGTTATTGAACGGTTACCCAAAGACAAGCGCTCGCTCTACAGCAAAAACCTGATGTGGATCGATCAAAAGCAGTATATCCCATGGAAGATTCAATACTACAACCGTCGCGGCACACACCTAAAAACGCTTATCTATCGCAAATACAAACGATACCTCAAGAAATTCTGGCGACCAGGCGAAATGTACATGGCTAATCTAAGAACAGGAAAAACCACCATTTTGGCCTGGAAAAATTACAAATTCAGAACCATAATTCGCAAAAATGATTTTAACCCAAGGTCACTTGCGAAAAGATAGATTGTCCTCTTTAAAATCTCCGCCTAACCCCTCTTTTCCAAAGAGGGGAACTTACCCCAGCGAAAAATAGCACCAAGGCTATCACCCAATCTCCCCCCCCCTTTGAAAAAAGGGGGGGGGATTTGCCAAAAAAACCTCAAGCACTCAACTTAGCAGACAACTCATTCCCAAAACAGCTAGAAAAAAGCGCATAAGGCGCTTTTCCGGAATCAATTATTCTCTGAATCTGCTTAGACTTGCTCGATGCAAAACAGTGCGAGTGCTCAATATCTGCAAAATAGGGAAAACGTACACCATTATGATTGCAAGCTGCCCCTGCCGGTGTGAATGGGATTTTAGCCATCGAAACCATGCGTGCTAATGCCGGTGTTGCCAGAAAATACCAGTAACCAATACCGTTTTGATTTGAATAGTCATAAGCCGCATAAATAAAGCGAAAGATGATTTCAGTCGCAACTTGCCTTTTCCGTAACGACTGCTCCAAAACACCTTCTTCAGCAGAAGCCTTCGGGTCATCAAGACAAAAAGCCTCACGCTTAATGCAAAGCCGGGATATTTCGGCTAGTTCTCCATCAACATGATCTGGCAAAAATTCTTTATCCAGCTTACATAATGAAGCTATCGGGAAATCACCTCCGGGTAAAACAAGACGCATTGCAGCAACCCAATGTTTCGTATGAATATCCCGCACAACAAAGTGCACCGCTCTCTCGTCAAATAGGTCAACCTCTTCCCTTTCAGAAAAGGCTGTCGCGTCTTCAAACCCACGCTCTTCGCAGTAAACATCATAACGAAGTTGGTAGTGAATCTTTCTTGCTAAGCCAGTATCCGCAAGGAAGACTTCAAAATGGGTCTCAAACATCTTCTCTCTCAACGAAGAATTTCACAGTATCCTTTTATGTCTAAATAACCAATGCGGTCAACCATAGATCTCCACACTACGAAAATAAACTGTCTATACTTAAAGGCAATAAACCCAAATGGGGAAAACCGTGTCTAATTTTAACTCACTCCGCATGTCATTTCACGAATACTTCAAAGCAATCCCGGCGACAAGCGATGAACTCAAAAATGAGGTATTTCGAATCCGTTACGATGTCTACTGCGAAGAGCTTGGCTACGAAGATACCAAACAGTTTCCAGATAGGCTTGAACAAGATAGCTACGACCCCCACTCACTACACTGCCTGCTTTGGCACAAATCGAGTGACAAATTTGCTGGCTGTGTGCGGTTAGCTAAAACCTCTCCTGAACTAAATAGTCAAAAACTGCCATTTGAATTAACCTGCGGAGATAAAATCGATCAATCAATCGTTGATATCAAAAAGCTCCCGGCAGAAAGTTATGGTGAAATTTCTCGCTTAGCGGTGCGAAGCGCATTTAGAAGACGTGCTGGAGAGAAAAACACCCCTTTTGGGGTGGTTCCAGATGCTGGGCCAGAACTTGAAGAGCGAAGAAGTTTTCCTCTCATCGCCTTTGGGCTTTATCTTTCCGCGGCCGCATCGGGACTTAATACCGGCTTAGAAAGAGCATTCGCGATGATGGAACCGAGGCTCGCTCGGAGACTAAGAATATTTGGTATTAATTTTGAACAAATTGGAGAGCCCGTAGAGCACCGAGGCCTAAGAGCACCCTTCCAAATAACAGAGAAAGGTCTTTACAGCCGAATGCCTGAAGATCTTAAACTACTACTTAATGATATTCGGCAAGATGTTATGACTAAAAATCCGACAGACTGATATGGAGTGATTTCCTACTACCTAGAGCGTTAAAAAAGTGACGTTATCCACTCTAGCACTGCTGTCTACAAATACTGTTTTAATTCCCCTCTTTAACAAAGAGGGGTTAGGGGAGATTTGAATTCAATAAAATCCCCCTCAGTCCCCCTTTTCCAAAGGGGAAAGTTAAAAGCCTAATATTTTTGAGAAAGAGAAATGAGCAAAATTTTTAATTACGAAACCGCCTTCTCAAGGAATATCGGTTGGTTAACCGAAAAAGAGCAACAATCATTACGCAACAAACGCATCGCCATCGCCGGCATGGGCGGCGTTGGAGGCAGTCACCTGCTTACCCTAACTCGTCTCGGTATCGGAAAGTTTCATATTGCAGATTTCGACAGCTTTGAAGTGGCCAACTTCAACCGACAAGCTGGCGCCAATATGGAAACAGTCGGCAGGCAAAAAGCCACATCACTGGCTGAACAGGCAAAACAGATAAATCCAGAGCTGGATATTAAAATATTCTCATCGGGTGTTAACAACGAAAACCTGTCAGAATTTTTAACCGATGTTGACCTTTATGTAGACGGATTAGATTTTTTTGTACTCGATATTCGCAGAAAGGTTTTTGATTTATGTTATCAAAAAAGTATTCCCGCCATCACCGCCGCCCCACTCGGCATGGGAACCGCTTTACTTAATTTCCTGCCGGGTAAAATGAGCTTTGAAGACTACTTTAGACTCGAAGGCCAAACAGATGATGAACAGCAAATTCGTTTTCTACTCGGCCTCTCTCCAGCCATGCTTCAACGCAACTACCTTGTAGACCCATCTGCCGTCGATTTTAAAAACAAAAAAGGGCCTTCGACACCAATGGCGTGTGAACTCTGCGCAGGATTGGCTGCGACGCAGGCATTAAAAATATTAACCCGCCGTGGCAGCGTACTTCCTGCTCCTTGGGGGCTGCATTTTGATGCCTACCGAAACAAAATGGTTAAAACTTGGCGACCTTGGGGAAACAACAACCCTATACAGAAAATAGGGTTGGCAATTGCCCGTAATCAGTTAAAACAGATGGGGAACTAATTCAAGATGAAAGAAAAAATTGAACAGATAATTGAAGCTGCAATTCGAGCCCCATCTGGAGACAATGTACAGCCATGGAAGCTCGATATTGCAGGCAACAATCAGGTCGATCTATTTAATCTTCCTGAACGCGACCCCTCCTACTTTAATTACAAACAGATGGCCTCGTATATTGCGCATGGTGCACTGATTGAAAACTTTATGATTGCCGCTAAAACATTAGGCTGTATGGTCGAACTATCGCTCTTTCCTTCATCCGACAACCCAAATCACGTTGCACAATTTAAGCTGACAGAAACAGAAGCCGAACCTGATCCACTTTACCCCGCTATTTTCAAGCGACAAACTGACCGAAATCGTTTTAAATCAACACCACTCACGCAAATACAAATCGAAAACCTGAAAAGCTCTACAAGCTCAATCAAACAGGCGACATTAAACCTAATCACGAATAAAGAGCAGAAAGACAGATTAGCTTGGTTGTTACAAAACAACGACCGTCTTGTTTTCGAGCACAAAGCAATTCATAAATTTTTATTTGAACAAATCCGTTGGACTCAAGAAGAGGTTGAGACCAGCCAAGATGGAATGCCAACTGAAACACTCGGGTTAAACCCTATTGAGCGATTTTTATTCCCCGCTTTCAAACAATGGAAAACTGTAAAGTTTTTCAACAGCCTCATGTTATCGAGAGTTATAGGGCTAAAAGGCTGGTTTAACTGCCGGACCTCGTCGGCATTGGGGCTCATCACCATTAAGGAAAATAATCCGCTCGGTTTTTTAAGTGCTGGGCGCGCGACACAACGAGTTTGGCTACAGGCAACTTTAGATGGATTGTCCTTTCAGCCTGTCACTGGACTTTTTTTTCTGTTTCAACGGGCTAAAGGCAGTAACTTAGAGGGTTTCAGTCAGAAACAAATCCAGTTAATTCAAAAAACCAAAATAGACCTGCAGCAACTTTATGGTTACAAAAACGATATACCCGCAATGGGGTTTAGGATCGGAGGTAGATGCAAGCCTATAGGGGAGCCATTAACAAAGAGAATCCGCTGGACAAAGTGAAGAACAGATAAATAAAAAGCCCCCACCAAAACAAAGTCTGATGGGGGCTTTTATACAAACTTCTAGCGAGCCACTTGAGCGTAAAGGCTTGGCTTGATTCATTAGCTCCTGAGGCATCAGGAGCCCAAATACGTGTCCAAGCAGAATAAATGGCTACCGCTTGAGTCCAGGCTCAAACAAAAAAACCTGCGGTACCAAAGTGCCAGGAAATTCTATTCGTAAAGGCCTTACCATGAAGCCGGGCATAACGAGATAAAATGCTTATGCAAAAAAGTAAGGCCTAACCTCTTTATTTTCTAGAACTAAATTCTAGATTAAATCACTTTTTTCTGTACAGAAAAAAGCCCCCTTAACTACTAGGCTAAGGGGGCCATTAACTTTTGCAACTACTATTAGTGGATCAGGCTCCTTTTCTTTTACCTCTCAAGCCAAAACCCAATAATCCAAGGCCTAGTAACGCAAGTGAGCTTGGCTCTGGTACACTAAAACGATACTGACCGTTATTAGATATAACAAAGTTCGTAGGAGCAGTGTTAGTAACAGGTAGCCCAAGTTCCGCCAACTCTGCTACCAATAAATCATATTGAGTATTGCCAGTATTATCCGCTACAACCGAAGCATTTGTAGTCACGAACCCAAACAGGATTGGGTTAAGTGGATCAATCATCGTAGACAGGTCATTCATATTCTCATCGAAGAACACCCCTACATCAAGTGAAGTTGCTTCAAAAATGAACGTGAGCAACCCATTTGGGACGCCAGAAGCATCAACAAACCCACCGCCACTATACAGTGAAAAAGTTCCCAATGAATCCCCTTGGTTAGCACCAAAAATGCCCGCCGCTGTTCCATAGTCATAAACCGGATCAGCAAACAACTCAAGATCTCCGCCAGTAAACGATATCCCACCACTAAGTGATCCAAAACCTGTACCGTTTTCAAACATTGCTGTTAGCTGCACAGAAGGAATGACGCTGTCATTCGCATCGGCTAGTGATGTCAGCGCCGCTCCACCATTATTCCCAGTAATCTGAAAGAAGCCTTCGTCTGTAAAAGTGAAGTCAGTTGGATTAACGAAAGTATTTTCAACATAGCTATTACCCGTTATATCCAAGTACTCACTCACTTGAACCAGGCTTCCATCTTTATCCGCATCCATGTACCAATTTTGTAAAAAACCAGCAGAAGCCGCAGCTGGGGCAAGCGTTCCTGCAACCAATAACGATAATAATTGTTTTTTCATTTTCTCAATCCTTATTTCATAAAAAATTACACTTCGATTTCATATGAAGCACAGGTCATGCCAATGACAAAATTAACCTATAAAACAAGCGGTTGAAATCAATCTGCGGCTTAACAACTTCACTTTAAAAAAAAATGTAAAAAAAAGTGACAGCTCCCTGGGGGCTACTCCAAACCATTACCAGCCCTTAGGAGAAAAGAGATTAGCCCTTCCATTGCTTGAGGAGAGCCTCAGCCTCTCGTCGCTCGCTAAACGCTTTTTGCTCAAATAACAGAGATCGCAAAGTCTGAATCGCCTCAGCTTTTTTACCATTCTTCTCCAATGCAATTGCCAAGTGGTATTTTAAAGAAGGCGCTTTTGGTGATAATTCTACAGCACGCTCCAGTAATGTCAGTGCCCTTTGAGCCTGCCCATTTTCCAACAGAACCATAGCCAGAGTATCCATGACAGGAACAAACTTCGGCGCCTTTGCGTAAGCTCCCTCTACATAACTCAGCGCCTTAGCAGGCTCTGTTTTACGGAGCCTCCATGCCAAATCATTTAATGCAAAAATGTGGTCCGGCCTTAGCTCCAGAACTTTTTCAAGCTCTGTTATGTTTGCTTTTTCCTTTTCGAGCATGCCATAGATCGTAGATAGCACATAGTGTGCCCCAACGTCACCGGGGTACTCTTCCAGCCATTTATTAAGCGTCGCGATCCCTTCTTTTCTTTTACCTGCCGCGAGTTCTGCCCTTGCAAAGTTAACAGCCGCTTTTGTTGAAGGCTGCTTCTTCAATACTTTTTGATAAGCAATGGTCGCCTCTTGTGGTTTTGAATTTTGCAACGCAAACCACCCCTGTAGATTTAAGACCTCCACCTGCTCTGGAAACTCTTGAATCAACCCAGATAGCTTTCCTTTCGCTTCCCCTCTCCCCCCTTCAATGGTCAACAATTTAACCATCGCCATACGCGCCCTTACATGTTGAGGATTGAGCTCAAGTGATTTACTCAGCGAGTCTCGCATGTTTTTAGCATCAGCACTCGCCTCATAGGCACTCGCCAACATAAACTGCACATCGGCCGAGTTAGGTACCATCTCAACCAACTTCTTTGCCGTTTCAAGCGCCCTAGTTACATTTTTATCTGCCAGTTGCGCATCAAACAACGCCGATAGCAATTGCAGATTATTTCCATACTGCGCTTTAACCTCTTCCAACAATGTCTGCGCACGCCCTGGCTGCCCATAGCGCGTATAATATCTGGATAAAACCAACCTTGGAACTAAGGCCTCTGGGTAACCCTCAATAGCCTCTTTTAACTGCACTTCCATCTCTTTAGTATTATTTTCCAGAACCTCCAGTGCCGCTAAACGCAGTTTCGTTTTTAAGTGTTTCGGGTTTTGCGCCAAAATCTCTGTGTAAAGTTCTCTGACAGCTGTATAGTCTCCCACTTTAAGCGCCATATCAGCTAAAGCATTCGCAGCGGTAGGGTTGCCTGAGAATTTCACTAGAACAGCTTCAAAAGCTTTTTTCGCCTGAGCTTGATCATCTTTTGCTAGGAAAAACATTCCCACCAAGTTTCCAGCAAAGGGGCTATCGGGGTATTTGTTTTTTATTCGTTCAAGAACCTTTTCAGCTTTACCATACTCTTTCGCTTTCAGGTGTGCCATCACGACAAAAGCATCACCCTGTTGAAAACCTGGAGCCAGTTCACTGGCCTGTTCAAGCTGCTTTATCCCCTTAGCTTGTTCGCCACTTTGCAAAAGCCCCAAACCAAGCCGTGCATGAACACCCGCATCATCTGGCTTTAGCTCAGCTAATTTCTGTAGGTACTCCATACCTTGATCCGTATTTCCTAAAGCAAACTCGATGTTTCCTAGGAGGTTCAGGGTTACAGGATCATTAGGGATGAATTTAATAACCGGATCTAAAAGCGCTTTTGCCTCTTTATAATCTTTTTTCTTGATCAGCACCTGCGCAAGCAGTTGGCGTGGCTTGATTGCATTTGGAACCGCCTTCTGGACACGGGAAAGATCGTTTTCAGCCTGTACCTGATGATTTTGCGCCAAGTGCACAATACCTCGATAAAAAACAGCTTGGGTGAAATTACCATTTATCTTTAGACTCTCATCCAATGCCGCCTCAGCTTCTGAAAACTTTTTTTCAAAAAAAGCCAGCATCCCTTCCGCATAATGGCGTTGAAATGATTTAGGTGCCTCTTTTTTCAATACATCAATATCTTTTTCTGCTGTCTCGAAATCTTTCTTTCCGATGCGCAGCAATGCACGCTGATACCGCGCCATTAGGTTTCTCTTGTTTAACTTGATCGCCTGTCCATAACTCTCTTCAGCTTTATCAAGCTCACCTTTAGCGCGTTGAAGTTCTGCTTGAAAGAGCCAAATATTGGAATCTTTTGGGGATGACTGTAGCGCTTCAGAAATTAACTGATCAGCCTCTGCACTCTTTTTATTGGCCACCGCCAGTTTAGCGAGACCTAGTTTTGCGGCGCCTGATTGCGCATCGACCTGCAATGCTCGCTCGTATTCTGCCTTGGCTTTTTCTGGTTTCTTTTTATATAGCCATGCATCTCCGCGGTAGCTAATGATTTTTGCCTGTTCTACAGGATCCAGATTGGCTGGCGCTTCGATTTCATCGAGAATTTCTTGGTATTTCCCTTGAGTTGCTAAAGCTTCTGCAAGCGAAGCCATAATTGCCTCTTTAGCAACTCCAAGCTCGAGTGCGCGTTTTAATTCTTTTTCCGCTGCAGGGCCAAACCCCATTTCTAGATTTAGTTCTCCCAACAAGCGCCTTGCCTCGGCATTTTTTGGATTCTTTTGTAGAGCGCTTTTAAGCTCAATTACGCCTGATTTAATGTCATCTTTATCGAGGAAATCTTTGGCTGCGGCTACATGCTCTATATCGGTTTTGCTACCAACGCTGTCACAACCTACGACACCTACCGATAAAGCTGCAGCTATCGCCAATGCAATGGCTGCTTTATTCCGTTTAATTCCTTTCATTTTTCTTCCTCAATATCAGACTATTTATTTAAAATTAACCTACTGATTGTAGCTGCTCCCTATTTTCTTACAATAGGCAAAAAAGGATAAGACCATCACGAATGGCTGCGTAGGTATTAGTGAACGGAATAACGCAGAGGCTGTTGCTAGGAACACATAGGGAGGCGATGATTTGATTTTTTACCTAGCTAAAAGAGGTGATTCATCACAGTACTTGCGTAATCAACCCCTGCTCACTATTTTCCACAGGCAAGTCAATATACATTTGGTAGCCGCTACCCGGTGCAACTTCCTTTTTATGTCCATATTGATCTTCCATTTCGGTTAGCTTGAAAAAGTGGCTTCCTGTTGGGGTTAATAGTTCAAGATTGTCGCCTACTTCAAAGTGATTTTTAACATCAATAATCGCTTTGCCGGTTTTTTCATCCCGGCCAATCACTTCGCCCACAAATTTCTGTTTAGGGCTTTCCGAGGCATTTTTGTGATAGGTCTGTAGCTCTTCGCTGTGATGGCGTTGGTAAAAACCATCGGTATAGCCACGATTGGCTAATGAATCAAGTTCACCCATTAATGCAGGATTAAACTGGCGACCCGCAACGGCGTCATCAATTGCTTGGCGGTAGACTTGTGCAGTTCTGGCTGCGTAGTAGTGCGATTTTGTGCGGCCTTCAATTTTTAAACAATCAACACCAATTTCGACCAGCCTTTGTACATGCTCAACCGCTCTCAGGTCTTTTGAGTTCATGATGTAGGTGCCATGCTCGTCTTCAAAAACTGGCATTAGTTCACCGGGGCGGTTTTCCTCTTCGAGCATATAGACTTTATCGGCCTCTGGATGGCGCTCAAAATTGGCATTTGAGGAGAGGTTATTGAACTGGTTCAGGTCGATCACCTGCTCAGCAGGTTCGGTCAGTTCAGATTCACCTTTTTTAATATCGTATTTCCAGCGACAGGTATTGGTGCAACTTCCCTGGTTTGCATCTCGATGATTAAAGTAACCAGATAATAAGCAGCGGCCTGAATAGGCGATACAGAGTGCGCCGTGGACAAAAACTTCCAGCTCCATATCAGGACATTGCTGGCGAATTTCGGCTATTTCATCGAGTGAAAGTTCTCTTGAGAGAATTACCCGCGTTAATCCCTGTTTTTCCCAAAATTTAACCGCTGCTGCATTAACTGTGTTGGCTTGCACAGAAAGGTGCACATCCATCTCCGGCCATTTTTCGCGCACTAACATGATTAAACCGGGATCTGACATGATGAAGGCATCGGGCTTCATCGCGATGACCGGCTCCATATCTTTAACGAAAGTTTTCAGCTTTGCCGCGTGTGGCATTAGATTGACTGCGACAAAGAACTGCTTGTTCATCGCATGCGCCTCTTTTATGCCGATCTCGAGGTTATCGAGTTTAAAATCATTGTTTCGGACACGTAGGCTATAACGCGGCAGGCCGGCATAAACAGCATCGGCTCCAAAGGCGAATGCATAGCGTTGGTTTTTGAGTGTTCCGGCTGGAGAGAGGAGTTCTGGTTTTTTCATAATGACTTAGGAAGGGGTTTTTACTACGAAGCTCACGAAGAGCACGAAGTTTTTTAAAATTTAGGTAGGTTACTATTTTAGTAAGGGGTGTAACCTAGCTCAACCACAGATTTTCTGTGCTTTATCCGCAGTTTTTGCAGGACAAAAGATTTTTAATGATTATGACACTTCGGCTCACTCAACCGTCTAGCTTTCGCCAAAGACACTCCTCGCCACTTTTTTTATCTAGAAAGTCAAGGTATTCATTATGCGCTGTAAGCTCTGCATCACTACAGCGTACTACTTTTAGTTTTGGTCGCTCTTTCGGCAATCGTTTAATCGCGAAACCATCATCACCTTTCTCATCAGCCTCGTCACCTAAGAGCAATGAGGTCTGGCCACCCGTCATCAGCAGGTAGACATCACTCAATATCTCAGCATCGAGTAACGCACCATGCAGTTCACGGTGCGAGTTATCAATACCGTAGCGTTTGCAAAGTGCATCTAAGCTGTTGCGCTGCCCAGGATGCTTTTTGCGCGCCATCACCAGTGTATCTAGCACAGTGGAGAAGTTGCCTATTTCCCCCTTTCCTCCCAGCAAATTTAACTCATGATTCAGAAAGCCAACATCAAAGGGGGCATTGTGAATAACGAGTTCGGCATCTCTGATGTAGTCGATAAAATCATCCACCACATCAGCGAAGAAGGGTTTATCTGAGAGAAACTCATTACTAATTCCGTGTACCTCTATCGCCCCCGCATCGATCTCTCTCTCTGGGTTTAGGTAGACATGGTAATGGTTTCCGGTCAAGCGGCGATTAACCAGCTCCACACAACCAATCTCAATAATTCGATGGCCCTCTGATGGGCTTAGACCAGTTGTTTCTGTATCGAGAACAATTTGTCTCATGATGATTTCCTACTCAGTAGCTCATCAATTCCTTGATTCGCCAGGTCATCGGCAATCTCATTTTCTCGATGGCCTGTGTGCCCCTTAACCCAAACCCATTCAACTTGATGCTGATGGAGTGCGGCATCTAACCTTTTCCACAGATCAACATTCTTAACTGGTTTTTTAGCCGCCGTTTTCCAGCCCCTTTTGATCCAGTTGGCCATCCATTCATTAATCCCTTTTAGGACATATTGGGAATCGGTGGTCAAAGTGACTGCACAAGGTTTATTAAGTGATTCTAGTCCCATAATTGCCGCCATCAATTCCATGCGATTATTGGTGGTTTCCGGTTCGCCACCGCATAGCCTCTTTTCCTGCCCATTAAAACGTAATAATGCACCCCAGCCACCTGGGCCAGGATTACCACGGCAGGCGCCATCGGTAAACAGTTCAACTTTTTTTATGGTCATCAGAATAACGAGAAACAGAATCGGTAATTGGGTCTGGTGTAAACAATGTCGAATCAACCCATGAGGGTGTAATAGGTGTCACTGTATAGGTTCTTTTGATCGCAGTAATCGAATAACCTATCGTCAATGAAGGGGTATATTTTCCCACAACTGTCTCTATCTGTCTGAATTTTCTCGATGGTAGAAAACTGTAACTTTCGCTCTCAAACTCAAAACTGAGCAGGCTTAACCAATCGTGCATTCGGTTTTGGCTGATAAAGTGACCACACCAAGGAATGCTTTTTCGGCCACAAAGCCGATAGTGAAATAGACGATACAATCCTCTGGGGTTAAAACCCAAAAACAGCAACTTACCTTCTGGCCGTAAAACCCGCTTTGCCTCACGCAAAACTTGCTGTGGGTTTGGCTCAAATTCTAAAGCATGCGGCATAATCACTACATCCATACTTTTGCTCGCAACCGGTAGAGCATCTAATGCTCCCTGTATCACCGGCACAGGGGCAGTCGTTTTCCTATTTCGGTCGACAATAACGTAATGCCGCTTCTGCTCTTCTGTTAAGAAATCATCTTCCCAAGAGACATACCCCATCTGCAGTATATTCCAGGCATGTACCTGTTTAAGCGCTTTTTGTAAGAAGGCTTGTTCTTGCTGGTAAATAGCCTGCCCAACCGTTGTCTGATACCAATTGCAGAATTCGCCTCGGCAGCCGATACAATGGGAAGGTCTCGGTGATAGTTTCATTATATAATTACGAGCTGCATCACAACTTTGTTGGAAAGTTCTACTAAAATATCACTCCATGAAGAAAACAACAAAATCTCTTCTCGTCATCTCCCTAGCACTTCTAGGCGGCTGCGTTCTAACCCCTACAGATAACGCAACTGATGAAATTCACACAAAGCGCACCCCCACGCCCATTGGCAAGATAGCGCTAAAGAGCGAGATTAAACTCCCTACTGATCTAAGCAGCCCAAAGATTGAGCAGCCACCAAAGAACGTTTGGGAGCGGTTATTTAAGAGTTACAAGCTCAGTGATATTGACCACACGCGAGTCGAGCAGGAGCGCAACTGGTACCTTAAACATCCAACTTATCTAAAACGGGTGCAGAAGCGGGCTGAACCTTATCTCTACTTTATAGCAACTGAAACTGAACAGCGTAATCTGCCGGCAGAGCTTGCTCTTTTGCCTATCGTAGAAAGTGCTTTCCAGCCTTTTGCCTATTCACACGGCAGGGCAGCTGGCCTTTGGCAGTTTATTCCATCGACCGCACGCGGCTTTGGGCTCAAGCAAAACTGGTGGTACGATGGCCGCCGTGATGTCTACGCCTCAACTCAAACTGCACTCGGTTACCTGGAGCGTCTCAATAAACGCTTTAGTGGTGACTGGTTATTAGCACTTGCCGCCTATAATTCTGGTGGTGGAACCGTAAGCAAAGCGATCAGAAAGAATAAAAAACGCAACAGACCAACTGATTACTGGTCTCTAGATCTGCCTAAAGAGACCCGCTCCTACGTGCCTAAACTACTTGCTATTGCCAGTATTTTTGCCAACGCGGATAAATACGGCATTGAGCTAATTGATATTCCAAACAGACCTCAATTCACCGTCATTGACACAGAATCACAGCTCGACTTGGCTCTTGCTGCTGAAATGGCTGAAATTCCTATTGAGGCGCTCTATAAACTCAACCCCGGCTTTAATCGCTGGTCAACCGACCCAGATGGCCCTCATCGCCTTTTGATTCCTCAAGATAAGAGTGAACTATTTAAAGAAAAACTGGCACAACTGCCCCCTAGCCAACGAGTAAAATGGACTCGCCACCGTATTCGTCAGGGCGAAACACTTGGCCATATTGCTAACCGCTATAACACTTCGCTTGCGGCGGTTAAAAGAGTCAACAATATTAGCGGCCATTCCATTCGTGCAGGAAAATACCTGCTGATCCCAACTTCAACTCAGAATCTGGCTCACTATAGCCTTAGTCAAGCGCAACGCAATCTGGCTAAACTGTCTGCAAAAAGAAAGGGGCAAAAGAGGATTCATACTGTGAAAGCGGGTGATACCTTATGGGATATTGCCCGTAGCCACTCAGTTTCAACTCGCCAGCTTGCCTCTTGGAATAATATGGCACCTCGAGACACGTTAAAGCTCGGGCAGAAACTGGCAATCTGGACTAAGGGTAGCCGCCATAAAAACAGCGCCTCCCCAATTAACCCTTTTAAGTCTGTTAACTATACGGTTCGATCGGGAGACTCGCTTTATCTAATTGCGCGCAAGTTTAATGTTTCAATTCCTGAACTGCGCAAGTGGAATCGCAAACGTATTGGGAAATATCTAAAACCAGGACAGCGATTAAGAGTGAATGTTGATATTACCAAGCCGACTGTTTAAGAAACCATTTTGCTAGTGGCTGCTATTTCTGTGGCACCGTAGAACTGAAAATCCCGCAGAACCTCGCATTATGTGCAAATACCGCTTTTATTCCCCTCTTTTCTAAAGAGGGGTTAGGGGAGATTTAAATTAAACCCCCCCTCAACCCCCATTTTACAAAGGGGGAAGTTAAAACAAGAATACTGCCAGCATAAATTCAATAACTTTTATCCAAACCCTTCCATATTTAGTTTGGGCACCGCTCCAATAAGACTTTTTGTATAAGGGTGCTGAGGATTCTTAAGCACCTGTTCCACCTCACCTATCTCAACAATACGCCCCTCTTTCATTACAGCTACTCGGTGGGCAATCTCGGCTACAACAGCCAAATCATGACTGATAAATAGATAACTCAGCCCCTGCTCTTTCTGGAACTTTTTCAATAAAATGATAATTTGCGCCTGCACCGAAACATCTAGCGCACTCGTCGGTTCATCGCAAACAATTAACTCTGGATTAACAGCCAATGCGCGAGCAATACAGACTCTCTGACGCTGGCCACCTGAAAACTCATGGGGGTACCGAAGTCGAGATTCAGGCGGCAATCCAACCTGCTTGAGTAACTTTTCGACCCGCTTGCGTCTCTTAACCTCACTCAACTCACCATTTAGCGCCTTCATCCCTTCGGCAATAATTTCTCCAATCAGCATTCTAGGATTCATTGAAGAGAAGGGATCTTGGAAGATAATCTGTAGTTTTCTTCTTGCCTGTCTGAGTTCACTTCGCTCCAAACTATTCAGATCCAAGCCATTAAACAGGACACGTCCACCAGAATTGGGTATTAAATGCAGCAGTCCTTTTCCAAGTGTTGTTTTCCCGCAGCCCGATTCACCCACAAGAGCCAGTGTTTCACCTTTTTTCAGGCTAAAACTGATCTCATCCACCGCACGAACATGGTCGACCACTTTTTTAAACAGCCCTTTGCGAATCGGGTAATAAACTTTAAATTGGTCTAATTCTAATAGTGCTTTGTGCTCATCATCTTTTGCTTGCGGATGGCAATGCTCTATAGAGGGAACCGCTTTGAATAGCTCTAAGGTGTAGGGATGCTGTGGATGGCTAAAAAAGCGCTCGCGACCGGCCTGCTCAACAACCTTACCTTTCTGCATAACGGCAATGTGATCGGCCATTTCCGAAACAATACCAAGATCGTGCGTAATCAACCAAAGCGCCATTCCATTGCGTTGCTGAATCTCTTTAAGAAGCGCCAGAACTTGCGCCTGAATCGTCACATCGAGTGCAGTAGTCGGCTCATCCGCAATCACCAGTTCTGGCTCTCCTGCAAGGGCTATCGCAATCATCACCCGCTGCCGCATTCCACCTGAGAGCTGGTGTGGATATTCATTAAATCGTCTGGCTGCGAAAGGCAGCCCAACCTGTTCAAGCAGCTCAACAACACGGCTCTTTAGGCTGCTTTGATCAACCAGCCGGTGAACTAAAATTGCCTCGCCTATCTGTTGGCCAATCGTCATCACAGGATTGAGCGAACTCATCGGGTCTTGAAAAATAATCGCAATCCGTTTCCCCCTAACAGGGCGCATTTGCGACTCTTGCTTTAGAAAAAGATCCTCGCCGCGATAAAGAGCCTGCCCTTTGACTATCTTCCCATTAGATGGCAATAACCTTAAAACTGATAGCGCCGAAACTGACTTCCCTGAACCAGACTCCCCCACCAAGGCAAAGCTTTCACCCGAATGGATATCAAAACTGACATCATCAACCGCAATCTGCCGCTCACCACCCTGCACAAAGGTGGTCATTAAGTTTTTAACAGAAAGCAGCAGTTCACTCATAGCTGAAGAAGGTGACAAACCCCTTCGAGACCAGAGTGGTCGAAAGCAACAGAGGTTGCCTGCCGCACAGCCGGTTTGGCGTGATAGGCGACACTTAACCCCGCTTTTTCAAGCATCAGCAAATCATTTGCACCATCTCCCATGGCAATCACTTGATTAGTCGATATCCCCAACTCAGCGCATAGGCTTTCCAGCAATGCCGCTTTCGCCTCAGCACCGACAATATCGCCAGAAACATGCCCTGTCAGTTTGCCCCCCTCAATCTCCAGATTATTTGCCAAGGTGTAATCCAGCCCGATCTCCTTTTTAAGCCGATCGGTAAAGAAGGTAAAACCACCTGAAACAAGTGCCGTTTTAATTCCTTTTTGTTTAAGGCCTGCTAGCATTTGATCTGCACCGGGATTCAACTTTAAACGCTCATCATAAACGCGCTGGAGCTGCTCTTCTGGAAGCCCGGCAAGTAGTGCAACGCGCCTGTTTAATGAATTGGCAAAATCCAGCTCTCCACGCATTGCTGCCTCTGTAATTTCAGAAACTTCAGCTTTTAACCCCTGCATATCAGCGATCTCATCGATACATTCAATTGCGATCAATGTGGAGTCCATATCGGTAATGAGCAGTTTTATCTCACTAGGGCTAAATGATTCTGGCAAACAATTTAGATCACAGCCAAGCTCTTTTCTCAGCAAATCAAGCGTTGCCCTATCAACAGGAGCTGAATGGCGTAACCGGTAATAGCCATCACGCTGTTCAAGCTCTCCAGTAATTTTCTTGGCTATCTGCCGCTTCTCACCATCGCTTAATGACGACCGATGAATGATTGTTGTCTGTTGCATTTATTTACTCTTAACTTATTTAAATTAATCTGATGCTCTACGTGGATCAAAAGCATCTCGAACCGCGTCGGCAAAAAGGTTTGCTGCCAACACCAGTGTGAACATAAAACTGAATGCCGCAGCTAAAGACCACCAGACCACAGGCTCTCTCGCCATCTCTAATCGCGCACTATTAATCATATTCCCCCAGCTATTGGTGGTTGGATCAACGCCAATATTGACGTATGAAAGCACTGCTTCGGCTAATACCAGTGCGCTAAAATCAAGCACAATCGAGATCAAAACGATGTGAAAAAGGTTAGGTAGAATATGACGAACAAGAATTACCCCTCGTTTAACACCCATCGCCGTTGCCGCCTGAACATACTCCATCTCCCTAAGCTTTAGTGTTTCAGCCCTTAGGAGACGGCACAACCCGGTCCAACTCGTAATACCGAGGATCAGGCAAAGGAAAAGTAGTCGCATATCGGCTCGCAGAGCAAGACTGGCAAACTGCTCTTCATGATTCGCCATATAGACCTGCATCATCAAAATTGAGGCTGCGATTAACAATACCCCCGGAATTGAACTGAGTGTGGTGTATAGGTACTGAATCACGTCATCAACCCAGCCCCTGAAAAAACCGGCAAGAATACCAAAGCTGAGTGCTAAAGGAAGCATTACAAGTGTTGTTAGAGTACCGATCATCAACCCAGTTCGGATGCTTTTCAGTGCCTGATAAAAGACATCTTGCCCCACTTTGTCGGTTCCAAAGAGATGATAATGGGGAGCAAGCTCCATCGCAGAGAAGGTGCACAAGGACAAAAACAGAATGGTGAGTGTGATCGCTCTAAGCGGCAGGGTGGTCGCGCCATTTAAAACCAACCCCAGATTCCTACGCATTTTACTCAGAGAACGCCATCTAATTAGGGCAAAGGAGGATGTAACCAAGAGCCAAAAACCCAAGCCTTTCAACATCCCTCCTGCGGTTAACGCAAGAATGTCAGATTTTTTTACACCCTCATCGACAAGGTGAGCACCACCATATTTTAGACGAGGGTAGTCCCAAACAACTTGGCCATTAGGCTGCTCAATCATCTCTTTCGCAAACAGCCGGCTCGCAAAGGGTGCCGAGTAGCTTTTCTCTTCTTGGAGACGAATTGGTGTCACCCATTTATCAAAGAGACTGATTGCTTCACCACTCTGCTGTTCTGAGCCTTTATCCAAGTCTGGGTAAAAATGAATTGAGTCAAGAAGCCCTATCACAACAAAGAAGAGCAGCACGACTAAGGAGACCATCCCGACACGATTTTGGGCCACTTTCCGCCAAGGCCTGCGAAGATGCTCTTTACGTGAAGCTCGCCAACCAAGCAGCAAAATTGCAATCGCAAGCAGGAAGATCAAAGCATCTGTCCAATAGACAACCATCAGGAGAGCCTCACCCGTGGATCGACAAGTGTGTAGGAGATATCGGTTAAAAGCAGACCAAATATATAAAGTAGCGAGCCAAGAAAGACCATCGACCGGACAATCGCAAAGTCCTGCATATTGATCGCATCAATGGTGTAACTGCCCAAGCCGGGAATGCTGAAGAATGACTCGGTGAGCAGGCTCCCCATAAAAAGCAGCGGAAGAATAACCACGACACCTGTCAAAATTGGAATCATCGCATTTTGGAGCACGTGCCTGAATAATACAGCTGTTTCGGAAAGCCCTTTTGCACGGGCTGTTCGAACATAATCTTTCTCAATCTCTTCAAGAAAAAGCGTTCGATACCAGCGTGTGCCCGAGCCAATCCCGCTCACAACACCGATCAATACCGGCAAAATCAAAAACTTAATCGCTGCAAAGCCTGTGTCATAACCAGAGATTGGCACCAGCATCAGCAGTTTTCCAACTAAAAACTGCCCTCCAATAATATAGAAGAGCCCTGAAATTGACATTAATGCCACGCACAGCGTCACTCCCCAAAAAGCTAAGCGACTTGTTCGAAAGAAAACCATTAGTAGCGCAAAACTGATATTCGCCAACAGACCAATTATTAGAGAAGGCAGTGCAATCGCAAGACTTGGCCACATCCTCTGACCGATATCTGCCGCGATATCCCGACCATTATCTGAGCGGCCAAATTTGAGCATAAAAAGGCTAACTGACTTTTCAAAAAAGATTGTCTTCTCTGCTTTCCCTACCCCCTCTTGCGAATCGTTCCAAAAAAGTGGCAGATCATATCCCCGTTCAACTTTCCATTTACTGACTGCCTCTTCAGTCACATACTTCTGTCCTAAATGCATTCTTGCCATATCATCCGGACTATTAACAACAAAAAAGAGCACGAAGGTGATGAGGTTAACCCCCAGCAAAAGTGGAAACATATAGAGCAGGCGCCGAATAACGTAATTAATCATAAGGCCGTTTCCCGCTCTCTCTTTTTGTAGACCCGCCAAACAGGTATCGCCAACAGGGAGAACAACAGCACAATAAACAAAATAGGCCAGAATACGGGATGATTCCACGCTTGCCGCTTTTCATTTCTGAGTTCACTATCAATGCGTTGATACTTGAGGCGATTATTAGCCATCAAGTTGGTCTTAAGATTTTTATACCAATCGTGATACAACGAGAAAGCCTTCGGGTGAAAACCAAACAGCCACGGAGAGTCGCGGCGAATAATCTCTTGAAGCTGCCTGATTTGAGAAAGCCTCTCTTCACCATCCTCTGCATTTCTCATCTGCTCAAATAGCCGATCAAATTCGCTATTTTGGTAGTTGCTGGCATTTTCACCACCGCTGGAAACTTTGCTATTTGGTCCATAAAGTAGAAAGAAAAAGTTCTCTGGATCTGGGTAATCGGCATTCCATCCCCACATAAAAAGCTGTGCATTGCCATTTCGAACCTTACTTTGAAATCGATTGTAATCGGTGGCTCGAATAACAAGCTGAATTCCAAGTTTAGAAAACTGTTTTCTGTACCAATTAAGGCGGGCTTTATCATCAGGGCCTGATGAAGTTGTATCAAAATAGAGAACCAACGGCTTTCCAGTTTCTCGATCCCGCCCATTAGGATAACCGGCCTCGGCAAGGAGCTTTTTAGCAATCGCCAGACTTTTTCTTTTTGGTCGATCAATTAACCAATCATAAAGGTACTGATTTACGCCTTCCGAACCAGACTCATAACCAAAAATCCCCGGGGGCAAAATGCCTTGTGACGCAATCCCTCGGCCATTCATAAAAATGGAGATGTACTCTTCAAAATCGACCGCAATCCCGATCGCTTGGCGCAACTTTCTTGATCGCTCGGTTAGGCCGCCCACAACAGGATCAAGCATATTGAATCCCATATAGTAAATCGATGTGGTAACCGCTGTTTGTAAATGAATACCTTTTTCCGCCATCGCCTGAGTTAGGCCAAGTTCACCTTCCCCTGAAAACTCGATTGCCTGATCAAAGCTATCTGAACTAACGCCCGATGCATCATAGTATCCTTGCAGAAATTTACTCCAGTAAGGAATCGACTCTTTTTCGAGGATATAGACCACTTTATCGATAAATGGGAGGTTTTTACCTGCATCATCGAGCAACCCTTTTTCTCTATCACCCTCTTCTCCCATTCGAGGATAAAAAGCATCGTGAAATAGTGGATTTCGCTCGAGGACCATTCGCCGGTTTGGGTTATTTTCCGTCAACATATAAGGCCCAGTCCCAACAGGATACCAATCGAGCGTAATATTCTTCTCAATCAGACCTTCCTGTGCATAAAAGGAATCTGCTTCCCAAGCCATTGGGGCAAAAAAGGGCATCGCCAACCAATATTTAAACTGTGGGTATTTTCCGCGGATTCGGATGCGATAGTGGTAGCGGTCTATTACCTGAACACCGCTAATATCAGCCTGTCTTAAATCAAAGAAACCGCCATTCTTGTGGTTTTTTTGCCATTTTTTATAGCGTTCTTCGGTCGTCTTTTCAAAGTCACTCAATCCTTCGATATGGTGCTTCATCAGCTCAGCAATGGGAGAGTGTGTTAGTGGCGAAACTAGCCTTTTAATTTGATAGACAAAATCTTCTGCAGTTAGCTCTCGGCTACCCTGCTCTTTAAGGTCAGATAGTTGAGAAACACCTTCTAGCTGCTTATCACTCAACAGGTGATAAAGCAGGTTGTCCTCTTGTGAGCGAGCAAATGCAGGATGGGGCTGAAAGTGGATTCCTTGTTTAACACTGATTACATATTCACTCCACTGAATCTGCTCTTCTGAAGCCTCCTGCCGGAGCCGCAGCCCCTTTTTGTCTAAGTAGTGAACCACTGGCATTTTTTCAACCGTCAAAGGCTCAAGCAAATAGGGTCTATTTAGATAATGGTACTGGAGTGGTGGCTCATAAATCTGGCCAATAATGGCATATTCGTTAGAGCTATAGGCACGTGCAGGATCGAGATGCTTTGGTCGCTCACTAAAAGAGCTGTAAAGCACCTTACTTGTCGCTTGCTTTTCACTTGAGTAGGGATTATTAAGCGGCTCCCCACTGCAAGCCATCAGTAGCGCCGTCATCCCTAACCATATAACTAAAAAAAATCGTTTGATCACTGCTATCTGTACCGCTCCATAACGCCCGAAACTGGACATGATAACAAGGGTCGGGGATACTCTCAGCTTTTCACAAACAAAATCTAAAAGTTAGGAGTTATTATGGGTTTTATGCAGGGCAAACAGGTCCTTATCGTCGGTCTAGCAAGCACACGCTCAATCGCTTGGGGAATTGCTCAAGCCATGCACCGCGAAGGTGCTGAGCTTGCTTTCACATATCAAAATGAAAAACTGAAAGGCCGTGTCGAGAAGATGGCTGCACAGTGCGGCTCCAATATCTGCATAGAATGCGATGTCGCTAGCGATGAGCAAATCGATAATGTCTTTTCTGAGCTTGGTGGACAGTGGAATAAACTCGACAGCATTGTTCACTCTGTTGCTTATGCTCCGCGCGAAGCACTAGAAGGCGAATACCTCGATGCTGTCACGCGTGAAAACTTCCAAATTGCTCACGATATCAGTTCGTACAGCTTTGCTGCGCTGGCTAAAGCGGGCCAGAAAATGATGGAAGGGACAAACGGCTCACTCATCACGCTAAGCTACCTCGGCGCAGAAAGAACTATCCCTAACTACAACGTAATGGGAATTGCTAAAGCTAGTCTTGAAGCCAACGTCCGCTATATGGCCCAGTCGCTTGGCCCTCATGGCATCCGCGTCAACGCTATCTCCGCCGGCCCGATTAAAACATTGGCTGCAGCTGGAATCAGTAATTTCCGCTCAATGCTAAGCAAAGCTGCAGATGCCGCTCCGCTCAGAAAGAATGTCACCATTGAAGAGGTTGGTAATACAGCCGCGTTTCTTTGCTCTGACCTTTCTGCTGCAATAACGGGCGAAATTATCCACGCTGATGCAGGCTACAGCATTACGGGGCTTAACCAAGCATAAAAGAACAGTTGACCATCTTTTTATCTTCTAAAAAGGTGGTCAATCTTGCTATATTAGAATTTTATTGATTATCAATAAACACCGACTTAGAATTGCACCGTAACAATAATTAAACTAATAACAGTTGGAGAACAGATAAATGAAAAAAACAACGATCATACTGGTTAGTCTTTTAACCATGTTTTTGTCGGCATGCGGCTCTTCTAGTGGCCCGATAGGGTCCGTTGAAAAATTCTACCGCGCTATTGATGAAGGGCAAACCGATACAGCTTATGCTTTAGTATCCAGCCAAAGCAAAGATAAATACGCCAATAGCACTACAATAAAAACAGTTTCCGAACGGATCCAAAAATATACTCTTGGAAGCTGGACAATTAAAGGCTTTAACACTGTTGAAGAAAACATAAATGGCGACAGTGCTTCCGTAATGCTACAGATCACCTACGGGAGAGACTTTATCGATGAAGACCGCCTAGAAATGGCTAATGAAGGTGGAAACTGGGTCATTAAATCATCAACATTAATGGATAAGTTGTTAAAACAATAAGCACCTTCTCAGTGGACACAAAAAAAAGCTTTTGCATTCATGCAAAAGCTTTTTTTATTTCTATTAAAAATTGCTAGCTCAGCTATTTTTAATTACCGGTTTAACTGCCCCAGAAGACTATTGAGGAAACTATTCACCTGGCGATAAAACCCTTATCTCTGCCTTACCCCGCAAAGACGACAGATATGCTTCAAGCTGTCCCTCTCCCACCGCCTTTGCTAAATATTCCTTTGCCATCTCTATCTCTCTGGATTCAACTTTTCCAGGGTCCCCATCCACCACATTTTCAAGCACTGCAATTATCTGCTCACCTTGCAGGCTTTTAATGCGTAGAGGAACGGCTTTATCATTCACCGGATGCTGCGCCTTAAAAGCAGCCGCTAGCAACTCTGAAGGCAGCTCTTTACTATCTCTAGTAACAGCCGCTGGTGATAACAATTCCACCGAATTTAAAGCCGCCAAATCTGCAATTTCTGCCCCAGCCTTTAGCTCTTGAAGTAACCTCTTTGCGAAGGCATCTGCCTTCTCGGAAGCTTTCTCATCATTTATTTGAGCTAAAATCTCATCATGGACCTCATCTAAAGATTTACTACCCGCCTCCTCGCGTGACTTTAGGTGTATAACAATAGCTCTGTCTGCTGAGATCTCGAGCGGCTCACTATTTCTACCACTCAGAACCTCCTCGGAAAAAGCAAGTGACCTGACGCGAGGATCATCCGCGATCTCTTCTCCTTTATCTTGCGTAAAGAGGCCACTTTCTTGTATTTTAAGCCCCAACAACTCCGCAACTGGCTCGAGGCTATCTGATGCTTCAAAGGCTGCTTCAGCCATCTGCTCCATCTTTTCATACAGAAGGTCTTCTGCAGTCTGACGTTTTAAAGAGGCTAACAGCTCAACTTTAACAGTTTCAAATGGTTTAACTTCCCTAGCTTCAATCGAATCCAACTTAATCAAGTGAAAGCCATATTGGCTCCGAACCGGATCTGATATAGCACCCTCAGGAAGCTGATAAGCAGCCTCTTCAAATGCCTTATCCATCATTCCTCGCTCTATAAAACCTAATGCTCCGCCTTTTTCAGCGGTTGCACTATCGTCAGATAGCTCTTTTGCTAAATCGCCAAAGTCCTTACCCGCCGCTAGCTGTGCTTGAACCTTTAGTGCCTTTTCTTCAACCAACTTAACCAAGCTTGCATCTTCATTATTCTCAACGACGAAAAGAATATGGCTTACGCTTCTTTTTTCTTCCGCCATGAAGCTATTTTGCTGCTCTTCATAAGCCGCAAGTAACGCCTCATTATCGATATCCACTTCACCCTTTAAGCTCGCTAAGGAAAGCTCAATATATTCTACAGAAACCTTTTCTGCTGTCAGGAATTGATTAGAGTGAGACTGATAATAGGCGGCAATCTCCTCATCAGACACTGAAATAGCCTTTGCCTCAGCCTCTACAGGAACAACAAAATAACTTAATTTCCTTTCTTGGTTTCGCAAGCGATAGAATTCACTCACCGCACTATCGCTCAAAAAGGCAGAATCACTCATCCCTTTTTGCAGCTGCTCGATCACTTTTGACTGGCGAAGCTGCTCCGAAAAACCACGTGAAGAGAGCCCCCTTGCAGACAGAAGATTTTCATAGCGCCTCTTATCAAAAGCCTTATCTGTCTGAAAGACCTCTATCTCCTTGATATTCTGGCGAACCACCGCATCACTTACTGTCATATTTCTATGACCAGCCTCTTGCTGCTGTAACTCTTGAAGGACAAGGCCATCGATAGCCTGCTTTTTCAGCTCTTCTTCACTGACCAAACCGGCCTGCAATGCCTCATTAAAACGGGCTTGGAGCGGCTGCATCGCCTGCCTAACATCACTCTGCAAAAATTCCTTATTATTAACAGTTACAACGGCGCGCTCTTTTCCATCACCGAAGTAATTATTAATTCCCCATAATGCAAAAGGAACTGCAATTAAAATTAAGATTAACCAAGAGAAGAACCCTTGAGCCCCTTCACGTATCGCCTGCAACATAAGCAAACAGCCTTTAAATCATGATTATTTGATATAAAAAAACCCCAGAGCCACTACAGCTTTGAGGTTTCTCTACTATTGGCGGAGCGGACGGGACTCGAACCCGCGACCACCGGCGTGACATGCCGGTATTCTAACCAACTGAACTACC
>DEIG01000024.1:0-8135 GCA_002352345.1 Methylococcaceae bacterium UBA2780
TGATATTACGAGGATTATTTTTTTTCGCGTAACGCAGAGATTAGGCAAAAAAACCATTTAAGGATGGACACTATAGCTACATATTTACTCGCTAAATTCCGCTCCTATAGTGGCAAATTTTACCGGAAAGCTCGAAGATGGCCCGATCCCGATAGGAACACTAACACCAATTGAAATGCCTAAGCCACTCTGGATAGTTATCGGTGGAGTCAACGCGATAGTGTTTGTGGCATCTATGGCACTAGAATGATCACCAGATAAATTGAGACTATCCAAACTCCGGACTTTATGTTTACCATCATATAAGTGAATGGAACGTATATTAATTTCTCCGATACCACCATGCTCAGTCGAAAACAAAAGATAAATTTTTGATAGCTTCGGCCTCGCACCGTTAATGATTACTGGAGTGCTAAGGGCAACATGAAACCAATTATCTTTCCCATTTTCACATAAGAAGTTTGATCCCCATCCTTTATAACTACTTTTGTTTATATTATCGTTGTATTCAGGCTTAACAGCTACTCCATGAATCCAAATAGTTTCTACAATATTCATTTCTCTACCCCCTAATTTTTTGCGGTGATGAAGTCAGCTCCAATGCTTGAAAATGATATTGATGTATTCGAGCTTAAAAAATGTACTCCTATGCTAATACCTAACCCGGTTTTTATACTTGGAAATGGATACAAAAAATGGCAATTTTGTGCATCGAGATGTTCATCGTGATCGCCAGAAAGAGATAAATTATCTAGGCTTATTATCTTGTGTGCTCCATCATAGATGTGTATGTGTTTGATCAAAGCTGAGAAGTATTGTGGGTTCGATTTTTCGGTTTTAAAAAGCACAAACACTTTTGAAAGTCTCAGATTCTGATTACCCAGTGTGCTTGGCATAGTCAAGGCTGCATGAAACCAATTTAGAGCATCTTTTTCCCCATGAAATCTGCCCCCCCACCCTTTTACATCAGTCTTGGTTAATTGCTCGGGTGTTTCTGCCTCTAATGCATGCCCATGCACCCAAACTGCTTTAGCGATTAAACCTAGGTCTAAACTATATTCCGTGTTAGATAGGGTGGCAGTGATATACTTTAATGTATTCTCAACCCCATCCGCTATACGTTCAACACGGTATTTGCCATAGAGATATGCCAACATTTTATGAAACAAATTTACACAGTCTGAGTCACAGACTTCGGGCCACTTTGAACTATGCCACGCCCAAGGGCCTTTTTCTGGAGTTAAAGCAATCTTCTTTTTTAGTGATGATGCCAAAAATTCTGGCAACTCTAAAAATTCTCCGGCAGTAATTTCTGCTGATTCCATCCATCCTTCTCGTGTCAGCCAATCATCCAAGTAGCTGCTTGCTGGCGATGCAGCAGATGACATGCCAAGCTGTTTCCGTGTCTCATCCCATGTCTGATCGACGAGTTCATGGCTATCGCTCCATATTTTTTGCATCATGTCAAAAATTGGTTGTGCGACAACCCAATAGTCCGTTTTTCCTGCCGCTTTCCATGAGTCGGGTAATGATGAGAAGAGTTTTTCTATGGCTTTATCACAACCTCCACCAAACATCCAATCACAGAGCATGTAATTGCCTTCACTCATAATCGTGCATCCTGCTATGGCAGCTTTGCGCACATACTTCTCCGTTTCTTGCTCACTAGGCATAATCGACACCTCCATTTGAATATGGATTAACTACTTCTAAGTAACTAAATTATTTTTCCCTGATAATTTAGTTACTTAGAAGATTGGTCTCAGCCGTGGCTGAGGGGAACGCTATCTAAGCAATTTCACTATATCTTTGCAGCTAACGGTTGAACTCACTGGTTTTTACGCAGCGCAGCGGAGTAAAAATCCAGTGCAGTGATTTGTTATGTGGTTGTCCCCAATGAATATTGATTCAAAGTTAGAATAGCCCTAAATCTCGCTCTTCGTCTCTAATCGACTCAGAATCTATTTGCCGATTGATGTATGCAATTTGGTCTTTCACCCATAGTCTTACGTTGTTACTTTCATGCTCTAGTAAAGAGCTAAGCGCCGCTTTGTCAGCTTCGAGGTAGGGCACTAGAGATCCTGACCATCCCCGAGTACCCATATTGGCCCTTAGACCACTTATTACACGTTCATCGTCACCGAATCGCATTAGCAAAGCTATAAACAAATCTGAAGGTCGTTGTTTCTCATCGACTGTTTCAAAGATATTTACACAGCTACCAACAAAACTCGGCCCAAATTCAGGTTGTTCCTCGCACCAAGAGATCACACTCTCGACCGGTACCACAGACAAGACGCTCGGTAACTGGTTCGAAAAACTATTTTCACGGTCAAGCAATTGTTGCAACCAATACCGCTCCATACCCTCCGCCTGGATAATGGCATCTCCGAATATCGGCCATAGGTTATCACCGTACTCACGCATAAGATCAAGTAACAATGGTTTAGTATAATGCCATATGTCACCATGATTTAAACCGTGATGGCAAGCATCAATAAGCTGTTTCGTCAATGCTATTGCAAAATCCTCATCCGGTTCCTTTAACAACTTCTCCGCCAAGTCACGCCAATGATATGTGTCTGTTGTTGCGCCCCGCTGCTCTCTATGTAGAGGCACGCTGGAAACAAGCTGTTTCAGGGGATCGCTAAGTGTTCTAATACTTCCCTTATTGCCAAAACAGTACATGTAGATCACATTCAAAGCTGTCCAACTTGCATTGCCGCCTAGCTTCGCAAGAGATAAACAGAATTCCATCATTGTTGTTGGATCAATGCCGGCGGTTACGCTTCCATAACTTAATGCGTTTGCGCTATTGGGCGTGATAACTCCGCTACAAATTAATTCTAATAATTGATCAAGATGCAGTTTCCGAATGTTACCAGTGCGAATGAAATCTGGATAGAAACGAACAAGACGTTCATCAGCCAAAAGTTTATCGATATTAACTTGCCACTGCTCTTGTGATTTTTCGAAAATTCCATGGTATATCCCTAAGATAAAGCTCGGATTCGCAGGGTCAGCATTTATAAGCTGCTCTAAAGATTGCTCCAGCAACTGCCTTAAATCTGTGAGGACAAGAGCTAACTGATAGCCAAAGGAATAAGATTGCTTTTGTTCACCTTGTAGTAGCAAGTTAAGATGAGGCATCAATGCCTCTATATCCTTAGCAACATCGACACCTAAAGCCTTGGCATTCTCAGAAGCGACATCGATATAATGTCCGTCATCTCCTTTGTGGTGTTCCCAAGGTGGGTTGATCACAAGTATCTTTAATTTTTCTGGTAAATCCGCTTCATCTGGGCTAAGCAATTGTAGCCAACTATTTAGCGATTCAAAGGCCTCTTTCTCCATTCCCTCTGAGTCGTACTCAAAAGTGTGCTTAATACTTTCTAAAGCAGCTGGCCAATATCGACCATTAACAGCCACAATTTGATTGATTGCGGAATTTAACATTTCCAGACGACCCCGACTAACAAAGCCACGTATTGATTGGCCTATAACAGAGAGTACTTTTTCTCTCTGGGCCTCTCCCCGTTCAAGGAGGAAAATCAGTAAATTAAAGGCCTCTTGCCAGTAATCAAAAATATCCTGCCAAATTATGGGTTTCCATTCTTTAAGGGGGGCTTTAGTGCCTTGGTACTCAGCGCCTACCATACGGCTGCCACCATAGGTACTGATTGCCTGTTCAAGCGCTTTCAATACAACCATATCGACAGAATCTTGATGCAACTCTAAAGCCCGATTTAGGAGACCAAAACGTGCTTTAGGTGTTGCCGCTGTGCCAGAAAGAGAAATGCTGAATAGCTGAGCAAACATTCCCGTTGCATTGTTGCCATATGTTTCATTCTCGGCTGATGCCAAGAGCAACATGCACCATGCTGCCTCAGAAAATATCTCTGAGTGAAAACACAGTTTCTCAAGCGACCACACTAAATTTCTTCGAATAGCACCATCGATGGCAGAAAGCTGCTGGCTATTTTTATCACTCAATACTTTATATAGTGCAGCGCAGGTAGCTTCGGGGTTCACAACTACAAATGAGCGAAAGAGTCTAGAACCCCGATCCGATAAGATCACTTCCGCTTGGCCAAAAGGGCGCTGGGGCCCACACAGTTTCTCGCTTAATTCTTTAACATTTGTGTGAAAATCCATCCTTTCTATTTGATGACAAAAACCTTCTATCATTCCTTCTGGGATGCTATCCACTAATTCTATTTGTTTTTGCTCTCTAGTTTTTGTCCACCATTGGCCAGCTAATCTTATAGCCAATGGCTTTGGAACAACTTGGCCGTAACGACCCCGGCGGTCAATCAGCCCTCTTTCAGAGTAGTCCTGCACACATTCGAATACATTATCGATACTTGCACCAACAACAGTCGCAATAAATTCAAGTTGACTTTCTACTTCTTTTTCAACTCCAAACACATCAAACAGAGAGCAAGCCTGCAGTACCTTTATCCGTTCAGGGTTCTCAGCTTCACCACGCCTCCATAGCAACTTGTTTGCCAACTCGTCTTCTGTAAGTTCGCCAATCCGAGGGTCTTCTGTTAAGCGAGCTTCTGCCAATAAAACAGCCATTTGAGGAAACCCTTGTGCAAACGATGCGATTCTCTCAAGATCTGGTAGTTGCTCCTTGTATATAGGGGTTAACAACTGCAATAATTCTTTGTCGGTCATTGGGCACAGCCTAAAACAAACCGTTGGTGCCGATACAGATTCCAAATTGTAGTCCAACGTCAATAGGCTTATCTGGCTACTCTCACGGCAAACTTCTTTAGCTATTCTTTCATGTAAGCGATACTCGCAATTATCAACTATCAAGATTGCCCTTAAACCCAATCCAACCCAATCTGCTATCAGTGCATCAATTGTGGGAGCGTGATTAGCATCGACATAAACAACTAAATTTCTAATGGCTTCATTCTCCACAAAAACCTGGAAGGCGGTTCTTGTTTTACCCAAACCAGACAGACCTATAATGCGAAAGCAAGATTTTGGCTCTGCCACCTGTCCAACAAGCGTAGCCACAATATCATTTCTACTATCTACAGCTGCAAAAGGGAGGCGAGACAAAGCTTCATCTTCGCTCCACATATTAAAGGGCTTCAACCCTCTTTCCATTGGCCTCCCGACCCAATGTTGAACTGAAGCTATTGTCGATATAAAATTATTAACCCACGTAGATATTTGAGCAGCATCGTAAATAGCAATATTGCATGTATCTGCATATGCTTTGCCTTGTTCACTAATCCGATTCCTTATAGCTGCTATACGTTCATCTTTTTGCTGTGTGTTCAATTCTTGCGTTGTAAAAACTATATAGGCGCCCCCATTATCCAGGACCTCTTCCACCTTTGGCTTTAAAACACTTGGGATGCCTCCTCTTGCAGTTGTCATTATTTCATTGGCATATGCCGCCGGTCCCATTTCCGTGGCTTTATTTTGAAACATTGTAAGGCGATTAGGAAAAAACTCTGTTTGGTCAGGCCCGTCAACCCAACTTATACGACCATCTTCTCCGCCATCTCCAACACGGATATTTAATGCGACCTCTACAGCCCGCTGCGCTATTCCAAATTTATAGGCCTCAGCTTGCAATAATTCTTTTAACAATTGTGTTAGTTGAATATCATTCAGATGATTAACATCTTCTGATTCAACTTTAAAAGGTTTAGTCATAGACACCTGCCCTGAAATTATACGCTTCTAAAAAGAGAAAAGGATGGTAATTAAAAAACTGTAACCTTTATCTGTGTTTGCCACATAACGCAGAAGTCAGGTGCAGCCAGGGTTACCACAACCTCTGCCAAAAATTATATTTTCCAATTTTACAACAACCTGCCAAAGCAGCGCGGACCCTGGCTGTCACCTGAACTGACAGGTTATCTTATTTCCTTGTTCCAACTGCTACAATATAGGTTGGTGTGCCTAGTTTGCATAACAATCTAACTTTTACTAATATAGCATTAATATTATTAAATTCTAAAATATTCAAGTCGTGGAGCCTGTTTTTTGGCGGTTCATCATTGCCTGTAGAACCAATATAATACATACAGTGGGATAAATCATTTTTTATAATCAGAGGTTTCAAAAATGGCTTGAATCCTGAAATTCCAATTTTAGCAACTGCAAAGGAATGAGCTATTTTAGCAAGCAGCTTACAAAACGCAGGGATTTCAGCTTTCGATTCGGGAAAAATTGAATATGCCTTTAGTTCAACAAGAAGGTTTTCCATCAATTCATGAAACGAGTAATATGGGGATGCACCTCTTATCCATAATTTTTTGCTTTTAGGGCCTTCTGACTCATACAGTCGGTTTCCATTAACAATCCCTGGCGTTTCAAAGTAAGGAAATGTGATTAAAAAAGGAAACTTTTTTTGATCTATTAATATTGTTTGCCATTCTGTTTCAGCAGAATTAAATTTTACCTTTAGAGGTAATTTTTTAGGTCTTTTTTTTGGCCGCCTAGTTGGAAGAGAGTATAAAAGCCTGAGTGGCCCATACATTGTTCGTAAACAGGTTAGTTCAAAAGCACTTGTCAAAGTAGCACAGTCGGGGCAACTGGATTTTTCTAATATTATATTCCCACCAAGTGCAAAAGGGATGATGTGTTCATCAGATAGATTATTTTTTTCACCACAGTAAATACATTTGCCTGGACTCGTGTATTTTTCTGAAGGCTGCCTCGGTAGAAAACCGTCTAATTTGGGTAGATTGTTTGAATCCATAGTGTTATAAATTGTGCAAAGATAACGCTTCAATCAGCCGCCGCGTTTAGCGGTCGGCTGCATTGACTTGTTAAATTTGAATTTATCTGCAACGTATTTTGCAGAATTTTCAATGTACGGAAACACAGTGCTTTCATTGATATTCAACAGATCCAGCTCTTTCAAGATAGCCTTTTTATTCGCGACGGTAATTCTTGATACCTTGATTTCCGTAGTTCCCTCTTCATCAAACACTGCGTCTAAACCAAACAAGAGAAATGCTCCAGACTGAGAAGAGATTCTATCGTTGCTCTGCTTTCCTTTTACGCAGATTATCTTTCGCAAATCATCCGGGATTATGATTGGCTCGAAGAATGGTTTTTCTTCTCTGATAAAGTGTAGCAATCGCCTAATTGGCGGTTGTTCATTAAAATCTTCTTCTGCGAAAATTATTGATTCTTTCTCGGATTGCGGTAAGCGTGCTAAATTTGCAATACAGCTAGCCACATCGGAATCAAAGTACTTAATGTCTTTTCGCTTCATTGAAAAGACAATGACCTCTCCATCTTCGTCGATTGATGACTTGCACGCGAAATAGAGGGCAATTAACGGATTGGAAGTTATATCGAGCAGTCTTGTTGGTAATGAGTAATGCTGCATCCTTACAAGACTATCAAGCGTGTAAACGTCTGATTGAAAGTCGGTGGAGTTAGAGACTAACAGCTCTCTGTATAAGATATGTTCATTGTCTTTATAAAGGTAATTGCCTTCTTCATCTTTCCTAAATAGTGAAGGCTCTAACTTGTATTTCTTCTTATTTGAGTGGCCACGATAAAACACTTCGTAACCATCTGCCTGCTCAAGGCCCAAAACCTTGCCAATAAAGCCCTGAACCTTGGTGACCTTCGGATTCGAGGTTTTTTCAGTGGTTGGGCGTTCTTGCTTTGTGACTTTTGTCTCCTTGTCAGCTTCGAGGATTTCTCGTTCCCGAAGCCTCTGAAACAGATCTTCGTCTTTAACTGCCCAATGAGTCCTATTCATTTCCCAGCCACGGATATCTAGTAATGTGGCAATTGGTAAGACTTGGGCAAACGGGATTGGTTCTATGTCTTGTTCGAACTCAAACTCTATGAGGAGGTTGCGACCACGCTCTTTAATAGATGTCAGATAACCAATTCGAACATCTGAATTTTCCCCTTCGTACGCAAATAGGCAAGGGTAGCTTTTCAGATTTTCAATATGAGAGTCGCTTAACTCTTTTAAAGCCGACGCAATAGTCTCATTCGTATATTCAAGGAAGCGACTTTTGTCATACTCATAAAAGCCTTTATCCCAAGCGCCTTCCATCGCGGTTACTAACAGGTTGTACATGGGATGATCGATTCCTCCCTTAAAAATTTAACGGCAAGGATGAGCTGACACA
>DEIG01000024.1:8199-11433 GCA_002352345.1 Methylococcaceae bacterium UBA2780
CCGCCTAATACTTTGAATTTACAAAAAATCGGCTCGGCTTTTGTGGTCAGCTCAATCCTTTTGTTCGGCCCAAGGCCGTCTACTATTCATTGATGGAAAAACCATATTTACCAAGTGATATAAGTAGTTTTTTAAGACCACCCTTTCCAATATTACGCAGTCGCAACAAATTACGCTGATCGTATTCAAGAATTTCTTGAATATCAGTAATGTTGATTTTCCATAGAGCATTCAAAATTCTGATTGGAACTTCAGGCAGTGCCCATATCGAACTATGAAGGGTCACTTTTTCATTTATTCCCGCACCATCTATAAAAATCTGAGCATGTTTTCTGAGTTCAGTAACAGGTGCGCCTGGAACAAAAGGATTCCAACGTAACGTGTCATAAAGAGCACGATTTGACTTCAAACAGTATGTGTTGACAATTGTTTGACATTTTAGTTTTGAAATTCCATGCAAATGCGCACACTTTGAAAGAGGCATGCCTTTTAAAATGGATATAGCTACTTGCTTTTCCAACTGAGAAAAGACATCTACACTATGTTCGTCTGATTTCATCTTTTGGTATTCCGTGTTTTCATTAAGGCCGAACGCCTCACATCAGCGGCAGCAAAAAGCAGAGCAAGGAACGAGTGCCGCTTTTTGCTGTCCGCTGGATGTGATTGTTAGAAGGTGCAGTTTAAACTCCATCGCGTAATTCAAAAAGATTTCGCGACATTATGAAACTACTGTGAGTGTTGCTTGAGCTTGCAACGGACATGGCAAAGTAGGGTCAAACGTGAGTTGCAAACCACTTGCGACCATGAAACCACCTATCCGCTCGGCAGCGATCTGTGGGAGCATGTCAGGAGTTGCGTCATTTACATCTTGTGCGAATACATACACTCGCCATAGCCCCTCGAGCTTCAACTTATGCTTCAAGAGTATCCGGTAAACCTCCTCCAGGTGAATTGAACCTGTATAAGTTCCATCGTTAGGTTTATCGTCGTGTTGAATGCCGTCATCGGCGAGATCGACCAGGAAGTACATGTCATCTGGAGATCTTAGTAGCGAAAACGCGTAGAGGTATTCACCAACAAACAATTTGCCGTCCTCACGCTTAAACCTAGCTTTGATTACTAGCGGTTTCTCAAAGGCATGATGCACTGACGGCACCTCAACCTCAACACCTCCATTCACATGAATGTTCTTTTGTGTTTCTTCGATGGCATGGGTGTATGTGCTTCCGGTCGTGATGCGCTGGTATTCCCACTTGACGTGAACAGGGTAAGGCACGCCAGCATTTGGTGCTCCGCTAGGATAATCAAACGATACATTGACAGGTTCGGCAACTGTCAGTTCACCCTTAGCAGGTGGTGTAGCCTCCTGACCGCGCCACCATGGATCAGCATCATCCGACAGGCCAACGGCTGCTGCACCAGTGGCAATCGCAGATGCAACTCCAGCAACCGTCATGCTGTCATCACCAGGTATTCCACCCGGGTCTGGTGTACAGCAATCAACATCACCAGTCGTCTCGTCGAAGGTGCCACCCACAGCGGTACCAGCCGTGCCTTCGCCCAAAGCTGCTGCAACGATGGCTACAATGGCAGCGATTGCCGCCACGATCCACGCGAGAATCTTCCACCAAGGATCGCTGAAAGGTAGATCGCCGTGAACCCCTGCGTAGGACGGATTGGGATAAAATGTCATCGACATTTTGGCTGGCAACCAGGGCCCCTTGGTTGGTCGGCATTCCTTGTACCTTTCACTGCAAGGCTGCCACTTATCTTTTGGCCCTATGACTTCCATGTTCGATATCTTCAGAGTACCTTCCTCAACAGTGCAGGTGTATTCTCCGGTTACTGTGTCGCGCGTGGTTTTTGAAACGAATATCTGCTTGAGCGTTCTAACGAGCGACATTCCTTTCGCTTGAGCGATAAAGCTTACAAGTTTTTTTCCTGGTGTCCCATTCTCGAAATCAGCGAGCCACGATACTCGAACGGAAGCTCCTGGCTTGATCTCCGGGAAAAAGTAACTATGAGCGACTGGCAAGATGCCTGGGTCTCCAACCCCTTCGAGATAGATGGTCACCTCATGAAGTGTGGCACCAGACGTGTTTGTATAAAAGCATGTAATCCTTTGCTTCTTGAGTGCAGTATCAAAAATGCCATCTGGCAACATAATATTGGTATAGGGCTCTACGGAAAACGGGCGATTCCGTATGTCCATTGGTGTAATATCCATAGTTTTAATCCTCCTTTCCACTGATAATTATGTAGGTGATACCGCCTACGATCTTATGCTCATCACGAGAAATGACGTGAAGTAGCACATAGGTCATTGGCTTAAGTTCTTGAGGCCAAACCTTTAGGTAAACGGCTTTCGCTGTGCCGGGTTTGAGATGTAGTTTTATCTCCTTTCCCAGTCTTTCTTTATTTGACTCGTCACAGCTTGGATCAAGTGAAAGCCCCACCTTTAGTGAGTTGCACTTCGCAGGTCGATAATTTTCCAATCCTGCTTGAACGAGATCAAACTTGTCCAGCGTCCCCCCAAATTCTGTCATGACAAGAAGCACTTTTTCCTTTCTGATCGGGGCAGCTACCTGGACAGCCATTACCATCATGCTTTTTTTCATAACGAGCACAGTAAGATTTTTTTGGGCAATCTGGTGGTAGCTAGGCGGATCAAATTCGTCAGGCAAGGGGGTTGGTAAAGGGTCACTTGAATGAATAACGTCCGCAACTACACATTCATGACCGTTGTTCACGATTTCGGGGATCCAAGGGATAACGCACAAGACTTCTTTAGTATCTCCCGGATTGAGATCCACAAAAGCTGAGCCGACAAGGGTTGAATTGCTTCGTAGAACCCCTGTTGCTGGATTTGACCAGTAGAAGTCTACGCGTGCACCTGACGCGGTCTGGTCTCCTGTGTTACGGACTCTCCCCCAAAGAAAGGCGGACTCGCCTGCTATGGGCTGACCAGGTGAGCCATTTGGGTCTGAACCAGGAACAACCCATATATCTGGACTGTTCCACCAATGTGGTTCACCATCTCGTATTTCTAATACAGTAGACATAGTTATTTCTCCTTTCTAAATAGATTAACTAAAGTTGGCTTTGTTAGTGCTAATACTTCTTGTTCAATCGATATCACCATATTTTCCAACACCTAATTCATCACCTCCTTCTAATCGCGGTGCTGACTGGCACCGGGGGCCGCGCAAGCAAGCGCAGCTTGATTGTGCGGTT
>DEIG01000024.1:11505-12852 GCA_002352345.1 Methylococcaceae bacterium UBA2780
GGCGGCGCAGCCGCCGTGAACGCACAAGTCACCGGCAGGTGTGGAGCGCAGCGGAATACCTGTCCGGTGAACTGACATGTTGTGTGTCACCTTTAATTAGATACTTGACAACTGTTAGCATATATGCGAAAAATTGAACATGCGAAAAATCAAATTTTATAGATCCGAAACAGGTAAATGTCCTGTCGAGGAATATTTTGATTCGCTTACAAACAAACAATTTGAAAAGATTTCCTTTGTTCTTGATTTGATAGAACAAATTGACATCGTACCACGAAAATATTTCAAGAAACTGAAAGGCACAGATGACATATGGGAGGTCAGGGTTCAGCACGGTAACAACATTTTTCGGATTCTGGGATTTTTTGATGGAAAGGATCAGGTAATTTTGAATCATGCTTTCACCAAAAAAACTAAAAAGATTCCAGTAAAGGAAATTGCCACTGCTGAAATGCGAAAAAAACGATATTTCAAACAAAAGGCATTAAAATGAGCGATTTTCAAAATTATAAAAAAAAGCGAATGAAACTGGATCCTGAATTCTGGTCTGGCTACGATGAAAGACTTGAAACATTTAAACTTGGCATACTTCTGAAGAAGGCCCGTCTGGAAGCCGGCCTTACTCAAGATCAGATCGCGAAACGGCTCCAAACCACGAAATCTGTTGTATCGCGTATGGAAAATCATGCGACCGACATCCGACTTTCAACGCTTGAAAAATTTGCCAAAGCCGTTGGACGAAAAATCCATGTGGTCTTGAGATAAAAACACTTAACCAGCCAGAATATTCAGATTCTCCCTCATTCTTTTACACACAACGCAGAACTAAGGGGCCGGGAAACGATGACAGAAAATGGTGAAAGGAGCACAAAATATCGATAAGAATCCCCTTCCCAAAATTCCCCAGCCTTTCCCGGTCCCTCTTAAGTGACAGGTTATGAAGGTTTCCCATAAGCATCGAGATTAGATGCCTTTCGATATTTCTTCCATAATTTATCTAATTCTTTTAACCCCTTATCATCGATTACATTCAACTTTCGCAGAGCGAACAGCATTGACCTTATCGAAATTTCTGGAGGACGACTATCGTGGTATTCTTTGCAATTTGGACACCACATCCTCGCGGCATTAATATTTCGTCTCTTCCATATCTACTCTCGGAGAACAGTCATTTTTTGACATAGAGCAGCGCACTCTTCCCACGACAGTTGGGGGCTCCAAATATTCTTTAATTCTGCCATCATCTCTGGAAACCAAGCTCTTTGAGCATCACCTGCTGCCATTTAAATTCTAATTCCTTTGAACTCTATATTTATCAATCTCCATAACATTGAGTTAAGCTGTACT
>DEIG01000019.1 GCA_002352345.1 Methylococcaceae bacterium UBA2780
TACGCTGTAGGGGTTTTTTATTGCCTGAAATTATTATACAAATAGGTAATGATGCAGAAAGATAGAGTATATTTAGCAGGCGCCTCGTGGATCTTTTGCAACTTATCTACCTATGACAAATCTCGACTCATTTATCAAGAACATACCTAGCTCTCTTCAAGATCAAGCAAAGCGGCAGCTCCAATTATTTTTAGAGAAAACTGAGGAGCAGCCTGACTTAAAATTAGCGGAGCATCAACTAGAGCAAGTAGCCCTAGCTTTTGCGATGAGCAAATTTATCGCTGATTATGCTGTGAGCAGAACACCACCATTCATAGAGCTTCTAAGCAGTGGTGATCTGGAGAAATCACGAGAAGAAGGATCTTGCCAACAATCGGTTTCTTCTGCGCTAGCTTCAGCGGATTCAGAAGAGCGTTTGATGGTCTGCCTCAGAGCTTTTCGTAACCGTGAAATGGTTCGTATTGCATGGCGAGACCTGTTTGGGCTGGCGACAATTGAAGAAACACTGCTTGATCTAAGTAACCTTGCTGATAGTTGCCTTACTTCTGCACTCACCTTTATATATCAACAAAGTTGTTCGGTGCGTGGTATTCCAACAGATTCAGCGGGGCAGCCAATGGGGCTTGTGGTTTTGGGAATGGGCAAACTGGGCGCTAAAGAGCTTAATTACTCCTCAGATATAGACCTCATATATGCCTACTCTGAAGAGGGTGTTTTTCCCGGGAAAAGAGAATATAGCTATCACGAATTTTTTACCGTTATCAGCCGAAAATTAACAAAGATAATCAATGAAATAACGGCCGATGGATTCGTTTTCAGAGTCGATACTCGCCTACGCCCTTTTGGGGATAGTGGCCCGTTAGTGATGAGCTTTGATGCGATGGAAAATTACTACCTATCTCAAGCGAGAGAGTGGGAACGCTATGCGATGGTTAAAGCGAGAGTTGTCGCAGGGGATTTTGGGGCAGGTAAACGGTTAATGGATATTCTTAACCCATTTATCTATAGGCGATATTTAGATTACAGTGCTTTTGATTCTTTGCGTGGCTTAAAAGAGCAGATCAACCGCGAAAATGAGCGAAAAAGTCGAGCAAATAACGTTAAGCTGGGTCCTGGTGGTATTAGGGAGATAGAGTTTATCGGCCAAGCTTTTCAGCTGATACGAGGTGGTCGAGATAAAGCACTTCAAGAACGTGGAATTTTAAAAGTCTTAACGACACTAGGTGCTAGTAACTGTCTGCCTTCGTCGATTACATCAGAACTGCAGGAATCCTATATCTATTTAAGGAAAGTTGAAAATAGGCTTCAAGAATATGCAGATAGACAAACGCATAGCCTGCCTGATGACGATGAAGGCAGAGTAAGGCTTGCCTGGAGCATGGGTTACCAAAACTGGGAAACCTTTATAGAAAAATTGAATGCTGTTCGACAACAAGTTCACGAGGTATTTAACCAAGTTTTTGAGGCGCCACATACGGATCATAAAGCTGAGAATAACCCTTCAACAGATGCTTGGGTAGAGGATGGTGGAGAAGCCTCTTTGAAAGCCTTTTCAGAACTTGGTTATGACAATCCACAATCCGCAGCCCTTCAGCTAGAAAGATTCAAGCAGTCTCACGCTTTCAAGATGGCCGGAAGTCGTGCTTTAGAAACATTCGAGCTGTTAATGCCTTTAATTTTACCGGCAGCAGGCCGCTGTGAGAATAGCGATGTTACGCTACAGAGAGTTCTTGCGTTACTAGAGGCGATTGCGCGTAGAACCTCTTATTTGGCGCTATTGCTTGAGCATCCACTGGCAATTTCTCAACTGGTGAAACTGTCATCTGCAAGTGGTTGGATTAATCAGTTAATTATCCGAACACCGATCCTGCTTGACGAATTGTTGGATGCAAGGACCCTATATGAACCATTATCTAAAGAGGCGCTTGAGAAGGATGTATCTGCTCGTTTAGAGCGAATAGATTTTGGAGATACCGAGCGTGTTGTTGAGGAACTTCTTTATTTTAAAAACTCAAATGTGTTGCGTGTCGCAACTGCAGATATTATGGATGTGCTTCCGCTGATGGTTGTGAGCGATTATCTGACCGATATTGCAGAAGTGGTCTTGGAAAAGGTTGTTTCTCATGCGTGGCGGATTGTCGCGGCAAGATCGGGTGTTCCAGAGGGGGAAAAAACCGATGAAGTGGGTGGGTTCGCTGTAATCGCCTACGGGAAAATGGGCGGAATTGAGCTTAGTTATAGCTCCGATCTTGATCTGGTTTTTTTGCATAATGGCCGCAGTGATCAAGTTACTAACGGTGAAAAGCCGATTTCAGCTGAGCTCTTTTATACGCGATTAGGGCAGCGTGTAATGACTATTTTAAATAGCCACGGAGTGGGTGGTCGCCTGTATGAGGTTGATATGCGCCTAAGACCCAGTGGAAATTCTGGGCTTTTGGTTAGTGAAATTGGCTCTTTCGAGCGCTACCAAGAAGAAGAGGCCTGGACTTGGGAGCATCAAGCACTTGTTCGTGGCCGCTTTGTCTGTGGAGATAAGATTGTAGGGGATAAATTCAGTGAGATTCGGCTGTCAGTTCTCCGAACTAAAAGAGAGCGTGAGGCGCTTCAAAAAGAGGTTAAAGAGATGCGCGAAAAAATGCGAGACTCTTTAGATAGTAAAGATAAGTCACTGTTTGACCTCAAGCAGGGGAGAGGTGGTATTGCCGACATCGAGTTTATAGTACAATTTCTCGTTTTATCGGGCGAGCTATCGCGGCATGAGAGCCTCAAGTTTACGGATAATATTAGACTTTTAGAGGGTCTTGAGCAGGTCGGCTGTCTGCAAGCTGTTGAAGCCGGCTTGTTAGCAGATAGCTATCGTGCTTATAGACAAAAAGGGCATCAGCTGGCATTGAAGGAAAAGCCGGGGCGGATTGGAGCTGATCAGTTCGTCGATTATCGAGAAAAAGTAACAGAGAGTTGGAATAGAATCATAGGTTCACCAACTTCATCATAGATCACAGCAGGAGAATTAAATATGTCGATGGCAGATAGAGATGGGCTTATCTGGCTGGATGGAGAATGGCTACCTTGGCGTGATGCCAAAGTGCATGTTCTAACGCACACATTTCATTATGGAGCGGGTGTTTTTGAAGGGGTGAGGGCTTATCACGCTGAAAAAGGAACCGCTATATTCCGTCTTCAAGAGCACACCGATCGTCTGTTTCGCTCCGCGCATATTTTGCGTATGGAGATGCCTTTCGACAAAGAGACTCTAAACCGGGCACAACTAGAAGCGGTCAGCAAAAATAATCTCGATAATGCCTATATTCGCCCGATGTGCTTTTATGGATCAGAGGGGATGGGGATAAGAGCAGATAACCTGAAAGTGCATGTGATGATTGCGGCTTGGGAGTGGGGAAGCTATCTCGGCGAAGAGAACATGGAAAAGGGGATTAAAATCCGCACCTCTTCCTACATACGTAACCACGTAAATAGCGTGATGTGTAAAGCCAAAGCGAATGGTAACTACATTAACTCGATTCTTGCGCTTCAAGAGGCGATTGACTCGGGCTGTGATGAGGCGATGTTGCTCGATCACGAAGGCTATGTGGCAGAAGGTAGTGGGGAGAATATTTTTATTGTTCGCAATGGAAAAATTTATACACCAGATCTCACCTCAGCGCTTGAAGGGATCACTCGCGAGACGATCTTTACGCTTGCCAAAGAGTTTGGGTATGAAATCATCGAAAAACGAATCACGCGCGATGAAGTTTACGTTGCAGATGAAGCCTTTTTCACAGGAACCGCAGCAGAGGTGACCCCCATCCGTATCGTTGATGGGCGTACTATTGGCAATGGTGCCCGCGGTCCGATCACAGAAAAGCTGCAAGCACGCTATTTCGATTGTGTTCATGGTCGCCATGAAGTCCACCCTGAATGGCTAGCCTACACAAAAGGCTGAAAATCCTTTGAATCACCCGAAGAAAATCCTAGTTGTCGGCCCCTCATGGGTCGGCGATATGGTGATGGCACAGAGTCTTTTTAAAGTCTTAAAACAGAATTATCCAAAATGTCAGATTGATGTTTTGGCGCCTGGCTGGACCTTTTCTCTATTAGATAGAATGCCAGAAGTGACCGAAGCGCTCTCAATGCCGCTGGGTCATGGAAGTTTTGGTTGGAGTGAGCGAAAATCCATTGGTCACAAGCTACAGAGTCATCGTTACGATCAATCAATTGTCCTGCCGAACTCTTGGAAATCGGCACTGATTCCTTGGTTTGCCAAGATCCCTAAGCGAACCGGCTTTATCGGCGAAATCCGCTGGGGTCTTCTGAATGATGCTCGTAAATTAGATAAAGCTGTTTTAACGATGACAGTGCAGCGTTTTGTCTCGTTAGGAGGTGATGTTAGTGAGCCACAACCACCAGAATATCCTGTTCCTTCGTTACAAATTGAGAGAGCAGGGCTTACCGCTCTACGAGAGAAATTTGGGCTAACAAATGAAGAGCAGCCTTTGCTTGGTCTCTGTCCAGGTGCAGAGTACGGCCCTGCAAAATGCTGGCCTGCCGAACACTATGCAGAAATAGCTAACCGCAAAATGACAGAAGGTTGGGGGGTTGCAATATTTGGTTCTGCTAAAGATCAGAAAACAGCCGCAGAAATTAACGGCCTAACCCAAAATAGATGCTTGGATTTTAGTGGCAAAACGACAATGGGAGAGGCCATCGACCTAATGTCGCTAACAACTCTTGTTATCAGCAACGACTCGGGTCTAATGCACGTTGCTGCAGCCTTGGGTAAGAAACTGGTTGCACTATATGGCTCGTCTGATCCCAGCTTTACGCCCCCACTCAATAGCCAATCAAAAGTTATCACTTTAAACCTAGACTGTTCCCCTTGCTTTAAACGCGAATGCCCTTATGGGCACTATGATTGTCTTAAGGGAATAACTCCAGACCAAGTAAATGCTGAAATAGAATTGTTAATTTAGATTTCTAGGCGGAAAGGCCTTAAATACCTTGCTAGGAATAGTGTTTATAGACTATTCTCGAAACCAGTTACAGCTCGCTGTAACTGGTTTTTTATTTTAATGACAAGGAGCATGGAAAGATGTTGAAAAAATGGCTTATAGGAATAATTGCGGCGTTACTTTTGACCACGGGTGTAGCGTTTGCAGCGCATAAGGTTAATGTAAATACTGCAAATGTTGAACAACTCCAGAGTGTTAAGGGAGTTGGAGCTAAGACGGCTGAGGCGATTATTGCTTACCGGAAAGCAAATGGAGAGTTCAAAAGTATTTCTGAGCTCGTAAATGTTAAAGGGATTGGTTCTAAGAAAGTGGAGAAAATGGCTGGTCAAATGAGTGTGTCCAAATCGGATTAGCACTCCTTTTGGTTAGTAATATGGTGGCGTGGTAGGAATCTCTACCGCGCCATTTTTACATTAGGCAGTTTGTTGGGCTAGCTACGCTTAGTCACAAGCTACGATAGTTGTGAGCTTGTTTGGTGTTATTATTCTGTAGGTTGGGAAAAGGAGCGATAGCGACGTGCCCAACAAGAACAGTACACCTGTCCGTAACGAAAAAAACTAATGAAAGTCCTGATTATCAAAACCTCCTCACTTGGGGACTTAATCCACACTCTGCCGGCAGTTACCGATGCAGAAAAAGCAATTCCAGACATCACTTTCGATTGGGTGGCAGAAGAGAGTTTTGCAGAGATCCCCAGTTGGCACCCAGCTGTAAACAAAGTAGTCCCAATTGCAATCAGGCGCTGGCGAAAAAAGTGGAACCAAGCAGAAGTCTCAAAAGCTGTGCGGGAAATCAGAAGAGAAAAATATGATGCGATAATTGATGCGCAGGGGCTTATCAAAAGTGCAATCATTACTCGACTCGCTAAAGGAGAGCGTTACGGGCTAGACAAGAACTCATGCAAAGAGCCGCTTGCATCGCTCGCGTACCAACACAAAATTAGTGTTCCCAGAGATCAACATGCCATTGAACGCATTCGGCAGCTGTTTGCAAAGGTTTTAAATTATCAATATGACGAGGCTGCGCTAGATTATGGCCTTGATCGCAACAGCTTCAAAACTGCAACGAATAGCCGTTATCTTGTGTTTCTCCATGGGACAACATGGGAGTCAAAGCTCTACCCAGAACAGTATTGGATAGAATTAGCTCAACTGGCCAAGAAAGAGAGCTTTAAAGTCTACTTCCCATGGGGGAATGAAGAGGAGCGCCTGCGAGCAGAACGCTGCGCAAAACAAAGTGATAATGCCATTGTGCCAGATAGAATGGTGCTTACAAAGATGGCCATGCTCATTGCGGGTTCTGAAGGGGTAGTAGGGTGTGATACAGGCTTAACCCACCTTTCGGCAGCGTTAGATGTTCCAGGAGTAACCCTCTACGGTTCAACCTCGTCAGGGCTTACGGGCACAAAAGGTGATCGACATCTTTGTCTGCAGGCTGAGTTTAAATGTGCCCCCTGCATGCAAAAGCAGTGCAATTATAAAGAAAGCAGCACTGTAACCCCTGCCTGCTATCAGAGCCTGCCAGCGGAAATGATATGGAATAATCTGCAGCAGATGAGATTTTGTAATGAATAGTCTGATGCTAGCTGAATCAAAGCGGTCCGCTAGGTATAATTCATTGGGATGGAAGTAGAGTTGAAAATCGGAGTTAGGATGATTGACGTAAAAAGATTTTTTCTAGGCAGTGTTAAGCGAGGCAGGCTTTTACTCATTACTGAGAGTAGCAGGTGAAGATATTAGTAACAGGTGGAGCAGGTTTTATTGGCTCTGCGGTCATTCGTCATATCATCGATAACACGCAAGACTCGGTTGTTAATGTCGACAAGCTAACCTATGCAGGGAATCTAGAATCCCTGCTAACCGTTTCAGGCTCAGATCGCTATCTATTCGAACAGGTTGATATTTGCGACAGGATTGAGTTGGATAGGGTCTTTGATGAATGCAAGCCTGATGCGGTGATGCATTTAGCAGCAGAATCCCATGTCGATCGCTCAATAGATGGTCCTGCGGCCTTTGTTGAAACCAATATTGTCGGCACATATACGCTACTTGAGGCGGCCCGTCACTATTGGTCAAATTTGGATGAACAGGCAAAGTCTGCATTCCGCTTTCACCATATCTCAACCGATGAGGTCTATGGTGATTTAGATGGGCCAGACGAGCTGTTTACCGAAACAACATCGTATGCACCCAGTAGCCCCTACTCCGCCTCTAAAGCATCAAGTGATCACCTAGTTCGAGCGTGGCAAAGAACCTATGGGTTGCCAGCAATCATCACCAACTGCTCAAATAACTACGGCCCCTACCATTTCCCTGAAAAACTGATACCACTGGTCATTCTTAATGCGCTCGAAGGCAAGCCACTGCCGATTTATGGCAAAGGCGACCAAATCCGAGATTGGTTATATGTGGAGGATCACGCCCGTGCATTATATAAAGTTGTAACGGAGGGTGAAGTTGGTGAAACCTATAATATTGGCGGCCATAATGAAAAACAGAATATCGAAGTTGTAAAAGCAATCTGCTCGATCCTTGATGAGGTGAGGCCCAAAGAGACAAAATACGAAGAGCAGATCACATTTGTGATCGATCGCCCAGGGCACGACATGCGTTACGCAATAGATGCCGGTAAAATTGAGCGGGAACTAAACTGGTCACCAAAAGAGATATTCGAGTCAGGAATCAGAAAAACCGTGCAATGGTATCTGGATAATCAACAATGGTGTCAGCATGTGCAAGATGGCAGCTATCAACGAGAAAGATTAGGGAGTAAACAGTGAAAGGAATCGTCTTGGCCGGTGGTAGCGGAACACGCCTCTACCCCATAACAAGAGGTGTTTCAAAACAGCTTGTTCCGCTTTATGACAAGCCGATGGTCTACTATCCCGTCTCGGTGCTGATGCTGGCAGGAATCACGGAAATCCTAGTCATTACAACACCAGAAGATCAAAGTAGTTTTCAACGTCTGCTGGGCGACGGATCAGAGCTGGGCATCAAGTTTGAATATATCGTGCAGCCTTCTCCCGATGGGCTAGCGCAAGCTTTCATTTTGGGTGAACCGTTTATTGGTGATGATGATGTCTGCCTTGTTTTAGGCGATAACATCTATCATGGTCACGATCTGACCAGTATGTTGGCGCATGCAGTTAAGAATGTCAGCCAGAAAAATAGCGCAACCGTGTTTGGTTATCGTGTTGCAGACCCAGAACGCTATGGCGTTGCAGAATTTGACCAAGATGAAAATGTCATCAGTATTGAAGAAAAACCTTCTAATCCTAAAAGTAACTATGCAGTAACGGGGCTCTATTTTTACCCAAATGATGTGATCCAGAAAGCTAAAGAAATCTCTCCCTCGAATCGGGGTGAGCTAGAAATTACCTCGGTAAATCAACTCTATTTGGAAGAGCAGCGACTCAAGGTTGAATTAATGGGGAGAGGTTATGCTTGGCTCGATACAGGAACCCACGAAAGCCTATTAGAGGCGGCGCAATTTATCGAAACGATCGAAAAGCGGCAAGGATTAAAGGTGGCCTGCCTAGAAGAAATCGCATTCGAGCAAGGCTATATCTCAAAAGGGCAGCTAATTGCACTTGCTCAACCGCTGGTGAAAAACCAATATGGACAGTACCTGCTAAAACGCGCCGAAGAGGGGGTTTAGGTGGAATTTGTTAAGCAAAAAATCCCGGATGTACTCGTCATAGAGCCAACAGTGCATGGTGATTCACGTGGATACTTCACCGAAACATTTCGGCAAGACCTTTTTGAAAAAGCGCTGGGATACAAAGTTAACTTTGTACAAGACAATGAATCAAAATCCCCGAAAGGCGTTTTAAGAGGTCTTCATTTTCAACTGCCACCACATGCGCAAAGCAAATTAGTACGGGTGATAGAAGGGGTGGTACTGGATGTGGCGGTGGATATTCGTGTGGGGAGCAAAACTTTTGGCAAATATGTGGCGTCTGAACTGTCAGGTGATAACAAACGGCAAATGTTCATCCCGCGTGGTTTTGCACATGGGTTTATTGTGCTGAGCGACACAGCAACGTTCGCTTACAAAGTGGATAACTACTACTCTCCAGAGTGTGACAGGGGGCTTGCATTCGATGACGAACAGCTCAATATCGATTGGCAGTTGTTAACAAATGAGCTATTGCTTTCCGATAAAGATAAAAGACAGCCTTCACTGAAAGAGTTGCCCGAATGTTTTAATATTGAGCAGAGTTACTATAGTCTGCTGTAAGCCAGCTGTAGTCTCAGGTGATGGTCAATCGAACTCAGTATAATTTGTACAAAGTTTTGAGGAATGGCGTCCTGATTATTATTTTATTTTTCCAATGGCATAGGCTAGATATTGGCAGTTTTCATGATAGTAGGAACTATTTTGGAAGCATGCTGATAAGTTTAATAATAAGTGCGAGCCGTACGACTAGCTGTTAAGTGACTAGCAGAGCTGAAGACTGGGCAAAGAGGAAGACTAATCGTTTTTTAGATTTAAATGAGGGGGGGGCACTCAAATATCGAGAAAATGGCAGCATTGTGTGCGTTTATGGGAAAAGGGAAAAGGTTTTTTCGTAATGATATTAATTGGAGATAGTCATTGCACAGTGGTTTGCGTTTATTAAAGTACCTAGGTGGTTATGAATAAATCACTTTTTCTTGGTAACTGCGTCATTCTTTATCTGAGTGAGGGTTTGGTGTGCTGAGAGGGTTGCTCTTGTCCTCTTTAGTTCTAAATATTGGGCTTTTGCTTGGCCGCTTATCTGGTTTTATTCGTGAAGCAATTGTTGCCAAAGTGTATGGTGTTACGGCAGAAGCTGATGTGGTTGTCCTAATGCTTACAGTGCCAGATCTGCTGGTGAATATTTTGATGGGAGGTGCGTTGAGCGCTGTTCTTATTCCAGAGTTTAGCCAACACTCTGACATGTCTCGTAGATTATTGTATCAGTCGATTTTGTTTTTTGGGATCATCTTTACCGGCGTGGCCGCTATATTCTACTGGCATATTGATATTTTAGTTAGCTTCTTAGCTCCTGGATTTTCAGAAGAACAATCTTTTTTTGCAGCTAAAGCTGTAGGCGGAGTCGTCTGGTTAATCCCCTTAACAATAATGGCGGGAGCGACTACAGCATATCTCCAGTCACAGAACAGTTATGCTATTCCTGCCCTAGGAACACTGATAATTAATAGCTGCATTATTATTGGTTTATTGTCGATTGATAATGAAAGCGCTTCACTGTCTTTTGTAGCTGCATTTGTGCTGATTGGTGGTGTTTTGCGCCTTTTAAGTCAGCTTCTTAAGGCTGGCTTGAGTTGGGGGCCGGTAGAGGGGTTGAGCCCGCGTATGATCAATAAAGAGTTACTTGTTCATTATGGCCAGGCAATGTTGTCTGGCAGCACGCTGCTGTTTTTCCCTGTGATAGCTAGAGCTATAGCCTCCTTCCAAGAGGAAGGGGGCGTCGCTCTTTTTAATTATGCTGTGCGACTGGTAGAGTTTCCTCTGGCATTGGCGGTGACTTTTTTGACGGCAGTCTTTTTTCCAAGATTGTCCCGTAGTTTTAAGGCTGATCTGACTGAACACAGAGCTTTAATCCACTATGGTGTGCAGATTACGTTGGCTCTTTCTATAGTGACCTCTGTTAGCCTGATTATAGTTTCAGAGGATTACACGCAAATAGTTTATGGCTATGGTGGGATGGGAGATAGGGCTTTGGTCGATTTACGGAATCTGACTTCTATTGGATTAATTGTGCTTCCTTTGCAGGGGTTGGTGGTTTTTTTGACAGCAGTCTTTAATTCTAGGAAGGATACTCGTACTCCTTTGTTACTTAATTTGGCAGGGCTTATGTTTTTTTTACTTGGCAGTGATCAGGGGCTTTTTGGGGAGGGCTTGATGTCATTAATGTGGGGAATGGTCGCCAGTTTTGGTTTGATTGTTTTGTTGCAATTCTGCTTTTTAAAAGTGGAAGGGCTTAATTGGATTAATGTGATGCTTGATAAAGATTTTGTGCTTGGCATAATTGCGACACTGCCCCCTCTGGTTTATTTCTCCCATATGATTGCGAATTATTACTTCTCTCCATGGATTTCTTTAGCTTTAGTGGCTCTATTGGCAGCGCTATCTTTAGTTGTATTAGCTTTGTTTAATAAGAAATTAAGATGTAAAGCGCAGGTCAGGCTGAAAAGAAATGATTAAATTTATGCTGATTACGAATAGCCCTAAATTGGCTAAGCATGCTGAATCTTGTGGGGTTGCCCGCGTCTTTGTGGATTTGGAGCGGAATGGAAAGCAGGAAAGGCAAGGGCACCTTGACACTTTAATAAGTCAACACTCAATGCAGGATGTGAGGAAAGTTAGAGAGGTTCTGTCTAGTGCCGAACTATTAGTGCGTTTAAATCCTTTGTATGAGGGTAGCGCGAAAGAAATTGATGAGGCAATAGCTGCGGGGGCAGACTTTCTTATGCTGCCGATGTTTCGCACAGTAGAGGAGATTAGCCATTTTGCGAGCCTTGTGGCAGGCCGAGCAGGCGTTATTCCTTTAGTTGAGACCCATGATGCAGCGATGGCAATGCGTGAAATTGTACAAGTGAAAGGAGTGACGGAAATTTATATAGGTTTAAATGATCTGCACCTAGATATGAATCTTAGTTTTATGTTTGAGCTATTAGCAGGTGGGTTAGTTGATTCGTTGGTTGAAATTATCAAGGAGGCTGGCTTGCCTTTTGGCTTTGGGGGGATTGCTCGTATAGGAGAAGGGATTATTCCTGGAGAAATGGTTTTGGGGGAACATTTAAGACTTGGCTCGAGTTCGGTGATTTTATCAAGAACCTTTCACCGGAAAAATGAAGGTGTAATAGAGTCTGTTGCAAACCAAGAGCTGGGAACAGAACTTCAGAACTTGATTGACTCTTGGACCTCACTTAGGAGGCGTAGCTCCTCACAGATTTTAATAAACCAAAAAAAATTACAAAAAGCTGTAAAAGAGTATGTTGCAAGGATTAAAAATTGAAAAGGGTTTTTGATTTGGCGGTGTCATTGCCTCTTTTGATGTTTTTAATGCCAGTAGTGATTCTTGTGAGCGTGCTGATAAAGATTGATTCGAAAGGACCTGTTTTTTTCAAGCAAGAGAGAGTGGGAAGGTTTGGCCGAGTTTTTAATCTTTATAAATTCCGAAGTATGGTGATAGATGCTGCGAACAATGGGCCTTATTTTACTCAAGAAAATGACTTACGAATCACAAAAGCAGGTCGCATTTTAAGGGCAACAAGCATAGATGAGCTGCCCCAGATTTTGAATGTAATAAAAGGTGAGATGAGTTTGGTTGGCCCAAGGCCAGATCTTCTAGTACAAAGAGCTAACTATACAAAAGAAGAATGGAATAAACGCTGTCTAGTCAGGCCAGGAATTACTGGCTTGGCACAAGCGAGGTTTCGTTCGCAAGCGACGGCAGGCCAACGAACCAAGCTAGACTTGGAATATGTTGATAAAGCATCACTTGAATTTGATCTCAAGATTATCTTTCTCACAATAGAGCAACTGCTCTTAAAGAAAAACGGAAACTAAGATGTGCGGTATTTTTGGCTACTTTGATGGGCAGAGCCAAAGGCTCTCGGCTTCGGCGCTACATTCGATGGGGGAGGTGATTCGGTACAGGGGGCCTGATGGCTATGGCTGTTATCATGATGCTGAAAAGGCGGTTGCGCTGGGTAACCGTAGGCTTGCAATTATCGATGTGGAGCATGGGCAGCAGCCCTTCATTTCGGCTGATGGAAAGGTCATTGTGGTACAAAATGGTGAGATATTTAATCATTTAGAGTTGGCAAAAGAGCTGTTAATCGATGGTTACCCATGCCAGACGCATTGTGATACAGAAGTGATTCTAAGGCTCTATGAGCGAGATGGTATTTCGGGAATATCAAAACTCAATGGCATGTTCGCTATCGCTATTTATGATAAAGAGCTTGAGGCTGTTTATTTGGTTCGGGATCGGATTGGTGAAAAGCCATTTTATTTTCTTAATGAAAATGGGCGAGTGGTTTTCGCGTCAGAGATCAAGTCTATTTTGCAAGCATCAGGCCGTCGAGAGTTCAACTCAGAAGCTTTGAATCAGTTCTTGGCTTTTAACTATGTTCCGCCACCGCTTACGATGTTTAAGGGGATAGAGCATGTTATGCCAGGCCACTGGTTGAAAATAACCCAACAAGGAGTTGAGCAAAAATGTTGGTGGGATTTGGCGCAGGTCAGCCGTAAAGAGCATAGTGAATCCGAGTGGATAGCATTATTCAATGAGACTCTTGATGATGCGGTACGTATCAGGCTGAGGTCAGATGTGCCTTTCGGGGCGTTTTTATCTGGAGGTGTGGATTCAAGCTCGGTCGTGGGATTGATGAGCAAGCATATGGATCAACCCGTTAATACATTTTGCATAGGGTTTGATGACCCAAAGTATGATGAATCACTTTATGCGCAGAAAGCCGCAGACAGGTTTGGAACTCAGCATGTCATGGAGAAAGTTGAGCCAAACCTGATAGATTTGTGGCCTATGGCAACATATCACTGCGATCAGCCTCATGGGGATGTGTCGTTCTTGCCAACATATAAAGTGGCTTGCTTAGCGGCTAAGCAGGTCAAAATGGTACTAACAGGGGATGGGGCGGATGAGCTGTTTGCCGGTTATGATAAGTACCGTCACTTCTTTACTCCAGAGATAGACCAGCAAACGGATGAGGTATTTCAGAAGCGCTATCTGGAAAATATTTCATTATTTCAAGTAGAACAACGGTCAGAGCTGCTTTCGCCCGAGCTCAAATCTAAAATTGGTCCTTTGGAAGTGGATTCTGTTGTTGAGAGGTTGTATCTCCGGTCAGCCGATATGGACCGGGTAAATCAGGCACTCTACATCGATATGATGCTGTTGCTGCCAGGAAATAACCTCGTCAAGCCAGATAGAATGGGGATGGCAGTCTCGTTAGAGAACCGGGCGCCTTTTCTGGATTATAGAATGATGGAGCTGGCATTCAGTATGCCCGGTGATTTAAAGCTACAGAATGGTGAAACAAAATATATCTATAAAAAAGCAGTTGCGCCGCTGATTGGAAAAGGGTTGGCGTATAGAAAAAAACAAATGTTCACGGTACCCATTGGGGAGTGGTTTAAAAGCGACTTAAAGGCGTTGTGTCAGGAGTTGTTGTTGTCAGATAGGACGCAAGCGAGAGGCTTATTCAATTATGACTATGTTGCCGCGCTGCTCGAAAACCATAATAACGGATCAGGAAATAACACACGTGAAATTCGAGCATTAATGGCGGTTGAAATTTGGGCGAGAAGTTTTGAGGATGAGTAATATAAGTGAACAGATGATGAAAGTTATGGTGGTAACTTTCTTTTTGATGGTTCTATTTTTTGCTGCAACGGGCGAGTATAACTTTTACCTATGGGGGCAAGTTGAATATCTTCATAAGGCGGGCTTTGAGGTTACGATCGACCGGCTATACAGTCATGCTCACTCGCTAAGATTCCTTCTGGTACGACCTATTTATGCTGCCGCTGATTATTTTTCCATTCAAGATGATAGAATTTTTTCGTGCTTTGTAGTGTTTTGTACGGCCTCTGTTTCAGCGCTGATGGGGATGTATGTTAAGGGTAGGTACGCTGGCTATGATAAATGGATGGTAGGCTTTGTAATATTCTTATACTTAACCGTATTGACGCTATTTATGAATGGACGGCTTATTTATGGTTTTTTTGCATACTCATTGGCAATGTATGCATGTGTTTATATTCAACTTAAAGAGTCAAGGGAGACTATTTTTCTAGCCTTAGTTACTTTGGCGTTATTTCTTTCTTCAGCAAGTAGTGGAATTGCCCTTTCACTGTTCATCATAATGACACCATTGGTTGCCTATTTTCTGTATAGAAAGAAAATAAGACTTATTTCTAGCTACGTTTATTTGTCGCTCTTGCTTGCATTTTATATTCCAATAATTGTGCTATATCTAGGAAAAAATATTGGTTTCTACGCTGAGCCACTGGGGATATTAACTCATGGAGTCTTAAGCGTTGATAGAGCTGGGGCGGGTGTCGCTGCTGGGGCGGGTATTGCGGCTACTGGATCTGTAGGAATGATGTCGGTTGCTCTTTTTGGATTATTTTCCATTGTCCTAGTGGCATACATTTATGAGTATAAGAAGCTTCTTTTTAAAGTCCATCACCTCTGGTTGGTAAGTTACTTTATGGTATCAATTATGTGCCTGTCTGTATTTGCTCGTTCAATACTCATGATGGGCCTTATTCCGGTATTTATTATGATTTGTTTTATCTTTAATTCCTGGGTTGAAAGATATTTTATGAGACAAGAAGAATCTTGACATATCCACTATGCTTGAAAGTCGTATCATAACCGATAGCCGAATCGCCTCCGTAGACTATTTGCGAGGCATGATGGCAATTTCTATAATGTTATATCACTATATAACATGGTCTGGTGTTGAGTATAGCCAGTTCATGAATGTATTTAGTATTTATGGCGTCTCAATTTTTTATATATTGAGTGGTTTAAGTCTAGCACTTGCTTATGATAAGCAGGCAGCGTCACTCCAGAATTTAAGGTGCTATATTATAAAAAGAATATTCAGAATATTTCCTTTATTTTCAATAGCTGTGACCGCGACAATTATTCTTAAATACGTGCAATATATCATTTTAAATAAAGAGTTTAATGCAAGTATTTACGAGATTATTCTCAATTATAGTTTAGTTTTTGGGTTCGTTGATACGTCGCTTTATCTTCCCATTGGAGGCTGGTCCATAGGGAATGAAATGGTGTTCTATGCTTTATTTCCAGTTATAATGTTTTTTGTGGTTAAGAGAATGAACTTTGCGCTCTACTTTTCATATCTCATGGCATTATTTGTGTATGTTTATTTTGCTTTTTTTATGTTTGGGGAAACCGCTACTTCGCTAGAAAAGTGGTATAAGTATATAAACCCGTTTAATCAGCTTTTTTTATTTTATTCTGGCGTTATGATTGCCTTATTATTTTCTGGCATAAGAGTTAGCAGGTTGATAGGGAGTTTTTTTATTGTAGCTATATTTTCTATATTTATATTTTACCCGGTTGGGGGAGAGAGAGAAGATCTCACTGAAGGTGTGGCCAGACTTCTATTGACATTTCTTAGCATAAGCTTGGTTTTTCTTATATATAGGACAAAGCTAAGTATTCATAAAACATTAGGTAATAGGCTCTTGTTTCTTGGTAAGGTAAGTTATTCAGTTTACCTTCTCCATCCCTTGGTTGGTTTGCCGATGGCATTTGTGTTTGAATACTTTGGGCTTGGCGTGCCATTTTCTTATCTTATTAGTATCATGGTGACACTTTACATTAGTCATTTATCATATAAATATGTAGAAATGCCCATGATCAATAAAGGTAAGCTTGTTGCGAATAGAGTAAATATTTAATCTGGAATACGTTCTGTGTAGGTTGCAAAAAATCCCACACAAAGAAATTGGCAGTTGTTAATAGAGAGTGTAATGAGAATTATTGCAAAACTTGATGTAAAGCCTCCGTTCGTAGTTAAACCGGTTCATTTTGAAGGGTTGAGAAAAATTGGAGAGCCTAAGACCCTGGCAAGCCAGTACTATGCTCAGGAAGCAGATGAAATTTTTTATCTTGATATTGTTTCCTCCTTGTATCGACGAGAAATATTGTTTGAGGAGATCAAGCGAACGGCAGAAGGTGTTTTTGTCCCATTTGCTGTAGGGGGCGGCGTGCGGAACTTAGACGATATGACTCGTTTGTTCCACTGTGGTGCGGATAAAGTTGTCATTAACACTTATGCCCTGCAGCATGATCCAGAATTAATTGATAGGGCGGCACATCTTTTTGGCTCTCAGTCTGTGGTTGTTAACATTGAGGCCAAACAGTGGGATGGGTGGTGGGAGTGTTATTCTGACTGTGGTAGAGAACGTAGTGGTAAAGATGTTCTGAAGTGGGTTAAAGAGGCGCAGGAGCGTGGAGCGGGTGAAGTATTATTGCAATCTGTAGATCGTGATGGGCGTAAAGCTGGTTTTGACATAGATCTTATTGCAAATGTGAAGGATAAAGTTTCTATACCTCTGGTTGCGGCAAGTGGTGCAGGCTCACTCGAGGATATCCGGAAGGTTTATTTAGAGGCGGCCCCTGATGCGATTGCTCTAGCCAGCACCTTACACTATGGAATTTGTGATATCGGCGCGATAAAAAAAATGTTGAATATGGATAGTAAGGTGGGTGGATAAATGACGGGTAAGATAGGCCTGATAGACTACGGTGCGGCAGGAAATCAAGAAAGTATTAGGCGTGCGCTAATTGAGGCGGGAGGAGATGTCTTGATTGTAAGTGATGCGGCGGATTTTTCTAAGGTAAGCAAGCTAGTCTTGCCGGGTGTTGGGGGGTTTCATGATGTTATGGCAATCATTAAAAGCAGCGGCCTTTACGAGGCAATATTAGAGGCTGCAAAGGTGAAGCCGATATTAGGCATTTGTCTCGGTATGCAAATGATGGCGACGCTTGGGTTTGAGTATGGTGAAACTAAGGGGCTTAATCTTATCGATGGGGAGGTTCGTAAAATTACCTGCAAAGGACCTATTCCACACATTGGATTTAATCGACTTGAACAGATGGGTGACTCGCCTCTTTTTAAGGGGATAAGCGCCGAAGATGAGTTTTACTTTATGCACTCTTATGAGTTTGTGAATTACACTGACATCCTTAGTTTAAGCTCATATTATGGGCATAAGTTTGTTTCTGCTGTCGGCCAAAACCATCTTTTTGGTGTCCAGTTTCACCCAGAAAAAAGCCGTGAAGCAGGTATTAAGCTGTTAAGAAATTTTATTAATTTGTGAGCCCTTTATGACTGATGAGCAAGGAAAATATGGACTGCCTCTTGAGGTGCAGTTTTGCAAAAAATGTACAATGAGTAACCAACGGCCATCGTCTACTGTTGAGTTTAAAAATGTTAAGGGGGAAAAAAAGCGGCCACTAGCATTTGATGAGTATGGGGTTTGTGATGCATGTAATTTTGCGGAGCAAAAAAAGAAAATTAACTGGGAAGATAGAGAAAAACAGTTAGTGGAGCTGTGTGACCGCCATCGCCGAAATGATGGGCGATATGATGTGGTTGTGCCAGGGAGCGGTGGTAAAGATAGTGTTATGGCTGCTCACTTGTTGAAGTATAAATATGGAATGAATCCTATATTGGTGACGTGGCCACCAGCTTTATACACAGAGATAGGCAGAGTTAATTTTGACCGTTGGTTGGAGATGGGATTTGCTAATTATACTTACCACCAAAACAGAAATGTTCACAGAATTCTTACTCAGCAGGCCTTCGTTAATTTGTGCCACCCCTTTCAACCATTCATTTTAGGGCAAAAAAATCTAGCACCAAAAATGTCTGTTTTACTGGATATTCCACTGGTAATTTTTGGTGAGAATGAGGCCGAGTATGGCAATGCGATTGCGGATAATGAGAAGCCGACTCGTGATCCTAAGTATTACAGTGCTAAAAACCGATTAGAGGATTTGTATTTAGGCGGCATCAACGCGCTTGAGCTTATGGATCAATATAAGTTCACAGCGGCAGATTTGGAGGCCTATTTGCCGATTGACCCTCATAAACTGGAAGATACAGGTACAGAAGTTCACTATCTGGGTTTTTATCAAAAATGGCATCCCCAAGAAACGTATTATTTTTCAGTGGAAAATTCTGGTTTTATTCCAAATTTTCATCGTACAGAAGGAAGCCACAGCAAATATAGCTCACTCGATGATCAAATTGACTGGCTTCATTATTATACGGCACATGTGAAGTTTGGCATTGGTCGGGCCACATATGATACCGCGCAAGAAATTCGTAACGGTGATATAACGCGGGCTGAAGGGGTCTCTCTGATTCGGCGCTATGACGGCGAGTACCCTGATCACTATCTGCAATCATGCCTTGAGTATATGGATATATCGCTAGATACCTTTACTGAGGTTATTGAAGAGGCGAGAAGCCCTCACCTTTGGAGCAGAGTCAATGGGCAATGGCAGCTGAAAAACCCTATTTGGGATAATAGCTATGAGTGATGATGATAGGAAGCGCTACTGGAATGAGCAGTATCTAGAGTATTGGCGATCGAGAGTTAATGAAGCTGGTGTAGGCAAAAGCAAAGTCATCTCAGGTGATAGTAATACCGAGGATGATAGTGTTTATGAGAGCGTCTTTAAGGCGTATGGGTTTAATGCGGGCAATTTACTTGAAGTAGGGTGTGCTTGGGGGCGAATGTTTCCAATTTATAAGCAATTTGGGTTGGAAATTACAGGCGTAGATATTTCCAAAGCTATGATTGATTCTGCAAAAGAGAATTGGCAGGGTGATGCGTCGATCCAACAATTGAAGGAATCTTCAGCAGAGGCGTTACCTTTTACAGATAGCAGTTTTGATAATCTTGCCTGTTTAGCCGTGCTGGATGCAACTTTTCAGAATCAGGCAATCAGTGAGTTTCTGCGTGTTACGAAGCCTGGGGCACGCATCTATTTTACGGGGAAAAATGACCACTACTATCCAGATGATCTCGAAGCATATAATGCGGAAGTTGGGGCCAGAAGGAAGAGCCACCCTAATTTTTTTACGGACACAAAGTTGTTAATCCAGCTGCTAAAAGAGCAGGGGCATACAATTGATCAATTCTATTTTTTCCCTCGGCGTGGAGATTTTGCCACCTTTACATATGAAGAGACGCCAGAAAGGTTTTATGAGTACTTCCTAGTCATGACTAGAGGTGATACCTATTCTGATTTGCCAGAAATTAGTGATGCGCACTCGAAAACATTTAAAGAATTAAATTCATAGGTTTTTTGATGGAAATGAACTTAGGTTATGGGGCTGAGGCCGGTACCCGCCCTGTGATGGTTTCTGGTGTTTACCGTTCAGGCACGACTTTTTTGTCAGCGATGCTCGGAGCTCATTCTGAGCTTAAAGCATCTTCGTCAACAATTAAATTTCTTCGTTTTTGCCTGGGCCGTTACGGGAGTATGCACGATGAAGATAACCGTAAGCGATTGGTTTCTGAGACGCACCGGCGAGTACAGGTGCGCTGGGGGTTATCTTTAGATGAAGAGAAAGTATTGGCTGCTGCCGCACGTCATAAAAATGTAACTTATGCTGTTTTGTATGACCTGATGATGCGGAGCATGTTGCTGGATGGGCAAAAGACTGCGACACGTTGGGTCGAAAAATTGGCTGTGCAGTGGGAGGATATTCCTCTATTTCTGGAGATGTTCCCAAACGGTAGCGTTGTCCATATCTATAGAGACCCTCGAGATGTCGCTGCATCATATAAAACGATGACTTTCGAGCCGGGTAATACATTCTTAGATTCGGCATTTAATTTTCGTGGTGCGATGGAAACAATAGAGTTGCTGCAAAAAAAATACAGCAAGCGGCTGATGGTTGTTAAGGCTGAAGAGATTGCACAGCAACCTGAAATTGTCGCTCAGGCGATATGTAAGTTCTTGGGGCTGAATTATGAACGGTCGATGATTGATGCTAGCCGGCTGCATACAGAGGGAGAGGACTGGGCATCAAATACCTCTTTTGGAGAGAAGCATGAAAAATTGCCTGATGGAAAAGCAAGGTGGCCTGAACATTTAACTCGGGCGGAAGTGATTTTTATTGAAATGATCACTCAGCCGTATCTGGCGAGGCTGGGTTATGAAAGCTCAGGATTTATGCCAAACCGTGATGATTGGGAAAATATATACCATTACATCGATGAGCCATTTTTGGATGCGCGGTTTAAAAAGTGGTTGCAGCAAGGAAAAGGTTCGCAAGGATACCGGACCGATCCGTATACGCATGAAATGAAGATAGTCTTTCCGGAGCGCTATTAAAGCACAGTTAGAGACGTATTTTAGAGGTCAAAAATGACGGGCACAGTTTACATTGTTCACACTATTGATACAGAAGGTCCTCTTTATGAGTCAATAGAGGTAAAATTTGAGAGGCTCAGGGAGTTGTTTTGTATTGATGAGATTTCGCCTAGCGTTTTTAATCTAGAGCGGCTAGCAAATGGCGATATAGATCTTGGAGATAAAACAAAGCTGATTCAGGATGTGCTACTCAGCCATAAAGCGAATACGTTAGGTAGTTGGGATCAAATCCACGAGATGCTTTCTCGTGTATGCTCAAAAACATTCAGAAATACCTTGCCGGATGTCGATGGCAATGGCTGGGTTTATAACTGGTACTGCATGGATCATGTTGGTTATAAAGTAAATCCACGTAAACGAGATATAGGGCATCATAATATCTATGATAATTATGCAGCCTTAATTGAAAGCCAGCCTTGGTCAAGGGATGCGCTTGAGTTTCATTTTCACCCTATGTCTACCTATCGAGATGCGCATCGTTGCGCAACGCATTATTTAAGGACAAATGATTTATACCAGATTCTTTCTCGGCGTATTATTGATAGAGACTTTTTTCCTTCTGGATACCGTGCGGGCTTTCAGGCAGAGCGACCAGATAGCCACTGGTTTCTAGAGCAGTTTATTCCATTTGATATGTCTAACATGGCAACGGAAGATACGACGGATATTGATAATTCAGTCGATTTTAAAAATGGACGTTCCGGAAACTGGAGAAAAGCGCCTAGTGACTGGCGCGTATACCATCCTAGCCATGATGACTATCAGCTTGAAGGAAATTGCAGGCGGTTAATTGGCCGCGCGCTTAATGTTCGAAGTCGCATTGCAAATATGACCCAAAATGAGATGGATAGTGCATTTAGCCGGGCCCAAAAAGGTCAGGACACGCTGGTAGGCTTGTGTAGCCATGATTGGCGGGATCTGCAGCCCGAGGTGGAAAGTATCTATGAAATGCTAAAGCTGAGTCGACAGCGTTTCCCTCGCGTCGACTTTAAATATAGCCGGGCTGATGATGCTTTTCAGCAGCAGCTGAGTGAATCCGAGAGAAAGCAACCGCCATTAGAACTTTCACTGAAGTTTCACCCGGAGAAATTAGGGGATGATGTGCCCTTTATTGAGGTGCGCACTGTGCAAGGTAAGGTGTTTGGGCCGCAACCCTTTTTGGCCATAAAAACAAAATCACAGCGATACATCCATGACAATATGGATTTCTCAGTCGAAAGTGGCACTTGGTACTATGCATTTCATCCGGACACTTTGCCGCTTTCTGATGTTGAGCATGTTGGCGTTGCGGCTAACGACCTATTGGGAAATACTAAAATATTGCATTTTATTCCGAGTGCTCAGCGTTAATAATGACAGGTAAAGTCAAGAGAGTTTTGATCGCATGTTACGGAGGAGGGCATGTTCAATCATTAATCCCCGTTGTTCATGCATTACAGGAAATACCGGAAATAGAGCTGGTGGTATTGGGTTTTACCACTGCAAGGATGGCATTCGAACGGGTAGGAATTGACGCCTTAGGCTACGATTCTCTTCTTGAAGAAAGTGATGAAGAGTGGGTTGATTTGGTGAAGCCATACTTGCCTGAAGAGACTCACCCAGATATTTCTCAGCTCGAAACATTGGCTTACTATGCAATTGGTTTACGTGATCTAGTCTTAAGCTATGGGCGGGAGAGTGCGCTAAAGCTTTTTTCTGAAAATGGGCGTAGGGCATTTTTCCCCAAAAATACATTCACACTCTTTTTAAAGAAAATAGCCCCAGATTTGGTGGTTACGTCAACCTCCCCGCGCTCTGAATTGGCTTTGCAGCATGCAGCAGCAGATTTGAAAATAGACGCCTTAGCTATATCTGATCTGTTTTTGCAGCATGAGTCGGAATATATCTGTGCGTCGAGTTATGCGCGAAACGTAACAGTTATGGCGGACTATGTTGCTGAATCTTTAAAGGCAAAAGGGTATACCGGAAACCTGTATGTCACCGGAAATCCAGCATTCGATGATTTAAGTTTAATCAATGTAAAGGATGGCGGTAATCTAAGGAGGCGTTTAGGTATTGCAGAACAGGAGCGGCTGATTCTTTGGGTTTGCCCGTCTGCGCCAACCTCAATAATAGGGAAGGATTTTGTTCAACCGGCAGTAATGCTGGCTCACCTTGAGGCTTTTTGTGAGAAACAGACTAATACGCGTTACCTTGTGCGGCAGCACCCAAGTAAGCCCGTATTAGATCGCCCGTTAAGCTCAACCTCGCATGGACTGTTATGCCCGCCTTTGGTCGCTATAGAGGATTGCTTGAGTGCCGCTGACATCGTTCTGCTTGAGACATCTACAGTAGGCCTGCAGGCCGCTTTGTTAGGTTTGCCGGTGGTCACAATAGGTGCTGGAGATTATCCGCCGTATGCTCAATTAGGGCTGTCTGTGGATGTCCCTAATCTTGGAAGTGTTGAAGAGGCTTTGCTGAGAGCAAAAAAACCGCGGCTAGATCTCCTTTCATACCCTGCGTTGGACTGTAGTGGGGCGCGAGTGGTCGAAGTAATTTGTGGACTCCTAGGCATAATGAATTCTGGTGTAGAGGTTTAACTGATAATGAAATCAATATCTGAACTGAGTGATATGGCTGGCCGAGTGACTTTGATTACGGGGGCTGCTGGTTATATAGGCCGGGCCGTATCAGAAGCAGTGGCAGAACTGGGCTCAAATCTGATTCTATTGGATATAGATGCAGGCGGGTTGCAAAAGCTATCTTCTCAGCTTAGCGATAAGTATGGTGTTAATGTTGAGTTTCTTGAGCTGGATCTTGCCGATGAACACGCTATTGCTGAAGTTCCAGAATTTATTAGCGACACAATGGGACGGCTTGATGTGTTGATCAATAATGCAGCTTATGTCGGGACAAGTGATGTTTCTGGTTGGGTAACTCAATTTGAGGAGCAGTCTGTTGGTACATGGAAACAGGCAATGGATGTCAATTTAACGAGCGCATTTGCTTTATCTCAATCCTGTGTCAAGTTGCTAAGATCTTCTGGTAACGGAGCAATTATAAACATTGGCTCAATCTATGGCGTATATGGCCCCGACCTGAGTCTTTATGAAGGAACATCTATGGGGAATCCAGCAGCATATTCTGTTAGTAAAGGGGGCTTGTTGCAGCTTACGCGCTGGTTGGCGACTGTTTTGGGCCCCGATGTGAGGGTTAACACCCTTTCTCCTGGCGGCGTTTATAGAAGCCAGCCTGAAAAATTCTGTGAGCGATATATTTTGCGCACCCCTCTAGCTCGGATGGCAAACGAAGAGGATTTCAAAGGGGCCGTGGCTTTTTTGGCAAGTGATATGTCAAGTTATGTTACGGGGCAAAATATAATGGTAGACGGCGGATGGGGGGTTTGGTAATTACATGAATAATGCCCAGGCGACTTATCTTGATGGACTGCGGGGTTTTGCTGCACAGCTGGTTTTACTAGGGCATATATATTCGCTGGTACTATTTCCTGGAAGCACGTTGGGTCTTGGTGATCTTGGTGTGATCGTTTTCTTTATCCTGTCAGGTTTTTTAATCACATACACCTCCTTGTTGAAGAAAAAAAGGAGTGATTACTCGGCGGGGGCCTATTTTTCAGATCGATTTTTCCGCATTTTTGTGCCTTATGTCCCGGCTGTTTTTTTTATAGTCTCTTTGGACTACTACATCTTCAATTACACTGATGTAAGGGCGTATCTAGAGTACTTTAATATAAAGAATTTTATTGCGACATTAACAATGTTCCAGCAGTACCCGATCGGTATTTTTATGGATAAATTAATGGGTATTGGTGAAATGAAACTGTCGACTGTTGGCAGCGCTAGGCCATTGTGGACGGTTGCCAGTGAATGGTGGCTGTATGTTTTATTCGGTATGGCACTCTTTTACAGGAAAAACCCTAAGTACTTTCCGTTGCTACTGGTGATTTTTGTTATCTCATCAGTAGGGCCTTTGTTTAACAGTGTGGCAGGAACAGGGCAGGGGCTGAGTTTGGTTTGGTTGTTGATGTCTATATTGGCCTATTTCTACTATCAAGGAGGCAAAAAGTTAGAGGAAAATATAGCTGTTTTTCTCGAAACAGGTGGCCAAGAAAAACTGGTGGTAAGTCTGTCACTGGGCTGTGTATTGATTTTGATGGTAACTCGAGTTTTTTGGACTTCTTATGTGGAAACAGGCTTTGTTTTTGACCGGCCGGTCTTCTATGATTTTAACCTTTATTTATTATTGATGGCCTTTCTAAGTGCGCTATTTATTATTTTAAGTGCGGTTGATTTGCAAGAAAGAAACAGGGCTATGGTTTTTTTGGCTGATTTTTCTTATTCCTTATACTTGATCCATTACACGTGGATTTTCTTTATCTTATCGGTAGGCTGGACAACGGGAAATGGTTTTTATGATCTTATTCTCTGTTATGTTTCATCTAACCTAATTGCGATTGTATTTTGGTGGTTATTTGAGCGAAACCATAGAAGAGTGAAGTTGACGGTTACTCGAATTTTACTTTCAAGACGCTGATGATCTAATGAAGATTGTTATTGTGGGAACCGGTTCGATTGGGCGTCGGCATATTAAAAATATTTTAAAAATTGACCCCAATGTAAGCTTTATTATTCTACGTGCAGATCGGCGCACTGATGCCTTGGTGAGTCAGCTGCCTGCGATAGTTGTCGCAAGTGTTGAAGAGGCAATGGCATTGAAGCCGAGCTGTGCTGTTATCGCCACGCCCTCCGCTTTACACACCCGTTATATACTGGAGTTTATTAAAGCCGGGTTGGCGATGTATATCGAGAAGCCTGTGGTGATTTTGCGAGAGGATATTCAGAGCATTCGCTGTTATATAAACCGCTACGACTATAATGCGACAACCCTTGTTGGCTGTAATTTGCGTTTTCTTAGCTCGTTGCAGATGGTTAAAAAGATGATTCAGGATGGGGTGCTAGGTGATGTTGCGAGAGCCTCTTTTCAAGCAGGACAATGGCTGCCCGATTGGCGGCCGCAACAAGATTATCAGAGAAGCTACAGTGCCGACCCCAACCGTGGTGGTGGCGTAATTTGGGACCTTATTCATGAGTTGGATTCAGTTAGGTATTTGCTAGGCGATTTTGATCAAGTCAAGGCAATGGCATCTTCTTTTCAGCCTCTTGGAATCTCTTCAAATGCGGTTGCGGTATTGCTTTTAAGTAAATCAGAAGGCGGAGCCCTCGTTACAGTTGGGCTAGATTATGTAGCCCGAAAGCCGGTGCGAAAATATGAGTTTTACGGGGAAAAAGCCAGCCTAATTTGGGACTTGCAGAATGGACAGCTGCAAAAGCAAACAGCAAGGGGGGTAGAAATGATCTCGGACATCCCTAATGACTTTGATGTGGAGCAGACATATATTGATGCTATGCGAGAATTTATGAATGCAGTGAGATTGAATAGTGCTACATCTCAACCCCTTCAAGAAGGGTTAAATAGTGCGGCGTTGGCGATACGGGCAAAGGAGCAAGTATGACCACAATCGCGACAATCTGTGCTAGAGGTGGTTCAGTCGGTGTTCCACGAAAGAATATTAATCCTTTGTTAGGAAAGCCGCTGATCGTTTACACCATTGAACAAGCGCTGGCGTGTGAGCGTATTGATCGAGTTTTTGTGTCGACCGATGATGATGCTATCGCTGTTGTGGCCAAGGATGCTGGGGCAGAAGTGCCATTTCTTCGGCCGCCTGAATTAGCGACAAGTGATGCACCAAAGTTGGCGGTTATAAAACATTTGCTAGAATTTATCGAGGCAGAAGGAGAAGAGGTTTCCCGCATTGTCGACCTTGACCCTACATCACCATTGCGTGATCTTGCTGACATTGATGCTTGCATTGATTTATTAGATGAAGAGAGTGATGTGGTGATAACGGCCTATAAGTCGGATAAAAACCCGTACTTTAATATGGTTGAAGTCCAGCCAGATGGAAATACCCGCCTAGTGAAGCCGACGATGGAGGGGGTCGTTGCAAGGCAGCATGCTCCTGCTGTTTATTCTATGAATGCGTCGATCTATGTATGGCATAGACATAGTTTTGGTAAGGCGTTGTGGGGTGGGTACACTCGCTTGTATGTAATGCCTGTTGAGCGGTCGGTAGATATTGACGCGCCAATTGATTTTAAATTAGTAGAGCTGTTGATGAAAGAGAAGCTAAGTGCCGGTGAATAGTGGAATGAAGAGGTCATCATGTTTTGTAATTGCCGAGGCTGGTGTAAACCACAATGGTTCAGAAGAGCTAGCCCTGCAACTAGTGGAAGGAGCTGCTAAGGCTGGAGCTGACGCGGTTAAGTTTCAGACATTTAAGGCGGCAGAACTTGTTGCCAAAGGAACGGCTACGGCCGAGTATCAAAAGGAGCAGACGGGTGATAATGACCAGTTCGCGATGCTGGAAAAGCTGGAAATGACGAAAGCACTTCACCAGAAGCTGATGAAGCACTGTCGTAAATACGACATTGAGTTTATGTCGACCCCTTTTGATATAGAGGCTGCCAGGTTCCTTCTGGAGCTTGGTATGGAAAGGCTGAAAATTCCTTCTGGAGAATTAACTAACCTGCCGTTTATTAGGGAGCTGGCCGCGTTTAATAAACCCATGATTCTTTCCACTGGAATGGCAAGTTTAGAAGAGGTGCAAGAGACTGTAATGGTCATTCGGGGTGAGCGGGAGAAACGAGATTTTTCTGAGTCTCTGGCAGAGGTATTGACTCTCTTGCATTGCACATCAAACTATCCAACTCATAATGAAGATGTCAACCTCAAGGCCATGCAAACGATGGCGACAGAGCTAGGGCTTCCAGTAGGGTATTCGGATCACACCAATGGTACGTTAATCTCGGTGGCTGCTGTTGGCATGGGAGCCACCATTATTGAGAAGCACTTTACGCTGGATCGAAGTCTACCCGGTCCCGATCATCAAGCTTCGTTGGAAGCTGAAGAACTGGGTCTGATGGTTAAGCAGATACGGCAGGTAGAAGATTGTTTGGGTGACGGGATTAAAGCGCCTCGCCCGAGTGAGCTGCCTGTGCGTGATTTGGTGCGTCGTAGTGTAACGCTGATGGCTGATAAGGTGGCTGGGGAAGTGATTCAAGCTGAGGATCTGGTGCTTTTGAGGCCCGGCATAGGAATTCCTCCGAAGCAGCTGTCGCAGGTGATAGGCAAACGCCTCAAGGCCACACAAAAAGCCGGCACAACCTTGGTGTGGCAGGATCTAATCTGATGCGTAAAATATGCTATGTGACGGGGACACGTGCAGATTTTGGATTGATGCAAAGTACCTTAATGTCGATTCATAATCACCCAGAGTTGAGCCTAGGCCTTCTGGTGACAGGTATGCATCTACTGCCTGCTTATGGTGAGACCTGGCGAGAAATAGCTGGCAGCGGTCTATCTGTCGATGCAAAGATACCTGTAAGTCTGACAGGAGAGTCAGGCGCAGAGATGGCTTGTGCCGTGGGGGAGCAGGTTGTCTCTTTTACTCAGGTATTGGATCAAAATCGGCCAGATTTACTATTATTACTTGGGGATCGTGGCGAAATGCTGGCGGGCGCCATCGCCGCCCTATACCTCAATATCCCGTTAGTTCATATCCATGGCGGGGAGCTTTCCGGTACAGTCGATGAGTCGATTCGCCATGCTGTTTCGAAGCTTTCACATTACCACTTTACGGCGACGGAAAAGTCCCGTGAGCGCTTGATACGCATGGGTGAAAGACCAGAGCATATTATGGTCACGGGTGCTCCTGGGCTTGATGGCATCTATCAGGCGGAGTTGCTAGCGCGGGAGCCATTGTTTGGCCGTTACGGACTGGATAAAACGAGGCCTCTATTGCTCGTTCTTTTTCATCCTGTGGTGCAGCAAGCGGGTGATGCATCGGCACAAATGCAGGCTCTGCTGGAGGTGGCGATTGAAAGTGATATGCAAACGCTGGTGGTTATGCCTAATGCAGATGCGGGGGGGGCAGAGATCGTGCGAGTGATTCGTGATTACGCGCATAAAGGGGAGATTAAAACGGTGATTCATCTGCCTCGCAATGATTTCTTATCATTAGTAGCAGAAGCTGAGGTCATGGTTGGGAACTCCAGCAGTGGTATTATAGAGACGGCTTCCTTAGGGACTCCTGTGGTGAATATAGGTGATCGTCAGCAATGTCGAGAACGTAACGCCAACGTTATTGATGTTGCCCCGATTAAGGGTGATATAGCGAGAGGTTTGACGGCTGCCAAAGAGATGAAAGGACAATGCTGGAGTAACGCTTATGGAGAAGGAAAGGCTTCCGAGCGAATAGTTGAGTGTTTGGCGACACTCTCACTTGACCCCAAAATCTTGGAGAAGGTAAATGCCTACTGAACTTCTGGTCGTTGGTGCGGGAGGGCATGCGAAAGTAGTCATTGAGGCAGTTTTGGCCGGCTCGCCAGAATGCCGCATATCCCTGGTTGATCAAGACGTGTCTAGGGTTGGACAGATTTTGTTGGGCAAAATTACAATTCAGCCGTGGGATAGTGGTTCAAAATTCCCCCAGCGATGTCATATAGCAATAGGTAACAATCTCATTCGGCAGGAGCTTGGAGGGAAGGCGCTTATGCAGGGACGGCAGCTCTTTGAGGTCGTACATCCTGATGCTTATATTTCGCCTAGCGCTCACCTTTATGATGGGTGTTTTGTGGCGGCGAAAGCGGTAATTGGGGCTGAAGCAATAATTGGAGAAGGCTGCATTATAAACCACGGTTCGATAATCGATCACGATTGTCATATTGGTTCTTACTCGCATATCGCTCCAAATGCTACGCTAGGCGGCGGTGTTCATGTTGGAGAGGCGTGCCTAATAGGTTCTGGTGCGACGATTCTTCCTAGGGTTGAAGTGGGAAACTGTGTCGTTATTGGGGCGGGTGCGGTCGTTACATGTAATGTGCCGGATAATAAAATTGTGGTTGGTGTGCCCGGCACATCAATCTGATCAGATGAGACAATATGAATAGCGTTGATCAAATTATCGTTACAAGAAAACATTCCTTAAAGGAGGGTTTAGAATTACTGAACCAGAGTGGGATGTCTATTTTGTTGTTAGTGGGTGCGGATAAGACGTTGCAACGGACGGTTACTGATGGAGATATTCGTAGGTTGCTGCTAGCGGGGAAAGGGCTGGGTGATACGCTAGAGAGTTTGGAAGCAAGGGTGCCGGTGGTCGGCCTTATTGATGCGAGTAATGCTGAGATTCTTGATTTGATGGATCGTTATGAGATCAATCAAGTGCCTGTTGTCGATGCAAACAACCGGCCTGCAGGCCTTTATTTAAGGCATAAAATACAGCCCCGCATATTACTTTCTGTTCCGCATATGGGTGAGTATGAGCGGCAATTTGTTGAGGAGGCGTTTCAAACCAACTGGATTGCGCCATTAGGGCCGAATGTTGATGCCTTTGAAAAGGAGTTGGCTGATTATGTTGGAAGTCAGCATGCGGCTGCTTTAAATTCAGGCACAGCGGCTATTCATCTTGCACTAAGATTGTTAGATGTTGCTCAGAATGATTGGGTGCTCTGTTCTAGTTTTACGTTTGTCGCCAGCGCCAATCCTATTCTTTACCAGGGAGCGGTGCCGATTTTTATTGATTCTGACCCAGCAACTTGGAATATGTCCCCTGCGGCTTTGGAGAAAGCGTTACAGGAGTGTTGTCGAAGAGGGAAAAAGCCGAAGGCCATTGTTGTCGTGCACCTATATGGGCAAAGTGCGAATATGGAAGCGATCATGGCAATCAGTGAGGCTTATGGCGTACCTGTTGTCGAAGATGCGGCTGAGTCGATGGGCGCATCATATCGAGGGCAGCATACGGGGACTTTTGGGAAATTTGGAATTTTTTCCTTTAATGGAAATAAAATAATCACCACGTCGGGTGGTGGGATGCTAGTCTCAGATGATGGCGAATTGATAGAAAAAGCGCGCTTTTTATCGACACAAGCAAAAGATCCAGTGGCCCATTATGAGCATTCTGAGGTTGGCTATAACTATCGTATGAGTAATGTTCTTGCAGGTATCGGCAGAGGGCAGCTAAAGGTTCTTGCTGAGAGAGTGCAGTCGCGTCGAAAAGTATTTTTTCGTTACAGAGATGCTTTTGCAGATATGGAATGTGTTGATTGGATGCCCGAGCCAGAAGGTGACTTCTCAAACCGCTGGCTATCTTCTTTTTCACTTAACCCGCGAAAAACAGAAATAACGCCTCGGGTACTTATTGAGGCGCTGGCCGAATTAAATATAGAAGCAAGGCCCGTCTGGAAACCTATGCATTTACAGCCACTATTTAAAGGGGCGCGTTACTTCAGTCATGATGAAGAGCAAAGTTATTGTGATTACTTGTTTAGAACATCGATTTGTTTGCCTTCTGCTTCTAGTATGAGTGTTGCCCAACAGGATAGTGTTATTGACTGCATTCTGGATGTGCTTAAATAGGACGTAAGTGCGCTAAACCACCTTGTTTATGGATATTTTGGTGATCCATTGTTAATAGATAATTCTTATGAAGATTAGAAATAAACCTTATGTTTTCTGAAAAGTTGAAGGGACTTCGGTCAGGCGGAATGGTTTTTTTCCATGATTTGTTAATGGCGTCCATTGCTTGGTTTGGTGCGTATTGGCTGCGGTTTAACCTTGGGGCTATACCCGAAGAAGCTCTTAATTCTGCCGTATCATACTTGCCTTTGGTTATTGTTGTTCAGACGGTAGCCTTTAAGGTTTTTGGGTTTTATAGAGGGGTTTGGCGGTTTACCTCTATGCCTGATCTCCTGAGGATGTGGAAATCAGTTCTGAGTGCCCTTCTGATTGTGGCTCTAGTGTTGTTTTTGTATAACCGCCTAGAAGGCGTGCCTCGCTCGATTATTCCGCTGTATGGGGTGCTGCTTGTGCTCTTGTTGAGTGCCCCGAGGCTGTTATACCGTTTCTGGAAAGATGGTAATGGTCCTGTAGCTGGGGCGGGGAAACGTGTGCTAATTATTGGAGCAGGGCAAGCAGGGGAGCAGTTGGTTCGTGACCTGTTACGTGCGCCTAGTGCGGAATATAGGCCGGTAATCTTTGTCGATGACGATAAAAACAAAAGAAAGCGCGAGATTAGGGGTATTAGTGTTGCTGGCTCAATTAGAAAAGTCCCAAGATACATTGAGAAGTATCAGGTAGGCGCTATTTTAATTGCGGTACCTTCTGCAACAGATAAAGAGATGCAACGGATTGTTGAAATTTGTGAATCTTGTGGGGTTCCATTTCTGACATTGCCATCGGTAGCAGAGATTCTTTCTGGAAAGGTGACACAAGAAGCGCTGCGTGAAGTCTCAATTGATGACCTGTTGGGGAGAGACCCAGTAAAGCTGGCGTGGGAGAGTATAAAAGGTAGTCTTGAGAATAAAACCATCCTTGTCACGGGTGGCGGAGGCTCAATTGGTTCAGAGTTGTGTCGACAGCTTGTGCAGCTCTCGATTAAGCAGCTGATTATTTTTGAAAAATCAGAATTTAATCTTTATAAGATTGAAATGGAGCTCAAAGCACAATATCCCGGTCTTTCGATCTTGCCCTTATTGGGCGATGTTGTGGATAGGTCTGCGCTTAAGCGCGTAATGGGTCAGTTTCGACCCAACCTTGTTTTTCATGCCGCAGCTTACAAGCATGTACCACTTTTGGAAACGCAGGCCCGTGAGGCGGCACGCAATAACGTCATTGGAACGCTTAATGTTGCCCAAGAGTCGATTGAGGTTGGCGTTGATAAATTTGTACTGATCTCTACCGATAAGGCGGTTAATCCAACCAATATTATGGGCGCAACAAAAAGAACGGCGGAGATATTTTGCCAATCTTTTGCTGTTGAATCGGCGACCCAATTTATTACTGTCCGTTTTGGGAATGTGTTGGGCTCGGCTGGAAGTGTTGTGCCGTTATTTCAGGAGCAGATTAAAAAAGGGGGGCCCGTGACGGTGACCCACCCCGACATGACCCGTTACTTTATGACTATCCCAGAGGCGAGCCAGTTGATTATGGAAGCGGCATCGGTTGGACATGGGGGAGAGATTTTTGTGCTGGATATGGGGGCGTCGGTTAAGGTTAGTTACCTTGCAGAGCAGATGATTAGGTTGAGCGGAAAGACTCCAGGTCAAGATATTAAGGTTGAGTATATTGGCTTACGGCCAGGCGAAAAGCTTTTTGAAGAGCTATTCCATGATGAGGAGAGTCTGAAGCCATCAGGCCATGATAAGCTTTTTTATGCCTCCGCGAGATCTTACAAAAAAGAAGATATTGAGTCGTTGTTACAAGCGTTGAGTGACGCGTGTAATACTTTCGATGATGATAAGGTTAAGTCTCTACTATGCCAGCTGGTTCCAGAGTATAAAGAGGGTACTGGTAGGAGCTCAGAGGCTTTGGGAGAAGAGAAAAATTATGTTAAGCATACTGAAAGGCGGCAATTCACCCGCGCAGTTTGATTTTTTAGCTCACTCACTTAAACCAAAAAATTAGGCCCGGAAAGGGCTGAGCCACGGTATGATATGGCACCTCCTTCAGAATAAATTCATTGGATGCAACAACAAGTGACTAAGGCTTTTTTAAAGGTAGCTAGTAATCTCTCCTTTCCTTATGAGGTGGAGAGTAGCTGCTTGTTAGGTAAAGTTCTTAGCTGCACACAATTATTGCGAAATCTGCCATCTAAAAGAATGGTCTGTCAAGCCACTTATGGCGGCCAGACTGTTTTGGTGAAACTTTTCTTTGGCGCAAGCTACAAACGGCGTTGGCAACGAGAAGTTGATGGTGTTATTCATATAGCGAGTAGTGGGGTTAGAACGCCTGAATTGTTGGAGGCGGTTGTTGATGAACAGCAAGGTATCGCGTTTGCCATTTTTGAATTTATTGATCAAGCAGATACGCTTGATGCGTGTTGGCAGAAAGCGAGTGGTGATGGGGCGAAGGCCGCGATATTTAAGCAGGCATTAGACGTTATAGCAACACTGCACAATAGCGGAGTTGTCCAAGAAGATATCCATTTGAATAACTTTTTGATTGGTGAAGGTGGGCTCTACCTGATTGATGGAGATCAGGTCTCTCTCCAAAAGAAAGGACAGGCTCTAAGTGTTGAACTGGCCATTGACAATATAGCCCTGTTTTTTGCTCAATTTCACCCGTGGGAAGATGACTGGGTGGATCAAGTTTTTGGCTGTTATTTGGGCCTCAGAGGAATATCAATGACTGAAATGCCCCTTCAGGCGCTTAAACAAAAAGTAAAAGAGCAGAGAACTTGGCGTGAAGGGAGATATGTAGAAAAAAAAGTATTTCGAGCTTGTAGTGAATTTAATTTGATTAAAAACTGGAATAACTTCTCAGTTTTCTCACGAGAAATCGATGAGGAAGAGGCCTATCGTTTTATTAATGAACCTGATGCATTTATAGAGCGAGGAGAGATTTTAAAGAGTGGTAGATCAGCGACTGTTGCTAAAATCAAGTTTGCGGGAAAGTCATGTGTTGTGAAGCGTTATAACAAAAAGAGTACGCACCACCGATTGGCGCGCTCTTTATTGGAAAGTCGGGCAGCGGTGAGCTGGCGAAGTGGCCACCTGCTCAGGTTTAATGGTATATCCACAGCGGCTCCACTCTTAATGTTGGAACAGCGGTTTGGAGTAATGCGTTTTGGCTCTTATATCTTGACGGAATATATTTCTGGAGAGCATGCAGCAAACTATTTCAGTCGTGATGACTGTTCAGCTGAGGCTAAAGCGATGGCTGAGAAAGTGAGGAGGTTAATTGTAAAACTACATCAGAGTGAAATTAGCCATGGAGATCTGAAATCGCATAATATTTGGATTGCCGAAAATAGCCCCCTGTTGATAGATCTAGATGGGATGCAAAAAAACAGGGACAAGAGGCGACAGGAGCAGCTGGCTAGACGAGACTGGTCGAGATTGTTCCGAGATTTAGGGGGTAGTGAGATTGCGCCTATTCTGTTTAAAGGACTTAACCTACATATATGACTAAGAAAATAAATTGGTCATTTGTGCAAGAGAGGGCCCCTTCTATATTGCCCTATGGTTTTCTAGGGTTTTTATTTCTATTTTTTGCGCTGCCAGCATCCAAAATGGTTAATGTGGCTTTTTACCTGCTAGTTTTATTGCCAACACTTCTCTCAATAAAAGTCCTTATAAAAAACAAGGAGCTCTGCTCGGCTTTATCGCCATTTTTCATTTTGATTGTATTTTGGTCCCTATTCTCTTTCGTCGACTTTAGTTCAGGCGGTTGGGAAAATGTAGCAAAGCGATTGAGGCATACTCTTTATGTCGCTGCATTCATTAGTGCTGGCTATTTCCTGTTATCAGCAAACCTTGTTTCTGTTAAGAAGCTAGTGCTTTACCTATTTTGTTTGGCTATTAGCTATAGCCTTCTATCTTTTATTTATGTTTACTGGATTGAAGGCCGTAGTTTGAATGTGAGGTTGTACCCAATACTGAGGCTGGATTCACCCATTTTTGCGGCCATTATTTTGACGGTTTACGGTGTGCCACTAATGCAGTGGCTTTCTGAAAACAAAAAGAGAGTGTGCGTGTTGCTATTGTTTCTTCTTATGGTATTTTTCTTGTATTTCTATAAGTCAAGATCCGCCATTGTGGGGCTGTTTTTTGGGGTTTTTGTGATGGCTTTTTTAGCGCAATCCGCGACCCAGAAGAGATTTATTGCGGTAATAATTACTTTATTGTTAGCCTGCTCATTGGCAAGTTATTTTTTTGGAAACGTCTTTGATCGGGGCACCTCCTACCGAATTGATATTTGGATGAGTGGTTTAGATAAAGCTGCTGATTGCGGGTTATTTTTGGGTTGTGGTTTTGGAGGTAATAGTGAAGTCACCATTGAAAATGGTCGAACTTTCCAGCATGCACATAATCTATTTCTCTCTCATCTTATCAATACAGGAATATTGGGTTTGTTTAGCTTGTTAGGGCTCCTTGGTTATGTGATTTACCAAGGGATAAAATCAGGAGCGGCAATGGTTCTGGGATTGAGTGTGGGCGTGGTGGGTCTCTTGTTCGATGGCAAAGACTTGATCACAAGCCCAGACGCATTGTGGCTGATTTTTTGGTTGCCATTGGTTATGACGTATTGGGAAATAAACGAAAAGAAAACAGAACGAACTATTGCACCTTGTAATAGTTGAAATTTTTGAATTTAAAGTAGGTCGTTACATGTTAAATAATCAAACCATTCTTATCACGGGAGGTACGGGCTCTTTCGGTAATACTTTTGTGCCGATGACACTCGATAGATATAACCCCAAGAAAATTATTATTTACTCTCGTGATGAGATGAAACAGTGGGAGATGGCCAAGAAGTTTGAAGGTGACCCTCGTGTGCGTTTTTTTATTGGCGATGTGCGAGATAAAGAGCGACTGTATCGTGCGCTGGATGGGGTTGACTACGTCGTGCATGCGGCAGCGACAAAAATAGTGCCTACGGCTGAGTACAACCCATTTGAGTGCATTAAAACAAATATCATTGGCGCGATGAATTTGATTGAAGCCTGTATCGATAAAAAGGTGAAGCGGGTTGTTGCTTTGTCAACTGACAAAGCAAGTAGCCCGGCTAACTTATACGGCGCAACAAAACTGGCATCGGACAAGGTTTTTGTTGCTGGAAATTCGTATGCGGGAGGTCATAATACCCGGTTTTCTGTGGTGCGTTACGGCAATGTAATGGGATCGCGGGGTTCGGTGATTCCTTTTTTCCTCTCCATAAAAGATAAAGGTGTTTTACCGATTACAGATGAGCGTATGACGCGGTTTATGATTACCCTAGAGCAGGGGGTAGAGCTGGTCTGGCACGCTTTTGATGATATGGAAGGAGGGGAAATTTATGTAAAAAAAATCCCATCTATGAATATTGTTGATGTAGCACAAGCTGTTGCCGCCGACGCAGAAATGGAAGTTGTCGGTATCCGCCCTGGTGAGAAATTGCATGAGCAGATGATTAGTGCAGAGGATGCCTATTTCACTTACGAATATCAGGAACATTACAAGATTCTGCCGGCAATTAATAATTGGGACAGTAGCCCTGCGAGAATAAAAGACGGAAAGAAAGTAGAAGAGGGGTTTGTTTATTCCAGTGAGACAAATGATGATTGGATGAGTAGTGATGCCTTAAGAGAGTGGATTACTACAAATCATGCCAAGATCGGGAATATTTAGGGATGATTCCCTATGGAAGGCAGGACATTAACCAGGCTGATATTGATGCGGTTGTGGAGGTACTTCAGTCAGATTTCCTTACACAGGGGCCAAAGGTTCCTCTGTTTGAAAAGAAGGTTGCAGAATACTGCCGAGCAGAGCATGCAGTTGCTGTTAACAGTGCGACATCAGCGCTACATATAGCCTGTCTTGCACTAGGTCTTGGCAAAGGAGATTGGTTATGGACAACGCCAATTACTTTTGTCGCATCTGCAAATTGTGGGCTCTATTGTGGAGCAAAAGTGGACTTTGTCGATATTGATCCGCGCACATACAACATTAGCCCTGAGGCTCTTGAGGCTAAATTAATAAAGGCAGCGCAAGAAGGTTTGCTTCCTAGAGTTGTTGTCGTTGTGCACTTGTGTGGGCAGCCTTGCGATATGGAACGAATCTCTCAACTTTCACAGGAATATGGTTTTAGAGTCATCGAGGATGCCTCGCACGCGATAGGTGGAAAATACAAAAGTGAGCCCATTGGCAATTGCCGCTATAGCGATATTACAGTCTTTAGTTTTCATCCAGTTAAAATTATTACCACAGCCGAGGGAGGAATGGCGCTGACAAATGAAAAGGCGCTGTCAGCAAAAATGGAGTTACTCAGGAGCCATGGGGTTACTCGCGACCCGGAGTTGATGTCGAAGGCGCCGGATGGCCTCTGGTATTACCAACAAATTGACCTTGGTTTTAACTACAGGATGACAGATCTTCAAGCCGCGCTTGGAATTAGCCAGCTGATGCGATTAGACGGATATGTTGCTCGTCGGCATGAGTTGGCTCAACGTTATAACGAATCTTTAAAGGGCCTTCCGTTAACGCTACCATGGCAGCACCTAGACAGTTATTCAGGCCGGCATCTCTATGTTGTTCGGTTGCAGAGAGAGAAGGCAACAAAAACACATAGAGAAGTATTTGAAGCGCTTAGAGCGGCAGGAATTGGCGTTAATCTGCACTATATTCCCGTGCACACACAGCCTTACTACCAGAGGCGAGGATTTCATGATGGAGATTTTCCTGAAGCTGAAGCATATTACGAGGAGGCCATTAGTCTGCCTCTTTATGCAACGCTTGATGATGATCAGCAAGAAGAGGTTGTCAACGCTTTGAAGAAGATTCTGCAATGACGGTCATTGAAACGAATAGGCTGTATTTACGACCATTATCAGAAGAAGATGCGACTCAGCACTATGTGAATTGGCTTAATGACCCTGAGGTTAATCGTTATTTAGAAACAAGGCACAATGCGCAGACGATTGCTTCTTGCAAAGCATTTATTGATCAGTGCAACGAGGATGAGAAGGCGCACCTTTACGGTATTTTTATGAAAGATGGCGAAAGGCATATTGGTAACACTAAGCTCGGGTTTATTAATACGGAGTATGCCCGAGGAGAGTTGAGTCTGTTTATTGGTGACAAAGCCTATTGGGGGAAAGGGCTGGCGGGGGAGGTTGTGCAGGCACTCAGCCAATATGGATTTAACCACCTTGGCTTAGAGCGAATTGAAGCAGGATGTTATGCAGAAAACTTGGCATCCCTCCGCGTCTTTCTCAAAACGGGATATACCGTAGAAGGGTTTCGGCGCGGGCATGTTGTATCGGCTGGCTCTCGGCTAGGTTGTTTTGTTTTGGGTATACTCAAAAGCGAACTCATTCAGTATGAACTGTAAAATTGCGCTCGGCACCGTTCAGTTCGGGCTTGCATATGGCATTGCGAATAAAGCAGGACAGGTGGAAAGCACTGAAGTAGGAGCAATTCTCAATCTGGCAAATAATCTTCACCTTGATACACTTGATACTGCAATCGCGTACGGTGAAAGTGAGGCGGTACTGGGGTCTTTAGGAGTAAATGAGTGGAACATTATCAGCAAATTATCGGCATTACCAGCCGGCATTGTCGATGTTAATCGCTGGGTGGAGACAGAGGTTCATGAATCTTGCCAACGGCTAAAAGTGAATCGTTTGCATGGGTTGTTGTTACACAGGCCCGCTCAGTTAACAGGCCCGCGCGGACAGGAAATTCAGAATGCTTTGAGCCATCTCAAGAAAAGCGGATTAGTCGATAAAATTGGTATTTCAGTTTATGAGCCAGCCGAGCTTGATCAGCTTTTTGGCATGATGCAAATCGACATTGTGCAAGCTCCTTTTAGCATTATAGACAGGAGACTCATTGAATCTGGATGGATTAAGCGGCTTCAGAACGAGGGATGCGAACTTCATGTGCGATCGATCTTTCTTCAAGGATTGCTGTTAATGAATGCCGAGCAGCGCCCTTCACAGTTTAATCGTTGGCGTTCACTCTGGAGCAGATGGGATGCTTGGCTAAAAGAGACAGGGTTAACACCACTGGAGGCATGTTTGCGTTATGCGCTGTCTGTCGAAGGTATTGCAAAAGTGGTGCTGGGCGTTGAAAGTGCCGTGCAACTGAAAGAGATCTCTATGGCCGCATCCGGGGGGCTTCCTCCTATCCCAGACAGTTTTAGTCTCTGTGATGAAGAGTTGCTAAACCCGGCCCTTTGGGTGAATAAATGAAAACGGTTGTTATCGTCCAAGCTCGTATGGGCTCTACTCGACTGCCTAACAAGGTTATGAAGCGTATTGGTGGGAGGCCGATGATTGAGTTGTTATTGAATCGCCTTTCACATGCGGAACAAGTGGATGAAATAATTGTTGCCACCTCGGTGGCTGAAGGCAACAAGCCCCTAGTTAAGCAGGTGTCAAGCATGGGGTATCGTTGTTATTGTGGCGATGAAAATGATGTGCTCGATCGTTATTTTCAGGCGGCTAAAGAGGTTCAAGCGGATGTTGTAGTTCGAGTGACAGGTGATTGCCCATTGATTGACCCAGCCTTGGTTGATCAAGCAATCGCCGCGTTTAAAGAGGCAGGTGTTGATTATCTTAGTAATACCTCGCCACCAACTTACCCTGACGGACTCGATGTTGAGGTGTTCTCTTTTGCTGCGCTTCAATCCTCAGCGTTAGAAGCTGAAATGGCGTTTGATCGCGAACATGTAACACCTTATATGCGAACGAGTGGGCACTTTAAACTCGCATCCATGCAGCATGGCAAAGACCTTTCTGCGTTACGCTGGACCGTTGATGAACAGGCTGACCTAGAGGTTGTATCGGCGGTATTCGCTCATTTTGCACCGGATATTTACTTTACCTGGGCGCGTGTGAGGGAGCTGCAGTCTAGTCAGCCAGAACTATTTTCATTAAACCAAAAACTAATTCGCAATGAAGGAGCAATGATGGGTTCAGGCCAAAAACTGTGGAAGCGCGCCAAGCAGGTTATCCCGGGTGGAAACATGTTGTTGTCTAAACGTCCTGAAATGTTTTTGCCAGATCAGTGGCCTGCCTATTTTAGCAAAGCAAAAGGCTGCAAAGTTTGGGATATGGATGGAAAAGAATATCTAGATCTATCCATTATGGGAATTGGTACGAATATACTAGGTTATGGCCACCCAGAGGTAGATGATGCGGTACGTGCCACTATCAGCGCGGGCAATATGTCTACATTCAACTGCCCAGAAGAGGTTTATTTGGCAGAAAAACTGGTGGCACTCCATCCTTGGGCGGACATGGCGCGCTTTGCACGCACAGGCGGTGAGGCCAACGCCGTTGCCATTCGAATTGCACGCGCAGCTTCTGGAAAGGATAAAGTCGCTGTGTGCGGTTATCACGGTTGGCATGACTGGTATCTTTCTGCAAATTTAGGTGACGATGATAGTCTTGCAGGCCACCTATTGCCGGGGCTTGAGCCTAAAGGGGTTCCTGAAAATCTACGTGGGACTGTTTTACCATTTAACTACAACAATTATGCTGAACTTAAAGCGCTTGTGGATGAGCATGAAATTGGCGTGATCAAAATGGAAGTATCAAGGAACCAAGGGCCAGAAGATAATTTTCTGCAAAAAGTACGTAAACTGGCAACTGAACGAGGGATTGTTCTGATTTTTGATGAATGTACATCCGGGTTTCGCCAAACATTTGGTGGGCTGCATAAACTTTATGGTGTCGAGCCTGATATGGCAATCTTTGGTAAGGCGTTGGGCAATGGCTATGCCATCACTGCAATGATAGGTCGTAGGGAAATTATGGAGGCGGCCCAGTCTACCTTTATTAGCAGCACATTCTGGACAGAACGAATTGGCCCGGCTGCAGCATTAAAAACGCTAGAGGTTATGGAAAGAGAGATGTCTTGGGAAGTGATTACGAAGACAGGGCAGAGTATTGCCAGTTCATGGGGTAAATTGGCGGATAAATATGGGCTCAAAATTGATCACTGGGGCTTGCCGGCACTGACGGGTTTTACCTTTCAAAGCCAAAATGCCTTAGCGTACAAATCACTTATAACCCAGGAGATGCTGGCTAAAGGTTATTTAGCGGGTAACAGTGTCTATGTTTGTACTGAGCATACACCGGATGTTGTGAAAAGGTTCTTTGAAGAGCTTGATTCAGTCTTTGCGTTGATAAAAGAGTGTGAAGAAGGTCGAGATGTTAATGATCTGCTAAAAGGCCCAGTTTGTGATGCCGGATTTAAGCGACTGAATTAACATGCACAGGACGGTCGTCTTTCGGGCGGATGCCTCTCTTCGAATTGGTACAGGCCATGTGATGCGGTGCCTAACTCTGGCGGAAGCGCTAAAAAAACAAGGTTCTGACGTTGCATTTATTTGTCGAGCGCATGAAGGGCATTTGCTTGGCCACATTGAGAAACAAGGTTTTAAAACGCATGCATTGCCTCAAGAAGTGAATGACGCTGATTGTGATGAGAAGCTAGATGTTGATGACCTTTCGGGGAAAGGTACGCTATATGGTCGGAAGTGGTTAGGTTCGACACAGCAGCAAGATGCGGAGTTATGCCGCCCCATATTAGAAAAGTTGAAGCCAGATTGGGTGATTGTTGATCACTACTCACTTGATGAAGTTTGGCAAACATTATTAGCTGAATGTTATGCAAAGCTTATGGTGATTGATGACCTCGCTAATAGAGAACACCGATGTGACTTATTGCTAGACCAAACCTATGGCCGGAAAGCAGAAGATTATGCCAGCCTTGTACCTAAAAGTACGCAGTTGTTGTTAGGCTCAGAATATGCCTTGCTAAGGCCGGAATTTGCTGAATGGCGAGACTATAGTTTGCAACGCCGGGCCAACCCTGAGTTTAAAAAACTGCTTATTACCATGGGAGGCGTTGATTCTGAGAACGTAACTGGTTGTTTGCTAACTGCTTTAAATAACTGCTCCCTCCCCAAAGATTTAGAAATTAATATTGTAATGGGGATGACCGCACCACACCTTGAGAATGTAAAGCAGCAAGCTAAATTGGTGCCGTACAAAACAGCTGTATACGTTAATGTTAGCAATATGGCTGAAATGATGGCGAATGCTGATTTGGCGATTGGAGCGGCGGGAGCAACAACTTGGGAGCGATGTTGTTTGGGATTGCCCTCTATTCAAATAGTTCTAGCCAAAAACCAAATGCTTATTGCAGCGTTAATTGGTGAGGCAAATGCTGCTTTATACCTCGATATTGCAGAACTAGACCTCCTTTGTAGGCAAATTAATAAAGCAATAAGTAAGAGTGAACTGTTAGCGACTAATTCCTCTGTAGTGACTAATGGAAGAGGAACTATGCAATTATTAAGGCATCTGAAATGAAAATAACCATACTTAATAGTTCAGAAGATCACCCTGTAAATACCTGCTTGAAAAGATGGATTAAGCTGAACCAAGCTAAACATGAAGTGCAATTGTCACGTTCAAAAAAAGATCTTTTTAATGGGGATATTCTCTTTTTAGTCTCATGCTCAGATGTTATTTCCCAATATGATCGAGATAAATTCAAAAAAACACTTGTAATTCATGCGAGTGATTTACCAAGAGGTCGAGGCTGGAGTCCTCATATATGGGAAATAATAAATGGAGCTAATCAGGTTACACTTGCGCTGTTAGAGGCTGAGGACAAAGTGGATTCTGGAGATATATGGAAAAAAGTTACGATCAACATACCTGATGCGGCTCTATATGATCAAATTAATGAACTGATTTTTGAGGCCGAGCTAGAATTAATGGATTTTGCTATTGAGAATTTTCTGAATATAACGCCTTCCAAGCAGTCAGAAGAAGGAGTGTCATCTTGGCCAAAGAGAGCACCAGAAGACAGTGAGATTAATATACACCAATCGATTGACAAACAATTTGATTTAATAAGAGTCTGTGATCCGGATCGGTTTCCGGCTTTTTTTTACAGAAATGGCAAAAAATTCAAGCTAAAGGTCGAGGTGATGGATGAGTAAGCTAGTTACGATTGATGGTAGAAAGATAGGCGCCGGTTTCTCTCCATATGTCATTGCTGAAATGTCAGCCAACCACAATGGAGATATCAATAAAGCCTTTAGAATTATTGATATGGCAAAACAGTCAGGGGCCGATGCAATAAAGATGCAAACATATACACCCGATACAATAACGATTAACTGTGATTTGCCAGATTTTCAATTGCTTGATGGGCTATGGGCGGGGCGCACGCTTTACGAACTTTATCAGGAAGCCTACACTCCATGGGATTGGCATAAGCCGCTCTTTGAACACGCAAAGAAGCTAGGCATCACTATTTTTAGCTCACCATTTGATAACACGGCGGTTGATTTACTTGAAGAGCTTAATAGTCCTGCCTACAAAATAGCCTCATTTGAAGCGATTGATCTGCCGCTTATTAAGTATGTAGCCAGTACCGGTAAGCCGATGATTATTTCAACCGGAATGGCGGACGCGGATGAAATTCAAGAGGCGATTGAGGCGGCAAGAGAGGGAGGCTGTAAAGAGTTGGCCATTTTGCATTGTGTTAGCGGTTATCCGGCACCAGCAGAAGATTACAATTTAAAAACGGTGGTTGATATGCAGCAACGGTTTGGTTTGGTCACTGGCCTTTCTGATCACACATTGGATAACACAACGGCCATAGCGAGTGTGGCATTAGGCGCCTCAATCATAGAGAAACATGTGACATTAGATTGCAACGGAGGTGGGCCGGATGATAGTTTTTCTCTTGAAGCTGACGAATTAAAAGCATTGTGTGATGGGGCAAAAATAGCTTGGCAGGCGTTGGGGCAGGTTGATTATGGCCGCAAATCCAGTGAATCAGACAATGTTAAGTTTCGTCGTTCACTCTATTTTGTGAGAGACCTTAACGCAGGAGATGTTGTTACTGAGGCTGATATTCGGAGCGTTCGCCCTGGTTTCGGCTTGGCTCCAAAGTATTTGGACCAATTGTTAGGTCGGGTTATCAAGCAAAGCGTCATGCGGGGAACCGCTGTTTCATGGACTGCCTTTGAATAACCCCCCGTGTTTGCAGATATGAATAACAACGTTTGTTTATTTTCGCAAATGTATCAAGCCATTCCCTCTTTGGTCGCAATTCAGCGCGAATTGGGGGGGCTCTTTGTGTCTGGAAGAAGAAGTACGGCGCACTATTTTAAAAATGAATACCCAGAACTGGGTTTTGCACGCTTTAGTAAGCGTTTTAAACGCTTTAGCGCTGGGCATAAGGCGATGCTGAATGCAGATTGTATTATTACAGGTTCTCCTTACCCATCTTTGTTAACTCCTTATTCCGCAAAAAAGATGATGGTTTTCCATGGGACCTATGCAGGGCTATCTGCGGAAGTCTTAGAAGGACTGCGTCATTTTGATCATCTTTTCCTGATTGGTGAGCGAATGGAAAGAATGTTGCTGAGGCATCAAAAAGGGGAGGAGTTTTGTTATACAAAAACAGGGTTTATCCCTTTTAGTCACTTTCTTGAAAAAAATGAACTAAATCGGCGTGCAATGTTAGAAGCACTAGGCATGGACCCGTCACTTAAAACAGTTGTTTACTGCCCGAGCAGAAAAGGTGTTGGCTCTTGGGAACTGTGCGCAGAACAACTGCTGAAAGATATTTCAGCTGAATATAACTTAATTTTGCGCCCACACCCCAGTCAGTCAATGAATTTGAGGTGGCATGAGAAGTCAGCAATGAAGGCTCTGAAGGTGGCTGCAAAAGAAAGAGGCAATGCAATCATCGATTTGGTTGATATTGCGTTGCCAGATGCGCTGATGGTGGCAGATTTGCTGGTTTCTGATGCAAACTCTCCTAGTGAAGAGGCTCTTTTTTATGGTACGCCTCAGTTGTTAACCGGTTTGGGAAATAGCTCTTTAGGCCAAATTGAAAAAAGTTTAGTTGCTCGTAATATGCTTGAAGATGATATTAAAGATGTATTGCAGGTCTTTAGTTGTGGCCCAGTATATAGTCAAGAAGGTTATGACCATTGGCAGGGTGCGGTGAGTGATGCATTATTGCGTGAGACAGACTACGAGGAAAAGCGCGAGAGCTGCTTCTCTTCTATTTTTGGGCAACGAGATAAGAAAGCTAGTCAGCGTGTTGCAGATATTATTCGTACAGCATATTTATAACACGGCTAACCGCCTTGTTTTTCCCGTTGATTAATCAGCGCCGCCCATTTTTTCTGATAAATGGGTTTATCAAATAGCTTGAGTAGGCGGCTATGGAGCGCTTTCCCTTCTTCCTGTCTTTCACTTGGCGTTGAGCGAGCTTTTAGAAGCATCGCGTTGATGAGGCTCTCCGGGTAATCTCGAGGGTGGACTAATGTTCCAAGGTCACCTAGTACATAAGGTATTCCTCCGGTGTGTGACGCGACAATAGGTAGTTTTGCGGCCATCGCCTCAAGTAGAACCATACCAAATCCCTCTTTTAGTGAAGGAAGGACGAAAACATCAAAAGCCTTTAGGTAATCTGCTGCATTCTCTAGGTGACCGGTAAGCGTGACATTCTCTTGAAGGTTGTGACGGGATAGATAGTTTTCGATCTCTGGACGAGAGCGCCCTTCCCCAATAATGATCAAATGGCAGTTAGCCTCTTTTTTGAGGACGGCTTCAAATGCTTTTATTAGGGGAATATGTCCTTTTAATGGGATTAGGCGGCCCACAGTTCCAAAGATAGTCAATGGCTCACTAAACCCTAAAGCAGACCTACTCTGCTGTTTTGTTTTTAAAGATTGGGTCGATGCATCAACATCGATCGCATTATTAATAGTGGTAATTTTGCGGTTATAAGAACTGGGGTTTAGGCGCACAAGATAGTTTGATACGGCACCGGAAATGGCCACAAATTGCCAGTTTTTAGACCAAAGTAGTTTTAATATTAGGTATCTATAACGCCGGGAAAAGTCATCAAAACCATGAATAACAGAGATGCATTTTTGCACGTTCAAAAACTTGTTGATGATGAGAATTAGGTAAAGAGGCTTAAATCGGTGCGTGATGATCACATCAAATTGCTCTTGCCGGCAGTATTTGAACAGTTGCCAAAGTGCTTTGAGGCGTAGCCCTTTGGTTTCTTTTTTGTTGAAATTAAAATATTTAGCTTTGGTAGAGACCTGTTTGCTACTTGTTGGGTTTAGGTAGGCGGTAGTGAATTTAAAATATTCGTTAGAAAAACTACTCTCTATAGATCTCGCTAACTGCTGTATCCCTGGTGAATCTGAAGTGAGTATTTGTAAGATTTTTATCATGGCATCCTTGGCTTTTTCTATTGCAGCATTTGTTTGGCGGTTGGATTAGTCAGTATGGACTGTACTTTTGAATACACTATTGAACATTGGAATTAAGAGTTTGTTGCCATACTCACTTAAATGGTCATCGTCAAAATAAAGGGGGCGACCGTCTTTTGAGCCGTAACAATACTGTTTATCACACAAATAAGGGAGGGGGTTCAGTGTTTTTATTCCACACTCTTGTGCAGCTTCATCTTGAGCATTCCAGACGAACCGATTGCGTAGATGGTACGCTTTTAATGGGATCTTTATATCCTCATTAGCTCTTCCAAATAGGATGTTCCTGCTTAGTGTGTCAGGGACATTAACCCCCATCTCTGGTATGGGGCGCGCTAAATAAACAGTGCGCTTTTCTGCGATATTGCATGCCCATCGTTTAAGAGCACTCTTAAACTCCTGCTGAAATACGGGGTTGTTCCCATCCCTGTAAATTTTAGAGAAGAATACTCGCGGCGAGTTTTTTTCTCCAGATTCATTTTTTCCCCAAATAGCCGCATTTATTCTCGACAAAATAATGACAGGAATATCTTGCTTGAAAGTATTTATTTTTTTGATGCTAGATCTATTGAGATCGATGCACTGAGCGTTGCTTTTCCCCGCTTTCGGTTTTATTTTTTTTGCGTTGGCTAGAGGGTAGCAGCCACTATAGCTTAATTGGATGATGCCTTTATTGAACTTGTTTGCAGAAGCGCCAAATGCAGTGGCCACACTCGAGGCATGGCTATCACCAACTAATAGCGCACCCACCTCACTGGAACCATAAAGGCAGCCTGGTGAGCCTTGTTCGTTTGCATACTTAAAACACTCATTGAGCCTTGGATCTTTATTGGAAGCTTCATTGGCGGAGATCTCAATTTCTGGAGGTAACGGCCGGTTGAAATCATATTTTTTTACACCAAGAGCGGCGATTAACGTAACGGTGGCAATCACCATGATGATGATAATTTCTTGCCGAAGAGATTTGTCAGACAGATATTGCCGCGTAGGGACTTCAATAAGTTGATAAGAAAGATGAGCTAAAAGGAGGCTCATAACAATAGCGGATAGCACCCAAGCCCACTGGCTGCTCAACCCGGTAAAATAAAGTGAGACAACTAAAGGCCAGTGCCATAAATAGAGAGAATAAGAGCGGTCTCCTAGCCATTGTGCAATATGACTGGAAAACAAAATTGAATTAGATTGTTGTGACAGAATTAACATGACGGCTGCTGATACAGGGAGTAGGGCAGATAGACCTGGCCAGTCGCCATCATTTGAGATTAGGGTGATAGCGCTAACCAGCAACACCCAGCCAAGCCAATGCAAGAATATTTTGAGCTTGCTCGATAGCACTTGAAAGCGAGCGCTTAAATAGACGAGGCCACCTGCGGAGAGTTCCCAGCCACGAGTGGACAGTGAATAGAAGGATTTTGATGAGTTAGAAAGACCGCTTAGTGCCAAAGAGGCAATGAAAACAAGAAGTAAACCTAAAGCCATAGTTTTTAGGTCAGGCCTAAATTTCCACAGCAGGCTGAGAAAAACAGGAAAGGCCAGATAGAATTGCCATTCAACAGAAAGAGACCAAGTGTGTAGCAGCCATTTTTCATGCGCCTCAGTATCGAAATAGCCTGTTTTCCGCCAGAAATATACATTTGAGATAAAAACGAGGGCATAGGAGCTTTGGTGGCCTAACTCCGTATAATCTGGATCGGTTAGCCAAAACCAACCTAAGGCGAGTAGGGCGACAATGACCATTATTAAGGCGGGCAGAATCCTTCTTGCTCTTGCGATATAAAACTTTAAAAGAGAAAAATCTCCGCGCTCAAGGCCTTTTGCAATAATTGCCGTCATCAAAAAACCAGAGATGACAAAGAAAATATCGACGCCAACAAATCCACCGGTGATGCCAAACAGTTTGAAGTGGAAAAGTAGAACAGCTACGACAGCCCAAGCTCTAAGCCCATTGATATCTTCACGAAAGTTGACGCTGGATGGTAGGTGGTTCATCGATGCATATTTTGCTGTATAGCTAATTGTTGAGCCGTGGAATAAATGATTTGTTTGCTATAGGACGAGGGGTTTTTAGGTGGATTTTGCCTCTTTAAACTGTGTGTTATGTAAGTGAGAGTAAGGCCCACCCTGCGATAGTAGCTGTTTATGTGTCCCGAGCTCGACTATTTCCCCATTTCCCATTACGAGTATCATGTCGGCGTTCTCAATGGTTGATAATCGGTGAGCAATAACCAAAGTTGTTCGATCCTTCATTGCGAGCTCAAGAGCATCTTGAATTTTTCGCTCGGATTCGCTGTCTAGCGCAGAAGTTGCTTCATCCAAAATCAGTATTGGAGCATCTTTGAGTAGGGCGCGGGCAATGGCTAAGCGCTGTCTTTGCCCGCCAGATAGTTTTAGCCCATTCTCACCAATTAAGGTATCAAGTCCTTCGGGGAGTTGCTCGATAAACTCCATCGCGTGTGCTTTGGTGGCGGCCTCTATTACCTCTTCTCTTGAGTATGAGCCGAGTGAGCCGTAAGCGATATTGCGTTCGATGGTATCGTTAAAGAGGGTGACATTTTGCGTAACGAGTGAAATCTGGCTTCTAAGGTTGGATAGTTCGTAGTGATTGATCTCGGTATCATCTAGTAGGATTTCTCCCTCATTGTGATCATAAAAACGCGGGATGAGGTTGGCGAGAGTGGTTTTTCCACTACCTGAATGACCAACTAAGGCAATGGTTTTGCCGGCTTCAAGTTTAAATGAGATGTTGCTTAATACCTTTTTTTCAGAGTCGCTGTAACGGTAACTAAGATTTTTAAATTCCAGCGTTCCGTTGACTCTCTTTGCGGTGTGGGTTCCGCTGTTTTTCTCAATCTCTTCGTCTAGGACTTCAAAAATACTCTCTGCGGCGGTGATGCCTTTTTGGATGTTCGCATTCACTTCGCTGAGTTGGCGAATTGGTTTAGGGATTAAGCCGGCAGCGGTAATGTAGGCGATAAAGTCACCGGGCGTAGCGTTTTCCATTAATGTTAACGCGAGAAAAATAAGAATAGCGAGAGCAATGGCAACGATCAGCTGTATAAGTGGAGTCTGGATGGAAGAGGTTTTCACCATCCGCATTGTTTGGTGAAAACTGTAGTCGCTAGCATCATGAAAGCGCGTCTGTTCGTAAGACTCCCCGCCAAAGCTTTTAACAACTCGGTTGCCAGCGACCATTTCAGAGGAGATGTGCGTCAAATCGCCCATCGAGGTCTGAATTTTTTTGCTAATACTACGAAACCGTTTAGTAGCGATTTTAATGATTGAGCCGATCGCCGGGGCAATGATGATAAAGATTAGTGAGAGCTTCCAATTCATGTAAAACAGATACCCGAACAGGCCGATTACTGTAAAACCTTCACGAGCAACAATCTTGATTGCATTGGTCGCGGCCCCTGTGACCTGTTGAACGTTAAAGGTGATGCGAGAAATAAGGTGGCCTGAACTGTTGTCATCAAAAAAGTTGCTGGGGAGTGCGGTATAACGGTCGAATAACTGACAGCGAAGGGTGTGCACTACTTTGTTTGAGACAAGGGCAATGAAATAACTACCAAGAAAAGAGCCAATGCCGCGAATGAGAACGATGACGATGGATGCTAGCGGTATCCAGTAGATGGCGCCTCGCTCTTCAGCCTGTAGTGCATCGACCATGTACTTCATCAAGGCGGCAAACATCGGTTGAGTTGCGGCAAAGATTAAATAACCGAGTAAACTTAGGAGAAAAATCTTCCAGTGCGGTTTAACATACTCGAGAAGCCGGAGGTAAACTTGCAGACCTGTCTCTTTTTTTTGTTCGGGGTTGTTGTTCAAGGTGGCTTGGCTTCTTCCTTTAATTTAAGGTCGCATTTTAACCGATTATTTTGATCATTTCATGAAACTAGCTTTTTGTCTTTATAAGGTTTTCCTCTATGGGGGTTTAGCACGCGATTTTATGCGGATTGCAGAATGCTGCCAGTTACAAGGGCATGAGATCCATGTTTTTACGATGGGTTGGCAGGGAACGGTTCCCGATGGTTTTCACGTGACTATCTTGCCCACCAAAGGGCTTAGTAATCACGCACGGAACAGGGCTTTCCATGAGCGGTTAGGCGTTATTCTTGATAGTGCCAATTTTGATAAAGTGGTTGGCTTTAATAAAATGCCTCGTCTAGATGTCTATTACGCTGCTGATCCTTGTTATCTGGATAAGGTTGCAACTAATAATAGCTGGCTATATCGACTTGGAAGCCGTTTTCACCATTATGCAGCGTGTGAAAAGGCTGTATTTGGGCTGGAATCCTCAACTTTATCGTTGCTAATTTCTGATGTGCAACTCGGTTTTTTTAAACAGTATTACCAAACACCTGACGCTCGATTAAAGCTATTACCCCCAGGGATCTCAAAAGATCGAATTGCACCAGTAAATAGTGCAGAGATTCGTAAAGCTTTTCGTGAAGAGTTTGGTGTGCTTGCGGATGAAAAGATCATTTTGATGGTTGGCTCATCCTACCGAACGAAGGGGCTTGATCGAGCAATTAAAGGGCTGGCCGCATTGCCAGAGAAACTTCGCTCTAAAACCCGACTTTTTGTGGTTGGTGAAGACAGACCTGCACCCTTTGAAAAGATGGCGGTTAAATTTGGTGTGCGAGAACAGCTTTCTTTTTTGGGTGGACGCAACGATGTTCCGCGCTTTTTGTTGGGGGCAGATATGTTATTGCAGCCCTCGTATAAGGAAAATACCGGAACTGCAATTCTTGAAGCGCTTGTTTCAGGTCTACCCGTTCTGGCTACAGCAGTTTGTGGCTATGCGCAGCATGTTGAAAAATCAGGTGCAGGGCGAGTAGTGCCGGAACCATTTGATGAGAAGCTGTTTGCAAGCCTATTGCAGGAGCTATTGACCTCCTCAGAGCGTGAAGCATGGCGTGAAAATGGGCTTAAGTATGCACAGACAGAGGATCTGTACAGTATGCCAGAAAAGGCTGTGGAATTGATTTTGGGAGAAAACATTGATTGAAGTGACTGAGTCATTCTCAAAGCAGCTTCCGGAGCGTTTCTCTTTTGGGGCGTTTATGAGCATAGAGGGGGAGATCTTTCGGCAAGTCGAAGGGCGAAGGACTTTACGCTTTGAACTTGGGGGACGGGGTTATTTTATAAAAACGCATTCGGGTATTGGTTGGAAAGAGGTGTTTAAAGAGCTATCACAGGGCCGGTTACCAATACTCGGTGCTGAAAATGAGTACAAGGCGATAAAAAAATTGCCTGAATTGGGTGTCGATACAATGACACTCACCGCTTATGGAAAGCGAGGCTGGAATCCTGCTCAGCAAGAGTCTTTTGTGGTAACAGAGTCGCTTGATAATAGAGAAAGCCTTGAGGATTTCTGTCGAGACTGGCCTCAATCACCACCATCTATCAGATTAAAAAGATTGTTAATTGATAAGGTGGCAGAAATAGCACGTAGTCTTCATGAAAATGGTCTTAACCACCGTGACCTCTATATTTGCCATTTTCTTTTAGAGGTTGAGAAGTTGCCGGAATTTTTAGATGCAGGAGAGGTTAAGCTAGCGTTAATCGATCTTCACCGTATGCAGTTTAGAAATGAGGTGCCGTTTAGGTGGAAGGTGAAAGATGTGGCAGCACTCCACTTCTCCAGCATGGATATTGGCTTGACCAAAAGGGATCTGCTTCGCTTTATTAAGTTATATAGCCAAAAACCTCTTCGGCAAGAGCTGCAAGAAAACAGAGGCTTCTGGGAGAAGGTTCAGGTAAGAGCTGAACGGCTTTATAATTCGCCTCTTGCCGGCTAGTTACCCTAAAGAATCGGCTGTAATCTCTGCATAGTTTCGTAACGATTTTGGGTTGGTCGGATCACCAATCCAGCGAGGCCTAGCGATAAATTCATCAGAAACTAGGCTGCGACTGTGGTCATTGCGTTTAAAGTCTATATCCACCATATCTGCCCAAGTATAGATAAAGTCATATGTGCTGTAAGGGCGCTCTAAGTAGTCTCTCCAGTGTGTAGTGGTCTTTGTGGCTAGGTATTCAGGGCTCGCCCAGACGACAAATGGTACGGTGTACATCGCGGGGGTAGGCTTTCCTTCGTTGCGTCCAGTAAAAAGGTTGTCAGGGCTATCGTAAACCTCTTCCCCATGGTCTGAGAAGTAGACTAATAGCTTCTGATTTTCTGTGCTAGCAAGCGTTCGGATGAGTTCAGAAACAACATGATCGTTGTAAAGCACCGCGTTGTCGTAGCTATTGTACTCATCTAAAGCCTTGTCAGTTACCCATGGGTGGACGCCTTTTTTTGTTGTGAATTTCGCAAATTTATCGGGAAATCGGTAGTTATATTTACGATGTGTTCCCAGTAAATGCACAACTATTAGTTTTTTTTGGGCGGGAGATGATAGTGCTTTAGCAAATGGGGCGAGGACCACCTCATCATATTGATTGGAATTTTGTGCTCGATTGTTATTAAGGTAGATTTGATTGTCTGCTAATTGAGAAAGGCTTGTTAGCATCGTATTGCGCTTTGTTTGCGTCTGCTGATTAGTGATCCAAGTGATTTCGTAGTCAGCCTGTTTCATCATATTGAGGAGACTTGTCTGTTTAAAAAAATCAGCCACTCCTTTTGATCCCATGCTCTTTTCATCGTCGAACGAGAGAACCTGTTGTAAAGCCTCAATGGTATATGGGCGAGGCGCGATTACATTTTTAAAGACAAATAACTCATCGTGGAGTTTTTCCAGTTCCGGGCTTGTTTTTCGTTGATAACCATACAAGCTCATTTTGCCACTATTTGTTGACTCGCCAATAACGAGGACAACTGTCTTTGCCTGCTGGCTATTTTTCTCAGAAAAGCCTTCAAGAGGAGGTGCGTTACGATTGATCTCTAGATTGCCTTGCATGGCGCTTAGTTGAGACAGGTATTTTGTATAACCGAGCACTAGATTCCATGGGGTGGCCGGTTCCATTCTCGTTACTAAATGGTCACTTCCTGTTTGAAGGCTAAGTTTTTTGATTAAAGTGTAGTTAATGAGGGGCCAGCTGATGAGCAGTACAAAAATGGTGGCTATGGCATGCCTGCGGCGTTTACTGAGTTCAATGGGGTGTATCTTTTGCCATATAAGGATTGGGATGATGCTGTATACCCCGAAGACAATTGGATGCCACCAGCGGAAGTAGGAGCTGATAAATTCGCTACTCTCTGCCGGATTGGATTCAAACATAATAAATAAGACACTTTGAGAAAAATCTTGTCCGTAGATAAGCCAATAGCCAAGGCCAACCATTGAGCCGGCCCAAAGTATCAAGCCGATTGCTCCGCTGATTAGCTTGGATCTTGATGGCCAGATAAGTATGGGGACAAGCCAGAGGGCGCTCATAATAAAAGCCTCTCTAAGGCCGACAAAGCCAGACATTCCAGAGATGTAATTCAGAGACTGATTAACAGCGGAAAAATAGAGAAAGAAAAGGTAAGCCCATATTAAGGGGTATTTTTTCGAAAATTGAGTAATCGTATCCATTTAGGCAGTAGAACAAAAAAAGCTTAACGAACTATTAAGCAAGTGGGTTTTTAGCAAAAATGGATAAAAATGGATCGATATTTCGTAATTACAACACAAGCCGTTAAAATGATGGTTTTAACGCAATAATCTAAACCAATTATGATCGTACTTGGCCTTTCTGGGGCTGTCAGCCATGACGCCTCTGCAGCACTCTATATCGATGGAAAACTTATTGCAGCAGCGGAGGAGGAGCGTTTTCTTCGCGATAAACATGCAAAAGGAAAGCTTCCGCGCGAAGCGGCAAAATTCTGTTTTGAGCAGGCGGGAATTAGCCCAGATCAAGTTGATATTGTTGCCTTCCCATTCGCTGAGATTGGTTTAGATAGTCCTGCTCGTTGGCATTATGCCAAGCGTTATTGGTACGCGCCCGATCGCTCATTAACCGCTCTATTTAATGGCAATCGCCGCTATCATCGCAATCATGAGCAGGTGATGGCACTGCTAGATGAGCTGGGTGTTGGCTCACAGAGGGTCAAATTTGTTCCGGTTGAGCACCATCTTGCCCATGCGAGTAGTGCCTATCATTTAAGTGGTTTTAAAGAGAAATGCGCGATTATTGGTATTGATGGTAAAGGTGAGTATGCCACCACCTTTTTTGGTTATGGCGAAAATGGAAAGATCCACAAAATCAAAGAGTTCTATGATCCTGATTCGCTCGGTGGGCTTTATGGGGCGATAACCGAGTTTCTTGGCTTTGATATGCTCGATGGTGAGTTCAAAGTGATGGGGATGGCACCCTATGGCGATCCTAATCGTTTTGACTTTTCCCGGTTGATTGAACATAACGGCGAAGATTTCAGAGTGAATACCGAGCTGGTCAATTGTGTTGGCTGGCGTCGTTATAAAGAGAATGGAAAAGGCTATTACTTTAGTCCGAAGCTGATCGAGTGGCTGGGCCCAAAGCGTCAAGGTGATGAGATTGATGATCCTTATATCGATTACGCGGCGAGTATTCAGGCGCTTTTGGAAAAGGTCGCGCTAGAGCTGATCGAGTATTATCTTGGCGATATTATTCGTGAGACAGGTAAAGTCTGCTTTGCGGGTGGTGTGGCGCTAAATGTTAAGCTGAATCAGCGCATTATCGCGATGGAGAATGTTAAAGAGCTATTTGTGCAGCCGGCTGCGAGTGATGCTGGGACTGCGATTGGCGCAGCGAGTTACGCTTCTGTTGAAGCGAGTGTGCCAGTTGAAAAGATGGAGCATGTCTATTTAGGCCCAAGTTATACAAACGAGCAGTGTATAGAGGCTTGCGAAAAACATGAGAAGCAGCCCAAATGGGAAAGGGTTGATAATGGCCCCGAAGTGGCAGCTAAGCTACTGGCTGATGGTAACCCTCTTGCCTGGTTTCAAGGCAGAATGGAATTTGGCCCACGCTCACTAGGGTGCAGAAGTATTTTGGGCAGCCCAAGCCATTCAGGTGTTGCAGATCGCATTAATGCACAAATTAAATACCGCGAGCGCTGGAGGCCTTTTTGTCCGAGCATGCTTGATCGCGTTGCGCCAGAAATATTGCAAACGGATCATCCTAGCCCTTACATGACCTTTACCTTTGATGTGGCAGAAGAGTGGAAAGCAAGAATTCCTGAGGTTGTTCACGAAGATGGAACAGCACGCGCACAGATTGTTACACGTGACACCAATCCTCGTTATTACGCTTTGATTGAGGAGTTGGAAAAATTGACTGGTAATGGTGTCATTCTGAATACCTCACTCAACCGTCGTGGTGAGCCAATGGTTTGTAGCCCAGAAGATGCGCTGAATATGTTTTATGGTTGTGACTTGGAATATCTGATGATGGAGGATATTTTGATTCGGAAGGTGGAAGGCTGATAGGGATGTTGGGTAAAGCGCAGCGTGCCCAATAGGACAGCCCTTCCCCTAAATCTTAAACTCCAAAAACAACTTTTTTTGTAAGTCTGAATTCAGCTCAGCGGCTTCACAATAGGCCGTTAGAAAGCGGTTCATTCCAAACTGGTCAATTACTTTGTAGTCCTGTGGATATCTGAGAAGGTGGTTAAAGTTTCTTATGCGCTGTTGAAGTGAAAGTGGCGATGAAAAAACCTTCATGTCGGAAACATCAATCAAGCCCAGTGATTGGTCGGGCAGAAGCAACACATTTCCCAAGTGTAATGACCTGAATAAGACCCCTTCTTTGTGCAGCTTGGCCATCAGGAGAGCTAGATCAGTCAGCCGTTTTTGAATGTTTTTTGGTTCTGCTTCGAAAGTGTCTCTTAATGTCTCCCCAGCCAATTTTGGGTAAATTACGACGTATCTTTTTTCTTCGCGGCAATAGCTTATGCGCTCGACCGATATGGTTTTAAAGCCCTTTTTAAGAAGCTTTTCGCTGTTATGTTTAAATCGTAGCGCATAAGGATAGAAAAAAGCGGATGAGAATAACCTTTTCAAGCGGAAAGTTTTAATGATCCGGTCATCATTGGTCTCAACGACTTTTATGCCAAAACTGTCCTGTTCAAGGACTTTTCCGCTGGTAAGTAGTTTCTGAAATTCTTCCTGACTAATTTTTTCCATGCTTACTTTTTTGGGTAAATTTTCTCTTCGCCAGTCGGGCGGGTTTTAAAGCGGCGGTGAACCCAGAGGTATTCAGCCGGTCTTCTACGAATTTCTGCTTCAAATAGAGCATTAATCCGTGTGGTATCTTCTTCTACAGACTCTCCCGGGAAATTATCGAGAGGTGGTTTGATAATTAATCGATAGCCGCTCCCATCTTCCATCCGTTCTTGAAAAAAAGGTAAGACGGGTGATTTGCTAATTTTGGCAAGACGGCTTGTTGCGGCATTAGTTGATGCATTAACGCTAAAAAATGGTGCAAACAGGGCAAATTGCCCTTTGTAATTTTGATCGGGAGCGTACCAGAGAGGGAGATTATCGCGTAATGCTCGGAGCATTCCTCGTGTGTTTGATCGGCTAATAAGCCGTCCATGCCCTTTGCGAGAGTGTTGCATGACCGCTTCAAAGAGAGGGTTGTTCTTATGTGGTTTGTAAACGGCTGAGAGTGAGCGGTGGGTTGCTAAGAGTGCGCTGCCCATTTCCAAGTGGGTGAAGTGGCAGCTAAGGAGAATTGCTCCATGCCCCGCTTCTAACGCTCGGTTTAGGTGTTCTTCTCCTTCAATCTCTTTGAGGAGCTTTTTAAATTCAGATTTTGGTGCAAGCCAACAGAGGCCTGTTTCAACGGCAGCAATACCAAGAAAGTGAAAGTGCTCGCGGACTAGTTCTTTGCGTTTTTTGTTGCTTAGTTCAGGAAAACAGAGCTCTATGTTGATTTGAGCGGTCTGTTTTCGGTTGCCGCCGAAATAGAACATTAAAGCGCCTAAACAGCCACCAATTTTGATCACGATTGAATACGGTAGCCGCCCAATAACAGCCATAGAGCCGAAAAGGAGCCAGTTTAGCCAAAAACGGGGGTGCAAGAATTGGAGGCGAAATAGTGTGGAGTTACTGCTCATATTTTGACTATAACAGGTCGAGAATGGCGCTCATATCAAGGTTTTCTTCAACAGCATCGGCGATGCGGTCAATACCCTCTTCACGCAACGCTGCATAATCAAGCTGTTCTGCGCTGTTAAGGCCAGCCCATTGTAGCAAAGCTTGGTTCGCTTGTGGTGAGTCGAAAAGGCCATGCAGGTAAGTACCTGCGATCTGCCTATCTTCAGAAATAGCTCCTTCGTCTACTGAGCCGACCCGGCAAAATGGTTTTTTAAGTGCAGCACCTTGGCTTGTTCCTGCATGTATTTCATAGCCTTTTACGGATACAGAGGAGATGGATAGTTGTCCCTCAACGTTGCGCAGCTGTTTCTCTTTTTCTAGCGTAGTTTCAAAATCGAGAAGAGCGAGCCCCTTCTCTTTGCCAGCTTTGCCTTCGATGCCTAAAGGGTCGTCAACCATTTTTCCGAGCATCTGAAAGCCACCACAAATACCAAGTAGTTTTCCGCCATAACGGAGGTGATGATTGATTTTCTCTTCCCAGCCATTTTGGCGTAGCCAGCAAAGGTCATCTCGAACGCTTTTACTGCCGGGAAGGATGATTAGATCAGCCGCCGGAATCGCTTCTCCAGGGCCAATAAAGCTAAAATCAACCTTTGGATGCAGCCGTAGAGGGTCAAAATCGGTGTGATTACTGATGCGGGGAAAAACGGGGGCAATTACGCGCAGATGGTTTTTATCTTTAGGAGGCAGCTCAGCGCCATTAGACAGCCCATCTTCGGCCTCGAGATGTAGACCATGGAGGTATGGGGTGACTCCGAACACCTTCTTGCCGGTTCGCTCTTCTAGCCAATCGAGTCCAGATTCGAGTAGAGAAATATCTCCCCGAAAGCGATTGATCACAAAACCTTTGACTCTTGCCTGTTCGCTTTCGGATAAAAGATCAAGTGTGCCGGTAAGGTGGGCAAAAACACCGCCCCGGTCAATATCGGCAATGATGATGACAGGGCAGTCGACCGCTTCTGCAAAACCCATGTTGGCAATATCGCGATCACGAAGATTGATTTCAGCTGGGCTGCCAGCCCCTTCGACAATAATAGCGTCGTACTGTTGCTGTAGCCGTTGAGTGGATTTTAGTACCGCTTCCATCGCCTTAGGCTTCCAATGGTGGTAGCTTTTAGCGCCCATCTGGCCGATGGATTTGCCATGAATGATCACCTGCGCACCTTGATCGCTGCAAGGTTTAAGGAGAACAGGGTTCATATCGGTGTGGGGTGATAAATTGCAAGCCTGAGCCTGAAGTGCTTGAGCACGACCAATTTCGCCGCCATCTGAGGTAACGGCGCTATTTAGAGCCATGTTCTGCGGTTTGAAGGGTGCCACTTTAATCCCGCGTCGATAGAGCGCCCTGCATAATCCGGTCACTAGGGCGCTTTTTCCAGCATCGGAGGTGGTGCCTTGTATCATCAAAAGTGGCGTGTTGTTCAAGGCAAACTCTGTTTAGTGGTAGTGAGAGCGAGAAAACCCCGAATGACAGCATTGTTATTCGGGGTTGGGTTTGGCTGCGGATTATAGCTCAGAGCGGCAATAGGCTCTATTCTCGAATGATCGTTGTTCTTCTAAATTCGTCATCGGGGAAGACGCGGCCCGAAAGCAGTGTTTTGAAAATATGATCAAAAACCAATCCTGCCTCTCCTGCAACACGACCAGAGCGAAAATAACTATGCCCTTTCAGATCATAGGCGTTGTTTACATCATCACAATCGACCGAAAAGACATTTTTGGGAACCAGTTCCATGTCTTCTGGGCCAGTATGGCCCAGTCTACGGGACGCAATTTTATTTTTAAGATTTGATACTTTGCTGGCACGAAGCGCCAAATCATCGGAAGCATGGTACACCACTACATTTCGAGATGCGTGGCAGATCAGCTCACCTTGCTCTCCTTTTTCAAGCGATTCATTAACGATGTCTGAAGCGACAAGAAATGATGAGCGAAAGATTAGTGGCACCCCATCCGCCAAATCGTAGCGATTCCAGGCTGCCATTGTTTGTCTAAAAACCCTATTACCCATCGAATGGGCGAGAACATTAATTCGTTTTAGGCAGGGATCATTTTCTGGGTTAAGTTGTTCAGAATTTCGCCAGGCGATAAATTTTTCTAAAACGCGGGCGAATGAGTAAGCACTTTGGTCTGCCGCTTTTTGGTCATCCCAGTAATCCTTAACAATGCCAAGGTCATTGTCGCAAGGCCAGATTAATGGGATAACTAAAATCTCATCTTTTTTGGCATCATCACAAAGTTGTTGAAACTCTTGTGCGCCTTCAAAAACGGTTTCGGGAGGTTTGAGAAGCCGTGAATATAAATGAGCAGTTGCCGGCATGGAGTCTCTTTTAGCCTTTTTAAAAGATCAGGGCTGCCAATTTCCCTGTAGCGGTCTTGTTTATCTCGCTCGCAAAAGAATACTGAATTTGAGGCGGCATTATTGTTTAGGTCGAAATCAAAGCGGCGACCTGTTCGGCTGCGAATGCTCTGCTTTGGAAACCGGTTGGTGATGAACAGCATATTTTCCTCTCCTTTTGAAATTGCTTTAGTTGGTTGGCTGTTTTTCTTTCGGTGCGGTTACCAAGTTCTAAACCGGCCGGTATCGAGATGAACAAAGTCGGAGCTTTTATAGTGGCCAACACCACCCTGTTTGAGGGAGGTCGCAATTTTCTTAATGTCAGCGCTGCTGACATCCTTTAAGCGAATATCAATCGCTTTTCCCTGCATATGAAGGCTTCGTTTGGCAACGCCACTGCTCGAATGTCGAAGCATATTATTGGTTTTGGGTGAGCGATACCCTGAAAACACTTCGAAAGTGCTTTTTTTGCCCGAGTGTTCATTGATCAAGGAGAGAAGATCCAGTAATTTAGGATCAATAGGGTGTGCTTCATCTGTTCTAAAGTCGCGCAGAAAATATTCTATCTCTTGCATGGAACCATCGAGGTAGCCACCATCTGTGTAGTAAACGGTCGATAGATTTTCACCGGTATGCATGTGATAAAAGTTGAGCTTTCGCTCATCTGTTTTTGCAAGAAGCCTTTCCCACGGGGAAAGGAGTAAAACCCCAGATGCCGCAGCTACCCCTTTAACAAAGGTTCTGCGAGATGTGTGCTCCAGACTTTTTTCCAATAGATCATGTCTGGATTTTAATTTTTGGAACATTTCATATTCTCCTTTATCTAAGTTAAAGAGAAACGATGACAATTAAACTATACAACGATTTTTAGTGGCTTTAAATGTGATTATGGCATGAACACGGATTCTACAACTTGGGTTGGATCATTAATAATGACTTCAGCAGCGAAAACTATTCTTTTGGCACTTGCCGCAATGATTCTCTCTGCTTGCCAGATTGCTTCTCAGCATGAACCTATTGAAGAGCCTGTTAGTTTGCCTGTTGAGCAGCCTAGTGCAGTCATTCAGCGATTGGTTCAGTCCGAAAGTGGTGCTGAAGGTGAAGCCGTTCAAACCTTTTATGCGAGAAGAGGTTTTGAACCCATATGGAATAAGAAAAGCTCAAAGGAGTTGATTGGTCTACTTTTGGATGCTTATCAAGAGGGATTTCATGGTGATGAGTTTGGGGTATGGGAGATTCAGGGTTTTAATAATCTAGGTGATTTACCGAGTTACCAACGAGCTGAAGCGGATGTTTTCCTGTCGCGCAGTTTCTTTCGTTATATTCGTTATCGGTTTGTTGGTAAGGCGCGGCCTAATAAGGCGGATCACAGCTGGGATAATCCTAATGAAGGGAAAGTGGGTAAGTTACTTGAGATCGCTGAAACAGCCATCTATTCAGAGGCTATTGAAGAGACTATTCATCAATACAGCCCATCAAATCGGCTGTATAAAAAGCTGAAAACGGCATTAAATCGGTATCGCACAATTGAACAGAATGGTGGTTGGCTAACGATCCCTTTGGGGCCGATTCTCAAGCTGGGGACATTAGACTCGAGAGTTCCTTTTCTTCGGTTGCGGCTTCAGGCAACGGGTGACCTTGACGCATCAAAATTGCATGATGGTTATCGTTACGATACCGGTTTGGCCGCTGCTGTTCGTCGCTTCCAGTTTCGCCATAACATTAAGGTTGATGGCATTGCAGGGCTGGAAACGCAAGTTGAAATGAACCGGCCGGTGAGTGAGCGAATTGATCAGATTCGGCTTAATCTTGAGCGTGCGAGATGGTTGTCTAGCGGGGATGAGCAGGAGATGCTAGTTATTAATATTGCCGGGTTTAAAGTTTATTTAGTGCGTGATGATAGAGTGATTTGGCAGACAAGAGCGCAAGTTGGAACTCCATACAGAAAGTCACCACTTTTTAAATCTAAGATGAAATATGTTGTTTTCAATCCTACTTGGACAGTACCTCCGACGATTCTTGAAAAGGATATTCTTCCAAAGCTTAAAGCAGGGGACTTAGATTATCTAACAACAAGAAACATGAGGGTGCTTGATTTTAAAGGTAACCCAGTCGAGGCAAGTTCCGTTAAATGGGCAGACTATAATGCAAAAAATCTACCTTACCTGCTTCGCCAAGATGCCGGGGTAGAAAATGCACTAGGAAGGATGAAGTTTGTTTTTCCGAATGACTATACAATCTTTATGCACGACACCCCGAGCAAAGGGCTCTTTGATAAGCAAAAAAGAGCTTTTAGTTCAGGTTGTATTAGGATTGAGCATCCTCATGAATTGGCTCAATTGGTTTTAGGTGAAAAAAAAGGGTGGAGTCCTAAGCGAGTTAAGCAGTTAGTGAATTCTGGGGAGACAAAATCTATTTTTCTCCCTCGTGAGCTAAATGTATGGCTGACGTATTGGACGGTTGATGTTGATGATGATGGCCAAGTTATCTTTATTGATGATATATACGGGCGAGATCAAGCTGTTTTGGATATGTTAAATAGAAAAGCTCCCGCTTTGTTAGCGAGAGTGATTAATTCCCCTTCCATACAGCCTTTGAAAGAAAATAGAGGATTAGCCGAAAGGGAAATTCTCTATTAGCAATTAGAGAGAGCGAGGTAAGATATAGCTTAGATAGGCTAAATATTAATAATGTTTTAGAGGTTGGTTACAATTGGCAAAGATCTTATTTAAGAACAAACACCATCGAGTGCTTTTATTTCAGAATCTTGTTGAGGGGGACGAGGGCATACAGTGTAACCAGTTTCTAATTCAGCATGGTAATCAGTGCGCTTTGCTTGATCCAGGTGGGTTGTTAAGTTATGCCGGATTGGCTGAACAGTTAACCCAGCTTGGGATGTTTGATAAATTGAGATATGTGGTGGCTTCTCACCAAGATCCAGATGTCATCGGTTCATTGGATAAGTGGTTGTTAAATACACCATGCCAAGTGGCCGTTTCAAAATTATGGGCTCGCTTTTTTCCTCACATTACGAGTCGTGCGCTACAAAAACAGTTATCGAAAAGGTTGATTGCATTGCCGGATGCAGGGCAAGTATTGCCTCTGGCTGGAGCCGAACTGGTTATCTTGCCGGCGCACTATCTTCATTCGGTTGGCAACTTCAGTTTGTATGACCCTGAAAGTCGGATCTTATTTTCGGGCGATATTGGCGCGTCGGTTGTGCCATCAGACCTGTTTGAACCAGTCACTGATTTTCAGGCACATGTAAAGTATATGGATGGTTTTCACCGACGCTATATGGTTAGTAATAAGGCGCTAAAGCTATGGGTTAACATGGTAAGGGATCTAGATCCTGAGCTACTTGTTCCGCAACATGGTCGCTACTTTTCAGGAAAAGAATCGATTAGTCAGTTTCTTGATTGGCTGGAAGGATTGCGCTGTGGTGTGGATCTAATTAACCAGCATATGTATCGTGCACCGGATTTTAGGCGAGACTGATTTATTTAGGTTCTGGTTCTTTGTGGTTATGTTATTCCCCTCAACTTTTTGCTAAAAGTCGAGGGGAATGGACTCTTAAGGTGTGATTGTCTTACCAGAATAGCTTGGAAGTCTAGGCATGGTTTGTTCAGGAAATTCCCCAGTAAGCGAACCTAGAAATGCAACAATATCGGCAACTTCTTGGTCATTTAGTGTTTTATTAAGCTGCACTTTTGCCATCACTCTAACCGCTTCATCGAGCGTTTTGACCGAGCCGTTATGAAAATATGGAGCAGTCAGCGCTACGTTGCGTAGAACCGGTATCTTATATTTATGATCGTCAGCTTTGTTCTTAGTGACCTCTCCACGCCCTTTATCTTTCAAAAGATTATATTTTTTAACATAAGCACTGTCGGTAAAGGTTGGGAAATTGACGTAGAAACCACTGCCCGCCGGCATAGTTGGGCCGTTAAATGCCGCGCCACTGTGACAGCTGGTGCAACCAGTTTGTGAGAAAGTGTTCAGCCCTTTTATCTGCTGCGCAGTCATGGCTGACTCATCACCTTTGGCGTAGCGGTCGTATGGACTATTCGGTGTGATAAGTGTCCGTTCGTAAGCGGCAATCGCTTTTGTCGCATTATCTTTAGAGATAACAGCCTTTTCCCCAAATGCAGATTTAAATAGATCGGCATAGCCGGGGATTGCTTCCAGGCGAATGACAACGTCATCCCAGCTCTTCATGCCCATTTCAACACCTGCGGTAACAGGGCCAGCTGCTTGTGCCTCTAAGCTATCTGCCCGGCCGTCCCAAAACTGTACTGAATTAAATGCTGAATTCCAGACCGTTGGTGCGCTGCGTCCACCCAATTGGCCATGAACGCCCATTGAAAAGGAGCGATTATCCTCGCCACCGAGCATAACATTGTGGCATGAGTTACAAGAGACCGTGCCGGTTGATGAGAGCCTTGGATCAAAATAGAGGATTTTTCCCAGCTCAACCTTCTCAGTAGTTGTCGGGTTATTTGCGGGAGATGGTGCTGTTTCAGGGAGAGCTTCCCAGCTTTGGGCTGCAGATAGTGTGCTCACGCCAGCAAGTGTTAGGGCGGATAGTAGGAGCGGTAATTTTCGCATAATAGTTCCTATTAAGGAGTGAAATAAGGGGTGCTTATTAGCTTCAAATATCCATATTAAGCCAACCGTTTTTATTATGAAATAGTGACTTTAAATTGTGAGCTTCTGAAAGAGGAAATGATCCTATATAAATTGTCCTCTGTTTTTGTCAAACTTGTTCCTTTTTAAAGAATTCGATGAGCTTACGATATCGGCTTAATTTGGTCATTCTGGCGGTCTGCCTTTTTGCGGTGCTGCTAGGCAGTGTTGCGGCCGTTATTAATGCGCGGCAGTCTGTTTTGGAGGAGATCTCCTCTACGCTGGCTTTGGCAGAGAAGCTTCTTGGTGAGGAGCTCAATAGCAAGCAGGTCGATAGTCTGAATAGAATTCGGCATCTTCGTGTAAATGCCGTTTTTAATGAGGGAAATAGTGATAAATCAGGATTAGAAGGAGACTCAATAGAAGGTGTGCCACAGTTTTTTATTCAGTTCGTTCGCCCCAGTAATAATCAACTTAGCTATTGGCTAGAGGCAAAAAGTGGCGATCGGGTGTTGAGATTGGTTGCTGACCCTAGCGATGAAATCATCGAAGCATGGCGTGAAACCTCAATCTTTATCGCTCTTTTGGTGTTGATGACCATTTTGATCTCCTTTTCTGTCTTTTTTGTGACAGGGCGAGCGTTAAAGCCGGTAGATCAGATTCTTGAAGCATTCTCTGAGCTGGAAAAAGGAGGTTACGAAAAGCGGCTTCCATCGTTTAATCTGCCTGAATTTTCTAGGATTTCCAAAGCGTTCAATCATATGGCGATCATGTTGGCGCAGACGCAGCAGGAGAATCGGCGTCTGACACAAAAAACGCTGCAAGTGCGCGAGAATGAACGCCGTTATCTTGCAAGAGAGCTGCATGATGAGCTGGGGCAGTCACTCAGCGCGATTAAGGCGCTCTCTGCTTCGGCCAAGCAGTCGCAGGAATCATTGAGTGAGTCTTTGGACAAAATAGCCGATATTTGTGACCACCTGTTCGATGTGGTCAGGAATATGATGCGACAGCTTTCACCGCCATTACTGAATGAGTTTGGGCTGCAGGTAGCGCTCGAAGAGTTGGTAGAAAGGTGGCAGCAGCAGAGTGGGCTTACCGTTTCATTGCAACTGCCAGACGCAATAGATGCACTTGCGGGCGATAATGCCATTCATCTTTACCGTATTGTTCAAGAATCGCTTACCAACGTGCTGAAACATAGTGGTGCAAAGCGCATTTTGGTTGAACTATTAGAGATAGAGAGGGGTGGGGCATGCTTTATTCAGTTAAAGATAGTGGATGACGGTCGTGGGTTTGATGTGAACGAGGTGGAGTGGGGCGGAGGCCTGGTTGGTATCAAGGAGCGAGTGGAAAGCGCAAATGGACGGTTTTCTCTTATTTCAAAGCTGGGAGAAGCTTGCCAGTTGATTCTGCTGTTACCGGTGAGTGACCAACATGGATAAAATCAGAATTCTGCTTGTTGATGATCATGCGATTGTGCGCGCCGGTTATCGCCAACTTATTTCAACATCCAACAAGATAGAGGTGATTGGTGAGAGTGAAACGGGTGAGGAGGGCTGTCAGCTCTATTTTCAGTTAAAGCCTGATGTTCTTGTAATCGATCTGAATTTGCCCAAGATGAGTGGGTTGGAAGCGATAAGAAGAATCAAGCAAAGAGATCCTGCGGCGGCTGTGCTGGCATTTACGATGCACTCAGAACAGATTTATTTAAAGCGCACACTGGAAGCGGGCGCAAATGGTTATTTAACAAAAAGTTGTGATCCCGATCTACTGCTGGAAGGGGTTTGTGCCCTTGCAGAGGGTCGACAATTTATAGATCCACTCTTTTCTAATGTATTGAAGGGAGATTCAAGTGATGGGGGTGGTGGAAAAAATGATCTCAGAGAGCTTTCGCCAAGAGAGTTTGATATCTACCGGTTATTGATCGATGGGCAGGCAAATAGAGAGATTGCTGAGAGCCTCTCTTTGAGCCAGAAAACCGTTGCCAACTACGCGACTCAGATTAAGGCGAAATTAGGGGTAAAAACAATCGCAGAGATGACCCGAAAAGCGCTGTTGTTCGATAGGCCGTAATAACAGGAATTTTTCCTATAGCCTGTTTTAGGTAACTCAAGGACAATTCCCTCCCTTATAAAATTATAAAAGGTTTAAATTGTCATGCTAAAAAAGAGAGTTTTGGCCATACCGTTGGTCCTTTCTGCAGGCTCTGTTGTCGCTGAGCATGATCATAGTACGCTCCATCTACAAGCAGTTGAGGTTGTTTCAGCCACCCCGACACATGGAGCAGGAATTGATCGGAACAAACTGCCATTCCCAGTGCAGACGGCTAAGTCCGAAGCGATAGAAAAATCTCAGAGTTTGGATTTGAGCGACTATATGAACCGCAATTTGGGTAGCGTTCATATCAATCAGGCGCAAAATAATCCACTACAACCGGATCTGCAGTACAGGGGTTTTACAGCTTCTCCACTTTTAGGTAATTCGCAGGGGCTCTCAGTTTATATGAATGGTGTTCGCATTAATGAACCGTTTGGTGATGCGGTCAACTGGGATCTTATTCCGCAATCGGCAATATCGGGCATCAACCTGATGGCTGGCTCAAATCCGCTATTTGGCTTGAATACACTAGGTGGGGCGCTATCGCTCAAAACCAAAAATGGATTTGTTGATACAGAAGATTCTGTGCAAGCTTACGGTGGCTCATTTAACCGCCGGGCGGCTGAATTCGAAAGCGGTGGGAATGATGGGAAGCACAGCTATTTTGTGACAGGAAACTGGTTCAAAGAAGATGGCTGGCGTGATCATTCAGAATCAGAGGCCAAACAGTTTTTTAGCAGTTTTGGTTGGCGAAATGATGGCAGTGAGTTGGAGCTAATCTTGACGGCTGCCGATAGCGACTTGAATGGAAATGGTGCGTCACCTTTGGAGCTGCTTAAGGATGACCGAAAAGAGGTCTTTACCTATCCGGATAATACGGAAAACGAATTGAGGATGGTCTCCCTGTCTGGGAGTCATTGGCTGTCAGATAGGCTGCAGTTTTCGGGCACGACCTATTACCGTAAAAATGATCGAGATACCTTTAATGGTGATGGTTCAGATTACGGTGTGATTGACTCTTTTTCTGGAGGAGATGGTCTTAATGAAGATGGTGATGTGATTATAACAGCAGCTGAGTGCGGGGGCGGCTGTTCGGCAGGAGATCTTGTTGAAGAAGGCGAGCAGGTTGAAGATCAAGATGGGAATGCAATTAATCCCGGTTTGGACGACGATGAGGTGGCCGTTAATAACCGTAGTGAAACGAAGCAAGATAGTTTTGGTTTTAGTGGCCAGTTAACATTTCTTGACGATTTACTTGGCCATAAAAACCATCTGGTGACCGGGCTAAGTTTTAATTATGCTGATGTTGATTACCGGTTTAAGACAGAGATTGCTGAATTTACCGCAGATAGAGGAACCGTTGGCAGCGGCCTGCTTGATGCCGAAAGTATTGTTGATGCCTCAATTGAAACGAGTACGGCAAGCCTCTTTTTTATGGATAATTTTTCTGTAAATGAAGCACTGACACTGACGCTTTCTGGTCGTTACAACTATTCACGGATTAAAATTGATGGGGCAAGTGGAGATGATTCAGTTGTTCCTGCAGGTGAAAGTGGAACGCACACCTTTACCCGTTTTAATCCGGCTGCCGGGCTTACCTATGTTTTCAAACCACAACTGACCGGTTATCTCAGCTACAGCGAATCATCTCGTGTGCCAACGCCTGCTGAATTGACCTGTCATGATCAAACTAACCCTTGCGCACTTCCTAATTCCTTCTTAAGTGATCCACCTCTTGATTTAGTGATTGCCAAAACATGGGAAGCAGGCTTTCGCGGTAACTATCAACGTATCGGTTGGCATGCGGGTGTTTTTCAAACAATTACGTACAATGACATTTACTTTGTTCCGACAGAAGAGGGGCCAGGGCTAAGCCCCGGCTATTTTGCGGATATTGGTAAAACACGCCGGAGGGGTTTAGAGCTTTCTCTTTCTGGTGATTATGAAAGCTGGAGCTGGTTTGCCAACTACAGCTGGATAAATGCAGAATTTCAAGATGGTTTTACGGTTAGTGCAGAAAATAACCCTGGAGTAGGGCCAAGTGGCGATTTGCGTGTTAGTAGTGGAGATAATATTCCTTCTATCCCTGAGCACACCTTTAAGTGGGGCGCGGATTGGAATATGACGACCAAACTGTCGGTCGGTTTTGGAGCCTTCTACAATTCAAGCCAATACTTTAGAGGTGACGAAGCGAATGTGAGTAGTGAAGTGGGAGGCTATACGGTATTTAATCTCCATGGTCGCTATAACGTAACCAAAAATGTTGAGTTCTTTGCCCGAGTTGATAATTTATTCGACCGTGAATACGAAACTTTTGGCTTGTACGGAGAAGCCGATGAAGCCCCAGGATTTGGTGGTTTTAGTGATAGCCGATTTTATGGAGCCGGTGCACCGAGAGGTGGTTGGTTGGGTATAAAAATAAAGTTGTAAACACCTTTTTGACTTAGACTCCTAGTATTGGGAGCTGAGACTCATGCTCAGCTCCCTTTGTTGTTAAGAGAGTCACAAAAACGTGTGGCTTAACAACTTAAGCTGTTTTCTTTTTTCTTGAAAATCTTATTCCAGCCAAACCAAGGCCGAGCAGCGCGAGTGATGCGGGCTCTGGTACTGACGATACATTGTTGCTAATTGATACATTATCAATTGCCCAGTGATCGTATCTAGAGCCACTATGTCTAGCCTGTATCCACTGGAACATGGTGTTTGCTGTGGCAATAGCACCGGAGATTGTGAAAGAAGCCAGCCCCCATGTATCTCTGTATGAAAGGTTTTCTGTGTCAAATGTGAATAAGTTTGTCCAAGAGGTCCCCCCGTTGGTCGAGTAGTTGAGTATAACGTCTTCGCCGCTATCCATGTTCTCGAACAGGCTTGTGTCATTGGGTCCACCAAGCTTTAATCTAAAGTTTAGGTCACCACCACTGGAAAGATCATATCCAATGGTATTAGCGCTACGAGTGCCAGAGCCGCTAAAGCGCAGTGCATTGTCATCATAGAACTCAGGATTTCCTGCTCCTTGAACTGACCCTCCGGAGATGCTCCAAACTGATGGCGTGATTGGATCAAATGTTTCATCCAATAAAGGTGAGGCATTTGCAGAGCCAATGCAGCTCAGTAAGGCAGGGATTAGCAGTTTTTTCATTTTTTTTTCTCCGATTGGTTAATTGAATCTATCTAAATTAAAAGATAGAGCAATAGCGGTGCCAGAATGTGATGTGTGCCGCACATTCCAGCAAAACCGGTAGGTAGAGGGTGTTTTCTGGAGAAGGACTTGCGAAGGAAAGAGAGTTTTCTGAACTGAGCTGCCACCTTTGGCAGAGGGGCGTCTGACACAAGTGTCAGCTATGTTGTTAGGTGCGCTACGCCTCACTTTAATCTACAACAGGAATATTTAGTTTGGGTTGAAACGTAGGTTGGCACTAAGGAGCGGTAGCGACGAGCCAAACAGGAGCTATCTCCGGCTTTTTGGGCGACTCTTTTTTAAGGCTTTTGGCTTGCCGGTATGTTTTGTGGCAAATGGGCGGGAAGGTTTTCTGGGGGTGTTGCTACGATGCCCTTTCTGAGATGGCTGAGTTGCGGGCACAAGGCATCCCGATCCTGAGCCGATTAACTGTTTAAACCCAAGCTGTTTGAGCGCATCCCTAATCATGGGCCAGTTTTCGGGGGCGTGGTAGCGCAGCAGTGCTTTGTGCAAACGGCGCTGTTTTAGCCCTTTTATAGTACTGAGTTGCTCACTTTTGTAGTCGACTTTTGCGAGCGGGTTTTTACCCGTGTGGTACATCGCTGTGGCAGTGGCCATTGGTGAGGGGTAGAAGGTCTGTACCTGATCGGCTCGGAAGTTGTTATGTTTCAGCCAGAGTGCCAGGTTAATCATATCTTCGTCACTGGTGCCGGGATGAGCTGCGATGAAGTAGGGAATAAGATACTGCTTCTTGCCCGCCTTTTTGGTGTATTTTTCGAACATTGCCTTGAAGCGGTCATAGGTCCCGATACCCGGCTTCATCATTTTTGAGAGCGGCCCTGTTTCGGTATGTTCGGGGGCGATTTTCAGGTAGCCACCTACGTGATGCGTGACAAGTTGCTCGACGTATTCTGGGGATTTGACCGCGAGATCATAGCGAAGCCCTGAGGCAATCAGAATTTTTTTAACCCTTGGAAGTGCCCGTGCCCGTTTATAGAGGCTAATCAGTGGTGCATGGTCGGTATTTAGATTCTGGCAAATTCCAGGGTAAACGCAAGAAGGCTTTCGGCAAGCCGCCTCAATGGTTTCATCTTTGCAGGCGAGGCGGTACATGTTGGCTGTAGGGCCGCCAAGATCAGAAATTACACCGGTAAAGCCGGGTGTTTTGTCGCGGATCGCTTCAATCTCTTGAATAATGGAGTTTTCAGAGCGACTTTGGATGATTCGGCCTTCATGCTCGGTGATCGAGCAAAAGGTACAACCGCCGAAACAGCCGCGCATGATATTGACCGAGAAGCGGATCATTTCATAGGCGGGGATCGGTTTGTCTTCATATTTTGGATGAGGCACACGGGCATAGGGGAGCGCAAAAACAGAGTCAATTTCGTCTGTTGAGAGCGGAATAGGGGGCGGGTTCAGCCAGACCTCTTGATCATCATGTTTCTGAATCAGCGCGCGCGCATTGCCGGGGTTTGTTTCCAAATGCAGTACGCGAGAGGTATGTGCATAAAGCACAGGATCGGTCTTAACGCGATTATAGGCAGGGAGGCGGATAGCCGTTTTAGAGCGGTCGTTTCTTTCGTGGCGAGGGCTAAATTTAAGCACCACTTCGCCTTCACTCTCCCCTTGCTGAAGTGTGCATTTTCCGCCCGATTGAGCAGCTAGCTCTTCATCGCTGGCGTAAGGGTTTTGTAATGGGTCGATCTTACCTGGATGATCAACACGGGTGGAGTCGATAATCGTCCAGCCAACGGGCAGATTTTTCCTGACAAAGGCGGTTCCTCGAATATCGGATATTTCGGTAATAGGGATGCCTTTAGCAAGCCTGTGTGCCACTTCAGCTAATGCTCGTTCAGCATTCCCATAGAGCAGCATATCGGCTCTTGAGTCGATTAGAACGGAACGGCGGACCTTATCAGACCAATAGTCATAGTGGGCGATACGTCGTAAGCTCGCTTCAATACTGCCAATAATGATTGGCACATCGCTCCATGCTTCACGACAGCGTTGGCTGTAGACGATTACCGCATGATCGGGTCGCTTGCCTCCAATGTTATCGGGTGTATAGGCATCATCGCTTCGAATGCGCCGATCTGCGGTGTAGCGATTGATCATCGAATCCATGTTGCCCGCGGCAACACCGAAAAATAGTGTCGGTTTGCCAAGCTTCATGAAAGGCTCTTTTGATTGCCAATCTGGCTGATCAATTATTCCAACCCGGAAACCTTGTGCTTCAAGTAGTCGGCCGATAACAGCCATCCCAAAACTTGGGTGATCCACATAGGCGTCGCCGGTGACGATGATAATGTCGCAAGCATCCCAGCCGAGTGCATCCATCTCTGCGCGCGAGGTCGGTAGAAAGGGGGCTGTTTCATAACAGCTGGCCCAATACTTTGGGTAAGAAAAAAGGTGGATGGGTTTATCCATAGCAAGCTAGAGCAGAGATGATAAACTCACCATTATACTCGGATTTATTAGGTAATGAGGTTAGTCACCCTTTTTGGTGATTTTCTATGCAGAAATTTCTTTGTCACAAACTCTCATAATTACTTGTTATTACGAGCAATTAGCACCTCGATTCACTGGGCTCTGAGCGCCAATCTCTTCGGTTTGGATAGGTCTTTAGTGTAAGGATTTATTCTTAGAGTGCCGAACGTTGGGACTCAAAAGTTCTTCAAACTGCTCCATTGGAAGAGGCTTGTAAAAATAATAACCTTGGAACTCACGACATTTCTTTTGTTTTAGAAAGTTAAGTTCAGCTTCGGTTTCAACGCCTTCGGCAATAACGCTTAGGTTAAGGTTGTGTCCCATATTGATCACTGTTTCAACTATGGCTGCGTTGTTCGGGTTTTGATCAAGATCTCTGACAAAGGATTGATCGACCTTAATGTGATCAAGAGGTAATTTTTGAAGGTAGGCAAGAGAGGAATAACCGGTTCCGAAATCATCGAGTGAGAAGCGAACGCCTAACGATCTGATGGCGTGCATTTTCGAGATAGTATCGTCGATATCATCGAATAAAATCCCTTCTGTTAATTCGATTACTAGCTTGTCTGGATTAATCTTGTATCGGGATAGAGTATGGTCAAATCTTGAAACAAAATCACTCTGACGAAACTGCCTAGGGCTGATATTGATCGAAATTTGTGGCACTTCAAGATGATCACCTGTCCATCTAGCGAGCTGTTTACAGGCTGATTCGATAACCCAGTTTCCAATTTCGACAATCAGGCCGCTTTCTTCGGCGATAGGTATAAATTCATTAGGGGGAATAATGCCATTTTCTGGATGCAGCCAGCGAATGAGTGCCTCAGCTCCAATAAGTTGATTGTTGGTATCTATTTGTGGCTGGAAATAGAGTTCAAATTCCTCACTCCTAAGCGCACGACGCAACTCATTCTCAATTTGCATTCTAGAGTCAGCAGCCTCTTGGATCGCGGGGTGAAAGAAATGAATACTATTCTTCCCGCTCTCTTTTACGCGGTACATAGCGGCATCGGCCTGTTTTAATAAAATACCTGGGGTGTCATCCTCTGCAGGAAATAGCGTAATTCCAATGCTGGGGGTCGTGTAAAGAGAGTGGTTTCTTATTTCGTAAGGATTGTTGATGTCATTCAGTATTGTTTGAGCAACTTTTTCGATATTTCTAGCCGCAGTACTCATGTCGTAGTCCAGTTGTCCCAAGATGATGACAAATTCATCCCCACCTAACCGAGCAACCATGTCTGTTTCTCGTGTGGCCTGCTTTAGGCGCTGAGCCACTTGTATAAGGAGTTCATCACCCACATCGTGCCCTAGCGAGTCATTAATCGTTTTGAAGTTATCAAGATCTAGAAAGATCAGTGCGCCTGTATTACCCTGTCGATTGGTGAGAGAGATCTCTTCTTTTAAACGCTCGATAAGCAACCTCCGGTTAGGGAGGCCAGTTAATGAATCATAGAAAGCCATTTCAGTAATTAGTTTTTCGCTTTCCTTTTGTTTTGTTCGGTCACGTAAACATTCAATGACGGCAGTAATCTCTCCTGCATCGTTACAAATTGCACCAGCTTCAAATTCGAGAAAGCGTTTTACACCATCTGCAGAGGTACACCAGTTTTCTGCCGCAAAACCATCGATTTCACTCATTAGCTTTGTTTTTGAATAGAGTTCAGCGCCTTCTGAGAAGTGGTTGTCAAGTACTAAGTCGGCAAGGCAAGGACGGTTGTCAGGGTAAAAGCCTCTCCAATGGTTACTGGTACCGATTACCTCTTCAGCTTTTAATCCAGTGAGTTTCTCGCATGCTCTGTTCCAGAAGATAACTTGGTGGTTTGCGTCAATAACGAATGCTGCAACAGCGAGGTGCTGCAATAGCGATTCTGCAAACGATTGATTGCCTCCCCAAGAGGCTATTTTATTTTTATCAGTCATGTTCAAATAGTTTTTTCTACGTCTTTAAGCGTAGACCTTTTTTAGAAAAGGTGAGCTGAGTCACTAAATTTCGGATGAGAAATGGGAGAGGTTTTAAAATTCAAGAAGCCAAAGCTTTCTGATAAATATAAAGGACGTACGCTATGCCATAGTGGACTTCACAAATGGAAGGTCGAAAAGGAAAGTCAGTTTGATGTTAGGAGAGGTAAGTTGGTGACAATGCTTCGCTGTTCGCGATGCGGAAAAGTTAAAGTCAAAGCAACTTGATGTGGCTTTTTAGTATGAATTGCAGTGCGCCTTAGAAAGAATAAAAATGGTTATTTCTTCCGTGCTCTGGGGTGGCTTTTGTCATAAACATCGGCCAGGTGTTGAAAGTCCAGATGGGTATATATTTGGGTGGTGCTGATATTGCTGTGGCCAAGAAGTTCTTGTACAGCGCGCAGGTCACTACTTGATTCCAATAGATGGCTGGCGAAGGAGTGTCTAAGCATGTGTGGGTGAACATGTTGAGGCTGCCCCTGCTTGATTTGCCAGCGGCTGAGTCGAGTTTGTATTGATCGGGTTGAAAGACGCTGGCCACGATTGCTAAGAAAGAGTGCGCTTTCTGCCGGTTTAGCTATTTTGGGTCGTTCTTTGAGCCAGCGTTGTAGCGCAAGAATAGCCTGCTTTCCTATGGGAATAATTCTGGACTTTCCCCCTTTACCTTTTTCTACCTTAATTGTTCTATCTGATAGGTCGATATCGAATAGGTCAAGGCTGGCGAGCTCGCTAAGTCTTAACCCAGAAGAGTAGATGATTTCCCACATGGCTAGATCTCTTTGCTCTAATGGGGAGTCAGCTTTTCGGTCGAGAAGGCTGGATATTTGGTCAACATCGAGTGTTGCAGGGAGCGGCCTAGCTTTTTTTGGGGCGCGAATATCGCGAGCAGGGTTCTGCTCAGCCAGCTGTTGTTTTATTAAAAACTGGAAAAAGCTTCTAATGGAAGAAAGCTCTCTTTGCAGGCTGCTGCTACCAATGCCATTCCTGTGGCGCTCTCCAATGTGTGATTGAATATGGTGCTGGCGAAGCTGCTGCCATGAGTTGATTTCCTTTTGTGTACAGAAACCGGCCAGTCGGTTTAGATCCCTGCGGTAACTACTGATCGTGTGTTTAGAGGCGCGCTGTTCGAAATGAAGATAGTCGATAAATTGTGTCAGCTGTTTTGCTGCCAAATTATCCACGCCACAAAACCGTTCTACTTACCGGTTAAGGAGTGTGGTGAGGCGGCTGCTAACAAGTTCGCCAATATGGTCGAGGAAGAGGTTTCCCATGCTTGGATGAAAGCGTGCTGCCTCATTGCTACCAATCCCCAGAAGGCCATGATGCTCACCAAGTTGTAGAGGGATGATTGCGGCAGATTGGGTCTCCTTGGCGTTCTCACCAAATAAGAACTGAGCTTCAGCTTGATCTGGATTGCCGCATTTTGGGCGGCCAGACTCGATTGTTTTTGAAAAGGAGGCGGTGATTTCATCGCTGGGAGAGACAAATAGATCGGTTATGCCGGTTATGTTTTCAGCTGGGTCGGCAATCACTTTAAGTGTCACATCGTCTGCTAAAAAACAGTCCTGAAGTGTGGTGGTGAGTACGGCAACCATCTCTTCAACAGTTTCAGTTTCAATAAGAGCCAGCGTTAGCTGCTGCATTCTTCTGAATAGGCCATCATTTTCTTTAGCAATCTGAATCAGGTTTTCCAGTTGATGGCTAAGTTTTCTGTTTTTTTCTCGGAGAAGATCAAGCTGTTTGCTGACCAAAGAGATCGCCTCGCCGCTTGGATGAGGAATGAACATGTTCTCAAGCAGGTTAAGATGCTGAGAAAAAAAGTCAGGATGATCGTATAGCCAATTTTCAATCTGTTCGGCGGTTAGTGTTTCTGGTCGTTCAGCTTTAGGGGATTCTTGTTTCATATCTCTATTGTGCCATCAAATACGATAGTTGCCGGCCCGCTCATAAAAACAGGCTGGCTTCTACCTTGCCAGCTTATCATAAGTTGCCCGCCGGGAAGCTCTACCTTCACCGGACTAGTCAATAAACCGCGCTCTATCCCAATAACGACAGCACCACATGCACCGCTACCACAGGCCATTGTTTCAGCTGCACCTCGCTCATAAACGCGCAGTCTAAGGTGATGCGCGGAAATAACCTGCATAAAGCCAATATTGGCCCGCTCTGGAAAAAGTGGGTGGCTTTCTAGCTGTTTCCCCACCTGTGCAACAGGCGCATCATCAATATCTTCAACTTGTAGAACGGCGTGTGGATTTCCGAGGGAAACTGCTCCAAATTGTTGGGGGTTATCATCAATCTCAACTTCGTATAACAGCTGTTCTTGCTCAAAATTGATAGGGATCTCGCTAGGAGAATGGTGAGGAATTCCCATATTTACGGTGAGATCACCATTTTCCTCATGATGAAGAACAAGTAGCCCTGCACCTGTTTCCACCGGAATCTCTTTTTTTTCAGAAAGCCCCTTTTCACGGACGAAGCGAGCAAAGCAACGTGCGCCATTGCCACATTGAGAAACTTCACTTCCATCAGCGTTAAAGATGCGATAACGGAAGTCTGCACTGTTTGATTGGGCGTTTTCGACAAGCAATAGTTGGTCACAACCGATACCAAAATGGCGATTAGCCATAAATCGAATCTGCTCCTCGTTCAGTGAAATAGCCTGATTGATTGCATCGATCACGATAAAATCGTTTCCGAGACCGTGCATTTTTGTAAAGTTAATTTTCATTTTGTATTGTGACCAATTAGGTGAACATGGTCTTTGTAGATGCAGCGATTCATAACGATAAATAGTCCATTTTGTTGAGCACGCAATGCAGCCTCATCATCGATGACACCTTCTTGGAGCCAGATTGCCTTTCTTTTTTGGCGAATACAATCATCGACTATGTCACTGATAAATCGAGAGGCCCTAAAAACATTAACGATATCAACGGCTGACTCTATTGTTTCGAGGTTTTCGTAAACGGGTTCTCCAAGAATTTCTCCTCCGCCGGGTCTGACAGGAATAATCCGGTAGCCAAAACCTTGCATTATACGAGAGACGGAATAGCTGACCCTTGACGGTTTTGGTGAAAGGCCGACAACTGCAATTGTTTTAGTTTCGAGCAGAAGCTTTTTTATCGCTTCATCTGAAGGCGGTTGGTAATACATCTTAGTCGAGCAGTAACTCTCCTTCCCATAGTTGTTGAATCGTTTCGCGTTTCCGGATCAACGAGGCTTTGTCTCCATCAACCATCACCTCAGCAGGGCGGGGGCGAGAGTTATAGTTAGAGCTCATCGTAAATCCGTAGGCTCCTGATGAGCGGACAGCTAAAAGGTCATCTTGTTCTAATTGAAGTTGTCGCTCTTTTCCTAGGAAGTCGCCGGTTTCACAAACGGGGCCGACGATGTCGTATGTACGTGGTTCGCCATTTGTGTTTTTTTGAACGGGTACAATCTCTTGCCAGGCGCTATATAAAGCTGGGCGCATTAAATCATTCATTGCGGCATCCACAATCGCAAAGTCTTTAGATTCGGTTGGCTTTAGGTATTCAACCGTTGTTAATAGGATGCCTGCATTTCCGGCGATAGCTCGACCTGGTTCAAGTAAAATTTCATATGGAACATTGCCGAGCTTTTGGTAAAGTGCCTCGATATATTCTGCCGGTTCTGCCGGTGTTTCATCTTTATAGCGGATGCCCAGCCCACCCCCAAGGTCGAGGTGTTTAATCTCGATCCCTTCCTTTTTTAATTCGTCTGCAAGTAGTAGCACACGATCCAAGGCATCAAGGAAAGGGGTGATTTCTGTCAGTTGTGAACCGATATGGCAGTCAATGCCGACAATCTTTAGATTGGAGAGTTGAGCTGCCCGTTTATATTCAGCGATAGCGCGATTTATCTCGATACCGAATTTATTTTCTTTTAGCCCAGTCGAAATATAGGGGTGAGTCTTTGCATCGACATCGGGATTTACGCGTAGTGAAACCGAGGCGGTTTTGCCAAGTTCACCAGCAATTTTATTGATTCTGTCAAACTCTCCGGGGACTTCGACATTAAAGCAACGAATGCCAACCTCTAGTGCGCGCTTTATTTCATCTTCCCTTTTTCCGACACCAGAAAAGACGATTTTATTTGCATCACCGCCTGCAGCTAGCACTCTTTCAAGCTCGCCAACCGAGACAATATCAAAACCTGAACCGAGCTTTGCGAGAACATTAAGAACCGCCAGATTTGAGTTGGCTTTGACCGCATAGCAGATTAGATGTGGGCGCTCACCAAACCCATCGTTAAAGGCGTGCCAATGCTTTTCTAGTGTTGCGCGTGAGTAGACATAACAGGGTGTACCATGCTGTACGGCAATCGATGTTAGTGAGCACCCTTCAGCAAAAAGCTGTTCGCCATGGTATTCGAAGTAATCCATATCTATTTTGCTGTTGCTGTTTGATTGGGTTGTTGGTCTGGCATATATAGGGGGCCTTTTTGCCCACATCCAGAAAGCAATAACAGGCAGATTGTTATTACAGAAGAACTTTTCAATAGTGTTGTAAATCGCATTGGTCGCACTGCTCAGGAAATTTAAATAATTCTACCTGACCAAGTGGCGGTATCAAAGGCAGTTAAGCCGATCTTCGATTTTTTGCTTTTGTTTTAGAAAGTGGGTTGTTTGCAGCTGCGATGGCAATTCAACCCCGAGAGATTGAGGGGGGATCTCTATGTCTGTTATGTAAATTGGATAATCCTCAATACCTGAGCGTACCTCTTTAATCTGTTCTTTAACTTTTTGGAAAAGCTTGTCTCCATATTCAAGAGAGGAAAACTCCTGGCCATCACAATAGATAGAGGTTGTTTTTGTCTGATTGCTGCTGTTTTCCTGAACGACACGCAGCTCAAGAAAAGCCGGATTGCTCGATGGGAAAAACAGCGTTTGCTGTGCTCGATATTCCTGTGAAGACTCTTTATGAATTTTGTAATAGCTGATTCGCTTATAGGCGGGCAGTTCGTTAGCCTGATCCTGTAGCAGGGCTCCACGGGAAAGGATGGAATCGATAAAAATGGTGAATGGCTCAAGCAGGCTTTTCTGGTCTTTAAATGGTAGATGCTGTCGGAAAAGAGAGCCTCGTTCGTCAAGTATAAATAGATCTGCCTCTTCATCCTCTTCTAGATAAAAAACCTGAATAATGCCTATTTTATTGCTCTTGTAGAGTGCCGGAAGTGGGGATGCATCAAGTGCATAGCTGTCAAAAGTGACGGGGCTAAACAGGGGTTGCGGCTTGGCTAGCTCCTCATAAAGCTGTTTTATATCATCCAGCTTCCAATAATGAACACCGGAACGGGTTTTCTGAAATAGATAGAAGTGATCTTCTCCACGAAGCAGATAGCGTGGAGAGCTCTTTTCTGGGGCGTTTTCTAATGCCATTGTTAGCGACTGAAGAATATCCCTTCCTCGTAGAGCAATGCTACTTGCTCTGGGGGAGTTAAAACTTAAGCAGTCAAAACTGAATGAAAGAGATCGCTTACCGGTTTGGCTTGGCTGTGCAGAGTTGATGGTGTCGCGTAGGCAGTCCATAAATCCATCTAATCCAGCATACCGACGAATGAGGATTTCATGCCACGATGTGAAAATAACCTGTTCGACAGAGTAAACCATATTGGTTCGCATGGCGCCGTAGCTGAGTGAATCTGAACGGTTACTCATTAGGTGCCGCCCCTTCTCCATATTGGGGACAGGGTTCTTTCCAACATTGATAAACAGTGCTGTTGATATAAGCTGGGGAGAATGATTGTAAGTTTCTAGGGATTCACCCTCTGCAGGGCGTTTGCGGATCAAACTGTCTAAATTGCGAAGGATTGAATGTAGTTCAGCGGTCGTTACTTCACTGCTTTGAGTGAGTAGTGTGAATATACTGTTTTTCTTGAAAAGCCTATTTACAACACCCCATGTAAGCAGTTCAAGCAGGCTTTGAGTTTTGCGTAAAGCGGTGTGAGCTAATGTCTCCTTGACTTGAAGTTGTCCTTTAAAAAGAGCCCAACCATCTTGGCCATCCGCTAGTTGTATCTCCTGTATTGTTAATAGCTCTTCTTCAAACCGAGCATTTAGATCGCTATCGATAACCTCGATTTTCCCAGGTTTTTTCTCAAGCGCAGCACGGAGTTTTCTGCCGAGCAATTCCAGCTCATCACTCTGTTCAGAAGCATCATGTCCCTGTTTTCGTGCAAACTGGGTGAGTGTTCGGTAGCTAAAATTAAGCTCTTTGGTGATCAGGTTTCGTTCCTGTATTGCATGCTCGATTTTCCAGTGTTGTTTGATATCGAGCTGCTTGGTTTTATCCTCTCCCCAATTCCACTGCTTTAGAAGTGTATCTAAAATCTCGTGCCGCCAATGGAACATGGACCTCTTCGGTTGGTTGCTCAGACTTTCAGTTGTTTTGTAATAAAAACATTGCCTTGCAAGCTCTAGTCGGTCCTCTTTTTTATGTTCTATAAGGTACTCTTCGACCTTTTTGTACATTAATAAGTAAGGGTCGAGCTCGTTTATATCGAGGCACCCATCGTAGATCCCCTGCTTTAATTTAAAGCTGATCCACTCAGTTCTCGGGTATTCATGGGCATATTTTTCTGTCAGCAAAAGCTTGAGAAGAGATTTGTACGGTGAACCTATGGCTTTGTATAAATGCCATAATGAGGCGCTTAGGAACTCCTCAGCAGGAACGTGTGTTAAGCCGCCAAAATCAATAATTTCTGTTTTGGATATGAATCGTTTGTCGAGAAGATGGCGAACGTAGCTATCGTAGTTATGTTCTTCGTGAGGAGGGACTAACCACCAGACCGGGAAGCTTCCGGCAATATGTAATCCTGTACGATAAAACTCTTCCAGAAGGAGATGGTGTTGGCTATTCCCACAGCTCTCTTTAGAGATATCTGTTCCCTTTCCTTCGCGAAAGTCCTCGGTGTCGATAAAGAAGAAGTGTACCTCTAGCCCAAGTGTTTCTGCCCACAGTTCAACGGCTTTGGTTTTGTCGTGTAGCTCAGCAAGCTCTGTGTCGGATAGTTTGGGTGAGTGGCAAAGCCAGATATCGAGGTCACTTTTTTTAGAGTACGCAATCGTGCCGCCACTGCCCATCAGATAGAGCCCTTGAATCGGATAAATACGCTTAGCTCTCTTTTTGAAGACAAAACTTTTAGAGAGTTTTTTTGCTTGCCGTATTGCTTGCTTATCGGGGCTATAGTCAGGAATCCCGGAAGGCGTATCGCTGCTAATGAAGCCCGGAAGTGCGGGGTGATTGCGGTGAAAAAGAAGCGGTAGTAGCTCGAGAAAAGCGCGTTGGCGAGGGGTTAGAAAGTCTTGAATACGCTGTAAGCGTAGTTTTTGTAAGTTTTGGAAGCGGCGCTTGACGGCAAGCAGCTCTTTTTTTCCAATTTCACCACCGGGTGATGAAAGTTGAATTGGCTGTGGTCTGCTTTCAGCAATAGTCATTAGCTATTGGAGTTTAAAAAGGGATTGCTTCCCTTGAGCCGTTTGAGCAGCTTGCGAGGGTCATCTCCTTTTGCCCATTCTTCAATTTTAAACAGGGGGGTAATTCCAGAATCTGGTGCAAGAGGGCTCCCTTCTGCACGGCAGAGCTTATCAACGAGCTGTTGTACATCTTCCTTTGATGTTTCTGGAAGAAGGATTAGGAAGGTACTTTTGTTCAGAAAACCAACTTGATCGGCCCAGCGTAGTTGGTCTTTAAGCAGGCTGCTGGTTGATAGAATTTGTCTTTTATCACAAGCACCCCCTTTTTTCCTTGAGATTGAAAGCTCGATGAGTGAGAGTGGGTTTTGATAACGGCGACTACGACTAACTTGGAGATCAAGTGCCTGCATAATGGCCGCTTCATTGAGCAGCCCAGTAGCGGGGTCTTTAATCTGTTGAGCCTCAGCTTCCAGACGTAGCTGTTTGCGCTCCTCGATAACCTGCATCAAGCTGGTGATATCTTGGAAATAGTGGATCTCACAATGTTCAGAGAATGACCTTTCACGATAGAGCCAGATTGTTTGGTCGGCTGAACCGGTTAGGCGCAGAGTCTCATCGCTTCCAAATAGCGCCGCAAAATCAGTTTCAACAGCTTGAGATTGAGAAAGCCCAACTAAGGTGTCGAGAGATGTTTGTAATTTTTCAAGCAGCCAGCCATTTACCCAGTGAATCTTGTCATCATCAAAGACAACAATCCCCATTGGCAAATTACCAAGTACTTTGTTTGAAATAGAGGGTTTTAGCTGGCCATCCATAATTCCTTCTCCTGTATTGGGCTAAATATAGTCGAAAGGTTTAGGAAGTTAGGGTGTGGAGGGTAAAAAAGCTGAAAAATGAGACGGTTATTGATTAAAGGCCGCTTTTTCTCTTTTTAACCACATCTCTTCAGCTAACTGTTGGGCTTCTGTTGTCTCTTTCGCGCGGCTAAGCAGCTTTAGGCAGATAGCGGTTGTTTCAATAATTGCACCCTCTCCGTACGGGTGCTTAATCTCTCCTGCCCATAATTTTGGGAGCTCATTGATATCCAGTTCTGTTTCATTGAGTAGCCGCTTTGGATAGCGCCGAGGCCAGATTTCTTCTCGGTATTCCCCCTCTTGTAGCCACTGTAATGTGCAGTCGCTGTCTGGTTTTACTTCGGCCTCTCCACCATCACCTTTGATGGTGACGCTATTTGACTGGCCGAGAAGCTGTGCTGTTTTGGCATGGAGGGGGCCGTAAGCTGGATGGAATACTCCATCGATTCGAAACTGGCCGTTCATGGGGTTAAGCAGGCGGGAAAATGTGTGAACGGGTGAGCGAAGGCCCAAAGTGCGCCGTAAAGTGATTAGATTGGCTAAAACGGGGTTTAGTGTTTCAAGTGTAAGAAAACAGAAATTATTATAAGCGAGATGGTTTTCTGCATCTTCGATGCTTTTGGAGGGTTTGAGGTTAAAGAGAGGCAGCAGTTGTTCGGTGTAAATGCGGCCAGGGGTATGTTCCTGAGCGCCATGCATGGCGATTTTTATGCCATTCTCAGAGAGAAGTAGTGCGCTTAAAAAGAACCATGGCAGGCGTCGCTTTTTGCCAGCGTATGTAGACCAATCTAACTCTGCAGAAGTACGTACAGGTGGGGTGATTCGAGAGCGGGTAGCATTGACAAAGCCGGCTAACTCCTCTGCTGTTTCCTCTTTAACACGTAATAGCATTAAGAACGCACCAAGCTGCTCTGGGGTTGCCTGCTGATCAAGGATCATTCCCATTGCCTGTTCGGCCTCTTCTATTGTTAAGGAGCGTGATCCCTTTTTTCCTTTGCCAAGGAGGCGAATAAAAGGGGCGAATGGATGTTCTGCTTGAGTCATGGATAAATGTTGTTATTTTAAAGTTCTAAGTCTATCAAATTGATTTGGCGCAATGCCCATTAATCAACGAATGGTTAGGATCAGGTTGTAATCACATAATTAAGGAAGGGTCATGTTTAGAAAATCAGTTCTTGTACTAATTTTTACCGCGCTAGTTTCCGGAATGGCTATGGCGGAGGGGATGATGAAACACGGAGGAATGAAGCACGGCATGATGGGCGGCAAAGGCGGCTCTTCTGAAGATAGTCGTATCTCTCTTAACCTGCCACCGATGATGAAGCAGCATCAACTGGCGAATATGCGGGCTCATCTTGATGCGGTTCGCCAGATTGTCTCATCTATTGCAGAGGACGATTTTAATGGAGCGTCTGAAATTGCGGCTCAGCAGCTAGGCTCAAACAAGAGAATGATGAAGATGTGCAACATGATTGAGAATGAGGCCTTTAAAGGAATGGGGCTGGCTTTTCATAAAAGCGGAGATGATTTAGCTAAAACGCTTAAGACAGGTAATCTGAAGGAATCGTTACGTGCTTTGAATAATACGATGAATTATTGTGTTAGCTGTCACGCAACATTCAGGCAGTAATCGCTAACGAGTGCCTTTTCGATTGAGTCAATATCACCGAACTTCCGTCCGGCCTGCGGCGGAGTCGGGCGACTGATAAAGAAAACGGGAATTGAGGCGGTTCTTGCCGCCTCAATTTTTGTTTTTGCTGCATCACCCCCACTGTCATAAGTGATAAGTGAATCTATTTGTAACGCTTTTAATAGTTTTAATTCTTCTTCGAATGAAAATGGCCCTTGCCCTTCGAGATAGGTTTTTTGGGGGGCTCTTTTTTGCCTCTGCTTTGATCGACAACGGATAAACCATTGCTGGTAAGCAGGGGTAGTTTGCATATCATTGGGGAGGTTGTTTCCTAGCGAAAAAAAACAACGTTGATACGGCTTTATTGCTGAAATGATTTCCGCAAGTGTGCTGTAAAAAAACCAGCGGTCATCAGGTTGAGCTGTCCAGGCTGGTCTTTGGTAACGCCATATTTTTGTGTGGCTGAGCTGAGCTGCAATAGCGGCGTTTTGGCTCATTTGTGCAGCGTATGGATAGGTCATATCCAACAGCAGATGAAAGTTCTCATTTTTTAGTTTTTTAGTAAGCCCATTAGCGCCCCCAAAGCCGCCATAAATTGTGGTGTAGTCTGCTGCTGGCTTGGGGACTTTGCGCGCTGTACTGTAGATCAGTTCAATCTGAGGATAGGTTGCGAGTTGTTCAGCCAACTGCTTCCCTTCTTGTGTTCCCCCGAGGAGTAGAATCTTAATCATAGCGTTGATGGACGGCTTATTCGAGTACAGAAAAAGCATCATGGGTGCTGAGGAAGATCTTCCCCTCGCCAAGATGTGCTAAAAAATTGCCCTTCTTGAGCTTGTCCATTACTGGCCCTTTAACTTCAGCAAAGTGTACGGTAACGCCCGCATTTTTGAGCCGCTCAATGATCACCTCTAGAGAATCAAGTGCGCTGGTGTCGATAAAATTTATTGCGCTACAAATTAAGATAAGCTCTTTGATTTCGCTATTATCGACGATCATTTCCATGATCTTATCTTCTAGATAATTGGTGTTGGCGAAGTAGAGATTTTCGTCAATCCGCAAGGCAAGTATATGGGGATGTGTTTCAACATCGTGACGGTCGATATTTCGAAAGTGCTCACTTCCTGCAATCCGCCCCACAATGGCAATATGAGGCTGACTACTTCTATGCAGATAGAGCGAGACTGAGATGATTGCGCCGAACAAAATGCCGAGTTCTACACCAATAATCAGCACAGCAAAAAAAGTGGTTAAAAGAGAGACGGCATCTGACCGGTCGTACTGCCACGCTTTTTTAAATGTTTTGAAATCGATTAGCCCCGAAACGGCAACAATGATAATGGCGGATAAAACGGCTCTTGGAAGGTAATAAAGGTAGGGAGTCAGACAGATAAGCGCGAATCCTAAGAGCAGTGCGGTAATGATCCCGGCTAAAGGGGTATTGGCGCCGGAAGAGAAATTAATCATTGACCGACCTAGGCCTCCAGCAACGGGGTAGCCCCCTGAAAAGGCCGAGCCTAGGTTTGCTGTACCTAGTGCAAGCAATTCCTGATTAGCATCAATTTTCTCACGTCGTCGGCTGGCCAGCGCTTTGGCGACGGAGATACTTTCAAGAAACCCAACAACGGCGATTAATATGGCGCCATGTAAGATTTTCTCCCAGAGTGGAAGATCGATTTCAGGAATTGCTAAATTGGGTAGCCCCGCTGGAATCGCGCCCACAATCGCAAGTTGATAGTTTTCAGATAGTTGAAAGATTGCGGCGAATAAAATGCTGATAATGACAACAGCTAAAGGGGCTGATTTACCAAGAATTCCACCGATGGAAGGGGGCAGCCTTGAAGTTAAAGGGCCGCGAATAATGATTAACAATAAAATTGAAAAGAGGGCAACGAGTAACGTAACGGTATTAATCTGGTCGATGTTTGAAAGGGTGAAGCCTATTTTTTCGGCCAAACCGAGGCCGGAAGGCATCTTGATGCCGAGCAGATGTTTAAGTTGGCTGAACATGATCAAAATGGCTGCGGCACTCGTAAACCCGGAAATAACAGGATGGCTAAGAAAATTGATGACCGAGCCTAATTTCAGCAGGCGCATCGTAATGAGCGTAAGCCCGGAGAGAAGTGCTAATAAGGCTGAGATAGAGAGAAGTTGATCGGGATCGGTTATCCCCATTTCCACCAGGAGACTTCCTGTCATTAGAGACATAAGGCCTACAGGCCCGACGGCCATTGTTCGGCTGCTACCAAACAGGCTATATAACATCAGAGGAAGTACGCTGGCGTAAAGGCCGACCTGGGGGGGAAGCCCTGCCACCATTGCATAAGCCATTGACTGAGGAATCAGTACGATGGCAACAATGATGCCCGCTAACAAATCACCCGAAAATTGGGCCCGTTTGTATGAGGGTAGCCATTCCAGAATAGGAATGAATGGTTTTAATTTTTGGCGTAGCATCAAGCTGATCAGAGATCCCTTTTAGACCTAGACTATATTAGAAAATACTAATAAACTATTCTTGTTAGCATTATGCCAGAAAGGAGAAAACAACGTGCAACCGAATATCAAACATTTTTATCACAAGCCCACCTGGACCTACTCATATGTGGTTTCTGATCCGGAGACCAAGCGCTGCGCCATTATTGATTCAGCACTCGATTTTAATTATGACACGGGCAAAACTTCGACCGAGGCGGCAGATAAAATAGTTCGTTATGTTGAAGAAGAGGGGTTAACGGTCGATTGGCTTCTTGAAACGCACGCCCATGCAGATCATTTGAGTGCAGGCTATTACCTGAGAGAAAAACTGGGAGGTAAGATTGCGATTGGCGAACATATCCGCGATGTGCAGGAGGTTTTTAAAGGTGTTTTCAATCTGGAGAGAAGTTTTCCTGTTGACGGCAGCCAGTTTGATCACCTTTTTACGGATGGAGAGCTCTTTTCAATCGGTAATATAAAAGTTTCTGTTTTGCATACACCGGGCCACACACCGGCCTGTGTCAGTTATCTTCTTGATGAGCTTGTCTTCGTTGGCGACACCATTTTTATGCCCGATGCCGGTTCGGCGCGGTGTGACTTCCCTGGTGGGGATGCTAAAACGCTTTTTAAATCGGCCAAAAAGATATTGGCACTTCCTGAGCAGACAAAACTTTATATGTGCCACGATTATGCACCAGAAGAGGCGGTTGTCGGGCCACGCTGGGTTACTACGGTGGCTGAAGAGCGAGCCTATAACAAGCATGTTCACGATGGTATCAGTGAAGAAAAGTTTGTTGAAATGCGAACAGCCCGTGATGAAGTTTTAGCGATGCCAAAGCTCATTCTCCCATCAATCCAGATCAATATCCGTGCTGGTGCTTTGCCAGCTGCAGAAGATAATGGCGTGAGCTACCTGAAGTTGCCACTTAACCAGTTTTAGAAAAAGTCTACTTGCTCCCAGTTAAAACTTGCAGAAGGAAAAGGATCGCATGAAAAAGAAAATTATTGTTGCCATTGCTTTGCTGCTATTAATTGTCGGGGGTATCGCTATTTTTGATAAAGAGAAACAGTCCGATTCAAGTGACGAGCTAGCTCTTTATGGCAATATCGATATTCGCGAAGTCCAGTTGACGGTGAACGGCTCTGAACATATTGCTGAAATTTTTGTTCAAGAGGGCGATCGGGTTAAAAAAGGACAACTGTTGGCAACGCTGCATACCGAGCTTTTAGAGACTCATCTGGCTGCTTCGGAAGCCGAATTACAGGCTCAACAGCAGATAGTTAATAAACTGAAAGCAGGGAATCGCCCGCAGGAAATTGCTAAGGCAAAAGCAGAATACAATGCGGCTAAGAGTGCAGCAAGAACAGCGAGAGACAGTGCCAAGCGGCTGGAGAAGCTACTCCCCAAAAAGCTGGCATCTCCCGATGATGTCGAAACAGCACAAGCCAAAGCCAGCACCACAACCGCACAGGCAGAGGCAGCACACCAAGCCTGGTTGTTGGCGGTTGCAGGGCCAAGAAAAGAGGATATTGCTTTGGCTGAAGCAGTGCTAAAAGCGAAGGGGTCGGCTGTTAAGCTTGCAAAGCAGCATCTTGAAGATGCTACGTTAATTAGCCCTTCAGACGGTGTAATTCGTAATCGTATTCTGGAGCCGGGTGATATGGTGACCCCGCAATCACCCATTTTGACGCTTGCACTGATTGATCCTGTCTGGGTCAGAGCTTATCTTCCGGAAACCGGATTGGGTAAGGTGGCCATTGGAGTCGGAGCAGAAATCATGAGTGACAGTTTTCCCGATAAACGCTACCAAGGGTGGGTTGGCTATATCTCGCCTACAGCAGAATTTACCCCTAAGAATGTACAGACTCCGGAGTTACGAACCCGGCTTGTCTATTCGGTACGCATTTATGCCTGCAATCCTGAAAATGAACTGCGATTGGGGATGCCTGTAACGGTTAAAATCCCCCTTGATCAGAAAGTTGATACGGCAAACACAAATCGCTGCAATGCTCATCAATGAGCTTTCCGGTTGAGGTCAGCGATCTTAGCAAGTCTTTCAAGAGTGGGGCTCGATCTATTCAGGCGCTTGAAAATGTAAATTTCAAACTAAGTCGTGGGCAGGTGACAGGCTTGATCGGCCCGGATGGTGCCGGCAAAACTACCTTGATGAGGGTTTTGTGTGGCCTCTTTCCCATTGATACTGGCGAGGTGAAGGTCTTAGGCCTGAATGCGACAACAGATGCCGAAGAGGTTCAATCTAAAGTTTCTTATATGCCGCAGCGCTTCGGCCTTTATGAAGATCTAAGCGTACAGGAAAACCTTGATTTGTATGCCGACCTGAAAGGGCTGGCAGTCGAAAAGCGGGCAGAATGCTATCAAACATTGATGCACCTGACTGGCCTTGCGCCTTTTACGGACCGCTTGGCGGGTAAACTGTCGGGAGGAATGAAGCAAAAACTGGGGCTGGCCTGCGCGCTGGTTGTTCCACCCGAACTTTTGCTCCTCGATGAGCCGACCGTAGGGGTTGATCCAGTTTCGCGCCGCGAGCTTTGGGAGATTGTATACCAGCAGGTCGAAGAGACGGGGATGACCGTGCTATTGAGTACCGCCTATCTCGATGAAGCCGAGCGTTGCGCAGAGGTGATTCTTTTGCACGAGGGTAAGGTTATCAATCAAGGTAGCCCAGAGCAGTTTAGTGAAAAGTTACAGGGTAAAACCTGGTTGATTGAAAGCGAACAGTTAACGCCTCGGCAACTACAGTTGGCATTGAGTAAGCGAGCCGATGTGGTTGATGCGTTGATTGCGAACGAAGGGGTAAGAGTCATTAGTGGCTCCACTGAAGTAGCATCAATCCGGAAATCATTTCCCTCTTCTATAGAATTGAAAATTAGTGCGGTCACACCGATTTTTGAAGATGCATTCATTTCACTATTGAAAAAACAGGGCCTTCATGAGGTCAAAACTGCAATAGCCCGCCATAAAGAAAAAACTGAAAATGCGAATGAGGTGATTATCGAAGTCGACAATCTACAGCGACGTTTTGGTGATTTTATTGCCGTTAACGATGTCAGCTTCACGGTAAAAAGAGGAGAAATATTCGGTCTACTTGGCGCGAATGGTGCCGGTAAATCGACAACTTTCAGAATGTTGTGTGGATTGTTACCCCTCTCTGCGGGAGAGCTTTCGGTAGCGGGTGTCGATTTACGACACGCAGCCGATCAGGCACGGCAGAAAGTTGGCTACATGGCACAAAAATTTTCACTTTACGGTAACTTGAGCGTGATTCAGAACCTCCGGTTTTACGCAAGTGCCTACGGTTTGTTTAAGGAAAAACAGAAAGAACGCATTGAATGGGCGATTGAAGCTTTTGAGCTGGGAGATTATCGGCAGGCAAATGCGAAAGAGTTGCCTCTAGGTTATAAACAGCGGCTCTCATTTGCAGTCGCATTGATGCATGAACCGGATATTTTGTTTCTCGATGAGCCGACTTCAGGCGTTGATCCTCTCGCGCGGCGGGAGTTCTGGGCGCGAACCAATGAACTGGCAGAATCGGGGGTGACGGTGTTGGTGACCACCCATTTTATGGATGAAGCCAACTACTGCGATCGATTGGTGATAATGGCGAGTGGTACGGTACTGGCGCAGGGGACTCCGTTAGAGATGAAGAAATTGGCGCAGAGTGATTCTGAAGTGCTGCCGACGATGGAGGAGGCTTTTATCTATCTGATCGAGCAACAGGGGGAGGATGGATGATCGATGCCGCCCGTTATCAGCGCCTCTCAGGGTTGATTCGTAAAGAGAGTTTGCAAATTATGCGCGATCCTTCGAGCATTGCCATCGCCTTTGTCTTGCCCGTTGTGCTGTTATTCCTTTTCGGTTATGGCGTATCACTCGATGCTCGAAATATTCCCATCGGCATTGTCGTTGAGCAACCCGATGCGGCAACTCAATCTCTAACGGGTTCATTTGAGCAGAGCGATTATTTTTCGCCGTTCTATTTCCAAACCATACAGCAAGCCGAAAAAGCGCTGGAAAAGCACAAAATCGACGGCATCGTTTGGTTAAAAAATGATTTTGCACGAGCTCTTTTCAGTAAGCATGATGCAGTGATTGCAGTCAGAGTTAATGGCGTTAATTCCAATCAGGCTAACCTGACTTTGGGTTATATCCGTGGCACTTGGTTATCTTGGATTACACACTATGCCGAAGCCAAAGGTACGGAGTTAAATATGCCGATTCAGCTCGAACATCGCGTCTGGTTCAACCCGGCGGTTAGTAGTCGCCTGTTTCTAGTTCCGGGTGTTGTGGCAATTATTATGACGCTGATTGGGACATTGCTCACAGCACTCGTTGTGGCGAGAGAGTGGGATAGAGGGACGATGGAGGCGCTATTTGTAACGCCGTTACGTAATGTTGAATTTATCGCAGGCAAGCTGATTCCCTATTTCATACTGGGTATGGCAAGCCTGTTCTTAAACTTCTTTCTGGCAATATGGCTTTTTAAAGTTCCGTTTGAGGGCTCTTTCTGGTTGCTGCTGCTAACCGGTTCGCTCTATATGTTGGTCAGTCTGGCTGTTGGGTTGTTAATTTCTGTGATGGCAAAAAACCAGTTTGTGGCGGGGCAAATTGCCATCATTACAGGCTTTCTGCCGGCATTCATTCTTTCTGGATTTATTTTTGATATCAACTCGATGCCGCCCGCTATCCAGTTTATTACCCATATTGTTCCTGCGCGCTATTACGTCGCTATCTTGCAGACGCTTTTTCTTGCTGGAGATGTCTGGCCGGTTATCCTTGCAAATGTGGCAGCGCTTCTAATTATGTTGGTCATTTTTACCCGGCTGGTGGCCAAGAAAACAAGAAAGAGCTTGGAGTAATTGCATTGAACCATTCATTTTTGCTTATTATCGCACTGGCGTTAAAAGAATTTCTGGCGTTGCTCCGGGATAAAAGCAGTCGCTTTGTTTTGATCGGCCCACCTATCGCCCAGTTGCTGGTCTTTGGTTATGCGGCAAATTACGATCTGGATAATATCTCTGTTGCCATTTACAACGAAGATCCCGGTATTGCTTCACGCGAATTGGTTAGCCGTATTGAAGGTTCGCCCAATATAAATGTCTTATATACTATCGAGAAAGAATCAGAAATCAGGCCATTGATTGATAACCGTGATGTGCTTTTAGTGATGCACATTGATAGTCAATTTAGTGCCAATATTGCGATAGGTGAAAGCGGGGTTGTTCAGCTGCTTCTCGATGGGCGCAATTCAAATACCGCGATGATTGCCTTGAACTATCTGCGCGATATTATCCTTGTGCTAAACGAGGAGTGGCGTTATCAGAATCTGTCACAAGCACCACCGGCAATTATTGAAGAACGTGCCTGGTATAACGAAAACCTGCATTCTCAATGGTTCATTATCACAGGAATTGTAGGTCTGTTGACACTGGTTGTTACCCTGATTGTTACAGCGCTATCAGTGGCAAGAGAGCGTGAACAAGGGACTTTTGATCAGTTATTGGTCACACCTGTTCACCCATTTTATATCTTGATTGGTAAAGCGCTACCAGGTTTGTTGATCGGTTTGATTGAGGGTGCGGCTATCATAGGTTTGGCAGTGTGGTGGTTTGATATTCCCTTAAGAGGCAGTCTTTTTGCTCTCTATCTGGGGCTATTCCTGTTTTTACTCTCGGCGGTCGGGGTTGGATTGATGATTTCGGCAATCTGTATAACCCAGCAGCAGGCAGTTTTAGGCGCTTTCTTATTTTTGGTTCCGGCTGTTATTTTGTCTGGGTTTGCAACACCGATTGCCAATATGCCGGATATGGTTCAGCTTTTAACTTGGCTTGATCCATTAAAGTATTTTTTGGTGATTATTCGCTCGGTTTTTTTGGAAGGGGGAGGGCTTGGTTTGTTATGGCCACAATTTTGGCCAATGGTGATTATTGCGTTGTTATCGCTTGCGATGGCGGGATGGCTGTTTAAGCACCGTATGTATTGATAGCTCTTTGTATTGCCAAAGGTGAACCTTTCACCTATTGAAGTCTCTATAAAAGAGCCCATATAACCTTAATATAGGTGACCGCCTTTTTGGGTTTATGGTGTGGTTGGTTTATTGATATAAATCAGTTAGTGCTATTTGATAGAGGTGTATTGTTTTAACTCTTAGAGTTGAATCAAGCGGATATTCTTTCCGCTTTTAACGAAACTTATGCCCTCTAGGGTACAACAGGAGAAGACGATGGAAAACAGACAGACAAAGACCCCAATTGATGTGCTCGGTGAAGTCTATGAAACAATGTATGAGCGGGCGGTTGAAGGTATTCATAAAGCGGAGGAATTATCGGCTCCAATTCTGCATGAGCTTATTGAAGAGGCAAAGGAAGAGGAGGTAAAGCTAGAGAAAATCAGTAGAGAAGAGGGCGATAAACTGGCTGAATGGCTTAAACAAGATGTGCATGAAGTGGCTCATTTTCTTTCTAAAGAGGGCGCAGAGGCTAAAGATTGGCTCGGTTTTGAAGCCAATGCGCTGAAAAGCGTTGCACTTGATAAAGTGCTTAGCACGGTTGATGAAACAAAACTTAAAATGCTGGCCCTAAAAAGTGAGATTAAGCATCGGTTGCATCCACGCACTGGAGAGATCATTGGAGCGGGCACGTTAGTCTGTGATGAATGTGGTGAGAAACTACATTTTCATAAAGCCGGAAAGATTCCACCTTGCCCAAAATGCCATGGTACCTCTTTCCATCGTGGGCACTAGGTCAGGATAACCGTTGGAATAGGTTGTATGCGGAGGCTCGTCTGATAAAGGAGTAGGTAAAATGCGTTATTTGGCAGAATTAGAAGCAACTATCTGCGATATGGTGCAGAAAGGCCGAGGGGTTCTCGCTGCTGATGAAAGCGCACCGACCATTGCAAAGCGTTTTAAGGCAGTTAATGTTGAATCAACGGAAGAAAACCGGCGCGCGTGGCGAACTCTTTTAGCGACAACGCCGGAGCTGGGCAAGTACATCAGTGGGATTATTTTGTTCGAGGAGACTCTTGAGCAAAAAACTGATGAGGGTAGAACGATTCCCGAATCGGCCTGGTCGAAAAAGATTGTGCCTGGTATTAAGGTTGATAAGGGGAAGATTCCGCTGGCCTTGTCTCCAGGCGATTTGATTACTCAGGGACTTGATGGTCTAGCTGAGCGTCTTCGTGCTTATAAATTGCAAGGTGCTCGTTTTGCAAAATGGCGGGAGGTCTATGCAATTGATCACCATGCGCCGAGCAGGCATGGTATTGAGGCAAATGCCGAGATGTTGGCGCGGTATGCTGCGGTTTGTCAGCAGGAGGGTTTAGTCCCAATCGTTGAGCCTGAAGTGTTGATGGATGGCAGTCACGATATAGACAGGCATGCTGCGGTGACCGAGGCGGTGCAACAGGCTGTTTTTCAGGCTTTATATCGTCATCATGTGGTTCTTGAGTTGATGATTCTGAAACCCAATATGGTTCTGCCCGGCAAGTCGTGTAGGCGAGCCGAAGCAGATGAAGTGGCTGCCGCGACTTTGAAAAATCTGCGCCGATCTGTGCCAATTGCAGTGCCCAGTATTAACTTTCTTTCTGGTGGGCAGTCGCCCGAAGAGGCGACTGCTAATTTAAATGCAATCAATCAACAACAAACAAACAGCCCATGGCAACTCAGTATCTCTTTTGGTCGTGCCCTTCAACAGCCCGCTTTACAGGCTTGGCAAGGAAAAGAAGAGAACAGAGTTGTTGCACAAAAAGCACTGCTGAAGAGAGCGTATCTGAGTCATTTGGCAATGCAGGGGGCATATCAAACAGAATTAGAATTTGACTAAATAAAGTGATTGATCATGGAATTTAAAGATTACTACAAAATTATGGGTATCGAGCGAGATGCCACCCAAGATCAAATTAAACGCGCATACCGTAAGCTGGCGCGTAAATACCATCCTGATGTTAGTAAAGACCCTGATGCAGAATTGCGTTTTAAAGAGGTTGGTGAGGCTTATGCGGTTCTCAAAGACACTGAAAAGCGCACTGCTTATGACCAGTTGGGGCAAAACTGGAAGAGTGGAGAAGATTTTCGGCCACCACCAAACTGGGATCAGGGGTTTGAATTCAGAGGTGGTGATGCTAATAATTTCGACTCTGAGCAGTTTAGTGACTTTTTTGAAAGCGTATTCGGTGGAGCCTCGCGTGGCTATGAAGGTCAGGCACAACGAGAATTTCACATGCGAGGTGAAGATACCCACGCTAAAGTCGAAATTGATTTGGAGGATGCTTATCAAGGTTCAAGTCGTACAATAACCCTAAAGAAGAGTGCGTTGGGTGCAGATGGTCGACCCTATCTGAAAGAGCATAAGCTGAATATCCATATTCCAAAGGGAATCCGTCAAGGTCAGCATATTCGTTTGGCCAAACAGGGCGGTGCAGGAATGGGGCAAGGTGAGGCGGGTGACCTGTATCTCAAAATCGCATTCAGATCACACGCGCTCTACCGAGTTGAGGGGGGAGATGTTTATCTCGATCTTCCCGTTGCACCGTGGGAGGCTGCGTTGGGAGGTAAAGTTAAAGTGCCAACGCCTACTGGAACCGTGGAAATGACTATTCCTGAAAATTCATCTTCTGGCCGTAAACTTCGGCTTAAAGGGCGAGGAATACCGGGAAAACAGCCGGGTGATTTTTATGTGGTGATACAGATAGCGATGCCACCTGCAGATACAGATGCTGCCAAGGCGGCTTATCGTAATATGGAAAAGGCACTCGCTTTTGATCCTCGTGCTCACTTGGAGGTTTAATTGATATGACTGATAAAAACTTATTATCGTTGCTAACGGGTGAAATTGTTGAAGAACATGAGCGGCTAACTTTGGCCGAGCTCTGCCAGATTTGTGAAGCTTCCAGCGAACGAATTATAGAAATTGTTGAAGAGGGAATTGTTGAACCGCAGGGTGAAAACAGCGAAAACTGGCAGTTTCATGGTCTTTGTGTTGGTCGAGTTCGCTTTGTGTTGAAAATAGAGCGTGACCTCGGGGTGAATACTGCCGGTGCAGCTCTAGCGTTAGAGTTATTGGAAGAGCTTGAAACATTGCGTAAGCAGTTGAGGGAAAGATGATGGGTGACTCTTTTCATGTGGTCTGTCCACATTGTGATGCGGTGAACCGCATTCCCGTAAGCCGAATGGCTGAACAGACAAAATGTGGACAGTGCCACAACCTGCTCTTTAATGGACACCCAGTTAATCTAACTGCGGTTAATTTTCAGAAGCAGACTGTTAGAAGCGATATTCCAGTGTTAGTTGATTTTTGGGCGCCGTGGTGTGGACCATGTAAGGCAATGGCACCCGCATTTGAGCAGGCTGCTGCCCAGCTTGAACCGAAAGTTCGTTTCGCAAAGGTCAACACCGAAACTGAGCAAGGGCTCGGTGGGCAGTTTAATATCCGTAGTATTCCAACTCTGGCACTGTTTAAGAATGGGCGAGAAGTTGCACGTCAGCCGGGCGCAATGAGTTCAGCAGATATTGTGCGTTGGGTGAAGAGTCATTTGTGATAGATTGCTGAAGACAAGTAGAGCTTATTTGTTATGTGGCCCGTTTTGGCATAAATGAAAAGGGATGGCGGAGCGATAAATTTGAATAGTTTTCTAAGAAGGTAAATGGACGAGCAGCTGCCCTTTTCATGGTCGCTGGCGATCTATGCTAGTGAGTGGCTAATTAGATTGGTGATGCTGTTTGTTATCGTTAATCGCCATCCACCTCGTACCGCAGTTGCTTGGCTTCTAGTTGTTTTTTTCCTCCCTTGGCCCGGACTTATATTATATTTTTTAGTTGGCGAGAACAGGCTTCCCAGTCGCCGAATCAGACTGCGTAAGGCGCTTCTGGAAAGATATGATGGCGCACGAAAGTTAAATGCTGCTAGCGAAAGAAAGAAGCCGCCGGAGGTAGATGAGCGCTTCCAGCCGATTGTTACATTGGCGGAAGAGCTGGGCTCTCTGCCGATCAGGTTTGGTAATAGAACACAATTATTGGTTGATACCGATAGGGTAATCGATCAACTTATCAGTGATATTGACTCGGCAAAAAAGCATGTCCATCTGCTTTTCTATATTTTTGCGGCTGACGAGACGGGGCATCGTGTCGGAGTGGCTTTAGAACGAGCAGTCGGGCGCGGTGTTAAGTGTCGACTGCTGGTTGACGCGGTTGGCTCTAGAGATTTTATGAGGCAGGTGGCTCCAGGCTTAGAATCTGCTGGTGTAGAGGTTCAAGAGGCTTTGCCTGTTAATTTACTTAGAGCCTATGTGGCGCGGCTTGATCTGCGCAATCATCGCAAAATTGTGGTGATCGATAGTGAAATTGGCTATACCGGCTCCCAAAACATTGTCAATGCTGATTATGGATATAAAACACTGCAATACCATGACTTGATGGTGAGGCTATGTGGGCCGGTTGTGTTGGAATTGCAAACGGTTTTCGTCGACGATTGGTGTGCGGAGAGAGATCAGCTTTTGGGGGGCTCAGAACTTTCTCCTCGTGATGACAATTTATTGTTTGCAGAGGGTGATGCAGTACAGACGTTACCCAGTGGCCCTCTGTTTTCGGTTGAAAATTATCAACGCCAAGTGGTGGCGGCAATACATGCTGCACGAAAACAGGTGACGATCACAACGCCCTACTTTGTGCCCGATGAGGTGTTTCTTGGGGCGCTGGAAACGGCGGCCTTAAAAGGGGTGCGTGTCGAGTTGATTGTGCCGGCAAAATCAGATCACCTTCTGGTTAGTATCGCTGCGTGTGCTTTCTACGAGCAACTGCTGGAAAGTGGTGTCAATATTTATCTGTTTCACGAAGGGCTGCTTCACGCTAAAAGTATGACGATTGATGACTCGATCGCCTTTTTAGGTTCGAGCAATTTTGATATTCGCTCATTCAGGCTGAACTTTGAAATCAATATGATTTTTTATGGTGCTGGTTTTACAGAAAAGCTAAGCGAGCAACAGGCAGTTTTCCGTAAAAACTCAGAACCATTACTATTAAATAAATGGCAAAGTAGACCAACGTATAAGCGGGTTATACAGAATATTTTTAAGTTGCTAAGCCCGGTTCTGTAGATGGAAAAGAGCCTGCTTTGCCAGTTTTTAACGGCTTAATAGTCACAATATCGTAAAGCCAACGGGGTATATTCTTTTGTCAGTCAGTTTGTTGATGGTAAAGCGCTTTAAATTAAAGGGTAAACAATGTCTATAGATTCTATTTCTCACTTTTTTTCACCAAAGAAAGTTGTGGTGGTTGGTGCGAGCAGACGCGAAGGCTCATTGGGCCAGATTATCCTAAAGAACCTGCTGGCAGGAGGAGTAGCTGCTGCAAACCTTAGCGCGGTCAATCCCAAGTACGACAAGATTATTGATACCCCCTGTTTTTCAACGGTTGATGAATTGCCCGATACCCCAGATTTAGCGATTCTAGTGTCACCCGCGAAAACCATTCCCAACTTAGTTGGGGAATTGGGCGCTAAAGGAACAAAAAGCATCATCATTATCAGTGCTGGATTTTCTGAAGGTGGTAGCGAACAAGGCGGCCAGCGAGAAGCACAATTGCTGAGTGAGGCGAGAAAATACAATATTCGGATCATTGGTCCAAATTGCCTTGGTATTCTTTCACCTATCAATGAATTAAATGCGAGCTTTAGCCATTTGATGCCAAAAAAAGGCAAGATTGGGGTGATTTCTCAATCAGGTGCCATGCTCACTTCAATTATTGACTGGGCTTGCGGGCGTGGTATAGGTTTTTCCCATTTGGTCTCTTTTGGGGGGATGTCCGATATCGGCTTTCCAGAGATGCTTGATTTTATGTCAGCAGATCCAGATACCGATGCGATCTTGATCTATATGGAATCGATTCATCATGCACGTCGGTTTATTTCAGCTGCACGTGCAGCTTCGCGTACCAAACCGGTTGTAGTGCTTAAGGTGGGGCGATCGGATGAGGGTCGGAAAGCAGCAGAATCACATACTGGTGCCCTGGCTGGTTCGGATGACGTTTATGAAGCGGCATTTAATCGCTGTGGTTTACTTCGGGTGAATGGGATGCGCGAATTGTTTTACGCGGCTGCATCGCTAACCGCAATGCGGCCGGTTGAAGCCGATCGGCTTGCTATCCTCACCAATGGTGGTGGCATGGGTGTGTTGGCAACCGATGCTTTGATTGAGGAAGGGGGACAGCTCGCCGAGTTTTCTGAAGAGACTATGCATAAGTTGGATGAAAAGCTGCCGGAAAGCTGGTCACATGGTAATCCTGTCGACATTATTGGTGATGCAGGGCCAGAGCGTTATTCGGATGCACTTGAGATTATTCAGGACGATAAAGGGGTTGATGCTGTATTGGTCTTGAACTGTCCAACCGCTGTTGCCTCTAGTCTGGATGCTGCAGAGGCGGTCTCAGAGGTGGCTCGAAAAAATGATAAGTGCCTTCTTGCCAGCTGGGTCGGGAGTGCAACGGCGGAACAAAGCCGAAGCCTGTTTGCTGAGCAAGGCATCCCTAGTTATGCCACGCCTGAAGCCGCGGTTAATTCGTTTATGCACCTAGTTCGGTATAAACGCAACCAGGATATTCTCATGGAAACACCACCGGCGCTTGCAGCCGATTTGGTGTTTGATTCGGATAAAGCTTGGGGAATTATGGCGAAGGTCGTTTCCGAAGGGCGCGAGTGGCTTAATGAACTGGAGGCAAAAGCTGTTTTGGATGCCTACGGGATTCCAACAGTTACGACACATCTTGCAAAATCACCTGAAGAGGCGGCGGCATTTGCTGAAGCACTCGGTTTTCCGGTTGCGCTAAAACTCTTTTCTCCCGACATTTTGCACAAGTCGGATGTGCGAGGTGTTGCGCTAAACCTGAGAAGCTCTGAGGCGGCTCAGCAGGCGGCGCTTGATATTGAGCAAACGGTCAGAGAGCTGCGCCCCGATGCGAGAATTGAAGGCTTTACAGTGCAAAAAATGATTGAGCAGAAAGGGGCACATGAGCTTATCTTAGGTGTAATCGATGATGCGACATTTGGCCCTGTTTTACTGTTTGGACAGGGTGGGACTGCGGTAGAAATTCTCGATGATAAAGCGCTTGCTCTACCTCCTCTTAACCTGAAATTGGCTAAAGATCTGGTCTCCAGAACCAATGTATGTCGTTTGCTAAAAGGCTACCGTGACCAAGAAGCGGTCAATATGGATGCGCTATTGTTGACACTTATTAAGTTGTCACAGATGGTGGTTGACTTAGATCATCTTGCAGAGCTCGATATCAATCCACTGTTGGTAAACAAAGACGGGGTAATTGTGTTGGATGCTCGCATTAAGGCATCACTCAATAAAACTTCGGGTGCTGATCAATTGGCAATACACCCTTACCCTGAGAAGTACGAAGAGTTGGTGCGCCTTAAATCGGGGAAAACATTTAAGATCAGACCGATTCGACCGGAAGATGAGCCTGCACTCATTGAGAATTTTGAAACAATGACTCAAGAAGAAATTCGTTTTAGGTTTTTCCACGTGATTAAAAAAATGGATCATATGATGGCTGCCCGTTTTACGCAGATTGATTATGATCGTGAGATGGCATTGGTTGTGACCGATCCTGGCAATGACCCTGAGTGGAAGCTTTATGCGGTTGTTCGTCTTATCAGAGATGTTTCTGCAAATTGCGCCGAGTTCTCCTTGATTGTGAACCATGTTGTGAGTGGCCAAGGATTAGGCACATTATTGATGCGCAGAATCATCTCTTACGCAAAGTCACAGGGATTTGATGAGATTTATGGAGAGGTGCTGGCTGAAAACAGCGTGATGACCTCAATTTGTAAGCGGGTTGGCTTTTCGATTTACAAAAAACGAAATGATCCTGGTATTGTTGAGGTCAGGTTGAATTTAAGCGGAATAAGCTGACTAATCTAGCCCCATCAGGACACGGATATGCTGTTCGACACTTCGACTGAGCGCATCGAGAACATAGCCACCTTCTAGCATTGAGATAATTCGTCCTTGAGAATATTTTTCTGCAAGTTGAACCATTTTTTTTGTGACCCATGCGTAATCTGATTCGGTGAGTTGCAGCTGAGCCATATCGTCTGCCCAGTGGGCATCAAAACCGGCTGAAATGAGAATAAGCTGTGGTTTGAATGCCTCAAGTTCTGGTAGCCACTCTTTTTGTACAGCCATGCGGAATTCTGGCCCGGCAGAGCCAGATTTTAGTGGACAGTTAATGATATGACCAGGCTCTGTCGGGCGGCCAGAAAAAGGGTATAGAGGGTTTTCGTACGAAGAGCAGATCATGACGCGCGAGTCGTTTTCAAAGATGTCTTCAGTTCCGTTGCCGTGATGAACATCAAAATCAACGATGGCAATTCGTTTGAGCTCATATTTGTCCAGTGCATAAGCAGCTGCTACGGCGATGTTATTAAAAAAACAAAACCCCATTGCATTGTCATGCTCGGCATGATGCCCTGGTGGACGGACAGCACAAAAAGCGTTATCAACCTTCTTTTCCATTACTAGATCAACAGCCATCAGCCCAGCACCTGCTGCTCTGAGAGCAGCATCTAGCGAGTGCTCATTCATAAAAGTGTCAGGATCGACATGAAAAAGAGGCTTTCCCGGTAAAGGTGAGTTATTAAAAATATGGTCGACAAGTCGCCGGCTATGTGCGTTGAGCAGTAATTTCTGTTCAGCACGGGGTGCCTCATAGTGCTCAAGGAAATCCCATAATTGCTGCGCCTGAAGCTGATCTTGTATTGCCAGAAGGCGCTGAGCCTCTTCTGGATGCCCTTCGGTCATTTTATGCTTCAAGCAGTCTGGATGAGTGATGTATGCTGTTTTCACGGTTACTGTTTTCCGAGAGGCTGTTTGAGTGCGTTTAAGAAGGATTGGTGCTGTTTGTTGCTTAAATCAAGATGATGATAAACACGCACTTTGATGAGGTCAGCAATAAACATCCAGACAATTGCATAACCCCATATTAGAACGATGTATTCCCATGATAGGGCCGGCATAAACCATCCATTGGCAACGATAATGGTGGCAATCATTTGTGTGGCAATGACTGCAATAAGCAGGATTCGTGATGGGTTTGGGTTGGAATAGAAGGGCTTTTTTGTGCGGGCAACAAATAGTGTGAGATGACCTGCAACAGACATTTTTAGAAAAATAAAAACCTGTAGTAGTTCAGGAGCCATTTTTAACCATTGCTCAGCGAGAACGAGTAGCCCAAAGCTTGAAACAACACCGACAATACCAAGTACGGTGGCAATGCTTAAAACCCGCTCCATCTTCCAGCGCACCGGCTTGGGGTCAAGCCAGGTGTTGTCATAAGCGATGGTCATAATAGGGAAGTCATTTAACAGCGCTAGCAAAATAATCATCACCGGCGTCAGTGGGTAAAATTCATAAATGGTCATCGCCAAGACCATAAAAAGCATAATACGGATTGTCTCAGTAATCCGGTAAATGGCGTAAGAGTTCATGCGACCAAAAATGCGCCGGGCTTCATCAATGGCAGAAATGATTACGGAGAGACCGGGTTGAGTTAGAACCAGATCTGCAGAGGCTCTTGCGGCATCGGTTGCACCACTGACAGCGATCCCCATATCTGCCTGCTTTAAGGCGGGCGCATCGTTAACGCCGTCACCTGTCATGGCAACGATATGGTTCTTCTCTTGAAGGGTGTGAACAATTGCAAATTTATGTTCAGGAAAAACTTCCGCAAGCCCTTCACTTTTTTCTATCTGGTTAGCGAGCTCAGCAGCACTTTTTTCTTTTTTACCGAACAGTACGTTAGCTGTGCAGATGGCGCTGCTCATTCCGAGATTTTTTGCGGTTTCAATGGCGATAGCAATATTGTCTCCGGTGACCATTTTGGTTTGTACGCCGCGTTCTTTTGCCTCTTGAATCATTTTTGCAGAGTCTTCACGGGGCGGATCAAACAGTGCCAGTAGTCCCATATACTGCCACTTCCTATCTGTGCCTGTACACGCTACACCTAATGCACGGTAGCCATGTTTGGCAAGTACCTCAATCTCCTTTTTGATTATCTGTTCAGTATCGGATTTATCGTTCTCAATAAGGTTGAGAATAACTTGAGGCGCACCTTTAGAGACCAAGAAGTGGTTGTTGTTGGAATCAGTGATTTCAGCTTCACTTCGCTTGTCGACAGGGTTATAGGGCTGATAGCTTTGCTGTGTGTAACCTGATAATAGTGATTTGTCCTCAAGTCCAGCGAGAACAGCTTTATCGATCGCATCCTGCCCTTCTTTATCAGATGCAAGTGCAGCGGTGAGAATTAAGGCCTGATCGTTGTCGGCAGACAATAGGATGGGTTGTCCGAGAGAGAGTTGGTTAAGCGTTAGTGTGCCGGTTTTATCCGAGCAAAGAATATCAACGCCAGCCAGCTCTTCAATCGATTCCAAGCGAGTCACAATTGCTTTTAACTTTGAAAGCTTAAGTGCGCCGATTGCCATGGTCACGGAAAGTACAACCGGCATCGCGACAGGTGTCGAGGCGACGATGAGGATCAAGGAAAATTGAATCAGCTCCATAATTGGTACGCCTCGGTAAAGTTGCACAATCACCAATAGCGCAACCAAGATGAGGCTCATGTAAATCAGGTAGTTGCCAATCTTAAGGATGGCTTTCTGAAAGTGAGATGCAGAATCTGCTTTTGAGACAAGCCCAGCTGTTTTTCCTAAAAAGGTTCGCTTTCCCGTTTCACTCACAATTGCAGTCATCTTGCCCTGGATAACGGCAGAGCCGGAGTAGATTAGAGCGCCTGTATTTCTTGTGACCGGGAGAGATTCACCCGTAAGTGCAGACTGGTCGATGCTTAAGTAGTCACCGTCAAGAAGTAGGCAATCTGCGGGAATAATATCGCCCAGTTTTAATTTAATCAGGTCTCCAGGAACCAGGAAGCGGGCTTCTAATTGCTGCCATTGTCCATCACGGCAGGTAGCACTACTCAGGGCCAGCTTTTTTTTAAGCGCATCAACAGCATTTCCAGCCTGATAAGATTGCCAAAAACCAATGGCAGCATTGAATAACAACAAGGTCAATATAATGGAAAAATCTGCCCAATGATGAACAATTGCGGAAAGCAGGGCGGCAGCTTCGATCATCCAAGGGATAGGCCCCCAGAAATGGTTCAAGAGCAGCGTTATTAGATTTCGGTCACTCTCTTCTAAACTATTCTCGCCTTTTTTTAATAATCGCTGTTTTGCTTCGGAAGAGGAGAGGCCCTGTGCGTTACTGTTAAATTTTTCCAGAATTTGCTGGCTATTGAGCTGTTCAGTAAGTGGTTCAACCGTTGCTGTCATCTTTTATTCCTTTCTCGGCACTATATAAGAGGAGGCCTGTTCACTAAACTGACATAGACTGTATGCTATGTTAGCAGTCAGCGTCAGCCATTCATTGAGAATTCTCAAACATTTATTTCGGAACTTAGTTACCCTTCTTAAGCGACTAGATAAGGAACCGTTATGGAGCATAGTAGCCCTACCACCAGTGTTAACCCGATAGATCGTCTTATTCATGCGGCGGAAGGAAAGATAACAGCAGGCATCTCGCCCACTTCTATGCAGCTTGCCTATATGGATTGGGCAATACATTTAGCCAATTCACCGGGAAAGCAGGGCGAGCTTGTTAAAAAGGCACTCAAAAAGAATGCTCGGTTTTGGAATTATGCCGTTAAGCGGTTAACCGCGCTGGGAAAAGCAGACGACGATTGCTTCTGTATAGAGCCTTTGCCGCAGGATAAGCGCTTTAGTTCTGATGGCTGGAAAACCCTGCCATTTTCATTTTATGCGCAGTCATTTTTACTGACACAACAGTGGTGGTATAACGCGATAAATGGTGTTCATGGGGTATCTAAGCACCATGAAGATGTTGTTTCATTCACGACAAGGCAGTTACTGGACATCATATCTCCTTCTAACTTTTTAATGACAAATCCGGATCTTTTACTGGCCACGCAAAAAGAGGGTGGGATGAATCTAGTGCGGGGAGTACAGAATTTCCTTGAAGATTGGGAGCGTAATCAGGCCGGTGATGGCCCAGTAGGTATGGATGATTTTGCTGTGGGGGAGAATCTCGCGCGAACCAAAGGAAAAGTGATTTTTAGTAACCAGTTGATAGAATTGATCCAATATAATCCGACAACAGAAGAGGTGTATGCGGAGCCTCTCCTGTTTGTTCCTGCCTGGATCATGAAATATTACATTATGGATTTATCGGAACAGAACTCAATGGTGAAGTTTCTGGTCGATAAGGGACATACCGTTTTTATGATTTCCTGGAAGAATCCGGTCGAAGAGGACCGCCATTTAGGCCTTGAGGACTACATCAATCTGGGTGTTTTAGCCGCTCTCGAGAGGGTTTCTTCGGTTGTTCCTGAAAAGAGTATACATACTGTTGGCTACTGTTTAGGTGGAACATTATTAACGCTTGCTGCCGCAGCGCTAGCCAGAGAAGATAATGAATCAATCGCTTCAATAACGCTATTTGCAGCCCAAACCGATTTTTCTGAGGCAGGAGAATTGATGCTGTTTACCGACCATAGCCAAGTTGCTTATTTGGAAGATATGATGTGGGAGCAAGGTTATCTGGACACAAAACAGATGGCGGGTGCTTTTCAGTTACTCCGCTCGAATGATCTGATCTGGTCAAAGGTTGTTCATGATTATCTAATGGGTAAAAGAGTGCCGTTGAATGATTTAATGGCTTGGAATAGTGACGCAACACGAATGCCCTACAGGATGCATGCCGAGTATCTTGAAAAGCTTTTTATGAATAATGATTTTGTCGCCCACCGTTATAAAGTGGGTGGGAAGACAGTCTCTTTGGGAGATATTCACTACCCTTTATTTGTTGTTGGGGCAGAAAAAGATCATGTTGCACCTTGGAAGTCTGTTTATAAGATTAAAAATCTGGCGCATGCTGATGTTACTTTCTTGCTCGCCAGTGGTGGCCACAATGCAGGGATTATCAGCGAACCGGGGCATCCCCGTCGACATTATCGGGTGTCACTCAAAGGGAAAGGTGATAAGTATATTCCTCCAGAGGAATGGTTAGAAAGAGCGCCAGTTAAAGAGGGTTCTTGGTGGCTGGAATGGGAGCGATGGTTAGCTGAGCGATCAAGTGATAGTGTTAAACCGCCCCGTATGGGAGGAAATGGCATTGGAGCAAAGGATCTCCCGGATGCGCCAGGGCGTTATGTATTACAAAACTAAGGACTATAAATATCGGGCCACCTTTTAACAAAAGGTCTCTAATGAGGTTAAAGCTTGAAGTTTCGTTCTATTCCTTATATAAGTTAAATGTTGTTTATCATAAAAAGAGCATGGTGGAGCGTATGTTAAAAAAATCTATTTTAGTGCTGCCGGTTTTACTTTTTTCTGCGAATTTGATTGGTTGCAGTGATGAGTCGGGAAAAATGAGCCTTGATTATAGTAAGGAGGGAATGGGTAGAAGTGGAGTCGAGCTGGACTCCGTTAAGTCTAGAATGAAGGCGATGAGAGAGAGCAAAAACAACACACTTCCGCCTCCAAGAGAGGATGGGCAGCACGATATTAACTTTCCATCTTGGATTGGAGGCTATGAGAAACAGGATGAGTAAGCGTTTATCGGAAACGGTATTTTACTTTTAAATTTGATTCTATTTGAACCGCTTTTTTAGCCATTGAATAAGGCGCTGTGTGAGTGGCACGGCCTCTGAACTTGGAATTATCTCCTCTTCGGGAAGAGGGAGTGCTGCATTGTCTTCCTCAGGTTTTTCAGTGGCGTGAATAAAGTTAAATAGTAGCGATGAAAATGCTTTAGGGCGCTCCATTTGCGGTGCATGGCCAATCGATGACCAGCAGATGCGTTGGCAGTTAGGTAGCTGCTTCTCCATTGGAATTAGCTCTCCGGCGGGAACAACGGGGTCTAGCTTGCCATGAATAAGCAATACAGGGCAGGTGATCCTTTCGGGCGCGGGATTGCGCCAATCTTTTAGTAGCTCCAAGAAGCCCTTGAAAGCAAAAGGGCTCATATTTGCTGCCGTATCAACGAGTGATTCGAGCTCTTTCCAATGTTCACTGCCAGGCATTGACTTCTGTAAGCCCAGTTTAAGCAGTGGCTTTTGCATTTTTAGATGTGAAATTGCACCAAAAATACGGTCGGGCGAAAAATAGTGACCAAGAAATGTTGCAGGTTTTTTGTCATGTAACTTAGCTAAACCTGAAGCAGGCACGGGAGCTACGAGTGTGAGGCTAAGCACTTTTTCTGGGAACCGGCAGCTAAACTCCTGTACTAGCGCACCCCCTAGCGAATGGCCTACTAAATGAAACTTAGTGGCGCCAGTGTGCGTTACAAAAGCCTCTAAATCACCGATTAAAGTATCGATGCCATAACCTGACTCGGGTTTATCGGAACCCCCGCAGCCCCGAAGATCAGGTGCATAAGCACTATATTCTGCAGGAAGGTTTGAGAGCTGAGCTTCCCACCAGCGCCATGAGGCAAAATTGCCGTGAATAAAAATAATGACAGTTGATCCTGAACCGCTGGTTTCATAATAAAGCCTGATTTTATCTCTGTTGAAGTAAGGCATGAGATTATTCCTTGGTGCTAAACCAGGCTAGCTTTTCGTGAAGGGAGATGACGCTGCCGATAATGATTAGTGTGGGAGCTTTAATTTTCTCTTTTTGGATTAGCTCGGGTAGTGTCCCTAGTGTGCCGGTGAAAACCCGCTGGTGGCGCGTTGTTCCTTGTTGGATAAGCGCAGCAGGTAGATCGGGTGAGCGACCATGCTCGATGAGCGAGTTACAGATTTGCGGTAGCCCTGTAAGCCCCATGTAAATTACGGTTGTTTGATTGGGTAAAGCTAAATTCTCCCAATCTAGGTTGACGCTGCCATCTTTTAGGTTGCCTGTAACAAACTGGCACGACTGTGCATGATCGCGGTGCGTTAAAGGAATGCCTGCATAGGAGGCGCAACCCGAAGCGGCAGTAATTCCCGGAACAACTTGAAAGGGGATGCCTTTTTCCATCAGGGTTTCAATCTCTTCTCCACCCCGGCCGAAAATGAAGGGGTCACCACCTTTGAGGCGCACAACACGCTTCCCCTGTTGTGCGAGTTCGACAAGCAGGTTGTTAATGTCATTTTGTGCAACATGATGGAGGCTCCGTTTCTTGCCAACATAAAGCCGCTCTGCGTCACGCCTGACGAGGTTAAGCACTTCGGGTGAGACAAGACGATCGTAAACGACAACATCGGCCTGTTGCATCAGTCGAAGTGCTTTAAATGTTAAAAGGTCAGGGTCACCTGGGCCTCCACCAATAAGGTAAACCTCTCCGCAGTTGGATTTTGTTAAATCAGATTCGAGTAGTTTTTGTAGCTCCGCTTCTGCTTTTTTCTCATGGCCTGCAAAAACAAGCTCAGCAATAGCTCCCTGTAAAACTTGTTCCCAGAATGTGCGGCGTTGATAGATATCTGAGAAGCGCTTTTTTACGGCAGGCCTGAATTTGTCTGACAGTTCGGCTAAACGGCCAAAGGCTGCAGGAATAGTGCTCTCAATTTTTCCACGTAAAATTCTGGCCAGTACGGGCGAGCGAGCACCCGTTGAGATGGCGGCTATTACAGGAGAGCGGTCGACGATGGAGGGGAATATAAAACTACAGAGATCAGGATTATCGACGACATTGACTGGAATGTTTTGCCGATTTGCCTCTTTGAAAACTTGTTGGTTTATTGCTCTATCGTTGGTTGCAGAGATCACCAGTTTTTGTTCGGATAGGTCACTAACTTCGAATTTCTTCTCTTTGAAGGTAACGCTTCCGCTACTAGCGAGCTCTTTGAGTGAATGGCCAAGTTCAGGTGAAATAATCGTGACATTAGCGCCTGCCTGTAAGAGCAGGTCGGTTTTGCGCGAAGCGGTTTCGCCCCCGCCGACAACGAGGCAGTTTTTGTCTTTCAGGTTAAAAAATAGGGGTAAAAAATCCATATCGTTGATTGGTTGTTTTAGTTGCTTAGTTCAGTATGCCGAAAGCAGTCTGTTGTGTGATCGTTGACCATTCCTGTCGCCTGCATTAAGGCGTAACAGATAGTTGGGCCAACAAAATTAAAGCCCCGGCTTTTTAGCTCTTTGGATAACTGGTTGGAAAGGGCTGTTTCAGCGGGAACGGCTTCACGGTTTTTCCAATGATTAATAATTGGTTTGCCTTCAGAAAATTGCCAGTAATAATCAGAAAAGCTACCGAACTCTTCTTGGATTTTTAGAAAGGCCTGAGCGTTTTTGATGCTCGATGCAATTTTCAGCCGATTGCGGATGATCCCACTATTTTGTTGTAACTCTTCAGCTTTTTGAGTAGTGAAAGCGGCAACTTTTTGAGGATCAAAATTATCATAAGCAGTACGGTAGGCCTCTCTTTTACGCAATACGGTGACCCAGCTTAGCCCTGCCTGGGCCCCTTCGAGAATAAGAAACTCAAAAAGCCTGTTTTCATCGAAAAGAGGCGTGCCCCATTCATGGTCGTGGTAGTGAGTTTCTAGCTCACTGCCTATTGCCCATTTGCACCGTGTTTTCATTATCGCTCTCGTAAACTGATAATCGACCAGTTACGGCTTGATGCCTCTTTGTACAACGTCTCATCAGGGTCGACAGCAATAGGATTTTCGACCCGCTCAAGCAGTGGAAGATCGTTATGTGAATCGCTATAGAAATAGCTACCGGCTAAGTTTTCGTTAGAGTTTAAGAGCCAGTGGTTAAGCCGTGTCACTTTGCCACCTTGATAGCAGGGTGCGTCTGTAAAGTGACCTGTATATCGACCATTCAGGGTCTCAGGTTCGGTTGCTAGCAGGTTATCGATGCCGAGCATTTTTACAATGGGTTCGGTGACAAAACGGTTTGTCGCTGTGATAACAAGTAATGTGTCACCTTGTGAGCGGTGTTTTTTAATAAGTTCAGAGGCGGCTGGCAGCATTACCGGTTTGATTTTCTCTTCAATAAATTGCTGACGCCAAGCGAATAGTGTTTCAGGCTCATGAAGCGTAAGAACTTTTAGTGAAAAATTAAGGAAGGCAACGATGTCGAGCTGCCCCGCTTTGTAATCATCATAAAACTGCTGATTGGCCGCTTCGTACTGTTCTCTGTCTACGATGCCTTGGTCGACGAGGAATTGCCCCCATAGGTGATCACTATCATCACCGATAAGTGTGTTGTCTAAGTCGAAAATTGCAAGGCTCATAATTTTAGGTCGAGAATCTGAATGGAAAGGATAACAAGGGATTTTAAGGAAGAATGGTTGTAGAATCCTACCTATATTGGGCATTGACCCAGAATGAATTAAGTAGGTAATGATACCCCATGATTGATGAAGAAGGTTATCGCCACAACGTAGGCATTGTTTTAAGTAACGACGCAGGGAAAGTACTTTGGGCGCAGAGAATAGGCCAAAGAGGTTGGCAGTTCCCACAAGGCGGGATGCGCCCCCACGAAAATCCTGAAATGGCAATGTATCGGGAGCTTAGAGAAGAGATCGGACTGTTGCCTGAGCACGTGGAAATTATTAGCCAGACGGATGACTGGTTACGTTATCTTTTGCCTGAACGCTTTGTGCGGAGAAATTCTCGCCACGTTTGTATCGGGCAAAAGCAGATCTGGTTTTTGCTTCGATTGGTTGCTGATGAGGAGCATGTCTGCTTCGACTTCTCCGACAGGCCTGAGTTTGAGGCGTGGGAGTGGGTAGATTATTGGGAGCCAGCCAAGAGGGTTGTGGATTTTAAACAGGATGTCTACACCCAAGCATTGAAGGTGCTTGAACCCCACTTACAAGGTTTTTTGGCCAATAATTAGTATCCTGAGGAATTGTTACTAAGCCCCTCTGGCATTGCGGTGAGCCGTGTTACGCCTGTTTCAATAGAGCCATCTGCAAGAAGGTTTAGCCAACGGTAACCTGGAGGGTTCTGATCAAGAGCAAACTCATGGCTGTTGGGCTTGAACTGAAAACAGGTTGAAGGCGTAGTGATCACTCGTAGGCCATTCTGCTCCCAGTCCTGATCTTGGTGAACATGTCCCAATAACAGCCCTTTTACCTGTGGGTGCCGGCTTGTGATTTCAAACAAATCATCGGGATTATCGAGCGTCATGGTATCAAGCCATGAGCTTCCGACAGGGAGTGGAGGGTGGTGAAATACAATTAGAGCGGGTTTGTCTGGGTGCTGCTCTAGTTTTTCTTTAAGTAGTTGTAGTTCTTTATCATCCAGGTGCCCCCCTTCTGAACCGGGCAATTTGCTGTTAAGGCAGATAATCTGCCAGCCTTTTTCTAAAATGCTGGAGCTGATCTTGACGTTTTCAAGGTTTAATATTGATTGCATCAGCTCTGGGTCGTCATGGTTGCCGGGCAAACAAAAGCAGGGAATATTGAGTTCACTCAGGTAATGGCGGAGACGAAGGTAGGCCTCTTTGGAGGCATCCTGTGTTAGGTCGCCGGTAAACAGCATTAAGTCTGGGTTTTTGTGCTGCTGTTGGGAGAGACTTAAAACAGAGAGGAAACTCTCCTCAGTTTGAACGCCAAGTAGGCGGCTCTCAGGGTCGGAAAACAGGTGCAGGTCAGTGAGCTGCACGATGTTAAGCTCGCTGCTGTGTCCACTAAAGCCGTCGTTAGAGTTTTTATCTTTTGATACAGCCATTTATCTGAATTTAGACTCTCTTCCTGAGAATTTTATGTCGATTGTTTAGGTAGTTATAGTTGAGGCTGCTGAAAAGTCCAGTGTTGGAGTGCATCAGTTATTAAGCTGGAACACTAATATGCAAGATTAGAAGGGAGAGCGGCAATAACGATTGCCGATTCGACAGGTTATGGACTAGTTTAAGGAGAGATCTTTTTAGCGAGTACCTTTGATTTTCGCTGGGCGTCGTAATCATTTCGACGAGATGGTGGGAGATCGTTAGGCGTAGCGTGCTTGAAACCTCTTTCAATAAACCAGTGTTCGCTTTGAGTTGTGAGTACAAAAACTGATTCGAGTTTTTCAGCTTGAGCCAACTTTTCCATGTAGCCCAATAATTTGTCACCTCTTGACCCACCTTGATATTGGTGGTGAAGGGCGACACAGGCGATTTCTCCGCTTTTACCCTCTTTGAATAGGTGTAGTGCGCTACAGCCGATAATCAGGCCATCTCTGATAATGACGGTATAGTCGCTAATCTCTGCCTCTAGCCTTTCATAGGGGCGAGCAACCAGAACGCCCTCTGTTTCCAGTGGGCGAATAAGATCTATAATTCCGGCGATATCATCGAGTGTTGCGGGGCGAATTTCCTCAAAAGGCTCAGCACTGATCAGGGTGCCAATGCCATCGCGAGTGAAAAGTTCGTGCAGAATTGCACCATCAGTTTTCCGGTCCAGTATGTGGCAGCGTGCAACGCCGCCGTTGCAAGATTTAATTGCGGCCTGCAGGTGGTCTGTTGAAGAGACTGATAACTTGCTCGGATTATCCAGTAAACAATCTGCTTCTGTTGTTGTTAGTTGGCGGTATAGCTGGTTTTCTTCGTCAAAAATCCCACCATCTTCATCAAGCAGTAGCAGTTTGTCCGCATTGAGTGCTATGGATGCCTCGGTGGCTACCGCCTCAGCGCTGAGATTAAAGACCTCTCCAGTGAGGGAATAGCCGATTGGTGAGAGTAGTACGATATTATTTTGGTCTAATTTTTGGCGTATGGCTTCGCTATCAATGCGACGAACGATCCCTGTGTGGCAAAAATCTGTACCTCTTTTTACGCCTAATGGTTTCGCAGTAACCATGTTTCCAGATGCGACACTGATTTTTGCACCGGCCATCGGTGAATTTGGAAGCCCCATAGAGAGGCGAGCTTCAATCTCAACGCGAACAATCCCTGCTGCCTCTTTGACGCATTGCAATGCTTTATTGTCAGTTATGCGCAGGCCATCTTTGTACTGGCTTGAGCCATTACAATTGGTCAGTCGCTCTTCAATTTGCGGGCGAATTCCGTGAACAAGTACTAGGCGGATGCCGAGGCTATTGAGGAGCGCGAAGTCATTGATCAGCCCGGAAAAGCTGTCAGAAAGAAGCGCTTCACCACCGAAGGCAATGACAAAGGTGCATCCTCGGTGCGAATGGATGTAGGGCGAAGAGTCACGAAACCAGCCGAGAAAGTCTTTTTCGTTGTTCATTTGCCTGCCTTTGGGGAGAAGCAAAACTGGCCAATCATCTGCTCTATAAAAGAGATAGTTGGGTTGATTTGGTTAAGCGCTAGATACTCATCAGGTTGATGGGCTTGGTCTATGCTGCCGGGACCCATAATAACGGTCTCTAACCCCAACTGGTTTAGGTAGGGTGCCTCCGTTCCAAAGGCAACAGCTTCTGCTTTGTGACCGCTAACCTTTTCCGTAGATTGAATGATTTTTGCGTCCTCTGCCGTTTCAAAAGGGGGCGTACCGGGAAAAAGAGAGTTTATTTCTAGTGCCAGTCCTGCATCGCTTTCGAGGATTGGCTCAAGCACTTTTTTCAGGTCGTCGCGTAACTCATCGAGATCCATGCCCGGTAGGGGGCGGATATCGATCTGTGTTTCACAGTGAGAGCAGATACGGTTTGGGTTATCCCCGCCATGAATAGAGCCAAAATTCATCGTGGGAACATCAACTTTAAAGTGCGGATTGCGGTTTTTTGCCTGAATTTCTCTTCGCCACTTAAGGAGCGCATGGACTACTTTGTGCATTCCCTCGATGGCGTTGGCGCCAAGCTCAGGATCGCTAGAATGCCCCCCTTTACCGTGGATCACGATTGATTCCATCATGATTCCCTTGTGCATGCGAACGGGGCGCAGGTTGGTGGGTTCACCAATAATGGCGTAACGACCAGGTTTGATCGCCTGCTCGACAAGCATCCTCGCGCCGGACATGGTGCTCTCTTCGTCACATGTGGCGATCAGTGTTAAGGGTTGATGAAGTTTTTTTGCATCAAAATGGTTTGCTGCGGAGAGTGCGAGGGCAAAAAATGATTTCATGTCAGCGGAACCAAGACCATATAAACGGTGCTCCTTTTCCGTTAGCTTAAAGGGGTCTGATGCCCATTTTGTACCATCGAAAGGTACCGTGTCGGTATGGCCAGAGAGTACTAAACCGTTGTTGTTCGAGTTGCCTCCTAGTGTGGCAATTAAGTTGGCTTTTCCGGGGTTGTTGCTAAGAGGATTAACCTCTACTTTAAACCCAATAGTTTCAGCCCATTCGGCAATCAGGTTGATTACAGAAAGATTACCCTGATCGATTGCCGGGTCAGTGCAGCTGACAGAGGGTTGCTCTATCAGTGCAGCGATCATCGCAAGCGTATCGGGTAGTTGTTTGATCATTTTGAGCTTTAAAAAGAGTCCCAGCTAGATTTTTTACGCCAGCTTATTTTTGGAATAAGTAGCCCAAGTAGCATTCCGCCAAAGAGAACGCCGCCACCAATCAAGAACCAGTCTTGTGCAGAGCTATCTTTTAGGGTTTGGTTTTCTCGGCTAACCGTCTGCATTTCACGCTCAAGGTTAACAACGCGTTCTTGTAGAAGCTCTTTTTCTTGAGCAACCTGGATTGCGTTTGCAGCAGTTGTGCGGATCTGATCTAGCTCTCGGCTTAACTTCTCAGTTTCTGCGTTCAGGGTCTTGTTTTGACTCGCCGAATTACTAGCTTCACCTTTTAAGGCGGCAAGCTCTTCTTTGACTTTTTGGTTCTCAGCTTTGATTTTTCCAAAATTTTCCAGGGCTGATTTAAGCCGAAGGCTGGCAACCGGTTTATAGACTAAATGCCTTGTTAGAACCCAGCCTTCAGAGCCATTATTAAGCCGGATTTTGCTGTAGCCAGTCTCTCTGTTTTGCTCGATTACCTTGAGTGGTTTTCCACTTCTTAGCATCCGTTTGATCTTGTGCTGGCTGCTTTGGCCTGTGCGCATGGTGACTTCAAGCTTGTCGGTGATAAAGGCTTGTTGTTCTGCAAAAGCGGCGGAAGAAAGCGCGGTTAGAGTAATCAGTAGAATAAGCTGTTTTTTCACATTGGTTCCCTGTTTAGATAAGGCAATAGTTCGGCAGTTAAGAGAGTAGTAATTCAAGAAGCGCCTTTTGGGCATGCAGCCTATTTTCTGCCTCATCCCAAACCACGCTGTCCGGGCGATCGATAACAGCAGCGCTAACCTCTTCGCCTCGGTGAGCAGGAAGGCAGTGCATAAATAGAGCATCGCTTGCAGCAAGAGCCATCAGCTCTTCATTAACCTGGTAACCCTCGAATGCTTTCTCTCTTTTTTTCTGCTCTTCCTCTTGCCCCATGCTGGCCCAAACATCGGTTGCAACAAGATCGGCGTTTTTAACCGCCTCCTTTGCATCCCTTAAAACAGTTATACGAGAGCCGGCCTGTTTAACAATCTCCTCATCAGGCTCATAGCCTTCTGGGCAAGCGACCGTTAGCTTAAAATCAAGCAGGACTGCAGCATTAATATAAGAGTGGCACATGTTGTTGCCATCACCAATCCAGGCAACCTGTTTTCCTTGAATATCTCCGCGATGCTCTAAAAAGGTCTGCATATCTGCGAGCAGCTGACAAGGGTGGAAGTCATCGGTTAGCGCGTTTATAACGGGGACTTTAGAGTTCTCAGCAAACTCGATGATATTATCGTGGCTATGGGTGCGAATCATAATACAGTCAACCATGCGCGAGATAACGCGTGCGCTATCTGCAACCGGTTCACCTCGCCCTAGTTGCGTGTCACGTGGCGATAAGAATATTGAGCTGCCACCGAATTGAGCCATGCCTGTTTCAAAAGAGATGCGGGTTCGGGTCGATGATTTATCAAAAATCATCCCCAATACTCTATTTTTGAGCGGTTCGAAAATGAGGTGATCATGCTGCATTTTCTTTAGCTCTATAGCGCGATGAAGCAGCTGCTTGAATTCAGCGCTGCTTAGGTCTTTTAGGGTAAGGAAGTGTCGAGGTGTCATGATTGTTACTCGTGGGTGAACGCTTTGATGAGAGAGGTCACTTTTTTAACCATAAGGGTCGCCTCTTCATCGTTCATAATAAGGGGTGGCAAAAGCCGAATTGTATTACCCGCTGCCACGTTGATTAGTAGTTTGTTCTCAATGGCTTTTAAGACAAGTTCTGTGCAGGGGCTGTCGAGCTCAATACCGATCATTAATCCTTTGTTACGAATGGAGACGATATGTGAGTTGCCGGACAGTGTTGAACGGAACGCCTCAGTTATCTTGTTGCCCAGTTCACTTGCTCGCTGAGGGAGAGATTCTGATTCCATTGTTTCGATAACGGCCAAAGCCGTGCTACAAACTAATGGGTTGCCACCAAAAGTTGAACCATGTGTGCCGGCAGTCAGAACGGTTGAGGCGATTCCCTTGGCCATGCAAGCACCGATTGGAACACCATTCCCAAGTCCTTTTGCTAAAGTGCAGACATCCGGGGTAATTTTATTATGTTGGTAGGCGAAGAGTTCGCCAGTGCGCCCGATTCCAGTTTGTACTTCATCGAGCATTAAAAACCACTGTTGCTGATCACAAATTTCGCGTAGTTGGTTTAGATAGTTAGCCTCTGGAACCCGAACGCCACTTTCACCCTGCACCGGTTCAACCAGAATGGCGACAATATCTGAATGCTTCTGAGCGGCCTCTTTTATGGCTTCTATATTGTTGTAGGGAACGTGGATAAAGCCCTCAACTAATGGAGAGAACCCCTCTTGGACTTTTGGGTTGCCAGTGGCGCTCAGTGTTGAAAGTGTGCGGCCATGGAAGCTGTTTTCCATCACAATGATTTTTGGTGAGTCAAAACCGCGATTATGACCGTGTAGCCGAGCAATTTTTATTGCGGCCTCATTGGCTTCCGCTCCAGAGTTACAGAAAAAGAGTTTATCCATTCCGCTCAGTGAGGCGAGCTTGTCAGCCAGCTTCTCTTGCAAGCCGATAGAGTAGAGGTTGGAGGTGTGCAACAGTTTTCCTGCTTGTAAGCATAAGGCTTCTGTTACAGCAGGGTGAGAATGTCCTAAGCCACAAACAGCAATTCCAGAAAGGGCATCAAGGTAGCGGTCACCTTTATCATCAGTTAGCCAAGCACCTTTACCTTCTGTAAAAGTAACTGGTAGCCGAGCATAGGTAGCCATAATATGGTCAGTCATTGACTTATGTTTCTATCGCAAAACAGATTATTATAGTGCGCTATTGTTAGGGAGCAAAATTTTTGCCTTTGAGCATTTACTTAAGCCGATGAATTCTATCCAACTTAGCCTTTTTTCCAGCCGAATAGACGCAGTTTGTGAAGAGATGGGCGCGGTTTTGCAAAGGGCTGCCTTTTCCACAAATATAAAAGACCGGCTTGATTTCTCCTGCGCCGTTTTTGACCGTGAAGGTGAGCTTTGTGCGCAGGCTGCACACATCCCCGTACATCTAGGTAGCATGGCCTATGCAATGCGTGGGATTGTTAGCCAATTTGATTGGCAATCGGGTGATATGGTTGTTCTTAATGACCCGTTTATGGGGGGGACACATCTTCCTGATGTGACCGTTATCGCTCCGCTGTTTTCATCTGAAAGCCTGACCGGTTTTGTGGCAAACCGTGCACATCATGCCGATATTGGTGCTGATTCGCCCGGATCAATGCCCATTTCGACCCATGTTGACCAAGAAGGAATGGTTATTTCTCCTCGTTATCTGCTCAAGTCTGGGGTTAAAGAGCCACAGTTTTTTGAAGAGCTGGCAAGAAACCTTCAGGATCAGGCGGGTGTTCATGGGGATTTTATTGCCCAAATTAGCAGCTGTAATATTGGGATTAGACGGCTAGAAAAACTGGTTTTGATGATGGGTGAGGTAGCCTATTTGCAAGGGCTTATTGAACTGAACAGTTATGGTGAGCGCCTTGCAATTAAAGCATTGTCGCGGATAAAAGAAGGGGTCTATCACTTTTCTGACGTTATGGATGATGATGGGGTTTCGGCAAAATCAATTCCGATGCAAGTTGCAGTAAGGGTTGAGAATCAAAAGGTGGTTGTGGATTTTGCGGGAACCTCTCCGCAGGTTGAAGGCAATGTTAACTGCCCTATCTCCGTAGCTGCAGCAGCGGTCTACTATGTTTTCTGCGCGCTAATGCCAGATAATGCGCCAACTTGTGCAGGTCTTTTTCGGCCGGTAGCGGTTTTAGCGCCAGAGGGTTCCCTGCTTAATGCGCGTTACCCAGCTGCTGTCGCAGCGGGTAATGTTGAAACAAGCAGTCGGGTTGTCGATGTGGTTATTGGTGCGCTGTCGAAAGCATTGCCGGGTGAGATGCCGGCAGCCAGCCACGGGAGTATGAATAATCTTGCTATGGGCTCCAGAGATAAAGGTTTTGAATGGGATTATTACGAAACAATTGGCGGGGGCATGGGGGCAAGTAGTCGATCACATGGACTTGATGCAATTCAAACGCATATGACCAACACACTTAATACGCCAATTGAAGCATTGGAGATGACTTTTCCAGTTCGGATAAACCGCTATGAGATTCGACGTGGTTCGGGCGGAGAGGGGTTGCATCGCGGTGGCGACGGGATAATTCGAGAGTACCAATTTTTAAAGCCGGCACAAGTGACTATTTTAAGTGAGCGTCGTAACCATGCCCCTTGGGGCTTGGCAAGAGGGAAGTCTGGTGAGGCGGGAGAGAATCGCTTGAATGGAAAGCTGCTCCCAGCTAAAACCTCTTTGGCCCTACAGCTGGGCGATGTGATAACAATCAAAACCGCAGGTGGTGGAGGTTGGGGAAGCTCTGAATAGCCCTTTTCTTAGATGTTTTTGTAATGCAGAGCTATAACCTGATAAAATTACTAGGTAATTATTTAATTTGAGGTGTTTGTAATGGATGTAATGGAAAGAATCAAAAAGCAGGTCGAAGGTAACCCAATCTTGTTATACATGAAAGGGACGCCTGATTTTCCTCAGTGTGGTTTTTCAGGAAAATCTGTACAGGTTCTAGGCGCATGTGGCGTTGAATGTGCAACCGTGAATATTTTGGAAGATCCTGAAATTCGCGCCAATCTTAAGCACTACTCACAGTGGCCTACATTTCCACAACTTTTTATAAATGGTGAGTTGATTGGTGGAAGTGATATTTTGATCGAAATGTATGAAAGTGGTGAACTTAAGCCTTTGTTGGAAGCAGCGGTAGCTAAGGAAACGGCGGCTGAGTAGTCGTTTTTCTACGAGCTAGGTTTGTTTGCAAAGTTTTTATTCTTTGAGATCTTCGTGGTGAATCGTTAGCTCTTGCCAGCGATTAACAATCTTACAGAATAACCGGGCGGTCTGTTCGGCATCATATTTTGCCGAATGGGCCTTGCTGTTGTCCCATTCGATCCCTGCCTCTTTTGCAGCACGAGCTAGCACCGTTTGTCCATAAGCAAGACCGCCTAATGTGGCGGTGTCAAAGGTGCTAAACGGGTGAAATGGATTGCGCTTAATACCTGTTCTAGTAACAGCTGCATTGAGAAAGCCAATATCAAATGCTGGATTGTGACCAACCAGTATCGCGCGATTGCAACCATTTTCTTTTACGGCTGTGCGAATTGGCTTAAACATCGAAGTGAGCGCCTCTTTCTCGTCAATCGCCATTCTAAAAGGGTGCCAAGGATCAATGCCGGTGAAATCTAGAGCTGCTTGATCGAGTTTTGAATCTTTAAAAGGCTTTACATTAAAGGCATGCGTCTCTTTAATGCTAATCTCCCCGGTTTCGTCCATTTGCAAAATAACGGCAGCAATTTCCAGTAGTGCGTTTTTTTTTGCATCGAATCCTGCTGTCTCCAGATCGATAATAACGGGAAGATATCCGCGAAAGCGTTGTGCAAATAGAGGTTTTTCGGCCGATTGGCTCATAAAATTATCGGTTTATAATTGAATACGGTGCTATTTTGCGGTGCAACTTGGCAAAAACCAAGCTGAATGCTATTTTTTTACAAGATTAAGTTTTGTTAATGAGTGAAGAATGAAAAATAAAAAGCTGTTAAAAGGCGCCTGTTTGTTTCTGGGGGCAGGGCTATTTGCAGGATTGTCAGGTTGTGCGACAACGAGCGAATATGCTGATGAAAGGGATCCTCTTGAGGGATTTAACCGTAATGTCTACCTATTTAATGACAAGTTTGACAAATATGCGTTAAAGCCGGTTGCTGAGGGTTATCAATGGGTTATGCCAGAGTTTGCGGATAGAGGCGTTAGCCGCTTTTTTAGCAATTTGGGCGACGTAGGTATCACGATCAATGATCTGTTGCAGTTTAAGTTGAGTCAAGCTGGAGAGGATGGAAGTCGGTTCTTGATTAATTCTACGTTGGGTATTGCTGGCTTTATGGATGTGGCGACCGGATTTGGTTTTGAAAAACACAATGAAGATCTTGGTCAGACGCTGGGTGTGTGGGGTGTTCCGGCAGGGCCTTATCTTGTTTTGCCATTTTTTGGGCCAAGTAGCCCGCGAGGTACAGTTGGGTTAGTCGGTGATTATTTTATTGACCCCGTCACGTATATAAACGGTTGGGATGTGCGTCTAGCGCTTCAGGGCACACGTGTGGTCGATTTTAGAGCGGATAATCTTTCGACAAGCAAAGTCATTGGTGAGGCCGCACTCGATGAGTATGAGTTTATTCGTGATGGTTACTTTCAGCGCCGTGAATATCTAATTTTTGATGGTAACCCGCCAGAAGATGAAGAAGAGTTTTTTGAGGAAGAGGAATTTGAGTAGCTAAAGCTCAGTGCCTGGATTTTGTAAAAAGCCTTTGCCAGAAGTGGCAAAGGCTTTTTTGTAGAGGCTAATTAACTCAAACAAGAGACCAAGACAGTTTTTCACCAGCCATTAGAGGGATAACGTTTCCGCCTGCAAAAGAAAAGCTTGAGGGTGCCTCCCAGGCTGTTTTCCTTAAAGTAATTTTCTCCTTGTTGCGAGGGAGTCGATAAAAATCTGCGCCAAAATGGCTGGCAAAGTCTTCCAGTTTATCGAGTGCATTTGCGGAGTCAAAAGCCATTGCGTACAGTTCTAGTGCTGCATAAGCGGTGTAGCAGCCTGCGCACCCACAATCACTCTCTTTTGCTGTTGATGCATGCGGTGCGCTGTCGGTCCCGAGAAAGAATTTAGGGTTTCCACTGGTTGCGGCCTTTATCAATGCTTCCCTGTGTAGCTCACGTTTTAGAATGGGTAGGCAATAGTAGTGCGGACGAATTCCACCGGCTAACAGGCTATTACGGTTAAACAGTAGGTGATGAGCAGTGATGGTTGCGGCGACTGTTTTGGGTGCGCTAGAGACAAACTCGACAGCATCTTTAGTTGTAACGTGCTCTAAAACAACCCGAAGAGTTGTGAATTCTTCTGTGATCGGTTTTAGGTGGCGGTCGATGAAAACCTTTTCGCGATCAAAAATATCAATATCACTATCGGTCACCTCTCCATGAACAAGTAGAGGGATCTCTTGTTTCTCCATCTCTGCAAGTAACGGGTAGATTTTCTTGATGTTGGTAACACCGGAATCAGAATTAGTTGTCGCGCCTGCAGGATAGAGCTTAAATGCAACCGTTTTCTCGTTCTCTGCGACACGCCTAACCTCTTGCTGGGTTGTTGAGTTGGTTAGGTACAATGCCATTAATGGGTCAAAAGAGTGGTTGGCAGGGAGCGCGTTTAGAATTGCTCTTCTATAATCAAGTGCTAGCTCAACAGTTGTTACAGGAGGTCTTAGGTTGGGCATAATGATTGCGCGCCCAAACTGCTTTGCAGCGTGAGGTGCTGTGCAGGTTAGCGCCTCACCTTCACGAAGATGAAGATGCCAGTCATCGGGGCGTGTGATCGTTAATTCGTTCGTCATGGAGTCAGTGATTTAGTGGTGGAAAACCTCTTTATTGTAAACCGATTTGCGTAGAACCATTAAAATTAGGAAAATAGAGGGCTGAGTGGGCGAGTCGGAGCTTGAGTTTGGCGTAATTGCCCCAATCTAAGTTGACTTACCCTTAATGTTAATTGAGTGAAATCAGATGCCAATTTACGAATATAAATGCGAAGCCTGTGGGCATGAGTTGGAAAAACTCCAGAAAATGAGTGATGAGCCTTTAACGGTTTGTCCAGAGTGTTCGGTGGCTTCACTTAAAAAACAGATCTCAGCGGCCGGTTTTAGGCTGAAAGGCTCTGGTTGGTATGAGACTGATTTTAAGAGCGGAAGTAAAAAGAATCTTTCAGAGGGGGGTAAATCCTCTTCCACAAAAACGCCTCCTTGTGCGGCAACTGGAAAATGTCCAGCGAGTTAGATAGTTATTAATCCTTTATTTTATTAGAGAAAATAGTATGCGAAGCCACTACTGTGGAGAGTTAAACGAGTCCCACCTCGGTCAAGAAGTTGAATTATGTGGCTGGGTTAATCGCCGTCGTGACCATGGTGGTGTGATCTTTATCGATCTTCGCGATCGTGAAGGAATTATGCAGGTTGTTTTTGACCCGGATGAGCCGGTCTCATTTGCGATTGCGGAAAGTGTTCGCAGTGAATATGTCCTCAGGCTTCGCGGCAAAGTACGTACCCGCCCAGAGGGGACGATTAACGAAAACATGCCGACAGGAAAGGTTGAGATGCTCGGGCTTGAGCTTGAGATTCTGAATAAATCAGAGACACCTCCTTTCCAGATTGATGAGCATGGTGAGGTGAATGAAGAGACGCGTCTGCGCTATCGATATATCGACCTGCGCCGTCCAGAAATGCTTGAGCGAATGAAAATGCGCAGTGAGACAACCAAGTTTCTACGCCGCTTTCTCGAAGACAATGGTTTCCTCGATATTGAAACCCCATTTTTGACTAAAGCGACACCGGAAGGGGCGCGCGACTATCTTGTGCCAAGTCGTGTTCACAATAACTCGTTTTACGCGCTGCCGCAGTCGCCACAGCTTTTTAAGCAGCTCTTGATGGTTGCCGGTTTAGATCGTTACTATCAGATTGCGCGCTGTTTCCGCGATGAAGATTTGCGTGCTGACCGTCAGCCTGAATTTACTCAGCTCGATATTGAAACTTCCTTTATGAACGAAGGGCAGATTATCGATATTATTGAAGATATGACGCGCCAGCTGTTTGATTCTGTGCTCGATGTGAAACTGCCAGAAGCCTTTCCTCGGATGACCTATGCGGAGTCAATGCTTCGCTTCGGTAGTGATCGCCCGGACCTGCGTATCCCTCTGGAGTTGGTTGATATTGCCGATTTGATGGCAAATGTTGATTTCAAAGTCTTTTCTGGCCCAGCAATCGATCCGAAAGGACGTGTTGTTGCGTTGCGGATGCCAAATGGCAGTAGCCTGAGCCGCAAGCAGATCGATGAATATACAAAATATGTCGGTATTTATGGTGCAAAAGGGCTTGCCTATATCAAAGTCAATGATCGTGCGGCCGGGCCAGAAGGATTGCAGTCGCCTATTCTGAAATTTTTGCCAGATGAAGTGGTTGATTTAGTTCTGGAAAGAACAGGTGCTGAAACAGGCGATCTCATTTTCTTTGGCGCAGATAAAGAAGGTGTTGTGAATGAGGCGATGGGTGCATTGCGCGTCAAACTTGGCCATGATGGTGGCTTAGCAGAGGGTGATTGGAAGCCGGTTTGGGTTGTCGATTTTCCAATGTTTGAATGGGATGAGGGTGCCAAGCGCTGGAATGCGCTGCACCACCCATTTACCGCTCCATCATGTTCACTAGATGAGCTAAAAAATGATCCTGGCTCGGCATTGTCGCGTGCCTATGATTTGGTGCTTAACGGTACAGAAGTGGGTGGTGGCTCGATTCGTATTCATACTTCAGAGATCCAATCAGAAGTCTTTACGTTATTGGGTATTGGTGAAGAAGAGGCGCAGGAAAAATTTGGCTTTCTCCTTGATGCACTTAAATTTGGCTGTCCACCACATGGAGGCCTCGCATTCGGACTAGATCGCCTCGTGATGTTAATGAGTGGCGCAAGCTCAATCCGTGATGTAATGGCTTTCCCTAAAACGCAAACAGCCGCTTGCCCATTAACCAATGCACCGGCAGAGGTGAGTGATGCGCAGATGCGTGAACTGGGTATCAAATTGCGTAAACCGACTGCTGTTAGCCACGACTAACGATAAAGAAGAAACGCAAGAGAGCTGCTGAAACGGCTCTTTTGCATCCCCCTTTATCAAAGGGGGATTGAGGGGGATTTAAGTATGATTGCTCTTGCGAAACTCACACCAACCAAAGCAAAGAATTGAAATTTCCATGACAGAAAACAGCCTCCCAATCCAAAACTACGCTCTATTAAGCGACGAAGAATGCGATAGTCGTATTCGAGCAGCTAAAGAAACGCTGGGTGATCGCTGCGTCATTCTTGGGCATCACTATCAAAGAGATGAGGTTTTTCAGTACGCTGACCTTTCAGGCGATTCGCTAAAACTCTCACGTGATGCGGCAAAAACTGATGCGGAGTTTATTGTTTTCTGTGGTGTTCATTTTATGGCGGAAGGGGCGGATATTCTCACCTCTGACAATCAACAGGTTATATTGCCCGACCTCGCTGCTGGCTGTTCAATGGCAGATATGGCTGACTTGGCAAAAGTTGAGCGTTGCTGGCGAGAGCTAAGCGAGGTTTTGGATGCAGATAGCAGCATCACGCCGGTTACCTATATCAATTCAGCGGCAGATCTAAAAGGCTTCTGCGGTCGCCATAATGGCATTGTCTGCACCTCAAGCAATGCACGCAAGATTCTTGAGTGGAGTTTTAATCAACGCGAAAAAATTCTCTTTTTTCCTGACCAGCATCTAGGGCGGAATACCGGTTATGAGATGGGTATCCCGCTCGAAGAGATGGTCACGTGGGATTTTAATAAACCAATGGGTGGGCTGACAAAAGAAGAGATATTGAATGCAAAAATGATTCTCTGGAAAGGTTTTTGCTCGGTGCATCAGATGTTTCAGCCTGAGCAGATCGATAACTTTAAAGCGCAATACCCAGAAACAAAGGTAATATCGCATCCCGAATCGAGTTTTGAAGTTTGCCAAAAATCAGATCAACTGGGCTCGACTGAGATGATTCTAAAAATCGTCCGAGAATCAGAAAAAGGCAGTCGGTGGCTCGTTGGAACAGAGCTTAATTTGGTCAACCGTCTAGCAGAAGAGATGAAGCCAAAAGGGGTTGATGTTCACTTTATGTCTCCAACGGTCTGCATGTGCTCAACCATGTTTCGCACCGACCCGCAGCATCTTGCGTGGGTGCTTGAGAATCTTGTGGCAGGTCATGTGGTTAATAAGATAGCCGTTGATAGCGACACAGCGGTACAAGCAAAGGTGGCGCTCGATAATATGCTCGTGGTTGTTTAATTTGTAGGTTGGATTAAAATTCCGACATTTGTAATGCCTTTTAAAGGGCTCTGACCTTTTTAGGTTCTCCAGAGAGAAAAATAGAGTAGAGTTTAATTAACTCCATTTACCGCACAGCGTGCGACTGCCTCTTGGAGCTCTTCATATCTTGGGTACATCTGCGCCCCTTCCTTAACGAGTTCGCAGGCTTTTTTGTCTGTTTTTAAATAGGTGGCTGTTTTTGCTAAATCTGAGTAAATTTCGGGTTCAGGTGCGCTTTTAACATAATCTTCCGCCCAAAGTAGATAATGGAGAACTTTTTCTTTGTTGTTGTTTTTTAGGCTGCTGAAGAATAGAGATCGTGTGGCGACCTTATCAGCAAGAGGCCTAAAGTAGAGGTTGTCGTAGGCGATTTGTAAGTAGGGTGGTTTTACTTGTTTATTATACAAGTAGTTAAAAATATCTGATTGAGAGCGAGCACAGTGAACCATGAAATAGGTGACAGTAATGGCGAAGAATAATGCAAAAAACTGAAGGAGTTTTCTTGCGCTTTCACTGATGCGGATTTGCGTTGTTTTTTGGTTGTGCCGGAGAGCCATATAAATGAGGAACAACCACAAAAACCAATGTACGGCGGAGGTATAAAAAGGGAGTTCAACCTGAGTATGGAGTGCTATAGGCAACGCCATTGCGGCATAACTTACTCCCCGTTGAAAGCCGCATTTAATTAGGGCGATAAAGATCCCTAACATTAGGAGTAGTATTCCAGAAAGAACAGCCATTCCCCCTTCAATTAACCAGAAAAGCAGTTCATTGTGAGGATGTGTTGCATATCTGGGTAATGTGGCACTGGGGTGCTGCTCAAGAAAAGTTGTCGCTTGTAAATTCCATACCCGTAAGAAGCTTCCTATTCCATGCCCATGGAGAGGTTCTTGTCTTGCTAAATCTAACCCGATTGAATACATACTTAGCCTAGCTGTGGAGTATTCACCTTCGGTTACCCTTATAGTTTTGTCTAAGGTGTGATCAAAGCCTTCTTGAGCAAGGAATGATGCGCATATGGAGACGATTATCAGTGAAACTAACATCGTCTTTTGCGTCAATAACTGTTTCCGACGACTGATAAATACAAGCGATAGACCAAAGGCTATTGATAGCAGTCCGACTCTGGAGCCAGAAAAGATAATAATATAGGTCGATAGCCCAAAAGAGAGAATGAAAATTGTTTTAGTTAACAAAGAGGCAGAGCGAAAAAATGGTCGGCTGATCAGGTAAAATGAAATAATCATCCCCGTTGCTAGATAGCTGGCCTGGACGTTAATTTGTTCAAACATTCCGCGTGGGACACCATCCCCAGAAGGTAGGAACCATGCCCATTGTTCTTTAGGAAAGATGATTTGTTGAAGGCCAATTGTTGAATGCAGGACGATCGCTAAAACAAGGCCAAACAGGATGGTTTCAATCGATCGCTGCTTTAGTCGGAACTGGAACAAACTAAAGAGGAAAAGAAAACCGCCTAAGATATAAAATTGCCTGAACAGCCAAGTGATGGGGTCAATGATATCGGCCAGAATACTGCTTAGCATGACCGCCACAGGAAAAGCGGCAAAGAAGTAGTAACCGTTGGGCATGATCAGTGTTTTTGATCGCACAATCAGTAGTAAAGCGTAGCTGATGATCCAGCTAGAAATGATCCACTGAGGGATGTTGTAAGGCAGTCCTAAGCCACCGGTCCCGCCAGCATTTTCTTGTGTGTAAAACGGTGCGATTACGAGGAGTAGAAAGATTGTTAGCGCGGCAGCGGTTTGGTTTTGCTTGTTTGTCATTTTTGAGATGGCCGCGCTATGGTCCATAAATTTAGAGGGAGTTTAAATTAAGCTTGAATAGCGTGTAAATTTTAATTAATCAAGTCACATATTTTCTTGGGTTATTGATTGGGAAAACAAGAAAGCCCCAGCTCAAACCGGGGCTTTCTTATCTAACTCAATAGCGTTTTTACATCATCGATCTCAGTCTTATTTGCATGAGCCTGGCATCATGACAGAGGGTGTGCCAGTACATGCCCAAGTAGTAATGGGATTAACATTAGCTAAAGGCGTTGGAGTCAGGGTTACGGCAACTGCCTGGCCGGCTACAGTACCATTTGCTGTGATAACGCCGGTTCCGGTTACTGCAGTATTGGTGACATATTGTGTTGCATTCGAAACGCTGCAGGCTGTAAAGTCTGCGGTACCTAGGCTGGCTGCGGATTGGTTGATTTCTGACACGCATGTGCGAGCTGCACTGGCAGCTAAAACAATCTCACTTGCTTTCGCTCTGTTTGTGTAATCCTGATAAGCAGGCAACGCAACCGCTGCCAAAATACCAATGATCGCAATTACGATCATTAATTCAATTAGTGTGAAACCTTGTTGTGCTTTCTTCATGTTCATAATCATTTCCTTGTTGTTGAGAGTGAATTTGCTCAATTCGAAATAAAGCATAGGTCATGCCAATAGGAATACAAGGGTGGATGTGAAAATAATTTCATTTATAACTAACTGATTAAGCTGTATTTTATAGATTCTTATTTGCTTGGCAGATAAATTTTATTTTTTCGGGCAAAGGTACTTAAAGGCCTAGGTTTCGAAGTGAGTGACGGTGAGCGTCATTTTGTGACGTATATGGACTGTTTTGATGGAAAAGAAATAATTATTGCGGAGGAGCAAGGGAGGGGGATCAAATAATTAGGCGAGTTAGGCTTATTACCTATTAATCAATGCCTAGTTTCTTAAGCCGATAACGCAACGCCCGAAAGGTAATCCCAAGCTGTTTGGCGGCCGCTGTTTTATTCCAGCGAGTTTTCTCTAGTGCTTCAATGATTGCCTTTTTCTCGACCTCTTCCATATAGTCTTCGAAGCCAGCGGCATTTGGCTGGTTTGGCTGATTAATCGGGTTTGGTTGAATCGGTTCTATATCAATATTCAGGTCTTCAGGTTCGATAAGATTATCTTCACAAAGGGTTATTGCCCGTTCGAGCATATTTTCCAATTCGCGAATATTGCCGGGAAAATGATGGATATTGAGTGCTTGTAAGGCCGGTTTGCTGAATTCAGGTAGGGGCAGTTGCATTTCACGGGCGAGTTTGCCGAGAATATGTTTTGTTAGTTGAGGAAGATCATCGCGCCGTTCCCTGAGTGGTGGAACTTTAAGTTCGATAACATTAATACGGTAGTAGAGATCTTGACGAAATGTTCCTGCTTTGACCATTTTCGCGAGGTCTTTATGAGTGGCACTAAGTATCCGTGTATCGATGGGTAGCTCGTGTTGTCCGCCGATTGGACGAACTGTTTTTTCCTGTATTGCTCTGAGTAATTTTACTTGCAGGGGTAGTGGTAGCTCGCCAATCTCATCGAGGAATAGTGTTCCCCCTTCGGCAGCTTGAAAGAATCCACTTTTATCAGTAACGGCACCGGAGAAGCTGCCTTTTTTATGGCCAAAGAACTCACTTTCCATCAATTCACTGGGAATGGCACCACAGTTGACAGCGATGAAAGGGTTGTCTGAGCGAGGCCCTTTTTGGTGGAGTAATCGGGCCACTAGCTCTTTACCCGTTCCCGATTCACCACTTATATAGATAGGTGCCTGACTACGCGCTAGTTTTACGATTTTAGAGCGAATCTCACGCATTGGGGCAGATTCGCCTAAAAGTTGATCGCGGGAACGTCTCTCTTTTCCTGGTAGGGGGGTTGAGAGCTTTAAGGCAGAATCGACCAGGTTTCTGAGTAGCTTTAGGTCGACCGGTTTGGGAACAAAATCGAAAGCGCCTTTTTTGAGTGCCTCGACAGCGGTCTCCATGTTGCCGTGAGCGGTTATCACCGCGACAGGTAATTTAGGATAGTTCTTTTGAATCTGCTCAACGAGCTCCAGCCCATCACCGTCAGGCAGGCGCATATCGGTCAAACAAAGATCAAAATGGTGTTGAGTTAAAAGGTTTTTTGCCTCTTTTAGGTCTGCTGCTTTTTGGCAGTCAATCTCCATTCTTGATAGTGTGATCTCAAGAAGCTCAAGAATATCGGGTTCGTCATCAACGATTAGGGCGAGTGGGTTATTCATTTTTATCGGTTAAGAGGAATGGTTAGGCGGAAAAAGCCACCTGTTTCTGCTGTGGTTGGTTTTGTGTATTCAAGTTGAGCTTGGTTTAGTTCAGCAAGCTCTTTAGAGAGATAGAGGCCTAACCCCGTGCCGCTGCTGGATGTGGTGAAGAATGGTTCAAAGAGCTGTGGAATTGCTTCGGGTTTAATTTCAGGGCCGGGGTCTATGATGTCTATAAAGGCTTTTCTGTTTTCGCTATCAGAGGTCAAACAAATTTTAATATTGGGAGCGTCAGGATGGGTTTGTCCATGCTTAAGTGAGTTTGTGCAGAGGTTGTCCATGATCTGTTTGAGGTGGCCGCTATCAAAATGGACGGTGATGGTTTGCTCTTCAAACTGGGAGGAAAAGGGGCTGCTGTTAAGGGGTTTTTCGGGTTGAAAGTCTTCGGTGAACTTTTTTAACCATGATTGTAGGTTGATAGCCTCTTTTTGGATGTCGTCACGTCGAGAGGTTTGCAAAACGTTATTGATAATGCCATTTATGCGCGCTGTGTTGTCGTGGATGATTTCGGTTAGTCGAGCATCACTTTTTGCCAGAGTTGGCGACTCTTTAAGTAGTTGGCTCGCATGGCTTATGGCACCGAGAGGATTGCGGATTTCGTGCGCGATACTGGCGGTGAGCCGCCCTAATGAGGCGAGCTTGATCTGTTGGGCGCGTTGAGCAAGCAGGGCGTTGTCTTCGATGAATATGATGCTCCCGGAGTCATTTGTGCTTTTGATTCGTTTAAATTGAACTTGTTGGCCCTCTTTAAGCAGTTTTGACTGGTGGTGCGGTTGTTTTAGCCAGTCTTGGTAGGTGCTATCAAGTTCGGTTGAAATCTGAAAAAGGGCACAGTTCTTCTCGAGCTGTTCAGCTTTTAAGAGGCGTTTGGCAGAGTCATTTGCCATATGGACGAATCGGTTGCTATCCACAACTAAAACACCGGATTGAAGGTGTTGAATGATGTATTTGTTGAGCTGCTCCAGATTCGCGAGGTCAGCTTCTTGTTTCTCAACGACTAGCTGACTTTGCTCTGCACGAGAACCTAAAACCTGTGCAAGCAGGGCGATAGCAAAAAAGGCCATGCCGAGCATGCCTGTGTAACTAAACGCACCGCTACCTGATAAGGCGGCCATTGTTGCGTAGCTTTGTTCCGTTAGTATGGCGAGGCTGGCAACTGCGGCAAAGAGTAGTGAACAACGTCCGCCAATCAATGAACCGCCAGCTGTGACCGAGACAATGAGTAGCATACCGATGCCACTTGTTACACCGCCACTGGCGTGCATCAGGAGAGTGATTGCAATCGTGTCGATAAATAGCTGGATGAAAGGGTGTGGGTTATAGCTGGGACTTCGTGTAAAAATAAAAGGGGTCTGGATGGCTCCAAGCAGTAGGTATAAGACACTAACGGTGCCAAATAGGTTAGGGGCTACTGCTCCCAGAAAAGAGGGGCCTATGTGGGTGAAAAATAGCAGACAAAAGCTGAATCCGAGGAGTAATCGGTAGAGTTGAAAAAGTTTTAAGGATTGCCAAGCCTGCTCTTCGGGGATTAGATAGGTTTTTGATAAAGGGCAGGATTGGATAAACTTAGTCATCAAGGTGCTCTTTTGAACAGAAAAAGTGGTCACCTTGTTGGATGGCTCCCTTTTTAGGTAGTGCAAGCCCACATCTTTTGCAGCGTACGGTCTCTATGCTTTTACTGTTTTTAGGGGGTTGTTTCTTAGAGGCTTGTCCAAGATAAAAGCGGATAATTAGCAGTACTATCCAGATGGCGGCAATAAAAATGATGAAGCGTAGGCCCATATATTTGTTTTCGAGTGATATTAATCCCTGATTCGTCTAGAATACGTAAGATTTTGTTCTAATCCAAGTGCGGAGTCAGGCTCAACTAAGCTAGAAGGTTGGTTGCGTGAAAACAGGTATTCTCGGGTTGCTAATTAAGGCTATGTTGGTTCCGGGGATTTGTCTCAAATGGTGAATCTTGTCGATGGGTAATCCTCAATCGCAAGAGGCGCTTTAAGTTTATAGATGTGGGGATCTAAATGAATCTGCATGAATATCAGTCAAAACAGTTGTTTGCTCAATTTGGCATTCCAGTTCCTAGTGGCAAATCAGCACGTTCTGAAAAAGAGGCGATCGATGTCGCAAAGGAGTTAGGCGGTGGTCGTTGGGTTGTTAAAGCTCAAGTACACGCTGGTGGCCGCGGTAAAGTGGGCGGTGTAAAACTCGTTGAAACATTGGATGATGTTGGCGAAGTGACCAAAAATATGCTCGGGACCCGTTTGGTAACGAAGCAGACAGATAGCGAAGGTTTGCCAATTGATGTGGTGATTGTTGAAGAGGTTAAGCCGATTGTTCGTGAGCTTTACCTTAGCGCCTTAGTTGATCGTGCAACACGTCGTGTAATGTTCATGGCCTCTTCTGAAGGGGGAATGGATATTGAAGAGGTGGCAGAAAGCACTCCTGAAAAGATCCTTATCGAAACGGTTGATCCGGTTGCAGGGCTGCAGCCTTATCAGTGCCGTAATATTGCTTTCGCAATGAACCTCGAAGGTAAGCAGGTTGGTCAGCTGGTTAAGATGATGACCGGTATTTACAACCTGTTCTTAGCAAAAGATTGTAGCCAGATTGAGATTAACCCGCTGATCGTTAACGATGAAAGCGAGCTAATTGCACTGGATGCGAAGATTAACTTCGATGATAACGCGCTATTCAGACATTCTGATGTTGTTGAGATGCGTGATCCTACACAGGAAGATCCTAAAGAGCATGCGGCGGCTCAGCACGACCTTAACTACATCACTTTAGATGGCACTATCGGCTGTATGGTGAATGGTGCGGGTCTTGCGATGGCAACCATGGATCTTGTTCAGTTGAATGGCGGAAAACCGGCTAATTTTCTCGATGTTGGCGGTGGTGCAACAGCTGAGCGTGTTGCTGAAGCGTTCAAACTGATTCTTTCTGACGGCAGTGTTAAAGCGGTATTGGTTAACATCTTTGGTGGAATCGTTCGTTGTAACCTGATCGCTGAAGGTATTATCGAAGCGGTTAAACAGGTTGGTGTTGAAGTGCCTGTTGTTGTTCGCCTTGAAGGTACAAATGCAGAGGCAGGGCGTGAATTGCTATCAAATTCTGGCCTTGACATTATTGCTGCAGACGACTTGACCGAAGCGGCTAAACAAGTTGTCGCTGTCGCGAAAGGAGAATAATAATGAGCATACTGATTAACAAAGATACTAAAGTCATTTGCCAAGGTTTTACCGGAAAGCAAGGTAGTTTTCACTCGGAGCAGGCGATTGCTTATGGTACGCAGCTTGTGGGTGGTGTTACTCCGGGTCGTGGTGGTCAAAAACATCTTGATCGTCCTGTTTACGATACAGTCGCTGATGCGGTTGAAGGAACGGGCGCTGATGCAACAATGATTTATGTGCCACCTCCATTTGCTGCGGATGCAATTTTGGAAGCAGCTGCTGCAGGAATCAAAACAATCGCCTGTATTACAGAAGGCATTCCTGTTTTGGATATGTTGAAAGTGAAAGCGGCACTGGCCTCTTATGATGATGTAAATCTGATTGGCCCTAACTGCCCAGGTTTGATCACACCGGGAGAGTGTAAAATCGGCATTATGCCTGGTTTTATTCATAAGCCAGGTTGTGTTGGTGTTGTTTCGCGCTCAGGTACATTAACGTATGAAGCGGTTCATCAAACAACTGTAACAGGGTTGGGACAGAGTACTTGTGTTGGTATTGGTGGTGATCCAATTCACGGTATGAGTTTTATTGATGTTTTGGCTGAGTTCCAAGAAGATGACCAGACTCGTGGCATTATCATGGTAGGTGAGATTGGTGGTACAGCTGAAGAAGAGGCTGCTGATTTCATTAAAGAAAATGTGACTAAACCAGTTGTTAGTTTTATTGCCGGTACAACAGCACCTCCAGGAAAACGGATGGGGCATGCTGGTGCGATCGTTAGTGGTGGTAAAGGAACGGCTGAAAGTAAGTTTGAAGCTTTAGAAAATGCCGGTGTTTCGATTGTTCGTGCGCCGACTGACTTGGGTGTAAAAATTCAGGAACGTTTAGCGTAGTTTCTGCGAGCTTGCTTCGGCGAGCCAATAAAAGAGCCGTAGAGTTTTGTGAATGTGGAGTGTTTCTGCAGGCGCGGGCTCTACGGTTTTTTATTTTCTAGATGCCTACGCACGGAACTGCTTTTATCTTCATGCTGCGTTAAAAATGTGCTCAACGAGTTTTGAAGTTTTCGGGCATATTGCTTCACTATTTACCCAATCTACTTGCACCTTAGAGCGTAACAATGAAAAAACTCCAACTAGCTATTGCCCAGTTCAATCCCACCGTTGGTGATGTTGAAGGTAATTGTCAGCGTATTCTGAAGCAGTCTATCGAGGCGCGAGACCGTCTTAAAGCTGATATTGTCATTTTTCCTGAGCTTTCTTTAACGGGTTACCCTCCTGAAGATCTTCTTTTGCGCCCAGATTTTATTAAACGTGTTCAGGAGGCTATGGGTTCACTAATAGAAAATTTGGCTGGAATTGATTGTGTCATTGGCTATCCAGAAGCGAATGGCGAGCTGCTCTATAACAGTGCGGCAGTGATTAGAGATGGAGAGATTATTGCTAACTACCGAAAACAGAAGCTCCCTAATTATGGTGTCTTTGATGAGAAGCGTTATTTCTCTGCGGGTGATTCAGTCGTTACTTTTGCTCTAAATGGACTGTCGATTGGTTTAACGATTTGTGAAGATATTTGGCAGGCTGGTGTTGTTGAAGAGACTGTGGCTTCGGGTGCCAAACTGATCGTTAATCTAAATGCTTCTCCCTTCCATAATGGCAAGCAGAAAAACCGAGAAGCGGTGCTTCGTGATCGAATCAAGGAGATGCAAACGGCTATTGTTTATGTAAATCAAGAGGGGGGGCAAGATGAATTGGTTTTTGATGGCTCATCTTTTGTCATGAATGGTCAGGGTGAGATTGTTTATCGTGCTGAGCCATTTAAAGAGCAATTGGCATTAATAGAATTTAATTGTGGCGAACGGGCTGAGCCGGTTAAGTCAGAGATAGCCGCTGAACATGATTGTGCTGAGACAACTTATCAGGCGTTGGTTTGTGGTGTCCGCGATTATGTGGGTAAAAATGGCTTTAAAGGCGCTGTTCTCGGGCTTTCGGGTGGAATTGATTCGGCACTCACTTTGGCACTGGCTGTTGATGCCTTGGGCGCGGATGCTGTTGAAGTGTTGATGATGCCTTCACGGTACACAGCCTCTATGAGTAATAATGATGCTGTGGAAGAGGCGGAATTGCTTGGTGTTAAGCATTTTAGTATCCCCATTGAGCCGGCATTTAAGACTTTTCTGGATATGTTGAAAGAGCCATTTGAAGGGCTTGAGCGAGATACGACAGAGGAGAATATACAGGCACGTTGCCGCGGTATTTTGTTGATGGCGCTTTCAAATAAAACGGGCAAAATCTTGCTGACAACAGGCAATAAAAGCGAAATGAGTGTTGGTTATGCAACGCTTTACGGGGATATGGCAGGTGGCTTTGCTCC
>DEIG01000015.1:0-24486 GCA_002352345.1 Methylococcaceae bacterium UBA2780
TTCAGGCGTCATCGACTTAACCGTACCGTAAGTTCCAACCGGCATAAAAGCGGGTGTTTCAACCACACCTCGCTCAAATTGCATCTGTCCCCGACGCGCTACACCGTCGGTTGCTAATAATTTAAATTTCATTTTTTTACCGTAAACAAACAGATTTTAACGCAAAGGCGCAAAGCAAAACCTTTAGCTCTTAGCCATGCAGCATACCAACACCTTCGCGTTACTTTTTTCTTTCTTTGCGACTTCGCACCTTTGCGTCCTTGCGTCCTTGCGTCCTTGCGTTAATTGTTATCTTTCTATTTTTGCACTTACAAACCATTCACAACACGCCGCACCCCTTTACTTACAAGTCGCTCACCAAAGTTAACAACTAAACCCAGTTTCAGGTTCATCAACCGAAGATAAGTTAATAGCTGCGCTTCAAAATATCATTGCATTGCCGTACTGCCTTGCACTCAATAATCACTTGACCCTCTACTAAAAGATCAATTCGGAGAGGCACAGATAAAACATTTCCTTTATATAATACCGGAACACTTTTTTGCCGCTCCACCTTCAACCCTTGCTGTTGAAGCTCCCAAGAAAGTGCTTCCTCATAAACACTTTCTAACAACCCTGGCCCACCTAATGTTCGATGCACCTCAATGGCGCTTGAAATAACGACCTAACTAACCTCATTTTCATCCATGCTTAAAACTCCATTTTGATATTGCATAAAGACTCAACGCAAAGGCGCAACACAAGGGTTTACCTGCATCCTTTCGCCATCACGTTATTTTTCTTTCCTTGCGACTTTGCGCCTTGGCGTCTTTGCGCTCCCTCTTTTCTTTCCTTTTCTCCGCCTACTCCTACTCCGGCCGCCCCTCAATAAACATCGCATCCCCATAACTAAAAAAACGATACTCTTTTTCAATCGCATGCCGATAAGCGTTCATCACCTGTTCGTAACTGGAAAAGGCGGAAATCAACATCAATAAAGTTGATTCAGGCAGGTGGAAGTTGGTCAGCATTGCATCAACACAATTAAACTTATAACCCGGCGTGATAAACAGGCGGGTATCGCCTCGATATGGCTTTAGGGCTCCCTCTTTTGAGGCCGACTCCAAAGCCCTCACCGCGGTCGTACCAATTGCGATCACACGACCACCGGCAGCTTTAGTTTCTTCAATTTGCGCCACGACGGACTCATCCACCTCAATCTGCTCGGCGTGCATAATATGATCCGACAGATCATCCACACGAACCGGCTGAAAAGTCCCGCTGCCTACATGCAAGGTCACAAATGCGCTATTAATGCCTTTCTCAGCAATCTTTTGCAGCATCTCATCATCAAAATGCAATCCTGCTGTGGGCGCTGCAACTGCACCCGACTGTGTTCCAAAGACTGTTTGATAGCGATCGTGGTCATCTTGCTCATCCGACCTTTCTATATAGGGAGGAAGTGGAATATGGCCGATCTCTTCCAACACCTCGCCAAGATTATCAACCTCAAAATGAAGCAAAAAAAGGTCATCATCCCGCCCAGTAACCTGACAAGAATATCCACTATCCAAAATCAGTTTTGCACCGGGCTTAGGTGATTTGCTTGAGCGAACATGCGCCGATACTTTATTTTCACCAAGCAAACGCTCAATCAGAATTTCAACCTTCCCACCGCTCTCTTTGTGCCCGAAAAGCCGAGCCGGAATAACCCGCGTGTTATTAAAAACAAGCAGATCACCTGGATTCACAAGATCAATAAAACTGCTAAATTGTCGATCGGCCAGCTCACCATTTTGAGCAAGATGAAGTAACCGACTAGAGGTTCTTTCAGGCAGAGGCCTTTGTGCGATCAACCGAGACGGCAGATCGTAATAGAAATCGCTTTTTTTCATTTAATTTAAAGATAATCTAAACTTTATTTGAATACTTTAGAAGATCTTAACGCAAAGGCGCTAAGGCCCTAAGGCGCAAAGAAAGAAATGGAAGTTTTTTTGTTTATTCTGTTCTCGGTCTAGGAAGTCTCACATTTATATGTGAAGCGAGAAATGTTTTCCTTTGCGTCCTTGCGCCTTGACGTGCAGGGATGCACTAACATCGTGACTGCAGGATGCAGATGAACGATGGCGTTCCTTCTTTTTCTCTGCATTTAACGCTCAAAGCCCTTCCCAAGGCTCATACAAACCAGCATTAATCCCAAACCACTCCAGCAACCGCCCAACTGTTTCATCAACTAGTGATTCAACCGTCTTATTCCCACCATAAAATGCCGGTAGTGGTGGATAGATCACACCGCCCATTTCGGTCACAGAAGCCATATTACGAATATGTGCGAGATTTAGCGGCGTCTCTCTTGGCACAACGACTAGCTGACGCCGCTCTTTCAACGTCACATCCGCTGCGCGGGAAATCAAATTATCAGAAAAACCATGCGCAATGCTTGCCAAAGTCTTCATCGAACAAGGAACAACCAACATCCCCTCTGTTTTATATGCGCCACTCGCAATCGCTGAACCAATCTCATTGATCGAATAAAGCTTATCGGCCAAATCGGTCAACGCCTGCTTTTTCATTCCCAATTCGTGCTGAATATTGAGCACGCCTGCTTGAGAAATAACCAGGTGCGCCTCCCATTCAGGTAGCTCTTTTAAAATTTGTAGGATTCTAAGACCATAAATAGCGCCTGTAGCGCCTGTCATACCGATGATAATTCTTTTTTTCATTTCTTACCGCTTTACCAAACTGTCCTAACGTGCTCATAAGCAATTATCTTTTTATCCGCTGTAACCAACGGAATTGCAAGCTTTCTCGCTGCTGCAACAATCATGCGATCGGCAGGATCTTTATGAAACTCACCGGGCAACACCGTAGACTTTACAGCTATCTCGTTGTCCACCGGCATAAAGCGAACACCTTCAATTTGCGACACTTCATCCAGCCAGCTTTCTACATCCATGCTCAATATAAGACGCCCTTTCTCAATCAACATAGAAATCTCCCATGCCGATATGGAGGAGATAATCACCTCTCCACCACTCTTCAACACATCGCCGATAATACCGTTCGCTTTAGTGGACAGATCATCAGAACCATTCACCCACCACACCAAGGTATGCGTATCAATAATAATACTATCCATTTTCCCACTCATCATCCGCAACTGGATCGGTTGGAGACTCGAATTTAATCACAGTCCCTCGGAGCGTTTCTAGCGCATCCCTTTTTATCTGCCTAAGTTTTTTAATTTCGAGCGCAGGACGGCCTCGATCTGTGATAACTCTTGACCGGCCACTTTTCTCAATCTCTCTTAAAACCTGTAAAGCATGCGCTTTAAACTCAGATTTGGAAATTTGCTCCATGATTAACCCTTATACAATATGACCATTTAACATGGTCATATTGTATCAATCTACAGAATTAACGCAAAGGCTCCAAGACGCAAGGACGCCACGGAAAAGATTTCTTATTTTAAAATTACCGTTTCCTTACCTAAATGAGCAAATATAAAGTTGAGTTAGGTGGAAATATTTTCAGATGCCGACTCAGAGCAAATGACAGACGTGTTTTTATTTCTTTGCGCCTTCGCGCCTTGACGTGCAGGGATGCACTAAATTAGCGACTGCATGGATGCAGAGGAGCTATTGCGTTAATTTCTTCAAATCTTCAAAAACATCTCATCCGTCGCACTTACAAGTGCATCAATCATCTCTTCACCATCGGCAAGATGACCTGAATTTGGCAAGATATTCAATTTAGAATTAGGCAACCTCTCATGCAAAGCCCAAGCCGATTCTATCGGACAAACCAGATCATTCCGTCCATGCACTAAAGTAACCGGTAGATGAGCAATTTTATCGCAATTATTGAGCAGCTGATTTTCTTCAATAAAGTAATTATTCATCGCGTAATGCAGCTCAATCTTCGCCTGATTCAGTTCAGCAGCCGAAACAGGCTCACTTTCCAAGAATGCCGGATCAAATGCTGCACCTAACGCGACAGCGCCACCCCACATACTCCACTCTCGGGCAGATTGCAGTTGAAGTTGTTTATCCTCACTCAATAAACCTTGATGAATAGCAGAAACCACATTTTTATTCTCACCCACAAACGCTTCTAACCGCTGCCAATAGTCTGGATAAATTCTAGAAACACCATCTTTCGTAAACCAGTCCAAATCGCGTTGCCGTGCTAGAAAAGAGCCGCGCAAGACCATGCCTAACACTTTTTCGGGGAACGACTGCGCATAGTGCAGTGCTAATGTTGCGCCCCAAGAGCCAGCGTATAAAAGCCAACCATCAACATTTAGGCTGTTGCGAATTAATTCGAGATCATTAATTAAAAGGTCGGTGCTATTTTGCTTGGTTTCACCTGCTGGCACAGAACGGCCGGCTCCACGCTGATCGAAGATAATGATTCGGTATTTCTCGGGGTTAAAAAAGCTGCGATGGTGTGGTTTACAGCCACCGCCGGGGCCGCCGTGCAAGAAGATGATCGGCAGGCCATTTGGATTACCGCACTCTTCTATATAGAGGGCATGCAGGTTATCGGCTTTGAGACTGTGAACTTTGTAAGGTTCTATTGGGAGGTAGAGATTCTTCATGGGTGAAGTTTAACTTATGGCATTTCGTGGCATGCAAAAATCAAAAATATTAACGCTAAGCCGCAGGGTCGCCAAGACGCTAAGGAAAAAATTTATCTTGAGTTTTCTTTCTTTGCGTCTTTGACGTGCAGGGATGCACTAATATCGTGGCTGCAGGATGCAGAAGAACGATGGCGTTATTTCTTACCTTGTCTTTTCCTTCAAAAACAAAAAAGCCCCGAGGCCAAGGCCACGGGGCTCAATAACTTTAAAACGTTATTATTTTTGGATACTAAGGCATTGCTACGTTAAGGCCCGCACCAATCATCCACTGCTGCTGCGCATTGGCTTCCTGCACACCTGTTAGACCGAAAGCTGCTCCTAGAGGTGCCGCTGGATTTATTGTATAAGTACGATCATCAGATTCGCCAAACGCGTAGGCACCGTAAGCATCAACGCGAACATTTGGAGTAAAGTTATAGCCGATACCCGCAGTTACTGTATGCTCCCAGATAACCGGTGTCAGAGACATCTGTACGATTGTTAATGCACCCGCATCAAAAGGAACTAATCCCGATGCATGTGTCAAACCACCAATTGTTCCTGATGCATTAGGCTTAGCCAAGATATCTTCAGCCCAGCTATAGCCGGCACGAAAAGTCCAATCGCCCGCTTCAAGTTGAGCACCAACTGCGATCAGGAATTGATCGTCAAAAATATCTTCGTAGAAGTCTGCGTCGCCCCAGTTTTTCCAGATAACGTCCGCTTCAACCAAAAGACCTGGCATCAGCACATCATCCAAAGCAACACCAACGATCAATTCAAGTGGCTGCTCAAGGTCTGTATCTTGCCAATTCCCAGCTGTACCTGCCCCCAACGCCGGACCACCCGCATCTGCAACAGTATTAAAAGAATACTTCACAGGGCTTTTAGCGGTACCACTCACCATAATGCCTTGCTGAAGCTCATAGGTTGTTCCTAAAGTTAAACCAAAGCCAATATCGTGGACTGAGCTAGATGATCCCGCTGCACCACCAGCAGCGACACTTGCCGCCCCATTGCTATCAGCCACTTGAAATAGAGCAAAACCAACCGTTGCAGCTGCACCGACAGACCACTTATCAGTCACTTCATAACCGGCTGCTAAATTGGCATTGAATGAAATCAACTCAACATGCAAGTTTAGACCACCGAGTATATTAGCCATGATTGGATCATCACGGTAATCAGCGCCCAAGCCGGCATCAACCTCAAGACCCGTACCAATTACTAGACCTGGAGCAAGTTCAAGAGTAATACCAACATCTGGAACTATATAGCCACCCGCGTCGTTTGTATGGGTTTGCCCAGAGGTCAAGCCAAGATTATCAGAGACATCCTTGCTTGAAAGATCGTAATCCAAGTAAGATGCACCAAAGTTCATGTTGAAGCCTTTGAACTGCGTCAAAGTTGCTGGGTTACCAAAAACCGCAGCAGAAGCCTCTTGAGGCATTGTGTATGCCGCGCCGCCCATACCACCGGCAGCTGCTTTTGCTGTCAAGTTTAAATCAGTACCTGTGCTGATCGCTTGTGCACCACCTGATGCCATCGCAATTACAACACCCGCCGCTAATGGCGCTTTTTTGAAAAATTTAATCATATTCTCGTTCCCCCCTAGGGATTGTGATGATTGATACAAAGTTAGTTTTTTTGCTAATTTACAACAACCTTTACCTATATTGGTGGCCAGATACTAGCAAAGCAATTCGTAATTAACAATAGTTTATAAACGCAACTTGTACAAATTATTAGAGTTTTTATCCTGAATATTGCTATAAACCTTATGAAATAAAGGTTTGTTTACCTGATGCAACAAATCTAAAAACCTCAACACAATGGCGCCAAGGGGCCAAAACGCAAAGAAAATCTCTTCTCTTAGCGGCTTTGCGCCATAGCGTCCTTGCGTTAATTCTTTTCCATACCTCTTCATGCGGTTAAAATTCCACCATGACTCCTGATTACCTTATTATTGGCGGTGGCATTTCCGGCCTGTTAACCGCACGAGAGCTATCCTGCGCCGGCGCATCTGTATCAATCATTGATAAAAGTGCCTTATCTACTGAATCTTCTTGGGCAGGCGGCGGAATTCTCTCTCCGCTTTATCCTTGGCGGTACGATGATGCAGTGACCGCACTCTTCCTTTGGAGCCAGGAGCAGTTCTCCGCTCTTTCTGATCAGCTCATAACGTCAACAAATATAGATCCCGAAATTCTTCCCAGCGGCTTACTGATTGCCGACCAACCAGAAGATGGTTCGGCCTTAAGCTGGTTAAATCGGTTTAATGTTCCGCATGAAAAGATTACTTCCAGCCAGATTAAGAAGCTCGCCCCAAGCCTAACCCACTCTTACAACGACCTTCTTTGGCTCCCACATATTAAACAGGCACGAAATCCACGCCTTCTTAAGGCACTTCGTTCTGATCTAACCCTTAAAGGGGTCCAGTTTATTGAGCATGAGGAAATCACTGAGATTTCCATTAAAAATCGGCATGTAAGCGCAATTAAAGGCAAACAGATATCCCATTCTGCATCTAACTATATTGTTTGCAGTGGCGCATGGTCTTCTCAAATCTGGCCCGATAAAGGGCAAATTCAGATTGAGCCTGTTAAGGGGCAGATGATTTTATTTAAAGCCAAACCGGGGCTACTAAACCAAATGATTCTGGATTCTGGCCGCTACCTAATCCCGCGGAAGGATGGTCGCATTTTGGTTGGCAGCACCGTTGAACATTCGGGCTTTGACAAGTCGATTAGTGATGAGGCGCTAAATAGTCTTAAACAGTTTGCCTGCAACCGCCTGCCTGAATTGAAAAACCATCCAGTCGAAAAACAGTGGGCTGGGCTTCGACCCGGCACTGAGAAGGGGGTACCTTATATAGGCAAGCATCCCGAAATTAAAAATCTAAGCGCGAATTGCGGCCACTTCCGAAATGGCTTTGTAATAGGCCCAGCTTCAGCACGGCTTTTAGCAGATTTGCTACTCAATAGAGCTCCTATTCTTTCACCCGCTCCTTATGCCATCAATCCTAAAGTAAAACCTAATAAAGATGTAGTCGACCTTCGCACCAAACCCCGTTTTTTATAGTACAAGCGAACTTGCTAGCTTTTCGGTAGTCGAATAATCAGCCTTAAGAAGCATGAACTAAATCAAACAAGCACCCCAAGCCTTTTAATCTACACCTATGAACGACTCAACTTTAAGCTCAATACTAGCTGTATTACGCCAAATTCCCGCTTTTGATCACCTTACTGAGATCGCCTTGAAGGAGTTGAGCCCTCTATTTTCTGAGCTTGCGTTAGCTGATGGCGCATCCTTGCCTATTCGAAGAGGCCACAACGAGCCCTACCTGTACCTGATTTCCACAGGCTCTTTTGACTTAAACCTTTTAAATCCAGACACACCCAAACAGATTCTGATCACGCTAAATAAAACAGATTTGATTGGTGGGTTTTTGTCCTATGCCAGTCGCACCCATGAGATGTCCATAACATCAAATGGGCCATGCTCCGTACTTAAAATATTAAAAGATGATCTAAGTACTTTCTTTGATACCCATCAAGAGGCTTCTAGCCTCTTTAACAAAGCACTAAGAAATATCTTTTATCAAGCACAGCTAAGCCTATTTTTTTCGGTCGAGTTTAAAGTTCACGACCCTGAAATTTTTCACTCCCTTACAAATGAGATCCAATGGAAGGAGCTGCAAAATGGAAGCGTCCTCTTTAAACAAGGCGATCCGGGTGACGCTATTTATATTGTTTTATCGGGTCGATTGAAATCGGTAACACAAACTCCTGATGGAGAAAAAAGGCTATCCAATATTATTCATGCTGGCGAGGTATCGGGTGAAGTTGCCTTCCTTACACAATCGGAAAGAATTGCGACCGTATTTGCCGTTAGAGACTCTGTTGTAGCAAGATTTTCTCGTGAAGGCTTTGATAGATTGGTGGAGAGACAACCCCAGTCAATGCTTCAAATAGCAAAACTGCTTGGGCATCGATTTAAATTTCAATCATCTACACAGCATACTAGTAGCTTTGGCAAGACATACGCGCTTATTCCCTCGAGAGAAGAGCACTGCCTCAATAACTTTGCAGCAGAATTGAGGCTAGCAATGCTGGAATGGGGCTCTGTTATTTGTGTAACCTCTAGTGATGTCGATAGAGCTTTAGGCATTAAAGGCATCTCTCTAAGAAAAGACACAAATACTTACGACACACAAGTTGCACAATGGTTAGAGCAGCAAGAGTTTTTATATGATTACGTTCTGCTCATTGCTGATCGAAAATGGAACAATTGGAACGATAAGTTATTACATTATTCCGACCATTTATTGATCATTTCTGATGCTGACCAAGGATCTGAGGTCAGCACCACGGAAGAGAAAATACTGAACGCAGGTCGCATAGCCAAGCATCAAAATAAAAGCCTTATTCTTACCCACTCAGACGCCAAGAAAACCATAACTGGCACACGATCCTGGCTTAACAAACGCCAGCTTAATGATTGGATCCACATTCGTTCAGGCGTACTCGGTGATATGCAACGGCTAGGCAGATTATTAACCGGCAATGCCAATGCATTGGTCTTGGGCGGTGGCGGGGCGCGTGGCTATGCCCATATTGGGGTTATTCGTGCACTAGAAGAGCAAGGAATACCTATTGATAGGGTTTGCGGCACAAGTGTAGGGGCCATTATTTCATCCGCCCTAGCCATGGGATACGAGAGCAAAGAGCTCATTCATTTGTGCAAAAAACACTTCCAAAACCTCTTTGATTATACGTTGCCCATTCTTTCACTTATTAAAGGGAGGCGTATTGGAAAAGAGCTCAATGCCGTTTTTGGCGAACAGTTAATCGAAGACCTTGTGATCCCTTTTTTTTGCATTTCAACCAACCTTACACGGGCAGAACAGATCATTCACGATCGCGGCTCTTTAAAAAATGCAGCCCGCTCTAGCATGTCGCTACCGGCGATGATCCCGCCCATGCTCAAAAGTGGCGATTTGATAGTTGATGGCGGTCTGCTCAACAACCTACCCATTGATGAAATGCGAAAAGTTGCCGGCGACTGCAACATTATCGCGGTAGATATTTCACCCAAACTAGACTTGACCAATAATGAATCTTTCCCCCACGACATCTCTGGCTTCAGACTGTTTATCTCTCGCATTAATCCCTTCCAAAGAGGAATCAAGGCACCCAGTATTCTGCAAATACTAGAGCGCTCTATTACCGTTGCAGCGGTAAATTATGGCGTAAAAATACAAGAAAAAAATATGGCCGATTTGTATCTAGATCTTCCTGTAGAGACGGTTGACACACTTGATTACGACAAAGTTGATCAAATTGCCAATCTTGGGTACGCCGCTAGCGCTGGAAAAATTAAGGACTGGGCCAGCAATTCCAACTGAGAAACAACCGGGAAATAACCACATAAATATTAAACCCTCAGAACCCTTCTGTTTTTTAATTTATCCTTTCATCAAATCAACAGCCATACAGATACGATCACTTCCATTCAATTGAGAGCTTAAAAGAGACCTTTTCCGCATAACACAGCAAAGTGTTTCTAAAGCCACCACCTCAATATTCTTAATGCGCTACAGTGTGCGTTGGGTCAAAGTCGTATTTTTTGAGAATTTTGGCGTACGAGCCATCTTTCTTCATCTCTTTAATCGACTGATTAAAATCACTAATAATTTTATCGGCCAATCTGTTCGATTTACTAACTGCAAAATACAATTTTTTGTACTCTAATGGTGGCTCAATGAATTCAAAGTCAGCCATCCCATTAGGAAAGAATTTGTTTAATTCGTGATTAATAGCCCTCTCATCACCCAGCGTTAGCTCTATTTTTCCCTCTTTAAGCTTAATTAGATTCTGGACGATATGATTTGATGGGATCTTTATAAGATCTTTTGATTTTAAAAACACATCTCCGTAGGCGTAATCTCGCACAACGCCGATCAGATAGCCTCTCAAATCACTTAGCTGACTGTAGTTTAGTTGCAACGTCTTCTTTTTGATAAAGCTGATTTTATTTTTGAGGTAAGGCTCACTAAATAGCAAATCTTCTTCACGATCAGAGGATTTCCAGATCGCACAACTCGCATCAAACAGACCCAACTTCAAACCTTCTAATGCACGCGGCCAATCGTCAACCGATATGTTTAGTTGATAGCCTTTACGCTCTAATGCGCTAGTTACAATCTCGACAGCCAAGCCTCTGTTTTCTTGATTATAATCGACATAGGGAACCCATTGGCTTGTGACGATATTTATTGGTTGGGCATACGCAACCGGTGCGCATAAAACATTTAGAAGCGCGAGCAATAATAGATACTGTTTAGAAAACATGGCGGGCCTTTTAGAGAAATAATTTGCTACGAGCAGCCAATATATCACTAAAAAACTTTAATGGATCTATGGAATGGTTGTTGTGAAGTGGAGCCGATAAGCGGAGTCGAACCGCTGACCTACGCATTACGAATGCGTTGCTCTACCAACTGAGCTATATCGGCTTTAGCCTATAAAGGCTATTTAACAACTCGAAGGGCGGGTTTCTCAGCCTTGCTTGGTTTTTCTTCTGGAGGAGGTTCATCTCCTGGAGCCTCTTCTTCAAACACCATTCCCTTACCTGTCTCCTTCGAGTAAAGGGCTAATGCCGACGCGATTGGAACAATGATTGTCATTGGCGAACCGCCAAAACGGGCACTAAATTCAACGACATCATTGCCAAGCAAAAGACCCTGAACTGCTGCAGGGCCAACATTGAGAATCACCTTGCCGTCTGAAACGGATGATTCTGGTACTACGACACCTTGATAATTAGCATCAACCAATAGATAGGGCGTCTGCTCATTATCGACCAACCATTCATAAACCGCTCGGATTAGATAGGGACGTAGTGTTTTCATCGGCAAATCGAGTGTTTAGCCTCTCAGGCGAGCGTCTTCTGCATTAAGGTATTTTTCTTCTTCGCTAAGACTCTCTAGAAATGATTCACGCTCAAAAAGCCGTTTTGAATAGGCCTTTAGCGCATCAGCCTGTTTTGACAAATCAATTCCTAGTGAAGGCAATCTCCATAGAAGCGGTGCTAGCGCACAATCGACTAGTGTTAATTCATCGCTCATGAAAAAAGGTTGTGCTTCAAAGACAGGCATAACCGACATTAATCTCTCTTTTAGCAATTTCCTGGCTTTAGCCGCCTTCTTATCAGCTGAATTTTCAATCTCTTCAACAAGCGGGTACCAATCATCATCAATACGCTGAATGATTGTTCTGAAGCGAGCACGCGAAACCGGATCAACAGAGCAAAGAGGCGGATGCGGAAAACGCTCATCAAGATATTCCATAACAATTCTTGAGTTATGAAGAACAAGATCGCGGTCTATTAGAGCCGGTAGCGTTCCGTATGGATTAAGATCAATAAAATCTTCGGGTGGCTCGTCTAGATCTATAAACTCTATTTCGGCGCTGATCTTCTTCTCGGCAAGAACCATCCGAACGCGATGTGACTCAATACCTGTCTCAGAGGAAAAGATAGTCATTACTGGTTTTTTACTAGCCGTTATTGCCACTGTCTGAACTCCACTTCTTTTTAAAATACGATGAGGAAATCACCGTTTCCGGATGATCTCCTCATCAGTCACAGGCCTACACTTGCGCCCGTCAATTATCTCTTTTCTTAATGAATATCTTTCCAGAATTCCTTCTTTAGCGCATAGGCTATAACCAAGAAGAACAGGAGGAACAGAATCACTTTCCAGCCTAACTCTTGCCTTTCAAGCTTTCCTGGTTCTCCGACATATTCCAAAAAGCCAACTAAATCATTGACCGCCTTATCAAACTCTTCTGTCGAAAGAGTTCCTTCAGTCGTTTTCTCAAAGTGATCAAAGACTTTAACTGGAATACCATCAGAATCTGTCTCATCATTAAATACTGCCTTTTGAGTTCCTTGTAGCTCCCAAAGTACGTTTGGCATACCAACATCTTTAAAGGCGATATTATTCACACCAAATGGTCTGCTCTCATCTTGATAAAAGCCTCTTAGATAGGTGTACAACCAATCTGCGCCGCGTGATCTAGCAATCAGTGACAAATCAGGTGGAGGTGTACCAAACCATCTTTTTGAATCCTTCGGATTCATAGAGACAGTCATCCCATCAAAGATCTTTTCACCTGTAAACATCAAGTTGCTTTGAACCATCTGATCAGGCATACCAAGATCTCTGGCCATACGAGAGTAACGCATGTATTTTGCCGAATGACAGCTCATGCAGTAGTTAACAAAGTATTTGGCGCCACGCTGGAGTGATGGCTTATCAGTCAAATCAACCGAGGCACTATCTAAGTGGACACCGCTTGATGCCGATGCCAAACCAGAAATAGTCAACATCAATATTGCTGCAATTTTCTTCATTTGTTTGTCACCCTTTCTGGAACCTCTTTCTTCCCATCAAACAGCCCGTACAACGGCATCAAAAGGAAAAAACCAAAGTAGCTTATTGAGAATACTCTAGAGAGCAATGTGTTCATTGGTGTTGCTGCCTGCATACCTAAATAGCAAAGTGCCATAAAGCTGATCACAAAAATCGCAACAGCAATCTTGAAAACAATGCTCCGATAACGAATTGACTTAACCTTGCTACGATCCAGCCAAGGCATGATAAACAACACAATAATCGCACCAAACATTGCAATCACACCCAAGAACTTATCAGGAACGGCACGCAAGATCGCGTAGAAAGGGGTGAAGTACCAGAGCGGAGCAATATGCTCAGGCGTTTTCAATGGATCAGCCGGAATAAAGTTCGCATGCTCTAGGAAATAACCACCCATTTCCGGCACGTAAAACATAATTGCGCAGAAGACAATCAGAAACACCACGATCCCAACAATATCTTTTACAGAGTAATAAGGGTGGAAGGCAATGCCATCTAACGGAACACCATTTGCATCTTTAAGCTTTTTAATTTCAACGCCATCAGGGTTGTTTGAGCCTACTTTATGCAATGCAACGATATGCAAAAACACCAGCATAACAAGCACCAAAGGCACCGCGATAACATGGAACGCAAAGAAGCGGTTCAAGGTCGCATCAGAGATAACAAAGTCACCACGAATCCAGAGCGCAATATCTTCTCCATAATATGGAATTGCGCCGAATAGCGAGATAATTACCTGTGCACCCCAGTAAGACATTTGACCCCATGGCAGCAGGTATCCCATAAAGGCTTCAGCCATTAATGCTAGGAATATCAACATTCCGAATGTCCAAACCAGTTCGCGTGGTTTCTTAAATGAGCCGTAAATCAGTCCGCGAAACATGTGTAGGTAGACCACAACAAAAAATGCCGACGCGCCTGTTGAATGCATATAGCGAATCAACCAACCCCAGTTAACATCTCGCATGATGTATTCAACAGAGTCGAATGCAAGTGCTGCATCGGGCTTATAGCTCATTGTTAACCAAACACCTGTCAACAATTGGTTAATTAAAACCAAGAATGCTAGCGAGCCAAAGTAATACCAAAAATTGAAATTCTTGGGTGCATAGTACTTAGCGAGATGATCGTTCCAGACTTTTGTCATTGGAAAGCGATCATCTATCCAGTTTACAAATCCACTCATCAGGCAGCCCCTTCGTTATCTTCACCAATAAGAATCAGTGAATCAGTAATATATTTATGAGGTGGTATGACCAGATTTGTCGGTGCAGGAACACCCGCATAAACTCGTCCCGCCAAATCGAATTTAGAACCATGACATGGGCAGAAAAATCCGCCTTGCCAGTCCTTTCCTAAATCAGATGGCGCTATTTCTGGTCTAAAGGTTGGAGAACAACCTAAGTGTGTACAGATGCCAACCGCCAAAAAGATTTCCGGTTTAATTGAGCGTCCTGCATTCTTACAGTATTCAGGTTGAATTGACTGCTCAGAAACACCATCGCGCAGCTCTCCCTCAATTGCATCCAATGACGCCAGCGCTTCAGGCGTTCTTTTTAAAATCCAGACTGGTTTGCCGCGCCATTCAACACGAATTAACTGGCCTGGCTCTAATTTACCGATATCCGCTTCAACAGGTGCACCAGCTGCTTTCGCCTTTTCACTAGGCAGCATTGATGAGACAAAAGGAACGAGCCAAAAGCCGGCCCCAACAGCCCCAACCACCGAAGTGGCAGCTATCAGAAATCGACGCTTGCCCTTATCCACCACAGCATCACTACTCATTTATATCTCCAAATTGATGATCAAAGAATCTATCAATATAACCAAAATTTAATCTTTCAATTATGGAGCATAAAACCAGAACGGTCAATGTGCAATGCAACATTCGGCGCTAACATACTGTTTTAACTAAAAAAATTTAATTTTATTTTTTTGCCATTATTTTAGTCAGCGAATCTATAAACGCATCATTTTCTTCAGATGCGCCAACAGTTACCCTTAAACAGCCCTCAAGCAGGGGCATTGAGCCATGCAGGTTCTTAATTAGGATGCCAGATTCTTTAAGTTCTGAATGAACGCCTGATGGATCAAAGAGCCGATGCTTAACACGAAACAAAATAAAATTGGCATCACTTGGTAGTGGCTCAACACCTTCTATCTCATCAAGCCGGTCAAACAGTTCAGCCCTGTTTTTGCGTATTTTCGCCGTTTGCTCTTCAAAAACCGCTCTGTTTTCTAGTGCAAACTCCGCTGTTAGCTGTGTCAGCGTATTGATATTGTAGGGCAACCTAATCTTTTCGAACTGCTCGATCCAACGCTCACCCCCGACTAAATAGCCCAGTCTTAAGCCAGCCAAACCCAGCTTTGAAACCGTTCGCATCACCAACAGGTTTTCATCAAAGCCTGAACAACCGATAAAACTGGCATCTGTAAATGGCGCATAGGCCTCATCAACCACTACGAGCCCCGGTGCAAGACGGATAATCTCTTCCATCTCCTTTTGGTTAAAGAGGTTTCCGGTCGGATTGTTTGGATAGGCCAGAAAAATAACTGCCGGCTGTTCCTGCTTGATCGCTTCACACGTCGCTTTGAAATCAAGAGAAAAGTCACATGGATCTAACGGAACACCCTTAAATTTCAACCCAAGGCTTACCGCAATTTGTCGGTACATCACAAATGCAGGCTCGGGAGCCAATACAACCACATCCGGGCCCGCAACAGCCATCAGGATAATCTGGATAATCTCATCAGAACCATTACCCAAGAGCAGAGCCTTACTTTCAGGAATATCTTGGTATTTATAGAGCGCTTTTTTAAGCCCTTCCGCAGCCGGGTCTGGATAGCGATTAATCTCAACAGAGCGAACCTTTTCAAGCCAACTTTCTACCATTTCATCCGGCCATGAATAGGGGTTTTCCATTGCGTCCAACTTGATACACTCCCCCGGCGGAACCGTTTTATACGCTGAAAGCGCCTGAATTTCTGGCCTAATCAGCGACTCGATGCGGTTAATGACAGTCATAATCTAACTTTTCTTGATTCGATACTCAGCTGAAACTGCATGTGCTACCAACCCTTCACCTCGCGCCAGCAAAGAGGCTGTCTCCCCCAAACGGCTTGCCCCTTCTGCTGAGCAGCCAATTAAACTAGAACGCTTTTGGAAATCGTAAACACCTAATGGCGATGAGAAACGAGCCGTCCCAGATGTGGGCAGCACATGATTTGGGCCTGCACAATAATCACCAACCGCTTCAGCGGTATAACGCCCCATAAAAATAGCCCCGGCATGATCTATTCGCTCGGCAACCTTTTCAGGCTCATCAACTGAAAGCTCAAGGTGTTCTGGCGCAATACGGTTTGTGATTGCTATTGCCTCATCAATATCTTTAACCTTTATCAGCGCTCCTCTGGTGGCCAAAGACTCTCGAATCACCTTCTCTCGATCCATCTTTTCCAAAAGGGATGCCATGCTCTCTTGCACTGCATCCAAAAAAGCCTGATCTGGGCTTAACAAAATTGATTGCGCATCTTCATCGTGTTCGGCTTGCGAAAAAAGATCCGCTGCAATCCAATCAGGATTGGTTTTTCCATCACAGACAATCAATATCTCCGATGGACCGGCAATCATGTCGATACCAACCTTACCAAAAACAAGTTTTTTGGCAGTTGCCACATAGATATTACCCGGACCAACAATCTTATCGACTCTTGGAACTGTCTCTGTTCCCCACGCTAATGCCGCAACCGCCTGAGCACCCCCCACCAAAAACAGGCGATCAACACCTGCCAGATACGCAGCAGCCATAACCAAACTGTTTCGACTTCCATTTGGCGCGGGTGAAACCATGACTATTTCAGATACGCCCGCAACCTTTGCCGGAATAACATTCATCAAGACAGATGAGGGGTAAGCGGCTTTACCACCCGGCACATAAACACCGACCTTATCGAGAGGCCTGATTTGTTGCCCTAATAGCGTTCCATCTTCATCGCGAAAATCCCATGATTCTAGTTTTTGGTGCTCCGCATAAATCCGAATTCGTTCTGCCGCAATCTCTAGCGCCTGAGCCTCTTCAGAGTCTAATGAATTCCACGCCTCTTCTAGCTGTGATTTGCTTAACTCAAGTTCGCCCGCCTCACTAACGCTATAGCGATCAAATCGCTCGGTATAATCGATTAATGCGGCATCACCATTCTTTTTAATCGCCTCGATAATCTCTAAAACGCGCTGATGAATTTCTAGATCTGACTGTTCTTCCCAAGCCAGCAGTGCACTCAGCTCTTCGTCAAAGCTGGGTACTGATGAATCTAATCGGTTAACATTGACCTCAGCCATTTTCAGCCTGCTTATCTACCGCCTCAGACAGATCTGCAATTAACTGGCTTACCAATTTGTGTTTCATTTTCATAGCCGCTTTATTTACAACCAATCTTGAACTCACCTCCATCACCAACTCCCAAGGCTCTAACCTGTTTGCTCGCAATGTATTACCTGTATCGACCAGATCAACAATGCAGTCGGCAAGCCCAACGAGCGGAGCCAATTCCATTGAGCCATACAGCTTGATCATCTCGACCTGCTGCCCGCGTTCAGAAAAATATTGCTGAGCCGCCTTAACGTACTTAGTGGCAATACGTAGTCGTCTTTTACTTGGCTGGTAATCAACAGGGCCAGCCGTCATTAATTGGCACTTGGAGATACCTAGATCAAGTGGCTCATACAAACCCTCCCCTCCATGTTCAACCAACACATCCTTGCCGGCAACACCAAGATCCGCTGCGCCATATTCAACAAACACCGGAACATCTGTCGCCCTAATAACCAGTAGTTGCACATCTTCACGGTTAGTTGGCAAAATCAGTTTTCGGCTTTTATCCGGATCTTCCGCAGGCACAATTCCTGCCTGCGCCAACAGAGGCAACGTCTCTTTATAAATTCGCCCTTTTGATAAGGCAATTGTTAGCATCGTCATTAACTAGGTACTCTTCGAATATTGGCTCCTAATAGCGCCAACTTTTCTTCAATCTGCTCGTAACCACGGTCAATGTGGTAAATACGCTCAATTACCGTCACCCCTTCTGCAACAAGGCCCGCCAGAACCAGGCTTGCCGAGGCACGCAAATCAGTTGCCATTACTGGTGCTCCCGCCAGCTTCTCAATCCCTTGGCAAATTGCCGTATTATGCTCTAGCTTAATATCTGCACCCATCCTCTGCATCTCTTGAACATGCATAAAACGATTTTCGAAAACGGTCTCTGTCACGACGCCGACACCATCAGCAACAACATTTAGCGCTGTAAACTGCGCCTGCATATCCGTTGGGAATGCTGGGTAAGGTGCTGTGTGCACGGAGACCGCTTTAGGTTTCTTACCGTGCATATCTAGCTCAATCCAATCATCACCAACCGTTACTTCAGCACCAGCCTCTCTCAATTTACCTAAAACAGAATCAAGCAAATCTGGGGCTGTATCTTTAACTTTGATCTTTCCTCTTGTCATCGCAGCAGCCACCAAATAGGTGCCTGTTTCAATGCGATCAGGCAATACGTTATAGGTCAGCCCATCACCAGAAAGTGACTCAACACCTTCAACCGTAATCGTGTCGGTTCCTGCGCCCGTAATCTTTGCACCCATTGCATTCAAGAAATCAGCAAGATCGATCACTTCAGGCTCTCTCGCTGCATTTTCAAGAATCGTCGTACCTCCTGCTAGAGTTGCCGCCATCAAAAGGTTTTCAGTACCTGTTACCGTGACAACATCAAGAACGAAACGACAGCCTTTTAACCTTTTCGCTTTAGCACGGATATAACCAGCTTCTACGGTGATTTCCGCCCCCATCGCCTCAAGACCCTTAAGGTGAATATCAACAGGACGTGTACCAATCGCACAACCACCAGGCAGAGAGACTTGCGCCTCTCCAAAATGTGCAAGCAGAGGCCCTAACACTAGAATCGAGGCACGCATTGTTTTTACGAGTTCGTATGGGGCCTCAAATTGCTGAATAGTTGTCGGATCGATCTCAACATCCATCTTTTCATTCATTATTAACTGCACGCCCATCTGACCAAGCAGGCTCATCATGGTTGTTACATCTTGGAGATGCGGAATATTTCCCACCGAAACCGGAGAGTCCGAAAGTAGTGTTGCCGCAATAATTGGCAAAGCCGCATTTTTTGCACCTGAAATGCGCAGCTCACCAGAAAGTGGACCGCCACCCGTAACAATCAATTTATCCATTTAAACCCCACCTAGGCTCCAATCTACTCAGAGCAAATCAAAAATAAAATTCCGTTAGTTTAGCTCTATCGGGAGAACCGTATCCAAGCCACTCACTCTTGCAATTGCCAGTATTTGCTGGGGAATTTCACAATAAGAGAGGCGAATACCTTTCTGTTGCGCTTGAGAAATCCACTCGACCAACAGCGCAAGTCCTGCACTATCTGCGCGCTCTACACCTGACAGATCAATCAAAAGAGAGCTCCGACTATCGATCAACGGCTGCATCGCGTCTAACGCCTCATTAACAGAACCAAAACTCAAAACACCAGATAGCGACACCTCGCCCTCGGAAGTTTCCTGTAACTCAACCTGGCTCATTGACCGGATCCTCTGTCACAACCTCTTCTTGAGTAGCTGCTTTTTTGTTTCTAGCAATCAATTCTTCAATCACCGCATCAACACCTTTAGCTTTCGCTTGGCGCCCAAAACGGTCTTTATAGCTTTTGAGAAGACTAATCCCCTCTACACGAATATCAAAAATCTTCCAGCTATCGACATTTAATTCAAGGTGATAATCCATCGAGAGTGTACCGCCATTCACTTGAATGATTTTTGTACGAACGATAATTCGATTGCGACTTTTATTCACGCGAGTTGGCAAGTATTTAATCTCCTCATCTTCATACTCGAGCAACGCCTTCGCGTAAATTCTCACCATCAACCCACGAAACTCCTGTTCGAAAAGGCCTCGCTGCTCTGCATCCATTTTTCGCCATTGACGAACCATCACAAACTTCGACATTTTCTCAAAATCAAAGTGCGGCAAAATCACCTCTTCCACAACCTTGTGTAGTGCTTTGCTCGATTCGGTGAACAGCACTCTGTTTTCAGAAATTTCTTGTAAAATATGACTGCTAACCGACTCAACTAACTCTCGGCCATCTTCAGGCTCAGATGCTTGAGCTGTTGCAACAACAACAGAAAATAGCGCCGCGAATAAACCCCGAATCATCAGCTATTCCCCTTCTGCCTTACTGAATAAAAACTGGCCGATGATCTCTTCCAGAACTAAAGCAGACTGAGTTAACTGAATCTCATCACCACCTTTAAGAAACTCCTCATCACCACCAGGCTCAAGGCCAATATACTGCTCACCCAACAGACCCGCAGTATAAATGCCAGCACTGCTATCGGTTGGAAGCGTATTAAATTCTGAGGCGATCGTTATCTCGACTACAGATTCATATGTTTCATTATCGAAATGAATAGATGCCACTCGCCCAACACGAACACCTGCCACCGTAACCGGGGATTTCACTTTCAACCCACCCGAATTTTCGAACCGAGCAGTAACCTTGTAACCCTCTTTATCATTAAGGCCACCCAGGTTACTCACCTGCATTGCCATAAAGAAAATTGCAACGATTCCCGCAGCAACAAATAGCCCTACCATTATTTCCGTTGTTCTTGTTATTTGCATCCTAAATATCCCCAAACATCAATGCTGTCAGAATGAAATCCACACCCAGTATTGCCAGTGAAGAGATTACAACTGTATTTGTTGTTGCACGACTCACCCCTTCGGAAGTTGGGATTGCATCATAACCTTCAAACAGTGCAATCCAAGTCGCAATAAAACCGAAGACAACACTCTTGATAATGCCGTTCAAAATGTCTTCATTAAAATCAATTTTGGCCTGCATTTGTGACCAATAGGCTCCATCATCGACCCCCAACAAACCGACACCAACCAAATGACCACCAAGCACACCAACCATGCTAAACAGTGCTGCGAGAAGAGGCATCGAAATAAATCCAGCCAAAAAACGTGGCGTGATAATTCGCCGGACCGGATCAACAGCCATCATCTCCATACCAGACAACTGTTCAGTCGCTTTCATCAAGCCAATCTCTGCCGTTAGCGCCGACCCAGCTCGACCTGCAAATAAAAGTCCTGTCACAACAGGGCCTAGCTCCCTGACCAAAGAGGCCGCCACCATCACACCCAGCGATTGCTCCGCGCCGAAATCTGATAGCGTGGTGTAACCCTGTAACCCCAAAACCATGCCTATAAACAGTCCAGACACAATGATAATCAGGACGGTTCGAACACCAACTGAATGAAGCTGGGCGATAATCAGGCGGGGCCTCGCCAACACCTCCATCATTCCCGTTAGCGTATGCCAGAGAAAAAAGGTACTGCGCCCTAACTTCTCAAATATCTCCAGCGTAAACTGGCCTAACTGCTGTACTTTTTCAACCATTTATCAACTTCTCCCTAGCTACTCGGTGGCAACCAGATCATCAGCATAATCTCTTGCTGAATAATGAAAAGGAACCGGCCCATCAGCGAATCCGTTCATAAATTGCTGAACCCATTCAGAATCCGAATGCCGCAACTCATCAGGCGTACCGCGGCCAACAACCTTTCCACCCGAGACCAAATAAATATAATCCGCGATTGCGCAGGTCTCTTGCACATCATGCGAAACAATAATACTGGTCAACCCCAAAGCATCATTTAACAACCGAATTAGCTGCACCAAAACACCCATTGAGATGGGATCCTGACCCGTAAACGGCTCATCGTACATTATCATCATCGGATCAAGCGCAATGGCTCTTGCCAATGCAACTCGTCTTGCCATACCGCCCGAAAGCTCATTAGGCATCAGATCCCGCGCTCCACGCAAACCTACCGCCTGCAGCTTCATCAACACTAAGCTGCGAATCATCGACTCCGACAATTCTGTATGCTCCCTAAGCGGAAAGGCAACATTTTCAAAAACGGTCATATCGGTCAGCAAGGCACCACTCTGGAACAGCAAACCAAGCCTTTTTCTCAGCTTATACAGCCCCTTGTGATTTAACTGATGAACAACCTGCCCATCAATTGTAACGATTCCTTTTTGAGGATAGAGCTGCCCGCCAATTAGTTTTAACAGCGTTGTTTTTCCGGTGCCACTAGGCCCCATAATTGCGGTCACCTTACCACGCTCAATTTCCATGCTAATGCCATCAAAAATCATTTTTGAGCCTCGGCTAAAGCTAAGATCACTCACCGAAACGAGCACATCCTTTGAGTTGGCAACTGCTTCTGTCATTTTATATCTATTAATATCCGCAACAAGTTTGTATCTGAACCGAGCTATTCTCCATGAGGTGGCGGATACAAGTCAAATTGGCCCCACCGAGCTCTTCATGATTTCAGCCATTGGTTTAACAAACCGGAAAATGGCATAATTCCGGCGCTATAATTCCTATGGATTTTACGAACAGTATGCTGCTATACACTATCGGGTTAATTGCTGGCTTTGCACTCTTAATTTATGCTGCTGACAAATTTGTTCTAGGTAGCGCCAGAATTGCCCAAAATCTCGGCATATCACCCCTTATTATCGGCCTAACCATCGTGGGCTTTGGTACATCAGCCCCAGAAATGCTCGTCTCAGGATTTGCTGCGTGGGAAGGTAATCCTGGCCTCTCAATCGGCAACGCCTTGGGTTCAAACATCACCAACATTGCGCTTGTCCTCGGTGTAACTGCGCTACTCGTACCGATTGGGGTTCACTCTAAAATCCTCCGCCGTGAGCTCCCTGTACTGTTTACCTTAAGCCTTGCCTGCTACTGGCTATTTCTTGATGGAGAGCTAAGCCGCATAGATGGCGCCATTATGCTCACTTTACTTTTTCTATTTTTAGCATGGGTTATTCGCTCAGCTTTAGTCGCCCAAGATAGAAAAGAAGACCCTATCAGCGAAGAAATCGAGCATGAACTAGCTGGCCATATGGCCACGAAGACCGCTCTTATGTGGTGCCTGGGCGGACTTATTGGGTTAATGATCGCCTCACGCCTGCTTGTCTGGTCTGCCGTTGAGATTGCACACCTATTTAATGTTAGCGATTTAGTGATTGGTCTAACCATTATCGCTCTCGGAACAAGCCTGCCTGAGCTGGCAGCCTCTATCGCCAGCATTCTTAAAAAAGAGGACGACCTCGCTATCGGTAATATCATCGGCTCCAATGTCTATAACCTCCTTGCCGTCCTCTCTCTTCCCGGATTAATTCATCCAGGCATCGTCGACCCTGACATCATATCCCGCGACTTTCCTTTCATGCTGGCCCTCACGGGTGTACTGTTTATAATGGGTTACGGATTTAAAGGGGAAGGACGAATCAACCGGCTTGAAGGAGGGCTTCTTTTCTCTGCCTTTTGCGGCTACCAGTTCCTTCTTTTTTCCACCCTCTCAGCGACTTAAAAACGATGAATATCGACAAACAAAATCTCAGGCAACTCGGAATCTCCGTTATTAAAACTGAAGGCCGCGCCATAGCGGCATTAGAAGAGCGCATTGATAATACCTTTACCGATGCTTGCGAACTGATGTTGGCGTGTGCAGGCCGAATTGTTGTTATTGGAATGGGGAAGTCGGGCCACATCGGCAATAAAATTGCTGCAACACTCGCCAGCACAGGAACCCCTGCCTTTTTCGTTCACCCAGGAGAGGCCAGCCACGGTGATTTAGGGATGATCACTAAAAATGATGTTGTTCTAGCACTCTCCTATTCTGGTGAGACAAATGAGCTACTCACCATTATCCCGCTAATCAAACGATTTAATATTCCATTAATCGGCATGTCTGGAAACCCCAACTCATCTCTTGCCAAACAGTCCACCGCACACCTTAATGTTAAGGTAAGCGAAGAGGCTTGCCCGCTAGGACTTGCGCCCACATCTAGCACAACTGCATCACTTGTTATGGGAGATGCGCTCGCCGTTGCTCTACTTGAATCACGCGGCTTCACAAAAGAAGATTTTGCCCTTTCCCACCCAGGAGGCAGCCTAGGAAAGAAATTATTGCTCAAAATTGATGACCTTCTACACACTGGAGATGCAATCCCATCTGTTTCAGAGCAATCCATGGTGAGTGAAGCACTCGTTGAAATAACCGCAAAGAAAATGGGCATGACCGCTGTAATGGATAGCAAAGGGCAGTTGAGTGGAATCTTCACCGATGGTGATTTGCGCAGAATGCTTGAATCCAAACACGACCTACACAGCACGCAGGTTGGTGAAGTTATGTCTAGAAACTGCACAACACTCTCACCGGGAACCCTCGCCGCCGAAGCACTCCAAAAGATGGAAGAGAGAAAAATTAATGCAATATTGGTTACCGGTTCAGATAACCAATTAGTTGGCGCACTCAATATGCACGACCTG
>DEIG01000015.1:24538-83491 GCA_002352345.1 Methylococcaceae bacterium UBA2780
TCATTTTTGATGTTGATGGCGTCCTTACCGATGGACGGCTCTTTTTCGATCAGAAAGGCACTGAGTATAAGAGTTTTAATGCCAAAGATGGTCAAGGCCTTAAACTGCTTATGCAGAGTGGCGTTCAAGTTGCCATCATTTCTGGGAGGAAATCGAAAGCGGTCGAAATTAGAATGAAAAATCTTGGTATTACACACGTCTACCAAGGACATGAAAATAAAATTGCTGCCTTCAAAGCACTGTGCAAGGATCTCAGCATAAAGCCCGAAGAGGCTGCACATGTTGGGGACGACCTTCCTGACCTTGCCATCATGTCTAGAGCCGGACTGGCCATTGCTGTCCAAGATGCTCATCAAGAGGTCATTAAACACGCTAACTGGCAAACTCAACTCCCCGGCGGCCACGGCGCAGCACGTGAGGTTTGTGACTTTATTATGGAAGCCCAAGGAACACTTGCCGTCGCTATTGAAGAGTTCCTTCAGTAATTATCCGTTAAATGACAATACCAGCAAGATTCAAATTCCTTTTAGCTCTCGCAGTTCTGGCTGTCATCAGCTGGAATATCGTAGATATTTCGACAACCGACGAGAACAAACGCCCCCTCTCTGATCATCAACTCGATTTCTATGCGAATGGGATTAATACGCTACAGACCGACACCGATGGAAAACCTCAAAACAGATTAACTGCTAAAAAAATGCGTCATTATGAGAAAGATGACCATACAGAGCTAGAGCACCCCGTTGCCACCCTTTACCAGACTGACACGCCACCTTGGATCATCAAGGCAAAACAGGGCTTTGTCACATCAAAAGGAGAAAAGATCACCTTGCGCAAAAAGGTATCAATTCATCGTGAAGGCAGCAAAACAGTTAAGCCTCTGCTTATTACAACTGAAAGCCTGATTTACGAACCCGACAAAAACTATACCGAAACAGCTGATCCCATCCGTTTAAAAGTGGGCAATGATGTCATCAATTCTGTTGGCATGACAGGTTATATACAAAAACCTATGCAAATAGAGCTACTATCAAACGTACGAGGAGAATATGCAGCACCATAACCATTTTTTTGCCGCTCTAATTATCACCCTTTTTTCGGCCGCCATCCCCGCTTTGGAAAGCGATAGAGAACAGCCGATCCAAATTGAGGCCGATGCTGCCACATATAACGAAAAAAGTGGAACAGGAACCTACATCGGCAACGTTAAGCTCACACAAGGGAGTTTTCGCCTCTGGTCAGACAAACTGGTTGTGTACAACAAAAACCGTGAGGTAGATAAACTTATTATCACCGGGCAACCTGCAAAATTCAGGCAAACGCCTGAAGAGCAGAAAGAGGACATTCAAGGATCCGCTTTACGAATGGAGTATTACGGAAAAGGATCGCGCCTTATCATGCTAAACAGGGCCAAAATCTGGCAGGGAGAAAACAGCACAGCCAGTGAACGCATTGAATACGACAGCCTAAACTCAATTATTCAGGCAGGCGAAAAACAATCAAACTCACAGCGTGTGAAAGTTATTTTGCAACCTCAAAACAACAAGCCAAAATGAGCAACCTCAGCGCAAAAAACATCGTTAAACAGTATGGAGGCCGGACTGTTGTTGATGGTGTCTCGCTCAACATTAACAATGGTGAAATAGTGGGCCTTCTTGGGCCGAATGGTGCTGGCAAAACAACCAGTTTCTATATGATAGTTGGCCTTGTCTCTGCCGATAAGGGCACTATTTTCATCGATGACAAAGAGGTTACTGAGATGCCGATGCATGCCCGCGCTCGGAACGGTATTGGCTATCTTCCTCAAGAGCCCTCTATTTTCAGAAAGCTGTCCGTTGAAGATAATCTCAGAGCCGTATTGCAGCTACGCCAAGATTTAACAGCAGGTCAACAAGAGCTTATGATCGATGAACTGCTTCAGGAGTTTGGCCTCACCCATCTACGTAGCCAAATTGCGATGGGGCTATCGGGTGGAGAACGGCGACGTGTAGAAATTGCCCGCGCACTGGCAACATCACCTCAATTTATTCTTCTCGACGAGCCGTTTGCCGGTGTTGATCCACTCTCTGTGATTGAAATTCAAAAAATCATCCAACACCTTAAAGAGCGCGGTATCGGCATACTCATTACCGAACACAATGTGCGTGAAACACTCGGCACATGTGATCGCGCTTACATTCTCAATGATGGCCGAGTTATTGCTGAAGGGCTACCCGAAGAGATTCTCAACAATGATGAAGTCAGGCAGGTCTATTTAGGCAAAGACTTTAAGATGTAAAATGATTACTCAAGAAAAAACCGAACATAATTGCTAGGTCTCATTAAATTCCCACAAAACCAACATCTTGCAATTACCCCAAGAAAAAACAGTTTAAAATTCCATTTTTTTTATCAAAAAATGCTTTTTTTCACCTTGTTTGGGCTACACTAAACTCAGATGGCACGAATAATGATAAAGCATAACTTAGCTGTTTTTGTGACTGTTCATAGTCTCTATTAATGAAACAATCACTTCAGCTAAAACTGGGGCAGCACTTAACGATGACCCCACAACTTCAGCAGGCAATCCGTCTGCTTCAGTTGTCCACACTCGATCTTCAGCAGGAAATCCAGGAGGCTTTAGACTCCAACCTGATGCTTGAGGTTGCAGAAGATCAGCCCGACCCAAAAGAAAAAGCACAAGAAAAACAGTCTGAAGAAGGCTCAGCACTTGAAGAGGTGACAAACGAAGGGGCACAGGCTGAAATTCCCGACGAACTCCCTACAGACTCAACTTGGGAGGATGTTTATGACAGCATGCCGCCAACAACACCTGCCGCGGCTTCTGACCAATCCGACTATGAAGTTCAACGGAGCAAGGCCGAAACCCTTCATGACCATCTTCTTTGGCAGCTAGAAATGTCAACGCTTTCCAGCCAAGATAGAGCCATTGCCTTAGCTATCGTCGACTCTATTGGCGAAGATGGTTATCTAGCCACCCCAATAGAGGAGCTCTTTCTAGGCCTGCAAAATGATTTTGAAGAGCTTGAAGAAGAGGAGGTTATCTCCGTATTACATCAGGTTCAAAACTTTGATCCACCGGGAGTTGCCGCAACAGACCTCGGAGACTGCTTACGAATCCAGCTACAACAACTTTCAGATGGAACCCCATGGAAAGATGAGGCACTTGAGCTTGTTGAACATTACCTAGAACATCTCGCTTCACAGGATCAAAAACGTTTGAAAAGGGCGCTCTCTTTAGATGATGAGCAGCTATCTGAAGTGATCGCACTCATTCGCTCTCTCGATCCACGACCTGGAAGCCAGATAAAACCGGATGATTCACAATATGTGATTCCAGACGTGTTTGTCACAAAACAAAAGGGAAAGTGGACTGTAACGCTGAACCCAGATATCGCGCCTAAGCTCCGCGTTAACCCCTACTACTCAGGCATGATTAATAGGGCAGACAACAGCCCGGACAATGTCTGCCTAAAAAACCACCTACAAGAGGCTCGTTGGTTTCTTAAAAGCCTGCACAGCCGCCACGAAACACTCTTAAAGGTCGCACAACGCATTGTGGCCTTTCAGAAAGATTTCTTTGATCATGGCGATATTGCCATGAAACCTCTAGTCCTCAGGGATATTGCTGAAGAGGTAGAGATGCATGAATCAACCATTTCACGTGTTACCACACAGAAGTACATGCACACTCCCAACGGGATCTATGAGTTTAAATATTTCTTCTCAAGCCATGTTTCAACAGCAACAGGAGGAGAATGCTCGGCCACTGCTATTCGCGCTTTTATCGCTGAATTGATCGAGAGCGAAAAGAAAGAAAAGCCACTCAGTGATAGCAAGATTGCAGTTATTTTAACGGATAGAGGGATTAATGTTGCACGACGCACCGTTGCAAAATATCGCGAGGCGATGTCAATTCCCCCATCGAACCAAAGAAAACGTATACTTTGAGAAAAGGGAAAGTTCCCCCAACTTAAGGAACACTAAAAAATACAAATTTGTAGCGCAAAAAAACCAGGAGAAAAATATGCAGATAAGTGTAACAGGGCATCACCTAGATATCACAGACTCACTTCGTGATTATGTGGCAACAAAATTTGAGCGGTTAGAACGCCATTTTGACCATGTCACCGACGTCCATGTCATTCTTGAAAATGAAAAAATCAACAATAAGGCTGAAGCAACATTCAATGTCAGCGGTGCCAAGCTATTTGCCGAAGACACCAAAGAAGATATGTATGCAGCCATCGACGGCCTAGCCGACAAGCTCGACAGGCAAGTCGTAAAACACAAAGAGAAACTCAAAAAACACCGTTAAAAGAGAATAAGGCCCTGTTGTTAGCGCAACAACAGGGCTTTTTTTATGAATCAAAGCAGCAAAAAACTCATTATTGTCAGCGGCCTTTCCGGCTCTGGGAAAAGTATCACTCTCGATACTCTGGAAGATTACGGCTATTACTGTATCGATAATTTGCCTGTCGAACTGATCGAGTCCTTCATCGTTCAGTTGGCTAAACCCGGCCATAGCCTCTATGAAAAAGCAGCGATTAGCATTGATCCACGCAATCAGAATATCAATCAAACTCAGTTTTCCAATTTTCTAAACCAAGCAAAAGAGCTTGGTATAAGTTGCGAAATACTCTACCTGCAAGCTGACTCAGAAACGTTACTAAAACGCTTTAGTGAAACCCGCAGAAAACATCCACTAACAGGTATCGATCACCCTCTTGCAGAGGCAATGCGACTGGAAAAATCAATTCTTGAACCGCTTGCCAGCCGTGCAGATCTAGTTGTCGATACCACCTCGACAAACGTCCACCAACTCAGAGAGCTTATTCGCGAGCGCATCGGCAATAAGGTAACGCATGGCCTCTCTCTATTTTTTCAGTCTTTTGGCTTTAAACATGGGGCACCTCTCGATGCCGATTTCGTCTTCGATGTGAGATGCCTACCCAATCCACACTGGGAACCTTCGTTAAGGCCGTTAACTGGCCGAGATAAACCAGTTGCTGATTTTCTTGCCAACAACCCCTCTGTCCACCCCTTTCTTGATGACATTACTGGCTTCTTGCATCGCTGGATCCCACTCTTTGAGACTGAGAACAGAAGCTACCTGACCGTTGCAATTGGCTGTACAGGTGGCCAACACCGCTCTGTCTATCTTGTTGAACAACTTTCCAAACAGTTCAAAAAAACACGTAACAATGTTCTCGTACGGCATCGCGAACTTGATTAACCGCTGATCACTCTTCTAAAGTATTTTCTTAAACAAAAGTAATCTCCATCAGCTAGAATTAGCTCCGTTCACTTAAAACTGAGTATTCTTAGCATGCCTTCAAAAGCACAGCCTGATTACAGCACTTCACAACACCTCAGAATACTAACCGCTGGAATCGAAAGCGGAACGGTTCAACATGTGCAGGGAATGATCAACAGCCTGCACCCTGCTGAAGTTGCAGACATGCTAGAGGCCTTGAAACCGCTCTATCGCGAGCTGGTCTGGGAACTCATCGAGTCGGAATCACGGGGTGAGGTTCTTGTTGAGCTAAACGATGAGGTTAGAACGAGCCTGATTGAGACAACAGGGACAGAAGATCTTATTCATGCAGCCAACACACTTGAAACCGATGACTTGGCAGACATTCTCCAAGATCTGCCTAATGTTGTTATACAGGAGGTTCTGCTTTCACTAAGCAATCAGGATCGTAATCGCCTCGAAACCGTCCTAGCTTATGATGAGGATTGTGCTGGCGGCTTGATGAATACCGACACGGTCACTGTCCGCCCCGATGTTACCTTAGATGTTGTCCTGCGTTATCTAAGAAAAAGGGGCGAGATACCTGAGCAAACAGACAACCTGATCGTTGTTGATCGAACAGATCACTATATTGGCCTGCTCCCCCTTTCTTCACTTTTAACAAATGAAGAGAGCCTCACTGTCGCTGAGCTTATGCAGACTGATGAGGCGGCTATCCCCGTAACAATGGATGAAAAAGATGTTGCACTGCTGTTTGAACAACGTGATTTAATTTCAGCACCCGTTGTGAATGAGGAAAACAGCCTACTAGGCCGAATCACCATTGATGACGTGGTCGATGTCATCCGAGAAGGGGCAGACCATTCGATCATGAGTATGGCCGGCCTCGATGAAGAACAGGATATGTTTGCACCTGCAACACGCAGCGCCCGTAGACGAGCGATCTGGCTTGGCATCAACCTCTGCACAGCACTTCTCGCCTCTTGGGTCATTGGCTTTTATGAAGAGACGCTCGAGAAGGTTGTCGCTTTGGCAATTCTGATGCCGGTCGTTGCCAGCATGGGGGGAATTGCTGGGAGCCAGACACTCACTCTCGTTATCAGAGGCATCGCACTCCGCCAGATTGGCCGAACAAATGCGTCTCTCCTGCTTGGAAAAGAATTAACGATTGGCGTTTTAAATGGCCTGCTCTGGGCTATTGTGGTCGCTGTAGTCGCTGGATCATGGTTTCAAAGCACTGAGATCGGGTTGCTTATCGGCAGCGCCATGATCATCAATATGGTTTGTGCCGCACTGGCAGGTGTCACCATCCCGCTTACTCTTGAGCGTTTAGGAATAGATCCTGCACTTGCCGGTGGTGTACTGCTTACCACCATCACCGATGTTGTTGGCTTTGTTGCCTTTCTAGGATTAGCTACGCTTTACCTCGTATAGCGCTAGCTATACAAAACGATCACCACGAAGACTGACTTTGCCCTGCCTTAATAAAGCGATCAGAGAGTAACCTCTCAATGACTAGTTACTTATTCACCTGCTAAGGTCATCTCAGAGACTAAGATAGAACCGGTACGAATATTCCCTCTGAAATCAACATCATTGCCAATCTCAACAATATTTTTCAACATATCACTCAGATTACCGGCAATCGTAATCTCCTCAACAGGGAATTGAATTTCACCGTTCTCAACCCAAAAACCTGATGCTCCTCTAGAGTAGTCACCCGTCACCATATTTACACCCTGCCCCATCAGCTCCGTTACCAGTAGGCCTGTTCCCATACTAGCCAGCATCCTTTGTAAATCTTTCTCTCCCGGATCAACCGTCAAATTATGCACACCGCCAGCATTGCCGGTTGTCTCCATGCCGAGTTTTCTTGCAGAATAACAGCTCAATAGATAGGAGTGAACAACCCCATCGCAAACAATATCGCGCGGCTTTAGCGCAACACCCTCTGCGTCAAAAGCGGCACTACCCAGCCCCTTAGGCAAGAAAGGCTGCTCATGAATTCGAATAAATTCAGGAAAAACCTGTTTGCCTAAACTATCTAACAGGAAGGAAGATTTTCTATACAAACTCCCCCCGCTAATACCACCTAAAAAATTACGAATAAGCGATGAAGCCGCTTCAGCTGAATAGAGAACGGGACATTTGCGGGTACTAATCGAGCGGGCACCCAAACGGCTAATGGTTCTTTCGGCTGATTTACGGCCCACTTCTATTGCTGACTCAAGATCAAGCGCATCTCTAGCAACCGAATACCAGTAATCACGCTGCATGCTTTCGCCTCGCTGCCCCAAGACAGAACAGCTGATACTGTGCCTTGTAGCAGGGTAGCCTTGTAGAAACCCCAAACTATTCCCAAGCACCCGTATACTCTGATGCTGGCTTACCGTTGCCCCTTCAGAATTACTAATCTCCTCAGCATATCCGCGCGCACTATCCTCGCACTCAATCGCCAACGCTATCGCCTGCTCAGCATCGATACCCCAAGGGTGATAAAGGTCTAAATCGGGCAGCTCTCCCGTCGCTAATAATGAAGCATCGGGGAGGCCTGAGAAGGCATCTTCACTCGCCAATTTAGCAATTCTACAAGCTGCTTCTGCTGTCTCCCGGATTGCGTTAGGACTAAAGTCGGTGGTGCTCGCAGAACCTTTCCGCTGTCCAAAATAAACTGTTAGCCCTAAACCTTGCTCTTGGTGGCGCTCAACCGTCTCTACCTCGCCTAAACGGGCTGTAACAGACAAACCCTGATCAGCACTCATTCCAGCCTCAGCGGCGCTAGCGCCTAACTGCTCAGCCTCTGAGATCAGTGCTGAAACAACCCCCTTCAACTGTTCAGTTTTCTCGGTAACTTCTCTTAAATCCATAGTTTATCTTTTCTTTTTTATTCTAAAACGGCTTCAACATTGCGTAGCCTGCACCACAATTAAGCTGCGGCCAATTAAAAGCTACTTCGTACCACCTACAGTCAATCCATCAATTTTGATTGTTGGCTGACCGACCCCAACAGGAACGCTTTGCCCATCTTTTCCGCAAGTCCCTACGCCCCCATCAAGTTCTAGGTTATTACCAACCATCGAAACCCGCGTTAAGACATCTGGACCATTGCCAATCAGTGTCGCCCCTTTAACGGGCTGGGTGATTTTCCCATCCTCGATAAGGTAGGCCTCACTCGCTGAGAAAACGAACTTCCCTGAAGTGATATCAACCTGCCCTCCGCCAAAATTATGCGCATAAAGCCCTTTCTTGACCGAGGCAATAATCTCATCATGCTCATGTTCACCCGGCAACATATAGGTGTTAGTCATCCGAGGGAGCGGTTGATGTGCATACGATTCTCTACGGCCATTTCCAGTGGTTGGAACACCCATCAATTTGGCGTTCATCTTATCTTGCATATAACCCTTAAGAATCCCTTTCTCAATTAACATAGTATTTTGTGAAATCACCCCTTCATCATCGACACTCAAAGAGCCTCGACAACCAGATAGCGTTCCGTCATCAACGATTGTGCATAAATCAGAGGCAATTTTCTCACCAACTCGCCCACTGAACGCCGATGTCCCCTTACGATTAAAATCCCCTTCCAAACCATGCCCTATTGCCTCGTGAAGCAATATCCCTGGCCAACCTGAACCAAGCACAACCGTCATATTCCCCGCTGGCGCATCAACCGCTTCAAGATTAACTAGCGCCTGCCTGACCGCCTCACGCCCATAATCCAACGCTCGCTCTTCATCTAGGAAAAAACCATAATCTGTCCGGCCACCGCCACCGCTACTTCCCTGTTCTCGCCGGCCTTTATCTTCAACAATCACGGACACACTCATTCTGACCAAGGGACGAACATCACCGTGCATTGAGCCATCTTGGTTAGCGACCAAAATGACATCGTGCGCACCAATCATGCTAACCATCACCTGCTCAATCCGATGATCTAACTTGCGAGTCTCTTCATCAACCCTCTTTAATAGCGCAATTTTCTCAGACTCAGGAATCGATTTTAAAGGATCTATCGATGGGTAAAGCGCAGGAATTTCAGCTCTTTTCTGCAGCCGACTCTGTGCCGATTTTCCTGAGCGCGCAATCGCACGAACATTGCCTGCCGCCTCAAGCAGCCCTGGCAAACTAATTTCATCACTACAGGCGAAACCACTTTTATCGCCTGAAACAACACGCAATCCGACACCCTGCTCGATACTATGAGCACCCTCTTTAATAATTCCATCCTCTAGTGACCATGACTCATAACGGCTGCTCTGCAGATAGATATCTGCCAAATCAACCTGCGCATTAAGCATCTTTGCCATGACCCGTTCAATATCGGTATCACCAAGCCCTACACCCGTTAAAATCTGGTTACGAGCAAAATCCAGCATCTTTTCAGACATCTATTTACCTTTAACAATAATCTTACATTTAGTTCTGACGATGAGATAAGACTGGGAACTCAGCCCTTATCCTCGCCTGTTCTAATTGATCAAAAGAGGCAGAAATCACCCCCTCACCTTTAGCTTTAGAGGCCAAAACCTCGCCCCATGGTCCAACAATTAAACTGTGCCCATAAGTTGAACGGCCATTTTCATGTAGACCACCTTGATTTGCAGCGACAAGGTAACACTGATTTTCAATCGCCCGTGCTCTCAACAAAATCTCCCAGTGTGCACGACCCGTCTCTTCGGTAAACGCAGAGGGTAAAGCAATCACATCAAGGCCACTATTTAACATCTCCCTGAATAGCTCAGGAAAGCGTAAATCGTAACAAACAGCAAGCCCAAGTTTACCAACCGGGCTATCGAGAACAACTGGAAAGCGCCCTTTCTCGATGGTCGCTGACTCTTGGTAAGAATTCCCAGAACCATCAGGCAGACTCACATCAAAAAGATGAATTTTATCGTACCGGGCAACCTGCTCACCCTTCTCATTAAAAACAAGGCAAGCCGCTGTCACTTTATCTTTATCATTCGCTTTTAAGGGAATCGTACCCGCCACAATCCATACAGCTAACTCTTCAGATAAAGAGGAGATAAAGTGCTGTATCGGCCCCTCTCCCTCGGGCTCAATTAATCTTAACTTATCTTGCTCCTTCCTCCCCATACAGGCAAAATTTTCCGGCAAGACAACAATCAAAGCACCTTGCTCAACAGCCTCTCTAATTAACCGCTCTGCCATTTTAAGGTTTTCATCAACCGTTGCTGTTGAGACCATCTGAATCGCTGCAAGGTGATTTTTCACTTCACCCCACCATCGCTAAATGACTCACTCCCAGAAAGTCCATCCCAAACACGATCAAGCACCCGCTTTGTCCAAGGTTTATCTTGACCTAGCTGCACCACCTCTGGCTTATCCCAACTACCGGTCAACGAATAGCGGCTTCGAGTGACCTTTTCAACACGATCACCAATCAACTTTTGCGCAACAAACACCGCAGCTCCCAAAACGGGGCCACCCAGCAAGGCACCTGCGACTGGCAAGTTCTCAGTTGTTCTTGGTGTTACCACAATTGTTTGGTCAAAATCTTTTTTAGCCAAACCTATACGCCCTTGAATATCAATTCTAGCGGCGGGGCTATCTAGAAAAAAATCACTCGTTATCGCATCACCGGAGGCCACGTTATAACTTGCTTCAATACTATCAAAACTAAATCCTTCTGAAAAAATATCACTAAAATCTAATGACAGCCGACGCCGAATAGTCTGCAAGCTCAATACCCCTAAAGCCCGCCCCGCGCCCGGCTCAAAATCGACTAACCGCCCACTGCCAAGCTTCATACCGAGTTGCCCATTAAGGGTTTCAAAGTCCATATCCCAAGGCGCTTTTTGCCATTTCACTGAGAAATCAATCTTACCCGAAGTCGATTTTAGCGCCGATGTAAGGGATAACCGTTCGATAAGGCCACCCAGATCATCGCTTTCCAATTTACCTCGGAGCGCTGTTTCGGTCGCTCCATTTCCTGATAATGCCCATTCCCCATTTAATTGAAGATGGTCGTTATCTGAATCGAGCTGTAGCTTCTTAACACGAACACCATCCTTTGTTCGCTCAGTGACCAACTTAAGCGCACCTAGATTGCTCCCTTTCCAAATCAACCGGTCTGAAGTAGCTTCTAGGTTTGGTAGCTGTGCAGGATTAAAACCATCAGAATCCAAATTATCCTTTTCTGGCACATCTTCATCATCAGGAAGAATTAAATTATCAAGGTCCAAAACCAACGGAGAACGCCCTTTAAGATTGTCAGGGAGACGCACGAAGCCCCCACCAAACTGGCTAGAAAAATCACCTTCCCAACCGTTTTTCTCGCGCTTTAAATTAAAAGCGACATTATCAAATGTGCTCTTCCTCCAAATAAGCTGGCCAAACTCCAGCTTCAACTCCTGAAGAAGATCTCTCTCTTTTGTAGCGGCCTCTTTTTCACCAATTTCCTTTTTCTGGAGTGCTTCCCATGGAGCCGTATCAAATTGCTCTAACCGTCCAGAAAGCCTTAGCCCTTTCTCTGGTAATACAGGCCTCTTTCCATCGAGCCTAACTTCCCCTTTCAACAGCTGAAACTGTTCACCTCCTGGTTCAGAGAAAAGCAGGCCAGCTCGTACATCATCTCCGTAGCGAATAGCCATTTTTGGCTTATGCTCGCTCTTAAGCGGCAACGAGAAAGAAAACTTCTTACTCTCTTTCTCTTTTTTTCCGTATGGCTCAGGTAGTTTAACCAAAACCCCTTTTGTATCACTTTTCACCATCAGCTCTGTTGAAAGACTTTTGCCTGCCTTCATTGGAATTGTCAGCGATAGATCATAAGCAGTTTTTCCCTCTAAATAGGGCCAGATGGGCATTGGAAACTGTTTACTTAAAGCATTAATCCCAACCTGCCCCCTGGCCTTTAACAGGATGTCGTTTTTGCGACGAATCAAATCAACTGCCACCGGCTCACCAAGAACCGAGCTCTGCAATGCTTTGGCCTCGATGCCATCCTCATCAAAAATTAAGAGCCCATTTACAGCGCTAACATCAAGATCCACTCCATGGACAAATAGCCCTGCATTATTTAACTTTGCTGTACCGGCCACATCAGCTTTCCCAACACCACTTCTCAGTGGAACATCAATTTCCAGCTCAATTTTATTATTCCCACGAACATCCATCACATTAAGAAGCGCATCAACTCGATTGTGGAGAGGTGAATTTTTAAGAAATTGCATGCTCTGCTCTACACCTCCCGTCACCTCACCAGAGATATTGAGCCACTTAGCCTTATTAAGGGCCAATATTGATACGTCAGCTCGCTCAACTCGCTCACTCTCAAGAAATGCCCTGTCTGCGTTAATAAACAGGTCATCCTGAAAGAAACGAACTTCGGCACGGATGTCAGTTAGGATTGGCCAACCTTTCTGGTAATTGAGCGTTGTGTTCTCCACATCAAAAAGCACCTCAAAAACGCCATCATCTTTATTAAATGGGTACTCATTGAGCCTCCCCCTCAGTAAAACCCCACCAGAGACAACCCGCCCAGAGACTAAAGCGCTATCAAGCCAACCAACTACATTCTTTGGCATAATTTTGGTTGGATAATAAAACCCGGCGTTTGCGATAACCCCCTCTTCAAAAGTCGTTTGCAAATCCATGAACGGTGACTGGCCTTCTTGAAAGGTCAGCTCAAACTGCGTTGTTGTCTTGATATCGGGTGTTTCAACATGAAAATAGTCACTAAACAGACGCCAGCCCTTCGGTTGCTTGTCCCAATAAATGCGCCCTTGGCTCTTATTGATTTGCCACGGTGTTCTAAACAGGGTGGCAAGATTAATCTGCGCATTTCCTGCACCTAATTCAACATAACCCTGCTGGTCCGTGCCGCAAAAACGGCCCTCAAAATTATCAATGGCCGGTATTTTTTTCCAAGCTTCCAGTTTTAAGTGATTAAACCGACCACAAAACCACCCCTTTTCAACTTTGTTTTCTGCCACCTCTACAACTGCCGAAAAATCGCTCAACTTCCCAGCTGGCTTCATATCAGATAGCAACTCTACCTGCTCAGTTGTAAGTAGAGATGTCTCCAGCAGTGCTTCTCGAAGCTCCGTTAAATTTAGATAACTGCCGGCAATCTGTAGTAATCCGCCCCTATAACCGACTGCCACTGACTCCTTCTGTTCCCGCGATTCACCTTTACGCGTCACAACCAGATCGGTTGCCGAAAAACCCCAACCATCCTCATTAAGTTCAAGGCTAAACAGGCCGCTCAATACTTTTAGCGCCAATCTCTCTTGGCTATCACCATCCTTTGCTATCCAGCTAACCGCGGAATCACTAAGATTAACCTCTCCTTTTATGGATTTTATCGAGGCATCTTTCCATTCACTCCAGACTTCAAAACTTATTCGCCCTTTTTCTATATTGAACAGCTCAAAATTCTCTCCCTCCAAAATCTTTGCAGGAACAAGCTCATCACCTGCAACATAAATAGTCCCTTGCCATTGATCAGGAAAGGCGATGTCTCCCTCATAATCAATTTTAACTGCCAGCGAGCGACCCTCCTTTTCTGGTAATTCCGCCTGCACATCAATCTGATGCCGATCCCCATCACTCAACAAGCTAGCTTTTAGATTGGTTAACTCAACAACAGGGCTTTCAACCTTCAGGTTTTGAAAGGAAAGTTTACTCTCTAGGATTTCAAACCGACCATTTTCGAAAAGCCAATAGGGAAATTCACTCTTTTTCCCATCAGAACCCAGTCCATGTACGGAAAGCGAATCATCTTTTTCTCGCACAACCGTTAGTTCCGCACCCACCAAAGTAACCCACAGAGGACGAATAGCGATTCTCGTCAACAGGTTAGAAGCCCCTATACCAACCCTTATCTCTTTCAATCGAGCAGCCGTTATCTTCCGGTCAACCGACAGGACCGCCACCTCTTTAAGTACTAATTCAGGATAAAAACCACGCAAGTGGGCGCCCAGCTTGCCTACCGTTACTGGCTTACCAATCTGCTCACTTATCTTTTCTTCAAGTTCATGACGGTAATCTTCTACAAGAGGTAAAAGAAGGCGTGATGCGGTTATTAACAGTGCAAGTAGTACGGTCGCTACGATTAATAAAAACCGTGTAGTGCGTGTTAGATGATGAACAACCTTCTTCACAATAAAATAACGTCGTACTGTTCCTGACTATACTGAGTTTCTACTCTTAATTTGATGCGGATGCCGATAAAATCTTCCAGTTCGGCCAAGTGATCGGCGGCTTCATCTAGAAACATCTCGACAACTTCGTTGGAGGCAAGAACGAGCAACTCGCGCGTATTGTATTGCTTAGCATCCCTTGTAATCTCACGAAAAATCTCGAAACAGGTCGTCTCTGGCGTTTTCAATGTCCCTCTTCCCGAACAAACAGAACAAGGCTCACAAAGCATCTGCTCAAGGCTCTCTCGCGATCTTTTGCGTGTCATCTCAACCAAACCAAGTGCCGAAACCTCACTCAGTGAGGTGCGCGTGTAATCCTTCGCTAAACAGTTACTCAGCGCATTCAGAACCTGCTGCTTATGGCTCTCGTCCTGCATATCAATAAAATCAAGAATAATAATGCCGCCTAGATTTCTGAGACGGACCTGGCGTGCGATCGCACGAGCAGCCTCCATATTGGTTTTAAAAATAGTCTCTTCCAGGCTGCGCCGGCCAACAAACCCACCTGTATTAACATCAACGGTAGTCATCGCTTCAGTCTGATCAAAAACCAGGTGCCCGCCTGACTTTAATTGCACCTTCCGATCCAGCGCCTTCTGGATCTCCTCTTCAATGCGGTAAAGATCAAAAATGGGGCGGCTACCAGTATAATGTTCGATAAGCGCCACCTTCTCAGGTAAAAATTCCTCTGCAAAATGCCGTAGCTTCTGAAAGGTCTCCCGTGAGTCAACTCTTATCTTATCCACTTGTTCGCGATAGAAATCCCTTAGCACCCGCATTCCCAGCGACAGGTCTTGATGTAATAGCCCCGCTTTCCCCGATTTTATTTGTGGCTGAAGGGATTTCCACAATTTCAGTAAAAACCGCATATCTGCCTGCAATGCAGTCGCATCCGCTCCCTCAGCAACGGTTCGAGCAATAAAGGCACCCGATCCATTCTCTTCTGAGAACTCATCCATCACCTTTATCAGCCGTTCACGCTCCTCTTCAGAATCGATCCGCTGGGAGACACAGTTATCCTCACAATACGGCATGTACACCATGTACAGAGAGGGAAATGAAAGATCTGTTGAAACTCTTGCCCCTTTTGTTCCTAGAGGCTCCTTATTAATCTGTACAACAATGGGTTGCCCCTCTCGCAGATGATCTTCAATACTTTCTGAATGAGGTGTATTACCATTGCAATAGCCTCCTTTTATATCAGAAACATGCAAGAAAGTGGCCCGCTCCAGACCGATCTCAACAAAGGCCGCCTGCATTCCTGGCAGTACTCGAGTGACCTTGCCACGGTAAATATTACCGACCAAACCTTGGCGCTGTGTTCGCTCTATAAACAGCTCCTGCACGACACCATTTTCAACAACTGCAACACGTGTTTCAGGAGGGGTTACATTAATTAAAATCTCATCACTCATAAAATATCAAACGACCTTTTTACAACTGCCTTAGCAATTGTGCTGTTTCAAATAAAGGCAACCCCATAACACCGGAGTAACTCCCCTCAAGATGCTCAATAAAAACAGCACCATATCCCTGTATTGCATAGCCACCGGCCTTATCTCTAGGCTCACCAGATAGCCAGTAACTACCTATTTCATCTGCTGAAATCTTACGAAAAGTGACCCAGCTTCTGGAAAGCGCCTGATAATGCTGTTCTGACCTCAATGAGACAGCACTCAACACCTCGTGCCTTTTGCCAGATAACCGACTCAGCATATCAAATGCATGCGCTTCATCAACAGGTTTCCCCATAATCTCATCACCCAGAACCACAATCGTATCAGCCCCTAAAACAGCCCCACCGTCATCACGCTTTGTAAGCCCCGCCAGTGATTTTTCCGCTGCCATCCGGATAACAAATTCAGCCGGCAATTCCTCTGGCCGTGGCCGCTCATCAATCTCAACAGAAAGCAGGCTAAAACTGACTCCAATCTGCTCAAGCAGCTCCCGCCTACGTGGCGAAGATGAGGCTAAAAAAAGCGTTGAAAGATCCATTAGCGATGATATGGATGATTATTTAGCAAAGACCACCCTCGATAGAGTTGCTCTGCAACAATAACGCGGACCAAAGGATGAGGGAAAGTGAGTGGTGAAAGCGCCCAAGATTCATTTGCTACTTGCCGACAGGCAGGGGCAAGCCCCTCTGGCCCACCAATAAGTAATGCAATATCTTGCCCATTCATCTGCCAACGCGATATCGCCCGAGACAGATCGGGGGTGTCCCATTTTTTACCACCGAGATCCAGCGTGACAACGTGACAACCCCGTGGAATCGCTGCCAACATCCGCTCACCCTCCTCATTTGTCAGGCGAATCAAATCTGCATTCTTGCCTCTTTTACCCGCTGGTATCTCTTTTAAAACCAACTTGCACTCTCTCGGCATTCGCTTTGCGTACTCCTGATACCCCTGCTCGACCCATTTCGGCATATGGTTACCAATTGAAATAAGGTGGATTTGCATGGGCTATCAAGTTTGCGAAAGGGGCATCAATCTTACCGTTTGTCTTCCGCTTTCTCCACAAATAGAAAAGGGGCTATCATTGATAGCCCCTTTTCTAAAATCTCTCTTAGCTCCTCTTTTTCAGCGAGGAAAGTGCATATAACTACCGCGTCAACGGTGACAGCCTAATCTCAACTCGACGATTCTGCGTGCGCCCACTGGCAGTATCATTACTTGCAATTGGCTGAGCCTCTCCTGCCCCGCTAACTAGAAGCCGCTGAGCCATAACACCACGAGATCTGAAGTAATCGGCCACACTGTTGGCGCGTCGCTCTGAAAGTAACTGGTTATATTGTGCTGAACCGCTGCTATCGGTATGGCCAATCACATCGATCATCGTTGATTCATATTCTTTAAAAACCAATACAACCGAATCAAGCACAGCATAAAAACCAGAGTTAATATCTGCATTGTCACTCGCAAAGGTGACATTTCCGGGCATATTCAAAATCAAATTATTACCGGATCGGGTGACACTCACACCGGTTCCTTGCAAACGCTGTCTTAATTTTGCCTCCTGAACATCCATATAATAGCCGGCACCGCCACCCGCTAGAGCGCCAACACCTGCGCCAATTAACGCTGTTTTCCGGTCGCCCGCCATCGCACCAATGAGTGCACCACTCACCGCGCCAACACCAGCTCCAATTGCAGCCTTGCTGGTCTGTTGCTCATTGGTATAAGGGTTCACAGTTGTACAGCCCACACTACCGGCAACCAGGCCCGCGATCACAATATTTCTAAAGTCAGTTCTTTTCATCTTTCATTCCTCATGCTTGATTATTCAATTTTTGTATTCCCAATCGAAAACTGCTTTGGCGCGCCTTCCGCCATCTGAGTAATCTAACGAACGACACAATTTTTTCACCAATGGTATCCCTCTACCCGAATAGCCCTTGTTATCATCCAGATCCTTAACAACGGCATTAACATCAAACCCGCTACCACTATCCTGTACCAGAATAACAAGTTGACCTCCTGATATGGTTGGTTGATGCTTAAATGACATCTTAATCTGTCCCATATCAAGCGCATTGAGCCGCTCTTCACGTAATGCAAAGTAGCGCATAAAGCCCTCCGCATCCTGTTTCATGGAGGAGTCCAAGCCCAACAAGCCGTGATCTAGCGCATTCACAAAAAGCTCCGTCATGATAGTATAAATTGCCTCACGAAAAGACTGCAGCCCTTGTAACTCCATAACCTGATTAACGACTACCGGCACGGGGTTGGTGCTTTTCAGCGCCCCTGGACTTAGTGTCATCGATGTTTTCCACGCTGCCGGACTTTTCGCTTTCTGAACCGCCTCACCTGCCTCATAAACTGCAAGATCAGGGTCAAAATCAATCTCAACCAGCGTTAAGTCGTCCTCCTGAGCACTACTCGCTGCAAACCTTTTGTGGCTCTCCAGTATTGAATTAAACAGATCACCCTCAATACAAGGGTTTTGCACACACCATTCCACACCTTCTACCCCAGCTTCCTTACCATTTTTATTGCGCGTCTCAATAATCCCATCGGTAAACAGATATAACCTTTGATCTGCAGTAACCTCCAAGTGATCAAAAACAAAATCCGTCTGCTCGTTATCGATAATGCCCAATGGCAAATTAGATGAGGCTATTCTGTCAACTCTTCCTGAATCTTTGCTGAACAAAAGATGCTCTGGAAGGCCACCTGTAAAAATAGAAAGCAATCCCTGCTGGCTATCAAAAGAAAGTAGACAGGCTGCCAAAAACATCCCAGTTGGCAAAACCTTACACATTTTTTTATTGATTTCAGGAATAATCTCTTCAACGCCAAATCCTTTGGCCGTCATACCATAAAAAATTTCAGCGGCCGGCCCTGCACCAATTGAAGCAACCAGACCATGACCAGTAAAATCCCCCAGTAAAACCTGCAGCTGTCCGGTAGGTGTATGTGCTGCGAGCAAAAGGTCGCCATTAAACAGCGACATGGGTGATAGAAGGTGCTTGATATTGGGGACATCAAGACTCCCTTCATGAACAATTTTGCCAAAAATTTCAGCGGCAATTTCCTGTTCACGCAGGGTTTCATTTTGGATATTCTGCAAGCTCTCTTTCTGTTTAGCTTGATCAATAATCAAACCATTCATCCTCAATAAAGATTTGATTTTTGCTTTTAATACAATTGGATTAATCGGTTTGGCGATAAAATCATCTCCACCAGAATCAATACAGGCTTCCAGCTGTTTATCATTATCCAAAATTGTGACGAAGATGATCGGCACATGAACTCCACCCACCATTTTCCTAATTCTACGTGTCGCTTCGATGCCATCCATCTTGGGCATTTCAACATCCATAAGAATAAGGTCAAGAGGAATCTCTTTGTATCGTTTGATTACTTCTCGCCCATCCGCTGCCATCAGCACCTCAAAACCGGCCTCTTCCAGCAGATCTGAAAACATTTTTCTCTGTAGCTCAGAGTCATCGGCGATAAGAACTTTTTTTCTTTCTTTTATCTCTTCTTGCAAGGCTTTTTCAGACAACACACTGCACTCCTTTGACAAAGCATCCGTGCCGTCTCATTTAATATTAAAATCTCTGCTTAAATGTAGATACCACCTACATACACAAAATATGGAATAACTGAATAGCTAGGCGGCGCCTAAATAATCGTAAATAGCTTCTCAAAATTTGCAATGGAGAGAACCTTCTTCACTTCGGAGTTAGCATTAAGAATCTTAACGCGTGATTTGTCACCACCTACTTTATCTCTAAGAATCAATAGCATTCCAAGTGCCGAGCTATCAACATACTCCGTAGCACGGAGATCAAGTGTATATTTCTGAGCTGAGTCGCAAGCATCGCAAGCTGTTTTAAACGCCTGATGCTCACCAAAATCGAAGCGGCCCGAAATTTTTATCACCGACTCTTGTCCATCATTACTGCATATTGCTGAAATTGGCATCTTTTACCCCTACTTAACCTAATTATTGTTTTTAATACTTAGAATTTAGAGCTAAAAAAGCTCCACATCTCCTTCATCCATAGACTCTTGCGCAACCGCTGCCACTGGCGCTGCCGCCCAATCATTTCGCATCCTCTGTAACTGGTTGCGACTCTCCTTTGCCTGCCCTGCCAAATCGGCTCCATCTGCTGAAACAATTTGGTTTTCTGTTGTTTTCACCACTCCAGCCAAGTCATAGAAATGTGAAATGCGCCTCTGAGAGTGCTCAACCAACTGCCGACTCATATCTTCGAATTGCAAGGAGCGAACTGCATTGCTCACATTAGATTCAATTTGTGCAGTTAAAGATGAGACTGTCTGTAAATTGTTACCCATTTGGATGTTAACGTCTCCCAATTCACCCATCATTTCATCGATATGAGCTTTTGACTGAATCGCTACACTCATGTCTTTAGAGGCAATGAGCTCTACTTTAGATTTTGCATCTTCAAGACTGTTGCGAGTCTCATTCACCACTGTTCGGATTTCATCATTAAATTTTTCTGAATGCTGTGAAAGTTTTCTCACCTCATCGGCAACCACAGCAAATCCTCGTCCGGCCTCTCCTGCACGTGCAGCCTCAATAGCCGCATTCAGTGCCAGCAGGTTGGTTTGGTCAGCAATTTGTCTAACATCACTCAATAACTTCTCAATCTTGTCCAAATGATTACTTTGTGCATCCACCAACGCAACCATCTCCATACTCTCTTTGCTAACAGACAAGATATTCTCGACAAAGTGATCCAAGATTGTCTCCATTTCGGCTGCAAAATCCTGAAATTTAGGCTGTGAATTACCCTCTTCGGATGATCCAGACAAAGCCGAGCTCATTGAGATGACCAACCCATTCTGTTCGCTAGACAGATTATTTAAAGCATGAAAGCTATCACTCATCGTTTTAACGGCATCTGCAACCATCGACTTGAGTTGCTCAAGCTCACCATGCAGACTGTTTGCCTCCTGAGCCAACCCCCCATCTACTTCAGACAGCAGACCCGCAATCTGATCTGCACCATCTAGTTTGGGTGCTGATGCGATCTCTTCCACCTCTTCTGGCCCTCTTTCCATCAGCAACCAACAACTGATTGACCAGATAAGTGCCAAAACAAACATCATCGAGAAATGCCACCATACGCCATCGATGAAAAATATTGCCGTGAGCAGTGCAATTGTCACAACAATTGCACCCCCAATAACTTGTAGCTGTTTTTGATCCATGCTGTTTCTACGCTTTATCTTTAATTTAAGTTGAATTTATAGCTTAAAAACTAGTTGATTTAATGAAGACTACAAGGCATCTGTTGTGAATAACTTATATTTACCTATCCCCACTCTAAACCGCTTAATTTCACAAATATAAAAAAAGGCTAACGCAGACAAACGTTAACCCTTTTCACTTAACGGTAGATCAGTTCAAACAAGTGACAGAATTCTCTCAGCAACCTTATCTAGTGGCACAACATGATCTCTACAACCTAGCTGATATGCTTCGCCCGGCATTCCCCAGACAATCGAGCTATCCTCATCCTGAACAATAACGGGTGAACCATTATCCTTCATCTCTTTCAAACTTTGAGAGCCATCTGCCCCCATGCCAGTCAACATAACGCCGATCGCTCTTTTACCAAAATTCTGAGTAACCGATTTAAACATTACCTCCACCGAAGGCTTATGGCGATTTACCACTGGCCCATCTACCAAATGGCAAACAAACTGATTTCCAGATCTCACAACCTGTAAGTGGCGATCTCCGGGCGCAATATAGATATGTCCCAACCGAATAACTTCGCCTTCACCGGGAATAACCGCGGTCATCTCCGATACTTCATCGACATGTTTGACGAAAGACTCTGAGAAAGAGGCGGGCAAATGCTGGCTAATCACAACAGCTGGCGTACTTGCTGGTAAGTCTCTTACAACAACCTTAATCGCCTCTGTTCCTCCCGTTGACGCCCCTAATGCGATCAGCCTATCTGACAAACCCATTACCCGCTGAACCGAAGGTTCTCTTGACTGTTTTTCAACGGTTGGCTTTTTAACTGGCTTGGCCTGGCTTGTCATTTCGATTGCCTTGACTGAAGCTTTGGCTGCGCCCCTAACTTTTTCAACAATCTCTTCAGCATATGCCATAAGACTATTGCTTAAATCGGTCGTAGGCTTAGCGACAAAATCAACCGCTCCATATTCGAGCGCCTTCAACGTGGTATCTGCACCCTGCTGCGTTAGGGTTGAAACCATCACCACCGGCATAGGGCGCAAACGCATCAGGTTTTTTAGAAAGGTAACGCCATCCATTCGGGGCATTTCCACATCTAGAGTTAGAACATCGGGGTTCAATCTTTTTATTTTATCACGCGCAATAAAAGCATCCGGAGCAGTCCCGATCACCTCAATATCGTCTGTTTTATTGAAAATCTCAGTCAATAGTTTTCGTACTAATGCCGAATCATCAACAATCAATAGTTTTATTTTTTCCATTTGATTAACCCTTTCCATACAAAAACCGGTTTTTCATTAAAAAAGTTCAATATCACTCTCAACAGGTTCGGTCTTAATTTGATCACGATAATTAATTTCATCATTGACGATGTTTTCTTTGTGCATATTCCTTAATTTTTTAACCCGTGCCCGACCGCTGAAAGGATTAAAAAGCACCTTGCGAGGATAGATATCCCCCAAATCCTCGCTTACCAGATCAAGCCCTTCCAACTCAATATATTCACGGACAAACTCAATATTCCTTCTACCAATATCTGACATCAATGACATCATTTTCCCTCCACCAAAAAGCTTAACTTCTAGGTTCTTTCGCTGCCCGCCGTGAGTCAAAATCGCATTAATCAAATGCTCCATAGCATAGTTACCATAACGGCTTGCCTGGCTGGTGAGCTTGGATGCTTCTTGTGCCAAATCACCCGCAGTCGCCGGTAACATAAAATGGTTCATTCCACCTATACCACTCACTTTATCCCGAATACAGGCAGCCACACACGAACCCAGCACAGTGCTAATCAGCTCATCTTCTTTAGTCGCGTAGAGTTCGCCCGGCAGTATCATTGCAATCACACAATCTTCCCGTTCGTCCCAACGGCGACGAACCTGACTAAACTCACTAATTGATGGAGGGCCTATGGTGCGACTCATGGCTTGTTATAAATCGTTTTTCCAATCAGTTTAAAGGGTGTCTGGAGCTGATGAAGTGATTCTGAATGGCCAATAAAAAGGTGGCCCTGTGGCGCAATTAGCTCGCCATAACGGTTCGCCAGTTTTTCTTTAGTTGGCGAATCAAAATAGATCAACACATTCCGGCAAAAGACAATATCGAAGGGCCCTCGCATCGGCCAATTAGGCGCCATCAGATTCAATTGTTTAAACGTCACCAGTTTTTGCAAATCAGGATGAACCCTTACCTGATTTGCAGATAAATCACCGTCAGTTAAAAACCAACGCTTGGTGGTTTTTGCATCTAACCCGGTAATCCGGTCTTTTGTGTAGACCCCTTTAGCCGCTGTGGCCAAAACATTCGTATCAAGATCGGTTGCCAATATCTTGATATCCCAACCCTTGCAGCTTGGCAGACTATCAAGTAACGTCATGGCAACTGAATAGACCTCTTCTCCCGTTGAGCAACCTGCTGACCAGATACGTAACCGTTTTCTCAAGCCATTTTTCTTTACTAACTCGGGCAGCAATGTCTGCTGCAGGTAATCAAAATGGTGTTTTTCTCGAAAGAAAGAGGTGAGGTTGGTTGTCACCGAGTTGATAAACTCAGTAAATTCAGGCCCTGTGCCACGCCCAAGAAGCTGGCAGTACTCTCGAAAACTACTCATCCCCAAGGCGCGAACACGCCGAGAAAGTCGTGCATAAAACATATCAAACTTATCATCGGTCACGATGATGCCCGAGTGCTCGTTAGACAGCCTTTTTAGAATGACAAAGTCTTCCCGACTGTATTCAAATTCACGCGCACGTTCTTGTGCCATTATAAGCTCCCTTAAAGCACGAACAGATTGCTTAAACCTAGCAGCGCTGCTGCCTCTTTAAAACTTTCTGACGGTTCAACGATCGTAACAGCCAGACCTTGTTTCACCGCTTTCTGAAAGAGTAAAACGAGTAACTGTAGTGCAGCCGCATCAATCGCTTTAACTGCTGACGCATCAACAGTTATATCTTCATTTTTTTCCAATGCCTGTAAAAAAATCTCTTGAAGTTCAGAAACTCTCTCCAGCTTTTCTCTCTCTTCCAAAATAATTTGATTCAACTCATTCTCCATAACTGACGGTGCATCAACGACCAATTCCGAGGAGGCTTCTTCAGCCACCTCAGTACTTACCGAGTCTTCCTTCTCACTCTCAACCCATTCAAGCGGATCATGATCCATAAGTGGTCTCTTTTTCTTTGCCGTCATACCATCACTCTCTCTTCTATCAGGTCTTCTGCCAACTGCCTAAACTCTCGCGCTGCCCGACTACCCGGTCGGTGTTCAATAATTGTTTTTCCTAACCCAGGGCACTCCGCAACCATTGCAGCCTCTCGAACGGGTGTTGCCAGAATCCTGTTCGGAAAATGTTTTTTCAACAGCTCCATCACATCTTTTGCCAATCTTCGTCTTGTTTGAAAACGCTGCACAGCCAACCAGGTTCGGTATTTTTTATTGAGTGTCTTTTCAAAACTCTTAATCGTTCTAATCAGATGCGATAAACCCTGTAACGCAAGGTATTCTCCTGTCATCGGAATTAAAATCTCATCTACCGCAAACAGGGCATTAACAACCAGCATTCCAGATGAAGGGGGGCAATCTATAAAAACAAAGTCTTGCTCTTTAAATTGACCACTCAATGCCTCTTTCAATAGCTTCCCGCGCTCTGCGCCACCTTCATTCAATTGCTCAATTTGGTGCAGCTGATTTCCGGCTGGGACAATGCTCAAGTTTTCTCTAACTTCAATTGCCTGGCTTTCAATATCAACACCTTCCAGCATGACCCTGTCTAGACCTTCACTCTGCTGATGACAGCCAAAGCTTGTGGCTAAATGTCCTTGTGGATCAAGATCGATAACCATCACCTGCTTGCCTAATCGACTCAATGCAAAAGCTAGGTTTACCGCTGTTGTGGTTTTGCCTACACCTCCCTTTTGGTTGATAACTGCAATCAGCCTCACTTAGCCTACATCCTCGATTAATGAGAATTCTTCTGGGTTCAGCAGCTTATCTGCATCCAGCAACATCACCATATTTTTGCCCATCACCATCCCTCGGATGTAACGAGTATTGATACTCGCTCCAAGATTTGGTGCGTTCTTAATCTCGCCCCGGTCAACCTCTAACACCTCAGAAACCGCATCGGCAATGATTCCCATAACGTGCTGATCATCACCTTCCCCAATCAGCAGAACGATCACAACCGTTTTCGCATGATACTCAATCTGCTCCATTCCAAAACGCGCCCTGAGATCAATAATTGGAACAACCCCGCCTCTAAGATTAAGGACTCCTTTAATAAAGGCAGGCGTATTGGGTATCTCTCTAACCGGTTCCCAACCCCTAATCTCTTCAACCTTGAGAATATCGACGCCATACATCTCATCTGCCAGCTGAAAGGTTAAATACTGGTTTTCAGAAAGCTCTGTTGCCCCACCCATTTCTTTATTATCTATAGGTTCAGACATGCTAGAACTCTTCCCATTCATCATCTGAAGTAAATGAAGAGGCTGCAACTGGAGCTGCACGTTCAATAGTGGGTTGTGGCGCTGAGCGTGCGGGGCTAGATGTACCTCCCGAGCCACCAGATTTAACAACACTCTCTACCGAACCTAGCAGGCCAACAATCTCTCCAGATAACTGCTCAACCCTTTTATAGCTCCCTTCAGCCATCGCCGCATCACCCTGCTCTTTGCTGAAAATAATGCCTTTTATCAGACTATGCATCTCTTGGTGTTGCTCTTCCATATTCTGCATATCAGGCATATGACCAAACTGCTTCATACCGCTGGAGTAGAGCCATTTACCCAGATCACAATCACGGTGAGAAACTGCCTGATCCATCGTTAAGCCTCCTTTTCCATCAAGAAAATCCCTCAACCGTCCTTTCCAAGCAAGATGTTTTGACTTTGCGAGCGTAAAATCTAAAGAGCTGGCTTTACCTGAATGAGAACGGGTGTGCGCAAGAGGCTGTCCAGCTCTTTGCACTGATGCACCCGCATCTGTTTTGAAAAAACTCATCAACTCAATCATCGTATCGGCCTGCTCTTTCATTGAAAGACTGGCGGCCGATGCCTCTTCTGCCAATGCAGCATTTTGCTGAGTAATCTCATCCATCTGTGATACTGCTTGGTTTATCTGGCCGATTCCCGCCGACTGCTCATCACTCGCTGCGGCAATTTCGGTGACAATATCACCCACCTTACGCACACTTCCAACGATCTCTTCTAGCGTTTTACCTGAATCACTAACCAACCTAGAACCCTGTTTGACCGATTCCACACTCGATTGAATCAGCTCTTTACTCTCTTTTGCAGCCGTCGCACTACGTTGCGCAAGATTACGGACTTCTGTCGCTACAACCGCAAAGCCTCGCCCATGTTCACCCGCTCTTGCGGCTTCTACCGAAGCATTAAGTGCTAGCAGGTTTGTCTGAAATGCAATTTCATCAATCACCCCAATAATATCGGCAATTTTATTACTACTGACATTAATCTCATTCATTGCCTCAACAGCTCGGCTGACAACGTCACCCCCTTTTTCAGCAACCTCGCGAGCGCCTGTAGAAAGCTGTTTGGCTTGGCGTGTGTTTTCTGCATTATTCTGAACGGTACTGGTCATCTCCTCCATTCCAGATGCCGTCTCTTCTAGCGATGAAGCCTGCTCTTCTACCCGTTGTGAAAGGTTATCATTACCACTCGCAATCTCTTGGGATGCAGTATTGATAAAGTCTGCAGCCATATTGATCTGGCCAAAAATATCACCAAGCTTGTCCTGCGTTGCATTGAGGTTATCTCTAGCCTCACCGAAAGCACCTTGACTCTCATTTTGGACTTGCTGTGTAAGATCTCCTTGCGCAATCGCATCCAGTGAGTGGTTAAGGTCATTAAGACTCTCCTCCACTACCGTAATCACCTGGTTAATCCCGTTGCCTAAGTTTTGGAAAAAGCCAGTTTTACCTGCCATATCTAGCCGGCCACTCAAATTACCAGCACTTACCGCCTTAACGAGGTTGTTTACTTCATGTTCAGTCGCCACTTCGGCCGTACGATCTTCCCATTCAACCACCGTGCCGATTCGTTCCCCATCGGAATCTAGAACAGGATTAGCAATAAACTTAAAGATTAAACTACCTACAATCAATTCTGACTCAAATTTACTCGATAACTTATCAAGCATAGCGCGTTGATGAGCTGGATTTTTATGAAAAACATCTATATTGGTGCCTACAAGCTCCGAAGCATTAAAGTTTGGCAAGGCTTGGCGAACCTCATTTTCAGCCGCTTTAAACATCTCTTTAGCAGCCCCATTCATATAGATAATGTTGTAACTCTTATCTGCCAACATCACATTAGTGGCCGCCTTATCCAACGCCTCTTTAATTCGCCCTGAGTTTTTTGCAACCGCTTTTGATTCCGCTAAATCCTGATTTAGTTTGGCCTGCATTGAATAAATTGCTCGATTAAGGTCTCCCTTTGCGCCCGCCTCTTTAATATTGATTTTATTGCGGAAGTTGCCCTCAAGAATATTTTGAATGACTTGCGTCACTTGAATATAGTCATCATCAGACTTTCCGCCAAATAGCCCCGCCAAAACACCCGGCGCACCGGCAGCTTCATCCAACTTACCCGGCTCAAGTTTAGTACTACCCGAATTCAGCTGGCGATAAAGCGCCTCTGCATCATTAACCTGCTGCCGAGTGGGCGCATAGCGTACCGACATATAGCCTGTAACCAAGCCATTTCGAGTAATTGGTAACACATTCGCCTCAACCCAATAAAAATCACCATTTTTACAGCGATTTTTGACCATTCCTTGCCAAGGGCGACCCTCTTTAATCGTCGTCCAGAGATCTTCAAAGGCCGCAGAAGGCATATCTGGATGGCGCACCATATTGTGGTTTTTACCGATGAGCTCTTTTTTAGAGAAACCCGAGATCAGTTCAAACTCTTCGTTCACCTCGGTCAAAGCCCCTTTTAAGTCGGTGGTTGAAACGAGGATCGTTCCCTCTTTCATCAACACCTCTTTATCGGTCACGGGCATATTTACTTTCATCTTATCTTCTCCAAGCCTAATCTAATTTAATTCTTTCTCTTCTTCCTCTTGTAGAGAAAGAAATTGATCAATATCGAGTAGTGTCAGCATTTTTCCATTAACCTCTACTAGTCCTGAAATATAATCTGTACTCACTTTTGAACCGAAACTAGGTGATTCCTGAACTGTTCTCTTATCGACATCTAGAACATCTGACACCGAGTCAATCACAATACCGACAATGCGTGTTTTATCTTCCTCTTCTACGCGCAAAATAATCACCGCTGTTGTCGCGGTGTAATTAGCTTCCTCCAGCTGAAATCGCTCTCGAAGGTCAATAATAGGAATGATCGCCCCTCTTAAATTAATCACCCCTTTTTCATAGGAAGGGACATTGGGCACTCTCGACACTGGCTCCCAGCACCGGATCTCCTGCACTCTGAGAATCTCAACCCCATACTCCTCACTGTTCAGAGTAAAACTGAGGTATTGAACAAGATTTCGTTGCACCTCTTTCTCTTGCGCTTTCTCTTCTTCAGTTAATTTTTTCTCTTTTCTAGCCATATTTTTCTCTTACCGGTTTGCCAGCCTAAGCAATCCTGGGATATCCAGAATAAGCCCGACTGAGCCATCACCGAGTATCGTTGCTGCTGAAATACCTTCAATCTTTCGGTAGTTTGTTTCTAGTGATTTAATCACCACCTGCTGCTGCCCAAGTAGGTCGTCAACCAACAAACCGCATCGTGTTCCTTGCCCTTCCACCACCACCAAAAGGCCATCCGAACCTTTTCCAGATTCAGTTCTGTGAACACCGAACAGATTATCCATCCGCAGAATGGGCAGATACTCATCACGCAAACGAAAAGTTTCGCCCCGCCCCGCAACATAACTGACCATTTCAGGTTTCAGGTTAAACGACTCAATCACCGAGGCGAGCGGAACGATGTATGTTTCATCTCCCACTGCAACCGATTGCCCATCTAATATCGCCAATGTCAGCGGCAGATAGATCGCAAAGGTCGATCCTTTACCTAGCTTTGAACGAATTTCAACGTGCCCGCCCAATGCTTCAATATTTTTACGGACAACATCCATGCCGACACCTCGTCCGGAGACATCGCTAACCACTTCTGCCGTTGAGAAACCGGCCGCAAAAATTAGATCAAACTTCTCTTTTTCAGTTAGCTGAGTATCCGGCTCAACAACGCCCTTTTCCACCGCCTTGTTAAAAAGCTTATCTCCATCCAACCCATTACCATCATCAGTTACTTCAATGACAATATTGCCGCCTCGATGAAAAGCGTTTAGATGAACTATTCCTAGTGCAGGCTTACCAGCAGCGATGCGTTCATCTGGCATTTCAACACCGTGATCAAGACTATTTCTGACAAGATGAACCAAAGGGTCACTAATCAGCTCGATAACGGTTTTATCAACCTCTGTATTCTCACCCGATAGTTTTAGCTCGATCTGCTTGCCCATTTTGCTACTCAAATCGTGCACAAGCCGAGGAAAACGGCTAAAGACAAAGCTGATTGGCATCATCCGAATACCCATTGCACTCTGCTGTAATTCGCGAGTATGACTTTCTAGTTGACTCAAACCGCTTTGCAGAAGATCCAATTTGGTCATATCAAAGTCTTCACCCAAGCTGCTCAACATTGATTGCGTGATAACCAGTTCACCTACCATATTGATGAGTGAATCAATCTTTGCTGTATCGACTCGAATACTGGCCGAGGCCGGTTTAGCTGCCGGCTTATTCTCCGGTCTTTTAACTTCAGGTTCAGCTTTAACTGCCTGCTTAGTTGGCGCCTTAGCAGTTTCTTGTGCCGGCACTACTTTTTCAACAATTGGCTCTCCAGCTACCAAGTCCTCTTCAGCAGGCCGGTTTTTTTCAGCCTCATCTGCGAAGGAGATAATCGACATATCACAATCATCTTCAACCCAGTCAAAAATCTCATCAATTTCATGTCGCTCGATATCGCCTTCAAGTCGAATATCCCAAGAGAGATGGCACTCTTCCGGATCAAGGTCTTGGATTTCTGGTAGCCCTCTAAAATCGGCCTCAACGGTTAAATCACCCAGCTCTTCGAGTTCACGAAACATTCTGACCGGATCATTACCGGTTTTCATTAAATGCACGTGAGGACAAAAGATGATGTGCCAGCCAAGATTTACAGCGCTATCCTCTGCCTTATCCGGCTCAGGAACCACAATCTCAGCGGCCTCCCCAGTGGCCTCAGAACGACTACCATTAAGTTCTATTTCTAGCTCTTTCTGATGCGTCGAAACACTCTTTGAATCAACCTCATCACCACTTTGAATCGCGGCGAGCATTTCACGCAGGCAATCTACAGAACCCAGTAGAACATTTACGCCACGCTGCTCAACCTGGCGGCGTCCATCACGCATCTCATCAAGCAACGTCTCCATCACATGGGTAAACGCAGAAACATCCATAAAACCAAATGTTCCACTGCCCCCCTTAATGGAATGTGCTGCACGAAAGATGGTATTGATCTCTTCCATATCCGCAGTACCCGGACTGAGATTCAATAAACCTGTTTCCATCACATCAAGCCCTTCGAAACTCTCTTCGAAAAAGACCTGATGAAACTGCTCCATATCAATTGTCATTTTATCACCTGCCCCATTTTTTATACGGGTGCACCTTGCAAGAAAGCGCTAACCTAGAACCTTCTTGACTGTTTTTAACAATTGATCAGGATTAAAAGGCTTAACAATCCAACCCGTTGCTCCTGCTGCTCGGCCTTGCGCCTTTTTATCGGCACCTGATTCAGTCGTCAGCATCAGCATTGGGGTAAATTTATAGTTAGGCAGTGCTCGTAGCTCCTTTATTAGCGTAATCCCATCCATATTGGGCATATTGACATCGGTCACGACTAAATCGACCTTTCTACCTTTGGCTTTATTCAGTGCATCAACACCATCGACTCCTTCAATAACCTCATAACCAGCACCTTTGAGGGTAAAAGAAACCATTTGCCGCATGGATGCTGAATCGTCTACTGCCAAAATACTTGCCATCTAAAACTCTCCTGAAATCGTACAAAAGATGCTGCATTGGCCTCACTAAAAAGGGTGAAGCCATTCATTTACTAGGAAGTTTAGTAGAAGATTTTTATTTTTGAGATGGCCATCAAGAAAATGACCAAAAAAAGAGGGACGGATTTCCCCCAGTTTTTCAGAGGAAACAGGCGTGTGGAAAACAGGAAAATTGAAGCTACAGAGGGGCTGCAGCCTTATATTGGAGCATAGGAAACGCCTATCTCAACATCCTTCTCACATGGGAAAAGAGTGCCTATTATTGCTATACAGTCGCCAACTCTTCACCACTAGACTTTGCCGGCTTCTCCCACAACTTTTCTAACTGGTAGAACTCGCGCGTTTGTGCCGTCATGAGGTGAACAATAACCTCTCCCAAATCCACCAGCACCCAATCACAGTCAACATCGCCCTCAACACCTAGCGGCAAAAGCTCTTTTTCTTTACTCGCTTCAGCAACGTAACCTGAAAGTGCTTTTACATGGCGGCGAGAGGAACCGGTTGCAATGACCATATAGTCTGCAATGGTGGTTCTTCCACGTACATCAATCACTTTAAGCTCCTCCCCTTTTGCATCATCCAGGGTGGTTTCTACGAGTGAAAGTATCTCTTCTGTCTTCATTTTATTTACCGGTATAAATTTTCTTTAATAATCATCTCCCGAACAGTGTCGGGAAGTAGGTAGCGGGAGTCTGCCCCAGCTCTAACCAAATTTCTAATCTCTGTTGCTGAAATCTCAAGCTGCGTGACCTCCACAAAGCAGACTTTTCCAGCATCTGCAGAAGAAAGTTCTGCAAGCTCCCCTGCAATTCGTTCACTGATCTGTTCGGCTAACTCGGATGGCACATCGCATTGCCAGCCGGGACGCATCATAACGGCTATATGTGCCAACTCAAACAGTTCAGTCCAGCGCGACCAACTTGGCAATCCCAGAAAAGCATCCATTCCAACAATCAGAACAAGGGGCCGGCTTTCACCAATCTCTTTTCTAATATGACGGAGCGTATCGACCATGAAAGAGGGCCCTTCACGCTCTAACTCACAACAATCAACGGTTAATTCCGGAGTATCAGCAATCGCAATCTGCAGCAGCTCTAACCGTTTTTCTGCCGTAACAGCGGGCTCCCCTCTGTGAACCGGTTTCTTGCAGGGTACAAATCTTAGCGTGTCTAATGCCAGCTTTTCCCTGACCTCAAGCGCTGTCCGTAAGTGTCCATAATGAACCGGGTCAAACGTCCCGCCATAAATACCAATCACTGTCGGATATGGCCATCACCTAGAACAACAAACTTCTGCGTTGTCAGCCCTTCTAAACCCACCGGTCCGCGCGCATGAAGTTTATCGGTGCTAATCCCAATTTCGGCACCGAGCCCGTACTCAAAGCCATCGGCAAAACGGGTAGAGGTATTAACCATCACTGAACTGGAATCAACTTCGCGCAAGAAACGGCGCGCAAGGCTGTAATCTTCGGTAATAATCGACTCGGTATGGCCTGAACTATGTTTGTGAAGATGGTCAATTGCTCCATCAAGCCCATCGACAATTTTGATCGAAAGGATCGGTGCAAGGTACTCTTCATCCCAATCTTCTTCAGTCGCCTGAACAGCACTTGCTAGAAGCTGACAAGTCTCTGTACAGCCGCGCAATTCAACCCCCTCGCCTGAATATTTTACAGCCAAGTCAGGAAGAACTTTTCCGGCAATCGAGCGAGCCACAAGCAATGTTTCCATCGTATTACAGGTTCCATACCGCTGCGTTTTTGCGTTGAAGGCGACTGCTACCGCTTTTTCTAAATCAGCTTTATCATCAATATAGACATGACATACACCATGAAGATGTTTGATGACAGGAACACGTGCATCGCGAGAAATTCGCTCGATTAATCCTTTACCACCACGCGGAACGATTACATCAACGTACTGCTCCATCGTAATCAGCTCACCCACCGCCGCGCGGTCTGTGGTTTCAATAACCTGCACCGTATCGGCAGAAAGCCCTGCTTTCTCCAGCCCTTGTCGTATACAGGCTGCAATTGCTTTGTTTGAATGAATTGCCTCCGAGCCACCACGAAGGATGCAGGCATTTCCCGATTTAAGCGTTAAGGCTGCCGCATCGGCTGTTACATTCGGACGAGATTCATAAATAATACCGATAACACCCAGTGGAACCCGCATTTTGCCAACCTGTATTCCCGAAGGCCGATAAGCAAGATTGGTAATCTCACCAACTGGATCGGGTAGCCCCGCAACTTGGCGCAAACCTTCAGCAATCCCCGCGATTCGTTCGCTATTTAGCTCCAGCCGATCAAGCAACGCGGCATCCAATCCATTTGCTGCACCCGCATCCATATCTTTTTTGTTTTCGCTTAACAAGCTTTTCTCAGCCGCCTCAATGGCATCGGCCATCGCATTGAGCGCTAGATTCTTAGCACCGGTATCGACACGTCCCAGCTCACGCGAAGCTTGGCGAGCCTTTTTACCGATTGCTTGCATTAGTTCTTTGATTGTTTCCTGCATCGCTGTCACAATTTCTCTAAAATATTTAACCCATTTTACACTTATACGGTTGCCGCTAGTAGTTGATACTAATGTAGCGGTTTCGTCTGGCTCGCTTTGCTTTTCCCCAATCTACTGTGCGGAATTCACTAATCGTCGAGTCAAAACAATCTAACCCCAGCTAAACCAAGTGCCATTTGCTGCAGCTTATCCCAAGCATCACCTTGTGCCTGCCCTTTAATCATTAGATCAACCTTAGCACCCTGCTGGATAACGGCCTCTAACTCTTTTGCTGTCAGCCTCTGTAACGCCTTACTCAGCAATGTTTTGCGCTGATCCCATATCCGCTCATTTCGATAAACAGACTCCTGAGGCAATCTTCGCTCCTTTAACCAGGCAAGTTGAAAGAGGATACGTGCCTCTCTTGCCAATGCCCAAAGTATTACGGGTGGAGCAATTGCCTCCTCACGCAGACCATGCATGATAGCGCCTACTCGCTTCACGTTCCCCGCCAGAACCGCATCCGTTAGCGTAAAAACGTTAAAGCGGGCATTATTGACAACCGCATCAAAAATCATCTCTTCATCAATTTTGCCACTGCCGTGCAAAACATAAAGCTTATCGATCTCTTGTGCCGCTGCAAGCAGATTTCCCTCTACCCGTTCAGCAAGGAGTCTTAACCCTAGCTGGTCACACTGCAATCCTCGACTGCTCATTCTTTGCTGCAGCCATTTGATCAGCGCTCCACCCTCTAAAGGCCAAACCTGAACAACAACCGCCACTTTTTCCAACGCTTTAAACCAGACCGCTTTTTGGGCAGAGGCTGCCAGCTTAGCGGTAGAGATCATCAAAATCGTATCATCTGGCAGGTTGCTACAATATTCTTGCAGTGCTTTTGAGCCCTCACGACCCGGCTTACCTGTGGGTATCCTTAGATCGATTAACCTTCGTTCTGAGAAAAGCGAAAGTGAATCCGCTGCCTGGCGAAAGCTATTCCAGTCAAAATTGCCTTCAACCTGAAACAGCTCTCGTTCAAGGTAACCTGCCTTCTTAGCCGCTAGCCGAATAAGATCTGCAGCCTCTCCAAGCTGTAGTGGCTCATCCCCACTAAGCAGATAAACCGCTGATAAGTTGTTCTTTAGCGAGCCTGCCAGCTGTTCAGGACGAACTCTCATTTAGACTTACTTTGCCTCCAAAACAACCCGAATTTGGCGCAAGAGTCTTCCAGCCATTTGCCTATTCATCTCTTGATAAATTTGCGCCTCTTCGTTGCCCTTCCCAATCACACCTGTTTGGTCATTGTAGTAGTTGCGAACCATCTCAAGCTTCTGCTCAGGCAGAAGGACAATACCCTCGGCATCGAGCAGCTCGTAAAGAATCACACGAGTCAGCTCCAGCTCTGTGGATTTACCTCCACGACTAAGAGAAAGGTCTCTTCTTTGTTTGTTATCACTGATGATATGAATAATGACATCTGCATCGCTGCGTGCCTTAACGACAGTGGCATTCGAGTAGCTCAACAACTCACCCAACTGCGTCCCAAAGGGACCTTGCCCATCAATATAGACAGACTGATACCCATCAGGAAGGTTAGCTGCCCCTCTCAAATGAAACCCACACGCCGTTAACAGCAACGACAGAAAAATGAGGTTAACAACCTGTAAGCACTGTTTTTTCTGCATCATTAGAATCCCAATTACCGTTTTAGACTACGATATTAACCAGCTTACGCGGTACGACAATCACCTTTTTAACCGGCTTATCCATCAGGAATTTTTGCACCGATTCTTCAGACAGGGCAACCTGCTCGATTTGATCTTTCGGGCAATCGACCGCAACCGTAATTTTCCCACGTAACTTTCCATTTACCTGAACAACCATCTGCAGCTCATCTTCAACCAAAGCCGATTCATCAACTTCTGGCCATTCCGCATCAATGATTAAGCCTTTATGCCCAAATAACTCCCATATTTTATGAGATAAATGGGGAGTAATCGGTGACAACATCAAAGCAACTGCTTCGAGCGATTCCCGCCGAACTGCTCGCCCTTGATCACTATCATCATCAAATTTTGCAAGGCTATTAAGCAGCTCCATATTGGCTGCAACGACCGTGTTAAAGACATAACGGCGCCCCATATCATCTGTCGCTTTACGAATAATCTCGTGAAGCTGTTTACGAATCGCTTTTTGCCCTTTGGTAAGATTAGCTTTATCGAGTGCAACAACAGTCCCTGCACTGTTCACGCTGCCGGCAACCTGCTTCCAAAGCCGTTTTAAGAAACGATAAGCCCCCTCTACACCACTATCAGACCACTCCAAAGACTGTTCTGGCGGCGCTGCAAACATCATAAAGAGCCGAACGGTATCGGCACCATATTTCTCTATCAACGACTCTGGATCGACCGTATTTCCTTTCGATTTAGACATCTTAGCGCCATCTTTCAGCACCATGCCCTGCGTTAATAGGTTTTTAAATGGCTCATCGCTCGTCAGCAACCCCTCATCACGCAGCAACTTATTAAAGAATCTTGCGTACAAAAGGTGCAGAATTGCATGCTCTATACCGCCGATATAGTGATCAACCGGCAACCAATGACTTGCCCTGTCATCCAACATCGCCTCATGGTTATCAGCACTCGCATAACGGGCAAAGTACCAGGATGATTCCATAAAGGTATCAAAGGTGTCGGTTTCACGACGCGCAGGTTTGCCACATTCTGGGCATTCTGTCTGAATAAAAGAGTCCAGCTGCGCTAATGGTGAACCATTTCCATCTAAGGTCACCTCTTTTGGCAACTCGACCGGCAATTGTTCATCAGGAACAGGAACCGCGCCACAATCATCACAATAAATAACCGGGATTGGTGTCCCCCAATAACGCTGACGAGAGACACCCCAGTCGCGTAGCCGGTAGTTCACTTTTCGTTCACCACAACCTTTACCTGACAAGTTTTCAGCGATTGCATCAAATGCTTGCGCTGAACTTAGCCCATCGAACCCATCAGAGTTAACGAGCAAACCTTTCTCAACAAAAGCCTCACTGTCTAGATCAAATTCTTCACCATTTGCAGGTGCGATTACCTGTTTAATCGGCAAATCATATTTCACTGCAAATTCGTAATCACGTTGATCATGCGCAGGGACAGACATTACCGCACCGGTTCCGTAACCCATCAATACGAAATTAGCGATCCAGACGGGAACCTCTTCACCATTCAATGGATGAATAACCTTTAGGCCAGAATCAACACCGCGCTTTTCCATTGTCTCCATCGCCGCTTCTGAAGATTGCATTGTTTTGCATTCATCAAGAAAGGGCTGAAGGTCGCTATTTTGAGCAACCGCTTTCAGAGCCAAAGGATGCTCTGCCGCCACAGCCACATAGGTGACACCCATCAGAGTATCGGGGCGTGTTGTGTAAACAGCTAAAGGCTGCTCATCCCCAATAACCTTAAATTCCAGCTCAACCCCTTCTGAGCGACCAATCCAGTTAGCCTGCATTGTTTTGACCTGCTCAGGCCATCCCTCAAGTTGATCAAGAGACTCCAACAGCTCATCCGCGTATTCGGTGATTTTCATAAACCACTGAGACAGCTCTTTGCGCTCAACCGGCGTGTCACAACGCCAGCAACAGCCATCGATGACCTGCTCGTTGGCCAACACCGTCATATCGTGCGGACACCAGTTAACCGGCGCTGTCTTTTTATAGGCCAAACCTTTCTTAATTAGGCGAGTAAAAAACCACTGCTCCCAGCGATAATATTCAGGATCGCACGTTGCCAGCTCTCGACTCCAGTCATAACCAAAACCGAGCCGTTTTAGCTGAGTTCGCATATAACCGATATTTTCATAGGTCCAATCTGCAGGATGAACACCATGCTTCATCGCCGCATTCTCAGCTGGCAGACCAAAAGCATCCCACCCCATCGGCTGAAGAACATTTTTGCCCTGCATTCGCTGGTAACGGCTAATTACATCACCAATGGTGTAGTTCCGAACATGCCCCATATGAAGTCGCCCACTGGGATAAGGAAACATTGCTAAGCAGTAATATTTTTCCTTTTCACTGCTCTCAGATGGCTGGTAAACATTGCCCTCTTCCCAAATCTTTTGAGCCTGTTCTTCTACTGCTTTTGGGTCGTAAAAATCGTCCATTCGTTCTGTGTGGTTATCTGCTATAAAAAAGCGCTAGAATAGCACAATCAGGAACATCTAAAGAGTGCAAATTAACTTGGAGAACCCCATGAAAATTGAAGAAAAACTGGTTGATGCCTACAACACAATGATGAAGCGGGTTCATACTGCCATTGATGACGCAGAAGAAAAAACAATTCCTACGCTTGAACACAACATTGAAGAGGCTAAAGCACGCACCATTGAACTTGGTGAGCTAACACGCGAAGAGGCTGAAAAGGTAAGTAACTATCTAAAACGTGACATCGAAGATGCCGCCACCTTCCTGCAAGAGACTGGAGAGGAATTCTCTAACTGGATGCAATTTGATTACGAACTCATTGAAGATACCCTGAAAAATGCATTTATCAATGTCGCAGACCAAACTAAGCTCCAACTTCGCCAACTTGGCGAAAACGCTATCAAGGCAAGCAGCTATCACACTGGCGAGATCACTGGCATAGGGACACTCTCTTGTGAATCATGCGGTGAGAAGTTACATTTCAAGAAAACCGGCCATATCCCCCCTTGCCCGAAATGCCACGCAACAAACTTTAAACGCGGATAGTCCTAATCAAACAGACCTCAAGAGGCAACAACAATGCGTAGAGTAATCTTCAACAAAAAAGGTGGTGTTGGAAAATCGACCATCAGCTGTAATTTAGCCGCCATTAGCGCCTCAAAAGGATATAAGACACTGGTTATTGACTTAGACACTCAAGGCAATTCAACGCATTACCTGCTTGGGGAAAATGCATTTCGAGAGCACCAAGCCACGGCTAATGAAGATGAGCACCACGGCATTGATAAGACACTCGCTGATTTCTTCAACAGCACTTTAGGCGTTAGCCTCTTCACCAAAAATGCTGGCGATTCTCTAAAAGAGAGCATCCACCAAACTCCCTTTCCAAACTTGGATGTTCTTCCATCTCATCCAGAGCTTGAGCATCAGCAAAGCAAACTGGAATCGCGCTATAAGATTTTCAAATTAAAAGAGGCGCTCGACAAACTAGGTCATTACGATCATATCTATATCGATACACCACCCGCACTAAATTTTTACACTCGATCTGCTCTAATCGCTGCAAATAGCTGCCTGATCCCCTTCGATTGCGATGATTTCTCAAGACAGGCGCTTTACTCTCTATTAGAAACTGTCGAAGAGATCAAGCAAGACCACAATGCCGAATTAGAAGTTGAAGGGATTATCGTCAATCAATTCCAAAGCCGGGCAAAACTACCACAACGGCTTGTTAACGAGCTGATAGAAGAGGGGCAACCTGTTCTCAACACAAAGCTCTCCCCATCGGTAAAAGTGCGCGAATCGCATAGCGAATGCCAGCCACTGATTCACTTCTCACCGAAGCATAAAATAACTGAAGAGTTTATGACGTTGTTTGATGAGCTGGAAAAGTAAGACGCTTAACATAAAGGGCCAGAGAACATAGACTTAAAGAAAGCCATCTGATTTTAGCTGCCGCTAGGGCGTTCATTTCTTTTGTTTGGGCAAAAGAAACGAACCAAAGAAAAGCCCACCCGCCATCGCTTGCCTCCTCAAAAGTTAACCATTTTACGGTGCAAGTGGAACTCTCTATGCTCAAACAACCACCTGCTTTACCCGTAAAAAAGATAACTTTTAAGGCGCGATAGAAGGGAAGATAAAAAAACCTGCCTTTCAAATTACGGAGCTTATTGCTTCCCTTGATGGAATTTCTGATTTTGCACTTAATGAAACCGGCGTTAAGAATGTTGCTTGTTTGAGCGTAGCGAGTTGCAACATTTAGCTGGTAAATTTAGAGCAAAACAGAAATGGAACGAAGGTTGCCTTTTTTGGTTCGTTTTTTAGTCGAACTGCGGATGGTTTTTTATCCGCACAAATGAGACTTATACCCTTGGGTGTTGGCAACGCAAAAAATGAACGCCGGAGCGGCAGCACAACCTCTAAAAGCTACCTATTCTGCCGAGCAAAATAGCCAACAAGGCCCACAACCGCCAACTGCAAAAACATAAAGCCAACAATAAAACTGTCACCCCACATCACATAAGGAGTAACACCCTTCATTGCAGTAATTTCGCCCGTTAGCGTCGCCTGCTCAAACAATGGAGCCCGTGCCTGCACCGAACCATCCGGCCTGATAATCGCTGTTGCACCCGTATTGGTCGCTCGAAGCATGTATCGCCCAACCTCAACCGCTCTCATTCGCGCCATTTGAAGGTGTTGATGAGGTGCTGCGGTATCACCAAACCAACCATCATTGGTCACATTAACAAGATACCTAGCGGGTGGAAGTCCAACCCTAGATTCCTCACCAAATGTATCTTCGTAGCAGATAGAGAGCGCCAAAGGATACCCTGCTGCCTCTAAAAGCAGCTGGTCATCACGCCCCACACCAAAGTCAGACATTGGGATTTGTAGCTGATCGGCGATAAAGGTCGATAACGGTTTGAGTGGCAGATACTCCCCAAATGGGACAAGGTGTCTCTTAAAATACAACCCCTCCTTCTCACCAATCGAGGCAACCGCATTGTAATACTGCCCCGTTGCTTTATCGGCAACCGGCACACCTATCAGAAGATCACTATTATGACGCCGCGCCTCTTTGCTCAAATCGGCAAGAAACCCCTCTTTAACCTGATGATAAAAAGCGGGAATAGCTGTCTCGGGCCAGATAATCAGGCTACTACCCCAATTCTCTTCTGTTAGCCGGCGATAGAGCTTTAAGGTTTTTAATCGGATCTCTGGTTTCCACTTTTGATCTTGCGGAATGTTTCCCTGAATCAAGGTAACCGAGAAAGGTTCTGACTCTGGCTCCGTCCAGCTAACCTGTCCAAATAGAAAACTGCTACCACTTAAGCCCAATAAAGAGATAAACAGTATTAACCTTGTTTTACCTTGACTATAAAATAGCCCAACGATGATCCCTGCCAGCAGCGAAACGATATAGCCGACCCCTAGCACGCCTAGAATGGGTGCAAACGATAACAGCGGAGAATCTAGCTGACTATTTCCAATCTGCAGCCAGGTAAAACCGGTTAAAAACCAGCTTCTCAGCCACTCGATCAACATCCAGGACAGTGGAAAAACGGCGATTAACCGAAACAGTACCGGCGTAGCAGAGAAGTAACTAGCCAACAAACCTGAAAGCGCAGGGAAAAGTGCTAAGCCCGCAGCAAGCGCTGTTGTCATCAGAAAAGCGATTGGAGCGGAAGCGCCCCCGTATTGATGAATACTGACAAACACCCAAGAAATGCCGATACCAAACAGGCCAAGCCCAAATAGATAAGCTCTTAAAAAAAGTCGTTTACCACTCGCAGTCGAATCGAGCCAGCAGTAAAAGAGCAGCCCCAAAGAGATAAAGGCTAACGGAATAAAATCATAAGGGGAGAAAGCAAGGGGGAAAATTGCACCTGCAAAAAGCGCTATAAAATCTTTTTTCACGGCAGACTACTGCCCTTCCTCAAGCTCGCTATCAGCACTCTTTTGAGGCGCTTCGACGATTAGTTTCAATAGATGAATTCGGCGAGTATCCGAGCGGATTACTTCAAAACAAAAACGACCCATTTTGATCTCTTCACCCTGTTCCGCCACATGGCCCAGCTCACGCGCAATCAGGCCTCCGATTGTATCGACCTCTCCATCGCTGAAATCGCAGGAGAAATAGTCGTTAAAGTCATCAATCTCTGTGGTCGCTTTAACGGTAAATTCATTATCGCTACGCTGATAGATTGATTCTGCCTCTTCGATATCGTGCTCATCTTCAATTTCACCAACGATCTGCTCAAGGACATCCTCAATGGTGACGAGGCCAGCTGCATCTCCATACTCATCAACTACAACTGCCATATGGTTACGGTTGCTACGAAATTCATTAAGCAGAACATTCAGCCGCTTACTTTCAGGGACAAAAACCGCTGGCCTTAAAACATCACGCACATCAAAACGAGACTCTTTGCACTTTTGGTTGTAGGGCAAAAGGTCTTTAGCGAGCAGGATGCCGACAACCTCTGTCCGGTCTTCATCTATGACTGGATAACGGGAGTGGGCCGCCTCGATCACTACCGGAAAAATCGCTTCGAGTGTCGCATCCCGGCTAATCACAACCATCTGTGAGCGGGGAATCATGATATCCCTCACCCTCAATTCAGAAACCTGTAGTACACCTTCAATCATCGACAGTGCATCATTTCCAATCAACTCTCTTTTCTGCGCCTCTCGCAGCAGCACAACAAGCTCTTCAACATTCTGAGGTTCATCTTGGAAAACCTGGCCCAACCTCTCTAGCCAGCTTTTCTGGTTCGACTCACTGTCCGAATTATTCGTGCTCATCCTACCTTTTCCTCGTACGGATTAGATATTCCTAACCCTTTCAAAATCTCAATTTCGTAAAGTTCCATTTCCGATGCTTCTGCCTCATCAATGTGATCAAAGCCAAGTAGATGTAGCACACCATGCACAACTAGATGCGCCCAATGTGAAAACAGTTGCTTAGCCTGCTCTGTCGCCTCCCTGTTCACTACCGGTGCACAAATAACCAAATCACCGAGCCAATCTTGACCTATATCGTCCGGTGTTTCGGGCGCTTCAAAAGGAAAGCTCAATACGTTTGTGGGGCCTGACTTTTTTCTGTACTGCTCATTCAGCTCTGAACCCTCCTCTTCATCAACGATACGAATCGTCAATTCGGCTCTTCCTCGGTATTTAAGCAATGCAGCGGCAGCCCACTGCTCAAATTGATCAGCTGCGGGAATATCTTGCTGTTGACTCTCTATCTGAAGGTGGACCAAAACCTCAGTCAAATCACTTTTTTTCTCGTTCATAATCCTCATAAGCCGAAACGATTTTTTGCACTAAAGTATGCCTTACAACATCTCGCGCATTAAAAAAGCTATAACTAATCCCTTCCACATCCTTCAACACGTCGAGCACATGCCTAAGACCTGAAGTTTGCCCTCTTGGCAGATCAACTTGGGTAATATCTCCGGTAATCACGGCTGTAGAGCCAAAACCGATTCGTGTTAAAAACATCTTAATCTGCTCTGGAGTGGTATTTTGCGCCTCATCCAGAATCACAAAAGCATTATTGAGTGTTCGCCCTCTCATAAAAGCCAATGGAGCCACCTCGATAACGTTTCTCTCTATCAGTTTCGCCACCCGCTCAAAGCCAAGCATTTCGTACAATGCATCATAAAGCGGCCTAAGATAGGGGTCGACTTTTTGTGAAATATCCCCCGGCAAGAAACCCAGCTTCTCGCCCGCCTCAACAGCAGGCCGCGCCAGTATCAAGCGGTTTACCTCCTCTTTCTCCAGCGCCATTACCGCGCAAGCCACAGCCAGATAGGTTTTTCCTGTTCCTGCCGGCCCAACACCAAAGTTAACATCGTGCTTTAGAATATTTTTAACATACTCTTGCTGATTTTCACCCCGCGTTTTAATTACTTTTTTTCGGGTTTTAATCAGTGTCGATGCCTGCTCTGGAGCCTCTCGCAAAAGATTCTCTATTGCCGAATCCTGAAGCGCCAGGTGCAAACTCTCTGTCGTCACATCCTCTTTTTCTGCACTCGCAAACAACATCCCAAGTAGCAGCTCAGCCGCCTTGAGTGATTGGGTGGAACCCTGTATCCGGAAGTGGCAACCATGATTATTGATATCGATCCCTAGCCGTTTCTCGATCACCCGCAGGTTCTCGTCAAACTGGCCACAGAGGCGAGCCAGCCTAGCATTATCGTTAGGCTCCAAATTAAATTCTATAGAACTGGACAACTGAGTCGGTTACCTTTTTGCTGCTGAAAAAATAGAATCAAGCGAAGACTCGACTAAACGGCCCCGCAAAGAGTTAGGAAGTGCCTCGGTGATAAGCACCTCTACAAACTGACCGACCAATTTTGGGTGTGCTGTAAAATTAACCACACGGTTATTCTCTGTTCTTCCTGTCAGTTGCTGTTGATCTTTTTTCGCGATCCCTTCAACCAGCACCGGCTGAACCGTTCCAACCATTGTCTGAGATATCTCAGCTGTTTGTTCCGCAACTAGCTTTTGTAATTTTGATAGACGCTCTTTTTTGACCTCTTCGGAAACATTGTCCTCTATTTCAGAAGCTGGTGTTCCGGGTCGTGCGCTATAAACGAAACTATACGAGTGATCGAAACCCAGCTCACTAATCAGGGAAAGAGTTGATTCAAATTCGGCCTCTGTTTCCCCTGGAAAGCCGATAATAAAGTCTGATGAAAGACTTATATTGGGCCGAACTGCTTTCAATTTATCGATGATGTCGACATACTCTTGCCGGCTATGGCCTCTTTTCATCTCTGCCAAAATACGATCATTACCGCTTTGTACAGGCAAATGAAGATGATCGACCAGCTCAGGCAGTTCAGCAAACGCTTCAACCAGTGCATCACCAAATTCAATGGGGTTAGAGGTGGTAAATCGAATTCGATCAATCCCTTCCACGGCTGCCACGTAATGTAGCAAAAGGGCAAAATCGGCCATTTCACCATCGTGCATCTGGCCGTAATAGGCATTGACATTCTGCCCCAGTAGATTGATCTCCCGAACACCCTGCTCTGCCAATAAGCTGATCTCAGCGATCACATCATCAAGAGGGCGACTGATCTCTTCACCACGCGTATAGGGCACCACACAGAATGTGCAATATTTACTGCAACCTTCCATCACCGAAACAAAGGCTTTTGGCCCATCTGCTCGCGGTTCTGGCAAGGAATCGAACTTTTCAATTTCTGGGAAAGAGGTATCAACTACAGACTTATGCGCCTCTTCAACCTTATCGAGCATATTAGGAAGACGGTGCAAGGTTTGTGGCCCAAAGACCATATCGACATAGGGTGCACGCTTTAAGATCGTCTCACCCTCTTGGCTCGCTACACAGCCACCCACACCAATTTTCAGGTCAGGCTTTTTATCTTTCAGCTTGCGCCAACGACCAAGCTGAGAAAAGACTTTCTCCTGAGCTCGCTCCCTGATCGAGCAGGTATTGAGCAAGAGCACATCGGCCTCTTTCGGATCACTAGTCAGCTCCAGGTCATGCGTCTCACCCAACAAATCGCGCATTTTGCCAGAATCATATTCGTTCATCTGACAGCCGTGCGTCTCAATAAAAAGCTTCTTACCCATTTAGTTTAATAACCCACCAATAAAATCAACGGGGTATTTTAGCAGATCCAAGTTCATCCATACATAATTGCAAAGACTGCTGCCAATCGGGCATCTGCAATCCAAATTCTGCTTTTAGCTTTTGATTTGACAGAACAGACCATGAAGGTCGTTGAGCCGGCGTTGGGTACTCACTACCAAGAATTGGTTTCAACTTTGCCGCACTTTCCTCAAGTAGCCCTTGAGTAATTGCCTGCTTCCGAATAGCTTGCGCAAATTCATACCAATTAGTCCGACCACTATTGGTCAGGTGATAAATACCGGAACGATTATCCACCTCAAAACAGTCTGCCTCTCTGTTTTGGCACTGCGCAATCATAAAAGCGGTGCATTCAGCAATCTCTCGACTCCAGCTTGGAGCCCCTTGCTGATCAGAGACAATAGAGAGTGACTCTCGCTCCCCCATCAATCGCAGCATCGTCAACAGAAAATTGTGCCCACGGGTTCCATAAACCCAAGCGGTTCTGAGAATCAGGTGAGGAATACCAACCTGCTCAATCGCCACCTCACCTTGCTGTTTTGTTCTACCGTAAACACCTAAAGGTGCTGTTTCGTGCTCCTCATCATAGGGCTGGCTCGCCTCCCCTGAAAAGACATAGTCTGTTGAGTAATGGATCAAGCCCGCACCCAATTCTGCCGCTGTTTCTGCAAGAATCCCCGGCGCAACACCATTGATCATTGTTGCAAGCACCTCCTCTTTTTCAGCAACGTCCACACCCGTGTAGGCAGCCGCATTAACAATCAGCTGAGGCCTCAAACCACGAACAGCGGCACGGATCGAATCAGGGTCGCTCAAATCAATAAACCAGGGGCGAGAGGTACGGTCAATCGCAATCACTTCACCTAAACAGGCCAGCGTACGCCTCAACTCCCAACCGAGCTGCCCTTCTCGGCCAATCAGTAGAATCCTCACGCGGCAAACCCCGGCAAACGCACACTAACCAAAACAGTTTTTTGAATCATAATTCCAATCCATCCTATCGGTAAATTCCCTAAATATTTTTTATGGCCTAGCGAGAGAGGGCCTTAACCTCCACCCTTTCTCTTCATCATCCCTTTTGAGGGGTTGTAGCCAAGAATAGCCAATGAAAGAAAAATAACCAGCGCAGCAGCCGTATACAGACAGGCTTCACCATTAAACTGCTGATAAAGCGCAAAGCGGGCAAACTCGACAGCTTGAGAAAAGGGGTTGTATTGCGCCAAGTTAAATAGCAGTTCACTCGACTCCTCAATTTTCCAGAGCGGGTAAAGCGCGGTGGACATAAAGAACATCGGGAAAATAACAAAGTTCATCACACCGGCAAAATTCTCAAGCTGTTTAATGACTGAAGAGAGCAGCATCCCCAATGCCCCCAACATCAAGCCTGATAAAATCAGAGCAGGCAACAACGTTAAGTAGCCCGCAAGAGGTGCCTCAACATCATAAAACCAGGCAATCAGCAGAAATGTGTAAACCTGCAAAATTGAAACTGCCGTCCCTGCCAGCAATTTGCTCGTCAACAGAAACCAGCGAGGCAGCGGACTGACCAAAAGCGTTCGCATACTCCCCATTTCGCGATCATAGACCATCGAAAGGGAACTCTGCATGCCGTTAAAGAGTTGTATCATGCCGATTAAGCCAGGCGTGATGTAAACCTCATACATGATATAGGTTTCATACGGCGGGATGATCGCAATCCCCAGCGCGGCCCGAAAACCTGCTGCAAAAATAAAGAGCCAGACCAATGGTCTGACCAAAGCTGCAATAAAGCGCTCGCGCTGGCGCAAAAACCGCCATAACTCACGTGCAATAATTCCCTGCATTGCCCGAAGATAATGTGCTGCCTTCATGCTTCCTGCCCCGTTTTATCTTCAGTCAATTTTTGAAAGGCCTCGCTAACAGTTGTTGCGCCTACAAGACCATTCACTTCAGCAACCGTCCCTTTGGCCCGAACAATCCCTTTATGCAGAACAATCAGGCGATCACTTTCGTGTATCTCATCAATCAAATGGCTTGCCCATAAAACAGCAATCCCTTCTACCTCACAGAGTGAATGGATGTAATTAACAATCGCTGTACGGCTCGGTACATCTAGACCAACGGTAGGTTCATCAAGCAGCAAAAGTGAAGGCTTATGTAATAACGCTCTAGCAATCTCGACACGCCTCCGATGGCCACCGTTCAACTGCCTCACTTTCTCAAATCGACGCTCGAACATCTCCTGCCGGCTCAGCTCTTGTTCGATTCTAGTAGCAGCCTCACTTCGGGACAGCCCATGAAGTGCTGCATGATAGTGAAGATTTTGCAGCACACTCAAATCAGGATCTAATGTCGACTGCTGAAAGACCACACCCAACTTTGCTAACGCTTGGCAACTCTGCTTTTTAACATCAAAGCCATTAATTTTAACCGAGCCAGATGGGCTATCGTAAAGGTGGGTAATAAGAGAGAAAAGCGTACTTTTCCCTGCCCCATTTGGCCCAAGCAAAATTGTGCATTCACCAGCATTGATCTCAAAACCAACCTGATCAAGCGCGCGCTTGTTAGCAAAGCGATAGGAGAGATTTTCAACTGCTAAAACGGACACGTCTTCATTCCTCATAAGGCAAACTCGTATTGCATTACTTTACGGCTACACCCCATGGATACCGTCCAACCGCAACAGATTTAAGAACCTTATGGTTTTCGGTATTAATAATAGAGACATCATTACTCACCCCATTTGTTGTATAAAGGCGGCTCTGATCAGGTGAAAAGGCAAGATTCCAAACTCGCTGTCCAACCAAAAGATAATCAACAATCTCCAGCTTTTTTGCATCAATTACTGCCACTCTATTGGCTGGCCCTAAAGCAACATAGCCCCAACGGCCTGCCTGATCGATGGCAATACCCACTGGCTGAATCTGCTCTGCGGTGACACCTCGAATTTTAAACGTTAATTTTTTAACCGCCTGTTGTGTTTTCGCATCAAGGACAGAGAGCACACCACCCACCTCAGAAGTGACCCAAAGCTGCTTGCTATCAGCGGTAAACTTAACGGCTCGCGGCCGCTGATCAACCAGTGTATTTTCAACAATATCCAGTGACTCGGTATCTATCCAATGGATCATATTGGTTGTTTCCGAGCTATTGACCACCCATTTCCCATCTGGACTGGTCGCAATCCCTTCCGGCTCCACACCAACCGCAATCTCTTTAACAACCTTCTGGTTAACCGTATCGATCACCGTCACAAGATCATCATCTTCATTAGAGACGTAAAGCCGTGTTCCATCTGGGCTTAGGTCAAAAGTTTCGGGGTCTTCTCCTGATGGAAGTTCACCAACAATACTGTAAGAGTTGCTATCAATGACCTGTATTGTGTCATCATCACTTGCTGCAACGTACAGTTTTGAACCATCGGCGCTCAACATAATCCCACGAGGCCGTTGTCCTAGCTTAACTGTTTTAATCAGTTTTCCCGCCTTCCCATCGACAATAGCCAGCGCATTATCTTTTTCCAGCGTGATAAAAACGGTATCTGCCCAACTCGTTGAAAAAAATGAATAGAGCACAAAAGCGCCCAGAAGTTTTTTAGCCTGTTTCATTAATTAATTTCCTAGCTTGCAGTTAGACTCGGGGCGATCAAAACCGAGAGTGTCCATCATAGTAACTGGATGAAGAAAGCCTAGCAGCGGTGCAACTGCAACCATAGAACGTGCCGCAGCCAGCAATACCGGTTGGCGCAATTGATTATTCCAGCTTCTAAATGAGAGCTTTTTCCCTTTAAATCCAGCCAATGCAAACTGATCACTCATCATAAAGCGCCTAATTGGGTCAAAATCTAGTGAATTACTCCGCGTTGCCGCCTCCCCGATTGCTCTAACAGCTAGCCAAGCACCATAATCAATCTCACTCATCCAGCGCCCCATTTTCTTTTTGAACCGGTTCTGTAGCTGTACCGCCCCCCATTGCTCATGCGTCCTGTGCCACGCTGTTGCCACTAATCCTTGCGTTCCAACAACAGGACGAGGCAACCATGTTCTATATTCAAGATATTCGCCATAAAGCCCCTGCTCATCAGCGACAACCAAAACATCATGCTCTGCACCCCGCGTAAACAATGGCACATCCGACTGAGCTGTTCGGCGTGCATCGTAGGTATGCGTCCATTCTTTCTCTTCAACAATTTTCAAGCCAAACTTCTTCGCGGCTTTTTTTAGTGCAACAGTATATAGACGGTCTTCTTTTGATGGCCCCGTCACCAGAAATAGCTTTTTCCAACGTTTTTTAAGAAGATATTGCCCTAAAGCATCGGCACGCATTGCTCGACTTGGCACCATATTGAGCAGATTCCCTCGGCATCCAGCCCCCCGAAAAAGATCATCACTCAAAGAACTATTGTAAATATGGAGCGCCTTCCCTGCGGCTTTTGAAGAGATATTCGTCAACGTATTCGTATTCAAGTCAACAATAAAGTGTTGAAACCCTTGCTGAACAAGGGCATCAAACTGTTGCTCTGCATTTCCATCCAGCGGAACAATCACTGACTTCAACACAAATTTCTGATTCGTGAAACGCCCTGTTGTGTTGTTATCTTTAATCGCCAACTCAGCACCTTTCAACCCTTCATCCGATGGGGTAGCGTCAAGATTGGATAGCGCAGCGGTAGCAGCCTTTTCCTGAGTCAACCAAACAATCTCTAACGTATCATCGACTGAAAAAGCAGAAGATGACCAAACCAGTAGAGCTACAACCTGAAGGATTATTCTGACCATTTATTTATCTCATATAGAGTAGGGCACCAAGCATTCTACCCCAGCAGCTGTTTCTTGTTTAGCTAGGCGCGAATGAAATAGTGGCAAAAACAGTCCAGACAAACTAACGGGCAAAAAAAAGGCGACCATGGAGGTCGCCAAAGAGGAGGAGAACATTAAATCTGTAAACGTCTGCAGAGCAGATTTGTTGCTGTGCGTCAATTTGAACTTCATTATATTGCATCGCACAAAGATGTCAAACTTTTTTTAGCTTTCCCGACAAATAAACTGGGTAATTAATCACATCATCAGCACTATCTCTCACAACAGGTTGATTTACATCAAAAATAACCGCATTAGAAACTTATAACATAAGAATATTATATTTGCTTGGACAGCAGACCATTACATCGATAGACTGTTTCGCAGCTGGACCCGTCTAAGGAAAGATGCCAAAGAGGGGGAGAAATGCCGTTAAGGCATCGCTTAAAGTGATTTGCCAATACAAAAAAGCAAACACCTAACGCGAATTAGAATAATAAATAGAAAAATAATTATGGACGTCTGCCTTGCAGGCGTTTTTTATTTCTATAGCCAAATCATTTATCGACCACAAAAAAAAGGCAACCCAACAGAGCTGCCATCAAGGAGGAGAGTTAATTCATCTGGCTGCGCCTCATACACACAACCTTCCATGCGGGCGAACTATAGCGCACGATCTGCGCTATACAGTTGACCCATATCAAACAGAGCAGCATTTTCTACATCTAAAACTAAAAATGTGAACCCGCTCAAACAAACTACCCTGCCGTCAGCCGTTTCAATTTCCACACTCTAATATAGGGCGGAAAAAGTGCCAACATAAAGGGCCACATCAAAATCTCTTCGGTCTCCACCCAGGCCCAAGCCGCCACAGCCGATGTAATAACGATTGTCATCAAGCAATCAACAATAACGCTCACCACCTGCTTTCGCCGCTCATCCTTTTCCGCTTGGCTATACAAAATCGTCAGCAAAACAGGTGGCAATATATGCGCCGGAATATAAAAGAAAAGCGCAATCGCCACGAAAATAACCCACTCACTGCTATCCATTACACCAACCACCCTCAACGAACAAAACGAATACCAACTATTCTACTACAGTCAAATGCCCCACAGATTAAGGCCATAACACACAACCAGTGCACATCACAACAGAGCGAAAACCATAACATATTGATTTATAACAAAATAAATATATGGCACAGCCATTGCCTTATAACAATGCATTAACTACCTCCTAGTTGATATTTAAAGGCATAGGATGTGCCACCCAGAAGCACTACCCCCTGTTAAAGACAAGGATGTCTTTTTTAACTGGCCATCTCCTCTCTCTTTAATTCACCCTGACCAACAAAAGTCTATTCACAACAGTCTTGCACAGCCAAATGACCCACTACCTGCGCCATATCACACAGATAAACCAAATTAAAAAACCAATAACAGCTCCAACTTGTTGATTAATAACAAAGCAATAAACTGGCACAGCCATTGCTTTGTATTGACTCATTAACTACCTCCAAGTTGATAGATCTTAAGGCACAGGATGTGCCACCCAGAAGTAACTAACCCCTGTTAAAGACAAGGATGTCTTTTTTTTATGGTCAATTAGACAAGCACTCCTTCTTTACCCCCACCATTTTTTCAGATCATTTGCTGGCGTATAATTCAGCATCCGCCTCAAACGACCCATCCAATGAAAAAACTCATTCTAATCGGCATCATACTTGTAGCAGCCATTTACCTGTTTACCACCAACTCACCAAAGCAAATCGATAGTGGTGAAGTCGTTCAACTAACAAATTTGCCTTGGCAAATCGAAGTGGATGATAAAGGCAACAGCACTGTTTTCGGCCAAACACTCGGAATGAGCAGCCTTGGGGACTTTCAAAAGAAAGTTGGCGCTGATGCAGCGATCAAACTTTTCCGAAATCCGGACAACTCTCTTTCCCTTGAGGCATTCTTCAAAAAAATCATACTTGCCCGTATTACTTCAAAAGTAGCCATTAAACTTCAGTTATCACACGATGAATTAATTGAACTTGAAGCTCGCGGCATCAATAAAAAAGTGACACCAACGGGGAACTATGAGATTGAACTACCGCGTACTGCAGGAGCAGAACTGCTTGACGCTAAAATTGCCGTCATCACCTGGTCTCCGACCTGGCTTCGGCTCGATGATGAGATGGTCACAGAGCGCTTTGGCTCTCCTCACGAAATTATTGATGCCGAAGAGTCTGTGCAACATTGGCTCTACCCAAAACTAGGCCTCGACATCATCAGAAAGCCACGCAACAAAGTGACCTTGCACTACATTTCTCCCAACCGGTTCGAAACTGTAAGAGAAGAGCTTATTGCCCAACAAAAGAAAAAGGCCGACGATTAGGTCGGCCAAAGTGCAACAGAAAACTTAATTTATTTTTTTGAAAAGGTCAGCCCCTCTTCAGCCACATCAACAATAATCTTATCTCCAGCAACAAACTTTCCGGCCAAGATATCTTGAGCCAAACCATTCTCTAGCTGATTCTGGATGGCCCGTTTAAGTGGTCTCGCACCATAAACCGGATCAAATCCAGCCTCGCCCAGCCGATCAAGCGCCCTGTCCGAAACCTCTAAAGAGAGCTCACGCTCTGCCAAACGGTTACGGAGATAGTCAATTTGAATGGTCGAAATTGACCTAATCTGTTCACGACCAAGCGGATGAAAAACAACCGACTCATCAATTCGGTTGATAAATTCAGGTCTAAAATGGTGGCCAACAACCTCCATTACCGCCTCTTTCATCTTCGAATAATTTGCCTCACCCGCCAACTCCTGAATACGATCAGACCCTAAGTTAGAGGTCATCACGATCACACAGTTTCTAAAATCAACGGTACGGCCTTGGCCATCGGTCAACCGACCATCATCAAGGACCTGCAAGAGCACATTGAAAACATCGGGATGCGCCTTTTCGACCTCATCCATCAAAATAACCGAATAAGGCCGCCTTCTGACCGCTTCGGTCAAATAACCACCCTCTTCATAGCCTACATAGCCAGGAGGTGCACCGATCAGCCGCGCAACTGAATGCTTCTCCATAAATTCAGACATATCGATACGCACAATCGCCTCTTCGGTATCGAACAGGAACTCCGCTAGCGATTTACAGAGCTCGGTTTTACCGACACCGGTTGGACCCAAAAAGAGGAATGAACCATTCGGCCTATTTGGATCAGACAATCCCGCACGCGAACGACGGATCGCATCACTAACCGCTTTAATTGCCTCTTCTTGGCCAATAACGCGCCTGCCAAGCTCATCTTCCATCTGTAAAAGCTTTTCACGCTCGCCTTCCAACATCTTGGAAACAGGGATACCTGTCCATTTTGAAATAACCTCGGCAATCTCCTCATCGGTCACTTTGTTACGTAGAAGCGTCATTTCCACTGCCATATCTTGTGAAGATGCCTGCTCAAGCTCACTCTCCAGCTTAGGAATCTCCCCATATTGGAGTTCAGACATTCTCGCTAAATCGCCAGCGCGCCGTGCTGTTTCCATATCCAAACGGGCGCGCTCAAGTGCCTCTTTAATATGCGTTGAGCCTTTTAGGGAAGCCTTCTCAGATTTTAAAATCTCATCAAGATCGGCATATTCTTTCTCAAGCTGATCCACTTCGCTTTCAAGGTCTTCTAACCTTTTCAAAGAGGCATCGTCAGACTCTTTCTTGAGCGCCTCTCGCTCGATTTTAAGCTGAATCAAACGGCGTTCAAGCCGATCCATCACCTCGGGTTTGGAATCAATTTCCATCCGAATGCGGCTACCTGCCTCATCAATCAGATCAATCGCCTTATCGGGCAGCTGCCTGTCAGTAATATAACGGTGCGATAGCGTTGCTGCCGCGATAATCGCAGGGTCGGTAATATCAACACCATGATGAAGCTCATAGCGCTCTTTAAGCCCCCGCAAAATGGCAATGGTATCTTCCACAGTTGGTTCATCCACCAAAACCTTCTGAAAACGACGTTCAAGTGCCGCATCTTTCTCGATATATTGGCGATACTCATCAAGCGTTGTCGCACCGATACAGTGCAGCTCTCCACGCGCCAATGCCGGTTTCAGCATATTTCCGGCATCCATAGAACCCTCGCCCTTACCTGCGCCAACCATGGTATGCAGCTCATCAATAAAGAGAATAATCTGCCCTTCCTGCTTAACCACATCGTTAAGAACCGCTTTTAAACGCTCCTCAAACTCGCCTCGGAATTTTGCACCGGCAACCAAAGCCGCCATATCGAGCGAAAGCAACCTTTTGCCTTTAAGCCCTTCAGGCACCTCATCGTTAATAATCCTTTGCGCCAACCCTTCGGCAATGGCCGTTTTACCAACACCCGGCTCACCAATTAGAACTGGGTTATTTTTTGTACGGCGCTGCAATACCTGAATCGTCCGGCGAATTTCATCATCCCGGCCGATCACAGGGTCAAGTTTGCCCTGCTCGGCACGCTCTGTTAGATCAATACTGTATTTCTCCAGAGCTTGACGCTGCTCCTCCGCATTCGCATCATCAACCGTCTCTCCACCACGAACATCATCAATCGCCTTTTCAAGAACACTTCGCGTTACACCTGCTTTTTGCAAAAGCTCTGACAGCGGGCCTTTCTCTTCAAATGCAGCCAACAGAAAAAGTTCACTAGAGATAAATTTATCTTTCCGCTTCTGAGCCAGCTTATCCGTTAAATTAAGCAGTCGAACCGACTCGTTCGCCATCTGAACATCGCCCCCAGCACCCTCTACCGTTGCAACACGGTCTAGCGATTCTGCCAACGAGGAGCGAAGTTGGTTAACATTAGCGCCAGAAAGCGAGAGAAGATGACGAATAGAACCGCCCTCCTGATCGAGCAGTGCAGCCATAATATGCGCAGATTCGATAAACTGGTGGTCACGCCCTAGCGCCAAACTCTGCGCATCCGCTAAAGCCATCTGAAATTTACTGGTTAATTTGTCCATTCTCATGGGGCATTTCCTCGCTTAAAAACTTTCGATTGGTTCTTATATGGGGAAAAGTTTGGAAATTTCAAGTTGCGAAGAAAGAAGAAGGGAGCAACCTGTTTACGACGAGGAATACAAAGCACGCGAAGAGAATAAAAATTACTGATCCCCACAGAGACCAAAAGTGCGGTGCAAAAGCCCTACCTCAGAAACCTTCGCGCACTTCGTGGAAAAACTGTTTAATGCATCAATCCATGCAAAAAAGTAATCAGAAAAACACCCGCAGCAATTAAGACAAACTGCTTTAAAGAATCGAGCGAATCCGTTTTTTTATGCAATGTTGGAATAAGGTCAGCAACGGCAATATAGATAAAACTTGAGGCCGCTACCGCCAAAACATAAGGCAAGTACTGGTATAGATCTTCAAAACCATACCAAGCAAGAACACCACCAACAACCGTTGTTAAGCTCGATAGAACGTTAAAAAGCAATGCCTTGGCGCGCGAAAAACCACTCTCCAAAAGAATTGCAAAATCACCCACCTCTTGTGGGATCTCATGCGCAGCGACGGCAAGACTCGTCACCACACCCAGATGGATATCGGCCATAAAAGCTGCGGCAATCAAAATCCCATCGACAAAATTATGAAGGCCATCCCCAATTAGGATCAATGTCCCTGCAGATTTATGGCGATGCTCTTCAACATCCACGTGCGCCTCACAATGACCAGAGTGGCAATGGCGCCAGAGGACCAACTTTTCAAGCATAAAGAAGCTTAGAATCCCAACCAAAATGGTTGCCGAAACGCTGTGCAAATTCTCTATTCCAACCTCCTCAAATGCGTGAGGGATGAGCGCTAAAAAAGAGACACCTAAAAGTGCGCCTGTTGCAAAGCTGACTCCATGAGGCAGTGCAATTTTGCGCCCCTTCTCGGGCATCAATAAAAAAAGCGAAGCCGCCAACACACTTAATGCGCCACCGAGAAGCGTAAACGGGATAATCCAATAAAGAATTTGCATCGAAATCGACTCTATTAATATGTCATAGCAAAAGGTCGGCTATTTTAACGCCAACCAAATCAAAGAAGCCATTCGTCCTGTGACACCATCGCGTCGATATGAGTAAAATCGCTCAGAATCAGAAAAGGTACAAAGCTGTCCACCATAGCTTTTACTGATGCCAACTTGCTCAAGGGCAATTCTTGCCAGAATAAAAATATCTGCCAGCCACTTTCCTGGCTTACTCACCTTAAATGCTGAGCCTGCTTGAGGGTAACGCGCTATAAACGCAGTATAAACCTCTTCCCCCACCTCAAAGGCAGCTGCACCGATTGCCGGACCCAACCAGATCTGTAGCCGTTCTGGAGGAAGCCCGGATTCTATAACCGCCTTCTCAATAATCCCATCCAGCAATCCTCGCCAGCCAGCATGTAAAGCGGCAACATACTCACCTTTTGTATCTGCCACCAGCAAAGGCAAGCAATCGGCCGTCATAACGGCACAAACAACCCCTTTATCTCGGCTATAACTGCCATCAGCCTCACAATTATTTGATGACAACCCTGCATCGACCAGCCGTGTGCCATGCACCTGATTCAACCATTTAGGTTTTGAAGGAAGTTGCCCCACCTCCAATAGCCGTGAACGGTTTATTTCGACCGCCTCCGGGCAATCTCCCACATGGTGAGCCAAATTAAAACTGTTGTAAGCCTCTTTACTCACTCCACCCAATCGCGTCGTACAAAGCGCATGCACTCCCGGAATAGCTGGCCATTCAGGAAGAATAAAACGCACGCTAAATTGACCTTAGAAAGGCTAAAAGCCCCTGCATATCTTCTGGAACAGCCGCTTCCCATTCACAGTACTCCCCTGTTTCAGGGTGATTTAACCCTAACCTAGTTGCATGAAGTGCCTGACGATTAAAATCACGTAGCCGCTCGTTCAACTCATCATTTTTACCAGGAACAAACCGCAAGCGACCACCATAAACAGGGTCGCCTACAAGTGGGTGACGAATAAAAGAGATGTGAACCCTAATCTGGTGTGTTCTTCCCGTCTCCAATTGGATTCTCAACAAAGTGTGATGCTCAAAACGCTCTTCCACGCGGTAGTGCGTTACCGAATCTCTCCCCCCCTCTTGAACCGAGTAGCGCTTTCTATCGACAGGATGCCTGCCAATCGGCTCATCAATTGTGCCGCCTGAAATCAGTTCACCACTCGCCAACGCAAGATATTCTCGCTTCAAGGTTCTTGCCTGCAGCTGATCAACGAGTGACTTATGCGCGATCAAACTTTTGGCAACCACCAAAAGACCGCTAGTATCTTTATCAAGCCGGTGGACAATGCCCGCTCGCGGGATTTCAGCCAGTGCAGGATCATGGTGTAGCAGACCATTCTGCATGGTACCTGACCAATTACCTGCCGCAGGATGAACAACCAACCCCGCCTGCTTATTAATCACTAGAATAGAGTCATCTTCATAGACAATATTGAGTGGAACCGCTTCCGCCACACAATCACCCAAAGGCTCTTCAAATTCAGAGTTCAGCGTCACCAGCTCTCCTCCGTACACTTTATCCCTGGGCTTAAACACCTCACCATCCACAAGAATTTTTTCCTGCTTTATCCACTCCTGCAGGCGCGAGCGAGAGTAATCACTAAACAACACACTAACAGCCTGATCAAGCCTCTTTCCCGCAAGCTCACTTGGAACAATCTCCTCTAACTCAATCTTCTGTCTCATCGTTATTTAATATACTGTTGGTAGGGTTTCATTAGGGTTTCGGGTATACTCAGGAAAAATTTTTACATCACAATTCATTATCTACAGCCTATCATGCAAGACCACGACAAGGTTTATCTAAAGCCTTTTTTTATCGCTGCAATCTGCCTAATCATTTCGGCCTGCGCAAGCACCCCTGATGAGGCTGAAACAGGCTGGACTGCCGAACAATTTTACACCGAGGCAAAAGCTAAGCTTGATGATGAAAACTATGCTGGAGCCATTGAGCTCTATGAAAAGCTCGAAGCACGCTATCCGTTTGGAAAGTATGCCGAAAAAGCCCAGCTTGAAATAGCCTTTGCCTATTATAAATATGACGAACCAGAATCAGCCCTCGCTGCGGCGGATCGTTACATACGCCTTCATCCCACTGATTCACACGTTGCTTACGCGCTTTATCTAAAAGGGCTCGTTAATTATAACCGCGGGATTGGGTTTCTCGAACGATTCATTCCAACAGATTCGTCACAACGAGACCCGGGTAGTGCTCGTAATGCTTTTGCAGATTTCTCTAAGTTGGCAAAAAAATACCCCGATAGCGAGTATGCAGCGGACGCACGCCAACGGATGATTGCGCTCCGCAATAACTTAGCTAAGTACGAAATCCACGCTGCTCGCTATTATATGAAGCGTCACGCCTATCTAGCAGCCATCAATCGCTGCAACTATACGCTTGAGAAATTTCAGCGAACAACCGCTATACCCGAAGCGCTGGAAATCATGATCACAGCCTACGAAGCGCTAGGAATGACCGACATGGCAGCCGATACCCAACGGGTCTACCAAATCAACTATGCCAATGGCCTACCCGATAGCGGAAAACCTCACAGTGAAGAGACACTTTCACACAAGGTTCTCGAGTTCTTCGAACTGGATAAAGACTAGCCTCCCTGCACACTCCCCTTTTTAAAAAGCATCTATTTGTTCCCCTCTTTGAAAAAGAGGGGCTAGGGGAGATTTTTAAAAATGGCAGAGATTTATAAAAACAGCGAAGATTTATCAAAGAGAACCATCTTATTTCGACCGAAACCCCGATGTCATCGGATAACGGCGATCTCGACCATAAGCCCTCTCGGTAATTTTTACACCTGGTGGCGCTTGCCTCCGCTTATATTCATTCCGGTCCACCAACCCAATCACTCGCTGCACCTGTTCAGAATCAAACCCTGCAGAAATAATCTCCTCAACAGACTGATCTCTTTCTACATATCGTTCCAGAATTTCATCCAAAACTGGGTAAGGTGGAAGGCTATCTTCATCTTTCTGATCTGGCGCTAGCTCTGCCGATGGCGGGCGTGTAATAACGCGCTCAGGAATCACTCTAGAAATACTATTCCGATAACGCGACAGCTCATAAACTAGCATCTTAGGGACGTCTTTCAAGGGAGCAAAGCCACCTGCCATATCC
>DEIG01000009.1 GCA_002352345.1 Methylococcaceae bacterium UBA2780
AAGCTCTTTCATTCGCTTCATCAAAGAAGCATCCATTCCGCCAAATTTAGAGCGCCATTGATAGAAGGCTGCATTGCTCATGCCGTGTTCTCGGCACAAGTCTGTGACCGGCACCCTGACTCGTTCTGTTTTAAGATCAAGAGAATTTGACTGTCTGTGTAACGTGATTTCTTCATAGAAAACTCCTTGCTTAAATGTAAGAGAATTTTCTACTTTTGACTCCAGTTATTTTTCGGGGGGACTACACAATCTGTTCTTCAGTAAACTTCGTTTTCTTTATGGCAATTCCTCATCTTACTGATGGTTAATATTGCCAGATTTCTACTGTTTTGAATGGTCCAGTTTTCAGGGAGAAGGCCAAGAACAACGAAGAAATGATCTTTCAATGTGATTGAGATGAAAATTTGTCTACGTACAACGCTGCGATCTAATTTACGTCTCCACCATAACTGACTACAGACCAAGAAATTAACCAGTAATACTCGATTTTAATAAATATTTTACTGAGCATTCTGTGCTATTAATGGACTTGATCAACTGCCAAAATTATAGATACAGGCCGCCTGATTTCATTAATGGGAATAGGTTTCTCAACGCCATAGCCTTGTGCGTAGTTGACCCCAAGGGTACCAATTGTGGCTAAAATCTCATCATTCTCAACAAATTCAGCAATCGTCTTCATTCCCATAACGTGACCTATTTCATTGATCATTTTTACCATCGCAAAATCGACCTTGTCATCAAGGATATTTTTGACGAACATTCCATCAATTTTCAAGGTATCAACGGGAAGACTTTTTAAATAAGCAAATGATGAAAGCCCGCTACCAAAGTCATCTAGAGAGAACTTGCAACCATAACTCTTAATTGCCTTAATAAATTTTATCGCTTGATCCAAGTTAGAAATTGCAGCTGTCTCGGTGACTTCAAATTTAATTAACGAAGGAGGAATCTTAAAGGTTTTTAGCCCGTTGGTAATTGTTTCTAATATCTCGTTAGAACCAAGTGATTGCCCTGACAAATTAATCGCAAAACTACCTATATGTGAAAGCTCCGCTCTATGCTCAGAAAACCACTGGAAAAGTGTAGTGATAACCCATAAATCAATTTTCTCAGCTTTCTGATAGCGCTCAGCAGCGGGCAAAAAAGCACCGGGAGGAATGATTGCACCATTGTTATCTTGATAGCGAATTAATACTTCGTACTCTCTACCACCTTCACCACAGCAGTTCACGGGCAAAATTCGCTGCACATACAACTTAAATCTATCTTCGGTTAACCCAAGGGCAATGTCAGACAGCCAATGCATTTCACTCTGCCTATTAGCGATATCATCATCAGCGTCAAGTGCCGCATAAACCATGTTGCGCCCATTATCTTTTGCTACATAGCAGGCTGCATCAACTCGCTTCATTATTTCTGTTAAACATTCATCCTCATAGCCGTAATGAGCAATACCAATACTACAAGTTGTTGAATAGTTCACACCTTCCCAGTTAAACCCAATCCGCTCAAGTGAGGCGCGAATCTCTTCTGCAATTCCTATACTTTTCTCAGCTGGGCAATTCTCCATCAGAATAATGAATTCATCTCCACCAAATCGAGCCACAAGGTCATCTTTACGGACCTTGCTGAGTAACAACAGAGCAACTTTTTTAAGGAGTTCATCCCCTGCCACATGCCCACTGGTATCATTAATTACCTTGAACTGATCAAGATCGATAAAACAAACAGATCCTTCCGCCAAACAAGTTTGATCAAGTTGGTGAGGTTTAGCCAACACAGAGGAAAGCCTACTTTCAAAGGAATGGCGGCTCTTTAAACCTGTTAACAAATCATGATCTGCACGGTACTCTAGTTCATCCGATACTTTCTTTGATTCGCTAATATCCTCACAAAGACTTACAAAATTTGTGATTTCTCCGGCATCATTTGTGATTGGAAAAACAAGGTGAGATGCCCAAAAAAACTCATTGTTTTTTTTCTTGTTAAGAAGTTCACCTCTCCATTCATTGCCCGCCAAAATTGTTTCCCATAGCTCTTCATAACATTCTGGAGCAGTTTCTCCTGATGAAAGTATATTTGGGGTTTTTCCTATCAGCTCAGCTTGGGTATAGCCTGTTACAACAGTAAAACTATTATTGACGTATTCAATAAGGCCATTAGCATCTGTAATTAAAACAAGATTGGGGCTTCGATCAACAGATTTAGAAAGCTTTTGTAACTCAAGTTCTGCTTCTTTCCTAATAGAAATATCGTTAATCGCACAAAGTACGAGTCGTTCGCCTATTAAATCAATTGGATTAAGGCTGATCTCAACGGGGATTAGCTTGCCACTTTTATGCGTTGCGTATAGCTCTCTATAACCACCCATTTTTTTTGAAGAGGGGGCCTTATGGAATTTTTTACGCAGAACAGAATGTCCCTCTCTAGAAGCAACAGGAACCAGATTCTCAAGGGGTACGTCCAATAATTCAGATTGAGAATATCCAAAAATATTAACCGCCCCAATATTGGCCATAATAATCTCGCCGCGCTCTGAAACTGCAATCATCCCAAATGGAGAGGCATCAAAAAGAAGTTCAAACCGCTTTTCTGCTGCATGAATATCTTGAGTTTGCCGCCTAAAGACTTCAATTGAGCGGATCATCTCGCTTATCTCATCATTAAACCTAGGAGCAGGAAGCGACTCATTAATTTCACCTTCAGCTAGCTCCTTCATGTTGGCAGTTATTTTAGATATTGGCTCCAATATCCTTGAGTAATAGTTTTTAACCATAAAAAGGATTAGTGATAATATTATAAATACGCTTACATATCCTGTTGATGTTGTAATGAAATGAACATCATTAAGAACCTTAATAAGGTTTTTTGATGAATTTGTATTTTCCTTAATAATTTCCTTTTGCAGTGATGAAAAGGCGCGCAGAGCTGGATAATCATCATATTTCACCGAATCATCAATATTGGATAATGTGGTATTACTTTCATGCATAGACTTAACATCATCCAGCATACTTGCATAGCTAGCAACCATATCGCTTATAGTTGACAGATTTAGCTCTTCTCTATAAGTTAAGTTAAGATCATAATATTGCTTAATAATCTTCTGCGCATTATTCGAATGAATAACTGCGTTTTTCATATCCTGATTGTCAGCTCGTAGAATATAGTTCTTAAATTTATGGATCATTCCACCATAGCCAATCTCTATTTTAAGCTTGTTTAATAGAAACTGCTTATTTGCATAGTCCTTTTTATTTTGAATAACCGCTGAAAACCTAGATAAAGAAGATAGCGCAGCAGCATCAGAAACCTTTACCATTCGATCAATTTCTTCTATTGAATAACCCTCTTTCTTAAGGTTTGATACTTTATGTATTGCCTTTTCATAGGCATACACCATTGCTTTAATTGGATTTATAAACTCAATGTCTTGTTTTGATAATGGTAATGATTGGTACTGCGAAATTAACGCCCTTATGTTCCCAAAACTTACATGCGTTCTATCCCATTGCCCAGAATCCCCCCTGATGACATAGTTCTTAAACTCGTGAATCATTCCACCATAACCAATTCCTGAGTAGATGCTATTTAATATATAGGCCCTTTCTGAACTTTGGCCTTTTAGCTCACCCCATATCTCTTCAGCTTTGTTTATATTAGAGTTATTTAAATAGCCAGAAGAGACACTCAAAACCCCAAGAAACATCAGGCATGAAATAAATAGATAACCAATATTTTTAATGGTTAAAATTGGATTATTTATCACAATGTTGCAAAGATACAGAAATACAAGTAAATCATCAGCCTAATTCGGCACCTACTTTGTAGCCTCAAGACTGCTCTGCCTGTCATACGGCAAAGCGAGCGACAACAACTTTTAACTCCGAAGCCATTCGGGTTAGCCCCTCACTTGCCAATGCTGTTTGCTGTGCTGCGCTAGCTGTTTCCTTAGTCATCTCATCGATATTTACGATGCTGCGATTGATCTGTTCAGCCGTTACGCTCTGCTCTTCAGCAGCTCCCGCGATATCTGTGCTCATTTCATTGATTCGCTCTACAGCCGAAGAGATTCCAGAAAGTGAAGTGCCTGCCTCTATTGCCTGTGAAACAACAGATTCTGCATCAGCTTGGCTTTGCCTCATAACTCCTACGGCTTTATTTGAACCTGTTTGGAGTTTTTCAATCACCTGTGAAATTTCTGCAGTGGATTCTTGTGTGCGGCCTGCCAGCGTTCTAACCTCATCTGCAACAACCGCAAAACCTCGCCCATGCTCGCCAGCGCGTGCTGCCTCAATTGCAGCATTTAATGCCAGCAAGTTCGTCTGTTCGGCAACACCTTCGATCACTTCTAATACTGAACTAATCGCCTTACTATCCTGCTCTAGTTGCTTGATCACTGTCGCACCGCTCTGTATTTTTCCCGCCAGAACTTGGATTGCTTCAACTGCCAAATCTACTTTGTCACGCCCTTCCGTAGTATTTTTGCTCGCCTCTTCTGCCGAAGCTGCCGTATTTGTAATATTTTTACTCACTTCCAATACCGTGGTACTCATCTGATTCATTGCCGTGGCCACCTCTTCAGTTTGCACCTGCTGGGCGCCAATACTTTGGTTCGTCTGTACACTAATGGCTGAAAGTTCTTCAGATGAGCTGCCTAGCTGCTCAGTAGAACTTAAAATCTGTCTCACCATTTGATTGAAACTTTGCGCCATTACATTAAAACTGCTCGCAATCTGGCTCATTTCGTCCTGCGCAGTAAGTTCAACCTGCACGGTAAGGTCACCATCAGCGAGCTTTTGGGTCGCGTTACTGATCAGATCAATGCTGTTGCGAACAGAATAATAGAAGCCAACAAATAGGTAGGCAACTAATAATAAGACGATTGAGACAACACTGATGGCCATTAGCATGTAAGAGCGCCCAAACTCGATACGTTCAAAAAAGAGTGCATCCAATTCTGGAACTAATGCATCGTAGAGTTTATAAGAGCCACTAATTGCTTCACTGGCAGCATCAAAGATGGCCTCACTAGAAATATTGATTTCAGCGCTATTCAGCAACTTATCATTCAATAATCGTTGCATATCCCGAACAGAATCGCTATTTGATTCTGTAGCAGCTAATAGCTTATCGCCAACTTCCCTATTCTCGACATACGCAGCTTGCAAGCCAGAATTAAGACCATCAGCATAAAGTTTAATATTATTAGATAGCACAGCAAGTTTCACGCGCTGTTTAGAGTCAGAAAATCCATTTTGAGCTGCAACACCTGACCCAACTGCGCGCGCTTGCCCCATATTTTCAAGCAAATTAGGCAAGCCTGATACGATTGCATCCCCCATATAATAACTGTCTAGTTTGGGGTCTAATGTGATTTCAGAGCTATCAGCCGCCTTACTCATCAAATCTAGCATCCCGCTAATAAGAGCACTATGCACTTTAATTGCGTCAGCGGTGTTCATATTCATCGAATTACTCTTGATCTGGCTCCACTGTTGCAGCAACCCAGTCACAATTCCTGTAATACCAAGCCTCTCGGATAATTTAACATCAACCTCTTTAAGTTCAGCTAGCTTTTGATCGACTATCATTCTTTTTTGCATAATTCGCTCACGAAACTCTGTCGAGCCGTTTAAATAGGCGGCCGTCATTCCGCGATGCTGCTGGATATACTCCATAGGTTGCCGTACGGATTTGATGTACGTTAATCCTGAGCGCTCATTTTGAAGAAAAGAAATATCATCATTTATTGTAGTGATCATGTTGAGGCTCAATATTACGAGAGGTATCAGAACGATCAAAAAAATGATTGCAAATTTTACCGGGTAGCGGACTCTATCCATTAAAATGGTGGCTGGGTTAAATATACTGCTCATCTCTTGTATTCCTTATTTTAATGATTTTATATTTCAGATTTAACTAGCCAATCTTATGTTTATATGTCATACGATTGGATTATTAAATTGTTAGCTTTAACTGGCCTGCTTAACAGGTACCCCTGCGCAAGATCACAGTTATTTTCTCTCAAATAATTCAACTGTTCGACTGTTTCAACACCTTCTGTAACGACTTTAAGATCCAAGGAATGTCCAAGCGCAATAATACTGTTAATTAATTTCCTATCCGCCTTCTTGGAGAATATTTTTCTCAAAAAACTACGATCAATTTTTAGTTTTTTAACCGGAAGTTGCGTTAAGTAACTTAATGAGGAAAACCCCGTTCCAAAATCATCAATCGCTAGGTTAATACCCAATCCAGAAAGTGATTTAAATATATGAATTGATTTTTCAATATCTTCAATCAGTAGACTCTCGGTCAGCTCTATTTCGAGCAGATGCGGAGGTAATTTTGTCTCACTCAAAATAGTTTCAACTATATTGCAGAAATTTCTGTCGGTAAGCTGTTTGGCAGATACATTTACAGCGATGGTGATAAGAGATCCAGTGTCCATCCATTTACGTGCCTGTTGGCAGGCAGTTTCAATTACCCATGTTCCAATGGGAATAATTAACCCTGTCTCTTCAGCAATGGATATAAATTGATCTGGAGGAATCATTCCTTTTTCAGGATGCTGCCAGCGAATAAGTGACTCGACACCCAGCATTTTTCCTGTTCGCACACAATATTGTGGTTGGTAATGAAGCTCTAGTTGATTAGCTTCCAGCGCTCCGCGCAATTCACCAGCCAAAAGAAGTCGATCTTGGACTGCTTCTGTCATCTCTTGCTTGTAAAAACAGAATTGATTGCCTCCTAGATTCTTTGCCTGATACATAGCTGTATCAGCATTCCTAACAAGCACTTCACCACTGCCACCATCCTCTGGAAAGATGGAGATACCAACACTACAACCTAGGTATACCGAGCGGTCACCGACAATATAAGGTTCCGCTCTTAGTGCTTCTACTATATTGTCAGCAACCGTTGCTGCATTTTTAGCAGAATTAACCACATCCAGAACAACCACAAATTCATCTCCACCCCAACGAGTGATCGTATCTGCCTGTCTAACAACACCTGATAACCTATTTGCCACCTCTATCAAAATGCTGTCACCAATGGTGTGGCCAAGCGAATCATTTACGGGTTTGAAGGCATCTAGATCTATAAAAAGTACCGCCGTTTTTGCCTGATTGCGCTTAACAAGCTCTAGGGATTTTTCGAGCCTCGCACTCAGTAAAAGGCGATTTGACAAGCCCGTTAAAGGGTCATGGTGTGCTAAATAGCCCAGATCACTTGAGCCGTTCTTTAAATGAGATATATCTGCAAAAACACCAATAAACCCTGAGTGCTCATCGCCTTTATAAGTGATAGAGTCTATCGTTAAGAGCTCAGGATAAATGTCACCATTTTTACGCCTATTCCATATTTCTCCAGACCAAAAACCATCATTTTCTATGCTTGCCCACATCTGCGCATAGAAGGCAGGGTCTTGCTTTCCTGAACTAAGCATTCTTGGCGTTTGTCCAAGCGCTTCACTACTGGAATATCCCGTTATTCGGGTAAAAGCATCATTAACGGCGGTGATCCTCATCTTGTAATCTGCTCTGACCATGCCAAGCGTTGAATGCTTAAAAAAGAGAGTGTCGGTTGCAGCGTCCATAATGTCCTCCTTCTCCTATTCCTTGGATACCAAAGAGGGTGACTTGCCGTCGGGTTCTTGCTCTAAAAAAACAGCGACCGTCTTTTTCAGTAAACCACTTTTCAGCTTAACCTGCTCTAGCAGACTGTTTGCCAGCGCAATCTGAAAAGATGACTGATCACGGCTGGAATCAAGCTCTTTTTGTATTGCGCGTAATTGCGCCTGCTCTTCTTTACTTGTGGCAGAAGAGATAAAGCTGTTAATTAGGCGTTGCCGTTTTTTCTCAAACAGTTCGGGGCTTTTTGCTAATGACTGCAACTTATCAAAATCTTCTACATCCATCTATTTCATCCCTTTATTTCCGGTAACCAATTTCTAGGAAATAGTCTAGTTTGATCTGGGTCAAATAATATGGGCAATAATCCCCAATACCTCTAGGAAATTGTCACAAGCGAGTTCGGCCGATGTTTTCCCTGTGGTGTATAGAGTGCTTTAAGGTATCCTTAACGCTTAGCTTTTCTAGGATGAGAAAAGACAAACTTTATAATTACGAAGCTGCCAACACGGAAAACATCTTGTAGCGCTTCCACTAGCAGTAATTAAGAAAAATATTGTCCTACTCGAACCTATCTAAGAATGAGCTAATTGAGCTCCTTGAAATGCGTGATAGTACCCACTCTGAAAGTACTCGCAGCAGGCCAGCAGAAGAAAAAGTCGCGCACTCAACACTGAACTTATTGCAAGTAGTCCTTAATACGATTGACGAGCCCATTTATATCGTCGACCTGGTAAATGATGAGATTATTTTTGCAAATAAAAAAATTGATGAACTGTTTGGAGATGTTATTGGAGCACGTTGCTGGGAAACACTCCAAAAAGGCCAAGATGGTCCATGCCATTTCTGTACAAACCACTATCTAGTCGATAAAAATAGCCGGCCAACCGGCGTTTACCGATCAAGATATAAAAATAACTTAACGGAAAGTTGGTATCAATGCTGTGACAAGGCATTTAAGTGGACAAATGGGCGCATGGTTGCGATAAAAACATCTGTCGATGTAACAGCGATTGTAGAATCAAATCTCTCGGTAAAAAAATTATTCGAACAGAACAGATCACTCACTCAGAAGGCACTCAATTTACGCGATAAAGAGCGCAAACAGCTATCTTTGGATCTGCATGATGAGTTAGGCCAGATTGGTACGGCTATCAAGTTAAATGCGGAGTTTCTTCTCGCGCAAGAAAAAGTAAAAACGACAGAGGAAAACAACGCTCTTAAAGATATAGTCAGCCTTACTAGTGACTTTTTAAAGACGACTCATAATATAAGCAACCGACTAAACCCCCAGACTCTTATCTCAAACTTAACTATCAGTGAATTACTGAGTGAGCTATTTGAAGAATGGTTACTTAGAAACAGGAAAATAAAAGGTGGAATTAGTTTCAATATAGATCACTGCTTAGACTCTTGCTTGGGCACTAATCATAAAGAAATCTTGTTTAGAACCTTACAAGAGGCGCTGACGAATATTTCTCGACACTCAAAAGCAACTCAGGTCACCGTAAGCTGTAACGCTTCAAAAAGAGACATGGATAAAGTTGGCTCCCCAAAAGGGGCCACCTACATTTTTAAGATGAAGATTAGTGATGATGGAGTGGGCTTTCCTGAATCCACCGATAGTAGAAATTTGGGCCTAACATATATGAATGAAAGAATAACTTCACAAAGAGGCAACCTAAGTACGGGCCGGTCTATTATGGGTGGAGCAGAAGTTCTGATGCAGCTCCCATGCACGATTCAAAAGGGGCATATAAAAAACAATGGCTAGCATACTTATTGTTGATGATCATGAGATTGTACGGGCAGGCTTCAAACGTATTTTTGAAGCAAGTGGGCTGCATGAGGTTATCGGTGAGGCCTCTTCTTCTGAAGAGGGCGTCACCGCCTTTAAAGTCTTATCACCTGATCTTGTTATTATGGATGTCATGATGCCTGGAGGAGATATTTCCAGCGCAATCCAACGGATCAAGAACCACGATAAAAACGCCCGTGTTCTAATTGTAACGCTTTATGATCACCCAAGTTTGGCCGAACGGTGTTTTAAAGTTGGTGCCCGTGGCTTTGTTACAAAGGCGAGTAGCGGCCAAGTTTTAATACAGGCGATAAATGAGCTGTTAAATGGTCAGCGATTTCTCAGCCCTGACCTCTCTGAAAAAATTGCACTCAATCAATTGGATGGCACCAATCTAAATTCTCTAGAATGCTTAAGCCCGCGAGAACTTGAGGTCTTTATGCGTATTGCCAGAGGACAGTCTATAGCTGAAATTTCAGACCAGATGCACTTGTCGAAAAAAACAGTATCGAATTACTCAAGCCGAATCAAAAAACATTTGAATGTCACTACAACCGCTGAATTTGTGCATCTTGCTATTCAAGAGGGAATTGTTTCCTGTAGTGAACACCAATGAGGCACTTGAGTTAAATGCCAGGCTGTTTATAGGTTAAATTTCTATTGATAAATCGAGGGTAAAGATGGAAAAAGTTGAAACAAATGAATCTTGGCTCTGGTCTCCTTCTTTACGTGTTGGTGTTGATGCAATAGATGAAGATCATAAACAGCTGTTTAAGCTTTTTAATGATGCCCACTCGCTTTGTCGAGAGCATAAACGCTTCCAATCTTGATAAAGAGCGCATTCGTAATTAGGCTGTGGTTACACAAGATTAGCATCACGAGGTGGCCCCAACAAAAAAGGCTTAGATGACAAATCATCTAAGCCTTTGATATGTATGGAGCTGGTGATGGGACTCGAACCCGCGACCGGCTGATTACAAATCAGCTGCTCTACCAACTGAGCTACACCAGCATTTTGAAGCTGTGCTTCAAAGAGGGGGAATTCTAATCAATCTTTCCGTCGTTGGCAATCAGTTGCAGCTTTTATTGCTCAAATTTATCTTAATTTCCGCATCTGACTGCATCTTTGTTATCTCAACCAGCTTTTTAAGCTGCTTATCTGTACGAAATCTAAGTAGAAACTGTTCTCGATTCACTTTATGGGGTTTTATCTCCAGCTCTACCCCTTTAGCTGCCCATTCTGCCCTAACGTCCTCTGCACGTTTCTGCTCCTTAAACATGCCGAGTGAGATTGCGCCTTTCCTGAGCCCTTTTCTAAAGAGCCAATAATCCTTAACCCCTTGGTTTTTTAATAGCTTAACGTTGGCCCTGGCCTCTTTCATATTTGGTGCAGCAGGGTACATCACCCAATAACCCGCATTTTCAGCCATTTTATTAACTATAATTTCAGACTGCACCTCGCTTTCTTTCAAGCTATTTTGTAGGGCTTCTGCAATCGCCTTTTCTCTGATTAGGCTTGTCTGGTAACAGACAGGCTGCGTACTGAATGACGGCACAGCGTCTTCTTTTTGCTTAGAAACATCATTGGCTACAAGCTTCATTTCTTTAGGCTTCTCTACCACCTCCTTGATTTGTTTCGGGAGCTCCTTAGCTATGATTTTCTCAGCTTTTTCTACGGACTCTACTTTTAGCTCACTCACTAAAACGATCGATTCTAAGGATGGATCTACCACCAGCTGTGAATTTTGCCCCTGTTTTGGCTGAATATTAGTAGCCCACAAGTAGAAGACAACATTCCCCAACAATAAAAGGAAAAATAGTTTTTTCATTTTGCTTGATCCTGAATAATCACAGACAATCCTTTTAATGCCAAATCACTTACTAGTCTAACATCACAATTTAGGTGGCTTTTTATCAGTTCAGCATCGCCGCCTGTCAAAATAAGTTGAAATATTTCCCTGTGCTCTTTTTCTAGCTCACGAACCACTCTTTCAATTAAACCTGCTATTGAGTGGATCGCACCATTTTGAACCGCATCCGCTGTACATTTCCCAAGAAAGCCTGATGACTTGTTCCCAGCTTCTGCAATATCGCTTGTATTGTTTAGCAGGGCACTTTTCATAAGCTGGACCCCTGGCGTAATCATCCCCCCCAAATGCTCTCCATTTTTGTTGAGTACATCAACAGTCACCGCTGTTCCGCAATCGACAACACAGACTGGTGCCTTATTTATTGCATGGGCGCCGATAAGACAAACCCATCTATCAACACCTAACTTTAACGGGCTTTGATAGCTATTGGTGACGCCATAACTTTGTTTTACTGGCTGAATAAAAGCGCTACTCACTCCCCAACGATCTAGGCACCAGATTTCTATCTCTTTAGCAATTTCGGCACCACCAACATTAGAAACAGCAACAGTCACGATACCGCTTAGCTCTCCCCAGTGGTTATCAAACAGTGTGTCTACTTGCTGCCCTTTGTAAGCAAATGCATCTCCTGCATGCAATTTCTCCTCTTTCAAAAGCGCCCATTTGAGCCGACTATTGCCCACATCCAGCAGTAAAGCATGATCAAGCATCTTGATTATCATCCACGACACGCAAACTGACCTCACCAGAGGCGTACGATTTGCGTTGACCCAGCTCATCTTCAAACATGAGCAAGCCTGATTTATCTATCCCTAGAGCTGTTCCAATTAGCAATTCTTTGCCAATTCGAAGGGTCGCTCTTTTTTCTGCCATGCAATCCATTTGTGACCATTCTTCGTGGTATTCGGTTAAGCCTGTTTGGTCAAAATTTTCTAAAATAGGGAAGAGTTCGTTGAGCAGACGAGCCGCTATTCTGTTTCTAGAGACAACCCCACTACCCATCATTTTCGTAAGATCTGTCCAGGGTTGATCAATCTCTTCCGCGGACTGACCGGGCAGATCAACATTCAATCCAACTCCGACAATAACGGTGCAGGGCCCCAGTGCATCCCCCATGATCTCTATCAGAATCCCTCCCAGTTTTTTTCCATTACTAAAGATATCATTGGGCCACTTCAAACCAACATCAGAAAACCCCTCTTGGTTCAATGCTCGAATTGCCGCGACTCCAACAGCTAAGCTTAACCCTGAAAGGATTGCAGGCCCAGCTTCGTATTGCCATAAGGATGAAAGATAGATATTGCGGCCAAATGGTGAAACCCATGTTCGCCCCAGCCGGCCTCGCCCATTCGTCTGGCTTTCGGCCAAGCAAACTGCTCCCGAACTCGCTCCCAAATGAACCGCCTTGGATAGCTGCCCATTGGTCGAATCTATTGAGTCATAAATCTCTAGGCTAGATAGCTGTTTCGCAACAGCCAGCTCTAAGTGGGAGTGAATCAAGTCTGATTCAAGGAGCTCGAGTGGTGGATTAAGGCGGTACCCTCTTCCTGTTACGGAATGGAGCCCTAACCCAAGCCTCTTCAATTCATTAGTGTGATTCCAAATTGCTGTCCGACTCAAACCAAGTTGGCCTGACAACTTACGGCCAGAGTGAAACTGACCATCTGCCAATAACTTTAGTAATTCTTTCTGTACCGATTTCAGCGCCATCAAATAGTCTCAGTTATCGCAATTTCGACTATTTGACCATAAACAGCAGAGCGATTTAAACCCGCCTTAAACTTTTCCGAATTAATCGCTTTGAATATTCCCTCTGTATAACGTGGGGTTTATCTTTGTAATCTGATATTTAAGCAACGACTCCTCGAGTGAAATTCCTTATTCGAGCTGAAACAAAGAGAGAACCCTCTAGGCTCGGGAAAGAGATTACTCAGAGGCTATTCACCCAGATTTTAATCACTCTCTTTTCGTATCTGCCGCATTTGCCGCTTAACGATATGCCGAATAAGCACATCACGATCCTGCTCACGAATATTTATATAATCAACTGCCAAACGGTGAGAGTAATCTTCATTTTCTACCGGTTCACAATAGACCACCCTCCCATACGTAACCAACCCAGTTAGTGCGGGCGGAAGAATCATTTTTACCTCCAACAAACTTCCAGCCTTTACTTCAAGGTCGGCAAAAAATGAGATGCCCGAGGCACTAATATTTACCTTGCTCGCTGGAAGTTCAGCAACACCTTCCTCTTTCAGTAATACCGCTTTTGAAATCAGGTTTATTTTTTGATTTAAAACATCTAAATAACTGGCTATATCTGGATGACTTTTCTCGATTGTTCTAAACAAAAAACCCGATTCCTGATCAAGATATTCGAGTGTAGCCGTCAGTGAAAAGCCGTCCATCGCCTCCTCTTTAAAGCTCTCACTATCAGGTAGCGCTCCCTCCTCAACTTCCCTATAGAACAAGGTAATCTCATCTTCAATCCGAAAGTACCGTCTTCGTTCCCCGGATTTTCCGCCATTATCTGGTCCAGCCATCACTCAACTCCAATCTTTATTTATCTATCTAATTACTTGAATAGTACTTTTTCCGTTGCCGCCATCACCACGAACCAGAACGATCTCAACCCGCCTATTTGTTGCTCTATTCGCTCTAGAGTCATTAGGCACTAACGGCTCAGTATCTGCGTGCCCTTCTACAACTACTCGATCTGGGCTAACACTTCCATCACTTAAAATTCCGTGCGCCACGGTGACGGCTCTTGCTGAGGAAAGCTCCCAATTAGAACGATACCACTCGGTATTAATCGGAATATCATCTGTATGCCCAGCAACAATTACCTCTCCAGACTGCGCTCTAACAGCCATCGTAATCTTGTCCATAATCGGTGAAAAACTGCTATTTAAGACAGCACTGCCCGATTGAAAAGAGCCTTTTTCCTGAATCCTGATAACAATCCGTTCACCTTGCAGCTGAACAGCCACAAGACCTTTTTTAATCTCATCTTTAAGCGACTCTCGAATTTTTTCGGCCTCTTTTTCTGCCTCTTTTTCCCGTTGTTCAGCCAACTCTTTTTCAATTCGCTTTTTATCGACGTCGGCCATATCAAGATGTTCTTTCTCCGTAGTGGATTGCTTAACATCATCAACCAACGTCGGCTTTGTCGTTGCTGGGCTAAAATGCTGCGCAATAACACTTGTTCCCATAGGGAGGTCGTGTGCCCTCACCTCTCTTTGCACACCAAAGGCATCCTTCATCGAGCCAGCCATATCTCTAAACTTTTTAACATCCATCGTTGCAAAAGAGAGTAGCAACACAAAAAAGCACATTAAGAGAGACATCAAGTCGGCAAAGGTCATTACCCATGCGGGAGAACCTGCTTTACAGGGAGGACAATCTTCTGATTCTTCAGCCATTTCTTACCCCTTTGGCTAATGCCTTACTCACCATCGTCTTCTTTTGTTCTTTTGTTCTCAGGCAGATAAGTTTGCAGCAATGCCTCCAAAACACGTGGATTAACACCTTCTTGAATTCCTGAAATTGTTTCCATAATCAGAGACTTGTTTAGCTTCTCGTATTCACTGACCAACGCTAACTTTTCCGATAAAGGAATCGCAAATGCATTCGCAATCACCGCTCCGTACAACGTTGTCAAAAGAGCAACCGCCATGGCAGGGCCAATACTTGCGGGATCTGACATATTCGCCAGCATCTGCACCAAACCAACCAATGTTCCAATCATTCCCATTGCGGGCGCCATATCCCCGACAGAACTCCACATTTTCTGCCCCACCTCATGCCGTTTAATCGTAAGGTTAATATCTTGCCCCAGCATTTTCTGAACAAGCGTTGGGTCATGGCCATCAACACAAAGGCTGATTCCTTTCTTTAAGAATTCGTTGCCGATCTCCTCGCCTTCAAGCGCCAGAAGACCATTTTTGCGCGCCACATCCGCAAGCCGAACCGCCTCTTCAATCAAAACAGTCGGATCTTCCCGTTTATTCATGAAGGCCTTTAACGCGACCCCGAATGACCGCAAAAAATCGGCCAGTGGAATCCCCATCAATGTCACCATAAAGGTTCCACCAACAACGATTAAAACTGACGGCGTATTAACAAACAGCATGACATCACCACCCGTTGCAATCGCACCGATGATAATACCCAAACCGCCCAAAAAACCGATTAGTGTTGCTAAATCCACCAACTACTCCCTAGATTTATTAGCTTTCAAACAGAGCAACTCATTCGAAACTGCTGAGTTACGCATACACTAATAAAAGTAGCAGTAAACTAAAAAATGTGGAGGGCTAGGCCAATTTTTCAACAAAAAAATCTTTCAAACTTTCCTATAACCTTTTAATTTCAAGCACTCCCACTTTCACTCAATGAACCGCACCCTCAAGCGGTTTAAGAACAAGAAGATAATTCAATTAAACAGAATAGTTCCGAGGCAGTTTCTATTCGCTAAATTCAATTCCTGAATACTGTATAATGCCCGCTGAAATTTTAAGGAGCTCCTATGTCTGAACAAACCTATCTCTCGGCCAAACCGATTCCTACTCAAGAACGTCTAATTATGGCGCTTGATCTCCCCTCAATAGAAGAGGCAAAAAAACTGGTCGAAAAACTTGGTAATTCTGTTCACTTCTATAAGGTAGGAATGGAGCTATTTATGACAGGCGATTACTTTGAGTTGATTCACTGGCTAAAAGCTCAAAACAAGAAAGTCTTTGTCGACCTGAAGTTTTTTGATGTGCCTGAAACAGTTGGCCGCGCAATCCGAGCTTTAAGTAAGGTAGGTGTCGAATTTGCAACCATTCATGGTAACAACGCCATTATGGAGTCGGCGGCAAAAGAGAAAGGTGACCTTAAGGTCCTTGCCGTGACTGTTTTAACCAGCCTTGACCGCGGTGATCTTGATGACCTAGGTTTTAAATGTGACATCAAAGAGCTTGTTACCTCTCGTGCACGGCGAGCACTCGAACTTGGCTGTGACGGTGTCATCTCATCTGGCCTCGAAGTTCCTGCACTAAGAAATCAAATAGATAACAAACTTCTTGTTATCTCTCCCGGCATTCGTCCTGTCGAGAATCGCCCCAGTGATGATCAAAAACGGGTCGTAACCGTGACCCAAGCTTTTAATAATGGCGCAGACTATATCGTCGTGGGTCGCCCCATTAGAGATGCAGCCGACCCACTTGAGGCGGCAAAAATCATTCAATCTCAAATTGCTGAGAGCTTCAAAGCATAAGAGACCTAGCATTTCAGTCAATTATGAAAGATAAGCTATAATTAACTGCGAAAAGCGACAATGGAAATAAGAGAGGAAAATATGGTTCCTGATTACAAAAGAATAACCGCCCCAGTTGAGAAACTGGTTGAAATGAACGTTAACCAAGTCAAGAAGATGGTTGAGGCTCAACAAAAATCCACCCAAGATTATATGGAACTGGCGAAGAGCCGAATGGAAGCGGCTGCTAATATTAAAGATACAAGTACACTCTCTGCATTCTTTAAAGAGCAGATGGAACTCTCGCAGGCAAATTACGAAAAGATGATTGCTGACAGCCAAAACCTGGTTGAAGAGGTACAGGGCTACGGTGAAGAGGTTAGAAGGCTGCTTAATGAAAGCTCTGAAACACTGCAGGATGAAATGAGCAAAAAAGGATAATCCAATCGTCTTTCTAATCAACCAAAAAAACCACCGTTCTCGATGGTTTTTTATTTCCGCCTCTTTACTTGCTCTTTTTCTCGCGAAAAAAGCAGCCATCAACCATTCAGAGAGGGAATAACTGTTATTTTTTGATTTTCAACTTATTGTTTTTTAATGGAATAACGCAATTATTTATTGCGTTGCACAAATTATTGTTGCATCGCGTCAATTGTCCCCCTATAATTATCTCCGTCTTATAAATTTATTATTTAATTTTACTTTTTTGGAGAAATATCATGCTAAAAGAATTCACACCTGTTGATTTCACTAAAGCTTTAGAATCTATGCAGAAAATTGCTGACCTAAACGTTGCTAAAATTGAAGCTGCTGTTGAAGCTCAAAAAGCTGCTGCTCAGTCTTTAGTTGAACTAACAGAAGCTCGCGTTAAAGCAGCTACTGAAATCAAAGATTACGATGGTTTTGTCTCTTTCGTAAAAGAGCAATCAGAACTTGCACAGTCTTCTGTTGAAAAATTAGTTGAAGATAGCAAAGTCGCTGTTGAAGATGCACAAGCATACGGCGAAGAAGTTCAGAAAATTTTAGGCGAAGCAACTGAAGTTCCTGCTGCTAAACCTGCTGCTAAAAAAGCTGCTGCTAAACCTGCTGCTAAAAAAGCTGCTTAATTCGTTAAGCCTCTTTTTAAAAAGCCCGGTTCACTTTGTGAGCTGGGCTTTTTTTATGCCTACCACGCGCAAAAATGACGCAGTGCAAAATAATTGTTGCATCGCGTCATTTTGTAAAGTACTATAGATCCGTGGTTACTTAAATACTTTATTTTTTAAATTTTCTTAGGAGATTCCCATGTTAAACGAAATACCTGCATTTGATTTTCAAAAAGCGCTTGCACCTTTCCAGAAATTAGTTGAACTAAACGTTTCTAAAATCGAAGCTGCTGTTGAAGCCCAAAAAGCTGCAACTCAAGGCTTGGTTGAACTGACAGAAGCTCGCGTTAAAGCTGCTTCAGAAATCAAAGATGCTGATTCATTCAGCGCTTTCGTAAAAGAGCAAGCTGAGCTAGCACAGTCTAACGCTTCAAAAATGATCGAAGACAGCAAAGTTGCTGCTGAAGAAGCTAAAGCATACGGTGAAGAAGTTCAGAAAATCATCACTGAAAGCATCGAAGAAGCTAAAGCTAACCTGAAATAAGCCTCTCTTATTTCTAGCTTTAAATAAAAAGCCCCTCCCTAAAAATAGGGAGGGGCTTTTTTATGCCTTACAAATTGTATCTATCAACAAACTACCATTCGTAGTTTGCTGTTACATACATATTGCGGCCTGGCCCAGGCAACCGATTTGCTTGGTTGTTACCCATAACCGTTCCGCCTACATCAGCATTTTGATTATTACGATTATAACCACCTAAATGATCTGAGTATTTTTTATCCAGGACATTCTCAATGCCAAAAGCGATCGTCACCTGACTAGCTGGCACATACTCACCTCGCAAGTTCAGCAACCCATAACCGCCTGTTTTCTCTTCAGAATTTTCGTCTGAAACTTTGTTCTGAGCAGCATAACCAACCACCTCTGCTTTCGCAGACCAGGTTGCTTTTTCGTAAGTTAGTGCCACGCGACCATTTAAAGGTGCAATCCGGTATAGATCATCACTTGTATCGCGGCGCTTACCACGAATATAGCTCAGACTACCGTCCAACCTTACATTAGCAGCCAAAGAAAAACCCCAAGCAGCATCAATACCATAAAGTTTTGCATCGGTATTAGTAAATTGGAGCGTTCCTGCGTTTAGAACCAGTGCGTCAGCATTTGTGGCTGGAGTCCCTTGAATATAATCATTGACGTGATGATAGAAAACACGCGGTGTTAGATAAGCTCCATCTTGATGCCAATTCACACCAAACTCGGCCTGATAAGAAACCTCAGGATCAAGTTCAACATCACCAATATAAACGCGACCATCTGCTAAACCAGCAGTTGATTCAAGTGGCAACCAAAGATAACGCTCCTGATAACTCGCTGAACGTGTTTTACGTGCCAAACCATATTCTAAGTCAACCGTATCAGAGAGCGCCTGTCTTAAAACCAAAACTAAATCAACATTAGTATCTTCTTGGGTTCTATCACTCGCATTAAAAGCCGTTTGGAGCGCCAAATGCCTAGCCCCCATCATAGCCATCATTCCACCCGCGCCACTTATGCTGCTAAAAACGTCATCAGCATCCATATCAACTCTTGTTACACGAGCACCAGCCTCTAAATTAAATGAAGGAGCAATATCCCCAGTCCATTCAGAAAAAACACCATAGCGATCACGCTCTACCCCACTGTAATTGGTGATATGAAACATCGCATTTGTTGGATCGTAGATATCTGCATCGTGATTTGCATCATCGCCATCAAAACCGATTACCAAATTTCCACCCAGTGCCGGCATATTAAAAGCCAATTTATAGCTACCGCCATCAACAGTTGTATAGGCAAAACGGTGCATTGGGTTACCCATCATTAAGGGTGGTGTTCTATATAGTTCATTACTCATCAAATGACGCGAATCCTGATAAGAAATTTTTGCTTCTATGCCATATCCATCCGTTGTTTGGAATTTATAGTCACCGCTAACAATCCCACCACGCGCATAAACGATATCCATTGGTAGTGCTGGCGTGCCAGTATGGCCCGTATCATTATTACTGTAATCAAAACCAAACTCATGATCGCCTGTGCGAAGTCCATAACCTATCGCATAAGAGTCACGATCATACTGTGTATTAAAATTGGTATCGTTGCCATCAAAGTTGTAACTATCACCCTTCTCGCCAGACCACGCTAAGTGGGCACGTTGCGTATCATTCGCAAGCGAGGTCAGTAAAGAATAACGTTTACCATTATCAACATCGCTGTAACCGGCTGAAAGCTTACCGTGTGACTCAACTTCAGAGCTTGAGCCAAACCGACTACCCGATGACTTCATCACCATGCTACCGCCAATTGTTTCAAGGCCACTGCTAACAGGCGCAATCCCGCGATAAACTTCAAGCGCACCCGCCATTGCTGCAGGGATGTGACTAAGCGGTGGATCCATACTGTTAGGCCCCGCTGCTTTCACATGCACGCCATCAACCATCACATTGACTCGATCCCCATACATGCCACGATATTGTGCAATACCGGTAAGCGGGCCATTACGGTTTACATTTGCACCTGGGATGCGTTTTAAAAGCTCTGCCGCATCCACAGAGCTTTCTGTACCTGGATTAACGCCTGTCAGGCCAGGGCGAACAATTTCACCCTCAACCAAAACTGGCGCTAGCTCAGTATGTTCAGCGAGTACCTGTAATGGTAGGCTGGCCGCTGTTGCGATAAACAACGAGCGTGCAATTTTATTAGTCATCCTCTACTCCTTAGATTTTGAAATCATTAAAACAAATGTACTTTATGTACAACAAACGTTGCGATTATTGCAAAAACCACACCGGCTTATGCGGGAATTGATAAAACTGTGTCAAATAACACACTTGTAAACCGCTAATTGGATTACCCAGTCTAATCTGTTAGATTTACTCGGCTATGCATCTTGATCAATCATTCAGCGCCTCTTACCCCGCCGCACTCACTATGGGGCTACTCACTTCAGCCCACTGCATGGCAATGTGCGGCTCGATTATGGGCGCCTTAACACTCAGCCTCCCTGAAGAGATCAGGAACAATAAGTTACGCATACTACCCTATGTCGCCAGCTACAATCTCGGCCGAATCAGTAGCTACGCCTTAATTGGGTTTCTCGTCGGATTTGCTGGCCATATGATCACCTTTTCACTCGGTGAAGGGGGTCTTGGGCACCGTGCAGTGCAACTTTTTTCAGCTGCCTTTATGATCAGTGCAGGACTTTACATTGCAGGTTGGTTCCCCCGCTTTGCCTTTATTGAAAAAGGAGGCGGTCTACTTTGGAAAAGAATTGAGCCATGGGGCAGGCGCTTTATGCCAGTTAGCAGCATTAGACAGGCCTATCTATTCGGGGTTATTTGGGGATGGCTTCCTTGTGGATTAATCTATGCTGCACTTATTCTGGCAGCAACAACTGGAGACCCAGTTCGTAGTGGCATCACAATGCTGATGTTCGGGATCGGCACATTGCCAGCCGTTATGACAACAGGTATCATGTTGAATTATATGGTTAAACTTGCACGATTGCCGTGGTTTAGACCCATAACAGGGCTTGTAATTATCGCCACTGCACTTGTAACGATTTTTCCATATATGTAATAAAAATAATAAAAAGCAAAAAAATTAATTTTAGGGGTAGTTCATGGAAGCATTTAAGACACTCATTGGGCAGTCGGCCCAAATGGAATCACTTGTTCGTAGCGCCCGAATGGTTGCGGGAACAACAGCCGCGGTCTTAATCAAAGGCGAAACAGGCACAGGAAAAGAGCTCCTTGCAAATGCTGTTCAGGCATCTAGCCCTCGCTCCTCTAAGCCTTATCTAACTATTAACTGTGCGGCTTTGCCCGAAAGCATTGCAGAATCAGAGCTTTTTGGGCATCGCAAAGGCGCCTTCTCTGGCGCAGACAGCAACCAGCAGGGGCGATTAACTGCTGCTCATGGCGGCACCGTTTTTCTAGATGAAATTGATTCATTACCACTACCCATTCAGGCAAAACTTCTACGCTTTTTAGAGACAGGCGAGTGCCAAGCCGTCGGGGAAACCGTAAACCAAAAAGTTGACGTTAGAATTATTGCTGCGACCAACAGCGATCTACACGAAAAGGTGGCGAGCGGCCAGTTTAGAAAAGATCTCTATTTCCGCTTAAATGTAGTCCCTCTTGAACTGCCATCACTTAGCGAGCGCCGCAGTGATGTAAAACTTCTTACAACACACTTTTCTAAAATGATCGCTAAAGGTCATGATCGTATCCCGATCAGCTTCAGTAAAACGGCACTTCAATCGTTAGAGGCCTATCACTGGCCAGGTAATGTTAGAGAGCTTCGCAATCTTTGTGAGCGGCTTTCAATCTTAATGCCTGGGCGCCTGCTTGAGCCAGAAAATTTGCCTCTTGAACTAAAACGGAATCAGGTGCTTCAAGAAGGATCCGTTCACCTACCGGCCTCTGGAATAAAACTTGAAAATGTTGAGATCGATCTGATTCACCAAGCGCTTGAAAGAAGTAGCGGCAATAAGAGCAAATCAGCTCGTTTGCTTGGAATTAGCAGAGATACTCTTCTTTACAGGATGCGCAAGTACGAGATGCGCTAAGCGCTATCCCCCATTAGCTAAAAAGCGCCGCTCTTGCGGCGCTTTTTAATTTCTGCCGCGAATAAATCAGCCCTTCAGGTCAACCCCTCTCTCGATCTCCCCCTGCCGCCTCAGCTCTCGCTTCAATATCTTTCCCGCTGCATTTTTCGGCAGCTCATCTACGATAAATACTTTTTTAGGCACTTCATAACCGCCAAGGTGATCTCTGCACCAGCCTCTCACCTCAACAGCCGAAACTGCCTCACTATCAACAACCACATAGGCAACCACATTCTCACCATGTAGATGGTCTGGCTCGCCAATCACAGCCGCCTCTATAACCGGTTTGAATCGGTATAGCACCTCTTCAATAATGCGCGGATAGACATTCATTCCATTAACGATAACCATATCTTTCTTGCGATCCACGATTGAGAAATAACCATCCCCATCTTCTGTTCCCAAATCCCCCGTTAAAAACCACTCGCCCATAAAAGAGGCCGCAGTTTCCTCCGGTAGATTCCAGTATCCTTTCATAACACTTACCCCTTTTACCGCGATTTCTCCCACTTCACCAATAGGAAGTACTTTTCCAGCATCATCAACTATCGACATTTCCACACCAGGAACAGGCAAGCCAACAGTGCCCGGCTTTGTTAGCCCCCCAATCGGATTGACACAGGTGACGGGGGAACATTCTGTTGGCCCATCCCCTTCATATACTTTCTTTTGAAACTTATCTTCAAACCGCCTCATCACCTCAAGCGGCATAGAGGCGCCACCTGACACACAAAAACGAATCGATTCGAAACAGGCGACACGCTCATCTTTAATGCGAAGCAAAATGTTATACATACTTGGGACAGCTAAAAAAATTGTTGCCGTAGTCTCTTCAACTGTGCGGACCACCTGATCCGGATCAAACTTTTGCAGAGGAATAAAAGCACAGCCACAGGTGAGCGGCGTGAGCATCCCTACAGTGGCAGCAAATGCATGAAACATGGGCAATACGAGTAAAACCTTATCTTTTCCGGCTTGCCACTTCATCGCTTTAACAACACTCTGTGTATTGGCGACAAGATTGGTGTGCGTCAGCATCGCCCCTTTTGGCCTTCCAGTTGTTCCCGATGTATAAAGAATCGCCGCTAGATCATCATCAGGCTCAAATTGAATAGTCGGTACTTGCAGATCATTTACTAAAAAAGAATCCCATCCTAATGATGAAGGGACAGGCTCTTCTCCAATACAGATAGAAAACTCCAACGAAGAGATTGAACCGATCTGCTGGTGAGCATTCTCCTTAAATAGAGAGTGGTAGATTAGCCCCTTTGCAGTTGAATCATTTAAAACATAGGCAACTTCTGCCGGTTTTTGCATAAGGTTAATCGGCACAACAACCGCACCCGCTTTAATAATAGCCACATAAGCAATCGCAAATTCAGCTGAGTTCATACAATAGAGTGCAACTCTGTCACCTTTTAAGACTCCTTTAGCTGCAAGCCCGGCTGCCGCCCTGTCAGAAAGAAGACCAATCTCTGCGTGGCTATATTTCTTCTTCTCCGTGATAACTGATGGATATTTTCCATAGCATTTAGCACTTTCTCGAATAAGATCAGGTAGTGATGGCATCTTGTTCCTCTAAAAATTCATTGATGGCTATACTCTACTAGATATGACGCTAACGCCTTTTAAAATTTTCCGCATTTTATTGCTGCTTGCCATTTTGGCTGCCACCGCTTTTTACACGAAAGCGCAACGACTCTCTTCAACTGGCTGGTTAGAACCACTGGAAATTATTATTTACCCAATCAATGCAGATGGAAAAGAGTCAACCGCACGTTATATCAACCAGCTAAAAGAGGGCGATTTTCAATCAATAGACCGCTTTACTGCTAAACAAAGCAAAAAATACGATATCCTAACTAAAAAGCCAACCATTACGCGGCTTGGAAACACCGTCACCAAATTACCACCCAAAGCTCCAACACCAAATGACTCAGCCCTCTCAAATATACTTTGGAGCATGAAATTTCGCCTGTGGGCTTGGCAAGAGACACCCGATGATCTTTCCAACAAACATCGCGCTAGAATGTTTGTGCTTTACCATACGCTGACTGAAGGCCAACGGCTTGAGCACTCCTACGGATTAAATAAAGGACTTCTTGGCCTTGTAAACGCATTTGCATCAAAAGAACAGACCGCGCAAAACAGCATCGTCATTACCCACGAGTTTTTCCATACCGTTGGCGCTACCGACAAATATGGCCCAAATGGAAACCCAGTTTTTCCTGAAGGGTACGCCTCTCTCGAGAATCAAAGGTACCCTCAACGGCGCGCAGAAATCATGGCTGGAAGAATACCAATCTCAGAAGGGCACTCACGCATGGCTGACAGCTTAAGACAATGTGTTGTCGGCAAGAAAACAGCACAAGAAATAAATTGGCTCCCTAACATTTAAACTGTAACGTTTATCGCTTAAAATCAGTCTCATTAATTTTGAATAAAAACAGCAAAAAGGAATAGCACAATGGCAGTTATCTCACTTCGTCAACTCCTCGATCACGCAGCAGAGCATGGTTATGGTGTTCCAGCATTTAATGTCAATAACCTGGAGCAGATGCAGGCCATCATGGAAGCAGCTGACGAGACAAATAGCCCTGTCATCGTCCAAGCCTCTGCAGGAGCCAGAAAATACGCAGGAGCCCCCTTCTTGCGCCACCTGATGGAAGCAGCTGTCGAGCTTTACCCTCATATCCCTCTAGTAATCCACCAAGACCACGGTACTAGCCCTGCAATCTGCCAACGCTCTATTCAACTTGGTTTTACCTCTGTGATGATGGATGGCTCATTAGGTGAAGATGGGAAAACACCCACCAGCTATGAATATAACGTCGATGTAACTCGTAAAACCGTTGAAATGGCGCATGCTTGCGGTGTCTCTGTTGAAGGAGAGCTTGGCTGCTTAGGCTCATTAGAAACAGGGCAGGCAGGTGAAGAAGATGGGATTGGTGCTGAAGGCATACTTACTCACGAACAGATGCTAACCGATCCTGAAGAGGCTGCAGATTTTGTTGCTAAAACGGGGGTTGACGCCCTTGCTATTGCCATTGGCACAAGTCATGGTGCCTACAAGTTTACCCGTCCACCAACGGGTGATGTTTTAGCGATTAGCCGGATTCGTGAAATTCACGAACGTATTCCTAACACGCACCTTGTGATGCATGGCTCTTCATCAGTTCCTCAGGACTGGCTAAAAACCATCAATGAGAATGGCGGTGATCTTGGTGAAACTTATGGCGTTCCAGTCGAAGAGATTCAGGTGGGCATTAAGAACGGTGTTCGTAAAATCAATATTGATACCGACTTAAGAATGGCAAGTACCGGAGCGATTCGTAAGTTCCTAATCGAGAACCCAAAAGAGTTCGACCCTCGCAAATATCTAGCTGTTGCACGCGATGCAATGAAAGGGATTTGCCTAGAGCGCTTTGAAGCTTTCGGCACTTCAGGTAATGCCTCAAAAATCACCCCAGTTTCTCTGGAAGCCGTATTTCAACAATACGAAAGTGGGCAACTCAAATAGGCCAAAAGTTGGTGTAAGCAGCTGCCTACTCGGGCATCTGGTTCGTTATGATGGCAGGGAGAAGTTACACCCTGCCATCAATCTGCTCTCCTCTCAATTTGAGCTAATAGCCCTATGCCCAGAAGTCGGCGTAGGACTAAGCGTTCCCCGCCCTCCCGTACAACTGGTTAAGCTAAACAGAGGATTATCTGCGCTGGGTGTCGAGAATCGCGAGATCGATGTAACTGATCTACTCAAAGGCTATCTACAATCACAGCTCCACATCATAAGCTCACTTTCAGGAATGATCTTAAAAACAAGATCTCCAAGTTGCGGGATTAACACCACCCCTTTATTCGACCTAAATGGAGAAGAAAGTGGCTATGGTTCAGGTCTATTTGCTGCCGGAATACAACAACAGTTTCCCTCTCTTCCATTAGCTGACGAAGAGATGCTCGAAGAGCAACTTCAGCGCGATACTTTTTTTCAAGAGGTGCGCCATTATCATGCGAGAAACAGCTAATCCTATGGTGCTACAGAAATAAGCTCTCTAAGATAACGAAATAGGATTCGTGAGGTTTTTGGGGGCTTTTGCCGCTTAATCTCCTGCTGCGCAGAGCGAATCATCTGCCTTAATGACTGCCTATCCGCACCAGAAAATTGATTAAGAAAATCACTAAGCGCTGCATCTCCCTCTTCTAGCAGGCGATCTCGCCACAGCTCGGCCTGATGGAGCTCTCTTACTGCCTCAGCACTAGCATTATTGATACGCTCCAGATAATCAATCATTGGCTGGCAATCCATCGATCTCAGCAGCTTACCGACATATTTTATCTGACGCTTGTAAGCCCCCTTCTTAGACTGACGAGCCAACAAGAGCGCTAACTTAAGCTCCTCAGGAAAACCTGCCGATTCAATCTTTTCCGCAGACAATTCGGCCAGCTCCCCGCCCAATTTCTGAAGCTCTACACTTTCACGCTTCAGTTGGCTTTTGCTGACCAGATCCTCATCAATAAATTCTGCATCTTCGCGCCCATTACTCATTCAATCTTCCCGCTTTAAACCATCATGATCAGAAATAAAACAAACAACACCACTGCCGTCATTGGTAGCAAGAAACCAGCCCAATCTTTCTCAGCCTGCTGGCTTTGCGCTAAAGCACCCTTAATCCCCGGCCCAAACCAGAATAAAACAAGTACCGCCATTGCACTTATTAGAACCAATTCCCAAGTTGATAACTCGTTCACGTTTAACCTTCCTACCATAAAACAAAAACCCAGCAGAAATTCTACTGGGTTTTTGTTTTATTACTACCCAAGAAGACTAATGCCTTCTTGGGCAACTAGACTAAATTACACCCCAAGGGTATAAATTGCGTAGAAACGGAGTACCCCCGTTTAACTCAAATTAGCCTTTAGAACCGAGACGAAGACCACCGTTGATGTGGTAAACCTCTGCATTCATCGCTTCATTCTTGTAGATATCACCAGCCAACTGAGCAATCTCTTCAGGCTCAATCAAACGACCCATTGGGACAGTTGAAAGTACTTTATCAAGCGCTGATTGGTTCATGTTTTTGACCATGTCAGTTCCAACATAACCTGGAGCAACAGCAACACAACGAATTTTGTCAGAAATACCACGACGAAAGAATTCTGCCGTTACAACTTTTGGCATAGTAGACATTGCCGCTTTTGTTGAAGAGTAGTTAATTTGACCCGCTGTTCCTAAAGAACCAACAGATGAAACTAGACAAATCAGACCTTTGCAATCATTGTTGATCATGCGCTCTGAACACTCACGGATTGTTAGAAAAACACCCGTCAAATTAACGTTAATTACCTTTTGGAAATCACCCAAAGACATTTTTCTAGTCACTTTTCCAGTTTCTCTATCAGGAGAGACCATCATGCCGTCAGCAATAATGCCGGCGAAAGGTGCGACAAGGTTGATTGCACCAAATTTCTCAATTGCTGTATCGGCAAGTTTCGCGCAATCATCTTCGTCTGTCACATTGCAAACAACGATCGCCACTTCACCACCTATAGCACGCAATTCTGCCGCTGCTTTTTCGAGTGGCTCTTGAGCCATATCACCTAGAACAACTTTTCCGCCATTGTTAACCCAATGTTTTGCCAACGAAAAACCGATGCCACCTGCACCACCTGTAATTACCGCAACCGAATCTTTGATTTCTAGCATTCCAAAAACCTCTGTATGATGAATAAAAGCCACCTGTTGCTATAAAGTGCAATACAGATGGATAACCAAGTGTTAGCCCGACCTATTAACAAGTTATAGGCAAAACAAATGGCGTTTGTGCACCGCAATAATACCCGAACCTCTGCTGCACCGCAATGGTTGATTTAGAAGCAGATTATGAGCAATCAAAACCAAGAGCAAAGCGCCAAAATTGGCAAGGGAATGATCTATGCTGCGTGGATCATCGCATTATTGATGCTTACATGGCTCTTTGATAGCTATCTGGACAGGCAATACAATCCAAACCAGATGGCTATTAGCGACCTAAATAGCAGTGGCGAGCGGATAATTACACTCCAGCAAAACCGACAAGGCCACTATGTCGCAACCGGCTTCATCAATGAGCATGAAGTCACTTTTCTACTTGATACTGGCGCTACAATTATTAGCATTCCTGGAAATTTAGCCGGCCAACTCAACCTACCTATTGGCCCCGCGCAGAAAGTTAGAACAGCTAACGGTGATACTATCGCGTATAGAACCACGCTCGATAGTGTTCAGCTAGGAAGTATTAGGCTGCACAAGCTAAAAGCCACCATTGCGCCACAGATGGCGGGAGATGGGGTTTTGCTAGGCATGAATTTCATGAGACAGCTGGAAATGATCCAACGCAACAATAAATTAACGCTAATACAACATTAAAATGAAAGCTCCCCTTAATGCTTTGTACCTACTGCTTTTAGCCGCATTACCATCTGCCTCGCTAGCACAAACCTATCCCCTTCCCCCTATAGACAACCAGCTAATTGGCCAAATCCAAACAGCAACTGCGAAACATGAAGACACGCTGCTAGATATTGCCCGTCACTATGGTATTGGGCAAAAAGAGATCTTGCTTGCGAACAAAAAAGCCGATCGCTGGCTTCCAGGCGATGGCACAAAGGTAACTATCCCTTCGCGCTTCATCCTTCCGAAGGCACCAAGAAAGGGGATTGTTCTTAACGTTCCGGAAATGCGCCTTTACCAATTTAAAAAATCAAAGAATGGCGGCCCAGCAACCGTCACCACACACCCTGTCAGCATTGGAAGAATGGATTGGACAACCCCTTTAGGGAAAACCCGGATCATCCAGAAAAAAGAGAATCCTGTCTGGCGCCCTCCAGAATCAATAAAAAAAGAACATGCCGAAAAAGGAGAGATTCTTCCTGATGTCGTTCCAGCCGGTCCCGATAACCCATTAGGGCTTTTTGCACTTCGGCTTGGAATTCCTGGCTATCTAATTCACAGCACAAACAAACCATTTGGCGTAGGGATGCGCGTTAGTCACGGTTGCGTACGGATGTACCCTGAAGACATAGAAAAGCTGTTTCAACAGGTGAAGGTAGGCACACCCGTTCTGATAACAAACCAACCCATTAAAGTAGGCTGGTTTGCTGGCAAGCTTTACATTGAAGTTCACCCCGCTTTGGATGAAGAGGCAATTCCATACGAAGAGCAACTTCCTGTTGTGCTTAACCTAATTGAGGAGGCGAACAACGCACAACTCCCCACACTAGATGGTTTTACCCTAAAAAAAGCATTAATAGAACAAAGCGGCATTCCAGTTCAGATAACAAAATAAAGCCCCGCAACCATTTGGTTAGCGAGGCTCCATCTTTGAATAAAAGCTTACCCAGTAATCCGGGCTTTAAGCTTTTATTTAGACATCGACTTCTTGAACATACGGTCCAATTTAGCACTAGTCTCATTTGCTGCCGCTTCTGCCGCTTCTGCCGCACGCTCGGCCGCACTTGCTGATGCCGCTGCTTGGTCAGCCGCAGATGATGTTGCAGCTGTTTGTGCTTTCACATCATCAATTTGAGATTGTAAGTTTGCAATATCACCATTACTTGCACAACCAACAACCAAACCACCACATAATGCCAAAATAGCTAATTTTGCTGTCTTTTTAACCATTGTCCGCCTCTCCGTTAATTTCCTAGATATTAAATCAATAACTGTAACTCATACACAGTGACCGCTAGTGTGCCTTGAATTGCAAACTCTTTCCAGCCTATCGGCATAATATGCCTAATTGCTCCCATTTTAAACCACAACTACGCGCATCCCCCTAAAAACCCACTCATTAAGGCTATCCACCTGCTCATTTGTTAACGCAATACAGCCACCGGTCCAATTTACTGCATGATGTATTACGGGGTCTGCGCTTCCAAGCCCATGAATCCCAATTTGGCCACCTAAAGAGCTATTTTGCGGCGGAACCCTGCCCAGCTCTTTTGCCGCTCTGATCTCATAATACATTTTGAAATCAATTTTTCCGCCTGCGAAGCCTCTCTTTGCAATCTCCAATGAGGGATAGGTGAAGCCAAAGAAGAGGTGATAGCGACTATTCCGGTTAATCCAACCAATCTTAAAGGTTCCTAACGGTGTCTTTTCATCACCTCTCTCTTTATCTATTCCCGCACCATTTTTTCCGATCGAGATATTTTCATATACCACCTCGACCTTTTCCCCACGCATCACTTTTAAAAGCAATTTATCGGTATCGATTAACAACCAAAGCGAATCATTTTCTGACGCCAATACCGTTAGTGGTGCCATCAACAGACCGACAAACAGAACCTTCACAATGCTCGAGCAAGATTTCCTCAGAAGAGTTAGCATTGCTCAATAGTGGGGTGGAGGCGGCTCTTCTGGCTCAACACCATCAAATAGAGATTGGCTTGATTGCCCTTTCTCTTCTAAATGAATTAATGCTTGCTCAAGCTGGTCAATTTTATTTTGCTGTTCAATAATTACTTCATTTAGAACCGCAATCGTCTCATCCTGAAAAGAAATTCTCATTTCAATTTCAGCAATGCGCTTTTCCATACCCGTTTCTCTCAACTAAAAATGTAAATAATGAAAGCATATCGAGCCAGCTTACCCAACGCAATCATCAACACGGAGATTGTAAGTGGCAACCTTAGCCAACCCGCAGCAAAGCAGAGTGCATCCCCTATAACTGGCAGCCATGAAAAAACTAGAATAACTGGCCCCCACACTCTAACTAGAGAGAGCGCCCGCTCGTTTCTACCGTGAAGCGCTTTTTCTACAGAATAGCCTCGCGCTGTTAATACACCCAAGTACCAAGTTGTTAATGCTCCCAACGTATTTCCGAGTGTCGCAGCAGAGAGAAGGTTCACTGATGAAAAGCTCCCTTCCACCAGCAGGTAAATAAGCGCTGCCTCAGATCCACCTGGGGCAATTGTTGATGAGACAAATGCGCTCACAAACAGACCAATAAGGCCATATTCCACTATTAAATTTTGCACTGTTTCCCAAATAAAAAACCCTCTCTCACCAATGCAAAAGAGGGTTTTGCTATAAAAGTAGTGTTATTTTTTAGATGGTTTCATCCGCTTATAGGAATCTGGGTATATTGATCCAGAAATTCCAGGGATGCTCGGCAAGTCACCACTTCCGCCATTAACTTTAAACTGCCCTTTCATTCCCTTCTGCATATGCTGTGAAATGTCACAATGCACTAGCATTGTTTTTGCGTCACTCGCCACAATAAAGGTTCCAGTTCTTTCACCCGGTCCATTCACCTCCAGATGAAACATCCCTTCAGGATATATATACTTTGGCAAGCCATGCATCATCCATTGATGCCGAACGCTGTCCTCATTGATAAATCTTACCGTCACTCGACTACATGGCTTAACATTCCACTCGTTGCTATCAAAACCAAATATTGTCCCGTTATGGGTCGCATGTGCTGTACCTGCTTTTACGGTAAAACTAACATCTTCTGATATTTTTTTGCAGTCACGAGGCAACGTGTCACTATTGGCATTCATTACCATGCCCTTTTCATCCATATCCATGCCGGCCATACCCATATCGGCACCACAGCTTCCCTCACCCATCTTCATTCCTGCGCCGCATTTTCCTTCAGCCATTTTGGCGGCCTCACCTTTTCCTCCTTCAGCTACCGGCGCTTTTGTCTTGCCCATACTTCCACATTTTCCTTCGCCGCATTTACCCTCTGGCATCTTGACTGTTTCAGCCTCTGCAAGCATATAGCCTGAAGCCAAATCATTTGTAGAAAACAGTTCCTCTGAGCATTGAGCTGCCATTGGCAACCCGACAGATGCTGTAGCAACCGCCGACCCTACCAATATACTTGATGATTTATTTAATCTTTTCATTACAATTTCCTCTTCAGTAAAAGTCGCTCCCAACCTTATTGGTTACGATCAACTATTCCGAATTTGTCTGCATTCTCTAAAGTCCCCCAAACAGGATAAGTTCTGTCGTAGTACTCATTTGTGAAGAACTTGGTCAGATCCGTTCCATTTACTCTTGGCAACCCATTTTCGGTTAGGAAACTTTCGTAAACGATCACGCTGACGTTACCACCTGGCATAGCGCTATCTGTTGTTATTCCAAATTCATTATGGTCATGAAACAACCAGACACCTTCGCCATAGTTATGCAAACCGTCATTAGTCGTATTCAGCTCAAGATCAACCCGCTGCGCGCCCATTAGGGAATAAATATCACGCGTAATTTGTGCGCTAGGGTTATGCTCAATACCATCATAATGAGTAATCGTCGCCTTATGCCCATGCGTATGCATTGCAAGCATATCTTCTCCACCATTAAACATTCGTAACTTAACCTTCTCATTTGGGGCCACAATAACCAATGACTCGGGAATGGTATAAGGGAAGGATTTTCCGTTTAACGTGAAGTATTCAGGCTTTCTGTCCGCAAGTTTGTAATGCTGATTCATTGCCTCTGCAATCAATCGTGGATCGTTATACTGCTGTATGATGTTATGCAATTCTTTGTCGGACCCAATATATTGCAGGTCATACTCACGATCATAAACCTCTTTAATGGCGACAGATGAATGTCTTACATGGCCATCGCCAACATTGAATGTTTGCACCCAATTATTAGGTCTGTTCTCTTCAATGATGAACATCCCAATTAACCCCATTAGAATATGCGTGCCAGTTTGTACATGACAATGGTAAACCATTGTTCCTGTCTGCCTAGGTTGAAAACGGTAGGTGAAACTCTCTCCAGGTTGAACCATCGCCCCTTCAGGTGATGGAAAGGTTTGAGGGACACCATCATTCCCACTTCCATCTTCCTGCATATATGGGTGATCAACACCATGCAAATGGATTGTATGTGGAAAATAGTGTGTGTTTTCTAATACAAGCTCAATCTTATCTCCCTGTTCTACTCTGATCGCAGGAGATGGCATACGTATATATGGATTCGCGTAAGTTGTCTCATTATTCGCTACAACCATACCTCGAGTTTTCGGTGCAAACACCCAAAATCCTGGTTGCACACCTGGTGCAATATCGTAAGCTGGGAATGGCGTATCTAAATCGGGGTCTCGTCCATTTATCTCTGCAACTTCTAGACGAATTCTTATAACATCAGGGTCACCATCACCATCAAGATCGTCACCTTTTGTGACGGTATCAGGTGAAAGTTGCGTTTCCATTAAAGTCGCCATTGAGACATTATTCGTCCCCTTAACGAAGGTAGCGATATCAAAGGGGTTATCTGGACTGCACAGTTTTGAGGCAGAAATTTCAACACCTTCAATAACCTGCTTTTCACGCCAGCTAGCATCAATTGTTTCAGGACAGACCTCAGCCATCCTGACTTTGCCCATTTCTGCTTTTTGTGTCGGAGGTGGCTCTTTGTATGCAGGAATAGATATAGTTTTCCCGCTGTCTGTTTTTAGAGAGCTACCATTCTCACAGGCAGTTAACAGCCCCATAGAAACTACGACAGCTGTTGCTAACACATTTCTTTTTATCATTTTCTTTTACCTCCAAACTCATTCATCGCACCAACAGTCTAAAGCCATTTTCGCGAAGTGTTTTCACAGCCAATCAATATGCAACGGGCATTTAACGAGCTATGGTTGAATTCCCCTGGGGAGGTCTCTTTTCACACAAAAGATGCTTGGCTTTATTATTTTAATTCGCCATTACATCAGATTTTTAGGCCATTTTCTTGTATGTTATTGCTCCGCCTACAGCCACCGCAACGGCAAGAAGAATCCAAACTGGAAAGCCTCCACCCATGCCGACAGCAAATGGGAAGCGTGAAACAATTTCCTCATCACCATCTTTGATAGTAACGATACCTACAAACTTACCTTCTTTAGGAAAGCGATGCTCAAAACTAATGTTACCAGTTGGATATACTTTGAATGGCATATGTAAAATCGTATTCGCATCCGTCGCTTCAGCTTCTGCCTCACCTTCAATAACCCTAATTTCTGTTGGGAAATTTTTCATTTTTCGATCCATTGCATCCATTGCGACAATGGTTAGACCTGTTGAAGGGATATCTTCACAAAACTCTTTTGTTGCTGAACTGTCTGGTTGGTAACCAGTGAAATGCATTTTATATGCACCAATTGTTAGGATGCATAAATCCTTATCTGCTGATAAACCTCCATGAGCACTTGCTGTCGTCGAAAAAAAGAAGAGTCCGAACAATAATGCAGCAATCGTTTTATTAAGCATAAATCCTCCAAATTAGAATATAGTTATATTTTACTTCTTTCAGGAATAAAAAAACCCCGCTCGATTAATATATAAATCGAGCGGGGTTCTGTCTAGCTAAATATTCTTACTGGAATGTAGGAATAATTGGGCCAGAAATTTCTTCCATATAGGTTTTGCCATCAGCGCCTTGGAAGTATAGAACTCCACCAAAAGCACTATCAGGATCACCAATAAGACTTGAAAGTCTTTCTGTTTCCCATAAAGCGTCACTCGCTTCAATTTCTAAACGCGCAGTTTCACCCGGATAGATAGTTGGTTCACCTTGAACATTCAAACCATCTTTAGCCCAAAGTTCAGCACTGTCTGTTTTAGCTAGCGTTGGAATCAAGCTATTAGTAAAACGAACGTTAGCTGAGTTGAACTCCGCAAGTTTGATTGGTGTTGCAGAACCGTTAGTTATATCCAATGTCATTGTCATTGAACGACCTGGAATTCTGTAGTTAGCTTTAAGGATCTTAGCTTTTACTGCAGAGTTCTGAGGTGTTACAGGCAGTGCTTCAACGGGAATGATCGCACTTTGCAGTGGAATCTGAACAGGATACTGCTCTTTTGCTGAATTAGAGCTCATTGTAACCAGAACGATCGTACCAATAAGAAGTGCAATACCAACTTTCTTATCTGTTGACGTGATCAATGCATCTTCTTCACCATTCTGCACCATTAAGAAGCGTGGAATGAACAGAGGACGACGCACCCAATATAGAACCCAGAAAAGTGCTGGAATAGCCCAAATAATGTGCCATTTAACAACATTCGCAAAGCCATATGTATTTAGGTCGATTGCTTCACCAGTCAAAGTCGTCACAGGGTATGTAAAGTCTTCGTAAACACCTTCGATTAGTGTCCACTGCCCTGGACCAACTAGGCCACCAGCACTCTGCACATTAAGCATAGGATGGATATGCGCCTCACCAGGCTTACGTCCACGAACAATAACTTTATATTCGTAGGTTTTTCCTAGTTCAAGCTTAAATGATTTAGCAGCTGGAACGCCGTTCAACCAAGTTTCAACTTTTGCTACAGCAGGACCTGGCTCAGCAACGTGAAGATAGGCAACATCAGGCTTCATGATAACTTCTGGCCATGCTTCCGCCAAAAGGAATTTACCTGTAATAGTCATCTCTTCATTAACAGCAACTCTGTTTGTTGAAAAGTTAGTGTCATACCAGTGAACGGTACGCATACGGAGAAAAGGCTCCTGCGAACGTTCCCCATGAGCACCCGCTTGAGGTGCATACAATGCTGTCAATGAAGTGACAATAACCGCCACTCCACCTAGCAATGAGATAATTTTATTTTTCATCTAATTAATTCCTCGGTAATCGTTATTAATTTACCTTGGTGCACCTTGTTAGGCGCGAACCTTAGCTGCTTTATCGAAGATGCTCTTCATCCAGCGCATTTTTGCGCCGACAGCACCTAGTTTCCACCATGCTGTATACATAATCATGCAGATAAATGCAGCGAAGAAAGAGGCGATCAATGCAGATTCACCACCGAATGTACGTAGTGTTCCACGTTCAATCATTCTTAGGTATTCAGGTGTCGCTGTTCTAACGAATGCGTAGCCAACCATATCAGCAACTGACATCAGCTGACCCATGTGCTCAACTGGAACATGGTAAGGAGCAAGAATAACGATATTTTGCGCATAGAAAAGTAGCGCAAACAGTGGAGCACCAACAATAGCAGTTGCGACCCAATTCTTCGTCAACATAAGGACAGCATCAAGAACTAAAGCGCTCGCAATAAGCATCGCAGGCCAAGTTAGCGTAGCTGGAAAACCAGACCATATTGTAAAACCCCAGTAACGGTTCATCCACTCACCAAATAGCAGTGCAACGATACATAATGTCGCGCCAAGTGGAACCCTAAAGTATTCCCATAGTACATATTGAATAGCAGCAGGGAACGTAATCGCTACGATTGGTGTAATTGTGATCCAGAAACGTCTATCTTTCCAATCCACCCAAAAATCCCAGTCACCCGCGAGCAACATAAAGTGAATGTGAAATGCGCCAGTAATGGCTAAAAACAATATAGGCACAAGCAGCAAGTCAAACTTTCTTGACATACCCGCCATAACAGGTGATAAATCACCCGCTGATTTCGCGCCTACAGATTGAGCTGTTGCACTCATAACTGCCTCCTAACAAAGAATTTATATTTAAATTTAATCCCATCAACCAAAGTCAATTCGGTCGAGGGGAATTGAGTATACGACCATTCCATCACGTGTTGCAAGGGTTTCGGAGCAATAAACCATATAATTAAACCGCTTTTTTACCCCTTAAACTATTGACTTTTATTTTTTCTGCATTCCAATCAATTTCTGCTCTTCACAGAACTTCTTTTCATTACTGAAATCCCATTGCCATTCCAGATGAATTTTCTTGATCCAGTAATTTACTTCCACACCTCTATTATTCTTTTGCTTTAAATTTTACAAAAAAAATGCCGGAGGTTTTCACCTCCGGCATTTTGAGCCATATTTAACGCTTAGAACTTACACTCTAATGCTAAATATTATTTACCATACATATCACAGTATTCCATTGACTCATCTCTTAGTGGCATAACTTCTCCACCTTTTCCGTCGCTAGACATTTTCATCAATACAGCCATACGAATAGCAACTTGAAGAGCCAAACCAGCCAACATAAGTACTGTCCACCCTAGAACAACGAAGCCCCAGTGTAGTGGCGCAGTGAAGTACTCTTCCATTAGCCAGAAAGCATGTCCCCATTCGTTGTAGCCAACGTTTGGAAGAATCATGAAAGGACCAACAACTGCGAACAGGTATGGGATTGAGATTTTAGATGCGAAATCAGGAAGTCTTGTTCTCGCATAGATAAAACCAGCAACACCAATCATGATGTAAACAGGCATTGTGCCGTAGAACAATACAATGTGGCTTGGTGTAAAGCTTGTATCACGTACCACTACCTGATGCCATGAAGCATCCTGCTCAGCGAAAAAGCTCGCTGCCCAGTAAACTGCCATCGCATAAACAAAGATCCAACCGATCAAAGTGAAATAACGTTTCAACTCTTCATCAGCTGAAATATTGAAAACGTTTAAGTCACGCGTCTTCCACATGTAAGACCAAAGCAATACACAACCCGCTGCTTCAAGTGTTACTTCCCAGTAGAAAAGTGACATCCAGTACTCGTCAAAAATTGGATCAGTTGAATCAAGACCCGCATACCATGCAGCCCACTGCTGATAAACACGAAGAGACACCACATAGATCAAATAGACAGCTGTCGCCATCCACGCGTATTTTAAGTTGCCGTAGACATTAACCGAGGGCTTCGCTCCCGATTTAGCTGCGACATCATGTGTAGTTGTAGCCATAATGTTAACTCCTAAAAATTATAAGCACATAGCGGGCAACATGCCCACCACCTTTGCCTCCACCATTCGAAATTTGGTGGATATGAGACATAAGCTATCACAAAGCATTTCCTGCCTCAAGCTTTGTTTAACTTTCCTTACACAGCAATTTCCGACTAACAGCCCTCTCTCTCCCAATTTAAATTACATTTTTGATACTCTATCTAAACGCATCTATTATTAAAGTAGGTTTTTTGCCGCCAATTCAAACAATATGAGATTGACCAGTCTATTTATCTTTTTGGGTTCATCCCTTCTTCTCAGCTGCACACAGCAAGAGACAACCCTTATTGAGAGAATCAAAAAATCTGGTGAACTTCGCATCATAACCCGCTACAGCCCTACTACCTATTTTGAAGGGCCTGAGGGACATGCCGGCATTGAGCACGACCTCGCCCAACTTTTTGCAACCCGGCTGGGTGTTGACGCTAATTTTATTCTTCCTGAAAACTTCAACCAATTACTGTCACTTATTTCCGAAGGTGAAGCTGATATCGCCGCCGCAGGTATTACCGTTACAGAAAAAAGAAAACACTGGATGCGTTTTGCTCCCGCCTACCAAGAGATAACTGAGCAACTCATTTACCGTAGCGGCACCCGCCGCCCTAAAAATATTGATGATTTGTCTGAAGGAATACTTGAAGTCCTGCATGGCTCAAGTCACATTGAAACCCTGTCAACCCACAGACAAAATCACTTTGATCTCCAATGGCTCACCAGTGACACTTTAAGCTCTGATGAACTTATCGAGCTAGTTGACCTTCAACTCATTGATTATACCGTTGCAGACTCCAACCAGTTCACCTTATATAGACAGCTTTACCCTAAACTCCATGTGGCTTTCGATATCAGCAAACCTCGCAAGCTTGCTTGGGCGCTAAATAAATCTGAAGACTCCACTCTTTACGATGAAGTAACTAAATTCTTTGAAGAGATCAAAGACAATGGCGTCTTAGAACGCCTTATCGAGAAAAATTTTGGTCACGCCAAAACATTCAATTATGTCGGCAACTGTACTTTTCGACGCCACATCAAACAACGCCTACCCGCATTACGACCCTTTTTTGAAGCTGCCGCGCAACAATACAACCTGGATTGGCGACTTCTTGCTGCAATTGGCTATCAAGAATCACACTGGAACCCCAAAGCAGTTTCACCAACTGGTGTTCGTGGCATTATGATGTTGACACAAGGCACCGCAAAACAGCTTAAAGTCAAAAATCGTTTAGACCCTAAAGAGAGCATATTTGGTGGCGCTCAATATTTTTCCCAGCGCATTAAAAAGATGCCAGAGCGCATTCCTGAACCCGACCGATCTTGGATGGCTTTAGCCGCTTACAACATTGGGTTTGGCCATTTAGAAGACGCTAGGATTTTAACCGAACAACAAAAAGGAGACCCCGACAGCTGGCTCGACATCAGACAGAAACTACCCCTGTTAAGCCAGAAAAAATGGTACAAAAAAACAAAGCATGGTTATGCTAGAGGCCGCGAACCCGTTATCTACGTCAAAAACATTCGCAACTACTACGACCTGCTTGTCTGGTTAACCAAAGAAGAACAGGTCGAGACTGACTCCACTGAGCCCCTAGCTCTAGAGAAAGAGGTCCCCGCTTTATAACAACCTATTTTCTGCGCTTTTTTGCAAAAAATAATTTCAGCAGTTCGCCACACTCATCAGCCAGCACCCCGCCTTCTGTTTCAACATGATGATTAAGAAATGCGGCATTAGATAATGAGAGAATGCTTCCTGCTGCACCTCGAGCAGGATCACTTGCACCAAACACAAGCCTTTTGATTCGTGCATTTGCAATCGCCCCCATGCACATCACGCATGGCTCCAGAGTGACATAAAGTGTTGTCTCAATCAGCCGATAATTTTCAGCCGCCTGCCCCGCATCTCGCAAAGCGTTAATTTCAGCATGCGCAGAAGGATCATGCCTCAGGATTGGCTGATTCCAACCTTCACCCACACAAACCCCCTCTTTTACTAACAAAGCGCCAACAGGGACCTCGCCCTGCTGCTCTGCTTTTTGAGCCAAAGTGATTGCTCGCTGCATCCACTCCAGATCCGATCTCACCAGACTATTCCCACTCGATGGTCGCAGGCGGCTTACCGGAAATGTCATAGGTTACACGGGAAACCCCTTCGATTTCGTTAATAATACGATTCGAAACGAGGCCTAAAAAATCATAGGGGAGGTGCGCCCATCGAGCCGTCATAAAATCAATTGTCTCCACGGCACGTAACGAAACAACATAGTCATACCGGCGCCCATCGCCCATTACGCCAACTGATTTAATTGGTAAAAAGACAACAAATGCCTGGCTCGTTTTGTCGTACAGGTTATGTTTATAAAGTTCATCGATAAAAATCTTATCGGCTTTACGCAGCAAGTCTGCATATTCCTTTTTAACCTCACCAAGAATACGAACACCCAAACCCGGGCCAGGGAATGGGTGGCGATAAACCATATCGCGTGGAAGCCCAAGCTCAACACCGAGCTTACGAACCTCATCTTTAAACAGCTCTCTTAGGGGCTCCAACAAATCAAGCTTCATATGATCCGGTAACCCACCAACATTATGATGCGTTTTAATCACCTGAGCTTTGCCTGTTTTCGCCGCGGCAGATTCGATCACATCAGGGTAGATCGTCCCCTGCGCCAACCATTTAACGTTGGTGAGTTTATTTGATTCTTCTTCAAAAACCTCAACAAAAACTCGCCCAATAATACGGCGCTTAGCCTCCGGCTCACTCTCACCAGCCAGCTGATCCAGAAAGCGCTTCTCTGCATCAACACGAATCACTTTTAGACCCATGTGCTTAGCAAACATCGCCATCACTTGATCACCTTCATTTTCACGAAGAAGGCCGTTGTCGACAAAAACGCACGTTAATTGGTCACCAATCGCTCTATGTAGAAGCGCAGCTACAACTGACGAGTCCACTCCACCCGATAATCCAAGCAAAACCTCATCATCACCCACCTTCTCACGGACCATAGCAATGCTATCTTCGATAATTTTTGCTGACGTCCATAATGCATCACAACCGCATATCTCTGTCAGAAACCGCTTAATAATTCGTTGACCTTGTACGGTGTGCGTCACTTCCGGGTGAAACTGCACACCATAAAAATGGCGCTCTTCATCGGCCATCCCTGCAAATGGTGCACTATCGGTACTCGCTATCACCTTGAAACCTTCCGGCAGCTCTGCAACTCGGTCGCCATGACTCATCCAAACATCAAGAAGACCATAACCCTCTTCGGTTGTATGGTCTTCTATATCTCGCAACAGCTCAGAGTGACCTCGCGCACGAATTTGCGCATAGCCAAACTCGCGATGCGACGAGGATTCAACCTTTCCGCCCAGCTGCATCGCCATAGTCTGCATTCCATAGCAGATACCTAACACGGGAACACCAAACTCAAATACAGCGTGCGGCACAACAGGAGCTGAATCGCCAATTGTCGAATCAGGCCCACCAGAAAGAATAATGCCTTTAGGCGAAAACTCTTTAAGCTCATCCTCACTTATTTCCGGATCTCTCAACTCACAATAAACACCTGCTTCGCGGATACGACGGGCAATTAGTTGCGTGTATTGCGAACCAAAATCGAGAATAAGGATTCTGTGGTCGTGGATATTGCTACTCATAAGATTCTCTGGAATTAAATTTTCAAAAAACAAAGCCCGCACCACATCGCTGCAGCACGGGCTATTTGCGAGGCTAAAATCTAGCTAACACGGTAGTTTGGTGCCTCTTTGGTAATCGCTACATCATGCACATGACTTTCGCGCATTCCGGCTGATGTCACGCGTACAAAAACTGCATTTTCATGAAGTTTTGAAACCGAACCGCACCCGGTATAACCCATACTTGAGCGGACACCGCCAAGCAGTTGATGAACAATCGCAATCACACTTCCTTTATAAGGAACTCGCCCTTCAATCCCTTCTGGCACCAATTTCTCAGCCGACTCAGTCCCTTCCTGAAAGTATCGATCACTTGACCCTTGCTGTTGAGACATTGCCCCCAACGAACCCATGCCGCGATACGACTTGTAAGAGCGCCCTTGAAAAAGCTCAACCTCACCTGGCGCCTCTTCTGTTCCTGCGAAAAGGCTTCCCATCATGATTGCGTGAGCGCCTGCCGCAAGTGCTTTAGCAAGGTCACCAGAGTAGCGAATTCCACCATCTGCGATTAGCGGAACACCCGTTCCTTTCAACTCGTCAGCCACATCTGAGATAGCTGTTATCTGCGGCACTCCAACTCCCGCAACGATCCGGGTTGTACAGATAGAGCCCGGGCCAATTCCCACTTTCACCGCATCAGCACCCGCTTCCACAAGTGCTCTAGCGGCGGCAGCTGTGGCAATATTTCCGCCAATCACCTGCATCTGCGGATAATTTTCTTTGACCCAACGAACGCGATCAATAACCCCTTTTGAATGGCCATGCGCAGTATCAACAACAATAACATCGACTCCTGCGGCAACCAGTAAAGCAACTCTTTCTTCTGTGCCAGCACCAGTCCCTACTGCCGCACCCACCATCAACTGCTCCTGCTCATCCTTACATGCCTGAGGGTAGTCTTTGGCTTTCTGAATATCCTTTACGGTGATCATGCCTCGCAGGTGAAAGTCATCATTTACAATTAAAACTTTCTCAATCCTATTTTGATGCAAAAGCTTAATAGCCTCTTCTCGATCAGAACCCTCTTTGACCGTAACCAGCTTGTCTTTAGGCGTCATCACATGGGTGACCAGATCATCCAAATGAGTTTCAAATCGGAGGTCCCGATTAGTAACGATCCCAACCAAATCGTCTCCGTCAACAACAGGCACACCTGAAATGTTATTTTCTCGAGTAAGTTCAATCACCTCACGAATTGTCACATTTGGTGAGACTGTGATGGGCTCTTTAACAACACCACTTTCGAATTTTTTAACCGTACGAACTTCAGCAGCTTGCTGCTCAGCGGTCATATTTTTGTGAATAATGCCAATTCCACCCTCTTGCGCGAGCGTTATGGCTAAACGTGACTCTGTGACTGTGTCCATCGCAGCCGATACAAGCGGTATATTCAACTTTATATCACGTGTAAGCTGAGTCGCTAGACTAGCGTCTCTTGGCAAGAGATCAGAATAAGCTGGACTCAAAAGAACATCATCGAAAGTCAGCGCTTCTTTTTCTATTTGCATCGTTATCCCGCCGTATTAAAAAATAACAGGGGATTATACCTCCGAAGCGTAAATATGGTAAATGGCCGCCCGAGCTTTCAGCGAAGTTTTCTCTGCAGCCCCTCTTCCAGCACCCGATCCCTATACTCCTGGCTCGGCTTGTCAAGGAGAACACCACTAAAGCTTCCCACACCACCTCTTTGAGACTTTTCATTCCTAACAACTAAACCGGCCATCTCAAAAACATCACCACCAGGAAACTCAACCTTTAATGAGACTTTTTTATTAACACCAAATCTTTTGCCGCAAACCAGTCCTATCCCATTCACACTAAAATCCAGCAAGCAGGCTCTTTTTAGCTCTGACCACTCAAAAAAACCAACTGGTTTAACAAAAACTCTAACCTCACTTGCTGTATAGCGTGCTGCGGCTCTGTTTTCACTACTCTCAACGGATTGTATTGGTGGCTTAACACGATCCCAGCCGTGATGAATCATCGTGTCATGCCCACTTCCCTCAACAAGCTCCAGCGCCTCGCACCCAACAAGGTCAATTTCAATAAACCCTTCAGGCGAAATCTGCTCAGCCTTCATATGCTTTCGGTCTAGGCGGTCAAACAGGGGTTTCTTCTCGTCCATATGCGAGGATTCATCTGCCGACACAAGATAAGGCGAGAACTTTACTCCAGCACCTCTATTCTTTTTTAGCTGAACAATTTTATCTTTTTTCACAGGATTCCTGATTTATCTATTCAAAACTGGCGCCAATCAATCAGCGCATCATTTTATGGCTCGACCCTGAACGACAGCTGAAATGATTTTAAAATTTCGCTCTCAAAACAGAGGATAGCGTTCTTTTAAGGAAGACAATGCAAGTTAAATACCAATAAACCTTTTATCAGTTATAAAAACCCATCAGGCCTTACCATTGCTTACCAGACAGGAATTTAACTTAAATTCATTCCAGCCATTTATAGCGCCAAATTTGGCAAGAACTGACAAATTTGGCAGTGACTGACAGATTAAAATGCTAAGATTCAGGCTCTAAAACATTTAAACCATTTCGCTCACCATGCCACCTAGACCTGCACCGGGCTCCCTTCCACATAAGGAGGAGATTTACACCGTCTCTCGCCTAAATCGTGAGAGCAAGCTAGTCTTAAGCCAGAGCTTCCACCATATCCAAGTCGAAGGCGAGCTATCAAACTTGGCGCAACCCTCATCTGGCCATATCTATTTCACCTTAAAAGATAGCGGCGCCCAGATTCGATGCGCCATGTTCAAGTCACGTCACCGACGCACGACCTTTAAACCACAAAATGGGCAGCAAGTTATTGTCCGAGCCGATGTTAGCCTGTTTGAGCAACGGGGCGACTACCAGCTTATTGTCGACTCAATGGAAGAGTCCGGAAGCGGCCTTCTGAGACTTCAATTCGAGAAATTGATGCAGAAACTTTCTAACGAAGGACTGTTTGATGAGGACAAAAAGAGAGAAATCCCACGCTTCCCAAGCACAATAGGGATCATCACTTCGCCATCTGGTGCTGCTATTCAAGATATTTTAGCGGTTTTTCACCGGCGAGCACCGCATATTCAACTTAACATCTATCCCACCCCCGTACAGGGCCTAGAATCCGAAAAAGCTGTCCAACAGGCGATTCGTTTAGCTGACCGCGGCTGCAAATGCGATTTGCTTATTCTTGCTCGTGGAGGCGGCTCTACCGAAGACCTGAGCCTATTTAACAGCGAACTAATTGGCAGAGAGATACATCGCTGCAAAACCCCCATAATAACGGGCATTGGTCATGAAATTGACTTTTCAATTGCCGACTTTGTCGCAGACAGGCGTGCAGCAACTCCATCTGTTGCCGCCGAATCAAGTTGCACGGATAACAAACAACTTCTTGAACAAATTTCACAATACAGCTCTCTATTAACTCGGCGAATCTTGGCACGGCTAGATAGCCATCGCCAGCAACTAAACTGGATAGATAAAGGACTACTACAACAGCACCCCAACCAACAGCTCCTTGAAAAATCCCAGCGTCTTGATGAGCTAGAAATCCGTATTTATAAAGCAATAAAGAGCCACCTACATATTGCTGAATCACTCTTAAAAAGCAGAGTGAGCTGGCTAAAAAGCCACAGCCCACACCACCATATAAATCTTTTATCTGGCCACACAGAGCACTTAAGACAACGGTTAATTTCTTCAGTAAATGTGCAGAATCAGAATCGAAAACATCATTTGAGTGAAGCTGTTCGTACGATTGAAGCTGTCAGCCCTTTATCCACTTTGGCGAGAGGCTATGCTATTGTTTGCGACTCTAAAAACCACAAATTACTTCGCTCAACAGAAGAGACCAAAGTGGAGGAAAATATCGATGTACGCCTCTCGAATGGCATTCTCACCTGCCTGGTTAAGGAAATCCATAATGACTAAAAAACGACCGCCTCTACTGCTTGCATTCATAATTCTGGGCAGCTTTCTGTTTTCGCCTGCCTCTGTTGCCTTCCCCATAGAAGAGCTTGTTCCAGGAGGAATATCACTAATTAATCTAGGAAAAGCCGACAATTCAGAAAAGCTTCCCACTTTAATGTTCAACAAAAAGCGGGTTCTCGTTACCAAAAAAGAGGGCGATTGGGTTGCCGTCGTAGGCATCCCTCTTTCAAGCTTGCCCGGAGAGCAAAAACTAATTGGCAAAGTTAAACAGCAGAAATTTAGCTTTTCTATCCAGAAAAAGAGATACCCAAGCCAATACATCACCATAAAAAACAAACAGATGGTTAATCCTAATCACGACAATTTAAAGAGAATCAAACGTGAACGCATTATCCTCAACAGAGCACTTTCGACTTGGAGCAACAACCCTGAAGTTCAAACCGATTTCACGCTTCCAACAAAAGGGAGGCTCAGCAGCCCTTTTGGCTTACGTCGATTCTTTAATGATCAACCACGCAAACCACATAGTGGGCTAGATATTGCTCCCGGAGCTGGAGCCCCTATTATTGCCCCAGCAAAAGGCACCGTGATCAACACGGGAAACTACTTCTTTAACGGAAATACGGTTTTAATCGACCATGGCCAAGGATTAATTAGCGGCTATTTTCATATGAACAAGATCAAGGTTGAGGCGGGACAAACGGTGAACCAAGGAGATATACTAGGGACCGTTGGTAGCACAGGTCGCGTAACCGGCCCCCACCTACACTGGAACGTTTACTTGAATGGGACAAAAATTAATCCCGCTCTTTTTGTCGCAGAACAACTCAATAAAACACCTTAAACCATGCAAATAAAAGACCTTTGCACTTGCTGCAACTACCTAACAATAACGCTTATTGAGCGCAATGAGGAAACTGCTACATTTACCTGTAGCTACTGCAAAAACAGCTTCGATCTCCCATGGAACAATGAAACCCGCAGCCTGATTAGAACCCTAAGAGGCGGAGGCGGGCGCATGAAAAAAATTCAAAAACGCAATCCAAAGCTGCTTGAGCTTTTAGCTCAACTAAAAGAGCCAGGCGACCATATTAGCGTGGACCCTCTCCCCTCTGACATTCAGAACAGAGAAAACTAACCTAAACCTTACTTGAGAATAGAAATGGATAGACTACCTAAAAAGGTCATCAACTTACCGCTTCTTTGCTCCCTTCTCTTTATGCTTTCTGGTTGCCAGACAGCCTACTACGGAACAATGGAGAAGCTAGGCATTCATAAACGCGACATACTTTCCGACCGAGTTGAAGAGGCTAGAGACAGTCAGCAGGATGCTAAAGAGCAATTTAAATCTGCACTTGAGCAATTTAGCGCACTCACTAATTTCAATGGCGGTGATTTAGAAGAGGTTTATAACCGCTTAAATAGTGAGTATGAAGAGAGTGATGATGCGGCAAATGCAGTCCATGATCGTATCGAAGCGGTGGAAGATGTTGCAGAGGCACTCTTTGACGAGTGGCAGGATGAACTTGGAACCTACTCAAACCAAAATCTTCGCCGCAGTAGCGAGCGGAAACTGCGGGCAACCAAACAAAAATATGGTCAACTTCTCAGCGCAATGAAACGCGCTGAAAAGAAAATTGATCCTGTACTTTCTGTCTTCCACGATCAGGTTCTTTTTCTAAAGCACAACCTGAATGCTCAAGCGATTGCTTCTTTAAAAAGTGAACTGCGTGGTGTCCAATCAAATGTCTCTTCGCTTGTTGCTGCGATGGAGAGGTCAATCGGTGAGGCAGACGCCTTTATCAAAACTTTGGAAAAATAAGATAGGGCCTGCACCAAATAGCCGGAGAAACCCTTCGGCTATTTCCTTTTTTTCTTATTGTTCACCATCCGTTTTATCCCCTCGCGCTTTTTCACATCAATCTTGCTCAGCTTCTTGGGTCTCTCTTTAAACGGATTTGCACCAGAGCGGAATAAAACCCGAATTGGCGTCCCTTCCAGCTGTAGCTTATCTCTAAACCAGTTAATCAGGTAGCGCTTATAGGCCTCAGGAACTTCGCTCGCCTGGTTCCCGTGGATAATAATAACAGGGGGGTTTTGCCCGCCCTGATGGGCATATTTAAGTTTTATTCTTCTATTTCTGACCATAGGTGGCTGATGTTGCGCAATTGCCTCCTTCAAAATAGTCGTCAATTTTGGTGTCGACATATCCATCATTGATGCCGCATAAAGACTTCGAATCACATCAAATAGATTGCCAACACCCGTTCCATGCAATGCCGAGATAAAATGTTTTTCCGCAAACTCAAGGAAAGGTAACTTTATCTCCAGCTGCTGTTTCACTTTCTCGCGCTGGTCACTACTCAAGCCATCCCACTTATTCAACCCGATCACGAGTGAACGCCCTGCCTCAAGAACCATTCCCAACAGCCGAGCATCTTGGTCGGTAATCCCTTCGCTGGCATCAATCAAATAGATGGCCACATTGGCCTTATCGATTGCCTGCATGCTCTTGATAATACTAAACTTCTCAACCGTCTCTGAAATCCTAGAACGGCGGCGCATTCCAGCTGTATCAATAAGGACGAACTCTTCGCCATCACGCTCAAAAGGGATATAGACACTATCGCGTGTTGTGCCAGGTTCATCAAATACCACCACACGCTCTTCACCGAGCAACCGATTGACTAATGTGGATTTCCCGACATTTGGCCGGCCGACAATGGCTATCGCAATCCCTTTGTCTTCATCCTCTGAACCGTCCTCATCTTCAACCGGCAGTTGTGAATCAATCAATTCTAAGAGCTGCGTGACACCTCGCCCATGTGTTGCTGTAATTGGCTGCGGAACGCCTAGGCCAAGCGAATGGAAGTCGGCACTAACATTATCAATGTTTTTTCCGTCAATTTTGTTGCAAACCAAGATGATTTTCTTCGCATTCTTACGAAGCTGCTTTGCAATTTCTTCATCTGCAGAACCGAGACCATCTTTGGCATCAACTAAAAAAAGAACAATATCTGCCTCATCGATTGCTGCATCCACCTGCCGAATAGCCACCGCATCGATTCCGCCTGCATCTTCATTGATACCGCCTGTATCAATCACGAGACATTCACGATCTCCCCGCTTTACACGACCATATTGCCGATCACGCGTTAAGCCAGGATAGTCTGCAACCAGCGCATCACGGCTGCGTGTTAGATAATTAAATAATGTTGATTTTCCAACATTTGGACGCCCAACTAGCGCGATAACCGGTAGCATTTAAATGACCACTTATTGAATAGAAACGGCTGCGAGAGTGCCGCCTTTTCCGTAAACATAAAGAACACCAGACTCAACAACCGGTTTCACCAAAATACCATCACTATCTACTTTAACTCTCGAGATTTCTCGCCCATCGTCTTGAGAAAACCAGTGTAAATAACCCTCATAGTCACCCACAACAAAATAGTCATCATAAATAACTGGTGCGGTAAGTTGACGGTTTTGAAGCGCATCTTGTTTCCAAACCGTTGCGCCATTATCTAAATCCAAAGCCCAAATGTTGCTTTTCTCATCGGTTACAAAGAGATAGCGCCAGCCAGCATCCATACCTGCAAAAGATGAGACACTCTTCCTATTCCACAACATCTCTCCTGTACTCAAAGACATTGCGGTAATACCCGCGTTGTAACTGGCAATGTAAGCGACATCGTCAGCAATGACAGGGTCAGCATCAATATCGACAATGCGTTCAATCTCTGATCGCCCACTTGGAATTGAAATACTAATTTCCCATGCAACCTGCCCATCCTTTAGACGAAGCGCAACCAGCTTCCCACTTGCATACCCATTGATCACCATATCGCCTAATATCAAAGGTGAACTGGTCCCCCTAAGACTAAGCGCAGGAACTACTCGATCATAAAACCAGATTCTGTGGCCATCCTCTTCACTCAAAGCAGAGATTCTGCCGTCGACTGTTCTAACAATCACAACACCATTTGCAGCTTGCGGCACCGCCAAAACCTCACTAGGGACCTTTGTGCGCCATAGCTCACCACCATCCAAGTCACTTAAGGCCACCACCTCACCGTCGCTGGTTCCGACAACAACCATTCCATCGCCAACACCTGGGCCACTCGACAACAAAAGCTCGGTTTCAGCTTCCCAGAGCTCTTCACCATCTTCTAATTTATAGGCGACAACATTGCCTTCATGATCAGCAGCAACGACTTTGTCATAAAATAGTGCTGGCACCAAATTCACTCTCTGCTCACCACTACCCGCACCAACGCCCTCATCCCAAAGTATCGACGCCTCAATTTCTTCATCAATAGAAAGTAACTCTCTTGGTAGATCCAAATCATCAGGGGTGCTTGCACAACCTGAAATTAAGAGAAAAATCGCTATCGCTAGACCAGAAAAACGTCTCACCCGGCAACCCCTCCAACACCAAGATCATCCAGCTTCAACTGAATCAAGCCACTATTTCTTGTTGGCTTAAGTAACGCCTTTTGGTAGGCCAACCTAGCTTTTTCCTTTTCACCCAAAACCACGTACGCATCACCTAATAGTTCGTCATACAAGACGGAAAAACTCCCAGAATCTATTGGCGAAAGCAGTTGAACAACACCAGCCGGACTATTTTCATCGAGTAGCAACTGCGCAAGACGAACTCTCGCCAGATGAACAATATCTTCATGCTTTGATTTTTCGACCAAAGCTTGTAGAAGCTCTTTTGCCTTCCCATTTTCTCCTGCTAAAACTTTTTGTTTAGCTAGAAAAAGAGAGGCATATTCCGCATATGCACTATCGCTATAGCCATCAATCAGCTGATGGCTCAATTTGGAAATAGCATCACCCTCTCCCTTCTCATTTGCGACCAAAAGCTGCTCGTAAATGTTTGAGGCCTGTTCAGCCTGGGTATGAATCTGGTTTTGCCAAGCTTTCCAGCCCATAATTGCTGAAACACCCACGACAACGCCGACAATAATCGAGCGGCTATTCTCCTTCCACCATGCTTTAAGTGCTTCTACCTGCTGCTCTTCAGTTTGATAGGCATCCATAACTTTCCTCTTTAACGACTATATAAAAGCTTTGAAAAATGATTCCACTTTTCAAAGGCTCTTGTTCTTAAAAAACTCGACCAACTCAGAGAATGAGACTGACTTCTGCTCGCCTTTCTCTCTCAATGGCTTCAGACCAATCTGGCTATTTTCGACCTCTTCTTCAGCTAATATCATGGCGAATTGCGCGCCACTTTTATCCGCCTTTTTGAATTGGCTTTTAAAGCTACCACCGCCACAGTGCAGCAATATCTTTAGATCTGGCAACGCATCGCGTAGCTTCTCAGCTAAAATAATTCCTTTTTCTTGCGCCTTATCACCCACACAAATCAGATAACCATCCATTTGCGTTTGACCCAGTTCATTTTCGCCATTTTCCAGCAAAGAGATTAGACGCTCCAAGCCCAGAGCAAAGCCTATCGCAGAGGTTGGCTTTCCACCCAACTGCTCCACCAATCCATCATATCGGCCACCCGCACAGACCGTGCCTTGAGCACCAAGCTCTGTTGTCACCCACTCAAATACGGTATTGCAATAGTAGTCCAGCCCTCGAACAAGGCGTGGATTTAGACGGTAAGGGATACCTACCGCATCGAGCATTTCCGTTAACTTTCGGAAACTACTACTGGATTCTTCCCCAAGAAAATCACTTAATAGTGGCGCCTCTTCAATAAGAGATTGCATCTCTGGATTCTTGCTATCAAGAATTCTTAATGGATTTGAACCGAGACGACGTAAGCTATCTTCATCGAGCTGCTCTTTACGCGCCTCTAACCAGTTCACCAGCTGCTCACGATAAACGATCCGCTCTTCACTGGTACCGAGTGAATTAAGCTGAAGTTCCATTCGGTCGGCCAGCCCCAGTTTTTTCCAAAGCCGTGCTGTTAACATTATTAATTCGGCATCAATATCAGGCCCCGCCAAACCAAAGGATTCAACACCTATTTGGTGAAACTGGCGGTAACGTCCTTTTTGCGGTCTTTCATGCCTGAACATTGGCCCAACATACCAAAGTCTCTGCACCTGATTATGAAGTAAACCTTGCTCAATCGCTGCGCGAACACACCCAGCAGTCCCTTCTGGCCTAAGTGCGAGCGAATCACCATTTCGGTCATCAAACAGATACATCTCTTTCTCGACGATATCGGTTACCTCCCCGATTGAACGGCAAAAAAGTTCGGTTTTCTCAACAATAGGCATCCTGATTTCACGATAGCCATAACCATTGAGCAGTTCTCGTGCAACGGCTTCAACCTGCTGCCAAAGCGAAGTCTGCTCTGGCAGAATATCCCGCATTCCGCGGATAGCTTGAATTTTTTTGGACATAATTCTTAAACTGTTACCGATATTGTGGGTATCTTTCTTCAAGCCTGTTTACTTCATCCGAATCGGGGAATTTTGAGCGCAAAGTGAGCACATAGCTAGCAACTGCATCTTGTTGCCCCAATTCATGTTCAACCTGAATACCAAGCCATAGTGTCTCAGCAGTATGTAGACTAACGTCTCTAAACCGCTGTAAATATGCTCGTGAAGATAAAAAGTTTCCCTTCCGGAATTTGATCTTAGCCATACTCAAAAGAGCAATTGGGAGCTGTGGGTGAATCTCTAATGCCTTCCTAAACAGCTCACTCGCCTTATCTACGCGCCTGTTCTTTAAAAAACACTGTCCTGCATTTGAAAACGCGAGCCATTTCTTTGCGTTTAACGGATCTTCATAAGCAACTTTAAAGTGGTTGATTGCCTCATCTGGCTTGCCCGCTTTACACAAGAAAAGCCCATAGTTGTTTTGGGCTCCCGCGTTTGTTGAATCAATAGCGATTGCTTTTTTAAAGTGGCGCTCCGCCAGCACCCCTTCACCTAACTTATCGTATAGCACTGCAATCACAGCATGTGCATCACTTGAACGAGAGTCCACCTCAATCGCTTTCTTTAGGTTATCAAGCGCCACCTCGTTATTGCCCATACCCATATAGCCCACGCCCAACTGAACATAGACATCTGCAGGGCTTTTTTCAGATTGATCAAGATAATCTTTCTTCGTTGCGCAAGAAACCGTAACCAAGCAGGCTAATGCCAGCATTAATAATCGACTCATACCGCCTCCTGTTTCAGCTCTTTTTTCAACTGACGCTTTGTCTTATCTTTGACTCTTCCAACAAGCTGTCCACACGCGGCATCAATATCATCACCCCGAGTTTTCCGCCGTGTTGTCACAAAACCTTTTTCTTGAAGAATCGACTTAAAGCGCTCCATTGCATTCCGACTAGAACAGCGATACGGGCTACCGGGATAAGGATTGAATGGAATTAGGTTGATTTTGGAAGGAACATCTTTCAAGAGCCTAGCAAGTTCGAGCGCCAGCTCTGGAGTGTCATTAACTTTATCGATCATCACGTACTCGATGGTAATCGAGTTGCGCTCTCTCCCTCCAGAAATATAGTTTTTACAACTTTCCAGAAGCATTTTAATCGGATATTTCTGGTTGATCGGAACCAACTCATCGCGCAATTCATCATTTGGCGCATGCAGAGAAAGCGCCAATGCCACATCAATCTCTTCTTTCAAGCGATCTAGCGCCGGAACAACACCCGAAGTGCTAATCGTCACCCTTCGCTTGGATAACCCATACGCAAAATCATCAAGCATCAACTGCATCGCCGCAACAACATTATTGAAGTTGAGTAGAGGCTCGCCCATCCCCATCATCACAACATTGCTGATCCGCACATCTTCACCCAACTCTCGAGTGGCGACCCAAAGTTGACCAATAATTTCTGCCACACTCAGGTTGCGGTTAAAACCCTGCTGGGCTGTCGAGCAAAAAGAGCACTCTAACGCGCAGCCAACTTGAGAAGAGACACAGAGCGTCCCGCGATTCTGTTCTGGAATAAAAACCGCCTCAACACGATTATTGCAACCGAGTTGAAGAAGCCATTTACGCGTTCCGTCCTTAGATGTTTGCTCAAAAACAACTTCTGGAACTAAAACCTCGCAATGCTCTTTTAACCAAGCACGTAAAGCTTTGCTCAAGTTGGTCATCTCGTCGAAATCGGTGACCCTTTGCTGATGGATCCATTTGAGAAGTTGTCTCGCACGAAAAGGCTTCTCACCCATTTCAACAAAAAAGGCTTCCATGCCCTTTCTGTCTAGGTCGAAAAGATTCTGCTTTTTCGTACTCATTTTTTACGCTTGAAGTCCGTTATTAACGGATACGAGGGCAAATTTCGTCATCAGAAAAGAAGTAAGCAATCTCTTCTTTTGCTGTTTCAGGCGCATCAGAACCATGTACTGCATTCTCATCAATGCTGCTTGCGAAATCGGCGCGAATCGTTCCAGCGTCAGCTTCTGCAGGGTTAGTTGCGCCCATTAGCTCACGGTTTTTCAGAATAGCATTTTCACCTTCAAGCGCCTGAACCATTACTGGGCCAGAAATCATGAATTCAACTAGATCATTGAAAAAAGGACGCTCTTTATGAACAGCATAAAAACCTTCAGCCTGCTCGCGTGTTAGCTGAACCATTTTTGAAGCAATAATTGTCAAGCCACCTTTTTCAAAACGGCTATAAATTTCACCAATAACATTTTTAGCTACCGCATCAGGCTTAACAATAGAAAAAGTACGTTCAATCGCCATCTAAATCTCCAAATTTTCAATAAAAACAAAACCCGTGATTATACACGGGTTTGTATGCGTAAAACGTAACTAATTAAGCGGCTAGACTGAAAAACTCTCTCCGCAGCCACAGCTATCCTTAACATTCGGGTTATTAAAGCGGAAGGCCTCATTAATCCCTTCACGGGTATAGTCAAGCTCAGTGCCATCGAGAAAGCTCATGCTCTCATTTGAGACAACAACCTTGACCCCATAACTCTCGATCACCTGATCATCTGCACCCGCCTCATCAGCATATTCGATAACATAGGCAAAACCGGTACAACCTGATTTTTTAACACCAAGTCTTAAGCCCAATCCATTCCCTCGCTTTTTAAGCTGCTTTTCTATCTGCTTTGCAGCCCTCTCAGTCAACGTTATTGGCATCCCATACTCCTAATTTTCTCTTTAGCCATCTAAATTCTTCATTAAAGCCGGCTAATAATCTGTTTAAATTCCCGCAAAAACGTATCGATATCATTTTCACTATTATCTCGGCCTAGGCTCACACGTATCGCACTACGTGCCAGCTCTCGCTCTACGCCCATAGACAGTAGAACATGGCTAGGCTCTTTACCCCCACTCGAACAGGCCGAGCCACTCGAAACCTCAATCCCTTTTCGGTCCAATTGCATCAAGAGCATTTCGCCATCAACACCTTCAACACCTAATTGCAGCGTATTGGGCAACCGCTTTGCTTGATCAGCAAACACCACCACCCTTGCCATCCCAGAGAGCCCCTTTTCCAACTTAGAACGCAACCTCTCTGCATCTTTAGCTCTTTGACTCCGCTCCTGCATAGCAAGTTCAGCCGCCTTTCCAAAACCAACAATTGCTGCAACGTTTTCCGTACCGGAGCGATCACCTTTTTCTTGCCCACCACCATGAAATAGAGGCTCCAACTCAATCGAGCGATCAACCACAAGCGCACCAACCCCTTTGGGACCGTACATTTTATGTGCCGACAACGACATCATCTGAACACCACTTTGCGGGAAATTAATGGGCAACTTCCCTGCAACCTGAACCGCATCACTATGAAAAGTAATTCCACGATTTTTTGCCCAAGCGGCAAGCGCCGCAATATCCTGCACGACCCCTGTCTCATTACTGGCCATCATGACTGACATCAGTCGCGTCTTATCACTTACCACAGACGACAACCTGTCTATATCAATCAATCCATTTCCATCAACGGGAATCCGTCCAAGCCCCCACCCCGATTTCTCCAGCGATTCTGCTGGAGACAGCACAGAGTCGTGCTCAGTCGCACCGACCAAAAGTTCCGCACAACAGGGCTTATTCCAACAAAAACCCTTGAGGGCAAGATTATTTGCCTCGGTTCCACCACTTGTGAAAATAACCTGCGCAGGCTGCGCACCAACCAAAGAGGCCACCTGAATACGTGCCGCCTCAACAGCACTGCGAGCCAAACGGCCGGAACGATACAAGGTTGAAGGGTTCCCGTAATGACTCACCAAATAAGGCATCATTGCCTCAAGAACTCGGCTATCTATTGGAGTTGTTGCATTATGATCTAGGTAGATCATCGGTTAACAGGTGCAAGTTGAATACAATAATTTACGATAGGTACAAATCAGGAGCACCTATATCCTCATATACAAATCCAGCTTCACATCCTGCTCTGCCTTTTTATCTTGGCGCTCTACAACTTCCTGAAATTCTTTTTTCTCCATCAAATCACTCAAACTGATCTGCTGAAGGTAGTCTTTAATGTGCTGACTCAAACCCATCCACAAATGGTGCGTTAAACAGGGCAGATCATCTTGACAGTCACCTTTGCCCCCACAGTTTGTTGAATCAATGACCTCATCAACTGCGACAACAATATCGGCAATGCTAATAGCATCCAAACCCTTCTTTAATCGATAACCGCCACCTGGACCACGAACACCCACAACCAACCCAGCTTTACGCAGTCGCGCAAACAGCTGCTCAAGATATGAAAGAGAAATGCTTTGACGCCCTGATATTTCAGTTAGAGTGACAGGCCCCTTCTCATAATGAAACGCCAGATCCAACATTGCTGTGACGGCGTAGCGCCCTTTCGTGGTTAACCGCATAGTAATTACCCTTATTAAGCTAAGGGGATCATGATACATAACCTAGTATTTTAGTCAACTAATCATGATTTCAATAATCTAGCTCCCTTTTTTCTCCGTACCCACCACCGCCTCTGTCTCAACGCCTAAATCAATTTCACAATCTTCCAGTTCTGAAATCGGCTGCTCTTTAACTTTATAACCAGCATCGTGCAGCATTTCTTTCATTGACTCCATCTGCCGATCCATCCCATGAATATGGTCAAGCATCTTATTAATTGCATTGGCAACCGGATCAGGCATATCCCGAGTTGAACCATAGGCATCAAAGCCCATTTTTGATGCAATCGCTTCTCTATCCGGTTTTTTTGCATCTTGATTAACAGCAACAATGCGCCCAGGAATTCCGACAACCGTTGCACCTTCAGGAACAGGATTAACCACCACTGCATTTGAGCCAATTCGAGCGTTATCTCCAATTGCTATCGGACCAAGCACTTTGGCGCCTGCCCCCACAACCACTCCCTGTCCTAAAGTTGGATGCCTTTTTCCCTTATCCCAGCTTGTCCCGCCCAACGTTACCCCATGATAAAGCGTACAGCCATTGCCAATTATTGCTGTCTCACCAATCACAACACCCATTCCATGATCAATAAAGAAGCACCGCCCAATCTGTGCACCAGGGTGAATCTCAATACCTGTCATCCAGCGACCAAAATGCGAAAGCAATCTGGCAAGCAGCTTAAAACCGCCAACCCAAAGCCGATGACTCACTCGATGCAGCATAATTGCATGAAACCCAGGATAAGCTGTCACAACCTCCAGAGCTGTACGTGCAGCGGGGTCTCGATCAAATACACAGTCAATCTCTTCTTTTATCCGAGCAAACATTCTAGCTGCCGCTCCGGTTTCTTTCCTTCTTCTCTCTCATCATGCTAAATATACCTCTAAGAATATCGACCTCTTTCTTTTCAAGCCGCACCCTATTATACAAACGTCTCATTCGACGCATTAAAGAACGCGATCTTTCTGGTTGCGTAAATCCAATATCATACAAAGTCTGCTCAAGATGACCATAAAAAGCCTCTACCTCATTGGCCGTTGAGAGCCGGTCTTCAGACTTCTTCGCTGTTTTAACCACCTCATCATCGCCCATTAGAGCCATCCTTAACTCATAAGTAACAACCTGTACCGCGGCACCTAAATTAAGAGAGCTAAAATCAGGGTTGCAAGGGATATGCAAAAGGTAATGACAACGATCTAGCTCTTCATTCGTAAGCCCTGAATTTTCTCGACCAAACAATATAGCAACCTTAGACTCCCGTGACTCTTCAGCCGCTAACAGCGCTCCATCATGGCTGGACAATTCGGGCCAATCAATTGTCCTCCTACGGGCACTTGCACCCATGACTAGATCACAACCAACCAAAGCCTCATCTAAAGTATCGCAAACAACCGCACCGCTCAAAACATCATCTGCTCCAGACGCTCTAGAAGTGGCATCTGCAGAAGGAAACAGCTTAGGTGAGACAAGCCTTAAATCATGCAGCCCCATATTTTTCATGGCCCTGGCCACCGCGCCAATATTGCCCGGGTGTGTTGTCTCAGCAAGGATAATTCGGATATTTGAAAGCAAAACAGCTCCTCTTAAAACCAGGCAACGCTTTCACCACTTGAGCATCACCTTCACTAAAATAAAAAGGTATTCTCCACCCTTAGGGGTTAAGCGTCCAATATTCTTTGCTCACCCAGCAAGAAATTATTTACTAGAAAATAGCCATCCTATTGACAAGCTTGCCCCAAGTTAATTTGATTCTAGGCATGTTATAAAAGACTATGTTATGAAACTCTAATTTATGGCAGACTACCAGCTTAAATATTTAAATATAAACTTATAATTTTTATTGTTGAGGAGACTTTAATGAACACTACCACTTATATGGTTATGGTTGGCTTGCCCGTAGGGTTGGTTCTCATGATTTTGTATATGATCTACAGCAATAGAGGCGCCGGCGCCGTTCGAAAGTCACTTGCCAGCATCTTGCCAATCTATGAACCTGACTTACAAGCTGGCGAATACAACCGCGCCGCGCGCACAATCCTTAGCAATACAGACCATATTAGTGATGACGTAGAAAAGGCTATTTACTACGTCTTGGCTGCTCGAGCATTGGCTGCCGCAGAGGATTATCGCCAAGCTTTATTTAGCATCGAAATTGCAATGCCCGGCTTCCCAAAGCACCTTCAAGGTAATTATAAAAAGTTTCAGGAATACAAAGATGAGTGCATAGCTTTAGGTGATCAATGCAGAGAAAAGCTAGATACAGACACCATAAAAGAGACCACTTCTGCAGCTGACAGCCTCAAAAACGGCACTTCAAAAGAGATTGCTGCTTGGTTTGATGTTGCCTAAACAGCACGGCAATCTATCAGTAAAACGGGGTTGGCTCAGCCAATCCCGTTTTTTATTGCCTGTAAACTAGTGACTAACATCTACAGCCCTCAAGACAACATTGAAGCAAACATTATAAAGGGGCTTCTCGAGGCAAATGGAATAGCTGCATCAATAAATGGCCACTACCTGTCTGGCGCAATAGGAGAGCTGCCAACAACAGGGCTGATATCAATAAACGTAGAGGAACAGCTAGCAGAAAAAGCCAAACAGATTATTTCTGAGTACGAACAGGCTTAATTTTTTCTCCTATGAACCAATACAAATTCCTCGCTAAAAACAAAAAGGCTACAGTGATTAAACTGTAGCCTTTTGCTATTTTGGCTGGGGAACAAGGATTCGAACCTTGGTTGGCGGAGTCAGAGTCCGCAGTCCTGCCGCTAGACGATTCCCCAAATCCCGAAGTAAGCCCTACCCCACAAGAAATTAACGTTTTGAGTACTGAGGACGCTTTCTCGCTTTGTGCAAACCAATCTTTTTACGTTCAACTTCACGCGAATCACGTGTAACGTAACCTGCTTTTCTTAGTGCTGGACGCAATGTTTCGTCATACTCCATCAGTGCACGTGTAATTCCGTGACGAATCGCACCAGCCTGACCAGACGAACCACCACCTCTAACTGTGACTGAAATATCCAACTTATCAGCCAATTCAGTCAAAACAAGCGGTTGCCTAGAGACCATTCTGTCAGTTTCACGACCAAAATAGTTATCAATTTCTAAACTATTTACAACGATCTTGCCGCTACCTGCTTTTGCAAAAACACGCGCCGTTGAACTTTTACGACGACCTGTTCCGTAATATTGTGTTGCTGCCATAATATTTCCGTCTAATTTCTATATATCTAAAACTTTAGGCTGCTGAGCTTGATGCGTATGCTCTGGCCCAACAAAAACTTTGAGCTTTTTAAACATCGCTCTGCCCAGAGGATTTCTTGGCAACATACCCTTTACGGCAGTTTTAATAATCCGATCTGGAAAAGTTTTTCTCAATTTACCCAAGCTAACTGATTTCAAGCTTCCTACATACCCTGTGTGGTGGTAGTAGATTTTGTCTTGCTCTTTATTACCAGTTACTTTAATTTTCTCTGCATTGACTACAACGATATAATCGCCAGTATCAACATGCGGTGTGTATTCTGCTTTATGTTTGCCACGCAGGCGCCTTGCTATCTCAGAAGATAATCTACCAAGTGTTTTGCCATCTGCATCGACTACGAACCAGTCACGTGTGACTTCTGCCGGTTTCGCGCTAAAAGTTTTCATCAAGTTTGCTCCGAGTTTACGGTCGCGGAAAAGCCGGAAATTATACCTTTTTTTAAGAACTGTTCAACCATTCTTCAAACAATTAATCCTTTCAGGGCTCTTTTTTTACAAAAAACCTCGAACAGATGAGCCCCATTTCAAACAGCAACCAGACAGGTACGGCCAACAACGTCTGTGAAATAACATCTGGGGGAGTCAAGATCATCCCAAAAACAAAGGCCCCTACGATGACGTAAGGTCTTTTTTCGGCTAGACTTTTCTGACTCACTGTACCGCTCCAAACCAGAACAATCGTTGCAATAGGAATTTCAAAAGAGAGCCCAAAAGCAAAAAAGAGCGTCAAAATAAAATCCAGATATCGACTGATATCAGTCATGATGGCAACACCTTCCGGGGCTGTCGCCGTCAGAAAACCGAAGGCCAATGGGAACACCACGTAATATGCAAATGCCATCCCAACATAAAAGAGAGCGCTGCTTGCGACCAGAAGTGGAAAAACCAGCCGCCTTTCATGATGATATAAAGCTGGTGCAATAAAGGCCCATGCCTGAAATAAAATCCAAGGCATTGAGAGAAAAATGGCTAATACCATTGTTAACTTGAAGGGCGCCAAAAAAGGGGAGGCAACCTCAATAGCTATCATCGTACTCCCTTCAGGGAGGTGCACGGTCAGCGGCCCAGATAGATAGCTATAAATTTCATTGGCAAACGGAAAGAGCAGCAAAAAGATAACCAGCACACCCATCACAACCTTCAGCAGCCGATCTCGCAACTCAACTAGATGCGAAAGAAATGGCTGCTCCGCTAACGCCTCTCGCTCACTCATGTTTTCGTTGTAGATCCGTCTTCTTTTGCTTCATCCAAAGCCCCCAGCTCCTCTCCAGCCTCTTTAACTACGTCGGATGCTTTTTTCACTTCAGCATTAAATTCTTTAGATATTTGAGAAACCCCTTCCAAAGGGTTCTCTTTTAATACTGCCTGCTTTACCTCTTCAATTTGTAGCTCTTTATCTAGCTCCTGCTTGACTGTCGACACATAACCGCGTGCCTTTCCAAGCCAAAAGCCGCCCACGCGCGCCACCTTAGGCAAGCGTTCTGGCCCAATAACTAACAGAGCGACAACACCAATCATTGCCAACTCCCAAAAACCGATATCAAACATTTTTCAGACTCTAGATAGCTAGCTCTTTTCTTTTTCCTTATCGGTCACCTCACCATCTATCACTTTATCTGAGCCGTTTTCGAGCGGATCGGTGCTAGAGGAAGTGGTTTCCTCTCCCTCTTTCATTGCACTTTTAAAGCCTTTGATCGTTGCCCCTAGATCTCCGCCTAAATTGCGCAACCGCTTTGTACCAAACAACAACAAAACAATGACCAAAACAATCAATAACTGCCAAATGCTAATACCCATTCTCTTTTCCCCTATAATCCACCGACTTAAGTCGCCGCTTTTCTAGTTAAAATTCTATTTTCGACTGGCCTTTTCTTCGAGACCAGACAACCCAAAGCGACGGCTCAACTCATTCAGCACATCTTCAGGCCCTAAATTATTATGCGCGAGAAGCACCATGCTATGAAACCAGAGATCCGCCGTTTCATAGACTATCTGCTCCTTGTCACCACCTTTTCCAGCAATAATTGTTTCAGCCGCCTCTTCACCCACCTTTTTAAGGATAGTATCTGTTCCCTTATTATAAAGGGATGCAACATATGAGCTATCAGGGCTCTCTTTCTTACGCTGCTCCAACACCTCAGCCAACGCCTTAAGAACATCACTCATCTGTACTGCTCCTATAAATCTCACCAGGATCTTTCAAAACAGGATCAGCAACTACCCACTGACCATCTTTAAAGCGCCTAAAAAAACAGTTATGCCGGCCTGTATGGCAAGCAATCCCACCAGCTTGCTCAACCAACATTAAGACAACATCCGCATCACAATCCAAGCGAAGCTCAAGTACTTTTTGCCGGTGCCCAGACTCCTCACCTTTTTTCCATAGTTTCTGGCGAGAACGAGACCAATACGTCGCATAACCCTCCTCAGCAGTCAGCAATAATGATTCCTTATTCATCCAGGCGACCATTAACACTTTACCGCTTGATGCCTCTTGAGCAATCGCCGGCACCAAGCCTTTCTCATCCCACTTTATCTCTTCTAGCCAAAGATCATCACTCACAAGCGAACCTCAATTCCTTTATCTCGCATCGCCTGTTTTGCTTCACCGACGGTATATTCTGCAAAATGGAAAATACTCGCTGCCAACACCGCATCAGCCTTTCCTTCTAGGACGCCCGCAGAAAGGTGATCAAGATCGCCGACACCACCTGACGCAATCACCGGCACATCCACCGCTTCGCTGATTGCTCGCGTTAACGGCAAGTCAAACCCTTCTCGAGTTCCGTCTCGATCCATACTTGTTAGTAGAATCTCACCCGCACCATAATCGACCATTTTTCTCGCCCATTGGATTGCATCCAGCCCAGTTGGCTCACGCCCGCCATGAGTGAAGATTTCCCATTTAAGCGGCTCCCCTTCTCCACTTACCTTCTTTGCATCAATCGCAACAACGATACATTGCGATCCAAATTTATCCGCAGCCTCTTTAACAAATTCTGGATTAAAAACAGCAGCGGTATTAATACCTACCTTATCTGCACCCGCATTGAGCATGCGCCGAATATCTTCCAACTTACGAATTCCACCACCAACGGTCAGTGGAATAAAAACCTCTCCAGCGACCTGTTCAACCATATGAACAATCGTATCCCTATTGTCAGAACTGGCTGTGATGTCGAGAAAGGTAATCTCATCGGCGCCTTCAAAATCATAACGTCGAGCCACCTCTACAGGATCACCTGCATCCCGAATATTGACAAACTTGACCCCCTTCACAACGCGGCCATTATCAACATCCAGACAGGGGATAATTCGTTTCGCCAGTGCCATGAGCCTATTTCCCGTAAGAGAGTGCTATTTTCTCTGCCGCTTCAAAGTCGAGCGTTCCTTCATAAATGGCGCGGCCTGTTATTGCCCCCATAATCCCGCTATCGGCCACTTTTCCAAGCCCATGAATGTCGTCCATATTGGTAATACCCCCAGAAGCAACAACCGGAATATTGATTGACTCAGCCAATCTGACTGTCGCCTCAATATTGACTCCACTCATCATTCCATCACGGCTAATATCGGTATAGACAATCGCCTCAACACCGTCAGATTCAAATTGTTGTGCAAGGTCAACCACATTATGACTCGATATGTTTGCCCAACCATCGGTTGCCACCATGCCATCCTTTGCATCTAATCCGACAATAATATGGCCCGGAAACTCTGCAGCCGCCTCTCCAACAAAACTGGGATCACTCACCGCTTTACTTCCAATAATCACGTACTGAACGCCCGCATCAAGATAGGCAGCGATGGTCTCTTTATCACGAATCCCACCACCAATCTGAACAGGTGTGTTGGGATAAGCTGTCGTGATAGCCTTAATTACTTCATGATTGACCGGCTTACCGGCAAAGGCACCATCCAAATCAACAAGATGGATACGCCTTGCGCCTGCAGCAACCCATTTACCGGCAACCGCAACAGGATCGTCAGAAAAAACAGTATCGTCCTCCATTCTTCCCTGACGAAGACGAACACACTGACCTTCTTTTAGATCTATGGCTGGTATTAACAGCATAAAAAAACCTCTATTAACTATTTAGTAACGATGCCGTCCCAACCCAAAAAATTCTCCAACAACTGCAATCCCGCTGTCTGGCTTTTTTCAGGGTGAAATTGAGCGGCAAAAATATTCTTATGGCTCAGCGCGCAGCTGAATGATTCAGGATATGCGGTTACCGCAGCGCTATTTTCAGCATTCTTCGGCACAGCATAGTAGCTATGCACAAAGTAAAAGCGCGCCTCTTGAGGTATATCCTTCCAGAGTGGGTGGTTAACCGTTTGGTGAACGTTATTCCAACCCATATGTGGAACTTTTAGCTTTTCTCCAGCCCCATCCACAAGCCCTTTCTCGAAATGCTTAACTTTGCCCGGAATAAGCCCTAAACAGCGCACCCCGCCACCCTCTTCGCTTTCATCGAGTAGCGCTTGCATTCCGAGGCAAACCCCCAAAAAAGGGCGGTCTTTCGCAACAGTTTTGATTACATCAACAAGAGAGGACTTTTCAAGCGCCTCCATACAATCTTTAATTGCACCAACACCCGGAAATACGACCCTATCCGCACGAGCAATCTCATCAGGGCAAGAGGTTATAATCACTTTAGAACCTTGGGCCACATGCTCAAGTGCTTTTGAGATTGAGTGAAGATTACCCATCCCATAGTCAATAACGGCTACTGAAGTCATTACCTTATCCGGCTGTTTAGATTTTAAAGAGTGCCTTTTGTGGAGGGCATAATACCCTGCATTGCAGCGTCAGGTGCCGCAGCCACTCTTAACGCCCGACCAAATGCCTTAAAAATAGTCTCTGCAACGTGATGCGCATTCACACCTTTCAAATTATCGATGTGAATAGTTGCTTTGGCGTGATTAACAAACCCCTGAAAGAATTCCCTGAACAGATCGACATCAAATGAGCCTATTTGACCGCGCGGAAAAATCACGTTGTATTCAAGCCCAGGCCGCCCCGAAAAATCGATGACAACACGAGACAAGGCCTCATCAAGTGGGACATAAGCATGACCATAACGCGTCAACCCTTTCTTATCTGCTAGTGCTTCTGAGAAGGCCTGCCCAAGAGCGATACCAATATCTTCTACTGTATGATGATCATCAATCTCTAAATCACCCTTAGCAGTCACCTCTAAATCAATCATCCCATGGCGAGCGATCTGATCCATCATGTGATCCAAGAATGGAACTCCGGTTTGAAAAGATGATTGACCCGTTCCATCAAGGTTAATACGCACTGTTATCTGAGTTTCTAGCGTATTTCTAACAATCTCTGCGCTTCGTCCAGCCATTTGAATATTCACTTAAAGTGTTTAAAAGCAGAATGATAAAGATTTTTGCCCCTGTTTGCACGAATTGAGCTGAATTGACGGCGAAGGTAAAAGCAGTGCCTTCGCCAGAATATGTAGGCGCGCACCTACACGCATTGCAGCAGCAACCGACTACCCTGTTTTTCCCAAGGACGTAGAATTATCAACGTCGTCACAGGATAAGGATTTCAAAGGACCATTCAACAGGACGTTGCCAAGGAAGGAACCATTTAGACCAACCAAGCAAAAGACGACCTTAACCCTGATAAATAAGAATTTATCAGGGTTTTTTTATGCATAAAATCTCAACATAAAAAAAGGGCTAACCAACAGATCAGCCCCTTTCAATTCACGCCGCCAATATAAACCTATACTGCGCCACGAGCAGCTCTCTTACGCTCATTCTCCAACAATAGTTTCTTGCGGATACGAATAGAGTCTGGGGTCACCTCGACCAGCTCATCATCATCGATAAATTCTAGCGCCTGCTCTAATGTCAGCTTCTGGATAGGGACTAAAACCAAGTTCTCATCCGTACCCGCTGCGCGGATATTTGTCAGCTGCTTGGCCTTAGTTGGATTAACCACGAGATCATTTGCTCGCGCATGAAGACCAACGATCATCCCCTCATAAACAGGGTCCGCGTGGACTAATAACAGTTTCCCGCGCTCTTGAAGATTAAACAATGCAAAAGCCAGTGCTTTACCATTTGCATTAGAAATCAGAACACCATTATTTCTCTGCCCAAGCGCCCCCTCTTTAACAGGTCCATAGTGATCAAATACGTGATAGATCAAACCGGAACCCGATGTGGTCGTCATAAATTCAGTCTGGAATCCAATCAAGCCACGCGAAGGCATCATATATTCAAGCCTGACGCGACCACCACCATCAGGAACCATATTTTTTAGCTCCGCCTTACGCTCACCAAGCTTCTCCATCACCGAACCTTGATGCTCATCCTCCACTTCGATGGTGACAAATTCATACGGCTCACAAAGCTCACCATGGATCTCTTTAACAATCACTTCCGGACGAGAAACACCCATCTCGAAACCTTCGCGACGCATATTTTCAATCAAAACAGAAAGATGCAGCTCACCACGCCCAGAAACTTTAAATTTATCAGGATCATCAGTCGGATCAACGCGTAACGCAACGTTATAGCGAAGCTCAAGTTCCAAACGGTCTTTGATCTGGCGAGATGTCACATATTTCCCCTCTTTACCTGCAAAAGGAGAGGTATTCACTTGAAACGTCATCGTAATAGTCGGCTCGTCAATCGACAACGGCGGCAATGCTTCAACACAATCTGGCGAACAAATTGTGTCTGAAATATTCAATGGATCAAGCCCTGAAAAAGCAATAATATCGCCGGCTCTCGCCTCATCCTGCTCAACTCTCTCCAGCCCCTTAAATCCCATAATCTGGAGAATTCGTCCGCTACGCTCATTGCCATGTCTATCAACAATGGTTAATGCCTTGTTTTTCTTCAGTACGCCGCGCTGAACACGACCAATACCAATCAAACCAACATAAGAATTGTAATCGAGGCTAGAAACCTGCAACTGCAAATCGCCCTCTACATCAACATCCGGCGGACTCACTTCATCGACAATCGCCTGAAACAGTGGCGTCATATCACCATCTCTCGCCTCTTCATCCAGGTTGGCGTAACCATTCAGCGCCGATGCGTAGATAACAGGGAAATCAAGCTGCTCATCAGTCGCGCCCAAACGATCAAACAGTTCAAAAGTTTGATCAAGAACCCATTCAGGCCTTGCTCCCGGACGATCAATTTTATTGATCACAACAACCGGCTTTAATCCCAGCGCAAATGCCTTTGAGGTAACAAAACGGGTCTGTGGCATTGGGCCGTCAACCGCATCAACAAGCAGAAGAACCGAGTCAACCATTGAAAGTACACGCTCAACTTCTCCACCAAAATCAGCGTGGCCCGGAGTGTCGACAATATTGATGTGGTAGCCATTCCAATCAATAGCTGTATTTTTAGCCAAAATGGTAATTCCACGCTCTTTTTCAAGATCATTAGAATCCATCATCCGCTCGGAAGTCGTTTCATGCGCCTCAAACGTTCCAGACTGCTGCAGCAACTTGTCCACCAAGGTCGTCTTTCCATGGTCAACGTGGGCAATAATCGCTACATTTCTTAACTTTTCAATCATCTCTTCTTTCTACTCGCTAATGTGACTTCCCAAAAAAACTGAGGATGTCACCAACAAAATAAAGGGGCGTGCAAAACAGGGCACACCCCATTCAAACAAATTCTTTATCGCCTACTTCTGTTTCCACGGCAAACCATGGAAACGCCAGCCACTTTTCAGGTTTCGGTGACCCTCTCCATCCAAATCACCCTCAAAACCCTCTTCAATATTTATTAACTTGGTAAAACCGGCCTCTGCCAATGCTTTTGCAGCGCTCATCGAGCGTTGCCCACTACGGCAAATTAACAATATTGGCTTATCAGAGTCCTCAGCCTTTTCGCGCACCATTCCGACAAATCCAGCCAAAGGCCTCATATCAGGGAACTCCATCCATGGCATGTGAAGCGAGCCTTCGGGATAACCAACAAACTTTATCTCCGCCGAACTCCTTACATCAACAAAGAGCGCATCGGGATTATTCTGCAAAAAATCGTAACCCTGCAGAGGACTTAACCGCTCAATACTTTCATTAGACATAGAGCCTCCCCACTAAAACGGCTGCCTACAATAAATTTTCCAAAGCCAATCAACTCTAAATGTTATAAAGGCCAACTCCCTATGATACCCTACACCGTCAATATTTTCAGGTATTTGTCCGTGACACAAAAAATCATTCGCATCGCTACACGCCGAAGCCCACTTGCACTCTGGCAAGCCGAAGAGGTCACTCGCCTCTTAAAAAAAGCTCACCCTGACCTGCAGACTGAACTCGTCAAAATGACCACACGTGGCGACAAAATTCTTGATACCCCTCTTGCAAAAGTGGGAGGCAAAGGTCTGTTTGTCAAAGAATTAGAACAGGGCATGCTGGAAGGCCGAGCAGATATTGCTGTCCACTCAATGAAAGATGTTCCTGTCGAATTTCCTGAAGGACTTCACCTCAACACCATACTCAAACGCGAAGATCCACGCGATGCTTTTGTCTCAAACCATTACAGCTCACTGGATGATCTTCCTAAAAATGCAAAAGTCGGCACATCCAGCCTGCGCAGACAATGCCAAATTCGCGCAAAATACCCTGAATTCACCATTCTCGACTTAAGAGGAAATGTTAACACTCGCCTCGCAAAACTTGATGCAGAAGAATACGATGCCATCATTCTCGCCTCAGCGGGCCTTATACGTCTTGACATGGAAGAGCGAATCAAACTTTCACTCCCACCAGAAGAGAGTCTGCCGGCTATTGGCCAAGGTGCAATTGGCATTGAATGTAGAGATGATGACGAACTGACGCAACAACTTCTAAAGCCGCTACATCACACTGAAACAGCCATTCGTGTTGCCGCAGAACGAGCAATGAACCATCACTTAGAGGGTGGCTGCCAGGTTCCCATCGCGGGCTACTCTGAACTTAGCAATGGCTACATTCGGCTACGCGGACTAGTCGGTGCACCCGATGGTTCTAGAACAATATTCCATGAACAAACTGGCCCAGATAGCGATCCAGAATCATTAGGCATTACAGTTGCCGAAGCTCTGCTCGCTCAAGGTGCTGGAGAAATACTCAAGTCTCTTTATGGCTAAAAGCAGCCCCCTCCAAGGGCTCGGCATACTTATCACCCGCCCAGAACAACAATCAAAAGCACTGGCCAATCTAATTGAAGCCGCAGGTGGTCGCGCCATCACCTTTCCAACCATCGAGATAAAAACAACCTCTAGCCAACAAAAAGCGCTTGCCACACTAAAGCGGGCCCCCTCTTTTGACTGGCTATTCTTTGTTAGCGCCAACGCTGTGCACCATGCCGCCAAACTCCTTAATGAAGACCTTCAGCTCCTATCACAAACCAAAATAGCAGCAATTGGAGAAGCCACCAGAAAAGCACTATTAAAATACAATCTAGAGGCAGACTTAACGCCTTCGCGCAGCAGCAACTCTGAAGCACTTCTCTCTCTTTCAGAGATGCGGAATATGGATAATAAAAAGTGTATGATTGTCCGCGGAGAAGGGGGACGAGAGAAGCTAAAGCAATCTTTAGAAAGCTATGGCGCAGAAATCATTTATGCAGAAGTATACAGAAGGGCCTGCCCAACGAGCGACATAAATCCCTTAATCTCAAGCTGGAAAAATGGCGAGATTGATTACGTAACAGCCACAAGTGGAGAGACTCTACAAAACCTGATCACACTTCTAGGCAAATGCAATCAGAAGCTACTGACTCAAACTCCACTATTAACGGTCAGCAAAAGAATCGAAAAAATGGCACATAATGCAGGGATAATACGAGTAATCGTCAGCAAACAGCCCTATAATGAAACACTGATAGACACCCTGATTGAGCAAACTGGTTAAAAGAAGACTCCATTTCATACCTTCTTTAAAACCCAAAACAACGAGGAAGAGACTCTTGGCAACGCAGGATAAAAGTAAGAAACCGGCTCAGACTAACAGTAAAAAAGCAGCCGAATCCCCAACAAAACCGGCTCAAACAGCAGCCAAAGCAACTAAAAAAGAGTCCTCAAGTGGTGGTGGAATTGGTTGGTTTGCACTGATTCTCACACTTGCTCTTGCTGGAGCGGGCTACTATTTCTACATGCAGTTTCAGGCATCATTTAAAACGCTAAATAGCTCTGTCCAAAAACTTAATAGCGATGCTGCCAACCAACAGGCGGCCGCTGAGAAAGCGAAGAGCCAGTTGAAAAGTGAGATCAACAACGCGCTCGATCAAGCCCAACAAAAAATCAGCTCCGCAGCAGACGCTCAAGCAGAATCAATGGCGCAGGCAAGCAGCCAGCTTTCTGAAACTGGAGAAAAGCTATCCAGCCTTGAAACAAACACGAGTGACTCATTGCGTATTCTCGAGCGCCAGATTGGTAAAAATCGCCCAGACTGGTTAGTCGCAGAAGCTGAATATCTTTTGAGTGTTGCAAACCAAAGATTGCAACTTGCTGGCGATATCAAAACAGCCATTATCGCGCTTGAATCTGCCGACAAAAGATTAAAAGAAAATGGGGATGCCTCTCTTTTTCCCGTTAGAGCCGTAATCGCTCAAGATATTGCCAACCTGAAAAGCACAACTCAGCCCGATCTTGTTGGCCTAGCCTCAAGCCTGCTCGCTCTAGAAGGTGGCATTCATAATATGCCCGTTCTGCTCCCTCATGCTGGAAAAATCAAAACAACAGCAACCACGCCGAGCGAACGGCCAAAACTTGGCGACTGGAAGGCTTTAGCAGAAACTGCTTTAGAAAACCTAAAGTCAGTCGCTGTTGTGCGCCGTTCCGATCGTCCAATTCAAATCATGCTGACGCCAGAACAGGTTGAAGTAATGCGCCAAAGCCTAGCAATCAAACTAGAGATGGCTCGTCTTGCACTTGTCCAAGAAAACGAACTGCTCTACAAAGCCAATCTGGACGCAGCAAAAGCATGGTTAACCCGCTATTTCGACATGTCTGCAAGCGAAAACCTGTTTGTTGGAGGTGAAATTGACAGACTTTCATCCTCTTTGATTAAAACCCCAGCTGTTGACATCAGCGAATCACTCAGAGCACTAAGGGCTGTACCGATTCTTAAAGTTAATAAAGAGGGCTAGCCATGAAAAAGATCTTCTTTATTGTTGGCGGACTTTTTCTCGCTGCAGGCGCTGCACTTCTCGTACAAAAAGACCCAGGCTACCTTCTTCTTGGCTATGGGACGTTGTCTGTTGAGACCTCTCTCGCAATTGCACTGATTGCCATTGTCCTTCTCTTTTCGACACTTTATCTGCTAATTCGGAGCTTTATCTATTTTGTGAACACCCCCTCTCGCTTTCGCTTATGGGGAGCACAAAGAAGGAAGAACCGCTCCCAAAAAGAGCTAACCTCTGGCCTAATTCAATCAGCTGAAGGACACTGGGAAAAAGCTGAGAAATATCTGATCAAACATGCCGAAGAGAGTGACACACCGCTTCTCAATTATTTAACTGCTGCCAGAGCCGCTCAGTTTCGCCAAGACTACGGCAGCCGAGACCATTACCTACAGCTCGCACACAAAAGTGTGCCAAAAGCAGATATCGCGATTGGCATAACCCAAGCTGAATTACAGCTTGAACACGATCAACTTGAAGAGGCGCTGGCTACACTCAAACACCTTAAGGCACTTTCGCCAAAGCACCCCTATATTCTGAGACTGCTCAGCACCGTTTACCAAAAATTAGACGAGTGGGAAGTACTGCAGAAATTTCTGCCTACGCTAAAGAAATTCAAAGCATACAATCAGGGTGACTTCATCAACCTGGAAAAAACTGTCTGGATAAATATTTTCCGCAAGCAGGCTGATTCTAGCTCTGCATCCAATTTACAGCAGAACTGGAAACTACTCCCTAAAGCGCTCCAAAAAGACTTTGACCTTCAAAATATCTATTTTAATACCATGATTAAAGTCGGTGCTGGAGAGGACATTGAACGGCTTCTGCGTGCCAGCATTGATTCGGAGTGGAATGAGGAACTCATACCGCTGTATGGCCAAATTGAAATGACCAACCAAACTGTTCAGATAGAAAATGCCGAAAAATGGCTTTCTCATCAACCCAAAAATGCTGTTTTACTTAGGATGCTGGGCAGGCTTTGCGCAAGAAACCAACTGTGGGCCAAGTCCGAAGGCTATTTAGAAGCCAGCATTCACTCCAAACCGACGGTTAAAGCGTTAAAACAGCTCGGTGATCTTTATAACCAGCATGGAAGTGAAGCCAAAGCAGCCGACTGTTTTAAGCGCGCGCTTGCACTTGCGACAGGTGAAGAGTTCATAGAGGCACCCGAGCCCGCGTCTACCAAAGCTGAAGAGTTAAAAATTAGTACTGATACGGTCGCTATATAGTCTATAAAAAGTCATGAAAAAACTTAAAAAGGGTGACGATTACAAACCGTCACCCTTTTTTATGCTGAGAGGCCTCTTAGGTTCAAATTGAAGCCTGCACGCATTTCAAAACACCATAGTCATACATCTCATCAAGCGCCTCATAGACCGCTTTAAGCCGCCCCTTCTCGTCTTCTGCTAGTGATTCGATTGTGAAAACAATCTCATCATATTCACCCTTATCCAAATCAACCACATCGAGCACATCAAGAAGCCCCACCTCAATGGCATCCGCAAGATGTGTATAAATTGAGCTGGGTTTAAGATCACGTTCTCGCGCAATCTGCTCAGCAGCAATCCCCTGCTGATAAAGGATAAGCGTCTCATTCACCGTTGCACTCAGCCGATTATTAAGCAGATCAGAGAGCGGAAATTTTGCAATTTCGGCGAGGAACTTTTGTCCATAGCGAGCAAGTTTTTGTTCGCCAACACCCGATATCGTTCGCATATCAGCTGCTGACTTCGGCCTTTTCTTTAGCATCTCCTGCAATGTTGCATCGTGGAAAATCACATAGGGAGGAACAGCAGCCTCAGAAGCAAGTTCACCTCTTAAGGCCCTCAAAGCCTCCCATAACGGCTCATCCTGTGGTCGTAAATGGCTAATCGGTTTCTTACTCTTTGAGAGCGATCCTTCTTTACCCTGTTTTCTCAAACTAAGCTGCTGCTCACCCTTTAAGATTGGGCGACATTTCTCGGTGAGCCGTAACGCACCAAACCGCCCGGTATCAATATCGACATAACCCAGCGCAATTAATTGTCGAAACAGGCTTCTCCACTCAGCGATAGAGAGCTCTTTCCCTATTCCAAATGTACTCACCCGCTCATGGCCATTACGCTGAATGCGCTCATCCGATTTACCCAGCAAAATATCGACGATATAACTCACCCCAAAACGTTGCTCTGTTCTGAAAATAGTCGATAGTGCTTTTTGTGTCGCAACTGTTCCGTCCCACTTTTCAGGAGGACTCAAACAATTATCACAGTTACCACATTTTTCAGAGTAATCCTCATCAAAATAGGTTAGCAAGGCGTGTCGTCGGCAAGCAATCAACTCACACAGCCCCAACATCGACTCCAGTTTATGATGTTCAACCCGTTTATGCGCCTCATCCGCATTGGAATCTTGCATGAATTGCCGAAGCGTAATCACATCTTGCAGTCCATACGCCATCCAAGCATTTGCTGGCTCCCCATCACGCCCTGCACGGCCTGTTTCTTGGTAATAGGCCTCGATACTTTTAGGCAAAGACAAATGCGCCACAAAGCGAACATCAGGCTTATCAATGCCCATTCCAAAAGCGATGGTGGCGACAATAATCACCCCCTCTTCGCGCAAAAATCGCTGCTGATTCTGCTGTCTAACTTCCTGATGCAAACCGGCGTGATAAGGCAGCGCAATACGCCCCTGATCAGATAACCACTCTGCAATTGCCTCCACTTTCTTTCGCGACAGGCAGTAAACAATTCCCGCATCATGAGGATGCTTTTCTTCAAGAAAGCGCCACAAACGCTGTTTGGGATTATTCCCCTCAGAAATTGAATAATGGATATTAGGCCGGTCAAAGCTATTAATAAAAACCTGCGCCTCTTCCAGTCTTAGCTGAGCAATAATCTCATCACGCGTACGTTGATCAGCCGTTGCCGTTAGCGCAATACGCGGAACTGTTGGAAAACGCTCATGAAGAATTTTGAGCTGCTGGTATTCAGGGCGAAAATCATGCCCCCACTGGGAAACACAATGGGCCTCATCAATTGCAAACAGTGAAAGCCTACAACGATCTAAAAGCCCCAACATATACTCATTTAGCAACCTTTCAGGGGCCACATAGAGCAGATCAAGCTCACTATTGAGTAGCTGCCCTGTAACAGCCTGTGCCTCACCCTGACTCAAACTAGAGTTTAAAAATGCCGCATTCACACCAAGCTGCCGCAAAGCATCCACCTGATCCTGCATTAAGGCAATCAGCGGAGAGACAACAATCGCAGTTCCTTCGCACACCAGAGCAGGCACTTGGAAACAGAGCGACTTGCCGCCTCCTGTTGGCATCAATACCAACGCATCATCACCCTTCAAAAGCGTCTCAATAATCTCCGCTTGTGAATGACGAAACTGATCGTATCCAAAAGTAGACTGAAGAACAGCCTCCGCACGCTTCATCATTTACGGTGAAACCACCTCAACCGCTAAACCGGCGTTTCGCCAAGCCAGAAAACCACCATCAATATGACAAACCGGTTCAAGTCCCATATTTTGCAGCGTTAAAGTGGCCAGCGCAGAACGATGACTTTTCGCGCAATAGAAAACAAATTTTTTCCCCGATGAGAAAACTTTGCGATGATATTCACTATCAGGATCAGCCCAAAACTCCAACATTCCGCGGGGTGCATGCAGTGCACCGGGAATTTTTCCATCACGATAAAGCTCGCGAATATCCCGGATATCGACACAAACAACATTATCGTCATTTAGCAGCTTACTTGCCTGCTCAAGGCTGATTGTTTCAATCTGTTGCAATGCCTGATCGACTAGCTGTTTTACGCTGACTTTCATGTGGGTAATCTCTATCAATAAAGGAACATGATACCGAGGGGAGATTGCTGCTGCTAGGCTATTCATCTCTTTGGCAACACAAAAATTAACAGCTAGCCGTAGAGAAAACCTTCGATTCAAAGCACCATAACGCACAAAGAAAGAGGTTTACTCTCATTGGAGGTGGGATCTTCAGTCCCACAGAATTCATTTTTGGGGTGGGGTGGCTTTGAAGCCACTACTTTCGCGGCAACGAAATGCCAGAAAACGACTTCGCCATAGCTGCGTCTTAACACGATTAAGACAAATAAAAACCCCCGCCAAAAGGTGAGGGTTTTTATTAAAAAGGGCACCGCCCTCTTTTACTCTAAGTAGTTTTCTTTTTCATCGAAAACCCAATGCCTGCAAGCCCCAAACCAAGCAATGCAAGTGATGCAGGCTCAGGCACAGATCTTACTGAGTCATAGTTGATTGCACTATCTAGCACAGTGTAATAATCATTGCGTTGAGCCCCTGTTCCAGCGCAACAGAAATCCCAACCGATATAAAATAGATCACCTGCACCGTAAATTGACCGAAATACCTGCGGACCATTAGCACCAACATAAAAAGCTTCACTCCCAGCGGCTAGGCTGGCAATTCCTGAAAGGAGAGTGTGAGTCGAAGAAAGGAAAGCAAGGTCACTAGGATCATCTGCAAATGTAGTTCCTAAAGCAGAAGCTGTTAGCGATGCTACAGTTGTCCCGTATGAACCAGATGTCGAGGCAATATTCATGCTAGTGCCAAGAATTGAATTCATGAATGTATCGGCACTCCAGTCACCTAACACAATCATTCTGCCTCCAGCTCCAAGATATGATTGAACATCTCCTGTGGATACGCTGTATGCACCTTGTTCGACAACGATAGCATCTGATCCCGAACTTAACGCACCCGTCCAATTAGTGAGTGTACTGGTATGGCCCAAGCCATTAAGCCCCAAGTCACCAGATATAGTACCGTTTATAACATCGTGAGACCCATTTACAACAGAAATCACTCCCGCATTAGCCACCCCAGCAAACAAACAAACAAACAAACAAACAAATAATTTTTTTCATTTTCTTAACTCCATCTATTTAAACATCTTAACTTGGCTAAAATTTAAGCAACATAGATGCCAAATAGGCAATATATTGTTTTTATTGATTTTTTTGCGCTATCAGCTTCCTCATAAAATAATGTAAAAAAAATCGACACTAAATTATAGGCTACCCAATCCCCAAATCACCCCAAATCAAGTCAACCCGCCCTTTCACTTTATCACTCATCGTAATCGGCTCACCCCACTCACGTGTTGTCTCCCCCGGCCATTTATTGGTCGCATCAAAACCGATCTTTGAACCAAGCCCCGAAACCGGCGAAGCAAAATCAAGGTAATCAATAGGGGTGTTCTCTAGCATCGTCGTATCCCGCGCCGGATCCATGCGCGTGGTCATTGCCCAGATCACATCTTCCCAGTTACGCACATCAACATCATCATCACAGATGATGACAAATTTTGTGTACATAAACTGCCTGAGAAATGACCAGGTTCCAAGCATGATCCGTTTGGCATGCCCAGGGTATTGCTTCTTTATGCTGATGACCGCCATCCGGTACGAACAGCCTTCGGGTGGCAGATAGAAATCAACTATCTCCGGAAACTGTTTTTGCAGAATCGGCACAAAAACTTCATTCAATGCAACACCTAAAATAGCCGGCTCATCGGGCGGACGACCGGTATAGGTGCTGTGGTAGATCGGATTTTTGCGCTGGGTAATTTTCTCAACGGTAAAAACCGGAAAAATCTCCACCTCATTGTAATAGCCGGTGTGGTCGCCGAACGGCCCCTCTTCTGCCATTTCATCAGGATAAATAAATCCTTCAAGAACGATTTCCGCACTAGCAGGAACTTGCAGATCATGGCTTTTGCACTTAACTACTTCGGTTTTGCTTCCCCGCAACAGCCCCGCAAAGCCATATTCTGAAAGCGTATCGGGGATGGGGGTAACTGCCCCCAAAATGGTTGCCGGATCAGCACCCAGTGCCACTGCAACGGGAAAAGGTTCACCAGGATGTGCCAATTGCCACTCGCGGAGATCTTGCGCACCACCACGATGTTCTAACCAGCGCATAATCAATTTATTGCGGCCAATCACCTGTTGGCGATAAATACCAAGATTTTGGCGCTCTTTTTCTGGCCCTTTGGTGATCACTAACGGCCATGTAATGAGCGGACCAACATCTCCTGGCCAGCAGGTTTGAATTGGATAACGACCCAGATCAACCTCATCTCCACTAAAAACCTCCTGCTGACAGGCCGCTCGGTTCACCTCTTTCGGTGCCATGTTCAAAACCTGCTTAAAAACTGGCAGTTTTTCCCAGGCATCTTTCATTCCTTTGGGAGGCTCAGGCTCCTTAAGATAGGCAAGAAGCTTTCCCACTTCGCGCAGTGCGCTCACTTCTGTCTGCCCCATCCCCATTGCAACCCGCTTAGGCGTCCCGAACAGGTTGCCGAGTAACGGCACATCTGATCCAAGCACATTTTCAAACAGTAGTGCGGGACCACCTGCTTTGAGGGTACGGTCGCAGATTTCTGTGATTTCTAAATTGGGATCCACCTCAACTTTGATTCGTTTAAGCTCACCTGCTTTTTCAAGCTGGTCGATAAAATCACGTAGGTCTTTATATTTCATAATACCCTCTGCTTAATCTGCAATACCACAATGCCTAAGCAGCGCGTCGATCTTCGGTTCTCGCCCACGAAAAGCGACAAACAGTTTCATTGCCTCTTGGCTGCCCCCTTTTTCCAATACATTTTCGAGGAAGGAACGACCCGTCTCAGCATCGAAGATTCCTTTCTCTTCAAACAGTGAAAAGGCATCGCTTGAAAGCACCTCTGCCCACTTATAACTGTAGTAGCCTGCGGCGTAACCACCTGCAAAAATATGTGAAAAACCGTGCGCGAATCGATTAAAATCTGGGATCGGTACCACTGCATATTGGCCACGAATTTCATTTAAGAGCGAATAGATTCGCCCCCCTTTATCTGCCTGATACTCTTGGTGCATCCGAAAATCGAAAAGGCTGAACTCCAGCTGGCGCATCATCAACATACCTGATTGAAAATTCTTCGCAGCGATCATCTTGTCAAAAAGCGTATCGGGCAGCGATTCACCTGTTTGATAATGGCTTGAAATCAGCGCGAGAGACTCTTTCTCCCAGCACCAGTTTTCCAGAAATTGGCTTGGCAATTCGACCGCATCCCACTCGACACCTGAAATACCTGAAACAGCCGAGTAGCTTATCTGAGTGAGCATATGATGAATGCCATGGCCAAACTCATGAAATAGCGTAATCACTTCATCGTGAGTTAGTAGCGCAGGACTGTCCCCAACAGGTGGGGTGAAGTTACAGGTTAAATAGGCGACCGGGGTTTGCACGCCCTCTTTTAACTTGCGGCGAGAAACACAAACATCCATCCAGGCGCCGCCCCTTTTTTTGCCTCGCGCATAAGGGTCCAAAAAGAATTGCCCGCGAAGGCTGTCTTCATGATCTCTAATCTCAAAAAAGCGAACATCTTTGTGCCAGCTTTCAGCATCTTGCTGCTCTTCGATATTTAAACCAAAGAGCCGTTTTACAACCGCAAATAGACCCGCGATCACTTTGTCATCAGGAAAGTATTTTTTAACCTCTTCCTGTGAGAGATCAAAGCGGTGCTGACGCAGCTTTTCTGAATAGTAACCAATATCCCAAGCCTCTAGTTTTTCAACACCTTGTTGCTCTTTCGCAAACTGACTCAGCTCGTTGAAGTCCTGACGCGCAATCGGTTGGCTTCGTTCGGCAAGATCGGTTAGAAACCCAACGACCTGCGCGGGCGAATCTGCCATTTTGGTAGCAAGAGAAAGTTCGGCAAAGTTATCAAAGCCAAGCAGATTTACCTCTTCGTGGCGCAGCGCCAGAATCTCCTCCATTACCTCGCTATTATCCCATCTGCCTTCACCCGGCCCACAATCCGATGCACGCGTTGAAAAGGCTTCGTACATTTCTCGGCGCAACGCTCGGTCATCGGCAAAAGTCATCACCGCAATATAAGAGGGAAACTCCAATGTCAGCATCCAGCCCGACCCTTTACGGTTTTCTGCCTCTTGCTTTGCCAAGGCGATCGCATTTTCTGGCAACCCTTTTAACCCCTCGGCAGTTGTTAGCAATTTACTCCAATCATTCGTTGCATCGAGTAGGTTCTCTTCAAATTTGCTACAGCTTTTTGAAAGCGACTGGGCAATCTCTTTAAAGCGCGTTTTCGCCTCTCCCTCAAGCGCAATACCCGACAGACGAAAATCTCTTAGCGCATCGTTAACAATTTTCTTCTGAGTATCGTTGAGTCGCTCAACGGCTTCACCCTCAGAAAGTGATTTCCACGCCTCATAAAGCGCTCTATTTTGCCCCATCTCGGTCGAATACTCTGTCAACTTCGGTAGGCAGGCATTGTAAGCTTCTCTTAGCTCATCACTACTCAGTACCGAGTTCAGGTGACTAACAGGAGACCACGCTCGACTTAAACGATCCTCAATTTCCTCAAGCGGCTCAACAAGGTTCCCCCAACTATAAAGGCCACCGCCTTCTAGCAGGCTATCTATTTCAGCACGACTATCCGAGAGAATCTGATCAATCGCCTCTTCGACGTGATCAGGTTTAATACTGGCAAAAAGCGGGAGTGAGTTTGTGGCTAAAAGAGGGTTGGTCATGGCATTCAGGGTCAAAAGAACAGAAAGGGGAGGGGAGAGCATAGCCCAATGTTGGCTTTATCGAAACTCTATTAAGCTGTCGACACAGAGGATTACCACGAAGATGCTTAGCGCAAAGACGATAGAGAGACTAGGGCGCAAAGAAAAATAGGCCTATTTCTAGAAATGTCGTATTTGCAAGGCCCAAGTTAACCCCGCAATCAGTAAAAGAAACATAGATAACGATCCTGCAGCCAGAAGTGAGTAGCGCGACCTCAATTTAGATTGCGGAACAACCGACAACAGATAATGGTGAACCCCATCCGCAGGTTTCTTCATAACATGAACTTCTGATTGATGGTCGCGCGCTCGCCTAGATTCTTCCACTTTTTTGGTGGCCTGCCTCCTAACAATTTGCCATTCGGCCCGATCGATCTCACCATCTTTATTAAAATCGAAGTGCTTGAGTATTCGCTCAGGAGTACGTTTCCAAGCAACCAGCAAGTCTCTTACCTCAGCGGAAACGCTATAACTTCCATCATTTCCACCCAAGGTGACGAAGGCTCCCATGGCATAAAGAGGATCACCTTCAGAAATCAGTTTTTCTATATAACGATAGCGGCCAACTCCGGCAAAAAATGAGGAGAATGCACCACCTAAATCGGTTGAGCGCCCCCACCTTTCCGGTCGGTCACGATTTCCGTACCAAGTGCGACTCGAGGTGGGAATCACTTCGGCCTCATCAGGATCAACCACGCAAACTCCTGTCTTATCCTGCAAATGAAAGAGGTTGTCACTAACCCCTTCATCAACCGTACGCCAGTGCGAATTATGCCGCCGATCTAATGGGCTTTGCTCTTTTTTTTGAATCTTATAGTGATACCAAACACAGGATTTTCCGCTTAAAGGGGCATAAATTGGCTCACCCGCCATCATTTTGGTGATCCCTTCTAGCTCGATAAAGCCCTGTGCCGCACCACGAACCGTTGAGGTAGGAATATTTTCAATCAACCGCAACCTTCTGAACATCAGAAAGCCGTAATAGAAGCTGGCAACTGTTAAAGCCAGCGCAATCAAAAAAGCAAGCAGGAACTCTCCCTGACTTGCCTGGAGAATCTCTACTTCCATGCTGTTTTAATCAAAAAGCGACTTTAAATTAACGTCACTTTTCTCTTCTTCACTAAATTCAAGTAAATCAAAAGGCTTGAAACTAAACTGGCGAGCAATGATTAGATCTGGGAATTGCTCAATTCTGACATTGTTATTATTGACACTTTCATTATAAAACTCACGCCGGTCGGCGATACTATTTTCAAGACCTGATATCCGTGTCTGTAGGTGCTGAAAAGACTCGTTCGCTTTTAAGTCGGGATAGGCTTCTGCCACTGCAAAAAGATTCATCAAACCTTGCCTTAACGCTGTTTCAGCCATGCCCAACGCCTGAATATCTTTCGACTCTCGCGCTTTTGAGACACCTGAGCGCGCTTCCATCACTCGCTCAAGCGTTCCAGCCTCATGCTTCATATACTGCTTGCACGCTTCAACCAGCTTTGGGAGTTCATCATGTCTTTGCTTTAAAAGCACATCAATATTCGACCACGCCTTAGAAACATTGTGTTTTAGGGAGACCAGTCCGTTGTAGATAAGAATGGCATAAATGACAACGATGGCAATAATCCCTAGAATAACTGCTGTACTGATTTCCATATAAACACCCCTTTTCAAATATCAATAAACCCTTCAAAGAGTATAGCGATGACTGTCGAAAAATTTGAGAATCTCATTCCACAGATTAAAACCGGAGCCTACGTTGCCGAAAGCGCTGCTGTGCTCGGTGACGTCACATTGGGTGAAGATGCTTCAGTCTGGCCAGCCGCTGTAATTCGCGGCGATATTCACCGCATTGAGATTGGAGCTCGAACCAATATTCAGGATGGCTGTGTGTTACATGTAACGCATGATAGCCGTTTTAATGAGGGAGGGTTTCCACTTCTGATTGGTAAAGGCGTTACCGTTGGCCATAGCGTCACGCTTCACGGCTGCACAATTGGCGATAACTGCCTGATTGGAATTGGCTCGATTGTTTTGGATGGCTCAATTGTTGAAGATAAAGTGATGGTGGGCGCAGGGAGTTTGGTTCCACCAGGGAAAAGACTCGAGAGTGGCCACCTATATGTCGGCTCTCCGGCAAAGAAAATCCGCCCTTTAAATGAGAAAGAGTTAGCGTTTCTTGGCTATTCTGAGGAAAACTACGTTAAACTGAAAAATCGTTTTATAGCTGATAGATAATTATGGCCTGGATTCCTCTTGTTGTTGCAGCCGTTCTTTTGCTTATCTTCCCAAAGAAGGCATTCACGATTCTTGCCTCACTGACGCTGGTGATTATCTCAATCGGCCTCTACCTGATGATTGACGACAACATTGATGAGTCTCGACAAGGTAAAATTGAGATTAAAGCCAATATTGCCCCATCAAACTGCCCAACAACAGAGCCTGTTTTTGTGACTGTAACGAATCGTTCTGAATCAACGCTCGCAATGTTGAAATGGAATCTTGCTGTTTACCGCAGCGGTTATGACAAAGATCTCGACATCATGAACCGCCGCTACTCTCCTAAATATGCACTGCTTGAACCGCTCGCTGCAGGGGAGTCGGTTAACTTCTGTTACGCCCTGCCAGAAATCCGCGAAGGCTATCAAGCTAATGAGCTTCGTTTTGGGGCAATTGATAAGCAGGTTATTTTTGGGAAGTAACTTACATATCGCTACCTGTTTTTCTTTAAGGTAGCGAAGATTGATCGCTTAGGGATACTTGAAAGGACAGCGAAGCAAAGAACTTAGCAGCTAGCCTTTCCTATCTGCTTCCATTTTAGCAATCTTACCCATCACCATAGCTTCAAGATCACGCTTGTATTGCGCGACGCGCTCTAATACCTCAGGATCGCCAGCACCAATAATTTGCGCAGCAAGTAAACCCGCATTTTTCGCCCCATTAATCGCTACCGTAGCAACTGGAACGCCTGGTGGCATTTGCACTATCGAAAGCAAGGAGTCGTTGCCTGATAAGGTCGATGTTTTTACCGGCACACCGATAACGGGTAGCGGTGTTAAGGAAGCAGCCATTCCTGGCAAATGTGCAGCACCACCGGCGCCACCAATGATAACCTTTAACCCGCGGTCAACAGCCGATTCGGCGTACTCATATAAGCGTTTAGGCGTACGATGCGCCGAAACAATCGTCATTTCGTAAGCAATGCCAAGTTCATCTAAAGCATTAGCCGCCTCTTGCATCACTGGCAGATCCGAATCGCTGCCCATGATGATACCAACAGATACTTGTGTCATGCGGGGTCTTCTCCACTTATTTTTAGTAGCGCACGCACCTTCATCGCTTTTTCACGTGCCTTTTCAATATTGTCGTCAAGCACAGTAACATGCCCCATTTTGCGATATGGGCTCGTCACTGCTTTGCCGTATAGGTGTACACAAACGCTGGGTAGCGCCAAAGATTCATCTAAGCCAGTGATAATCTGTTTACCCTTCGACCCAGGTTCGCCAAGCAAATTGATCATAGCTGCAGCAGACACCTGTTTGCTAGAACCTAAAGGCAGGCCGATAACTGCACGTAAGTGTTGTTCAAATTGGTCGGTAATATTGGCTTCAATTGTTTGGTGGCCAGAATTATGGGTACGCGGAGCGACCTCGTTGACCAATAGTTCATCGTCTTCTGTCCAGAACATTTCGACGCCAAAAATACCAACACCGTTTAGCGCCTCAACGACCTGAATTGCTAAGGCTTCTGCTTTATTGGCGATTTTCTTGGGAATGTCCGCTGGCGCGAGTAGAAGGTCAAGAATGTTTTCATTAGAGAAGCACATCTCAACAGGGGGATAGGTGCTGGTACTACCATCTTTACCACGGGCAACCATCACGGCGATCTCTTTCTTAGCTGGGACAAAACGCTCTAACAAAGAAGGTATGGGTAGCTGTTTGCTGAAATCGTTGGCTGATTTCATGATGCTAACGCCACGGCCGTCGTAACCACCACGACGCGCTTTCTGTACCAGTGGGTAACCGAAATCGGCAAAGGCTTGCTCACTATGCTCGGTTACTTCGACAAATTCAGAAGTGGTAATGCCATGTTCTGCGTATGCACGTTTTTGAATCAGTTTATCTTGAATAAGTGCAAGGACTTGCGGTGAAGGATGGATTTCATGCCCTTCGTTTTGCAGCGCTAGCAAAGTGGTCGTATCAATATCCTCTATTTCATAGGTGAGTACATCACAATCTTCAGCAATTTCACGTAGTTTTTCTGCATCGTGCAGGTTCCCAATAATCTGTTTACCAGCAATTTGTCCTGCTGGTGAATTGGGTGTTGGATCGAGTACTACGCAGGTGCAACCGAGCCGCTCAGCAGCAGCAACCATCATGCGACCAAGCTGGCCACCACCAACAATGCCGATGCGCTTAACCGGAAACGAATAGGTAGTCATATTATTACTGTTTAACAAATGCAGAAAAACCGCGTAGAAGAACAGAAATAGGTGAAAATAGCAAGAATTATGCGTTTATAGCTTTTAAGCTGCAGCCCCTGTTTAACCGCGCAACAGCTCTAACTGTTCAATAGCCGCTCCGGTTTCAGGCTTAACACCTCGCCATAATTCAAAGGCTTCAGCGGCTTGCTCGGCTAACATCCCAATGCCATCTAGGCTCTTCACTGCCCCTTGCGCCTCACCCCAGCGGACAAAAGCGGTTTTTTCTGCCCCATACGCCAAATCATAGCAGCTCCCATTTGGCTCAAGAAGGTTATCTGGAAGAGGTGGCAAATCACCTGTCAGACTCGCAGCCGTCGCATTCAAAATTAAATCGAACCGTTTGCCTGCCAATTCATCAAAACCACAACTACCCACTTTCCCTTTTTGCTGAAAATCTGTCGCCAACCTCTCAGCCTTTTCTACTGTTCTGTTCGCTACCAAAATTGAGTCGGGAGATTGATCGAGCAATGGTCCGAGAATCCCTCTACTAGCGCCGCCCGCACCAAGCAATAAAATTTTTCGCCCTTTTAAGGTTATGTCATTGTTAACAACCAAATCCCTAACCAACCCTGCTCCATCGGTGTTATCACCATATAGCGAACCATCGCCCAATAACATCAAGGTATTAACTGCTTTACTCAATTCTGCCCGCTCACTTCTTTTATCTGCCCTCTCCCAAGCAAGCTCTTTAAGTGGTACGGTGCAGTTCAAGCCTTTCCCTCCCGTCGAGAAAAACTGTTCGACTGCTGCATCAAATGCTTCTGCTGAGACTTCCTGTTTTCCATATTCAAGAGATTGTTCTGTTTGCTCCGCAAAGAGGGCATGAATCATTGGCGATTTACTGTGCCCTATAGGCTGTCCAAATACAGCATATTGATCCATCGTTATTGGTCCTCTTTTAACCATTGGGCAACAATCTTCGCGTAGTAGGTCAAAACCGCATCGGCACCCGACCGTTTGAAGCAGAGCAGCGATTCAAGCACCACTTTACGTTCATCCAACCAGCCATTTTCAGATGCCGCCTTGAGCATCGCATATTCACCGCTTACTTGATAAGCAAAAGTCGGCACACCAAATTGATCTTTTACTCTGCGAATAATATCCAAGTAAGGCATGCCGGGCTTGACCATTACCATGTCGGCCCCTTCTTGAAGGTCAAGTTCAACCTCACGAAGCGCCTCATCGCTATTACCTGGATCCATCTGATAGCTGTTTTTATTGCCACCCGCAAGGTTACTTGCAGAGCCAACAGCATCTCTAAATGGCCCATAAAAGCTTGAGGCATATTTAGCTGAGTAGGCAAGGATTTTGGTATTTACAAACCCTTCATTTTCGAGTGCCTTACGAATCTCGCCGACTCGACCATCCATCATATCCGAAGGCGCCACCATATCTGCGCCCGCCTTAGCGTGAGAGAGCGCCTGCTTAACCAAAACCTCTATCGTCTCATCATTTAACACATAACCTTGCTCATTAATCAGACCATCCTGTCCGTGCGAAGTAAAAGGGTCGAGTGCCACATCGGTAATCACACCTAATTCAGGACAGGCTGACTTAATGGCACGAACCGCTCTTTGCGCCAATCCTTTAGGGTTATAGGCTTCACGTGCATCATCCGTTTTTGATTCAACTGGTGTTACCGGAAAGAGTGCCATCGCAGGAATCCCAAGCGCCTCAATTTCCTTTGCTTCATCTACAAGCAGATCAATGCTTAATCGTTCCACACCGGGCATTGAACTGACCTTTTCCCGAACATTCTCCCCTTCGACAACAAAAATAGGAAAAATAAGATCATCAACTGAAAGTGAAGATTCACGCATCAGGCGACGACTGAAAGGTGCTTTTCGCATCCTTCGTGGCCGAACTAATGGCCAGTTTGCCGACGAGAAATCATTTTGAGACATGCTTACTTCCTCTTTATTAGCATTAAATTATATTGTAACATTTCAAAAAAACAGACTGAACTATAACCAAAACAGGTAGCCCAAGATACAGGCTTTTTGCTCTAAAGCCGAAGTGTGAGGGCTATCACATTGACGCTGACAAATAAGGATCTACTATTATCCCTAGTCGCTCACGGAGAAGAACATGTTGCCAACAACTAACAATAAAAATATCCTTTCTACCATCTTTGCTGGATTTCTCGCACTATTCGTAAATTCTTTGGCTGCTGAGACGCAGCTAGAAGCACCTCAGCTTATTATCCAAGAAACTTCCGATAGACTTCAGATTCTACTGAAAGAGGAGGCCGGTGAGTTAAAGGATATCAATCGTGTTCGAGAAATTGTCACCGAGTTTATCGAACCCAACGTTGATTTTCACCGCATCTCATCAACAATCGTTGGTCGAAAATATTGGCGCTCTGCAACTGGTGACCAGAAAAAACGTTTTAAACACGAGTTTAAAGAAAAGTTAATCCGAACTTACGCGACCGCTTTTAATGGTTTTAATGAATGGTCTATCCGCTTCTTGCCGCTAAGGCAAAGCAAAAACAAAAAATATGTCACGGTCAAAACGCAGATTCTTCGTCCCGGTGGCGCGCCTGCCATATCTGTCGACTACAAAATGTACAATAAAAAAGAGCAGTGGAAAATATTTGATGTCTCAATTGAAGGCATTAGCGTAGTAACAAATTACCAAAAAACGATCAAAAGGGAGATTCGGCAAGCTAAGGGGTCTCTTGAAACGGTTATCCAACAGCTGGCAAAAAAGAACGCTCAACCTTTTACTGCTACCAAAGCATCCTAAGCAAAAAGATTCGAGAATATTCCAACTAATCTACTCAACTTTTCACACCAAACAGATAAGGCCGCAGTTCTCTGCGGCCTTATCTGTTTTATTTACACCTTTCCTTTCTCTATTAGCTTTTCATCTCAACTAGTCTGCATCTTATAGTCCTATTTCATCAGTCCAGTTTTCTCCGCTTCCAGACTGATCATCATCAAATTCAAAGCGATTTCGACCTGAATTCTTCGCGCTATAGAGAGCCCGGTCCGCCCTATCGATAAAACTAGTTGCCGTTTCACCCGCTTTATACACAGCAACACCCGCAGAGAATGTGGGAAGATGCGCTTTTTCCCCATTACGTTGGAACATTTCTTCTTTGCACTTGCGTTGCACTTTTTCTAACGCCCTTGCTACACCGCTCCGGTCTGTATTAGGCATCAAAACAATAAACTCCTCCCCTCCATAGCGAGCAACCAAATCAAGATGACGAAAGGTGGATAAAACCTTTGAAGAGTAAGCCTTAAGCGCAGCATCCCCTGCCGCATGCCCATATTCATCATTAATTAACTTAAAATGGTCAAGATCAAGCATCACTAGGGAGAGAGGAACATCGTAGCGGCGAACACGCCCAACTTCATCTTCTAAACGGCGCAGAAATGCCCGTCTATTTGCCAAACCGGTTAACTCATCAGTCAGACTCAGTAACTTGGCCCGTTTTAGCTCCTTATTAAGCTGCTGACCGTTATCTTCGAGAAATTTCAGGTACTCCTGCGTTTTTTGCAGCTGCTGCTGTAACTGTTGATGGCTCTCGGACAAGACTTCCGCCTGTTCGATCAAAGAACAACGTGCCTTATCAATAGTCTCTTCATTAGCACTACTTTTAAGCGCCCCGATCACATTTTTCAGCAGCTCATCAAAACTCTCACTGCTACCAGACAATGAGGCAATCTTCTTGGCTAGATAGAGCTGTATTTTTTGAACTTCCTGATCACCATTATCTAAGTTCTCGCGATAAGTTGAGTTCAGCTTTTGCTCCAACGCGTTGGCATCTTCACTCTCGGTTAAACCTTGAGTTAGCTCATCAGACAGATTGACCTTCTGCTGCGAGGACTCTTGCGATGCGCTGATCTGTCCCAACTCTTGAAGAGTTAGAATGCCAGACGCCACAGACTTCAGGTCGCTAATCGAACAAGGTGGCTCTAGCAGAGCATTGAGGACAGCTAATCGTTTAGTGCCGACCTGATCACTTACTTTCACGGAGGGCATGAGTGATTTAAGCAGTTGGCGGGCTATCTCAGAAAAGAGTTTCTCTTTATCCCGCTCTTGCTCCGACTGTTCTTTTAAGACGTGACGAAGGTGGTCGAAAAAAATTTGTTCGGCAGGTGACTCGTCCAAAGAGTCCAAAATTAGCAGTATTTTGCCTATTTCTTCGGGCAATTTGCCCATATTCCCGCTCCGCTGCTTCCTTAAAGATTCAAGATTTTTTAACTACGAAACAAAAAGAAAATCCATAATCTCTTGTCGCAACCCTACAAACTCAGAAAAGCAATTTTTGTTCCAGCCCCAGAATCTACTAATAAATCAAACTAATGGAGCAGGTGATTTGATCGCTCGCTTAATCTTGTAAAATAAACCGACACTTCAATCAACACGATATTTTGCGTGCGTTCAAACACCATACTCTTTTTGGTATGCCTCAATATTTGCTAGCTCAGAAGCTCTGTCACCCTGCTCAGCTAGGTACTCGATGATATGCGTCAAACCAATAATTGAAGCTATCTTCAGATCGTATTTTTGTGACAGCTCGGCGATTGCATAACGCTCATCAAGCCCTCTCTCTTGCCGATCAAGTGCAATCATCACGCCCGCCGGATTTGCACCCGCCCCTTCGATCAACGAAATTGATTCTCTCACCGATGTTCCAGCTGTTATCACATCATCAAGTATCAGCACATCTCCATTAAGGCCAGAGCCTACCAGCACACCACCTTCACCATGATCTTTAGCCTCTTTACGGTTAAATACAAAAGGGAGGTCAATATTGTCTTTCTCAGCCAATGCGATCGCGACAGAACAGACAAGAGGAATACCTTTATAAGCTGGCCCATACAACACATCTGGCATCATCTCTTGAGCAACAATAGCGCGAGCATAAAACTGACCAAGCCTTGCCAAACCAACACCACTGCTAAATTCTCCAGTGTTGAAAAAATAAGGGCTCAAGCGACCAGACTTCAATTTGAACTCCCCAAAACGGAGGACGCCATTATCAATAGCAAACTGAATAAATTCTCGTTGATAGTCTTGCATAAAAATTCCTAATTGATGGTTGCTTTGATGCAGAAGGATAGCATAATTAGCCTGCGCTAATCCCCACAGTCTCGGTTATGTCGCTATAAATCTCTGTAATATCTCATCAAGAAAATTCCAGCCTTTTACGCTACAACGAACAGCTTCACCATCAATCATTAACAGTCCTTCTTGCTCTAATTGACGCAACTCCATATCAATACTAGAAAATGGTAGAGCCGTTCTTTCTTCGAATAACGAGCGCTCAAAACCCTCTCTTAATCGTAATGCGTTCATCATAAATTCAAGCGGGCGCTCTTTAATTTGAAGGTCATTTTTCCCACCCAAAGAGGAGGTCGTACCTGCCGACTCTATATAATCTTTGGGATGTTTAACTTTCCAGCTACGTGTTATCTTTTTGCCATTCACACCAGCCATTTTCCCGTGCGCCCCTGCCCCTATCCCTAGATAATCACCAAAGCGCCAATAGTTAAGATTATGCTGACATTGGTGACCAGGACGTGACCATGCTGAAATTTCATACTGGTCATATCCTTTTTTCTCCAGCAACTGCCTGCACGCACGCTGAATAGCCCAGCAATCATCATCTTCTGGAAGTTTAGGAGGTTGCTGATAGAAAAAGGTATTCGGTTCAATGGTCAATTGATAGTGCGAAAGGTGCAAAGGACTATAAGCGACCGCTTGCTCTATGTCCTTTAAGGCAGACCCCTCTCGCTGACCCGGCAACCCAAACATCAGATCAAGATTTAAATTATCAAAGCCTGATTTTTGCGCAACTTCAATGGCTTTAACCGCCTCATTGCCTGAATGAATTCGACCCAACCGCTTTAACATCCCATCATCAAAACTCTGAATGCCCATAGAAAGCCGGTTGATCCCGGCCTGACGAAACCCATTGAATCGACCACTTTCAACCGTCCCGGGATTCGCTTCCATTGTCACCTCTAACCCCTGTTTGCAGGCGACACGTTCTCTAACACCAACCAGTAACTCAGAAATGGCTTCGGGAGAAAAAAGACTCGGCGTTCCGCCCCCAAGAAAAATCGTTTCAATTTCAACCGAGCCGGCCACCTCTAGATCAAATTCAAGGTCTCTTAGTAGTGCCGCTACATACTCTTTTTCTTGAGTAGCACCCTTAAGCTCATGTGAATTGAAATCACAGTAGGGACACTTTCGGATGCACCAAGGGATATGAACATAAAGCCCAACAGCTCTTTTCTGACCTAAAGACTCTATTTCACCACCCTCATCAATCCTTGCGAACAGCCATTAATCTACATCAAAAGGTTTTTCAGAAAAGACTTTCTTACCTGTAAACATCGCGGAAACCAAACCATTGCGTTCTCTCAACTCGGTCACAACAACCGCCAAGACGTGCAGCAACACCAGCGCCAGTAAGGTATAAAAAACATAATAGTGTAACGTGATAAAAGGCTTACGGAATGCCCGCATCTCCTTATACGCCACCTCATCAACCCCCTCTTTTGAGTAAGGCTTAATCTCCGCGGCAGCGGTCTTATCAACAGCCACCCATTCCTTCATAGCATTGCCAAACGGAGGCATATAAACATCTGTGCCTGCCAGCATCAGACCTGTTGTCGCCTGTGCCGTTAACAATAAAAACAGCATCGCCACCATCAATCGGGCAATAGGGTTATGGCCTAGAAACCCTACCGGTTTGCCCGCTTTTTTGCCTGCCGTCATTGCCGCCAAATGCCTTTTATATTCAGCACCAAATGGTAAAATTGCTCCCCAACGAGCATAACGACTGCCAATAACACCCCAGATCAGCCGCCAAGTTAAGTTCAGCGCAAACAGGTATCCGACATAGACGTGCACTGTTTTCAGTAGAATTTTACCGTCCACACTAACACCCAGAACCTTGGCATTAAGAATAACCGTGCCGATAGCGATCAGCCCCAGCACGCACAACACATTAAGCCAGTGAAAAACTCGAACAACACGATCCCAAACTGGGTACGCTGTCAAACTTGAATCATCTTCCATAACCATACCTTTGAAGTAAATTATTTATAACTTTGCCTTAACCTCTTTTAATTTCTCACTTACCTCTTCTTTACGCCCTTCGTCAGCAAGCGCTCTTCCTTGGCGGGCAGGCGCATCAAGTGCCTTCTTTAAAACTTCAGCTGCCTTCTTATACTCCCCCTGCTCGAATAAAAAGTCACCATAAAAATAATTTGAATCAACACCATTAGGGTTCAAAGAAAGCCCTTTTTCTAGGAACTCACGCGCTTTATCTTTATCACCATAAGCTATTGGCCAACCAGGGACCTGGTAGTAAAAGCTACCCAGTGTTGAAACACCCGCACCGTTCAATGCCTCTGGATTAAGTTCAACGGCTTTTTCTAGGGCAACTTTTGCCTTCTTAACTGCAGGCAACGATTCAAAAAGTGAATCCAAACCACCTACCGCACCAGCGTACGTACCTAAAGAAATTGCCTGCCAGATTAATGGTTCCGCGCTCTTTGGAAAACGGCTAGCCAAGTTCTCTGCTTTCCCCGCAAGCATTTTGAGCTTCTCTGCCTTTTCACTCTTTGGTGCTCGATATTTAATCTGCGCCCACTCTTTCTGAATGGCTTTAATACCCGCACCCAAATCTTCCCCTGCAAGTGCAGAAAAAGGCAGCCCCAATAACAGTAGCAGCCCTACTCTTTTAACTAATTTATTCATTTTTATCCTCTAAATTATTTTTTTGTTAAAAATTCTTTGATTAGCTCTGTTTGCTTTGCCGTTCCTGAATCGACCAATCCTGGAAATAACCCATTGATCCGAGCAAAGAGCTTTTCAGGAAATCCAATAAACAACTCATTTTTTTCCTCTTCAATCGCTTTTACAATCTGCTCCGCAACTTCCTCGGGCGCATCAAAATTAAAACCCAACTTTTTAGAGATGTTATACAGCGCATCTGAATTAAGCGCTGTTTTGGTGCCACGCGGCGCAATATAGGTAACCCCAACTCCACTGCCTGTTAATTCCCGACGAAGCGCTTCCGAAAACCCTTTCAGCGCAAATTTGCTGGCGCTGTATGTCGTGTAGCCTGCAAATCCTAATGAGCCAAACGCAGACCCGATATTGACCAAACGCCCAGCTCGCCTCTCAACCATTGTGGGAATAATTAAACGCGCTAGCTGAATAGGTGCCAAAAGATTAGTTTGGAACAGCTCATCAATTGAATCCTCTGTCATATCCTGAAAAAGCGCCATCTGCTGACCGCCCGCATTATTTATTAACAGTTCGACTGGCCCCAGTATCTTTTCTGCTTGCCTGACAAGCGCTTGTCGCGCCTCTTCTTTAGTTAAGTCGCCCACAACAATTATTGTTTTGTTTCCATACGGTTCAAGTTCTGCCTGCAAATTAGACAGCCTTTCTCTATTCCTTCCAGCCAAGGCTATTGAGACGCCTCGTTGCGCTAATTGGACAACGATTTCTCGGCCGATACCACCGCTCGCACCCGTTACAATCGCGACTTTATTATTCAGCTCCATTTGCCTCTCCATTTAGCAACTCAAGTGGTAAGCCTCTAAAAATATCCCCATAAAGACGATACATCACTTTAGCTGTCTCAATAACAGCCGCTTGATCTAAAGGATCATCCAACCGGTTCATCAACTTTTCAAAGGTATGCATATGGCTAATATCGAGTGACCCGTGTGAGCTAAGGTAGGAAAAAGCTTTGTCTGGGAGAGACAGGTTTTGCTGAATTTTTTCACCTGCATGCGTAGCCATCTGGATACTGGTTCCCTCCAGCACCAAAACCATGCCAAAGAAACCAACCGGATTGCGCCGCATAATCGTATCGTATGCATAGGCGACCATAATTTTTGTCTCAATAGCGGGATCTCCCCCTCGCACTATTTCCGATGAACCTCCACTGGCATCAATATCATTCAGAATCCATTCTTGATGCCCCATCTCTTCTTCGATGTATTCACCCACCGCCTCGCGTAGCCACTCAAGCCTTTCCGGTAGACGAGACCCGCAAGCCATCAACAACGGGGTGGTGTGCTTTACGTGATGGTAAGCTTGCGTTAGAAAAGCGATGTAGGTATCAAGCGTGATATTGCCCTGAAAACCGGCCTGCAGTGCTGAAATGGTTATAAACTCAGCCTGCTCTGCCGCCGTTTCCTGTTTTAATTCTTCAAAAAAAGTCATTTTATTTCCTCTTTAAATACCCACAAAGCATTAATTTCATAAGATTGAAGAACAGGCGTTCTCTCATTCTGCTTTAAGGTATAGCTGTTCAATTTCTTCTTTGTACGCTTCAAAGATCACCTCTCTTCTTGGTCTTGCCGTTCCAGTCCATTGGCCATTTTCCAAACTGAAGGGCTCTTTTGCGGCAATCCACTGCTTAACTTGCCCGTAATCAGGTAGCCGCTCGTTAATTTCCTCGATGATCTGGCCTATTTTTGCAAACCCCTCAACCGTGACAAGTTGCCGGGAAACGATCACCGCACAGTTCCAAGGCTGGCCTTCTCCAAAAACAGCAATTTGTTGAATCGCAGAATGGCTGGAAAACTCACTCTCGAGCCACTCAGGCGCAATATTCCGACCGAACGAGGTGATAAAAAGGCTTTTCTTACGCCCGGTTATCCATAAATAACCGTCATCATCTTGGTAGCCAACATCTCCCGTTTCCCAAAAGCAATCCTGTTCTACTTTTTCTTGCCCCAAATAGCCTTTAAACAATGGTCCTTTGACAAGAATATCGCCCTCTTCCGAAAAACTAACCTGTAAATGCGGCAGCGCCTTCCCTACACTGCCAAGCCGATTTTCAGTTGGGCTGTTTACTGCTACAACAGAAGCACATTCGGAAAGCCCGTAGCCCTGAAATAAAGGCAGACCACATGCAGCAGCCCGTTCTAAAAGGCTTGCAGAAACAGGTGCGCCCCCCACTGCTAAAAAGCGAAGTTTATCGGGCTTTGGCAAGCCCATCTCTATGGCTGTTACCATCGCCAGAAGCATCTGTGGAATCAAAATTGCACTGCTTGCCTCACACGTAATCAAGGCGGAAAACAGTTGCTTAATATCCAGACCGCTTGCCCCCCGCAAACCAACGCTTTCTGATGGAAGCACAACAACCTTTCCACCCGCTAATAGCGGCACATAAATACCGGCGATGTTTTCTAATAGTGTTGAAAGCGGCGTCAGGCAAAGATGGCAATCATCGGCTGTCGCTTCTGTCCGCTCTTGTAGCGCCTTGCTGACCGCAAAAATAGATTCATTCGAAAGGCAAACCCCTTTAGGGGCCCCTGTTGTTCCTGAGGTGTAGGTTACTTTCCCAACCCCTCTCAACTCAGCATTACACTCAACGGGTCTCTTGCGTTTATACAGTGAAATCGATTCGGCTTGCAGTAGCCCCCTGTTTTGAAAAGGTTGGGCCTCATCAAATAGACCATCAACAACCTTGCTCAATCGCACAGGATTATCAGTTACTAGTAAGCTAATCCCAGCATCATCAATAACATGCTTCAGCTGCTCATCACTAAAAAAAAGTGGTAACGGAACAACCACTTTCCCTACCATTTGAGCCGCGAGGTCGATTACCACCCAGATAGGGCCATTTTCAAGCAACAAACCGATAGCTTCCGCTTCAGAATTACGAAGACAATCGGCTGTCAGATTAACCTGTTCAATTAGTTCCGCATAGGAAAGCGAATAGCTCTGCCCTTCAATTGCTAGCTTTTCAGGACAAGTCTCTGCTTGCCCCGTAATTGATTCGAGTATAGATTCACGCTTCCCCATAATAACGATGCCTAAGAAGCTCTCGACAGGCCTACGTTATATGAATCCTGACTCAGTTTGCCATATTGCAATGCTGCTCGTTCAGATTGCAGCATTTTCTCAAGCGCAGCAAACGCCTGCATAACATTCCCCGCAACAACGACGGGCGCTTGATCGTAGTAACTACCCCAATCATCCGCCTGACTCCCAACAGCCGCCTTATCCGCCAAAGAAAGCGCATAAGGATGCAGCCCCATACGAGAAAATGAATTGAGCAGCGCAGGTGTTGCGGTAAAAACCACCCATTTAGCCCTTTTACCCTTCAAAAAGCCCGTCAGTGCCGTGATTAGCAATCGATTTCCACCCGCTGATGCCGAAGCAAGATTACCCACCTCAATAATATCTTCACGATTTACAGGATGACCTGCAATCGTTTCAAGATAGTTTTCAACCGGGCCTTGCAAGTAGTTTTCAAGAAAAAGTTTATCAGATCCCGCCTTACGGTAACCCAGCGCAGCACTGATCTCTCCGCGCTCATTACGCAGTGACATGATTTTTGGTAAATAAGATTTCAGCTCCGCGTTATACGCAAATGCATAACAGTCATGGATAAACTGCTCAACTTCATGACGGCCGCAATCGCCCACTTCTAAAACTTCTAGCTTATAACGCTCCGTGCAGGTCAGTCTCGATGTCGCTTTCCGTTCCATAACAAACTCCAATCAGTGTATGGGACAGATAATAGGAGATGAAGATTAAGTCAATCTTAAGCCAATCTTACAAAAGCGTTACCTCCATCACATTTAAGGAGCTAGCCAGAAATAGAATCACGGGCTCCTCACGATTTAGCGCATTGTGTAGAGTTTGAGCACAAAAGGGTACAAAGAGGAAGTCTAACCTAACAACTTCAAAAGCGCCGCTAACGCCCTACCTCGGTGGCTAATGCTGTTTTTATCTTGTTTTGCCAGCTGCGCAGCCGAACAGCTCATTTCTGGAACCCAAAAAACCGGATCATACCCAAAGCCACCTTCACCAGAGGGCTTGGTCAAAATCCTGCCTTCCCAACTTCCTTCGGCAATTACTGGGCTTGGATCTTTTGCATGGCGCATAAAAACCATCACACAACGAAAACGGGCAGATCGCTCTTCATCACCTTTACCCGCCAGCTGTTCCAATAATTTTTCTAGGTTCTGACGGTCTGTGGCATTAATACCTGCAAAGCGTGAAGAGTAGATGCCCGGCTCACCGCTCAAAGCATCAACCTCTAGACCCGAATCATCCGCTATCGCAGGAAGATTACAATGGAGCGCCGCATTACGCGCTTTTATGATGGCATTTTCTACAAAAGAAAGACCCGTCTCTTCGGCCTCTTCTACCTGAAAATCACTTTGAGGAAGCACTTGCCATGCAAGCGGCTGGAGAATAGATTGAATCTCTTCAATCTTGCCCCGATTGCCGCTTGCTAGAACGACACGTTTGCTCATTCCCCAAGCGCTTCCCGCTGATGAACCAATAGATCGTTGATTCCTTTTTCTGCCAACTCCAGCATTGCATTTAGTTCTTCACGTCTGAATGCGTGACCTTCTGCTGTCCCTTGAACTTCGATAAAAGCACCCGCATCGTTCATCACCACATTCATATCGGTTTCAGCATTCGAGTCTTCTGCATAATCAAGATCGAGAACCGGACTGCCGTTGTAGATGCCAACAGAAATCGAAGCCATCTGACCATGGATAGGATTTTTCCTGATTTTTCCTTTTTTTAGCAGCTGCTGGACAGCTAGAGATAGCGCAACAAAACCACCCGTAATAGAAGCGGTCCGTGTTCCCCCATCTGCCTGTAAAACATCGCAATCGATGGTTATAGTATTCTCACCAAGCGCCCCTAAATCAACGGCAGCTCTTAACGAGCGACCAATAAGCCGCTGAATCTCAAGAGTTCGACCGCCCTGTTTACCACCTGCGGCTTCTCTACGCATTCTTTCGTGAGTAGAGCGGGGTAGCATGCCATATTCTGCAGTAATCCAGCCGCTATTTTTCCCTTTTAAGAAGCGTGGAACACGTGCCTCAACTGTCGCATTACACAATACGCGTGTATCACCAAACTCTACCAATACAGAGCCTTCGGCGTGTTTTGTAAAACCACAGGTCAGTTTAATTTCTCTTAATTCATCTAGCTGGCGCCCACTTGGTCTCATCAGTTTTACTCTCACAAAAATCTGGCTATTATAACCCTTCATCCATAAGTTTCGCTTAAGCATATCCAGTTAAACTTTAGTTTATATCCTCAGGACATCAGTTCTTTTAAGCAAAATTAGTCTAACTAGGCAGCCAACAATGCAAATTTTACTTGTAGAAGATGATCGTTCACTTGCTCAAGGCATCAAGACTTCATTAACCCATGAAGGCTTCACCGTTAATCACTTAACGCACGGGGAGCAAGCGGTGCGAAGCCTTAAGACAGAGTTTCCCGATATGGTTATTCTGGATCTTGGCCTACCTGACATTGATGGCAACAAGGTGCTAAAAAGAGTTCGCGAATTTAATGCTGAACTACCGATCCTCCTGCTGACTGCAAGAGCAACACTGGATGACAAGGTGAAGGGGCTAGATGCAGGCGCAGATGATTACCTTGCCAAGCCTTTTGAAATGGCTGAGCTTTTAGCCCGACTACGTGTTTTTGAAAGACGATTGAGCAGTACAAAGCATGCCGACTTAACCCTTGGTGGTGTCTCACTCAATTTAACCAATTTAGAAGTCACCGTTACGGATAAAACAATCGAGTTATCACGACGTGAATATATGCTCTTAAAAGCTTTGATGGAAAATGCAGGGCGCATTCAAACCCGTGACAGCCTTGAATCTAAGCTCTATAGCTGGGGAGAAGAGGTCGCAAGCAATACCATTGAGGTCCATATCCACCATTTGCGTAAAAAACTACCAGAAAGCTTTATTAAAACTGTTCGCGGCGTTGGCTATATCGTTAAGACAGCATGAAATCGATCCGGCTTTATCTGCTGTTATCTCTAATTGCGACGATTACACTCGCTAATTTTGTCTCTTTACTACATGGCTATCAAGCTAGCATGGAGCAGGCACAACAGCTATTTGACGACCGTTTAAAAAGTACGGCAAAACTGATAACTGCAGCGAACACAGCGCAGGCCGGGAGCCGCCAACTACCCAATCTAAAAACCCCTTACGTTTTTTTCCAAATTTGGAACAGTCAGAATAATCTGGTCAGCCGCTCAAGTAATGCACCGAGTACCGCTTTGTCCGTCCTTTCACCTGGTTTTCATGATGTTAATTATGAAAAATACCGGTGGCGAAGCTTTATTTTTCACGATGATCTATTACAGCGCTGGGTTGTCACCGCCGAACGAAGTGATATGCGCTTTTCCTTAGCAGAACAGGTGGTATTAGAATCTATTTTACCTATTGTTCTGGCCATCCCTGTTATCGCCCTCATAATTTGGTGGGTCGTTGGCATTGGCCTTCGCCCATTGCGCGAACTTACAGAGCAACTTACCCATAAGCAGGCTGATGACTTAAGCCCGGTCAAGCTCAAACAGATACCTAGCGAACTATCTCAGCTTTCCCAGACGACAAATGCGCTATTTAAACGGCTGGATGATGCTTTCCAGCGGGAGCAACGTTTCTCTGCTGATGCAGCTCACGAATTGCGCACACCAATCAGCATCTTAAAAGTGCATCTGCATAATCTACAAACAACCTTGGGTAATGAAAATGAAGAGCTGAACCTGCTTCGCCAGGGTGTTGAAAGAATGGAGCACCTAATTAAACAGATTTTGGCTCTATACCGAACGGCCCCCGATCAGGCGATGGCTAACTTCAGTACGGTTGATCTCTATACTCTGGCTCAAAACAGCATCGCCGCCGATTACGCCCAGTTTGAAGAGAGACAACAGTCCATCGAGTTAACTGGAGAACCTGCATTAATGATGGGGGATCAATTTGCGCTCGAAACTTTGCTGCAGAATTTACTTTCGAACGCATCTAAATACACACCTGTCGGCGGGCAAATCCTGCTCAATATCAGCCCATCTTCATCTACTGTTCAATTCTCCATTGAAGATTCTGGGGCAGGTATCCCGGAAAGCCAGTTCAACAGGGTATTTGAGCGATTCTACCGATTTGATGACATGAAACAGCACACCGAAACGATTGGCTGCGGCCTCGGGCTCGCTATCACTAAGCATATTATTGATCTTCACCGTGCCTCCATCAAACTCGGGAAATCACGGTTTGAGACAGGGCTAAAAATAACCATCAACTTCCCCAAAGAGACATTTTTGTAATGCAGAATATTCGATACTGCCAATTCACTTTCCTCTCAGGCCTATTGTGGCTGTTTTGTAACTATTGCTTTGCGGCAACACCCATTGTTGAAATTGAAATCCGCAATCACCTGTTTTTTCCTGACAGAATTGAGATTCCAGCCGACACCAAAGTAAAACTAAAAATTTACAACCGTGACAACAGTTCAGAAGAGTTTGAAAGCTATGAGTTAAATCGAGAAAAGGTCATCCCTGGCAAAAGCCGAGCCACTGTCTTTATTGGCCCTCTTCATCCCGGAGAGTATCCTTTTTTCGGTGAATTCTTTCCCAAAACAGCGCAAGGAAAAATCATTGTTAAGTAAGAAGGCAGGCGAATGCTCATAAATGCCGTCATCTTAATCCTGCGCGAAGTGATCGAAGCCTCTTTGATCGTCAGCCTATTTCTTGCCTATAGCCAGCGATCGGGAAAAGCAAAAACAGTGCTACTCCCTGCACTGTTTTTAGGCGGTATTTTCGCCACCATTTACGCTATCAACATCAGTTCTATTTCTCAATGGCTCGATGGGGCGGGACAAGAGGCGACCAATGCCTCTATCAGCATTTTACTTTACCTATTCCTGCTTCTATTCGTAATAACCACTGTTTCGAAAAAAACAAAACAAAATAGACAACTCTCAATCATCGCTATGATTGCTGGGATAACACTCGCGACGACACAAGAGGGAACTGAAATCATCCTCTATATCCATGGATTTTTCAGCTCCCCAGAACTCTTTAAACCTGTCCTCTTCGGCAGCCTTATTGGTGCAGGAATAGGTCTTAGTTTCGGCATCTTTATCTATTACCTGCTCGTCAATGTATCGAGGAAAACCGGCTTTATCATCGGCTATATTCTTATTCTGCTGGTTGCCGGCAGCATGGTTTTACAAACCGCTCAATTACTCGCTCAAATAGACTGGATACCGAGTCAGTACCCTTTATGGGATAGCTCCGAGCTTATTAGTGAACGCTCTCTGACCGGCCAATTGCTATATGCCCTTATAGGATATGAAGCAACCCCAACAGCTACCCAAGTAATTGGCTATTCGATCAGTTTGTTACTATTTCTGGCAATTACTATTTTTACCCTCAAAAAAAATAAATGATCAATCATAGAAATCTCTACCTGTTATTTGCGCTCTATTTACCTTTTATCTCTATACCAGCACAAGCAGATGAATTAGCCGTTGATAAGGTTTATCACCCCTACGTTCATCTTGAAAGAGAAATTGAATGGCGAATGACTTCAGCTGATGGCGAGCAAAAACATCAACTAGCATTGGGGAAATCATTTTCAGATCAACTATTCCTCGAACTATATCTGATTGGTGAGAAGGGAAATGGTGAAGATTTTGAGGTTTCTAATTATGAATTCGAAGCCAAATGGCAGCTTACCGAACAGGGAGAGTACGATATCGACTGGGGTGTAATTACTGAGTTTGAAGGGTCGCGTCATGAGGACAGTTGGGAATTTTCTACTGCTTTATTAATGGAGAAAGAGTTTAATCGCTGGATTGGCACTTTAAATCTGTGGGGAATTTATGAATGGGGGGATGATGTTGAGACGGAGTTAGAATCCTCACTTACTGCGCAAATCCGATACCGCTATTCACGCCTATTCGAGCCCGCTCTTGAGTTTTACAGTGGCCCAGACACCAGAGCTCTTGGCCCTGTTATTATGGGAGATCTCCGCCTTGGTACAAGGAGAAAACTCCACTGGGAAACGGGAGTTATATTCGGGCTTGACTCCAAAACACCCAATAATACTTTTCGACTGCTAACCGAGTTTGAATTTTAGCCACAAACTCAGCATCAACTTCGCACCACCTCACCTGTTAAGAGGTCAGTAATCGGTGTGGCTGCCTGTAGCGATCCCAATTCCCCATGAAGCACCGGTAATTCGTTAGCAAAATAACTGCGGACACGAGAAGCACTTTTAGCCGGCATTTTCCCAGCTGGATTGGCGCTCGTTGAGACAATCGCCCCCCCAAATGCCAAACAGAGCTCCCGAGCAATGGGATGATCGGTCACCCGCACCGCAATTGAGTCAAAATCACCTTTCAGCCAGTGGGGAGTCATCTCGTGCGCAGGAAGCAACCAGGTGGTGGGCCCCGGCCACTGCTGATCAAGTTTTCCTCTATTTTTCACAGAAAGTGGTTGAATAAAAGGGGCAACCTGCTCAAAGTTTGCAGCGATAAGAATCAGCCCTTTCTTAACCGGTCGAGATTTTAGTGCGAGCAGGCGGTAAACGGCCTCCTCATCAAGAGGATCGCAACCGAGACCATAAACCGCTTCAGTTGGATACGCAATAACGGCCCCATGATGGAGCTGTTTTGCAATTTGCCTAAGCTTAAAGCAAGAAATCACTACTTGGTTAATGTGCTAGCTTTTTCTGTAGTGCTTTGTTCTTTCTGGGACGCTGACCCCATTAAAACGGCTACAAAACTTTTCACACACCTTCTCTCTTAGTGAAATTAATCTTCTTCTGAACTGGTTTCATCTACTTCATAGGGCTCGGAAAACTTACACTCTTTCTGCGGACAAACCTTCTCTGTACCACGCCGTTTAGTTGTTTTAATCGATAAAATCGGCCAGTTACAATCAGGACAAATCTCTGCAACCGGCTCATTCCAAATGGCGTACTTACACTTTGGGTAGTTGGCACATGAGTAAAATATCTTACCATTCCTGGATTTACGTTTGAGCAAATTTGCCTGGCTACACTCAGGACAAAGCACTTTTGTATCTTCCGGCTTCTCCAAAGGCTCAATATGGCGACAATCAGGATAACCGGTACAGCCGATAAATTTACCGTAACGGCCCCGCTTAATGATTAGTGCCGACTCACATTTAGGGCATTTTCTATCTTCAATAATTTCCGGCTCTTCAATCTCGCCGTTCTCATCTAGATTTCGTGTGTACTTACAGTCTGGGTAACTGTTACAGCCAATAAACCGGCCATTTCGTCCCAACCGAATTGACAATGGCCCTCCGCATTCTGGGCACTTCTCATCAATCGCTTCATGCGTGACATCTTTACGCTGCACGCTCTCATCTTTTTCCACAACCAGCTTCTTAAATGGCCCCCAGAATTTTTTCATCAAAGGAACCCACTGCTTCTCTCCTCTCGATATTGCATCGAGGTCATCTTCCAGTTTCGCAGTAAAGTTGTAGTCAACGTACTGAGTGAAATGCTCGGTTAGAAATTTGTTTACAATCCTGCCAACATCCGTTGGGTGAAAGCGCTTCTTTTCAAGCTTTACATAATCTCTCGCCTGTAGTGTAGAGATGATCGAGGCATAAGTGGAAGGGCGACCAATGCCAAACTCCTCTAATGATTTAACCAAGCTTGCCTCACCAAAGCGGGGCGGTGGCTCAGTAAAATGCTGTGCGGGGATAATTTCATTCAGCTGTAATTTCTGCCCCTCTGTCAATTCAGGCAGAAGTGTTTCCTGGTCGTCATCTTTATCTTTCTGATCATCACGGCCTTCAAGATAGACAGCCATAAAACCGGCATTCGCAATGGTAGAGCCTGTCGCCCGAAAATTATTGCCATCACCGCATGAAAGATTCGCTGAAACGGTATTAATCGTTGCATGGACCATCTGGCAGGAGATTGCCCGTTTCCAGATCAAGTTATAGAGCTTATATTGATCCGCTGAGAGCGCACTTTTAAGCGAACTTGGCTCGCGTAACGCTGATGTTGGTCGAATCGCCTCATGCGCCTCTTGAGCATTTTTAGACTTGGTTTTAAACGCTCTCGGCTCTTTGGGAACATTCTCTGCCCCAAACTTCTGACCAATAAAGGCACGAATCTCATCTAAAGCCTCTTGTGCCAAATTAACCGAGTCGGTTCTCATATAGGTGATCAAACCAACAGTTTCACCACCAATATCCATCCCTTCATAAAGCTGCTGCGCGACTGTCATCGTTCTGCGAGTCGTAAAGCCTAATTTTCGCGAAGCCTCCTGCTGCAGAGTCGAGGTGATGAAAGGCGGCGATGGATTACGTTTCCGCTTCTTTTTATCAACTTTAGCAACCGTAAGGCTACCTTTTGCCGCCGCCTCTAATGTCTCTTTTGCCTGTTTTGATTGCGCCTCATTAACGAGACTAAACTGCTTAAGTTTTTCACCATTAAGCTCGGTCAGTTTTGCCGAAAAAGCTTTTCCTTCTGCTTCAACTTTCGCTTCAATAGACCAGTATTCTTGCCGCTCAAACTTCTCAATTTCCAGTTCACGCTCAACAATCAACCTTAAAGCCGGGCTTTGAACTCGGCCCGCAGATAGGCCACGGCGGATTTTTCGCCAAAGCAGTGGAGAGAGTGTAAAACCAACAAGATAGTCGAGTGCTCGACGCGTCTGCTGCGCATCAACCATATCCATAGAAAGCTCACGTGGGTTATCCACCGCCTCCTGGATCGCTTTTTTTGTCACTTCGTGAAATACAACGCGGTGAACCGGCTTGTCCTTAAGGATTTTTTTAGTTTTAAGGATCTCCTGAAGATGCCAAGCAATCGCCTCTCCTTCGCGATCCGGATCGGGGGCAAGATAGATAGCATCCGCTTTTTTAGCATGCTTGCTGATCTCTTGAACATGGCGCGCATTCCGATCAATCAGCTCGTACTTCATCGCAAAATCATGCTCAGTATCAACCGCCCCCTCTTTCGGAATCAGGTCGCGCACATGGCCATACGAGGCGAGCACATGAAAATCTGCACCCAAATATTTTTTGATCGTTTTGGCTTTCGCCGGTGATTCAACAATAACGAGGTTATAACTCATTTATAACAACCTGTTTTAGGTTTAACTCAGTGAAGGTAAACGGGGATCGCTTCGTAGACAAAATCTTCCATTCGAGCGTAGGCATTATCTTGGTCTGGCTGACTAAATAGAACCATTAGAACGACCCACTTAAGCTCATCTAAAGAGATCTCTTCTGTATCCAACGCCATCAACCGATCCAAAACCACCTCCCTGTTTGGTGCGCTTAAAATCCCACTTTGCTCGAGGAAAAAGAGCAAGCCTCTGCTTTCAGAATCAAGCCTAGCCATCTCTTCTGCTGAAAAAATTCTAAAGGTACTTGCTGCTACAAACGCTGTTCCGAGCGAATCACGCTCTGTCAGCGACTCAAGCCACTCAAAGGCTTTATTAATTTCCGGCTTGTGAAAACCCGCCTCCAATAGCTCACCTGTTAAAACATCCAGATCAGGCACAGCATCTTCTTCACTATCCATGTAGTTTTCAAAAAGGTAAATCAGGACATCAAAGAGGTTCTCTTTCATTAATTATCAATCCAGTTCAGTTTACGCGGTAATAACAACCACCCGGCGCAGACGATACAATACCCTTCAGCTCTAATACAAGCAGCATTGAAGAAATCACCTCGACTCGCTCGCCCATTTCTGCAGTCAAAACATCAACTGAAGTGGGCTCGTAACCGATATATTGCAACAATTTTTGATGCGCCGCATCAATTTCTTCCTTCTCTAAACTTTCTGTTGCCTCTAAACAGGGAGCGATCTCTCTTTCCCCCCTGTACTGATCCAACTCATCAATCACATCCTGAGCAGTCTCCACAAGTTTTGCCCCTTGCCGAATTAATCCGTTACAGCCTTTAGCCAAAGGGTTATGAATCGACCCCGGAATTGCAAAGACCTCTCGCCCTTGCTCCAACGCCAGCCGCGCAGTTATCAAGGAGCCGCTATTAATAGCAGCCTCAACGACCAAAACACCCAAACTCAGGCCACTAATAATTCGATTTCTTCTAGGAAAATTACTCGCGTGCGCTTTTGTTCCGGGGGGAAATTCAGAGACCAGAGCGCCTCCCCCATCTAAAATCATCTCAGCTAATCGTTTATGCCTGGCAGGATAAACTCTATCGAGCCCGGTACCGGTTACGGCAACAGTTTTCCCCTTAACATCCAAAGCACCTTGATGGCTAGCGGCATCAATGCCCAAAGCGAGCCCGCTGGTTATCGTAAGACCGGTCATTGTCATGTGCCGCGAAAAGTCATCAGCAATTTTTTTACCAACAGGAGAGGGGTTACGACTTCCAACCATTGCAAGCTGCAAAGATGAGATAACAGGCAGAGAGCCGCGAACAAATAGAACGGGAGGTGGATCGCTAATCTCTTTAAGCAAAAGAGGGTAGCTGTCGTCATTAATTCTAAGGATATGACAGAGGCCTTGTTCTGCCCATGCCATATCCTCATCTACCCTATCCCAATCGGGCTTTAAGATAGCCTCAATCGAGGGTTCCTTTATACCCAGAAGAGCTAGAGAGTGTCGGGACTCGCTAAATAGCTCCCTAGGGTCACCCACATCATTTAATAATTTTAAAAAGGTCCGGCAACCTACCTGTGGCGTCCTCAATAACGCCAGCCAGTATTTCAGGTCATCCTTGCCCTCGCTCAAACCAAAACCTTTCTACGCTAGAGACTAAGGTGACTTAACGATATCCTGCAGATGAATCGCACGTGTCGCCTTCATTACTAATGCAAAACTAACTCGGTCAAAAGTACGGAAAACCATCATCAAACCTGCTTTTTCATTTGGCAGCTTAACGGTCCCATCCTTCACAACATCACGAATAGTTTTCCCTCGCTGCAAAACATCAAAGGCATGACCCACTTCGACCCCATCTTCTATACCGCGATCGACCACAATAACTTGGTACTGGCCAATCTGTGAAACGCCACCAAAGACAGAAATAATTCGACCCTCAATCGGCTCTTTTGCCGCATGAGGCATAAAATTCTGCGCAATCGCCTCTCCTTCAATAGGCAATAACCTATCCCCAATAGAGACCTCTTGCGAAGTCTTCGTCAGCAACAGTGTTGCGGGATCACCCACGCGTTCAAGAGCGGTATCAGCCACAAATAGCGCCTCATACCCCAAAACTTCGCCTGTTTGCCCATCCTTATAGGCACTTCCTGGACGGAATATGGTGTAACCAGCATCCTCTTCTATGCTACGAACGTAGACCCGGTTACCTGCCCCACCGACAATATGCTCATCGGCGATACCAACCACATAGGGTGCTTTTTCAAGCTCATCTTCGCCGACAACACGTGGCTTGGTTAAAAACTGCTTAATAGCATCGATTGGTATCGTTGGAATTGCATCGCCAATCGGTGTTGCACGCACTCGTGGCGACAGTTTCAGATCACGACTTCCCCTGTGCAAAAGCAATCGAGGCTTTCCATTGACGTAAGTTAACTCCAACAGGTCACCCGGATAAATTAGGTGAGGATTTTCAATTTGCTGGTTAACTTCCCAGATATCAGGCCAACGCCATGGGTCGACTAAAAATCGATCAGATATATCCCAAAGGGTATCTCCCTTTACGACCACATAACGATCAGGATGAGTGGTTTTTAGCACAACCTCATCCGCCAGCACTGAAGCACTCAGCATCAAACCCAAACATACACCCGCAATCTTGCGCAAAATCATGATGATTCCCTTTTCTTTTGACCTATCGGTGAAGTCTAGTTCAAAAACTGCAACGTTCAAAGTCAAAATGAAATCAGGTAGACTTTCGTGACCGATCACACATTTAATTTTGAAAAAATGGCGCTATTAGAAATATTAGAATTTCCCGATGACCGATTAAGAAAAAAAGCTGTCCCAGTTGAGACTGTTGATGACACTGTCCGAGATATTATCGACAACATGCTTGAAACGATGTATGAAGCGCCGGGGGTTGGCCTCGCAGCAACCCAGGTAAACATACACCGCCGGATTATCGTCATTGATGTTTCTGAAGAGAAAAATGCCCCCATTGCTTTAATAAACCCTGAGATAATCGATACCGAAGGGACAGAAGAGTCCCAAGAGGGTTGCCTTTCTGTTCCAGAAATATACGAATCGGTAACACGCGCAGAAAAGGTAACCGTACGCGCACTCGATCGAGATGGAGAATCCTTCGAAATTATTGCTGACGAGCTCCTTGCTGTCTGTATTCAGCACGAAATCGATCACCTAAACGGGAAACTCTTCGTTGATTATCTTTCTCCGCTAAAACGCCAGCGTATTCGCAAAAAACTGGAAAAAGCACATAAACAAAGCCTTAAAGAGGCAAAAAACCATCCACCGGTTATCTAAACTACAAAATGAAAATTATTTTTGCCGGCACACCCGAGTTTGCAGCGGTAAGCCTGAATGCTCTAATTGACCAAAATCACGAAGTTTGTGCCGTCTATACTCAGCCAGATAGACCAGCAGGTCGTGGCCGAAAGCTCCAACCAAGCCCCGTCAAGGCGGTCGCTACCGAACATGATATCCCTGTTTTTCAACCCAAAAACTTCAAAGAAAACGGTGCCATTGAGCAGCTTAAAGCACTCGAACCCGACCTAATGATTGTGGCCGCTTACGGCCTTCTTCTCCCCCCGGATGTGCTATCAACCCCAAAACTCGGTTGCATTAATATTCACGCATCACTGTTACCCAGATGGCGAGGAGCAGCCCCCATTCACCGAGCAATTCTGGCTGGAGACAAAATAACTGGAATCACCATAATGCAAATGGACAAAGGGCTTGATACCGGCGATATGTTGCATAAGTTGGTAATAAACATCGAGCCTGACGAAACTTCAGAGCAGCTTCATGACAGGCTTTCTGAACTCGGCAGCCAAGCATTATTAGAGGCACTACCCAGCATTGAAAATGGCTCTATCACTGCTACAGCTCAAAATAGTGCAGAAAAAACTTATGCCGCAAAACTCGAAAAGAAAGAGGCTGTTATCGACTGGGAACTTCCCGCCATCGAAATAGAACGAAAAATTCGCGCCTTTAACTCATGGCCTGTTGCTCAGACAGCTCTTGATGGAAAACAGCTTCGCATTTGGCAAGCTGAAATCGCTCAATCAAATTCAGACAAGCCTGCAGGAACGATTATCTGTGCAGATGGCAAAACGCTAGAGGTAGCGACAGGTGATGGCGCACTTAGCCTTCTTGAACTACAGCTACCGGGTAAAAAAAGAATACCGGCAAGCGCGCTTATGAATTCTCGCAACCTTATGGGAGCCTCACTTGGCTAAAACCAGACCAATGAATAGCCGCCTGATCGCTGCAAATATCATAAAAAATGTTATCGCAGATAATCGTTCACTGGATAATGCCTTGGAAAACGGCATTCCAACGACACTTTCTTCACAGGACAAAGCCTTTGTTCAGGCGATGTCATACGGTGTTATCCGCTGGTATGAAAAGCTTAATTTCACCCTTAAAAAGCTCCTAAAAAAACCTTTTCGCAAAAAGGATAGTGATCTTCAGGCGCTTGCTCTGCTTGGCCTTTATCAAATTGGTTATAGCCGCGTAAAACCACATGCAGCTGTTTCTGAAACCGTTTCTGCCACTAAAAAATCTGGCAAAACCTGGGCCGCTGCAACCATAAATGCGGTTTTAAGAAACTATCTGCGTAACCGCGAAGAATTAGACCAAGCCGCAGAAGAAACACTCGCCATCAAGACTTCACACCCCCTTTGGTTATGTGAGGCAATAAAAGATAACTGGCCGGTACAGCAGTTAGAAATCCTAACGAACAACAATCAACAGGCTCCAATGACATTGCGGGTTAATCGTCAACAGACATCCGTTGACGCCTACATTGAAAAACTATCCGGGCACGAAATAAACGCTTCAGCTCATCCCTTTGCAAACGATGCAATCAATCTAGAAAATGCAGTCGAAATTGGTCGCTTACCCAACTTTCGAGAAGGCTCCGCTTCCGTTCAAGATGGCGCAGCGCAGCTGGCTGCACAACTTCTTAATCCTCAACCGGAAGAGAGGGTGCTGGATGCTTGCGCAGCTCCCGGCGGCAAAAGCTGCCATCTACTAGAATTTTCTCCGAAAATATCCGAATTAGTAGCCATTGACTGCGATATCAAGCGGGTCGAGAAAATCAAAGAAAACCTAGACCGGCTACAACTAAGCGCAACATTGGTAACCGCTGATGCCAGCCTAACCGCCGATTGGTGGGATAAAAAACCTTTCGATAAAATCCTTCTCGATGCGCCTTGCTCTGCAACGGGTGTAATTCGCCGCCACCCAGACATCAAATGGCTCCGTACAAAAGAAGATATCGATAATTTGGCCACCATTCAGCAATCGCTTCTTGAAGCACTTTGGCCTCTACTCGCTCCAGGTGGAACCCTCCTTTATGCAACCTGCTCTATTTTGAAGCAGGAAAATGAACAACAAATCGGTCTATTCCTCGCAAACCATCCAGATGCATCTGAGCTTTCAATTGATGCTGAATGGGGCATCTCCTGCTCTTATGGAAGGCAAATTATAACGGGAGAAAATGGAATGGATGGTTTCTACTATGCCCGACTCAAGAAAGAAGCGGGAAATGACTAAAGGGCCTTTTAGCCAGAGCTTTAACTGGCTTACGAGAATTAAAACCTTAAAGAACTTATTACCTTTTTGGCTATTTGTTCTCACCCTGATCACAACGATACCTTCTTACGCTAGCGATTCTGATTTTGTTATCCAGTCAGCCTCTCTTCAAAAAGAAAATAATGGCTGGCATCTAAATGCAGCAATCGATTATCAGCTGCCTGAAGCTGCTATAGAAGCTCTTAATAACGGCGTTCCGCTGACCATCAGCATTCAATTTAAACTAAAAAAAATAAGGCCATGGTTATGGTCTAAAACTATTTTCCGAAAATCACTTAACCTCCAACTCCGTTACCTCAGCCTTGCTAAGCTCTATCAGGTCACCGATATTTCCCAAGAGCAGCAGTATAATTTTGCCAGTTTTCAAGCTGCCATTGACCACATTGGCAGCCCAACCTTCTCAACACTAAGAATCCCTGCTTCAGTTAAAGATGAAGATCAATATATTGGTGCGATCAAGTCTCAGCTTGAGATTGAAGCGCTTCCTTTACCTTTACGCCCCATTGCCTATATAACACCACAATGGCATCTATCGAGTGGATGGTTTGAATGGCCTCTGACAAAATAAAAACACGAAGAAGACTCTACTTATCGGTCTTAGGCCTGCTCGCCTTCCTGTTCATTTCACTCCATCTAATGAGCAGCGCAACCCAAGAGGCTTCAGAGCTAAACGAGATCTATTCTTGGCTGTTACTAATCAATTCACTCGGATCGCTGCTCTTGCTTGGACTTGTTTCTGCCAATGCTTGGTGGCTATTTCGCCAATTTCGCAAGAATGCTGTTGGCTCGCGGCTTACTGTCAGAATCGTTCTGCTCTTTATTTTACTTTCACTCGCGCCCTCTTCAGCCGTTTTCTATTATTCGATGCAATTCCTTCATCGCAGTATCGATAGTTGGTTTGATGTCCAAGTCGACCAGGCTATGGACGAAGCAGTACAGTTAAGCCAAGCTTCTCTTGATGAGAGGATGCGAAACCTCCTCAAATTAACCGAGCAAATGGCGACTAGTCTAGATGCCCAGTCCAATACACTGCTTGCAATCGAGCTGGATGACCTGCGAATAAAAATTGATGCCTCTGAACTGACACTGTTCTCTAAATCGCGCCAGGTCATTGCCTACAGCAGCAGCAGTCAAGAGCTTGTTCCTCATACACCTGATGACAACATGCTGCTGCAGCTACCTAATGGAGGCTCTTTTGTCGGCCTTGAACCGGGAAAAAGCGGCACAATGTTCATTCAAGTAATCGTTCAATCGGGCGATGCTAGAGATCAATTCCTACTCGCCCTTTATCCTGTCTCCAGCCGTATTGCTGCGCTTGCAAACAGCATTGAAGCAAACTATGCGCACTATAAAGAGCGGACATATCTTAGGGATTCACTCAAATTCACCTTTTCTCTAACACTTTCATTAATTCTTTTACTAAGTCTGCTTGCAACGGTCTGGGTCGCGTTTATCACCAGCCGCCGCCTTGTTGCACCAGCCCGAGAACTCATTCAAGGAACTCAAGCGGTTGCCGAGGGAGACTATACACAGCAGCTAACCATTAAACGCCACGATGAACTTGGTTTTTTAGTTGAATCATTTAATGAGATGACGCGCAGAATCGCTCTCTCTCGTGATATTGCCAAAAACTCACAGCTTGAGGTGGAGAGCCAAAGGAACTATTTTGAAACAATCCTCGACAGCCTTTCCACAGGTGTTATTAGCTTTGATACTGGCCTTAATATAAAAAGCGCCAATCGTGCCGCCTGCAAGATCCTTCACATCAAAGAATCTCAGTTAATCAACCAACCACTGCAAAAGCTCTCTGAATCCTCCCCTAATATCACAAGACTAATTAACACGATACAAACCAATATCACCCAGAATGAAGAGCGGTGGCAAAAAGAGTGTACTGTGCTAGGTGATGAGGGACGCCAACTACTAATGATTAAGGGCACCCCACTCTTCAACAGTGAACAGATTAAAACAGGCTCGCTGATTATCTTTGATGACGTTACAACGCTTGTGCAAGCTCAGCGAAATGCTGCTTGGGGAGAAGTTGCCAGGCGACTTGCCCATGAAATAAAAAACCCACTTACGCCGATTCAACTTTCTGCCGAGCGCCTTAAACACAAACTTTCAAAAACTGTCGATGGCACAGATGCCGAGCTGCTAGAGCGCGCAACAAACACTATCATTCAACAAGTTGCTGCAATGAAAACGATGGTCAATGAGTTTGCCGATTACGCTCGCCCTCCTGCCATCAGAACAGAATCAATAAAGCTAAAATCATTAATCAAAGAGATCCTATCACTTTATCGAGCCGACCAAATCCAACTACAGGCAGCTGAAGAGCTCCCACCTATCTCAGTCGACCCCCTACAAATACGACAAGTCTTCCATAATTTAATTAAAAACAGCTTGGAAGCCGGTGAAAAAGAGGGTCGACAAAAAATTAAAATAACCTTAAAAACGATCGAAGAACAAGATAAAAAGTATGCTCAAGTTATGATCGAAGATAACGGTGCAGGGCTTCCAAAAGAGCAGATTGACCAGATTTTCGACCCCTATGTCACCACAAAAGAGAAAGGGACTGGATTAGGTCTAGCTATCGTCAAAAAAATCATCGATGAACATGGCGGTATAATTTGGGCAGACTCAACTTGCCAAACCGGCGCGCGCTTTATATTAAGGCTTCCTTATAGCCAACCGAGGAGAACAACCACGTGAACAAACCTATTATTTTAATCGTTGATGATGAAGCAGATATCTGCCAAACGGTGGAAGAGATTCTGGTGGATGAAGGCTACGAATGTATCACTGCAAAAAATGGGCAAACAGCGAGAGAGGCCGCAAATCAGCATAACCCCGACCTAATTCTTCTCGATATCTGGATGCCCGATATCGATGGTATTAGCCTTCTGAAAGAGTGGAAAGAAGAGAAGGCAATCGCCTCACCAATCATTATGATGTCAGGGCATGGAACGATCGAAACAGCTGTCGAGGCGACCCGGCTTGGTGCGTATGATTTTTTGGAGAAACCTCTCTCTCTTGCAAAGTTGCTATTAACCGTAGAGCGCGCACTTGAGGCACACCGATTGCAGCAAGAAAATGTCACTCTCCGAACCCACTTTAGCTCAGTAAGTGAACCAGTTGGAAAGAGTGCCGTTATTCAACACCTTAAAGACCAAACGAAACGGCTTGCACAACATGAAACAAACCTGCTCATTACAGGCGAGGCCGGTTCGGGGAAAGAGCTTTTCGCGCGCTATCTCCACCTAAACAGTTCCCGCCGTGACGGCCCATTTATCGACGTTGGCATTGGCCTTATTGCTCCCGAAAATTCAGCCGTTGAGCTATTTGGCCGAGAGGATGGGGAACAGGTTCATCGCGGCCTTCTAGAACAGGCTCATGGTGGAACACTTTTTCTAAATGGCATAGATGAAATGGACAGTGAGGCCCAATTGCGCCTTCTGAGTGCTCTTGAATCAAAATCCTTTCTGCGTGTAGGTGGCAGTGAGCAGATAAAGACAAATATTCGTGTCGTTGCCTCGTCAACCCAGCCTCTTGCCGAACAGGTTCAGGAGAAGCGTTTCCGAGAAGAGCTTTACTACCTACTCAATGTTGTCTCTATTGAAACCCCGCCCCTACGCGAACATACGGAAGATATTTCTGAACTTCTCAATTTTTACGTCGAACATTTTGTCACACGTGAAAAGTTACCATTCCGGAAATTCTCTGTTGCAGCTCAGAATTTCCTAAGAAATCACCCTTGGCATGGCAACATTCGTGAGCTTAAAAACCTCGTTCAGCGCCTACTTATTCTTGGAACTGGGGATGAAATTGATCTAGATGAGGCAAAAAATGCGCTTGGCAGTTTTCAGATTTCAACAACTGACAGCACGCTACCCGAATTCTTTGGCCTTCCTTTAAAAGAGGCACGAGACCAATTCGAAAAAGCCTATTTACAACACCATCTCGATAACAACAATGGGAATATCGCAAAACTCGCCACAGCTATTGGCATGGAGCGCACACACCTATACCGCAAGTTGCATGCAGCTAATATTAAATTCAGATAAGAATGAGCGCATCTCAAGCCAAATGGGACAAAATATACAGCCAGAAAAAGAAGGCAACACCTTCTATCTGTGTTGCTCTAAAAGAAAACAGCCATCTACTCCCCGCCACAGGTAGAGCGCTGGAGCTAGCCTGTGGACTAGGTGGCAATGCGCTCTTTCTGGCCAAACAGGGACTAAGAACAGATGCGTGGGATATCTCTCCTATTGCCGTCGAGAAACTCCAGCAAGCGGCTACACAACAAAACCTGCCGTTAAGTGCGACACAAAAAGATCTTACAGCACTCGATTCTATTACTGAACAATATGATGTCATTGTTGTTAGTCACTACCTAGATCGCCCGTTCTGTAAGAAAATCATCTCAATGCTAAAACCCGAAGGGCTACTTTTTTACCAAACCTTTACCGCAGAAAAAGTTTCGGCGGGCGGCCCTTCCAATCCCAACTTTGTTCTAGCTAAAAATGAGCTATTAGAGCTGTTTTCAGAATTGGTTGTTCTTGCTTACCGCGAAGAGGGATTGGTTGGTGATCAAACGCAAGGGTTTCGAAATCAGGCGATGCTGGTGGCAATTAAAGCTCTCACTTCAGGCAAATGACGACGACTCACTTCAACCTTTTCATTAAATCCCTCTAGGTGAACAAAAAAGTGACCTTCAGCGCTTTTTTCAAGCGCAGTTATCTTAGAACGTGCAACCAGAGCATTCCGGTGAATTCTAATAAACAGCTCACAAAATTCGCTTTCCAAGGACTTTAGAGACTCTTCTATCAACCACTCTCCGTTACCATCGAAAATGGTGACATACTTATCTCCCGCCCGAAAACAGCAGATTTCAGCAACAGAAACCAGTTGCAGATCATTACGCACTTTTACGCAAATCTTTGAACGGCTCTTCTGTGCTTTCGGCAATATCTCTTGCAGTTGCTCCCATCGCGCTCTGCTAAATACTTCTACTTTACGAAGCGAGGCCTCCAGTCGTTTTTTACGAATAGGCTTCAACAGATAATCTAAAGCACTCACCTCAAAAGCCTCAACTGCATGCTCCTCAAAAGCGGTGGTAAAAATGATCGCCGGAGGAGAGTCTAGCCTTGCCAGCTCTCGCGCAGCCTCAATTCCATCCAATACCGGCATCCGAATATCGAGCAAAACCACGTCGGGCAGCAAAAGTTCTCGACCAACTAAAACTTCTCGACCATTTTTTGCCTCACCGACCACCTCAAAAGGGTCGCCCAATTCATCAATAAGGTCGATTAGACGTGAACGTGCCAGCGCCTCATCATCGGCAATCAATATTTTCATTGAACATCTCTTTTAGGAAAAACCAAGCGCACCTGATAAAAACCGTCAGCCCGGCTGATAAAGAGCTGCCCTTGTCCATCAAAACAACCTTTCAAGCGAGCACGTAAATTATCCATTGCCATCTGGTTACCCTCACGTAGCACCTCAGCAACCGTATCAGACACCGAATTGCGCACGATTAAAACCACTTTACCCTTCTGAATTTGCCCTAAAATCTCCAGCTCACCCCCCAAATCACTTTTCTCAATACCATGGTAAATAGCATTTTCAAGCAGTGGTTGGAGTGCCAAAGGGGGAATCAAGATCGTTTTAGGCAGGGAATCTATCTTCCATTTGACAACTAACCGTTCACCCAGTCGTTGTTTTTCAATATTAAGATACTGCTCACACAACTCCACCTCATCCGACAGCTTCACCATTTTTCCATCACGCTTCAGACTGGCCCGAAATAGCTCTGCCAGATCATGGATTAACTCCTCAGCCACCGCAGGCCGCCCTTTAATCAAACTGGCAATGGTGTTGAAGCTGTTAAACAGAAAGTGGGGGCGCATTCTAGCCTGAAGCGCATCAAGCCTTGCCTCATGCTCCGCTTCAACCTGCTTCAACCATTGAGCCTGAATGTAGAGATAGCGCAGAAAAACAGCCGAAACAATGCAGCTAATACCACTATGCCTAATGTAATCAAATAGACGATCCTCTCCAGACAGATCAGGAAAGAGCTGACACACGAATGTAGTGAGCAACAGCACCACCAACTGGATCAGAAAAAAAGCGCCAAATCCTGCCTGAATATCAGTCAGTTTGCCCAAAAAAGAGCCCAAGCAGCATAGCAACGCGGCACTTAGCAGAACTGTCCAAAGAATAAACAGAGAATAAAGCCCAAGGGAAGACCAAAAGTGCTGAGCGCCTTGAGCACTCGCTAGGGCTAAAACAAACGCCAACAATTCTGCAGTCAACACCAGCATAAATAGCAGCTTAACCCTACAAAAATCAGGCAAAAAAGAGCGCTGACTAGCTTCGATATTCAACTCATCCATCGTTTAAGTTTAGCAGGGAATTACAACCAGACCTGCAATCGCTATAATGCAGACTTTCTCAAATTTATAGTGACTCCGCTCATGACCCTGCACAACAAAGAAAAACTCTCTAGCGCTCGCCTGACCCAGCCAACTAATGCCTTTGTTGAAGAGTTCACCGCCTCTGTACAGTTCGATAAAATTCTTGCTCAATACGACATACAGGGCTCAATTGCCCACGCTAAAATGCTGCTCAAAGCGGGGATTCTCACTGAACAGGAATGCAGCGAGATTACGCACGGCCTTGATGCTGTGATGACAGAGATTGAGACCGGTCTCTTCGAATGGTCAATCGCACAAGAAGATGTTCATATGAATATCGAAGCCCGGCTCACTCAGCTAATTGGCATCTCGGGCAAAAAGCTACACACGGGCCGCTCTCGAAACGACCAAATTGCCACCGATATTCGTCTTTACCTGCGTGACCAGATCGATCTGATTTGCGCAGAAATAAAACGACTCCAAAGCGGTCTTCTTGATCTGGCTGAACGCGAAGCAGCAACGATTATGCCCGGATTCACCCACCTTCAAGTGGCTCAACCTGTCACCTTTGGCCACCATTTAATGGCCTGGTTTGAAATGCTCAACCGTGATTATGAGCGCCTTATTGACTGTAAAAAAAGAGTCAACGTGATGCCACTAGGTGCTGCCGCATTAGCTGGCACAAGCTACCCTATCGACCGCCATTACACTGCAGAACTAATGGAGTTTGAGCGCCCAGCAGCCAACTCACTTGATGCAGTTAGTGATCGTGATTTTGCGATCGAGTTTTGCGCTGCAGGCTCTCTTATCATGACCCATCTATCGCGCTTCTCAGAAGAGCTCGTCTTGTGGTCAAGCGCACAGTTTGCCTTTATCGAGCTTCCCGATGCTTTCTGCACCGGCTCATCAATTATGCCGCAAAAGAAGAACCCAGATGTTCCAGAGCTTGTGCGCGGTAAGACCGGCCGTGTAAATGGTCATCTCATTTCACTACTGACACTGATGAAAGGGCAACCCCTCGCCTACAACAAAGACAACCAGGAAGACAAAGAACCACTATTTGATACCGTCCAGACGCTACAAGGATCACTTCGTGCCTTTGCAGATATGGTTCCCAACATTCAAGCACAGCGCGAAAATATGTTTAACGCAGCTAAGCAGGGCTTTGCCACAGCAACTGACCTAGCCGACTATCTTGTTCGCAAAGGCATGCCTTTCCGTGATGCCCACGAAGTAGTCGGTAATGCTGTTGCATTAGGCGTTAAAACAAAACGTGATCTCGCCGAACTCTCTCTTGATGAGCTAAGGAGTTTTTCTGATCAGATCGGTGAAGATGTATTTAATGCACTCAGCTTAGAAGGCTCTGTCGCATCAAGAGATCATATAGGCGGTACTGCGCCAAAACAGGTTCTTAAGGCAATTGAAGTGGCGCGAAAAGCGCTATAGCAAGCGCCTTTTTAGTCCTATATAATTTTATTAGCTTAAAAGACAGTTTTTTGTGGCTAATTGTTCCATTTAGCCTAGTCTTACCCATAAATAATAAATACCAGAGAATAAGCACAATGAAAAAAATAATAGCGACCATTTTATGCCTCTTATCTTTCTCTATTTCGGCTGAAGAAAAAAACTATTCAATCTCTGCCGATATTGGAAGAGCTAACGGGAATATAGATGGCTACCGGCTCGGGCTTCAAACAGAGTTCACTAGCTGGTTGCACGGGCACGATATCCCATTATCTGGCTATATTGAAGGCTCCTTGAATTATTGGAATGGCTCTGGTGATGAATCATACGCTATCGCGGTTGCTCCAGTCTTTGTGCTCCCATTGTGTAATAACTGCAACTACACCCCTTATGTTGAAGCAGGTATAGGAATCGCTTTTATTTCAGAAAAGAAAATTGACGACAGAGACCTCTCCTCTTCATTTCAGTTTGAAAACAGAGTTGGAGTTGGGATAAAAACCAAAGAGATCGATTTCCATGTCCGCTACATGCACTATTCAAATGGCTCCACATCTCAGCCAAATGATGGGCTTGATCTCTTTCTTGCGGGTATGGCTTTTAAGTTCTGATCACAACAAGCATTCAATCTGATTTACTGCAATAGCCCTTGGCGCACCCTAGTTCTCGGTACGGAAATTTAGATCAGCCCCTGATTTGTTGCGGAAAAATCACGAAAAGAGGTTAAGCCTAGCCTTAGCCTCTGATCGCGCAATCACCACCAGTATCTGAATTTCGGCTCTCCAGCCAGATATAAGCTAGGAACAGTGGATGAAGCTTTGTGATGACAACCTATACCGCGCGAAATCTAATGGCCGGAGCCCAGTTGCATCATAGTTGCCATTGAAAGCAGCCTGCCTGCACCCATCAGTGCTCGCCACCGATACCCTTTCCTTCTCCCCTTAGGTAGATAAAGTAATAGACTAGCGCAACAAACCCTGCTCCCCCGACCACGTTTCCTAACGTAACGGGCAGCAAATTCCCAAGAAAGCCATTTAACCCTAGCCGAGAAAGCATCTGCCCTCCCATGCCAGCCGCTTCAACAATCAATGGATCTAAAGAGGCGACTATTCCGATTGGAATCAAGTACATATTAGCGACACAATGTTCAAACCCAAGCGCGACAAAGGCTGAAATAGGGAAAATAATAATCAGTATCTTTGCGGTTATTGAGCGAGCAGCAAAACACATCCAGACCGCTAGACAAACCAACGTATTGCAGAGGATGCCACTGGTAAAGGCACTCACAAAACCTTGGTTTACCTTTGCATTAGCTATTTTTAATGCAGTTGCGCCAACCTGTCCCTGATCGGCCATTAGATAACCCGATAGATAGGCAAAAAAAACCATTCCTAGAGAGCCAACCAAGTTCCCCGAATAGACAACCAGTCCATTTAAAAATAGTTGTCGACCTGAAACATGACCGTTAGCCCAAGCCATTGTAATAAGATTATTTCCTGTAAAAAGTTCTGCTCCAGCAACAATAACAAGTATCAAACCCAGCGAGAAAGCAATTCCACCGAGCATCCGCATCGGCCCAAAAGGGGCATCACCTAAACCGGTCATCGTGGTTGTGTAATACATCCCTCCGAAGGCGATAAAAGCACCCGCCAAAACCGCCAGAATAAATGCCTGCTTCACCGGCATGGTCGCTTTTTTAACCCCTATCGTTTCGACCCGATGTGCGATCTGGGCTGGGGCGAAAGGGTCTATTCCAAGATTCTCTGTTGGCATTTTCATCATTCCATATTGATCAACGGTAAAACTGCTTATCTAAGGATAATACTCCTGAATTACCGCCAATGACTGCAAATAATGATAACTGATCTGTTCTCGGTTATATCTCTGCTCAGAAGCGACAGAGCAAGATTCCCTCGCGAGACACCGGTCCCGACACGGAGAGGCACTCTTAATTCGGAACTGACTACAACGCTCTATTTTAAAGCTCTCAGAACTGCTTAGCGCAGTTGCAGGACAAGTTACAACGCATGGGGCATCGAAACAGCTTTCACATGGAGAGACACCCTGTGGCTGCTTCATGAGTGGTAAAGGGGCATCAATTAGAAAAAGTGCTCTATAAGCAAACCACAAGCCATGCTCTTCATTAATCCCAACACCCATTGGTGAATCATGATGCCAGCCGGCCATTTTTCCGAGCTGTTGCAGTGAAATGGGATTGTCACCCGGATAGAGCATTTCAGTTTTAACATCACCCCAATAGGCTTTAACTGTGTATTCTGAAATCTGCTGGCTAAACTGATCAATCGGTGCATTTGAGTCAAATAGCTTCTTATCTTGATCTTTCAGCACTTTCCAAAGCGTTCGCCCGGAGTGGCCAAGTAAAACCAAGCGCTGATAAGCTTTTATCTCAATACCCAATTTTTTAATGTCTAAATGCAACCTGTCGGGAAGATCATTCAGATCAAAAATAGCAACCAGATTGATACCATTCTCTTCCAGAAAAGTAATTCCTCGGTCAAATTCCACGCGGCTCATCATTAAGCAATATCAATAATTAAAATCAAAAGTGACGAGAAATGCTGTTTACCATCAACTAGCTCTGCGGCTCTGTAAGTAGAAAGCTTTTCATCTGACCGCCCCAATGATTCGGCAATTCTGATAACGGCATTTTCCTGTCCCATTTCGACCAGCTTTCCGGCGATCCGTTGGGGACTGTTTTTTTCATCTGTCAGAACTCCGTAACGCCCTTTTGCACCAAGCACAGTAGAAAGAGATGAAAGAGACCGCCCATGAAGACTAAGCACGGCAAGGTCATTCCAAGGGATGCTAAAACGTGAGAGAGCCGCCTGTAAACTTGATATAGCCGAGTGAAATCGCAACTGTTCAGCGGATAGAAAACGCAGCAAAATAGCACCAATCCCGTAAAAAAGCGGGTCACCTAACGCCATCATCACAATCTTTTTGCTTTGGTAGCTAGGAAGCGATTTTTCCAGTTCCGAAATTGGCTTGGGATAAGGTTTAAATTGCGCTTGAAGCTTTGGGAAATAGCATTGAATAGTCGCCTCCTGATCACCAGAAGCAAAAATAACTTCTGCTTCATTCAGTGCTTTTTGGGCGGCTGTAGAGAAGTCTCCGGCATCATCACAACTGATTCCCACCACATCAATTTTTTGTTTCAACATCGCTCCTTATTGCAAGGGAGCTATTCTACCCATTCGTACAATTCAATTGTATCGGGACTACAGCTTTGGCAGCTCCCCTGACATAGCGAGCCGGCCGGCAGCTTACGAACAGCACCTTTGCGCTCCCAATGTTCCACCATCTGTTTTGCTGATTCTTCTGCTAAATCAAAGTGCGCTGCCAAGTCGCGAAGCGGTGTCACGCCACCTGCCTTCAGATAATCTCTAACCTGAAAAAGAATCATGCACCACTCTGAACGGCCTGATCAATTCTCAGATAATCGCTCCCAACACGCCGAAGTAGAAGCCAAATCAAAAAGTAACCGAAAACAAAGAGCCCAACCCAACTTAAAGATTGCAGCGGATGCAGCGAAAAATAGGCCATCTGATAAAAGCCAACCGCCAAACTGAAGGCTAGATAAAGACTCCAAGAGGCCGAAAAGAGCATCCAGCGACTACCCGTTTCTCGTTTAACCGCTGCTAGTGCCGCCACACAAGGCACATAGAGAAGGATAAATAACAGATAACTGAAAGCGCCAATTTTGCCGTCAAAGTACTTCACCAAGGTCCCGAATAACGATGCACTAACCTCTTGCTCTTCGGCAGCCGAACCGATATCGCCCCCCTCATCCAGAACTCTTAACCCAAGAGGGTCACCAAAGTTTTGAAAAGCCTCGACTAGATTCTCTTTCGTTGTTGTAACCGCCTCCGTCCATTTTGCCTTAAGATTAAAGTCTTCTGGCTCTTCAGAACCACTATTCTCAAGATTGGTATAAACTGCATCGAGTGTTCCGACAACCACCTCTTTGGCAAGAATTCCGCTAAAAATCCCGACGACAGCAGGCCAGTTTTCCTCTTCTATTCCCATTGGAGAGAAGAGCGGTGTGATGCTTTTACTCACCTCACTTAAAACTGAATTCGAACTATTTTCATTCCCGAAACTGCCATCCATACCGGTCGAATTAAGGACGTTGATCACCATCACCATCACAACGATAAATTTTCCCGCCTCAACCACAAAACCTTTAAGCCGTTCCCATGTATGAACAAACAGGCTCTTTAGTGCAGGCGGATGATAAGGAGGAAGCTCAATCATAAAGCCATCCGACTCACCTTGAAGCAGGCTATTTTTTAGTAATAGCGCGGTAAAAATAGCGGCACCAATCCCAACGAGATAGAGTAGAAATACAATATTCTGGCCTGAGTGAGGAAAGAAAGCGGCAGCAAAAAGCGCATAAACTGAAAGCCGAGCACCACACGACATAAACGGCGCCATCATTACAGTGAGAATACGATCCCGCTGCTTCTCCAGTGTTCGCGTTGCCATAATAGAGGGAACATTACAGCCAAAGCCGACAATAAGCGGGACAAACGCTTTTCCCGGCAGACCTAACTTGCGCATCAAACGATCCATCACGAAGGCCGCACGCGCCATATAACCCGAGTCCTCCAATATAGAAAGACAAAAATAGAGTAATGCGATAATTGGGATAAAGGTTGCGACCACCTGAATACCCCCTCCCAAACCATCGGCGAGCAGCACTTGAAACCAGCTTGGGAAACCGGCATCAGTCAGAAGCACTTTTGTGCCATCAATGAGAAGTGCGCCCACTGCAATGTCAAAGAAGTCGACCAAAGCACCACCAAAATTGACGGTGATGCTGAACATTAGATAGATCACCATCAAGAAAAATGGCATCCCAAGGTATTTATTCAAAACAACGCGATCCACGCGATCTGACCAAGTCTGCCCCCTCACGTTTGCTTGTGTAATTACCGTAGTAGCGATCTGATGCGCAAATTCATAGCGGCTGGCCGCAATCAGACTGTCAGCATCCTCACCAGTTTCAGCTTTAATTTCAGAAATCACCTCTCGGCATTCATTTTCAAAACTGGCTGTTGCAGCAGAAGGAAAATACTCCTCAAGACACTGCAGTGCCTGCCAGCGCGGAGCAAAAAGTTGCCGCGCTCCGGTTGTTTCCATTGAGGCAATCAACCGGTCAAGGGCACGCTCGATATTTTCTGCGTATTCCATTCTGAACGAGTCCCACTGAGGCTGTTCCAGAGTCGATGATAATGCACCCAAAAGGTTATCCAGCCCCTTACCTTTTCTTGCAACAATTGAAACAACTGGGCACCCTAGTGTATCTGAAAGAAGCTGTGAATCGACCTGCATTCCCCTCGACTCAGCAACATCCACCATGTTTAGCGCAAGTACAGCAGGAATCCCCGACTCAAGAAGTTGATCGATTAAATAAAGGCTGCGCTCAAGGTTCGCAGCATCCGCAACGATTAGAAGCAGATCAGCTTCACCAGAAAGAATGTAATTTCGAGCGACTTTTTCATCCAGCGCCTCTCGGTCTGAATCGAGTGAATAGACCCCTGGCAAATCGACCAGAACAATTTCTCGACCCTTCACCTTCGCACGCCCCTCTCGGCGCTCTACCGTTACACCGGGCCAATTCCCCACCTTCTGTTTAATACCGGTTATCGCATTAAACAACGTTGATTTGCCACAATTTGGATTGCCAATTACGGCTATGACCGGTCCTTTCCCTGACACCAGCAACTCATCGCCAGTTTTGCAGCACTCTTTTTTCATTATTCGGGCACAACCTTAACCTGCTCTGCTAGATCCTCACCCAGTGCAATACGGGCATTTCCGATACCCACCACCAAACCACCGGGCCTTTTATGAACAATCTGTAGAGGAATCGCATTCGAAAAACCCAAAGCTAAAAGACGCTTTTCTAGCTTACGGCCAATCTCAGCTCTGTTGAGCCAAGCTTTATGGCCTGATTTTAGTTCGTTAAGGGAGATGATACTTTGCGAAGTCATTTTAATTTAGGTTGAATCCAAATGATAATGATTCCTATTATATGTTGCGTTCCCATAAAGTCAATTAGAGCCGCCTATGTTCATTGAGCTGCTTTGCGAAATCCATCAAAATCCCTGCTGTAGCCCCCCATATTCGGTGTTTACCAAAAACAATCTCCCAGAAAGCGCGCTCTTTACCTTTATAGAAAATAGATTCCTGCCTGTAATTATCTCTTTCTAGCAAGAAATCAAGCGGCACCTCTAGTAACTCAGCCACCTCAAACTCATCTGCAACAAAGGTTGTTTGCGGGTCGATAAAACCGATTACCGGCACCACCATAAAGCCGGTTACTGTATCGCGTTGGGGCAAGCCACCAATAATCTCTGTTTTCTCCGCAGCAATCCCCACCTCTTCATGCGCTTCCCGAAGTGCTGTGCCAACAGGAGAGTGATCCCCTTCATCAACTCGGCCACCTGGAAAACTAATCTGACCTGGATGGTTGTTTAGATGAGCTGTTCGGCGCGTCAACAACACGGTAATTCCCTGCTCTCTTTCTATTAATGGGATGAGCACAGCTGCCGGATATAGATTTTGTGGAATTTCCCATCTATCCCAGGAACCTTCTGGCAAGCTTTCTTTAAATACTGATTCAAGGTGGTTTCGCATCTATTTTTTGTGCCAGTCTGGCTTAAACTCACCCTCAATTTTTCCAGTCCTTAGGCTAAACTGACCTCTACGCTGATCTTCAAAATAACATCTTAAAGTTTCGATCACTGTCTCAAAAGAGAGGTCATCCCAAGGAATCTCAGACTCGTCAAAAAGCCGTGTTTCTAAGCTTTCGCTACCGGGAGAGAATAGGCCATCTTTTAATTCAGCCCTGTAAAAAAGGTGCACTTGGGAGATAAAAGGTAGGCTATACATTGTATAAAGCTCTTGCAGCTCGACCGCTGCATTCGCCTCTTCGTCTGTTTCACGAACTGCGGCCTCACCGGTCGTTTCACCCAGCTCCATAAATCCGGCAGGGAGCGTCCAGAAACCTTTTCGTGGCTCGATTGCTCGCTTGCACAAAAGAACTTTATCCTCCCAGACAGGAATGGTACCGGCGACTATTTTTGGGTTTTGATAGTGAATCATCCCGCAAGCATCACAAAGATAGCGCTTGCGATCATCACCCTCTGGAATTGAATAGCGCAAAGAAGCGCCACATTGACTACAAAATTTCATTGTGGGCCCTCAAGACTCGGCAACATAAGAACCGGCCTGAGAACCCTACACCCAAAATTAGGTTACGAGTTGATTGTCTCGAGCAACTGGTCTTCAAGTTCGATCCGTGTTGCCAATCCCTCACCCAAATGAGAAAGCTCTTCAGACAGCTGCTTCATTGGAACAGCTCCGTTGCTATTCGCAATCAAGTCATTGAATTCAATGGCTTGTGCTGCAACATCGCTCATTCTTGGGTAAATTTTCTCTGCAACCGTTACAACTCCCTGACGACGCTCCTCTCCAGACATAATTTTCTGATAGAGGCCAAAGTGACCCAACGAGATGTAATCGACAAGTACCTGGCAGAACTCCTTCAAAAGCGCATCAACTGGCTTATCTGGTGTAAAAGGCTCAAGCCCAGCTACTTTGCAGTATAAAGCCCACATTTGTTGCCGCTCTCCCAATAGCTCATTCACCAAATGGCTTGTCTGGCTACGACGGTCTTCCCCCGAAAACTGCTGTCCCATTTTAATTCCTTTGTTGTTATCACCCAGTAAAATGATTACTTTATGACATCTACGCAAATCGGGCAACGGAAAGATGAAAATTGGCCTACTGCTTGCTTAAAACAACCCTGTTCAACGACAAGGAATTAGATATGGAACTGATCTCTAATAATTTCAAAAACAACGATACAATCCCGGCTGGCCTAGCCTTTGGGCGCCCATATCCTGAAAATCACGTCACACTGTCAGACAACCGCAACCCGCACCTGTCTTGGATCAATATTCCCGAAGCGGCTCGCTCTCTGGCACTGATCTGTCATGACCCAGATGTTCCGAGTAAAGGTGACGATGTAAACCAAGAAGGCCGCGAGATTCCTTCCGATCTACCAAGGGTTGATTTTTACCACTGGCTTTTAGCCAATATCCCGGTTACAACTCGCGAAATCAGTGAAGGCGCTTTCTCCGATAAGATTACCGTTCGTGGAAAAACAGACACCTCACCTATCGAAGGTGCTCGGCAAGGGATCAACAACTTTACAGACTGGTTTGCCGGTGATGAAAAAATGGAAGGCCTTTACCATGGCTATGATGGCCCATGCCCACCATGGAATGACAGCATTGTTCACCACTACATTTTCACGCTCTATGCACTCGACAGCGAGCTAAATTTGCCCGAGCACTTTAACGGACAGCAGCTATTACAAGCAATGGAAGGGCATATCATTGACCAAACCAACATTACTGGCGTTTACAGCCTAAATCCAGATCACCCTGCCTGAACAATGGCTTCTGTTTCGGTCATCATTCCTACCTTTAACCGCCAGGCGGTGATCGGACGCGCACTGGCGTCGGTCTATGCACAAAGCAGACTACCCGATGAAGTGATTGTGGTTGATGACGGCTCAAACGATGACACCGCAGCGCTCATCAAAGAACGCTTTCCTGATGTTATTTATCTCTACCAAGAGAACAGTGGTGTGAGCGCTGCCCGAAACAGGGGCATTCTAGAAGCCAAAAGCGAATGGCTCGCCTTTCTCGATTCAGACGATGAGTGGTTACCAAAAAAATTAGAGCACCAGCTCCAAAGCCTATCCGAGCAACCCAACCTTAAAATCTGCCACACCGAGGAGATATGGATACGCAATGGGAAACGCGTTAATCAGATGGATAAACATGCGAAATCAGGCGGCTGGATCTTCAATAAATGCCTGCCGTTATGCGCCATGTCTCCTTCATCAATCATCATTCACCGCACCCTGTTTAATGAATTGGGCGGTTTTGATGAAAACTTGCCAGCCTGCGAAGACTATGATCTTTGGTTAAGAATGACCGCCCGCTATCCGGTTCTCTTTATCGAAACAGCTCAAATTAACAAGTACGGAGGCCATGATGACCAGTTATCAAGAAAATTCTGGGGAATGGATCGTTTCCGTATCGCCTCGCTTGAAAAAACAATTAACTCAGGACTTCTCAACAGAGCAGATCGAAAAGCGGCTATTGAAATGCTTATTAAGAAAACAGAAATCTACCTAAAAGGTCTCCGAAAACGAAAAAAAATGGCTGAAATTAAATATTACGAAGCAATCTTTCAGCGCTACTCACAACCGGCAACCACATGACAGCGGTTCACCTTTTAACAGCGCTTCCTTGCGAAGCAAAGCCACTCGTCGACCATTTTCGACTAAAACGGCAAATGGGCGAAGCTGCCTTTGCCATCTATTCAAATGAGAATATTTCATTAACGGTTTCAGGAATTGGCAAAAATGCGATGGCAGCAGCAACCGCCTACACACACCTATTATTCGGCAAACAAACCAATAGCGTTTGGCTTAATATAGGTGTTGCCGGCCATTTAGAGAAACCTATTGGCACGCCATTCCTTGCAGAGAAGATTTATGATGCTGATAGCAAACAAAGCCACTACCCCTCTTTCGTGACACCTCAACCTTGCGACAGCCAGACCCTCTCAACCTTTTCCCAGCCACAAACCCACTACCCAGAGAGTAGTCTCTGCGATATGGAGGCGAGCGCATTCTTTGAGATAGCCAGCCGCTTTTCGAGCAGTGAGCTGATTCAATGTCTAAAAATTATTTCAGATAACGAAGAGAACAACGCAGACAAAATCAACCCGAAACAGGTCTCCTCCCTAATTGAAAAACAGCTACCATTAATCGATACAGTCATAAAGAATTTCACCGAGCTGACCAACAGCTTACCGGCTACTGTCAACGAAATTCCCCTGCTACTTTCTGACCGTTGGCATTTCACCACTAGCGAGCAACGACAACTGAAAGAGCTGCTGCAACGCTGGAAACTGCTTTCACCCGAGCAACCAATAGAAGAGAGTAGCCTCCCCTCTACGAGCAACCGAAAAGAGCTACTCCACTGGCTTAAAGAGAAGGTTGATTCATTTGATATTGTTCTGGAAAGCAAAGAAAGATGATTGATACGATTTACATCGAAGAGGCGGTTTTTGAGCACCCCCGCACAAAATCAATTCTCGACCGTTTTCCTAAAGCAAGACAGATTAAATGCGAACGTTACGGTGAGGTCTTTAACCCCAAAGCCCAAAACTTCCGTTTACAAAAACAAAACCCTTCGCTGATTCTGGCCGAGAAATTTCATGGCCATCTACAAGAGGCTCCGCTTGGCTACAGCATCGGGGCGAAAAAGAACTATTATTTCTCGCACATGCTCAACTGCCTCTACGACTGCCGTTACTGCTTTCTACAGGGCATGTACCGCTCAGCGCATTACGTGCTCTTTGTTAATTTTGAAGATTTTCAACAAGAGATCCGACAAATTGTTGCAAAAAAGAACGATGAAGAGATTCACTTCTTTTCCGGCTACGATTGCGACAGTCTCGCGCTAGAGCCTGCTACCGGTTTTGCCGATAGCTTTCTCGATTTTTTTGCCACGCTTCCCGATAATGCCCTACTCGAGCTTCGCACAAAAAGCACACAGGTAAGAAGTCTTCTTGAGCGTGATCCGTTGGAAAACTGCGTGGTTGCCTTTAGCTTTACACCGGATGAGACGGCCAGAGCACTCGAGCATAAAGCACCTAATGTCCAGCGTCGGCTTGATGCCTTGAAAAAGGTGCAAGATAAAGGCTGGAAGATCGGCTTACGCTTCGATCCAATGATCTATCAGAACGATTACCACTCACAATACGAGATACTATTTGAGACGGTATTTCAGCAGATCGATCCGGCGCTTTTGCACTCGGTCAATCTTGGTGTTTTCAGACTTCCCGATAACTTTTTCAAAAAACTTCGTAACCTCTACCCTGATGAAATATTGTTCGCATCACCGATGGAATCAACGCGAGGCATGATGGCCTACAAACAGGAAATTGAGGACGAGATGACTCAATCTTGCCAAGAACAACTTCTCCGCTATATTCCTCGTGAGAAATATTTCCCCTGCACCTATTGATATGAACAAAATAAAGAGAACCGTACTCGTTACCGGTGCAAGCTCAGGGATTGGTCACGCCATCACAGCACGGCTTTTACAAGAGGGGCATGAGGTGATCGGTATTAGCCGCAACTTTAGCCACATCAACCCAGATAGAGAACGCTTTCATCCAGTTGCGATAGACCTTTCAAAGCTCGACTCACTACCCAATGAGCTTCAGCTAATCAACAAACAATTTCCAGAAATTGACGCCCTGATCTGCTGCGCAGGGCGCGGACAATTTGGCTCTCTGGAGACTTTTTCGTACCGCCAAATTGAGCAGCTGATGAACCTCAACTTTACCAGCCAAGCCTATGTTGCCCGCGCTTTTGTGCCAACCTTAAAGCAGAAAGAGCGCAGCAATATCATTTTTATCGGCTCAGAAGCCGCTTTAGCCGGTAGCCGCAAAGGGACGATTTACTGCGCCAGTAAATTTGCGTTACGTGGGTTTGCTCAAGCACTCCGAGACGAGTCTGCTCGCAGTGGCCTCGCTGTTTCAATTATCAACCCTGGCATGGTCAAAACCGGCTTCTTTACAGAACTCGATTTTGAACCGGGAGAAGCACCGAGCAGTCATCTAATTGCAGAAGATATTGCAGAAACGGTTTCGCTAATTTTTTCCTCACGAGCGGGAACTGTTATCGATGAAATCAATCTGACCCCACTGAATAAAGTTGTTCAGTTTAAAAATCAAAAACCAAAAAATTAATTTTTATGAATTCAACCCCACGCACCATTTTTCTTTTTGGCCTCATCTCCTCTATCAGCATGATCGCCTTTGCAATCAGCTATTTTCAGCTTTATTTGGGACTAGAGCCTTGCCCACTCTGTATCCTTCAACGGATCGGCATGTTTTCAGTCACTACCGTCTTTCTAATTGCCACATTACACAACCCGAAAAGAGCAGGCGTCATTATCTATTCTGTTCTTGGCTTTCTCGTTGCTCTGGCTGGCGGCGGCGTTTCGGTACGCCATCTCTGGCTACAAAACCTTCCAAAGGATGCGATTCCTGAATGCAGCCCAGGGTATGACTACATTGTCGACAACTTCCCACTGATAGATGCAATCCCTCTTTTACTGAACGGCTCAGGAGAGTGCTCTGAGACACTCTGGTCGCTGTTTGGAATTTCTATTCCCGGCTGGACATTCGTAGGATTTTTATTTTTAGGGCTGCTTAGCCTTTCTCAAATTTGGAATAAAAGATAATCATGAAAACAGCTCAATTATTGCTTGCTAGTACATTTTTACTATTTTCATTTCAGTCAGGCGCAACACCCCCTGCCTACCCTACCGCTCAAGCTGAAAAACTAAACAAAATAATCAACGGACCACAACGTCCGGAAAAACATCGCGCCCGGGATCAATATCGCCATCCACTCGAAACACTCACCTTCTTCAATGTCCAGGATGATATGACGGTTGTTGAGATATGGCCTGGTGGTGGCTGGTATACGGAGATTCTTGCCCCTTTCCTAAAAGATAAAGGTCGCTTTTATGCCGCTGGATTTGACCCTGAATCTTCGATTCCCTATTTCGCAAAAAATAGTCTTCGCTTTCATAAAAAAACCGGTACTGCACCAGAGTTCTATGGGAACGTTGAAATTACGACTCTTCAGCCACCTAAAAAGCTGGAGATAGCCCCTGCCGGCTCAGCCGATCGAGTACTGACATTCCGCAACGTTCATAACTGGACACAAGCTGGGGCTGCCAATGAAGCTTTCAGAGCGATGTATAGCGCTCTGAAACAGGGCGGAATTCTTGGCGTTGTTGAGCACAGAGGCAACCCGTCAACAAGTGATAAATCCGGCTATGTTACAGAGCGTAGAGTGATTGAACTGGCCGAAAAAGCCGGCTTTAAGCTGCTTGAAAAATCAGAATTAAATGCCAACCCAAGAGATAGCAAAGATCATCCCAAGGGAGTCTGGACTTTGCCGCCAACACTACGAATGAAAGAGGTGAACCGAGATCATTATTTAAAGATTGGGGAAAGCGACCGAATGACGCTTAAGTTCTTGAAACCTTAATATTGCGCTCCCATTTCAGAAGAAGGCAGTGATGGGAGTTAAAACCACTCAAATCCAACTAATCGCATCACGCACTGATGCATCAATTTTGTCCAGTGGCTCTCCTATTTCACCAACGATTGCAATCGTTCCCTGCCCTAAAGGCTCGGTATAACCAACCCAAGGGCCCTCTGCAAAAGAGCTGGATGATTTACTTTTAATGGTTGGCAATAGCAGCAAGGTCACCGGTCCCTTTTCACCTTTCATCACGACATGAATACCTTTTGTATCACCGATATCACAAAGTTCGACATGAGACACATTAGCCATCGGTTGCTGCAATTTTGCACCAAAATTAAGCAAGCTCTTCTTTAAATCATCTTCGGGAATATAACTCGCAAGCGAGAGCATTTCCGGCTCTGCATTGATATGACTTAATACAACCTGCCCAAGTGTAGGGTTATCCGACTGGGAGAGATTATTAGATATAATACTCACGCCGACGATTAATAACAGAGAAGCGGCTATTGCCATATACCGAGGCGTTCGTTTTGCTGAGCCGGAACGCACTGAACTACTCTCATCTGGCTGACTCTCTATCTTTGAGATCAAATCGACAGGCACTTCAACATTTATAGCCTTACCCAAAAGTGCATCGAACGTCCGCGCTGAAGTTAAAAATCCCGCGCAATCATCGCAACTTTCCGCATGCACAAGAAGTGGCTCATCTAACGCACTCAAGTCTGCGCCAGCAATTTTCTGGAAACGTTTGCAATCGAGTGAATTCACTTTAATCCTCGGCTTCCAACTGTTCACGTAATTTCTGTTTTGCACGAAATAATCTCGTCATCGTTGCACCTTTCGTTAAACCACATATCTCGCCAATCTCTTCGCAGCTAAATCCACCCAAGACTTGAAGCAGCAACGGTTCACGGTACTCTTCTGCCAGCTCAGCAATCGCTCTCCGCAAAAAGAACGCCTCATTGCTGGTATCATTTCCAAGATCCTTTTTGGCGACATCATCCAACTCTTTCTCAACAAAAACAGGTCGGTAACGGGAAAACTGCCTTGCATATTCATTGCGCAAAATCCTAATCAACCAGCCTTTTACTGCAGCTTTATCTTTAAGCTTATCCAGAGACTTCCATGCCCTTAGGCAGGTTTCTTGTACTAGATCATCTGCATTCACCGGATCCTTACAAAGCCAAACGGCATAACGATACAGATCTTCCGTATACGACTCGACGAGCTGACGGTATTCCGCCCTCTTTTTAGTGTCAGTCACGACAAACGACCTGACTGAGCTGGGGTTTCTTTCACTATTTCACTCGATTTCTTGTTTTACGGGGGCAATCAAGATAATTTTTCACGCTTAGCAAGCCACACTTCAAAATCTTCTGCCGACATCGGTTTACCAAAATAATAACCTTGAAAGATAGCGCAGCCATTCCTCTTCAAAAAGTTTAACTGCTCTTCTGTTTCCACCCCTTCCGCCACAACATTCAGGTGAAGACGGTCAGCAACAGCAAGAATCACATCAATAATCGCCCTGTCATCCGCATCATGCGCAATATCCATGATAAATGAGCGGTCAATTTTAAGTTGATCTAGCGGCAACCGCTTAAGATAAGAAAGTGAAGAGTAGCCGGTGCCAAAATCATCCATTGAAAAGCGAACACCCATCTTTTTCAGCGTTTCCATTTTAATAATAACCTCATCAACACCATCTATTACCATGCTTTCAGTCACCTCAAGAAATAGTGTCGAGGGGTCCAGCTTTGTCTCATCAATGATATTCATGACCTGCTCGATAAAGTCATCCTGATCAAACTGGCGGGGGCTAATATTGACCGCAAAGTGCTGCTTAGATTGGCAGAACAGGCCCCTCTCTTGCCACCGCTTTATCTGCTCGCAACTTTTCCTCAGAACCCATTCACCCATTTGCAAGATCAATCCCGACTCTTCCGCTACGGGTATAAATTCGGCGGGAGAAACCATTCCCCATTCTGCATGCTCCCATCTCAGCAAGACTTCCAACCCCACACAATTTCCCTGCTGGTCAATCTGTGGTTGGTAAAATGGTTTTAGCTGGTCATTTCTAAGCGCCCAACGCAAATCTTTTTCGAGCCGGAGTCGTACGTCTGCTGCCTCTTGCATATCTGGACGATAAAAACTAATTCGGTTACGCCCTAACGCTTTTGAGCGATACATCGCGTTATCCGCTTGCTTGAGAACGTCCTCGCTCTTAGATTCTGACTCATTTGAAAACAGACTAATGCCAATACTCACCGAAATATGATGCTCGTGCTCATAAAGGAAAAAAGACTTACTCAATGCTGTCTGCATTTTTTCCGCAATCCCTCTAGCTTGGGTTGCCGCAATCTCCTGATCTTCATCCAACTCCGATAGCAGCACAACGAACTCATCCCCGCCCAAGCGAGCGACCGTATCTTCGCCTCTAATTTGCCCACTCAGTCTCTGACCAACCTGCTCTAATAGTGAGTCTCCCACCGAGTGCCCCAGCGAGTCATTCAATGTCTTAAAGTGATCAAGGTCTAGGAACAAAAGCGCTGCACTGCACTGGTGGCGCTTAACAGCAAAAGTCTCATGCTCCAGCCTATCCAATAGTAAACGTCGATTTGGCAGGCGTGTTAGCGGATCATAAAAAGCAAGCTGCTCGATCTCCTCCTCAGCTCGCCTTTTTTCAGTAATATCACGAGCCATCCACGTAACCTTGCCTGTTCCCGCCTTAATATCTCGCTCTAAAACAGCTGTCCGACCTTCAAAATATTTCCGGCCAGTTATAACCTCAAGCTCGTACTCTGTGTTCTGGCCCTTCCCTGTTTGCAGCGTTTTTCGAATGGCAGCCATTACGGATTCTGCAGTTTTTTCCGGAATAACCTCTCCAACTGTCTTGCCCATCAGCTCTTCCCGCTGACTGAACAACATTCCAGTTTCGGCACCATAGATCTCAAGGTAGGTTCCTTTTTCGTCAAACACAAAGCCAAGATCCGGCATCACTGCATTAAAAGCTCGAAGCCGTTCATGGTTTTGCTGTAACGCTTCTCTTAGCGCGTACTGTTTAGTGACATCATGAAAGACCAGTATCACCCCCCTAAGCAGCCCGTCCTCTCCAATTATGGGCGCTGCACTATCGGCAATTTGGTATTCCGCACCCTCTTTTGAAATCAGCGATGTATGGTTAGCCAAACCCATAGTCTTTCCACTCAAAATGACTTTTTCAACTGGGTTATCGAGCTTAATCCGTGTTTGCGTATTGATGATATTAAAGACTTCATAAAGAGGCCTTCCATTTGCCTCATCTGCTGCCCAGCCAGTCAGTTTCTCTGCAACCGGATTTAACCGCGTCACCCGCCCCGCGATATCGACAGCAATCACCGCATCACCAATTGAATCGAGCGTAACCGAAAGATTTTCTTCCCGCTGCTTAATCTGCTCGATAGCACGGACACGCTCAATAGCCAACCCACACAAATGGACAAACCGATCTACCAACTCCAACTCTTGCTGATCAGGTGCGCCTGGCTCAGGATAATACACAGCAAATGTACCCAGCACTGAGTGATCAGCACTCATAATGGGGGTAGACCAACATGCAGCCAATCCATACTGCTTCGCTAACGAGCGATAATCATTCCATAGTGAATCCGTTTGAATGTCAGAGACAATAACCTGCTTTCCCAAATAGGCAGCCGTTCCACATGAACCAACTTTTGGCCCAATTGACACTCCATGAATCGCTCGGTTGTAAGCCTCTGGCAGCCCTGGCGCAGCACCAAACATCAACTTACCCTTTTCAAAAAGCAGCACTGAACTCATCGCACCCTTATCTACCATCAGGCTATCAAGCCTCCGACAGATTAGTTCTAAACTCTCCTTCAAAGAAGAGCTTGAAGCAATTATTTCCAGTACTTGCCGCTGGGCTATCAGTATTGCCTCCGCCTGCTTACGCTCTGCCTCTCTTTGATAATTGGTCAGTGCGAACGAAATATCTAATGCCATTTCAGATAACAGGTCGACAACGTCTTGCGAGAAATAACCTACGTTACTCGCATAAATATTAAAGGCCCCAATCACTTTAGAATCGCACGAAATTGGAAAGGCCCCAACAGATCCTATTCCACTTTCGCGCGCGATATCCTGCCAGACACCCGGTTCAGTCGCTTTCAAAAAATCATTGATTACAACGTGTTGATTACCCCTAATCGCTGTTGCTGCTGCACCATCTCCATCCAGCCGGTCTATATTAATTGAAGCTTCTATTCTGGGAAGGTCATCCTTGGCTAATCCTGCACTGGCAACAGCACTGACCTTCTTTGCCGATTCATCAACAAGTCCAATCCAAGCCAGCTTAAAACCACCCAACCCAACCGCAATACGACAAATCTCAGCATAGAGTTCTTGAGCATTACCGATGCGCACAATAGATTGATTGGCCTCGCTCAATATGCTGTAAAGCGCCGTTTTTACCTCGAGTGCTTCATGCGAACAGGAAAGTTGCTTACTCATCGTATTGAAAGCTTTTTCAAGCTGAACCAACTCTTGTGCCCCTTCCAATTCGGCTTTGCTTTTTAAATCACCCGCTGCGAGCTTCTGACTGCTGACCACCAGTTTTTGTAAAGGTCTGCTTGCCATTCTATATATGAAAATAACAAGGAAGCCGGCAGCAATCAGGCTTACCAAAAAACCAAACAGATTTTCTTGGACTAACCGGTGCGACACAGCAGATTTAGCTCGGCTCACGTCATATGTTAGATAGATAACCCCCTGTTTATTCCCTCGAAGAGATTTTGCTTTATGCGAGAAATCAACTGGGTAGGCTGCCAAAATGCTATTTCTATCAGAAGAAAAAACAGTCTTCGCCGCATTGACTAAACGGGCCTCCTCAAATAGAGTTTCTTTAAAGTTTGGAAGCACCTCTTGTACCTTTCGTCCTTTCCAAGCAAATCTCGTCGAAAAAATAACGTGGCCGCTCTCATTCAGTAATACCAGATTGGTAATATTACTATCTAGCCCCATTGATAAAACTTGGCTTTCCGCATGGTGTAATTCACCGTCTCTGAACTCAACATTGACTAAATGCTGAAGGCTAAACATTTCTCGCTTAACCACTTCCAGCCCCTGAGACTCCACCTCGTCCTCTAAAACAGCATATTTATAGGGGATGAGAACAACCATCGAGGCAACGTAAAGAGACAATACAAGTACGAATGCACCTTTGCTCAGAGAGATACTCTTAATTTTACTCATTGAACAAACCGGTCGCTAATAAGTGTTTCAATCTGCGGCTCTTTATAGAGCAAGCCCCTTTCCATCATCATGGAAATCAGCTCCTTCGCTGTCTGCCGTAACGCAGGGTTAGCTCCTTTAATCAGTGATTGGTTAACCGTTAAGCTTGGCAAAACCATCCCTTTATAGCTCTCTGTGAGCTCTTCGGGGCTAATTGCAAGCCGAGGTGCAATCATTTTTGCCGCCTCTTCTGGATGGCTACGAAGATAAGTTAGCGCCTTAAACTGTGCATTTACCAGTAACTGTAATGTTTTTGACTGTTTATCTAACAACCCTTTGCGCGTCACCAACACATCAACTATTTGCCCGGGAATCTCACGACTATCAAACAAAACTTTAGCACCCTCCTTCATTAGCCGCGTTTTTATTGGTTCAAACGTAACAACGGCATCAACCTTGCCATTACGATAAAACTCGTAGTGTGAATTTACTGTGGCAGGAATAATCTTTATATCTTCTGGGGTAAGGTTGGCTCGCTCCAACGCGCGTATCAGAACCGTTGCACCCACAGCGCTATTTTCAACCGCGACACGTTTACCTTTTAGATCAAGGAGTGCTGGAATAGAAGATGGGTTTGCCAGCAAAGCATCCGCGCCACTCGAAATATCCAAGACCAAAATCACTCTCAGATCACTCTCTGTCTGCAACAAAGTTAGCGTTTCGTCCATTGTTAGAGCAGCTACCTCAAGAAGTCCATTCCGAAAGGCTTGTAACACATCGGTTGTCGAAGAAAGCTCAACAAGGCGGACTGGGCTGTTCTCGAAATAGCCTAAACTCCGTGCCAGATACAGTGTTTCATAACCCGGCCAAAAATTGGTTCCAACGCGTACGACTTTTTCAGGTTCAGAGGTGCAACTCATCAAAAACAGGCTCATTACGACACCCAGAATCCATCTGTTGTTTCTCAAAATCTTGAACATAAGAGGTGAAGTCCGTTTCAAAGGGCGACACCAGTATAAATGCATGCCTACCACAATAAAAGCAGGGCAAATTCCATCACGCACAAGTGGCGTTATACACATAATTGTGAATTTTGCATCGCAACATCCCATCCCTACCCTTGCAAGCAAATAAAGCATCTCCTAATGCATTGCAACGCACTGAATTACTTAACAAAAATTAAATAGTCTTTTTTTTAATCAATCTAAGAAAGATCCTTAATAATTAAGGCTTATCGCAACTTTCCACGAACTTATTAACAAAGTTACCCACAGGATTTGTGGATAAAAATAGATTCTCTTTCCTTTTAATGAGTTAGACTGTTTTTATAGAAACGTATCCTCTTTAATTGGCACCCCAAACTGACCTTCAAACAAAGAAATTGAACGCTGTCCTTAAAATCGCAATTCCGATTCCTCTTCATAAAACCTTCGACTACCTTCCACCAAGGTCGGTAGATTTGGATAAATTCAGACCGGGTCAACGACTCACCGTTCCTTTCGGAAAACAGAGTCGGGTTGGCTATCTTCTAGAAGTCTCTTCATCTTCTGAAACAGCCAAAGACAAGCTCAAAAAAGCGGACGCACTGCTTGATGAACAACCACTTCTTTCTAAAGAGGAGCTTACTCTGCTTCGCTGGGCAGGCCATTATTACCATCATCCCATTGGTGACGTTATCAATAGCGCTTTTCCTGTCGCACTTCGCAAAGGCAGCAAAGCTAAACTTCCTCCGATCAACAAACTGGTTTTAACCCGCTTGGGTAAAGAGATACATCAAACAGAACTCTCGCGCGCACCACGACAAGCTGCACTTATTCATCTTCTACAAAACAACCCTCTCGGACTTTATATCGAGGAACTCAATCATCTTGAATGGAACTGGCGAGATGCGGCACGCGCCCTTACAAAAAAAGAGCTGATCGAAACGGTTGAAGTATCAACTTCCACAGAATCTCTTCCAGAAATCCCGCCTCCACTGCTAGCGCTTAACAAAGAACAGGAACAGGCCGTTTCAGCAGTCTCTAACTCTTTTGGCCATTTTAAATCTTTTTTGCTTGAGGGCATTACTGGTAGCGGTAAAACCGAGGTTTATCTCAGATTAATACAAGAAACGATCGAGAAGGGCCAACAGGTGATGGTGTTACTGCCGGAAATATCACTCACACCACAGCTTGAATCTCGCTTTCAAGCCCGCTTTCCAATCCCAATCGCCACTTACCATTCCGGATTAAGCGAGCAGAAACGGCTACATCACTGGCTAAGGTTTCAAAGAGGTGATTGGCCAATTCTTTTGGGAACACGCTCTGCCGCGTTTATTCCAATGAAAAAACCGGGGTTAATCATTGTCGATGAGGAGCACGACAGTTCATTTAAGCAGCAAGAAGGATTTCGCTTTTCTGCCCGAGATATTGCGATTGTCCGCGCTCGACAGCTGAAAATCCCGGTTCTACTCGGGACAGCTACCCCTTCACTCGAAAGCCTTCTAAATTGCCAGAGAAAACGCTACCAACACCTCCACCTCACAACACGCGCAGGGAATGCCTCACCCCCCCAATTTCAGCTTCTCGATCTGCGTAATAAACAGCTCGAAGAGGGGCTCTCACTTGAACTGATTAAATCCATCAGCCGGACCGTTGAACGCGGAGAGCAAGTACTGCTCTTTCTCAATCGCCGGGGCTTCGCCCCCACCTGGATTTGCCACAGTTGCGGCTATACTGCCGACTGCAATCGCTGTCACGCCAGAATGGTCTTCCATAAACAGACCAACCTGCTGCGCTGTCATCATTGTGGAAAAGAGCAGCGCCCGATTCAACGCTGCCCAAAATGCCGCCAAAGCGATTTACAACCGCTTGGTATTGGAACAGAGCGAATAGAACAGGTTCTAAACAGGCTTTTTCCAGCACAGACGGTTGCCCGAATTGACCGTGATACAACACGCCGAAAGGGTGAACTCAACAGGGTGCTTGAGCAGATCACCAATGGTGAGATAAATATCCTGCTTGGCACGCAAATGCTCGCCAAAGGCCACCATTTCCCCAATGTCACCCTCGTCGGAATACTCGATATCGATCATGGCCTATTCAGTTACGACTTTCGCGCTAGCGAAAAGATGGCACAGATGATTATTCAGGTGGCAGGACGCGCCGGACGCGAAGAAAAAAGGGGAAAGGTTTTACTACAGACACGCCACCCAGATCACCCACTTTTAGCCTCACTAATTCACCAAGGTTATGGCACTTTTGCTCGAGAAGCCCTTTTAGAGCGAAGTGCTGCACAACTGCCCCCCATCACACACCAAGCACTTATGCGCTGTGAAGCAACCGATCAAAACAGCCCCCCGCACTTTCTCTCGCTTGTAGCTGAGCTCGCCGAAAAGCTTGCCATTAAAAAGGTTGAAATTCTCGGGCCTGTGCCTGCACCTATGGAAAGAAGAGCTGGGCGCTACCGCTACCAGCTGCTTTTACAAAGCCATGAGCGCGAACCTTTGCATACTCTGCTTGATCAACTTGTCCCAGATATTGATAACTTACGTGAAAGCAAAAAAGTGCGCTGGTCATTAGATGTTGATCCGGTGGATCTTTATTAAATCATTTTAAATGACACAACCACCGCAATTATTAAAACTGTAACTTGAACCCATATCCACTCCCAAGCGATAATAGTCAGCTCAATTTTTAATCCCCATAACACCATGAAAAAGCAGTTAGAAATACTGTTGCAGCAAGCTGTTGCTGCACTTTGCGAAAAAGGTTCTCTTCCTGAAGGGATCGAGCCAAAAATCACAATTGAGAATGCACGCGATGCAAAGCATGGTGATTTTGCTTCAAACTTGGCGATGGTTCTCGCCAAACCGGCTAAACAAAACCCACGTCAGCTTGCTGAACTGATTATCGGCCATCTGCCAGATAATGAGTCCATCAGCAAAGTAGAAATTGCCGGCCCAGGCTTCATTAACTTTTACATCAACCAAGCCACGCAAAATCAAATTATCCAGCAGATCCATGAGCAGGGGCATGCTTTTGGGAAATCGACTATCGGTGCAGGCAAAAAGGTCAATGTTGAATTTGTCTCAGCCAATCCCACCGGCCCACTTCATGTTGGCCATGGGCGCGGAGCTGCTTACGGAGCAGCAGTCTCAAACCTGTTAACTGCAACCGGTTTTGAAGTGATTCGTGAGTACTACGTCAACGATGCTGGACGACAAATGGATATTCTCGCCACAAGCGTCTGGCTGCGCTATTTAGAAGAGTGCGGTGAAACCGTCCCTTTCCCAAGTAATGGCTATCGCGGTGAATATATCCGTGAAATCGCTTGGGAGCTTCATAAAGAGGGAGAGAATAGCTACCGCCACCCAACCAGCATTGTGATGGAAGATATCCCTGCAGACGAACCGCAGGGTGGAGACAAAGAGCTGCATATCGATGCACTGATTGAGCGAGCAAAAGCCCTATTAGGCCAATCTCGCTATCGTGAGCTATTTCAGACGGCTCTCGAAAGCATCTTAAACGATATTCATGATGACTTGGGTGAGTTCGGCGTCCACTTTGAAGAGTGGTTTTCAGAACGCCGATTGATGGATGATGAATCAATCAATAATGCACTCGAAAAACTCGAGGCAAATGGCCATCTATACAAAAAAGAGGGGGCAACTTGGTTTGCCTCTAGCAAACTAGGGGATGAAAAAGACCGCGTTGTTGTCCGTGATAACGGACAGACCACCTATTTCGCCTCTGATATCGCCTATCACCTCCATAAACTGGAACGCGGTTTCGATAAAATCATCGACATCTGGGGTGCAGATCACCATGGCTACGTCCCAAGAGTTCGCGCTGCCTTGCAGGCAATGGGAGCCGATATTTCTAAACTGGAAGTGCTGCTTGTCCAGTTTGCTGTTCTATATCGCGGCAAAGAAAAGGTACAAATGTCGACCCGTTCGGGAGAGTTCGTCACACTACGCCAACTACGTAATGAAGTGGGCCTTGATGCCGCTCGTTTTTTCTACGTAATGCGTCGCTCAGAATCCCATATGGATTTCGACCTTCAACTTGCCACATCACAATCCAGCGATAACCCTGTTTATTACGTTCAATACGCACATGCGCGTGTTTGTAGCGTTTTAAGGCAACTCGATGAGAAAGGGCTGCCTCGTAATATAAAAAATGGTATGGCAAAACTTGACCAACTCACCGAGCCACACGAACAGGCAGTGATTACAACCCTTTCCCGCTATACAGAGGTCGTCGAGCGTGCCGCACTCGGTTATGAGCCACACCAGATTACGCACTACCTGCGCGAACTGGCGAATGACTTCCATACTTACTATAACGCCCATCCATTCCTTGTTGATGATATTGATCTTCGTGATGCGCGACTGAATCTTATTTCATCTATCCGGCAAGTTTTGGCAAATGGATTAAAACTACTTGATGTTTCAGCACCTGAAGCAATGTAATCTTACAAAGATGCTTCCGAGTTCAACATAATGGCAAGAGATTACCAGCGACGCGCCAATCCAAAATCGCGACGAAAAAAGAAAACAGGTACTCCCGTTTGGAAATGGGCGCTTGTTATCTTATTGGTAGGGCTCTTTATTGCCTTCTTGGCCTTTATGAGACCTCAGTCAGGATCAACAGAGAGACCAATTACTCCTGTCTCTCCGGCACATTCAAAGAAAGAGGTGCGTGACGTTAAAAAGGCTGCGCCTGTAGCAATGCCAGCCAAAACAAAGCCTCGTTTTGAATTTTATACAAAACTTCCTGAGATTGAAGTGATTGTTCCTGAAAGTGAAATTGCTGAGAGGCGACACTCAGAAGGGTTGAATACAACCACAAATCGACAGTACACCATCCAAGCAGGTGCTTTTCGGCAACTCAAAGATGCTGACCGACGCAAAGCTGAACTCGCAATGCTAGGTGTTGAACCTAGAATTGAAACGATTCAGAACGGCTCCAGCAAGTGGAACCGTGTCATCCTTGGCCCCTATACCTCTATGCGAAAAATTGACGGTATCCGCTCACGACTGCGTAAAAACAGAATCGACACGGTTGTCCTCACCAGCACTAAATAGCCCACCAGAATCGGCCCCCTTTCAAGCACCAACCCCTCCGACTAAACAGCTATTTTCACAGTAAAAGCTAACCTCCTGATAAAAAAGAGGTTCTCTACTATCATCTCAAAATAATCAACATATATGGTTGCTTTTAGCCTCACACCACAATATATTGTGCAAATTGAGAACAGAAAAAAGCCATAGCCTGCTAAATACAACGGCTATGGGATACTAATAAACAGGGGAGAGAACATGAGCACACCATCCATTCATATCGTCGCAGAGACCGCACCTGAAATTGAACATCAAGCCGCGTCGATAGATATTTGGGATGTCAAATATCGCTTGAAAGAAAAGGATGGGACGGCTGTCGATCACTCGCTCGATGATAGCTATAAGCGTGTTGCAAAAGCGATTTCAGAAGTTGAAGAAGACGAACAAAAGCAACAGCACTGGTACAACGAATTTCTTTGGGCTTTGCGTCATGGCGCAATTCCCGCTGGCCGTATCGTCTCCAATGCCGGAGCAACTGCATACAAGCCAGCCACCTCAACGATTAACTGTACCGTATCAGGCACCATCACCGATTCGATGACCGATATTCTCGGTAAAGTTCACGAATCTGGCCTCACGCTGAAAGCAGGCTGCGGAATCGGTTATGAATTCTCAACACTTCGCCCAAAGGGTGCTTATGTTACCGGAGCAGGCGCCTATACCTCTGGCCCCCTCTCCTTTATGGATATCTACGACAAGATGTGCTTTACCGTCTCGTCGGCAGGTGGCCGCCGTGGTGCTCAGATGGCCACTTTTGATATTGGCCATCCTGATGTGATGGACTTTATCCGCGCGAAACGGGAAGACGGTCGGCTACGCCAGTTCAACCTTTCTTTGTTGATTACCGATGAGTTTATGCAGGCAGTTAAACAGAATGGCCAGTGGAGACTCGCCTTCCCAACGTCTGAGGAGGAGATTAAAAACGAGCAGCTCGACCTGATCAATAGCGACCAGGTTATCTGGCGCGAATGGCCCACTAAAGAAAAGGGCTACATCGTTAATGAAGAGGGGCTCGTTGCCTGTAAAGTCTATAAAACCATCCAAGCGCGCCGCCTTTGGGACCTTATCATGGCCTCCACCTACGATTACGCAGAGCCCGGTTTCATCCTGATCGACAAGGTTAATGAGCTAAATAACAATTGGTTCTGCGAGGATGTCCGTGCGACCAATCCTTGTGGAGAGCAGCCTTTGCCCCCTTATGGCTCTTGCCTGCTTGGCTCAATCAACTTAACCCGCTTTGTCATTGATCCATTTACCGAAAACGCCCGCTTTGACTGGGACTCTTTCCGTAAAACCGTTCATATCTTCACCCGCATGCTCGACAACGTAGTCGATATAAACGGATTGCCACTGCCCGGTCAAAGGGAAGAGATTCTTAGCAAGCGCCGCCATGGAATGGGTTATCTAGGTCTAGGTTCAACGCTAACAATGTTGCGCGTTCCCTATGGAAACGAAGAGTCGCTAGAATTCACCGAACAGGTCAGTCGTGAACTGGCAGTTTCAGGCTGGGAAGCGGCTCTAAACCTCTCACGAGAGAAAGGCTCAGCACCTATTATGGAGCAAGAGTTCACCGTCACCGCAGAGATGCTCCGCCACCGCCCAGAAATGCGCAAAGATGGTCATAAAGTTGGTGATAAACTTAAAGGCAAGGTTCTTCATGCCAAATACAGCCGCTACATGCAGCGTATTGCAGAGGTTGCGCCAGAGCTCGCCGAAGCACTTGCCGAAGAGGGCGCCCGCTTCACACACCACAACTCTATCGCCCCAACCGGCACAATCTCATTATCGATTGCTAATAATGCCAGCAACGGCATCGAGCCAAGTTTTGCCCACCACTATTCGCGCAATGTGATCCGCGAAGGACGCAAAACCAAAGAGAAGGTTGATGTCTTCTCGTTTGAACTGCTCGCCTATCGCCACTTGATCAATGACAAAGCGATGCCCTATTCAACTGAACTTGGTGAGCAGCTTCCTGACTACTTTGTTACCGCAGAAACGATCACCCCTAAGCAGCATGTTGATATTCAAGCCGCCGCACAAAAATGGATCGACTCTTCAATCTCTAAAACGGCTAACGTCCCAACCGACCACCCGTTTGAAGAGTTCAAAGATATCTACCAGTATGCCTACGATCAAGAGCTAAAAGGTTGCACCACCTTCCGCTTTAATCCTGAGGTTTTCCAAGGTGTTCTCGTTAAAGATAAAGATCTAGAGAAAACAACCTATAAATTCCAGCTCGAAAATGGCGAAACCGTTGAATTAAAAGGCAATGAAGAGGTTGAATACGATGGCGAAACCCACACCGCCGCCAACCTTTTCGATGCCCTTAAAGAAGGCTACTACGGCAAGTTCTAAGCCGAATAGGAGAAACAGATCATGACTATAAAAATTGAAAACAAAATCGTTGGTTACAGCGTTGAATCAGAAGAAGACAAAAAGGCAGCTGAAGCTGTCGTAGCTGAACAGCAAAAACCTGTAGCGCCCGAAAATAATGTTGTCCACATGCACGAAAAGGTCGAACGGCCCGAAATGTTATTGGGATCGACCTACAAAATCAAAACACCGCTTTCGGAGCACGCACTCTATATCACTATCAACGATATTCTACTCAACCAAGACACCGAGCACGAACTCCGTCGCCCGTTCGAAATGTTCATCAACTCCAAAAACATGGATCACTTCCAATGGATTGTTGCGCTTACGCGAATCGTCTCCGCGGTCTTCCGTAAAGGGGGCGATATCACATTTCTATCAGAAGAGCTAAAGGCGGTATTTGACCCAACCGGTGGATACTTTAAGAAAGGCGGAAAGTTCATGCCTTCACTCGTTGCAGAGATTGGTGATGTGCTCGACAGCCATCTCCGCATGATCGGCATGATCAAAGATGACGTCGACGAGAATGTCCAAAAGCTAATCGACGAAAAACGCGCTGAATACGAAAAAGCGCAGAGCAAAGGTGAAACCGCAGAGGCCTCATCCGAATTCCCAGATGGCGCACAGCTTTGTGGGAAATGCAGCACCAAAGCGATGATCCTAATGGACGGCTGCATGACCTGCCTCAACTGTGGCGATTCTAAGTGCGGCTAAAAAACTGTTGCATTAGAAAATTGATCCAAAACACGCATCTACCCATATTAAAGTGAAAATATGGGTAGATGCCGACGCGTGCCCCGTTGTCATCAAAGAGATCCTCTTTAGAGCAGCACAACGCACCGGCATACAGCTCACATTGGTTGCTAATCAGCCGGTGCGCATCCCCCCATCACGCAACATCAGTTTCCTACGCGTTAGCCAAGGTTTTGATGTTGCCGATAATGAAATCGTTAAACGAGTCGAAACAGGCCATCTGGTCATCACCGCCGATATTCCACTTGCCGCAGAGATCATCGAAAAAGGCGGTACAGCCCTCAATCCACGCGGAGAGCTCTACACGGCCGAGAATATAAAAGACCGGTTACAGATGCGGGATTTTATGGATACTTTACGCTCTAGTGGTATTCAGACGGGTGGGCCACCGCCGTTAGATCAAGGGGATCGGCAGGCTTTTGCGAATCAGCTCGACCGGTGGTTGAGCCGGGTGAAACGATAAATAAACCGGACTTTATTGTGTTAGGCAAGCCGTATAGCCCAATAAATATTGATTCCATATAGTTAACTGTTAGCACAAGAAAAATAACAAGTGACATTATCAAAAAATCATGGGAATAATTATGCAAGATTATGTAAATCAACTAGATAAAGAAACAAGGAAAGTAGATTTTGATTCATTTGATATATCTGTAAAAGAGCTTGTATCAATGTCTGATGAAGGCATTATCGACATAGCACCTGAATACCAGCGCCAATTTAGGTGGCCTATAGAAAATCAGTCCCGCTTAATAGAGTCAGTATTTCTTGGAATACCCGTACCTAGCTTGTTTATGGCTGCAAATAAAGATGGCTCATGGGAGTTAATTGATGGTGTTCAACGATTAAACTCTTTGATACATTTCGTCGGAAATATAGAGCAATTGAAGCAGTTCGGGTTCAAGTCACAGTTAGTACTTAAAAACCTAGATGTATTAAGTGAATACAATGGTGCGACTTACAATGATTTGCCACAAACTCTAAAACTTAAGTTTTCGTTAAGACCACTTAAAGTCACGACCTTAAGTGATAAAAGTGATTTGAAGGTACGTTTCGATCTATTTGAAAGATTAAATACTGGAGGCATTAAATTAACAGATCAAGAAATTAGAGCTTGTGTTTTTCGTGGTCAATTTAATGACTTTATCAATGATTTGGCGTCTAATGAACACTTCAATTCTGTTGTAAATTTACCAGTCGCTAAAAGCAATGATGGAACTAAGCATGAATTAATACTGAAGTTCTTTGCTTATAAAAATAATAGAAATAAGTTTGATCACAGCGTGGTTGGCTTTCTAAATGACTACATGGCAGAAGCAACTACGACCTTCAATTACAAGAAGAATAGAGCAACATTTGAAAAAACATTCGAAGTTTTAGCAGAGGAATTGCCTGATGGAATTAAAAGAGGTAACCGAAAAACCACACCTTATAATTTGTTCGAGGCCATTACAATAGGTGCTGCTGATGCACTAGAAGAGAAATTAGATATAAGAGGTAAGAACGTTTCAACGTGGATTGATGATGAAGAATTAACGAAGCTGACATCTAGCGCAACCAACTCTAGACCTAAACTAAAATCAAGAATTAGATATTGTTACGATAGGTTCAAGTAATATGTATCAGGCAGTCGAACTTGAGATTAGTGATAGACTGAAACAGACGAAAGAGATAATTAGTCATATATCTCATCTGGAAGCAACTAATCAGAATACTGACTTGATAAAAATTCAAAAAGGCTATCTCTTTGTCTCTTTGTATTCATCTGTTGAATATACCATTACAAATGTAGTTTCCAGGTTTCTTGAAACATTAAAGAATGAACAGTTAAAACCTATGGATTACAAAAAATATTTGTTATGTGCTGTTCTTGATAATAAATTTAACGCTTTAATTGGATGTAGTAAAAAGAAGGTTTGGGATAAAAAGAAGGAATTTTTTGATGCACTATTTTCACCAGATGCAGCTCAAATTAACGACTCTGTTTTCCCTACAGATGGAATTAATATCTCACAAAAGCAAATAGAAGACATTTGGAGTATTTTTCATCTTTCAGGTGATCCTATTCCAACTGGTTTTAATACATGGGTGTTAAATGAAATTAAAGAGCATAGAAATGCTATAGCGCATGGACGTGAGAAAGCCGCTAATATTGGAGGTCGCTATACAGCTTCTACTTTAAATCTTCGAGTTAATGATATTGAAAGCTTATGCTTTCATATTATTGAAGGCTTTAAAGAGTTATCAAACACTAAGTCCTATAAATATTCAAGTGCGGTATAGTGCTAACAAGGCGCTGCAGTTGACCAGTAATACGCCGCTCCGCTTTGTATTACAGTCAACTGAGCTAAAACGTTATGCGTTAAAAGAATAGGAGAAAAAACATGCCAATAAACATAGATAACTTAACATATGAGCAATTATTGAAATTAAACCATCAAGTTGTTGAGCGGTTAAAATTCATGGACAGCATGCACACTCACAATGAAATGATGCAATTCAGTCCAGGTGATAAAGTAACATTTGAACCACACAATAGAGAAAGACAAATAGGAACATTGGTAAAATTCAATAAAAAAACGGTTACAGTTTTAACCGAAGACGGCCAAAGCTGGAATGTAGCCCCACACCTTCTGAGTAAGGCAAATAAACAAAAATCAGAAACAAAAAAATCTAAAAAAGGTAAGGTGGTCAATATTCATGGTAAGCAATAAATCGCCTAATCGGATAGCCGGGGGTCTCTAACCCCCAGCCTCCACAACACCCTGCATGTGGGTCCGCACAGGGCGTTTCACTTGGAATGGTGAAGCTTGATCCATCCATCGCGTAGCGCATAAAATCCCTGAGATTTAAGATAGGCATTGGATAATGCCTGCTGTATCCCCAGAGTCTTAGAACTACGCCATGGGCCTTTGCTGGTAATGCCACACGCATCCGCTGATTGGATTCGAACACCGAGTTTCATCAGACTTCTTACTTTGGTGCGTGGCTTTCGCCACTGCCGCCAATAAGCCATTCTCACTCTACGCCGTATCCAGTGATCTAGATCGACACAGAGTTGATAACAGTTGGCGATACCAAAATATTTTATCCAGCCGCGTATAAACTGGCTGGACTTGAAGCGTTGGTATCTCTTTGATACTCCCCAGTTGCGATTTGTTAAACGCCGAATTTGCTGTTTGAACTTCATCAGTGTTTTCGGGTGCCATTGAATGCGTCCACCCCGGAAAGTAAATCCGAGAAATTTGCTTTCACTGGTTTTAACAACGTGGCTTTTGGTCGTGTTAACGACCAGCTTTAAACGGTTTTGCAGAAAACGACTGATACTGCATAGCGGGCAAATTGATGCCCACGTTTCTCTAGCTCTTTGTCTAACGGGTCGAGCATGATGTTCGCCAGCAGTGGCGATAAGGGGCCGCCCTGAGGAACGCCTTCCCAGCTTTCACTATAGAGCTGGTTATCGATAACCCCAGCTCGAAGATAGAGCTTGATCAATTTGAGTAAACGCTTGTCTTTGACTTTACGCCCAAGATATGTCATCAACAAATTATGATTCACCCGGTCGAAGAACTTCGACAGATCCACATCCACCGCAATGCGACGTCCTTCCTTGATAATGCTCTGCACCTGTTTAACCGCTTGTTGCCCATTACGCCCCGGACGAAAACCAAAACTATGGTCTGAGAATCCGGGGTCGAAAATAGGCGTAAGCACCTGAGCAATGGCTTGCTGGATCACACGGTCTATAACGGTTGGAATACCCAGTTGGCGGATACCACCATCTGGTTTATCAATTTCAACCCGTCTGACCGGTGAAGGTCGATACCTCCCTGTTTCCAGTTCGGTAACCACCCGTTTCCATTCGCCCGATTTTGCCCAGTCAGGGAACTCATCGATGGTCATCCCATCGACGCCAGCAGCCCCCTTATTGGCTCGAACTCGTTTCCATGCAGCTTGTAAATTAGCTCGCCGCAAGACTTGTTCGAATAGATTGTTGCTAAAGGCTGGTTTCAGATCACGACGCTGAGTCACGTCATTGCTGGTCGGCATTCGTGTGTTCAAGTGTGACAAGGCTCCTCGGCTTTGACTCCTGTGTCGCTCTACCTCCTCCATCCATGGAGTCGTCCTTTATTTCAAATGTTCAGGCCTTCACCCTGTCCCA
>DEIG01000014.1 GCA_002352345.1 Methylococcaceae bacterium UBA2780
CTTACCGCTTGGCGACGCCCCAATAATCTTTACTCAAACCATGCAACACTTCAAAGGCCCGACACACTCTCCAAAATAGGGGAGCTATTCAACCCTTTTGCAACAAAACAAGACCAATCAGCCATCAATCCATTTTTAGCCTGCTCAGCCCGCTCTTTCTCTGGAAACTCGGCATACACACAAGCCCCAGTTCCCGTTAACCTTGCCTCTCCATACACAGAAAGCGCCTTCAACGCCCTTCCAACCGCGTCATACTTCGAAACCACTAGTGACCGACAATCATTCTCCCTGTGCCGACCTGAAACGAAGCCCGATATTGTGATAGGAATACTATCTCTTGTCAATTCCGGATCTGAAAAAATATCCCTTGTTGAGACATGGCAACCAGGAACAATAACTACGTACCACGGTTCACTTAAATTCAGCGGCGTTAATTTATCACCAACACCCTCGGCCCAAGCCGCCACCCCCTTAATAAAAACCGGCACATCAGCCCCCAATAACCCTCCTATATCCATCAGCTCATTGAGTGAAAGATTTAGCTCCCATAATTTATTCAATACACAAAGTGTTGTTGCTGCATCTGAACTTCCACCACCCACTCCACCACCCATGGGCAAGTTCTTTTGGACTTTAATCTCAGCACCTTTGCCAGCCCCACCCCTATCTCTAAGCAATTTCGCTGCCTTAACAACCAAATCCTGTTCTGCAGGAACACCTTCAATTTCGCCTACCCTCACAATATCTTGGTCACCTCTTCCCCGGAAACTTATCTGATCACAATAATCTATAAACTGAAATACTGTCTGTAGATCGTGATAGCCATCAGCACGCCTCCCTATCACTTTAAGCAGTAAGTTAAGTTTTCCTGGCGCAGGAAACCACCGCGTCCAACGGCCAGCTCTAAAATCATCTAGCTCACCGACCATCGGCCAGCTCCTCTTCCCAGTCATCAACAACAAACTTTAGCAAAAGCTGCTCATTTTCAATCTTAAGGCGATATGGAAAAATATTGGCACCAGACAACCTAAAGTCCCACTGAGAAATCAACCAATCACCCTGACGGAAAACTGTTGAACTGGGATCTTCTTTCACAACATGAAATGGCTCACCTTCTTCAGGCAATCCTCTCACCCACCACCGCAATGCTCCCAATGGAACCGAGAAGCCAAGCCTTTTTTCGAGCAGATCTTCATGATCTCGCACCACTTCCCTTTGCCCATCAGCATGTAAAAGCTCAACAACATCACCTTTCACTGTAATCACAATTGCACCCTGACCGATTGGCCCAGATATTTTTATCTTGTCCCGATTCGAACGGCTAACCCAGCTAATTTTCCCATGCCAACCATTAGACTTCTGACGAAAGGCAACTCGCCCCTTCATCGCCCACGGCTCCAGCTTACGCAAGAGCTCCCAATCCGGCTTTAACTCTGAAGAAACCGGCGCGGTTGCACACCCCGATAACAGCAAAAACAGACAAGAGAAAAAAAGCACACTAAATCGAAAAAGGTGCCTACTGATGAGGTTGGCCAACTAAAATACCTCTCTAAACCGCTCTTTTATCTCCTTGAGATGAACGCTCCCAGGATGCGCCTCATCAGCCTCTTTCCATATACTCTTCGCCTGCCCCTTTTCACCAACAACCCACAGCACCTCACCCAAATGAGCCGCAATCTCCGCATCCCTATTTTTCTTATACGCGCGCTGTAAATAACGCAGCGCCGATTCAAATCTCCCTTTCTTAAACTGTAGCCAGCCATAGCTATCCATAATCGCCGCATCATCTGGCTTCAATGCCAGCGCTTTCTGAAGATACTCCTCCGCCTCGTCATAACGCTCGGTTCGGTTTGATAAGGTATAACCCAATGCATTAAGCGCATTAACATCATCAGGTTTCACCTTCAGCACATACAGAAGATCCTCCTCCACCATGTCTAGCCGCCCCATCCGCTCAGATACTAGCGATCGAGCATAAAACAGCCGCAATTCACTGGGCTTTACCTCCATCGCCTCGCTGTACAGATCAAAAGCTGCTTGAAATTGTCCAACCTCCCGAAGGAGCTCTCCCTCCATCAAATAAAAACGAACCTGATGCTCAGGCAGCTGCTCTCGCAAAACAACCAACCGTGACCGAGCCTCACCAATATCTCCAATGATGGTAAGCGCTCGCACAGCACCCATTTGTGCATCCAGATACAGCCGGCCGCGCGCCACTTGATCAAACCAGCCCACAGCCTCTTTATATGCTTTATCCTTTAACGCAAGGCCGCCAAGATAAAAAGAGGACTGGCTAGACCATTTTGGGTCTGCCACTAGCTTCTCAAATTTCTCTTTTGCCCCCCCTGTATCGCCCCGCCTCAACTCAAGCAATCCCAAGGAAAAAATCGCATCATGGTTATTTGGGCTTTCCTCAACAATCTGTCTAAAAGACCTTTCTGCCTCTTCTACCTTCCCGCTCCCCAGCATAAGCTGCGCTTGCAACATTTTTAACTTTATATTTTCAGGCTCAATTTCAAGCGCCTGTTTAATAACGTCAGCTGCCGCGGCTACACTTCCTTGCTTAGCTAAAATTTGAGACTCAAGAACCATCGATTTGATCCAGCCCGGATTCAGCTCTCGTGCTCGCTCTATTTCTGAAGCAGCGATTTTTAACTGCTCCCTATGAAACGCCAACAATGAAAAGGCATAATGCGCCTCAGCCCTATCATCGTACTTCTCTACAACACCCCTCATAAAGGCAAGACTCTGCTCCCTATCCGGCAGCTTCCCCACTCTTTGTGCAAGCCCAATCATCTCTTGCTTTGAATCAACCTCAGGCAATGACAGTAACGCATCAATTTGAGCTAAAGCCTCATCCATATCACCATTTGCCATCAGCCAACCAACCTTTAAGCGGTTAGCCTCAATATTGGTAGGTTCTTCAGACAACCAAACATTGATCGCTTCAATCGCTTGACTCTGCCTCTGGGAAAACCAAGCAATTTTTGCAGCACGCTCAGCTACCTGACTATTATGCGTTGAACGCATCGCCTTCATATAGCCATCAAGCGCCAAATCTAACTGCCCTCTTTGCCCTGCAATTTCTGAAGTGAGCAAAACATAAAGAAGATCAGCCTGTATTGCGCTTCCCGGTGATTCACTCGCTTCCGTCTTTTGCTTGGGAGCTATCGCAGCAACATCTGTTTCCACCCCCTCTAGTCTTGGCGGTACAGTTGCGCAACCAGAGAACAGCACTAAGTTCACCATAGCCAGAAAACTTGCTAGAACAATCTTCAACACAAAGCCTCTCTTTGTTGTTTTAAACAGGCCACACACTGAAGTGCTCAATACTTTGTAACACAACTGTTTCAGGGCCATTATGGCTGGCCACTATAGTGTATTTATAAAGACAGATCCACGTTCAGAGTTATTTGCCTAATCAAGTTATTTATCAAAAATCAGCTTCGTTTTGGACGCCACAGACTCTTTCTTTCTATAATAGAGAGCTAAAGAGCTTCGCATCGTTCATAAATGACACTTATCACACTTGGGATTAATCACAATACGGCCCCCGTTTCTATTCGGGAGAAACTTGTATTCCCTACTGAAAAGCTCGTTAGCTCACTCCAAGATCTGATCCACCTGCCTACAGTCGGTGAAGCAGCAATCCTCTCCACCTGCAACCGCACCGAGCTTTACTGCAACATTGAAAAAGGCTCCCCACAAGCTGTTATCGACTGGGTTGCCGCCTACCACCGACTCAATACAGATGAATTCAGCCAATATCTCTATACACACAACAATATAGAGACGACACGCCATATGTTTAGAGTTGCCTGCGGCCTTGATTCAATGGTCCTTGGGGAGCCTCAGATCCTTGGGCAAATGAAAACAGCCTGGCAAAGTGCCAACGATGCCGGCACGCTTGGAAAACATCTTGGTAAACTATTTCAGCACACTTTTTCTGCCGCCAAGAAAGTACGGACCGACACAGCTATCGGCTCCAGTCCCGTTTCCGTCGCATTTGCCGCCGTTCAACTTGCTCATCAGATTTTTGGCGACCTACATGAGCAAACCGCCCTGCTGATCGGCGCCGGCGAAACTATCGAACTCACCGCTCGCCACCTGTCAGAGCACGGCATTGGCCGCATCATCATTGCCAACCGAACTTACGATAAAGCTCATAAACTCGCATCACAGTTTAATGGTTATGCGCTAGCACTTTCCGAACTTCCTCAACACCTACCAGAAGCTGACATTATCGTTTCATCAACTGCCAGCCAACTCCCTATACTCGGCAAAGGACGAATTGAAAGCGCCCTGAAGGTACGAAAACACAAACCTATCTTCATGGTCGATCTTGCTGTCCCGCGTGATATTGAGCCCGAAGTCGCTCAGCTAAACGATGTTTACCTCTATACAGTTGATGATCTAAAAAACAATGTCGAGGAGAACCTTAATAGCCGCCGTGAAGCGGCCAAACAGGCCGAAGAGATTATCGACACGCAGGTCGAACATTTTATGGGCTGGCTCCGCTCACAAGGCGCCATCACAACAATTTGCGATTACCGCGAAAGTGCCGAACTATTAAGAGATGAAGCACTATCCAAAGCACTCCAATCGCTTCGCAACGGCCAGCCAGCAGACGAGGCTCTTGGGCTTTTAGCACATTCACTGACCAATAAACTCATTCACACACCCAGCACACAAATCCGCCAAGCCGGCATCAACGAACGCCATGACCTAGTTGCTGCGGCGCGCGAACTTTTCAAACTAAAAGGTAATAAATAAAACGTGCAAGCCTCTATACAAAATAAGCTATCCAACTTGGCTGATCGCTTCGAAGAAATTGCAGCTTTACTCTCAGAACCAGAAGTACAGGGCGACCAAAATCGTTATCGCGCCCTAAGCCAAGAGTATTCTCAGCTTGAACCAATTATTACCTGTTTCAAGGAGTTTGGCGACGCTGGAGAGGCCATCGAATCCGCTGAAGAGATGATACAGGAAGATGACCCAGAAATGCGCGAGCTGGCCAAAGAGGAGGTCAAGGAGAATCAGACGCTTCAAGCACAGCTGGCAAACGAATTACAGATCCTCTTACTCCCTAAAGATCCCAATGACGGCCGCAACGTCTATCTCGAAATCAGAGCCGGCACAGGTGGCGCAGAGGCTGCTATCTTCGCTGGAGACCTTCACCGCATGTACCTTCGTTATAGCGAATCAAGAAGGTGGCAAACTGAACAAATCAGTGAGAGTCTTGGCGAGCACGGTGGCTACAAGGAAATTGTCGTCCGCATCAGCGGTCAAGATGTCTATTCTCGGCTCAAGTTTGAATCGGGCGCACATCGTGTTCAGCGTGTCCCTGAAACCGAATCACAAGGGCGCGTACACACCTCAGCCTGCACCGTTGCGGTTCTTGCAGAAGCAGATGAGATTGACGCGATCGAAATTAACCCAGCTGATCTGCGTGTAGACACCTTTCGTGCATCCGGAGCGGGTGGGCAGCACGTCAACAAAACCGACTCTGCGATTCGGCTCACCCATCTGCCGACAGGGCTTGTTGTCGAGTGTCAAGATGAACGCTCTCAGCATAAAAATCGTGCTCGCGCCATGTCTCTGCTCTCTGCTCGACTACTCGCAGCAGAGGAGGAAAAAGCCGCATCAGAACAGGCTGCCGCACGCAAAAGTCAGGTAGGTAGCGGTGATCGCTCTGAGCGTATTCGCACCTATAACTACCCACAAGGCCGAATGACCGACCACCGAATCAACCTAACGCTCTATAAACTCGATGAAATTATGCAGGGCAGCCTTGATTCTGTGATCGATCCCCTACTCAATGAGTACCAAGCTGAACAGCTCGCTCAAATGGCAGAGGACTCTTAACCCGTTGAGCACGATTTCCGAAGCGCTTCAGCAAGCAAGTAACCTGCTGACAAAAAGCGACAGCCCCAGACTGGATGCTGAACTGCTTTTAATTAAATTACTCGAAAAACCGCGCACACATCTTTTTTGCTGGCCCGATGAAGCAGTTCCAGAAGAGCTACTGACGCGATATAAGGCGCTAATTAACAGACGGGCAACCGGCCAGCCAATTGCCCATTTGATTGGGCAGCGGGAATTCTGGTCAAGAGACTTTCGAGTTACTGCCGACACACTAATCCCCCGTCCCGAAACTGAGCTATTAGTTGAGCTAGCACTGGAGCGACTTCCAACCCACCAAGAATGCTTAGTAGCAGATCTTGGAACAGGGAGCGGAGCCATTGGCATCACGCTAGCACTTGAAAAGACAAATATAAAAGTAACTGCCACCGACACAAGCCCCAAAGCACTACAGGTTGCCGCCGAAAATGCAAAAACTCTCGGTGCAAATAACATCTCTTTCCTGCTCAGCAACTGGTTTGACTCAATCGCGGAGAGACAATTTCAGCTTATTATCAGCAACCCACCTTATATTGCTGAAAATGACCCGCACCTAAAACAGGGGGATGTTCGCTTTGAACCCAACAGTGCGCTCACATCAGGCCCCGAAGGGCTCGATGATATAGAAATCATTATTGCTCATGCCTGCGACCATCTAATCGATGGCGGCCTACTTTTACTTGAGCATGGTTACAATCAGGCGGAAAATATACAGCAAATTTTTAGCCAGCATGGCTACAGCAACATTCGATCACACTCTGATCTGGCAGGACATCTTCGCGCCACTAGCGCTGAATGGCGAACCCATTAGACAAAAAACTATGACTTTAGAAAAAATAAAAATTTCACGACGACTTGTTAACCAGCTGCTTCATCACGCACAAAGTAGTCCAGAGCTAGAAATATGCGGACTAGTTGGCGGAAAAGAAAACAGGCCCACGCATTGTTATCCAGTAACAAATAGCGCCAGCACCCCTGCCAACCGTTTCCTACTTGATGCTGAAGGGCAGATTGAGGCCATGAAAAAGATGCGCGAGAATGGGGAGGCACTTTTCGCCATCTATCACTCACACCCCACCTCACCTGCCGAGCCTTCAGCAATCGATCTTGAATTAGCAGCCTATCCAGACGCACTTTACCTCATCATCTCACTTAACACTAAAGGGGTACTCGAAATGCGTGGTTTCCGACTAAATGACAATAAGATGGTCATTGAAGTTGGCTTACAACTATAAATAACGACCAAGAGAAAATGACTAACCAGATAATCTTAAAACAGTCACCTACCGAACTTTATAAAATCCTCAAGTTTGAAGGAATGGTCAGTAGCGGTGCTGAGGCCAAGTGCGTAATCGGTAACGGCCTCGTTAAAGTAAACAACAAGGTCGAAACAAGAAAGCGCAACAAAATTGTTGCCGGAGATACGATTGAGTTTGCCGGTGAGACTTACCAAATAAGTGACGAAGAGGGCAATAAGCAGGTCTAATTTCTAGCGAGCGGATCCTGCTGAAAATAGGCTTTAAGCTGCCGATAGACATCCGGATAGCGCTCAAACAGCAACGCCGGAGCGGTAAAAAAATATTCACACATTACCGCAAAATACTCTGCCGGATTAGTCGCCGCATAAGGATTAATCCCTCCATGGCAATGCTCCACTCGCTCAAGCAACCGTTCATAGCCTTCGCTTAAAGAGCGAGTCCACTCTGAAACGGGCATTTCTGGATGCAGCGGGGGCATGCCATTAGCGCGCCCGTTAAGCATATCGAGTTTGTGAGCAAATTCATGCAATACGACATGATGGCCCTCTCGAATCTGAAAGCTATCGCGCTCCACCTCATCCCAGGCAAAAACCAGCGGCCCCTTTGTCCAAGCTTCACCGCTTAAGATACGACTTTCTGTAGAAATTATCCCAAATTCATTCTCTGTTTCCCGCTCGACTCGAAAGGTGCTGGGGTAAACAATAATCTCAGACCAGCCATCAAATGCCGCAATATTAAATGCCAGTATTTCGAGGCAAGCTTGCGCTGCTATGATGATTTTCATCTCTAGCGTCAACTCAAGACCTTGCGCCCCTGAAAAGACTTTTTGATGAATAAAGAGTGTTGTCAGCAGCCTTAATCGTGCTTTTTCGCTCGAATTCAGCCCACTCAATAGAGGCAACTTTCGCGTCACCTCAAACCAATCATGGTCGGGTAACGCATGCTTTCGCAAAACCCAAGAAACGCTTAGGCGTTCAAACCAGCTCACTTCAAGCCAATAACCTTGTACTGCCCTTGGGTGCTTAAAACCACGGAAGCTGGCCCGTTAGTCTTGTTCTCCCAATACCAGCCATGCGAGCCATCAAACGGTGCTTTAAAAGAGCCTTTAACTTCACTCGCTGTGCTTTCTGTATAACTCTCAAAGTAACCCGTCGTATCGCCATCGGGTTCGCCATGAAAATCAAAATAGAGCTCAATTCCCATGCTATTCCAGCTATATAGCATCGGGCTGCCTTTTAGCAGGTGGAACTTATACTCCAACCCTTTACCTGCTGGAATGACCACTTCAACACGATCACTCATAAAACTTCCTGCTGTTTTTTTCTTTGACTCTCTTTTGCTGACAACAGCTTTTTGTTTTGGCGCTAACTCGGTTAAGCCCACTTTTTTTCCTAAGCCTGTTGGATCAATATTGTATTCTGCAGGAAGGATTGCGATGACCAGAACAGTCGCAGCAATGACTAAAGCAATGATCGTTGCTTTAAACAATGCCGCAATGGACTGAACAGGATAATTAACTTTTTCTGGTGTCATTTTTCTAATTGCCTCTCTGCATTACGACATTAGATAACCGGTGAGCTGATACCCAACCAACATCATCCCGCCACTCATTAATAATGTATTAACTGCCATTGAAAAGCGTAAAAAACTCGGCTGCCGCCGCCAGATACTCAACGCAATCAAAATAAAGATAAGTGCCATAAATTGGCCTAGCTCAACCCCCACATTAAAAGCGATTAAGTTCTCCAATAGGCCATTTTCGGGGATTTTGAATTCCTGTAGTTTCGTTGCCAAGCCAAACCCATGAAACAGGCCAAAGATTAAGACAGCCACTTTCGTGTTTGGCTGAAAACCAAATAGCCTCTGAAATCCACCTAAATTATCAAACCCTTTATAGACAATAGAGAAACCGATAATTGCATCAATAATAAAGGGATTTACGGCAATATTATTTAGCACCCCCAACATTAATGTCAGGCTGTGCCCTATAGTAAAAAAGGTGACATAAACCAAAACATCTTTTGGCCTATAGAGAAAAAAGATCACCCCAACCAGGAAAAGCAGGTGATCATAACCTGTCACCATATGCTTGGCACCAATATATAAAAAAGGGGCGATTGCCGCCCCCTCTATACTCTGTAGAAACTGCCTTGTCGCATCATCTACACCATGAGCAGTCACACTCGATGAGAACACAATTAGACTTATCACTAGGCAAACGCGACTCCACACAGCAGCCATTCAGAATACCCTAGCCATCCAACTTCGGTTTAAGCAACTTGTTTACTTCACCCGGATTAGCTTTACCCTGCGTCTGCTTCATCACTTGGCCCACAAAAAAGCCCATCAGCTTTGTTTTTCCTCCGCGGTACTGCTCAACTTGGCCCTGATTATCGGCAATAATCTGGTCAATAATCGCCTCAATCGCACCGCTATCGGTAATCTGTTTCAACCCTTTCGCTTCAATAATGCTGTCGGCATCGCCCCCCTCTTCCCAGAGAAGTTCGAAGACCTGTTTCGCTATCTTTCCAGAAACGGTCTCATCGCTAATTCGTTTAATCAAACCACTAAACTGCTCGGCATTGATTGGGCTATCAGAAAGCTCTATTCCTGCCTTATTCAACGCACCGGAAAATTCACCTGTGACCCAGTTGCTACACAATTTCGGATCGGCTCCAGATGCCTTGACAACCTGCTCATAAAAACCGGCCAGCTCTTTAGTCGCCGTTAAAATAGCCGCATCGTAAGCAGATAGATTATATTCATCAATAAACCGCTGACGCTTTTCATCTGGTAGTTCAGGCAATGTTTTTCTAATTGCAGCTTTTAATGCCTCGTCAACTTCAAGTGGTAATAGGTCTGGATCGGGGAAATAACGATAGTCATTCGCCTCTTCCTTACTGCGCATTGAACGAGTTTCATCCTTATTGGCATCATAAAGCCGCGTCTCTTGAACCACTTTGCCACCGGTCTCAATCAGGTCGATCTGACGCTCCACCTCATGATTAATGGCTTTTTCGATAAATCGAAATGAGTTGAGGTTTTTGACCTCTGCACGCGTACCGTACTCTTCCTGCCCCTTAGGCCGAACCGAGACATTGGCATCACAACGAAATGAACCTTCTGCCATATTGCCATCACAGATGTCGATATACCGAACCAGCTCATGCAGCTTTTTCATGTAGGCAACAGCCTCTTTTGCTGAGCGCAGGTCAGGTTCTGAAACAATCTCGAGAAGAGGTGTCCCTGCACGGTTCAGGTCGACACCTGTCTGCCCATGAAAATCTTCATGTAGCGACTTACCCGCGTCCTCTTCAAGGTGAGCTCGGGTAACACCAATACGCTTAACCTTGCCATCAACCTCGATATCAATATGGCCTATACCAACCACAGGCAGCTCAAATTGACTTATTTGATAGCCTTTAGGCAAATCCGGATAAAAATAGTTTTTACGTGCAAAAACTGATCGTGGCGCAATCTCGGCATCAATTGCCAAACCGAACTTGACCGCCATGCGAACCGCCTCTTTATTTAAAACCGGCAAAACACCAGGCAATCCCAAATCAACAGCACAAGCCTGTCTGTTTGGGGCTGCACCGTATGCGGTAGATGCACCGGAAAAAATCTTAGATTTAGTCGCGAGTTGAGCGTGAATCTCTAGACCAATGACAACTTCCCATTCCATATTCAACTCCTAAATTACTCGAACTCAGCCGGAACGCCTTTATGCCATTCAGTTACCTGCTGGTAACGATGTGCAGCGTTCAACAACCGCCCTTCTGAGAAATAGTTTCCAATCAACTGCAAACCAACCGGTTTACTTTTGACAAACCCTGCAGGAATCGACATAGCAGGAATTCCAGCCAAATTGACGCCGATTGTAAAAATATCAGAAAGGTACATCGACAGTGGATCATCCGTTTTTTCACCGATACCAAATGCGGTTGAAGGGGCTGTTGGCCCCATAATCAGATCAACCTCTTCAAACGCTTTTTTGAAGTCCTCACTGATCAATTTCCTCACCTGTTGTGCTTTTAGATAATAGGCATCGTAGTAGCCAGCAGACAGAGCGTAAGCACCTATCATAATTCGCCGCTTAACCTCCGCACCAAAACCTTCGCCTCTTGAACGGCTATAAAGATCCTCTAAATTCTCTGGGTTTTCACAACGGTAACCGTAACGAACTCCATCAAAGCGCGATAGATTTGCTGAACACTCTGCCGGGGCCACAACGTAGTATGCCGGAACAGACAGATCCATATTGGGGAGGCTTATCTCCTTAACCTCTGCACCTAGCTTCCGATACTCCTCTACCGCCGCCTCAACCGCTTTGGCAACCTCGTTATCAAGACCCTCTTCGAAAAACTCTTTAGGCAGGCCTATCTTTAAACCCGTCAGCTCTTTATTTAATTCTGCCGAATAATCTGGCACTGAATTTTCCAAGCTTGTTGAATCATTTGGGTCGAAACCGGCCATGGCCTGAAGCACCAGCGCTGCATCTTCAGCACTTCGAGTCATTGGCCCAGCCTGATCTAAGCTAGAGGCAAAAGCGATCATTCCAAAACGTGAAACCGTCCCGTAGGTTGGTTTCAAGCCTGTGATACCGCAAAAAGAGGCCGGTTGGCGGATCGAACCACCGGTATCAGTCCCTGTTGCAATAGGCACCAATCTTGCCGCTACTGCAGCCGCTGAACCACCCGATGAGCCTCCCGGCACACAGTTTGTATCCCAAGGGTTTTTAACCGCACCGTAGTAACTTGTCTCGTTCGATGAGCCCATCGCAAACTCATCCATGTTCAGTTTTCCAAGCGACACCATTCCGGCTGCTGCCAAGCGACTCACCACTGTTGCATCATAAGGGGAAATAAAATTGTCGAGCATTTTTGACCCGCAACTTGTTTTAAACCCTTTTGTGCAAAAAATATCTTTATGTGCCATGGGGATACCGGTCAGCACACCACCCTCACCTTTTGCAATCAGGCCATCTGCCACACGCGCCGCCTCCAGCGCCTCTTTTCCAGACACCGTTACGAAACAATTTAGTGTCTCGCCGTGTTCTTCGATCCGCTGAAGGAAGCTGTTCGTTAGCTCCTCACTGCTGAAATCACCTGCCTTTAAACCGGCAGATAGTTCTGTAATCGTTTTGTTATGCATTTCTCTTCTCTGCGAAAGTAATCGTTTAAGCGCTCAGTAAACAGCTGATCACTCAATAACTTTAGGGACAAGGTAAAGCCCATCTTCAACTTCAGGCGCTATCGACTGGAACAACTCACGCTGATTTGTTTCGGTCACTTCGTCTTCCCTTAGTCTTTGGACTTGCTCAAGCGGGTGTGCCATTGGCGTGACAGCACTGGTATCCGCCGCATTTAGTCGATCAACAAAGTCCAATATTCCCGACAGTTCGCTTGCATAATGTTCAACATCTCCAGACTTAATTTCAAGCCTCGCCAGTCGCGCAATTTTTGTGACATCTTCCACTTCTAATGACATTCAAAACCTCATATAAACTCTGTTCCAGCTATTCCCTGCAGAAATAAACTCCAATTCCCTGCAATACGTAAAAATATGATACCCGATCCCTTGCCCAAACAGCCACTGCATTGTTAAAGTAGTAGGCTTTACTGAACGCCATAAACAGAGGCTTAAGCAAGTATGTTCAAACGACTTCGCGGACTTTTTTCAAACGACCTTTCTATCGACCTTGGAACGGCTAACACGCTAATCTACATTCCTGGGCAGGGCATTGTACTTAATGAGCCCTCTGTCGTTGCAATACGAGAAGATGGTCCACGAGGCAACAAAAGTGTCGCCGCAGTCGGTGTTGACGCCAAAATGATGCTTGGAAGAACACCCGCCAATATCACCGCTATTCGCCCTCTGAAAGACGGCGTTATTGCAGACTTTACTATCACAGAAAAAATGCTTCAGTATTTTATCCATAAAGTACACGAGAGCAAGATTTTGCGCCCTAGTCCTCGAGTCCTTATCTGCGTTCCTTGTGGCTCAACACAAGTCGAAAGACGTGCTATTAAAGAGTCTGCCGCAGGTGCTGGAGCTCGCGAAGTCTATCTGGTTGAAGAGCCAATGTCGGCCGCTGTTGGTGCAGACCTTCCGGTTGAAGAGGCGCGGGGCTCAATGGTATTGGATATTGGTGGTGGCACTTCAGAAGTTGCTGTCATCTCTCTAAACGGCATTGTCTATTCTGCATCCGTGCGGATCGGTGGCGACCGCTTTGATGAGGCAATCATTAATTACATTCGCCGCAACTATGGAACCCTTATTGGGGAGGCAACCGCTGAGCGCATTAAACATGAAATTGGTACAGCCTACCCAGGCAGTGAAGTGCTTGAGCTAGAGGTTAGGGGCCGTAATTTGGCTGAAGGGATACCTCGGGCATTCACACTAAACAGCAATGAAATTTTAGAAGCATTGCAAGAGCCTCTTTCAGGAATTGTCGGCGCCGTTAAAGTTGCTTTAGAGCAGACCCCACCAGAACTTGGTGCAGACGTTGCTGACCGCGGCATTGTGCTAACCGGTGGCGGCGCTTTGCTGAAAGATCTCGACAAGCTACTTGCAGAGGAGACGGGGTTACCCGTTGTCGTTGCAGAAGACCCTCTAACCTGCGTGGCAAGAGGTGGCGGCCGCATCTTGGAGATGCTTGACGAGAAGGGCCCGGCCGCCTTTGCTTTGGAGTAATTCCTCCTTTTACAAAGCGAGCCATACAGCCCAATTTTCATACATAACTAAAAGTCTGCAGCCATAAAACTGATCTTCGCAAAAGGAGCCCCCCTGAACAGCCGCCTGCTGATTGGGATAATTGCCGCAGTGGTCCTAATGATCGCAGACCAGCGCCAAGAGCACCTAAATAACCTGCGTGCAGCACTTTCAGTTATTGTCTACCCTGTGCAGTATCTAGTTGACCTTCCCTTCAAGACACAGACAGCTGCCTCCGAATCACTTTCTGAAAGAACACAGCTACTTAAAGAGAATAAGACACTCAAGCATGAGGCCCTTATTCTTAAAAACAGGCTACTCAAATTTTCGGCGCTAGAAAAAGAAAATATTCGCCTCCGTGGTCTCCTTGAAAACTCATTCAAACTGGGTGAACAGGTATTAATTGCCGAACTTTTATCTGTCAACCTAAACCCTTACAAGCATGAGGTCGTCATCAACAAAGGCAGCCGCTTTGGTATTTTTAACGGCCAGGCTGCCATTGATGCCTACGGTGTAACAGGCCAAGTTATTCGGGCAAACCCCCTCTCTTCTGAAGTGATTCTAATAACCGATCCAAGCCATGCAATTTCTGTCGAAATCAACCGCAATGGTCTCCGAACTATCGCAGTCGGAAGTGGGCTTATTGGCAAAATAGAGCTGCCCTTTCTGCCCAACAATAGCGACATAAGAGTAGGCGATCTGTTAGTCACTTCTGGGCTTGATAATACTTTCCCCGCTGGATACCCAGTCGGAACCATCACGGAAATAGACCACGAGCCGGGCAATAGTTTCGCCATCATTCATGCAAAACCTGCTGCACAGCTCGATAAAAGCCGCGAACTATTAATGGTTTGGAGTAGCAAAGAGCCCATTCCTCTTTTTAAGAAAGAAGAAAAAGCGATTGCAAATGAAGAGGGGCAGAGCGGTGAGTAATCATCGAGGCGGGCTGATCATCGCCCTAACACTAGCATTTGGTCTAGGGTTACGAATTCTGCCTTTGCCCGAGACATTACGCCTATTAAACCCCGACTGGCTTCTACTTATACTAATCTACTGGTGCATTGCACTGCCCGACAGGGCAGGAATTGGTACCGCCTGGTTCCTTGGTCTACTTGCTGATGTAACAAGCGGTCAACTATTAGGACAACAGGCTTTCATTTACTGCTGGATTGCCTATATTTGCCTGTACTTTCATCAGCGCCTAAGGCTTTTTCCCATGCCACAGCAGATGGTCATCATTATTCTGCTGCTTTTTTCCGGAAAAGTGATTAACTTCTGGATTATTAGCCTCTACAGCCAGCCTATTAAAGATCTAAATTTTTGGGTTTCCCCATTTATCGCCATTCTGTTTTGGCCAATTCTTTATCTGCTATTACGTCAGCTACGTAGGATTTATCGCGTTCAGTAGTATGTTCCAGAACGTTAATATCAAAGACAATCTTAAGGAAAATCGCCTCTTCCTCAACCGATCAATATTCCTTTTTATTGTTGTTCTATTCATCACATTCGGTCTTATTGCTCGTCTAACCTATTTACAAGTCATTGGGCATGAGCACTACGCAGACCTAGCTCAAGATAACCGCGTCAAGATGGCTCCTTTGCCACCCACTCGGGGGATCATCTACGATAGATCAGGAAAAATTCTTGCCGAAAATAGGCCTGTCTTCAATCTGGAAATCACTCCCGAACAGGTTCCAAATCTTGATAAAACGGTTGAGGAGCTTTCAACTCTATTCGCACTAAACGAACAGACCACCAAACGCTTTCACAAACTTCGTCAGCGTAGCAAATCATTCAACAGCATCCCACTCAAGCTTCGTCTAAGTGACAAAGAGGTTGCCATCTTTGCTGCTAACCGCCCCCGCTTTCCTGGCGTTGATATCCACGCTCGCCTTATGCGTCACTATCCTTACAAAGAGCTAACTGCACACATTGTCGGTTATGTTGGACGTATCAACGAGAAGGAGCTCAAGTCAATTGACCCAAAAACTTACCGGGGAACCTATCAAATAGGGAAAAATGGCGTTGAAAAAACCTATGAAGCAATCCTTCATGGCCAACCTGGTTATTTAGAATCCGAAGTCAATGTGCAAGGACGAGCAATCAATGTGATAGAGCGCGCCCCATCATTACCAGGTAAAGACCTGCGCCTGACTATTGATATTGAAATGCAACGTATCGCCTATGATGCATTAGGAAAAAAAAATGGCGCTGTTATCGCTGTTGATATTAAAACAGGGGACCTTTTAACCTTTGTGAGTAAACCTGGGTATGACCCGAATCCATTTGTCTATGGCATCGATCATAAAAGCTACAATGCCCTTCAACACTCGCATGATCGCCCCCTTTTTAATCGTGCACTAAGAGGGCAATACCCACCTGGATCGACAGTTAAACCCTTCATCGGTCTTGCAGGACTTCGCTATTCTGTAATCACAGCAAAACAGAAAAACTTCTGCCCTGGCTATTATCAGCTCCCAAACTTAGAACACCGTTACAGAGACTGGAAAAAATGGGGGCATGGCCCCGTTGATCTAGACATCGCAATCACACAGTCGTGTGATGTCTACTTTTACGACTTGGCACTTACGCTTGGCATCGACCGTATGCATGAGTATTTAACTCTATTTGGCTTTGGGCAGAGAACAGGTGTAGATATTCTTGGTGAAAAACGGGGGCTTTTACCCTCTCGAGACTGGAAAAGAAAAGCACGAAATCAAGCATGGTTTCCTGGAGAAACATTAATCACTGGAATCGGCCAAGGTTTCACGCTAGTCACGCCGTTACAGCTAGCCCGGGCAACGGCCATCATGGCTAGCCGCGGCAAAAATGTGCAACCACACGTCGTCAAGACAATTGGGACTGATCTGAATAGCGTTCCATTTAGCCCTCCTGCAGTAGATCAGGCCGTCACCACCCCCCCTAAAAAATCGATACTCTGGCAGCAGGTTATTGATGCGATGACTCATGTAATCCATGGTGCGCGCGGGACAGCACAAAGCATCGGCAAAAACAGCTCTTACAAAATTGCCGGAAAAACAGGTACCGCCCAAGTATTCTCTGTCGGGCAAGAGGATGAGTATGATGAGGAAGAGATTGAAGAAAGGCTACGTGACCATGCCCTATTTATCGCCTTTGCTCCCGTAAAAGAGCCAAAAATAGCCATCGCTGTTATTGTCGAAAATGGCGGTCATGGAGGTTCTGTTGCAGCGCCCATCGCGGGAAAACTTTTCAGGAAATACCTTGGTGATTGATTAAATAATGGCTAATTCATCCTATCGATCCATCTCATTTAACCAGCAAGGACAAGCGGGAAATCGATCCCTTTTACAAAAAATACACCTAGATGGCCCCCTCCTACTTGGCCTGCTAGCAATTTCTGCTGTTGGATTTTTAATCCTCTATAGCGCCGGAGGTGAAAACTGGGGGTTACTTAACAGGCAACTGATACGACTTGCAGTCGCTTTTGGCGGGCTCTTTATCCTAGCTCAAATACCTCCCCATCACCTTCGCCGTTATACGCCCATCCTTTTTGCCATAGGCATCCTTTTGCTGATTGCTGTACTCGTTATGGGTGAAGTCGGAAAAGGGGCTCAACGCTGGCTTGACCTTGGTTTCTTTCGCTTCCAACCATCTGAAATGCTCAAACTTGCTACGCCGATGATGGTTGCTTGGTATCTGGCTGACAGGCCACTTCCACCAAATTGGAAACATCTTTTCTTTGCGGTTCTGTTTATTGTGATCCCCGCTTTTCTAATTGCACGCCAACCTGACCTAGGGACTGCACTACTCGTTGCCAGCTCAGGAGCTGCCGCCATCTTTCTTGCGGGCATACGCTGGCGAATTCTACTGGCCATTGGCGCCAGCTTAGGCGCTCTCCTTCCCGTACTATGGCACTTTATGCGGGAGTATCAGAAGCAGCGCGTTCTAACCTTCCTGAATCCTGAGAATGACCCTCTTGGTGCTGGGTATCACATCATTCAATCTAAAATAGCGATCGGTTCTGGAGGCCTGTACGGTAAAGGCTGGCTAAATGGAACACAATCCCATCTTGAATTCCTCCCCGAACGATCAACAGATTTTATTTTTGCGGTCTTTGCGGAAGAATTTGGCCTTGTCGGCTGCATTATGTTGCTCACCCTGTATCTATTGATTGTAAGCCGCTGCATCTATATTTCTATCAAAGCACAAGACACCTATAGCCGTTTGCTTGCTGGCGCTTTAGGAATGACCTTTTTTATCTATGTGTTTGTTAATATCGGCATGGTAATCGGCATACTGCCGGTTGTTGGTGTACCTTTACCACTCGTTAGCTATGGTGGCACCTCAATGGTGACCCTGCTTGCCGGTTTCGGTATCCTTATGTCAATACAAACGCACCGCAAACTTCTATCAACCTAAAGCAAATGGACATAAACAAACCTCAAAGCAGCCTGCTAAATTTAGCTATTGGACTCTTTTTCTTGGCCGCATCATTAGCCTCTGGAGGTGTTAATGCCAAAGACATTAGCCAACGGGAAGATGTTCAACAATTCATCAACGAAATGGTCAAGAAACATCAATTTGAAAAACCATCTCTTTTGGCGCTATTCAATCAGGTCAAACTACAAAAACGCGTTGAAAAGGCCATTGCCTCCCCCGCAGAAGCGAAACCTTGGTATAAGTATCGTGCCATTTTCTTAACCAATTCAAGAGCCGATGGGGGCGTCAAATTCTGGAAAGAGAATGCCACTGTGCTTGCCGAAGTTGAAAAGCGATTTGGTGTGCCCCCTGAAATTATTACCGCAATTATTGGTGTTGAAACCCGATATTCAAAACACACCGGTGGATTTCGCGTAATCGACTCCCTCTCGACGCTCGCTTTTAATTACCCCAAGCGAAGTAAATTTTTCCGAAAAGAGCTCGAACAGTTCCTTTTGCTCTGCAAAGAAGAGAAAGCCAATCCCCTTCAACTAACCGGCTCTTACGCTGGAGCGATGGGAATCCCTCAGTTTATGCCCAGTAGTTTTAGACACTATGCAGCTGATTTTGAAGGTGATGGAAAAAAAGACATCTGGAAAAATACCGCTGATGTGATCGCCAGTGTCGCCAATTATTTCACCATTCACGGCTGGCAGCCGGGTAAAGCCGTTGCCTTTCCCGTAACCGTTGAGGGCGAAAAATATAAAAACATCATTGGGAAAGGCTTCAAACCAAAACAGACTCTGGCAAACCTTCAGTCCAGTGGCGTCAATATTGAAAAGATAAATTTGCCTCTTGATACCGCAGCCCGTTTACTCTCTCTTGAACAGAGGCATCGCATGGAAGAGTGGGCAGTACTAACCAACTTTTATGTAATCACCCGCTACAACCATAGCGATCATTATGCGATGGCTGTTTATCAACTAAGCCAAGAGATCAAGAATCGCTATTCACGTCTAGCGTCCAAATAGTTATCTCACACAGCAGACAACATGCGATTAGCGACCCTGTTTTTTCTATCTGTATCAATTGTAGGTTGTAGCTACTCGGACCGCCCTTTTATTCAGGACGGTGCACCCAGCCGCTCCATTGATATCGCCTCAGTACCTGATGCCACACCAAAGATCGAGCCCATAACGCGCGCAGGCAACCCCCCTTCGTACACAGTGCTTGGCAAACATTACCGGCTCATGAGCAGCAGCAAGGGTTATACAGAGCGGGGAATTGCCTCATGGTACGGCACAAAATTCCACGGCAAAAAAACCTCTAATGGTGAACGCTACGATATGTACGCCATGACGGCCGCCCATAAGACAATTCCAATACCGGCTTACCTTAAGGTTACAAATCTTAAGAACAAGCGATCGATTATTGTCAGGGTCAATGACCGAGGTCCATTCCATGAAAACAGGATCATTGACCTCTCCTACACTGCCGCCTCTAAACTCGATATTTTAAAAAGTGGCACAGGCTTTGTGGAAATTGAAGCCATTGACCCATCCGCGCCACAACAAAAAGTTATAACCATTAACAGCGCTCACCATTCTCAAGCTCAAGATGAGATTTATATCCAGGTAGGTGCTTTTGGGCAACAGACCAATGCCATCAAATTAACGAATAAAATACACGCACGTGGAATACCGGATGTCCACATTCAAACAGATAACAAAATGGCTAGCCCCATTTTTCGCGTACAGATTGGTCCATTATTATCAGCTGCTGAAGCAGATATTATCACCCAGAAGCTGCTTAGGCTGGATGTTACTGAAGCACACCTAATCGTCAAACAGAAGCCACAAAACCCAGTTCAAAGCCCACAACTGTAATTAAGGCCATGTTACAATTTTCTCTGTAAACAAACTTACTCTCCCCTAATACCACCGGATCTCTACGCTGTGAATACCCCAAAGCCACTTCTCAAGTTCTTCATATTACTCCTCACCTTTGCTTTCAACAGTATCGCTCTAGCTGCCTCTGTTCCTGTTCCATCCGCACCACGTATTGCGGCTAGTGGTTTCTTTCTTCAGGACTTTAATAGCGGAAAGGTTCTGGCTGAGAAAAACAGCCAACAGCGACTACCCCCTGCCAGTTTGACAAAAATTATGACCGCCTATGTCGTATTTAATGAGATCACAAACGGTCATCTCGATTTAAACGATCTGGTCACCGTCAGTGAAAAAGCTTGGCGCACACCCGGGTCTCGCATGTTTATTGAGGTAGGCAAAAAAATTCCAGTTGAAACATTGATAAAAGGGATGCTTATACAGTCCGGCAATGATGCCAGTGTAGCGCTCGCAGAGCATGTGGCTGGAGATGAGCAAACCTTCGCTCAAATGATGAACCAGCAAGCAGTAAAGCTTGGCATGACGAATAGTTATTTCAGCAATAGCACCGGGCTTCCAACCAAACTCGACCACTATACGAGCGCCCAAGATCTAGGCAAATTGATGCGCGCTCTAATTAGAGATTTCCCAACGTTTTACAAATGGGAATCAGAAAAAGAGATGACCTACAACGGCATCACTCAAAAAAACCGTAACCGCCTGCTCTGGAGAGATAAATCGGTTGATGGTGGAAAAACCGGCCATACCGAAGCTGCTAAGTACTGCCTTGTTTCATCCGCATTGCGCGATGGTATGCGCATTATTTCTGTCGTCATGGGCACAAATAGCGATAACGCCCGCGCGCAAGAAAGCCAAGCCTTGATCAACTATGGCTACCGTTTTTATGAGACTCACCGGCTTTATAGCGCAGGAGAAAAGCTCACATCCACACGCATTTGGAAAGGGGCCAGCCAACAACTCGACCTTGGCCTGAATGATGACCTTTACATCACCATCCCTAGAAAACAGTACAACAATCTAGACGCACAAATGGAACTCGAACCCAAAATCATTGCACCTGCTACAAAAGGGCAACAATTTGGGTTTGTAAAGGTATCGCTAGCTGGCACAGAGCTGATTAGAAAGCCGTTAATCGCGCTTAGTCCTGTTGCGACAGGAAGCCTCTTCCAAAGGCTCTATGACGAAGCATTGATGATGCTTGAATAATGGCTGTGGCAAATAACAAACAAACCGTCTATCTAAATGGCCAGTACCTACCCATTGATCAGGCCCATGTATCCGTTCTAGACCGTGGTTTTTTATTTGGTGACGGTGTCTACGAAGTAATTCCTGTTTTTGCTGATAAACCTTTTCGGCTTCATGAACACCTTTTAAGACTTGATGACAGCCTAAGCGGGATACGATTACCATCCCCATTCGGCCATAGAGAGTGGAAAGCTATCTTCTCATCACTTATTGAGAAAAACGGCGGAGGAAACCTTTCAATCTATCTTCAGGTCACACGAGGTGCTTCAGAGAAAAGAGATCACGCTCTGCCAGAAAAACCTCAACCAACTGTTTTTGCCATGTGCGCACCGATGCCCCTCTCTGCCCCACCCGAGGAGCAAAAAGGCGCCTGTGCAATCACACTTGAAGATAATCGCTGGCACGCCTGTAACGTTAAAGCAATCACTCTCCTGGCGAATATCCTTCTCCGCCAAAAAGCGGTTGATAAAGGCTGTGCCGAAGCAATTTTATTACGCAACGGAATGGTCACCGAAGGCGCTGCAAGCAACCTCTTTGCCGTTATAGATGGCAAGCTTGTTACGCCGCCCAAAAGCAATCATGTCTTACCCGGCATCACGCGTGACTTAATCATTGAGTTAGCTAATGCGAATGGCCTACCGTGTGAAGAGCGGTTCATCAGTAAATTCGAACTGCAACAGGCTAGTGAAATTTGGGTCACCAGCTCAACTCGCGAGATTCTTCCTATTATCAAGCTTGATGAGCAGGTGGTTGGTGATGGAACACCCGGAGCACTCTGGTTGAAAATGCAGACGCTTTATCAAAATTATAAGCAGCTCCTTAAGCAAAAATCATGAGTCAAGACGATAACGAAACATTGCTGGAATTCCCATGCGACTTCTCAATCAAAGCCATGGGACTCGCCACCGATGAATTTGAGCTTTTAGTCATTGAAACGGTTCGCCATCACAGCAAAGAGCTGCGAGAAGATGCTGTTCGCTCACGGCCCAGTAAAAATGGAAAGTACTGCTCTATTACTATCACCATCCAAGCCACAAGCAAGAAGCAACTCGACGCAATATACCAAGAGCTGCATGACTCAGGAAAAGTCTTGATGGCTTTGTAGGCGCAGCACATGAGCTTAATCATCAGACAATTTGGCCTTAGAGATTACGCAACAACCTGGCAGGCAATGCGAGATTTCACGGAACAGAGAGGCGACGATACAGCGGATGAATTCTGGATTCTTCAGCACCCTCCAGTCTATACACAAGGGTTAAGCGGAAAAGCTGAGCACCTCCTAAACCCCGGAGCTGTCCCCATCGTACAAACAGACCGAGGAGGACAGGTCACCTACCACGGACCAGGGCAGCTTATTCTCTACCCGTTGATCGACCTAAAACGAAAAAAACTTGGTATTCGAGCGCTCGTATCAGCACTCGAGAACAGCACTGTTGCACTACTCCGGCAGTATGGACTTCAAGCTTATGCCCGCGCTGACGCGCCTGGCGTTTATATTAATGAGGAAAAAATTGCCTCTTTAGGGCTGCGTGTTCGACGCGGCTGCAGCTATCACGGACTAAGCTTAAACATAAACCTAGACCTTACCCCATTTGAGGGCATTAATCCCTGTGGTTACGCTGGCTTAGCCGTCACTAGCCTTAAAAAACTCGGCATCAATATCAAGGCTGACGAACCAACACCTGCACTGCTGACAGAATTATTAAAGATACTTGAATACAATCTCGATTCAGTCACTTCAACTTCAGAAATTACACTCCCAGAACCATCATGACAGACCATAAAGCGCCTTCACGCTCAACACCAGAAACCCATCAACGCAACGCGACAAAACTATCCAGGATTCCTATTAAGGTTGAAAAGGCAGAGACAATTTTGCGCAAGCCATCATGGATTCGTGCAAAAGTGCCATCGGGCGAAAATATCAGCAAAATTAAAAAAACGCTTCGCAAGCACAGTCTTTATACCGTTTGTGAAGAGGCTGCCTGTCCAAATCTTGGTGAATGTTTCAATAGTGGAACCGCCACCTTCATGATCATGGGTGATATCTGCACGCGCCGTTGCCCATTCTGTGACGTTGCTCATGGCAAACCCAAGCCACTCGACACAGAAGAGCCCAAAAATCTCGCCGAAACAATTCAAGAGATGGCTCTCAAATATGTTGTAATCACCTCGGTTGATCGTGATGACCTACGTGATGGTGGCGCTGGCCACTTTGCATCGTGCATTGAAGCCACTAGAGCGCTATCACCCAACACTCGGATTGAAGTGCTCGTTCCTGACTTTCGAGGACGAATGGATAAAGCGCTCGGTATTCTAGAAAACAGCCCACCTGATGTATTCAATCACAATTTGGAAACTGTTCCTCGCCTTTACAAGCAATCTAGACCAGGTGCTGATTACAAGTGGTCACTTAACTTACTCAAAGAGTTTAAAAAACGCCAACCTGAGGTTCTTACAAAATCAGGACTAATGGTTGGGCTCGGTGAAACGCTTGAAGAGGTTGAAGAGGTCATGCAAACACTTCGTGATCACCACTGCGACATGCTAACCATAGGCCAATATCTACAGCCTAGCCAAGATCATCTGCCCGTTTCACGCTATGTAACACCAGAAGAATTCGAACAACTTGCAGAGGTTGGCAAGAAAATGGGGTTCTTACACGTCGCCAGTGCGCCGATGGTTCGCTCTTCTTACCATGCAGACAACCAGGCCGAATCACTTTTTGAAGGCTCAAACTAAGTGGACAATGGTTATCTCGTAGTCCGAATTATCGAGAATAGCCTACTACCTCCGGGTGGCCCGATTTTACTGGCACTATTTGCATTACTATTGGTTATTATTTTTAGAAGAATGTTGACTCTCTCGCTTTTAACGACTGCCATTCTGCTGATCTATTTTTCCGCAATTCCAGTCACAACAGGCTGGCTAGATAGTCTTATTGATCACCCCAAACCCTTTGATATTGAAAATCAAAAGGCTGAAGCAATCGTCGTGCTCGGCGCTAGCCGCTACCGAGGTGCACCAGAATATGGAGGTGATACAATTTTCGGGTTTGGACTAGAGCGGATTCGCTACGCTGCGTGGTTACAAAAAAGAACCGGCATACCCCTTTTAGCAAGTGGCGGCTCGCCAACAGGAGAGACCGTTTCTGAAGCAGAGTTGATGAAAAAAATGCTCGAAGAAGAGTTCTCTGTGCCAGTTAAATGGGTTGAAACAAAAAGTAAAACAACGTGGGAGAATGCTCTCTATTCAAGCAAACTTCTCAAACAGGAGAGCATCAAGACAGTCGCTTTAGTCACACACGCTTGGCATATGCCTAGGGCGCAAGAGGCATTCGAAAAAAATGGCCTGATTATCCTACCTGCCCCAACACTATTTCATAGCAAAAATCCTTTAAACCGGGGGATATTGGGGTGGGTTCCCGATGCCGGCGCACAATACAAAAACTGGTACCTATTTCATGAGATCGCGGGGCAGTGGTGGTACCGTTATAAATACTGACTGCTACCCAAACAGAGCGACAGGACAGCCTTTCTCTAACCACAGCTCAACTTCACCGGAGCTCATCGGCTTTGAAAAGTAATAGCCTTGCCCTTTTTCACAGCCCATTTCAGCTAAAGCGGTTGCCTGCCACTCCTCCTCAATCCCTTCAGCGATAACACCTAAGCTCAAACCATGGGCTAGCATCACAATCGCCTTAACCATCGCTTTACCCTTGTCGTCATCCATTTTGATAATAAAGCTACGATCAATTTTTAAAATATCGAATGGGAACCGATGGAGGTAGCTCAGCGATGAATAACCTGTACCAAAATCATCCATACTCAACTCAACACCCAGCCGTTTAATCTCCTCAAATTTCGACAACGTATGTACCTCCTCATCGACTAGCACATTTTCTGTCACTTCAACTCTTAATGAAGAGGGATTGAGACCAGAGTTACTGAGCGCACCTTGAATATCAGCGACAAGATCCCCTTGTGAAAATTGTTGAGCGGCCACATTAACACTAACCGAAAAGCAGACTGCTTGCGGAAATCTTTGCTGCCATTCCACTAGCTGCCGTGTAGCCTCTTTTAGGACAAACTGCCCTATATCTATAATTAACCCGGACTCCTCTGCAAGCGGTAAAAAGTCTGCCGGAGAGACCAGCCCCCTCTCAGGGTGCTGCCAGCGAATCAATGCCTCAAAACCAACAATATCAGAGGTAACCAGGCTTGTTATCGGTTGATACCAAACCTTCAACTCCCCAGCTTGAATCGCATCACGAAGCTCATTTTCCTGTTGCAATTGCAAGATTGCCTGACCATGAAGTGACTGGTTAAAAACCTGCAATCCAGAACCCCCTTTAGCCTTCATGCGGTACATTGCTATATCTGCATCTCGCAGCATTTCATCGGGCGTGCTGTAACCACTATCGTATTCGACAACCCCAATACTTCCCGCCGTCTTAACCTCATGCCCTTGCAGCTCAAATGGCCTTTTTAATGCCACTAGAATCCGCTCCGCAATCTGTTTTATCTCTTTCAAACAACCCGACTCGATAATCAGAGAAAATTCATCTCCGCCCATGCGTGCCAAGGTATCCTCAGCTCTAAGACACGCCGATATTCTCTGGCTAACTTGGCGCAGTAATTCATCTCCCGCCTGGTGTCCCAAACTATCATTAACCAGCTTAAAGCGGTCGAGATCCATAAATAAGACAGCAAAACTTCCCACTTCACCGCGTGCTCGTTTTAACATCGCCTGTTCAAGACGATCATTTAAAAGCTGGCGGTTAGGCAGCCCTGTTAATGCATCATGTAGTGAAGCATGGCGCAGCTCTTCTTCAGCCTCTTTTCGCTCGGTTATATCAAGAATGTTTACGACAATTGAATCTGCTCCACCCTGTTCGTCTTCGAGCATTGCTGAGCCAATCAGAACGTGCCTCTCTTCCCCTTGTCCGTTCAGAAGCGAAGATTCAAAGCTATTCGCAAGCCCCGACTCGAGCAGCTTAAACTGCACTTTTATCTGCTCTACACTATCGGGACTAAAGAACTCGTCCCACTTTCTCTTTTGCAGGTCAACGAGTGAATGCAACCCGAGAAGGTCGAGCAGCTTTCTATTTGCGTACGTCGTTTTATGGGTTTCAGCAGAGATTCGCCATACGCCCGACTGACTATTCTCTGTAAGCACTCGATAGCGCTCTTCATTTCGACTGAGTTCTTCATGCACTCGAGCCTGCTCTGTCTGATCTGTGGCAATGCCGCTCAGACCAATAACGCTTTGTTGATCATCGAATATAGGCGTCAAAATATTTTCAAAGTAACAGCCTCTATACTCGAGCATAACCGTCACCGTTTCACCTTTTAAAGCGCGTCTCACTGCAAGTAAAAATTCAGGTCGCTCACGGTGTATCTCAAAGATACTCTTACCAACAGTTCTTCTCTCACTGGCGTGCAACAGCTCCATTGCCTTACCTTTGCATAGCGTAAAGACGCCTTTCTCATCCAGTGTAAAAATCAAAAGTGGGGCAGAATCAACAATCTCTTCTATTTGCCGATCCTTTAGGTATAGCAGCCTTTCAGCTTTTTTCTGATCCGATATATCACGATAAATACCCTGAAAACCGACATGCTGGTTACCACCATCAAAGATAGGTCGTGTACGCGCAGAAGCGGGTATTATTTTTCCATTTTTATGCCGAAAATCTAACTCAAAATGGGGGTCTAGTTTCTCACCAGACAAATAAAGCCGCGTCCTCTCCTTGCTTAGCCGCAAAGAGTCCCCCGTCATGGTTTTACCGTAGTTCTCTCCAAGCAGTTCATCACGGCTATAACCGGTCATTCTCTCGAAGCCACGGTTAACCGCAATGAGCTCTCCGCTCACTGCAAAGAGTGCAATCCCATCGTTTGCATTTTCAAAAATTGCTTCAAAATCAACCTGGAACTCATCCACCCTAACGATCATCTCCACTTAACAGTTAGCACAAAAAGCTACCCACAACAGATAAAATCTTGCTTTATTCTTTTAAGAGTAGTCGCTGTTCCAGTTCTTTCAAGCGATCAACCGTTCCAACATCGAGCCAAAACCCAGAGTACTGCACACCTGAAACCTCTTTTTTCTCCATTGCTTCACGGAGTAATGGGGCTAAAGGAAATTTACCCGCGTGACATTGGTCAAATAGGCTTGGGTGATAGACACCAATTCCACTAAAAGTGTAGAGATCTCCCCCTTCATTAGATACTGACTCAGCAGCGAGCGAAAAATCACCTTTAGCATTATGTGTTGGGTTAGAAACAAGCACAAGATGAGCTTTTCCTGATAGTTCTGTTGGCAAAGTATGAAAGGGGAAGTCCGTCGCAATATCACCATTAACAACCAAAAAAGGCTGCTCACCCAAAAGGGGTAAAGCACGGTATATTCCTCCCCCTGTTTCAAGCCCAACCTCACCCTCTTCGGAATAACTTATTTTGCAGCCAAATTTCTCTCCATCTCCAAGCTTATCAATAATCTTTTGCCCTAAATGGGCAACATTAATCACCAGCTCGGTAAAACCAGAACCGACCAAACTTTCAATGGTCCACTCGATGATTGGCCGACCAGCAACCTCTATCAATGGCTTTGGCGTTTGATCTGTTAAAGGGCGTAGCCGCTCGCCCCGCCCCGCTGCTAAAATCATCGCTTTCACGATGCAATTGACCCAAGCTTTGGTATAACCAATTCTTCAATAATTTGGCCTAATCCAGACAGTTGCTTTCTACGAAGACAAACTGCTCGAACATAATCGACGGTTCGGGGAATATCACCTAAATAACCCTCTTTCCCATCTCGCAGTTTAAGTCTAGAAAAGATACCAATCGCTTTAAGATGACGCTGCACGCCCATTAGATCGAACCAATAGTAAAACCGATCAAAACTGACCGAGACTATCCCTGCCTCAATAAGCCGCTGGTGATAACTCTGAAGCCACCCCTTAACCTTCTCCTCAGGCCAACTGATATAGCAGTCCCTCAAGAGAGAAACTAGGTCATAGGTCACCGGACCAATTACCGCATCTTGAAAATCGATAATGCCTGGATTTTGTTCGCTCGTTACCATCAAATTGCGTGAGTGATAATCACGATGAACGCAAACTGATGGCTGATCTAACGCTGCGTTCACAAGCTCATCTTTTCCCTTATCGAGCCCTAACTGATTCTCTTCAGAGAGCCGAATCTCTAACAGTCGCTCCAAAAACCATTCCTGAAACAAGCCCATTTCGCGCATGAGTAAAGGCTCATCGTACACAGGCAGTTGAGAAGCAACCGTATCAATTTTTGATTGCAGCACGAACAGCGCATTCAAGGCATCCAAATAGAGGGCATCTGAGTGTTCAGTATCAAGTTTTTCGAGATAACTGACTGTTCCTAAATCGGTTAACAGCAAAAAACCCCGCGCTTTATCCTCTAGAATAATTTCTGGAACATTAACACCTGCCTTTGCAAACAACTTTGCCACATTGATAAAAGGGCGAACATCTTCCTGCTCTGGAGGAGCATCCATCACAATCTGGCTAAGCTCACCTCTCGTCACTCTAAAATACCGGCGAAAACTGGCATCACTCGATGCCGGTTCAATTATAAATTCATCATCACCAAACTCGGATTTTAACCACCCGGTAATCTCCACAAGACGCTTGTCGTTAGTCAATTCTCTTTCCTTTAATTTCACCATCACAGAAGCAATAAAACCGAGCTCCAAAAATAAACCTTAAAATGCCACTCCCACAGGCCAAAAGCGCTATTTTAGGTTGAAGAATTATTCATTCTATGCGATTTTATGCGGGTTCAGTAATCAATAAAGCATGGTTAACCCAATTCACCTCAAAAAGCCCTTTCAATTACAGCTATTCATTAGCCTGTTAGCCTCCCCCTTAGCCGTTTTTGCGGCAGATAAATCGGGTTGGGATTGCCATCAGGACAAGGTGAGTGGGGAATGGTCGTGCGTGACCGAAAAGCAAGAACCGGCTGCGCCTCTTCCTCATGAAGAGATACTTTCCGGAACTAAGACCACCAGTCCGGTTACTTCCCAGAAGAGCCCCTCAAAGCCACAAGAATCCACACTGTCTTCTAGCGCACAAAGAGCAGCTGCAACCCCCATCATTGCCGTTGTAAAACCCCTAATCCCCAAGCAACCAGGCTGGGGCTGCGAAGCTGATAAAGAAAATAGCGGGTGGGATTGCAAACTAACAAAAGCTGAAGCAGGTGAAAAGGCCACTCATACCTTCTCTCGGGGTGGAGATAAAAAGAGTTCAGAACAGTTTGTCAGCAATGATGAAAAGCTTTTTCAAAATATGCTTAATGTCATTCCACAAGACCCTTGGGGAAATTGTGGAATTGAACGTGGTGGCCCCGTTATATATCGCACCAAAGAAACAACTGCTCTTCGTGAGCAATCCCCAGCTTATATTGAGTCAAATTTCTCCGAAGCACTTGAAAGTGATCAATTCGTCACCTTTAGCGGCAACGTAGATTTCAAACGGGCAGACCAAACTCTCCGTGCAGACAAACTCACCCACGATCAATTTGCCAACACGATCAGTGCGCAAGGAAATGTTCTTTACCGCGAAGAGGGAATGACATTCCAAAGTGAAAAGAGCTTTATGTGGCTCAATTCAGATCAGGGAAAACTGCACAACTCACAATTTATTTTTGAAACAGTTCCTGCAAGAGGCAGCTCTCAACTCACAACCATTGAGAGTAAAACAGTGACACGCCACAACGATATCACCTATACAACCTGCCGACCTGGCAACCAAGATTGGGAGCTTGAGGCCAGCCGTCTAACGCTAGATCAGGCAAACGGCGTGGGTGTCGCTAGAGATGTTTGGGTGCATTTTAAAGATCTCCCTCTTTTTTACACACCTTGGATTACATTCCCAATCGACGACCGGCGTAAATCTGGTTTTCTCATGCCAAGCTTTAGCAGTGGTGATGAGACTGGCTTCGACCTAGCAATACCCTACTACTGGAATATTGCGCCAAATTACGATGCAACCATCACCCCCCGCTACCTTTCTGAGCGAGGCTTTTTGCTCGGAACCGAGTTCCGCCATCTAAGTGACAGCAGTGAGAGCTCTATCGCACTCGAATATATTGCAAATGACAAAGCAACGGATGAAGACCGTGGGCAGATAAACCTGCAAAGTGAAACAACTTTTAGCAAAAATCTAACCAGCAATATCGAAATAAACCTTGTCTCAGACGATGATTACCTCGATGACTTTGGCAACTCCCTCTCTCTCAACCTCACTCGCCATCTATACAGTCGCGCAGAGGTCAATTACCAAGGAAATGGATGGTCTCTTCTTGGTAGAGTCGATGGATACCAGACCATTGACCGTGACATTGACTCAGAAGACCAGCCCTACCGTCGGCTGCCACAAATCGGTTTTAACATGAACAGGCAAGAGGGCCCTGTCGGCAGCCAATTTGACCTGAAATCAGAATTTGTCTTTTTCGACAAAGGTGACAGGGTTACTGGAAAGCGTCTGAATGTTCAACCAGAGATCTCTTTCCCACTGCGTACAGCCGCCTCATTTCTGACACCTAAACTGGCACTGCAAGCAACACATTACTGGCTGGAAGATCAACCGACAGGAGATTCTGACAATGTAAGCCGGACAACGCCTATATTCTCTGTAGACGGAGGACTGTTCTTTGAGCGTGAGCTGCAATTTTCTGAGCAAAGTTGGCAGCAAACACTCGAGCCACGCCTGTTCTATCTATACGTTCCGCACAAAGATCAGGATGATATTCCTCTCTTTGATACCAGCGAAAATGACTTTAGCTTTAACCAGCTATTCCGCACCAACCGGTTTAACGGCATCGACCGTATCAACGATGCAAACCAATTAACCGCTGCACTGACAACCCGTTTCATTGAGGCAGATTCTGGTCGTGAACGGCTGCGCGCCAGTATTGGGCAGATTTTCTACTTTGAAGATAGCGAAGTTACAGTTCCTGGTGGGCAGGCCATCACAAATAGCGGCTCTGATTTAGTAACGGAACTAGATGCTAGTTTAACCGACAGCTGGTCTCTACGTACCGGATACCAATGGGATCCATACCAAGGTGACTCTAAACGGGCTACCGCATCAATCCGCTACCGAGATGGAATAGACCGCCTATTCAACCTTGGCTATCAATTTCGAGAAAACTCGATTGACCAAACCGATGTCTCACTGCGCTGGCCAATTGCTAGTAGCTGGCATGGCATCGCACGCTGGAACTATTCACTAAGCGACGAAATCATCCTCGACAGTTTTGTGGGTGTTGAGAAAGAAAACTGCTGCTGGAGATTTAAGGTGCTATTTCGCCATTCTGTTGATGATATTAACAGCGATCCTGAAACTGCCTTCTTCTTCCAAATTGAGCTTAAAGGGCTCACAAGTTTTGGGCAAAAACTTGATTCTATTCTGTCCCAAGAAGTACCTGGATATCCGCTCTCTAGAACTAGGTAAACCGAACCCTATAAAAGCAGAAAATTATGCCTTATAAAATTGTAAAGAGATCATTGGCCGCCATTCTATTTGCTGTTGCCCTAATAAACTCAACACAGCTCATCGCTAAAGAGCTTGATCGCATTATTGCTGTTGTTGAGGATGGGGTGATTTTAAATAGTGAGCTTAATCACAAACTCGTAGCGGTCAAACAGAAATTACAGTCCCAAAACACCCAGCTCCCTCCTGATGCAATTATTCGCAGGCAGCTGCTTGATCGAATGATCACCAATAAAATTCAGCGCCAAATGGCAGCTAGAGGCGGTATCACAGCAGACAATGAGACTTTGCGAAGCGCCATGGTTAGAATTGCTGAAGGCAACGGCATGACTGTCGAAGAGTTCCGCAAAACACTTCATCAACAAGGCATAAGCTACGAAAGTTTCGTTGAAGATCTCCGAAATGAGGTGATCCTGAACCGGCTTAGATCAAGCGTTGTAGATCGCAACATTAAGATCTCCGATCATGAAATAGATCGAATGCTGAAAGCACAAGGTGAGCACGGCGGCAATCAGCAAGCCGAGTTCCAATTAGGCCACATTCTAATCTCAACACCCGAGGCAGCCTCGCCAGCGCAAATCCAACAGACACGCTCTCGCACCGAGAGAATCGCTCAATCACTTAAAGATGGCGCTGATTTCAAGAAAACGGCCGTTAGCATCTCAGATGGTGGGCAAGCGCTTCAAGGTGGAGATCTTGGCTGGCGAAAGATAGGGCAACTTCCAACCCTATTCGCCGATTTAGCTCTTAAAATGCAGAAAGGCGAGATTGCAGGGCCGATTCAAAGCCCAAGTGGTTTCCACATTATTAAACTACTCGACATCCGCGGCGTGCAAAAACATATTATTTCTCAAACTAAGGTCCGCCATATCCTCATTAAAACAAACGACCTTATTTCTGATGAAGATGCCAAGAAAAGGCTAACAGACCTTAAAGAGCGGCTCGAAAATGGTGAAGATTTTGCTACCCTAGCACGTGCAAACTCTGATGATACAACCTCTGCTATCAAAGGGGGCGAGTTAGGCTGGGTTAGCCAAGGTGTTCTTGTTAAACCCTTTCAAGAGACAATGAACAAACTTCCTATCGAGACATTAAGCGAACCGGTCCAAACCCAGTTCGGTTGGCACATTATTGAAGTACAAGAGAGGAAAAATCGCGACAACACAAGCGAATACAAACGGAATAAAGTACGAGAGATTATCCGCCGACGCAAAATTGAGGAAGAGAAGGTACTTTGGTTGCGCCGAATCCGTGATGAAGCCTATGTTGAAATTCGCCTCGAAGAATAGTGTCATTAGCTCGCATCGCTTTCACACCGGGAGAACCAGCCGGAATTGGACCTGATTTAGCCGTTCTAATTGCGCAACAGCCCCTAAACTGCGAGCTTATTGCCTTTACAGATCCAGACTTACTTCGTGATCGAGCAGCGCTCTTAGGGCGCCCTCTCTCCATACGCAAAACGACACTTGAATCCGCTGCACAGAAACACCAACCGGGTGAAATTGCTGTTATCCCAACCACTCTTGGCTTCAAAAGCAGCGCAGGGGAAATAAATAAAAATGCAGCAGCTTACCTGTTAGAAACGATCAAAGCGGCCACACAGGCCTGCCTAAAAGGCTACTGTTCTGCCTATGTCACTGGCCCCGTCAATAAAGCCTCAATTAATCAGGCTGGCTTCAGCTTTTCAGGCCATACCGAATATATTGCAGAACTGAGCGGAGGGCATCCCGTCATGATGCTTGCGACAGAAACTCTGAGGGTTGCCTTAGCAACCACACACCTCCCTCTCAGCAAGGTTTCTGCAGCGATCACCCAAGAGACTGTCGAAAAGGTTATAAGAATCCTTAATCACGACCTGGCAGAACGCTTTAACATCAAGAACCCTCACCTGCTTGTTAGCGGGCTAAACCCTCATGCGGGAGAAGATGGACATCTTGGCCACGAGGAAATTGAGGTAATTATTCCCGTCATTCAAAAACTTCAGAAAGAGGGATTTAATATTACCGGCCCACTTCCTGCTGACACCCTTTTTACGCCACAGCACCTTGAACATGCCGATGCAGTTTTAGCGATGTATCATGACCAAGGCCTCCCTGTTCTTAAATACTCAGGATTTGGAAAGGCTGTCAACATAACCCTAGGCCTTCCTCTTATTCGCACCTCTGTTGATCACGGAACAGCTATCGATTTAGCTGGAACAGGAAATATAAGCTGCGGGAGCTTAGAGGCTGCGATCCAGCAAGCAATCAAACTGAGCCAGAATTAAGTAACCACCTCTTATGCAGAACTCAAAACCCCATAAAGCCCGTAAAAGATTTGGCCAAAACTTTCTTCATGACCAAGGGGTCATTCAAGCCATCCTTTCCGCCATTTCTAGCAACTCTGAAGATCATCTTGTTGAGATTGGTCCCGGGCAAGGAGCGCTAACCGAGCCTCTCCTGCAAAACTGCAAAAAAATAGATGTAGTCGAACTGGATCGAGACCTTGTTCGACTACTGGAGAACAAGTTCTCAACCAACTCAAAACTGGCGATTCATAGTGCCGATGCGCTTTTTTTTGACTTTGGTGAGCTCTGCAAAGGTGACGATAAAATTCGTGTCATAGGAAACCTCCCCTACAACATCTCAACACCACTCATGTTTCACCTTCTGGAAGGCAGGGCTGCCATAAAAGATATGCACTTTATGCTGCAAAAAGAGGTGGTTGACCGGATGCAGGCTCAACCGGGAAATAAACATTATGGAAAACTCAGCATTATGCTTCAGTACCATTGCCACGTTGAGAAGTTATTTGATGTGCCACCAGAATGTTTCGATCCGGCTCCGAAAGTGGTATCCGCTATCGTTCGACTGATTCCACACAAAAAGCCACCGATTGAAACAGAAAACCCAGAACTGTTTAGTCGCATTGTCACACAGGCTTTCTCTCAGAGAAGAAAAACGCTCCGTAATTCCCTGTCTGGTCTGTTCAGTGCCGAGCAGTTAACTGCTCAAAACATTGATCCTAAACTGCGCGCCGAAAACCTCTCTATTGCGGAGTTTGTTAAGCTTTCAAATGACCTAAGCCAACGAAAATCAGCTGCAAACCAGAAAACCTAATCCTGCTGGTTAATGCTCTGCCTGTTAGCTAATAAATGGCCAAGCAAGCGACATAATTCGCCATGTACTAAAGACCAGCAAGAACGATAAACCCATCGCGAAAAAGGCCGTCTTCGAAAAAGCATGACGAAGAATATGCGCCAGAATGGCAAAATTCCAAGTCAAAAAACCACCAATCATCTTTAACGGGAAGGTTGGATACTTTGCTTCAAAACCATCAAATCCATAGGTGGTTGTCATCAGGTACATGTAAATCAGCATGAACAGACCGAGCGCCACAGCCGAGCCCATAAAAGCGGATGCCGTCTGAATAAAGCGGCTGCTTTTATTCGAGAACCAAAGCCCTACGGAAAGCAGTAAAAGCGTTAAAACAACCGAGAAAGCCGCCTGATGGAGCGCCGTCTCAAAACTGACCAGCTGCAACTGATACAAAACGATTGCATACATGGGGACCAGCAAAAACAGAAAAAGCACAAACAACCACTTTGAGTGCTTTAGATCCTGCGGTGCACTCGTAAACAGGCAAATATCACCCGCGATTAATAACTGTCTCATCAGCTCTCTCCTTTCACATTAAGAGGGAGAATAAGCAGATGCTAATGCTATGTCTGTAACAATGTCACAAAGAAACTGGTGAACAGCTAGCTAGCAATCCCGGTCGACGCAAATAGAAAAGATAAAATCTGGTATGAAAAGAAGACATACAAAAATGACAATCCCAGCCCGAAAGAGAGAGGTTTAGAGAGTGCGTGGCGTAAAATATGACCTGCCACGACGAGATTCCATGCAAGAAGCAACATAACCGTATAAGAAAGTATCCGCGATGCGCCAATATGGGTCTCAATCCAATAGAAAAAAGGAAGAGAGGCTATTGTGAACAGTGAGCCACAAGCAAGCATCGCTGTCGCTGTCTGCCCAAATCGAGCAGTTTTGTGACTAAACCAAAGAACAGCCCAAATAAAAAGCAACAACAAAGCAAGTTCTGAAAAAGCCTGAAGCAACGCAAAAAAGAGGTTAGTCGTGAGCGACGTTAACAGCGTATTAACCGCAAAATAGAGCCCCAAAACATATTTAAAAAGCCCTTCTTCGGCAGGCGTATCCTGCGGCCCGCGCATTAAAAAACAAATTTCCACAAAAATATTCAGTACATTCATCGTGCTTAGTGATCCTCTCGTCCACTTTCCTCTGGAAAGTTATGGCGCATGATTACGCCTCTTGTTATCTAGACACGAACCGTAGGTAAGAACTAACTTTAAGTTGCTAGTGCTTCAATAGCATCCTGAGCCATCAACCAGCTCTCCTCTGCCTCTTCAACCAAGCCGTCCAATTCGTGTTTTTCTTTTATTATTTTCTGAAGCCGCTCTTTTTCTTCTTTCTCGTAGAGCTGGCTATCTGCCAACTGTTCTTCCAATGTTAGCCTTTTTGCATATAGTTTTTCGAGTCTTTTTTCAGCTCTTTTGAATTCATCTTGTAACGGCTTGAGTCGCTTACGATTTTCAGCCGCCTCTTGCTTTAGCTGCTTACGTGTTTTATCTACAGATTGAGGCGCGACAGAGCTACCGCCTCCACGAATATCCCGCTCTTTAACCCATACACCGTAATCGTCTAAATCCCCATCAAATGGCTGGACCTCTCCCCCAAACACCAAATAAAACTTGTCAGTTACGGTTCTAAGCAGATGCCGATCATGCGAAACAATAATCATCGCCCCCGTAAAAGACTGTAATGCAGCGCTCAATGCATGGCGCATTTCCAGATCAAGATGATTTGTCGGCTCATCCAACAACAATAGATTTGGTTTTTGGTAGACCAGAATAGCCAATGCTAATCTTGCCTTCTCCCCACCTGAAAAAGGGCCAACCGCCTCCAGTGTCCGCTCACCTTGAAAGCCAAACCCTCCTAGAAAATTCCGCAAATCTCGCTCTGTCGCTTTTGGGTCTAGCCTCTGAATATGCAATAAAGCCGATGCCTCCAAATCAAGTTGATCTAATTGGTGTTGCGCGAAATAGCCAACCTTCAGGCTTTCTGCCTCACTCAACTTGCCGCTCGACAAAGCAGCTTCGCTCGCGAGCACCTTTATCAATGTTGACTTACCTGCTCCATTTGGCCCCAATAATGCGATTCGATCACCCGGTTTGATCGAGAGAGAAACGCCCTCAAGGATCATCTTCTTCTCGTAACCAATCGAAGCCTCTTCAATTTTAAGAAGTGGATTTGAAACACGATCAGGCTTCTTGAAAGAGAAATGAAAAGGAGAATCTACATGTGCCGCCGCAATCAACTCCATTCGCTCCAAAGCTTTCAAACGACTTTGCGCTTGACGAGCCTTTGTTGCTTGCGCACGAAAACGCTCAACATAGCTTTGCATGTGTGCAATCTCTTTCTGCTGGCGCTGATAATTGGCCTGCTGCTGAGCCAACCGTTCTGCTCTTGCCCGCTCAAATTGAGAATAGTTTCCACCGTATAAAGTCAGTTTTTGCTGCTCTATATTGAGAATGGTTCCCGCAACTGAATCGAGAAAATCGCGATCATGAGAAATCAGCATCAGTGTTCCAGGATAACTCTGAAGCCACTCTTGCAGCCAAATCACCGCATCCAAATCAAGATGGTTTGTCGGCTCATCTAATAACAGAACATCTGAACGACACATCAACGCCTGAGCCAAATTGAGCCTCATCCTCCAACCACCTGAGAAGCTAGAAACAGGATGAGATGCCTCTTCTGTTTTAAATCCTAAACCGTGCATTAAACGGGCTGCCCGAGAGCGTGCACTATAACCGTCTATCGCCTCCAGCTCTGCATATAGTTCTGCTTGCTTAGAACCATCACCTGTCTGCTCTGCCGCAGCAATCTTGGCTTCTATTTCTCGCAGACCTGCATCACCGTCCATAATAAATTCAATCGCCTCGCGATCTGTCGATGAAAGCTCTTGGGCCACATGAGCGATCACCACTCCAGGCTGCACTGAGAAATCACCTGTGTCCGAATGAATCTTTCCTAAAATCATTGCAAAGAGGCTCGATTTTCCACAGCCATTCGCCCCCGTCACACCCACCTTTTGGCCTCGGTGAATCTTTAGAGAAACATTATCAAACAAGAGGCGGGTTGCCCTGCGTAGTGAAACTTCCTTAAAATTGAGCATCTAAACTATTATCTATCCGAATTTTAAATAACTTACCGCGAGCCCACAGTCCAAAACAAAAATGACTTTGTTCACTGAATCTAAACATCCACTCGACCGGCTTTTCAAACCCCGTGATCGTTATTTTTATAATCAGCAAGGGTGGTTCTATTATACCGCCAATGGAATTGGTGGCCCCTTTAAAAGTAAATCTGAATGCGTTGATGCATGCTGCCAACATATTCAAGAAGAGTTCAAGAACTCACCAGCCAAAACAAAAACATAAAAAAATCTGCTCGGATCGTGCTAGCTTTAGCATCTTATATTTATCAATTAACCTTATCGAAAGCCATTGTCAGACAATCACGAATCACTCCAGCGACAACTCAATAGCGCTCAAGTAGAACACAAAGATCTTGATGAAATTACGCGCCAACTTGGCCAAGAAGGTTATGCAGACCAGCTACTACTCAATAGGCTAAAAAAACGAAAGCTCCTATTGAAAGACCGGATCGCAAAACTGGAAAGCAAACTCATTCCAGATCTAAATGCCTAACGACCAATCCTCGCCTAAAAATCGTCTATATTTTGTAGACCCACCCCAACAAGGAGCGCCGTTCTCATGGAATCACAATCAACCTCCCATCAACCAGACCTAGACTGGAGTCAGGTTCGCGAAACGGTCAAAATGCTCACCGCAACCATGTGTCAGGTTGAAAATGCCATGCGAGAAGGCAGCAATGCAGTCGAAACGCTCACCAGTGGCTTTATGTCGATGGCAAACAATGCGGAAAACATCACGTTAACTGCCAACAGTCTCGAAGATAGCGAAGCAAAAGAGGCCATTCTCAGTTATAGCCGCCAAAATAGTGATCACATACAGGCCTCGATCATGGCCTTTCAGTTCTATGACAAACTCTATCAGCGACTACAACAGACAACACAAAACCTCTCTGATCTATCTCAATTAGTAGAATCCCCTCAGCGACTCTACAACCCTAACGAGTGGTCACAACTCCAAAATGACATTCTCTCTCGAAGCACCACACAGAATGACAAACAGCTTCTCGAGGCAATACTAGGCGGAAAAAGCATAGAGGAGGCTTTGGCACTTGCAGGCCAGCAAAATGCGGAAACAGATGAAGATGATATTGAGCTGTTTTAAGGCCGGTTAATGACGCGGCAAAAACTTCACCTATCTCTGTTTGGGCTCATTAGTCTGGTTTTAAGCTGTGCTCTACAGGCAGATGAGCTAACTTTCTTCACCGGCAACTCAAGCAACCTCAACCAAGAAAGCCACCTAGCGACTGAACAAAACAGGAAAGGTTTGCTGATTTTCTATAGCACGCCTACCTGCCCCTTCTGTCATAGAATGAAAAAAACAGTTCTCAATCAACCTGAAGTACAACATTTCTTCAAAACAAATTTTCACACGATTGAACTGGATATCCTCGCTGAGCAGCCTATTTATAACTTCTCTAACAACCAGACAACGCCAAAAGGATTTGCCAAAGATAATCATATCCGCGTCACACCCACCCTAATCTTCTATGACCTCAAAGGGGAGCGTCTATTTAAACAGGTCGGAATTATTGCCGATCCGCAAGAATTCATCTGGCTTGGGAAATATGTTCTTGAAGAAGGTTACAGTCATGAAAGCTTTAGCCAGTACAAGCGCAAAAAAAGGAGCCATCACTAAACACTTTTGCCACAACTCAAAAGTAGAGCTGCAAAGAAAGCTGAGTAAAAAGAAAACGCGCATCAAATTCTCTTCTCTCTGCAATATCGAGAACAACCGCACCATCACGATTAAAAGTAAATCGCTGCTTTATCCCAAATTCGTACGAAGTCTGAGAAACCCCTTCAAAATACTGCATCGCTCGGCCGTACAGACCCATTTGCCAAGAATCGGTAATAGTAGAGATCACCTCTGCCCGGCCACCCCCGCCAAATGCAATATTGGGGTCAAATTCATCACTAATCACTATCGCCGTATTTGCAAACAAAGAGAGTACACTCGCCTCCGTTAGTTGGTAAGAAACACCAAATCCAGCTCTAAAATCTCCCATTAAAGGGCGATCATCTCCATTTAACTGATACCGTTTTAGCCCTGCTGACGCCTCCCATGAATAGGGCCTAATAAAATATTCCCTAACAGGTGCGGAGGTAATACTGACAAAATCCAGAGCCTCAAGTTGGAAATGACTGTTATCGGCGTAATACCGAAAAGCAGGTTGAATAAAGCTCAACTCTGCGCCATCTGTAAAGCCACTCGGTGGGTCATATAAATCATGATAAGCCCATCTAAGGTCCATTTGCAGGAAATGATCTTGTTCATCATAGCCATACCGAAATCCTACTCTTCGCCCACGATGTCCTTGGTCGGGTCGCTGTTTTGGCGTTGTCACTTGGTATTCTTGGGCTTCAACGCGGATCTTACTGCGCGCCATCAACAGCTGGTAGAGCAATGTCTCCTCTTCAAGCCCATTACCGCTATTTTCACCATTTGGCGCAATATCCCCAAGCAGCTGATTAACAGGTGCTTTTGGCTCGAACATTTTTTTGTCGTTTATTTTTACCGCGCTCAAATAGACAGCATAATCAGAAGCCAGCTCTAAAATCGCAGCTTGAATCTTATCGCCTCTGAGTTTGAACTGCTCATTGTTTAGAGGGATCTCACCTAAAGCAATTCCTCTAGCTAATGCTTGATCCGCTCTAGCTAAATTTTCTGCGCGCGCTGCAACAACCTTTCGAAGAGATGGACGATAATCAACTCTTTTTAACAAACCATCTGTATTCGTAATGGCTCGCACCGTTTCTGCTGGCGTAGCATCTAAATCAAACTGCTGAGTAAGATTCAGTTCCGGCCTAGCCACATCAAGAAGAGCCAACAACTGGTACGAACAATTTTCATCTATAAAGTAATAATCAGCATAGATGGGCAACAGTTCCCACAAATGTAATAACAGCCTGTCTATTTCTACTTGACTGTAATTAAGCTCATATTCCCAAATATCACGATTTTCAATATCACTATAGGCTTTAACACGCGCATGATAGGGCGTAAAACCGAATCTTCCAGGATATCCACCAAATAGCCCTTTTAAAGCAAACCCTAATCCACCATCACCTTCGGTATACGCCGCATAACTCACCGTCCAGGCCAACAAATCTGGCCTCTTTTCATTTTTACGGTCAAACCTGAGAAAGGTGTGCCCAAACATCGAAGCTGGACTGTTGAGCACAGAGACAGGAAAAACAAGCGTCAGGCCATCAGCATTCAGATTCTGTAGCCATCTACTTAGGCGACTACATTGGTATTGAGGCAGAAGAGCCCTGTCTATCTCAAGGGAGCGTACCAGCCAGGCTAGCCTAGCAGGGAACCGACAACCAACAGACTGACTATCATCAGCCTCAGAGGCAAAAAGTTGCCTCAAAGTTGATTCCAACTCAGCTTGGGGTGAAATTTTACCCAGCTTGCTTAAGAAAAAACTCTCGTCATCAATCAGGCTAGCCACACCGTTGCCAAGCAAATTAGGGTTGTAATGCATCAGAGCCTGCCAATCTCTCTCCAGCCAGAGTTTTTGAGAGCGGGCTTTAATTACAAGTTGGTCAACGTAGGTTTCTTTTTCAGCAGAACCTGCCCTTCCCTCAAAAGGGGAAAGCAATAGCACCGAAAATAGCAGGATTTGTAAGAAAGGTGAGAGTTTAGAAATCGTGGAAGAAATGCGTTTTGAGAGCTATGCGAAGCTGGCTTATTCAAAAAATCGAGTATACGCTTCTTACGCTGAAGCATAGAAAGCGTATACGATTATACTTAAATCCCTGCTTCTCCAATCACTTTACGGGCATTCGCAACAACCTCTTCAGGAGAGGTGTTTGATGAGGTAAAAATCTGATTAAATTCAGCTTTTGCTAGTGAATAAAAATCAGCTCTTTTAGTTTCATCAATATTAAGAAGGATAGCAAAAGTAGCTAAGTACTCCCCTCCACCTGCCGCCATGTCTGTGCGCAACTGGCTAAAGTTAGAGCCAACAAAGCTCTCTGCCGCCACATCTGGCCCCGCCTCAACGTCATCGTCATCTCCTTTGCTCGTGCTAGAGGTTAAATCTGAAGTAGAACCTGATGCATTCACAACCGTTCCGGAACTAACATCTACAGATGCCGTAATACTCGTACAAGATGGCAGCAAGAACACAAACAGTAAGCCTGCAATATGAGTATACAATCGCTTATAAAACATCATCCCCCCTAAGAATTAATACCGCTGAAAGAAAATATAGCAGACTCATAAAAAGAGTATTAGGCTGTTTTCTAGTCAAGATCACACAATGGGGAAAAACAGGCATAACTTGCCAAACAATTTTGCACTTAGCTAACCGCTTAAAACAAAAAACCACCCACAACTCATTTGGTGTGGGTGGTTTTTTAATTGGTAGCTACGGGTGGACTTGAACCACCGACCCCAGCATTATGAAAGCGAAAAGTAAAGCTAACTATTTGTTTTAATTGAAGTTTTAACCACATTGCCTGCCTGCGCAGCATAACAATGCACTACTAATCAGCACTGGTCGCGTAAAAGTCGCGTAATCACCTTTTTATCAACTCAGCGCTAGTGTAATTCTATTTTTTATAGCTCTCTATACAGGTATAGTTATGGCGTGATACGTTACATGCTGTCACAACAAAGTGAACCTAACAAATGGACCTGTCATCTAGAGCATCTTTTCAAGTTATCTACAATTTACAAAAAAAACAACCTTGGCTCCTTGATAACCCAGCAGCATTGGAGGAGTTATTGTTCTCCGATTGCCCCGAAGAAAAGCATAGAAGCTTAATTCTAGATTTAATAAATCGGTTCGAATATTTCTCAAATAATAGATATATGGAGACTCTATCTGATCTAGCCTTAGAAATTTCCACAGACCCTAACCTTACAGAAAACTCAACTCAGGTGGTCGCTATGGCAGCAGGCAGTGGAGCTGACAGCTCTCAGCATGTTTTGTATGAATTGAAGAGACTGCTAGAGAAGAATAACTGGAGGGATTATCTACACGTTAATAACTTTAGTCGTGCTTACCGGGCATACACAAAAAACAATAGCCACAAGAACATTGTATTGATTGATGAATTTATTGGAACAGGCGACACTGTCTTAAATAGGGTAAGAGAAATACAGAACCAGTTTAAAAATGTTCACGATTACACACTTAGGGTAAAAGTCTTGGTTGCTATGGAATCTGGTATAAGTAAGATTCAGTCAGCAGGCATTAATGTATCATCAATAGTAACTCTCAAAAAAGGAATCTCTGATAGCTACCACTCTGGTGTTCTCGAGAACATGATAGACCTCATGTTGGACTTGGAAAAACTGTTAAAAACCTCCTATAAAGGCAGAGACTTACCAAGCCTCGGTTATGGCAAAGCAGAGTCACTCTATTGTAGAGAAAGAGGTAATACACCGAACAGTGTCTTTCCAATATTCTGGTGGCCTTTTTATAACAACGAAAAAACTAGGAAGACAATGTTAACCAGAGCAATGGGGAACGCATGAAACACCTAAACCAGACTCATAACAGGATCCTATCCAACCTATTGAAATCAAGAGGAAAACTAGACTCATACACCCTATTTAGAAGATCAATGCTTAGTTTCTCAGAATTTTCTCATGCGATGAGGGTTATTTCCTCAGATGGCTATGTACAAGAAGAGGATAACATTGTCACATTGTCACAAAAGGGAAGAGAATATATTGTTAAACTTGTCCCTGCTCAGGGTGAACTCCATACTTGGAGAACTGTTCCTGAGAAATATAGAACGCCTCCTTTAACGGAAGATGAACTCTACATTCCAGACATTGAACTTCTAGATAAAAAGACTTTTAAGCTTCATGTTTCTCATGTAGATTGATTGTGTGGCTTACAGAAGCTAGTACGTTGGAGTGTAGTCGCTCTCCGGGATAAGGCTCCCGTTAACCAATGCCATAAAATGATGATGCTATTTATATGGTATCTCAAGGAGAACATTCTTGAGATAGCACTTAAGTCATCGAACTATGCGCGCACGCATAGTTCAACGGCTTTAGTGCTGATGCAAAAGTATTAAAGGTAGTTTCTGTGAGCCATTTTTTATGATAAAAAAACCTTCAATAAAGAAGTGGAAAAAGTATTTCCATAGTAGAGGAGTATCGGATGAGGTAATTTCCGAATATTTACCTTATATAAAAAAAATACAAGGAAACAATGCTCCTGTAATTTTTGAGTTTGAGCACCTTTCTAGATTAATTGGAATAAAAAGATGTGAATTAGCAAAAATAGTTAATTCGCCAGAGAACTACCATCGAAAGTTTTCTATTCCAAAAAGAAAAGGTGGTAGAAGAGAAATTGTTTCTCCATATCCATCTCTGCTTCATTGCCAGACATGGATATATAAAAATATATTGTTACCGCAACCTGTACATGATTGTGCTCACGGTTTTGTCCCAGGAAGATCAATCATAACTAATGCCGAAAAACACCTATCAAAAAAAACATTATTAAAATTAGACTTGAAAAATTTCTTTCCATCCATTCCTATCAACTGGGTTGTTAATTATTTTTCTTCTCTCGGATATGCAAACAATGTTGCCTTTTACCTCGCTGCTTTGTGTTGCTATGAAGGTAAACTTTCTCAAGGATCATCTACCAGCCCATACTTAACAAATATTCTTTTGTTAAGCCTTGATAGAAGATTAATTGGTCTTGCCAACCGATATGACCTTGCCTACACAAGATATGCAGATGACCTGACCTTTTCCGGAAACTACATCCCCCATAAATATATCGATATCGTTAGTGGCTTCATTGATGATTACGGCCTTTCTATTAACCCTGAGAAAACTAGACTCCACACAAAACAAGGCCAAAGAATCGTCACTGGGATTTCTGTTTCTGGTAATGAACTAAAGCTGCCTAGAAGCACAAAACGTGAACTGAGAAAAGAAATTCATTATATTCAAGCTTTTGGGTTCCTATCACACGTCACCAAGAAGAAAATAAAACACCCTTGCTACTTGGAATCGCTTATTGGAAAGTTCGGCTTTTGGTTACATGTAGAGCCAAATAATAATTTTGCAAAAAAAGCTTTAGAACATCTTTCTGAAATTAGGCATTCCGTAACGACATGACACCTTCCTAGGTCAAGCACTAGGCAACATAACTTATCACCATGCCACTACTCAATCACGACCTAACCTTATGGGAAATAGCCTTTCGCTGGAACGGATTAAATCCAGACAACCTGAAATATAGGTTCTATTTGCCATTAGAGGTTAAAGACTCCTTTCGCCTCATGACAGAGGCAATTTTAGAGGCTCGGCTTGAATCCTCGCTCTCAATAGACAAATGGAATCCCAACCTAGACCCCGACCAAAACCTAGGCCCTGAGTTTTATATCCGATACCATCTTGATGATATCCACAAGTGTATTGCCAATCAGCATTTCAACCAGAAGTTCTTAAAATTTATCTGGGTTGATCGCTATGCTTTTAGGCTTTGGTGTAAGACTCTGAATATAGCTCTGCCAGAGTTCTGGTTTCCTCAAGGCTGGAATATCGACCCAAAAAATATTGACTTGCTTGATGATGAGTATGAAGAGGGGAATGATGATCCAAAAGGCAAGAAACTAAGATCCAATCAACGCACTACTATCGCCTGCCAAGAAATTGCTAAACACTTATGGCGAAATCATCCAGAAATGACTATTGCAAGCATGGTTAAACATAATGCTATTCAAACGCTTGGCGGAGCAGCCAGCTTTGGAGATGCCACTGTTAGGCTATGGCTGAGCTCTGTTGCTCCAGATCATGTCAAAAACAAAAGAGGGCGGCCTCGTAAAGATGGAAAATAAAATACCCTTCTTGAAATAACAGCGATTCGTTGAAGCCTTATGCCCCGTGTCTTTAAAATAGCTGTTCTGCTGGAATAATATTTATCTAAGCTCCACACCAATTTTTTAGTTCCTCAAATTTCGCAATTCTATGCCCTCACTTAACAACGAGGAAAAGAAATGCAAACAGATAATACTTTAATTCTTACCCAAGCCGACGCTCGACCACATACGCATAAGCGACAGCGTGCGTGTGTGAGCGACGTTGGCAATCACAAGGAACAGTGCTCCAGTCTTTCTAGTGGCACGAAAACTCAGAAGCCTAAAAAAGGTGCGCCACCTAGTAACACAGCACCTACTAACTGCAAGAAACAAGATAAACCCATAATCCAACTATTAAGAAGTGGGGTTGATAGTCTTTATTTATCTTATGCTGGGGTGCTGTTTTCTGAGCAAGATGCAGCTCTATCAGCTCTTAAAAAGGCAGCTAAGTCTACCAATGAAATAGACCATGCGACGGCTACCTACCGTCATGGGAAAAACTTATTCAGAGTCATGGATAAAGGAGCTGGTCGCTTTGCTTATATTCTAGCTGACCCTGCTTACTACATAAAATTATCAAGCCCTACAGCCAGAAGTATTCCACTCGCTTATGTTCAAGTTAAAAGTGACTTTCTGGCTAAATATGGTGTTAAGGCATCCAGTGAAGAATTAACCGAGGTTATTGATTCTTTCGGCTCCATGGAATCTAGCCCAACGGTAAGCCGTGCTGATCTTTTTGTTGATTTTACTTGTGACTACTCTTTTGAGCAGCTTATTCGATCCTCTTGGCTCTGCCGTGCCAGACAATATTCAAACTACTGGGTTGGGCCAACATTTACCGGTTTTAGTTTTGGCCTTGGTGGTGATATGTCGGCTCGACTTTATAACAAAACAGAAGAGATTAAGAAATCTGGGAAAGATTATCTTAAGTATCTCTGGCGTGATGCTGGATGGGACGCTTCTACAGATGTTTGGCGTTTGGAATTTCAATTTAAACGTAAGGTTCTTGGTGAACACCAAGTTAGAACTGTTGATGATCTTTTAGATCGCCTTGGCCCGTTGTGGGTCTATGCGTCTACACAATGGCTCAAACTAACCATTCCAAGTCTGACCGATGACACAAAATCTCGCTGGCCTCTACACCCTGTTTGGTCTGAGCTCACTCAGGTCGATTGGGGAGAATGCTCCGAGGCTGCCTCTGTTCCTATCAGAGATAATACTATTCCATCAGATCGCTATCTCTTTGAAAGAGGGTTGGCTTCTCTCACCTCATTTATGGCGCGAGAGAATATTTCTGACATCAACACTGCTGCTCCTGAGTTTATCCGCCAAGCTCGCGCTCATCATGCTTCAAGAGAAGAATTTACCTGCTTAAGCCTCGATCTGTACGCAAAAGAGCGAGCCGCTCTTAAGGCCCGAAAATTTAACCTCCCATTTGCCAATTTTGAAGAGGGTGGAAAGAAGCTAGCAAACAAGGCTAGAGCTGATGCTTACCAAAAAGCTAAAGATGGTGAGTAACAACTTACTGCCAAGGCTAATAAGACACCGTGACGCCCCTTTTTACTTGGGTATGGATCGTAACCGATTCCGTAGAGAAGTCCGTCCATTTCTGACTGAAATACCCATCGGGGTTCAGGGTGTCGCCTTTGATCGGCTTGAATTAGATGATTGGGTAGAGGAATATAAGAGCCGCGCAGGTAGGCTTGGAGATAAATTATGTCTAAAAAATCCACAGGTCTTACCAAAAGAGGAAGGTTCTGGCACATCAATAAAGTCATCAGAGGAAAGAGGCTTTATGAAAGCACTGGAACGGATAACCTAGCCGAAGCTGAGCACTATTTAGCGAAGCGGATTCTAGAGTTTTCTGAACCAAAGCGCGGTCAGCATACCTTCATTAAAGCAGCCACTAAATATTTACAGGAGGAAACTAAAAAAAGTCTTTCGCGTGATGCTCAATCATTGGAAATCATTATTCCTTTCATTGGTCACCTGCCCTTGTCGCACGTTCACATGGGAACGCTAGAACCCTTTATCACCGCTCGCAGAAAAACTGTTCTCAATGCAACAATTAACCGAGACCTTTCTGTTATCAGGCGTATATTGATTCTGGCGGCCAGACTTTGGAGGGATGAAGATAATCAATCTTGGTTAAGTGAAGCTCCGTTGATTCGTTTACTTAAAAATAACGGGCGGAAACCTTATCCGATCAGTTGGGAAGAACAAAACCGGCTTATGGCTGAACTACCAGACTATTTAGCTAACATTGTTCTTTTTGCGTTAAATACCGGCTGTCGGGATCAAGAAATGTGTGGCCTAAAATGGTCAGACTACTTTGATAATCTATTCGTCCTCCCTGCTGAACGCTCCAAGAATGGTGAGGAGAGAATTATTCCACTCAATAGCATAGCGAGAAATATTATTAACTCGCTACCGCGTGAAGGGGAGTATGTCTTTACCCAGAATGGAAAACGATTTGCGAGGATCACAGGAACAGCTTGGAAGAGTGCTCGAAAAAGAGCGAACCTAACTCAGTGCCGTGTTCACGATTTGCGCCATACATTTGGCAGAAGATTAAGAGCGGCTGGAATTGGTTTAGAGGATCGTGAAGACCTATTAGGTCACAAGTCGAATCGTATCACGACCCATTACTCTAAGGCTGAGGTTGAAAACTTGCTCACTGCTGTTGAGTCGATTGTTGAGCAGAAGTTTTCAGTTAGATTACTGAGGGCGGTTTAAGAATCAACTGATTGCCCTCTTTTAGAGCTCTATGTCGCGTAATGATTTTCTTAAAAAAGGAATCTCGCGTAGAAGTCGCGTAGTCGCAACTTGATGCTCTGAAATGGTAGCTACGGGTGGACTTGAACCACCGACCCCAGCATTATGAATGCTGTGCTCTAACCAGCTGAGCTACGTAGCCATATATGATCGTTTTGAAGAGCCGGAAATTTTCGGCTTTTCTTCTCTTCTTGTCAAGAATGAATATTGATATAAATCTGTTTAAGCGGCTTTATGCGGCAAATCAACTTCTGTAATAACCCCCGCTTCGGGATCATTAAAAATTGCTTCATCAATTTCATTCTCGCCTCTAGCAACGATACAGGTAACAGTTGCATCGCCGGTAACATTAACCGCTGTTCGAACCATGTCGAGAATTCTATCTACACCCAGAATTAAACCAATCCCTTCAACAGGCAACCCAACTTGATTGAAAACCATTGCCAACATTATAAGACCCACACCTGGTACACCAGCTGTACCGATTGATGCCAGTATCGACATACCGACCACGGTCACGTAATCACTTAAATCAAGGTTGATTCCGTAGACATTAGCGATAAACACAGTGGCAACGCCTTGCATGATTGCCGTACCATCCATATTGATTGTCGCACCCAAAGGCACGGTGAATGAGGCTGTTGCATTGTTAATGCCCAACCGTTTTTCAACGACTTGTAGCGTTACCGGAATTGTGGCGTTCGAGCTGGCAGTACTAAATGCAAAAATGTGCGCGGGGCGCATCTTTTTGATAAAAACCAGCGGGTTGAGCTTTGCCAGCAGACTAACCAGCACACTAAATGTCCCAAAGGCATGCAGTAATAGACAAACAATGACAGTAAAAAAGTAACCAGCCATCGGCAAGATCAATCCAAGACCTTGCTCTGAGAAGGTTTTTGCCATCAGGAAAAAAACCCCTACCGGTGCAAAATCCATCACCAGTGTGACCACTTTCATCATCACCTCATTGAGTCTTTCTGCACTGGCCGCCAACTGTTTGCCAATATCACCACACATCAACATGGCGATTGAAAATAGAATCACGAAAAAGATAATTTGCAGCATATTGCCTTCTGCAAAGGCATTGACAGGATTACTCGGGACGATGTTTATAAATACTTCAGCTAGAGGGGGCGCAGGCTTGGCAGTAAAAGTTGATGTGCCTGCCGCCTGCTCAAAGCCATCACCGGGCGCAACAAAGATGGCAACCGATAGCGCCAAAGTAATCGCAATCCCTGTTGTAAATAGATAAAGGCCAAACGCTTTGAATCCAACTCGGCCCAATGTTTTTACATCGCCAATACCACAAACACCGCAGATAAGTGAGAAAGTGACCAGTGGCACCACCAACATTTTCAAACCATTTACAAAGGCCGCACCGACCACATAAAAAAGCCCATTAACCAGATAGGTTTGGATAAACTCGACATCACTTGCAAAGGTGTTAATTAGGCTACCAATAACCAGTCCAATCACCATTGCGACCATGATTTTTGCCGTGACCGTCATCTTCTTAGCCATCTGTTCGCCTTTGTATTTAGTTAAATCTTTGTACTAAACATTAAAACGGAAGTGAACCACATCACCATCCTGAACGATATAGTCCTTACCCTCTAAGCGCCACTTACCCGCCTCTTTTGCGCCGGACTCACCTTTAAACTCAACAAAGTCTTCGTAGGCAACCACTTCGGCACGAATAAACCCCTTTTCAAAATCGGTATGAATAACCCCTGCGGACTGCGGTGCAGTGGCACCTGTTGGTATCGTCCAGGCTCTAACTTCCATCACACCTGCTGTGAAATAGGTTGAGAGGTTCAGCAGCTTGTAACCAGCATGAACAACACGATCCAGACCCGGCTCGTCTAATCCCATGTCCGCTAGAAACTCTTCCTTTTCCTCATCATCCAGTAATGCAATCTCCGCTTCCATTCCTGCACAAACAGCCACGACGACTGCACCCTCTTTTTCGGCAATTTCTCTAACCTGCTCAAGATGGGGATTATTTTCGAAACCATCCTCATCAACGTTAGCAATGAACATTGTTGGCTTGATAGTCAACAGATGTAGTTCGTGCGCCAGCTTCTTTTCATCATCTGTCAGCGGCAAAGTACGTGCTGCGTTGCCCTCTTCAAGATGCGCTAAGAAACGTTCAAAGATATTTTTGCGTGCAACCTCTCCTTTATCACCAGATTTTGCCACTCTCGTAACGCGTTGCACCGCTTTTTCAACCGTTGCCAAATCAGCCAGTAAAAGTTCTGTATTGATAATCTCAATATCATCTTTCGGATTAATCTGCCCGGCAACATGCACGACATCATCATCCTCAAAGCAGCGTACAACATGGGCTATGGCATCTGTCTCACGGATATTGGCAAGAAATTTATTGCCTAACCCTTCTCCTTTTGACGCCCCTTCAACTAGCCCTGCAATATCAACAAACTCAAATGTAGTTGGTAAGATTCTGTCTGGCACAACAATCTCTGCAAGTGCATTGAGCCGCCTATCGGGAACCGGAACAACACCTACATTGGGATCAATCGTGCAAAAAGGGTAGTTTTCGGCCGCAATTTCCGCCTTGGTTAAGGCGTTAAAAATGGTTGATTTGCCAACGTTTGGCAGGCCGACGATGCCGCAATGAAGAGCCATATAATCCTCTATTACCTAAATAAGCTTTGGAAAAACGAGAATTATAACCGATCAGCGATTCTCAAACCCCGATGTTCTGATCAATATTCTATCCAACAGGCCAACCGGTAAAATTCGCCGTAAAAAGGCAAACAGGTAGGTGGGGAATGTTACGTAATAGCGAGCTTTAGGATGTTCACTTTCCAACGCGTGAATCACTCGTTTTAAAACGGCTTCTGGCCCCAGCGTGAAAGGCGCCTCCCCTTCTTCTGAGGCAAGCCGCTTTTCAACCGAGTGATACAGCTGCTGATGTGGGCTATTTTCACTATCAATATTTTTCTGGAAAGCGGCGAAGGCATTCGCACGGAAGCGGCTGGTAATCGGCCCAGGTTCAATCAGTGAGACCATGATACCGCTCCCTTTTAACTCCATCCTTAGCGTGTCCGTTAGCCCTTCAAGAGCAAACTTGCTTGCATTGTAAGCGCCGCGAAACTTAAGTGTAATCAAGCCTAAAACCGAACTGTTTTGGATAATCCGCCCCTCTCCCTGTGCTCGCATAACAGGCAGAACCAAACAGGTTAATTCGTGCGTTCCCAAGAGATTAATTTCAAACTGCTCACGCAGAACCTCACGACTCAAATCTTCAACCGCTCCCGGCTGTCCATAGGCACCATTATTAAACAGTGCGAATAGCTTCCCACCCGTCCGCTCAAGCAGCTCTGTTACAGCAAATTGAATTGAGTTTGAATCAGCAAGGTCTAGGCGCAGACTTTCCAAACCTTCCGCATTGAGTCGGTCAACATCTTTTTGTTGTCTCGCCGTTGCAAAAACGCGGTAACCACCCCGTTTTGCCAACTCTTTTGCAACGCTATAACCAATTCCACTTGAACAACCTGTAATAAGAACAGCCTTCTTATTTTTTTCATCACATACATTCAACTTGAAGCCCTCTCAACTAGAGCCCTGTAGCCGGGATAAGAACCTTTTGTCATACAGTATTTCTGAGCTGTTTTGCCCCATTTTTGATCTGCTTTGCAATTTTCAACAAAGCGATCCGAATCAGGTATTCTACTACCGCCAACCAAATCAACTCCCAGTTCAAACAGTGCGTCAGGCAGAAAGCCAGCCGTTGGCCCAATCACAGCAATTTGCGCCTTTGGGGAGCATTTTCCCAATAAAAATTCGATTGAGCTATTGAGTAGGGTCGTTGCGGTACAGATCACTTTATTGCATTCAAAAAGCCGATCTGGGTCAAGTGTCACCTCGAACCGCTCCTCAACCGTAACCAGCTCTTCTTTAAGTTCGAGCACTATCAACGGGATTGAGCGGTCTCGCAACCGCTGCACTAATGGAGGAAAAAAACCGACCATCCCTACTTGATCTTCTGCACTAAACTCAATTTCATCCAGCGCATTAGTTGTGAAATCAAGTTCATAACCAGAGCGGCTAAAGATGAATTGGCTAATTGCATTAAAAGCCCCCATCGCCAGCGCTTGATCAATCTCACTGCCACTATCGAATCCAGCTAGTGCAACATCCGCAGGACTCTTGCCAACAAGCCGCTCGGCAATCTCTTTTGATTGAATAGCTTCGAACGTATTTGATAACAACAGATAGACTAGCCCAACACTTCCATCCTCAAGCGTCATCACACCAAACTCACCATTTTTGGATTCTGCCGCTTCTGGCGGCGGGATATACAACGACTTAATAGGAGGTAACGCTACACTTGCTGCAATGTGCTCGATCATCGACCGATGCCTAGATGCAATTGTTACCATCTATATAACCCCTTACTGAATAAAAAAGAAGAAACTATACCAAAAGGCCACCAGCCTTGACGATTTAGACCGTCCCAGCACAAACCTCTTTTGAGTGGATAAAAAAATAGATCCGCTTAATTCAGCTTTATACCCTGCTCGAGCAAACAGGTTAAACTCTAGGCTTGCATGACAAAAGTACAATACTATTTTGCACAGAACCCTGTTTAAAATGCTTCGATGGCTAATTACGGTCGGCACTCTATCGCTGGTGTTTTTACTGTTAGCTACCCCTTTTTATACCTACAGCCAATTTAACGCTGAAGAGGCGATTGCCGAGATTGAATTCGATAAACTTTCCGAACAAAGCTACTTGGCGCACCTTTCAACCGGAAACCTTTGCGTTACACATAGCTACCCAATCCAAGGAGATCAGTGGCAGCTTGATGCGCAATTTATAAAATGGAATGGCCCAGCGGTGATGCTCGGCTTTAAATCGCAGTACCAGCTCGACCGGCTAAATGGACGATATGCAGACATTCAGCAGCAGAACAGCACAAATAACAGCGCTATCGATCTATCTCCAAAGTTACTTGTAACCCTCTTTCCTTCCGGCAGGGCAGATGACAACGAAGGGTTATTGATTGATACATTGTATGGCTCTTCGGTCTATATGAGTATGGATGAGACAAAGCGTTATCGCATCTATAAAACCGAAGATGCATTGATTGTTCGCAGTGAAGAGCGGGCTATCCCCGCAAGTGACGATGGCATACTAACGATTTCAATAACAAAAGCGTGTGAAACAAAACCCAGCACGCTAAATCGCTTTTCAAAGCAGATTAACCGCTGGGTTTTGGAGCGTCTTTAGGGGATGAACTTAGAAGCATCCCTCATCCAATGCCCCTATTGCTGGGAACAAATCGAAGTTCTGGTTGATCCTTCTGCCGCATCTCAAGACTACATAGAAGACTGCTCTGTCTGCTGCAGACCCATTCGACTTAAAGTGAATATTGATGACGACGATGAGATTCAAATTGAGTCGCTTAGCCAAGATGATTAAACAATGGCAAACCACCTGTTTGCAACGCCTGATAACGTAATATATAGTTCTGTTCCTAGGCATTCTTATGAAAATAGAAAAACAGATCAATTCAGACACCACAATAGCTATCACACAGCCGTTTTTGTCTGCGCCTGCCTGCCTGAAACTACTGCCCTGATGGGCAATCAATCAACAACACCTCCTTCATTCTAGTTTTCCGTTTTATTTTTCAGACAATTGTCTGAACGACCGATTGAGAGTTTTATCATGTCAAAAGAAAAATTAATCATTTTTGATACCACCTTGCGTGATGGCGAGCAAAGCCCTGGCGCATCGATGACAAAAGAAGAAAAGCTTCGTATCGCCAAAGCGCTCGAAAAAATGCGTGTTGACGTGATCGAAGCGGGCTACCCTGCCGCCAGCGAGGGTGATTTTGATTCTGTACAGAGCATCGCTCGCACAGTAACCGAAAGCACTATCTGTGGGCTATCACGCGTAGTCAATCACGATATTGACCGTGCAGGAGAGGCCATCAAGCCGGCTAAACGCGGACGCATCCACACATTTATTGCCACCTCCCCTATTCACATGAAAGTGAAATTGGGTATGAGCCCTGATGAAGTAGTCGAGGCCGCCGTACGCGGTGTTAAACGCGCGCGCCAATATACCGATGATGTAGAGTTTTCACCCGAAGATGCCGGCCGCTCCGAGATCGATTTTCTCTGCCGCATCCTTGAAGCAGTCATTGATGCAGGCGCGACGACCCTTAATATCCCCGATACCGTTGGCTACAACTTGCCACACCAGTATGCAGAAACAATCCGTAGTCTGATCGAGCGCGTCCCCAATTCGGATAAAGCGATCTTTTCAACACACTGCCATAATGACCTCGGCATGGCCGTTGCCAACTCTTTGGCTGCCGTCCTAACCGGTGCTCGCCAGATTGAATGCACCATTAACGGACTAGGTGAACGAGCGGGCAATGCTGCACTAGAAGAGGTGGTGATGGCCGTTCGTACTCGCCAGGATCTATTTCCTTGCGATACCGACATTGATGCCACACAAATTACAGCCACATCAAGATTAGTCTCGGGCATTACCGGCTTTCCTATCCAGCCCAATAAAGCGATTGTTGGCGCGAATGCCTTTGCGCATGAGTCTGGCATTCACCAAGATGGCGTTTTAAAAAGCCGTGAAACATATGAAATTATGCTGGCTGAGGATGTTGGGTTAACTTCAAACCGCATCGTTCTGGGCAAACTTTCTGGCCGCAGCGCATTACGTTCTCGCTATGAAGAGCTCGGCACAAAGATTGAATCGGATGAGGAATTCAACGAGGTTTTTCGTCGTTTTAAAGCATTAGCCGATAAAAAACATGAGATTTATGACGAAGACCTTCAAGCACTTTTAACCGAAGCGAACCAAGAATCAACGGAAGAGTCGATCCAGCTTGTTAGGCTTAATGCCTCATCTGGGATTGGAAAAACCCCACATGCTGAAATCACGCTCATTGTTAATGATGAAGAGAAAAGCGGTGCTGCCGATGGCGGTGGCTCTGTTGATGCCACTTTCAAAGCGATTGAATCAATCGAGAGCAGCGGCAGCGAATTATTGCTCTACTCAGTCAATAACGTGACTGAAGGGACTGACTCTTTAGGTGAAGTGATTGTTCGATTGGAAAAAGGCGGGCGCATCGTCAATGGCCAAGGCTCTGATACCGATATTGTTATCGCCTCTGCAAAAGCCTATATCAACGCGATGAATAAACTGTCGAGTGGTTCTGATAGCGTTAACCCTCAAGCAATCAATGTTTGATCACCCTCACTCCATCGCCTAGAAATAGGCGGTGGAGTGAGCTGCTTCCACGCTCGCGAGAACAACATGTCTTTACCTGAACCAAGCCCCAGAAAAAAGCTCCACACTCGAACCATTACCTGTAACGGTTTTTTACGAGAGGATGGGCTTTGGGAAGTAGAAGGCCACCTTCTCGACACTAAAACGTATACATTTGAGAATCGCTGGCGCGGATCAATCAGGCCGGGCACTCCAATCCATGGTATGTATCTTAGACTGACAACCGATGACCAACTGGTCGTAAAAGATTGTGTTGCGGTTATCGAATTCTCACCTTTTGCCAACTGCGAATCGATCACTGAACGATATGAAGGGCTAATCGGTAAGCAGATCAAGCCGGGCTGGACACGCGTGGTCAAAAATCTGCTTGCCGGTACAAAAGGCTGCACCCATATGACCGAATTGTTAGGACCTATTTCAACAACGCTTTTTCAAACGATGGCAACACTGAAAAAGGACATCGCACCAGAGCGTCCTGTATCCAAACCTTTTTATCTAAACGGCTGCCATATGTGGGCGCAAGATGGAGAGCAGGTTCTAGCTTTTCACCCTGAACACTACACTGGTAAAAAAGGCTAATCCCGCCCTCTCTTAAGCAGTACTAAAATAGCCAGCCCTTGCCGGCCAACAATATAAGCTACTGCGGCAAGCCACAAAAACATCGCCAAACCATAACCAGCTCTAAGAAGGCTGTTGATGAAATCGACACTAAAACCCATCGCATCAGGGTTGTCTGCTGGCAAAAATAGAAAAGGGATAAAGGTTGCCAGAATAAGAGCTGACTTTAATTTACAACTAAACTGCCTATCGCCAAAATTAATTCTAGCGTGTAGCCAAGCAGCCCCACCCACAATCGTATAAGCTGGATACAAAATAAGGTAGGTAATCAACCGTGCAGGCATAATCTCATCTCGAGAGTGCGCCAACTGATACCAAGATGCATCTTGGTGCGCCAGAAACCCTCCTCCCACATACACAAAGAAAATCAGTACCAACATCCACACAAGCATCACTATGTGGTGTTTAATTTCATCTACAGTACGACTTGGTGCAGCAGCTTTCTTTCTTGAGCGAAGAGCCCAACTAAAAACAGCGCTCCCTACAACAAGGTACGCCGCAATGATTATTCCTATTTCAAACAGTCCGATGGCTTCCACGCTGACTCTATGCAAAAAAACTGGCTCTATTTCCAGAAACGAAACCGAATAATACGAAATTTCACCCGCTAAACCTATCACCCATAAAAAAACCTGCTCAATAGTATTGGCAGGTTCTTTTCGAATCTAGTGCAGTAAAAATGTAAGGTACTTAAGCTCCTTAAGTAAATCCTCTCTACATTTTTAGATAATCACCTTAGCGGCGACCTCTACGGCCTTTTGCACGAGGTTCTTCAAATTTTACGTTAAGAGTTTTTCCCTCATACGTTTTGCCATCTAAACCGGCAATTGCAGCGCGTGCTTCGTGGCCTTCCATTCCAACGAAACCGAATCCTTTACAGGCACCCGAAAATAGATCTTTTACAAGCTCAAGGGAGCGCACTTTGCCAAATTCTGAAAATAGTGCTTCCAGTGACTCTTCGGTGGTGGAGGCTGGTAGACCTCCTACAAATACTCTCTTCATTTTGGCGCTCCTATTCTCGTATAAACAATAAACCCCGCCCAGTTAGGCGGGGTTTACTCAACAGGTTCTCGCTAATTAGCGAGAACCTGTAATCTGGCTTAAGCTTGGACGTTAGTAGCCTGAGGTCCTTTAGGACCGTCTTCTACGTCAAAGCTTACCTGACTGCCTTCAGCCAAAGTGCGAAATCCATCGCTAGCAATTGCAGAAAAGTGAACGAAAACATCTTTGCTGCCATCGTCTGGAGTGATAAAGCCGAAACCTTTAGATTCGTTGAACCATTTAACGGTACCTGTTGCCATGATAATTACCTCATAAAGACAAAAATTAAAAAAATATAAAGTGTTACAAATCGTACGAGGAAACTAACAGGAGAAAAACTTAAAAAGAACTTCTGATGACAAGAACCAGGGTAGAAATTGTAGCGGGGCTATTCTAACTCATTCCACACACTAAAAGCGACCAAAACAGCCATACCCATTTCTATAGCAATTCAGGTATAATGCACTGCATCATTTTACTGCACCTCGGTCTGCAGCTGTTTTCAAAGCGTTAATCCTTCTGGATTAAATTCGAGAACCCTATATAACCTTCCGCCTAGACCGACCCAAAGCATTATATTGGGTAGGCCGATCTTTTGAGATAATCCAAAATATGTCTTTTGAATCCCTCGGCTTGAATGCCGAATTACTCCGTGCTGTTTCCGAAAAAGGCTACACCACGCCTAGTCCTATTCAGCAACAAGCAATCCCATACGTTCTTGAAGGACGCGATATTATGGGTGCTGCACAAACAGGCACCGGTAAAACAGCCGGTTTCACACTTCCTTTATTGCAACGCCTCATTTCAGAACAGCCCGCAAAAGGTCAACGGCCTGTTCGCGCGCTTATTCTTACACCAACAAGAGAGCTTGCCGCTCAAGTGGGTGAAAGTGTTAAAGAATACGGCAAGCACCTGCCTCTAAAATCAGCAGTAATTTTTGGTGGAGTAAAAATTAACCCACAGATCGAAAAACTCCGTCGAGGTGTCGATATTCTGATCGCCACACCGGGCAGACTTCTCGATCATGTTGGCCAGAAAACGGTCAACCTCTCTAAAGTTGACATCTTGGTGCTTGATGAAGCCGACAGAATGCTTGATATGGGCTTTATCCATGATATCCGTAAAGTTCTGGCGATTGTGCCCAAGCACAAACAGACCTTGCTCTTCTCTGCCACCTTTTCAAAAGATATTAAACAGCTCGCTAATGGCCTACTTAATTCACCGGCACTTGTTGAGGTTGCTCAACAGAACACCGCCTCTGAAATGGTCACACAGCTAGTCCACCCCGTTGATAAAAGCCGCAAACGTGAGCTGCTTTCTCTTCTCGTAGGCTCAAACAACTGGAAACAGGTACTTGTTTTTACCCGCACAAAACATGGTGCAAACCGCCTGACTGAACAGTTGATAACCGATGGCATCACCGCTGCTGCGATTCATGGCAACAAAAGCCAAGCAGCTCGAACCAAAGCGCTTGCAGGTTTTAAAGCCAATGATATTCGTGTTTTGGTCGCCACTGACATTGCTGCTAGAGGTTTGGATATTGACCAGCTCCCTCACGTCGTAAACTTTGAGCTCCCCAATGTTCCTGAAGATTACGTTCACCGCATTGGTCGTACTGGCCGCGCTGGTCGCGAGGGTGAAGCGATGTCATTGGTTTGCGTTGATGAGCTGAAACTGCTCAGAGATATTGAACGACTGATTAAACGGGAGATTCCCAAAGAGGTTGTAGAGGGTTTTGAGGTTGATCCCACCATCAAGGCTGAGCCGATTCAAAATGGACGCGGGCGTGGCCGCCAGCAAAAACCCTCCAGAAAACCGGCTGGAAAACGGGGGCCATCAAATAGCTCGAGTGCACGGCGCCCTTCTGCAAAAAGCCGCTCTAACAATGGTGGCAACGGCGATACAAATGGCAATCAAAAGAGACCCCAGCAGCAACAACGTCGTACGCAAGTTCGCTCAGGCAATCGTTAAATATCCCGACACAAACAAATATAGCTAGAAGAAAACCATGTTATCTACCGCAAATATCACCATGCAGTTTGGGGCAAAACCCCTCTTTGAAAATGTCTCTGTTAAGTTTGGCAACGGTAACCGCTACGGTTTAATCGGTGCAAATGGTTGTGGAAAATCAACCTTTATGAAGATTCTTGGCAGCGACCTTGAATCCACTTCAGGAAATGTCTCTAAAGATACCGACGAGCGAATTGGCAAACTAAAACAGGATCAATTTGCTTACGAAGAGTATACCGTTCTCGATACCGTTATCATGGGCCACGAAGAGCTATGGGCGATTAAATCAGAGCGTGATGCTATTTATGCCAATCCTGAAATGACAGAAGCAGATGGCATCAGAGCGGGTGAGCTAGAAGCTGAGTTTGCTGAAATGGATGGCTACAGCGCTGAGTCTCGCGCTGGCGAGCTGCTATTAGGTCTGGATATTCCCACAGAGCAGCATTACGGCCCGATGAGCAATGTTGCGCCGGGCTGGAAATTGAGAGTTCTACTAGCACAGGCGCTTTTTGCTGAGCCAGAAATCATGCTTCTCGATGAGCCTACCAACAACCTCGACATCAATACGATTCGCTGGCTTGAAGGGGTCTTAACTAGACGCAATTGCACCATGATCATCATTTCGCATGACCGCCATTTTCTCAATAGTGTCTGCACCCACATGGCCGATTTAGATTACGGTGAGATCCGCATCTATCCCGGCAACTATGATGAATATATGACCGCCTCTACACAGGTCAGCGAACAGTTATCCTCTGATAATGCCAAGAAAAAAGCACAAATAGCTGAATTGAAAGCTTTTGTAAGCCGTTTTTCTGCAAATGCCTCAAAATCTAAACAGGCGACCTCTCGTGCAAAGCAGATCGACAAGATCCAACTTGCCGAGGTAAAACCATCCAGCCGGAAAAGCCCATTTATCCGTTTTGAAGAGGCGAAGAAGCTCTTTCGTGTAGCCGTAGAAATAGAAGAGCTGAGCAAATCATTTGATAAACCTCTTTTCAAAGACTTTACGCTCTCTGTTACAGCAGGTGAACGAATCGCCATTATCGGTCCTAACGGAATAGGTAAAACAACGCTACTAAGATGTTTGGCCGGGGATTTAGAACCCGATTCAGGCAGTGTTAAATGGTCAGAAAATGCCTCACTCGGCTATTACGCGCAGGATCACGCCGCCGATTTTGCGGAAGAGATAAACCTATACGACTGGATTCAACAGTGGCGTAAACCAAGCGATGATGAGCAGGTGATTCGCGGAACCTTGGGAAGACTGTTGTTTAAACAGGACGACATTAAAAAATCGGTCAAAATCATCTCTGGAGGTGAAAAAGGGCGAATGCTTTTCGGCAAGCTAATGCTTCGCCAAAACAATGTTCTTTTGATGGATGAGCCGACAAACCACATGGACATGGAGTCGATTGAGTCTCTAAACCTAGCCTTGGAAAACTACCCTGGCACGCTGATTTTTGTCAGTCACGACCGCGAATTCGTCTCCTCCCTTGCAACACGAATTATTGATATGGAAGCTGAAGGAATCGTTGATTTTCGTGGCAACTACGAAGAATATTTACGCTCGCAGGATGTTGTCTAAGGTCGATGTATTAATTGTTGGCGCTGGCGCTGCCGGCCTCTTCTGCGCGATAGAGGCTGGTAAGCGCGGGCGTAAAGTGGTCGTGCTCGACCATGCCAACAAAGCGGGCAAAAAAATCCTCATGTCTGGGGGCGGACGCTGTAACTTTACCAATTACGAAGTCAGCGCCAATAACTACCTCTCACATAACCCTCATTTCTGTAAATCGGCCATCAGTCGCTATACGCAGTGGGACTTTCTCGCTTTAATCGACAAATACCAGATTCCATTTCACGAACGAGACCATGGCCAACTCTTTTGTAATGAAAGTGCCAAAGATATTCTCGACATGCTGCTTACCGAGTGCGAAAAGGCGGGGGTTAAAGTCCAGCTCAACTGCTCCGTTAAAGCAATTCAAAAGAGAGACACTGACTCTTTCTCCGTCGAGGCATCACAGGGAACTTTTCAACCCGAATCACTGGTGATTGCCACTGGCGGCCTATCCATTCCCAAAATGGGTGCCACCCCCTTTGGTTATAAAGTTGCCGAACAGTTTGGACACAACATCCAAGCAACGCGTGCGGGGCTTGTCCCTTTTACGCTTCAACCCAGAGACAAAGAGACTTTCGCTGAACTCTCCGGCATTGCCGTTGATGCGGTTGTTCGGTGCGGCAGCAGCGAATTTAGAGAAAACATACTTTTCACTCATCGAGGATTAAGTGGCCCCGCTATTCTACAAATATCCTCCTACTGGCAACCGGGTGAAGTGATTAATATCAATCTACTGCCCGATCTTGATCTTGTTGCATTCATTAGAGAAAAACAGGTAGCTCAGCCAAAAAGCCAGCTTAAAACCATCCTCAAGGAAAAATTACCAAAGCGACTATGTGCCGCTCGATTTAAAGAGGAAACGCTCGAACGCCATCTAAACCAGCTCTCAATAAAAGAGATAGACAAGATTGCCGAAGATCTGCAACAGTGGCAAATAAAACCAAATAGCACAGAAGGTTATCGCACGGCTGAAGTGACGCTTGGTGGTGTTGATTGTAATGAGCTTTCATCCAAAACGATGGCGTCTAGCAAAGTTCCAAACCTCTATTTTATCGGCGAAGTGATCGATGTTACCGGTTGGCTTGGTGGTTATAACTTTCAGTGGGCATGGTCATCAGGGTGGTGCGCAGGGCAAGTGGTCTAAATTGTTGTACCATCTAACTATCAATTAATGCACCCTCAAAGAGATTAATGAAAAGAGCCTCCCTAACAGTCCGACTCCAGTTATGTCTTGTTCTGCTAATACTCTCTTTCAGCTCGTCCACGTTCTCTGCTGACACGCCCATTATTGCTGCGGCAGCCAGTACAAAATTTGCGCTTGAAGAGATTGTTAAAGCCTTTCATCAAGACAGTGGTAAAAATATACGTGTAAGTTACGCCTCTTCGGGCAACCTGACCCGACAAATTCAACGCGGCGCCCCCTTCGAACTATTTCTCTCGGCTAACAGTAGATATGTTGAGCTACTTGCCCAGCAGAAGAAAACCGCCAATACCGCTATTACTTATGCGCTCGGTCATCTCGTTCTAATCACGAACAGGCAGACTAAAATAGCACTTGATACTGAGCTAAAGGGAATCAGTCAGCTTCTTCAAAAGAACAGCTTAAACCGCTTCTCTATCGCCAACCCGGCACATGCCCCTTACGGTATCGCCGCACAGGAAGCATTGAAAAACCTAAAACTATGGGAACAGATCAGACCCCACCTTGTTCTCGGTGAAAATGCAGCTCAAGCGGCTCAGTTCTCAAGCTCTGGAGCGGCGCAAGCAGGACTTGTCTCCTACTCTCTCGCGCTTGCACCTGCTTTAAAAAATAGCAGCCGCTTTGTCGTCATTCCAGCCAACTTGCACCGGCCTATTGAGCAGAGCATGGTGTTATTAAATAATGCAGGGGATACAGCCAAACTATTTTTTAAATACCTACAAGGCGAGAAAGCCGGTAAGATTCTATCTCGTTATGGCTACACAAAACCGTAAATATTAATGGACTGGCAGGCTCTCACCTTATCAATCAAGCTAAGTCTTGCCGCACTGCTATTTTTATTGCCGATAGGAATTATTTTTGGTCGCTGGCTCGCTTACCGGCAGTTTTTTGGAAAGTCATTACTGCAGACATTATTAACACTTCCGCTGGTGTTGCCTCCTACCGTTCTCGGCTACTACATGCTTGTCACGTTCAGCCCCACCAGCGGTTTGGGCGCATGGCTCTCATCTACTTTCGACACTTCACTTGTCTTTAACTTTCAGGGGCTTTTACTCGCCTCAATCATATTCAACCTTCCTTTCGCTATTCAACCGATGCAACGCGCTTTTGCAGCTATCCCTCGTGAGATTCGCGATGCTGCGGCTTGCTGTGGAATGAAACCCAGTCGAGTCTTCTGGAAAATTGAGCTGCCACTCGCTTGGCCCGGCGTTGTCTCGGCAATGGTGCTCTCTTTCGCCCACACACTAGGCGAATTCGGCATTGTATTAATGGTCGGAGGCAATATTCCCGGGGAAACTCAAACAATCGCTATCTCTATTTATGATCGCGTTCAGGCTTTTGATGAGCAGTCGGCCTCAATCATGTCGCTTAGTCTGCTGCTGTTTTCTATCTTAACGATCTCCTTTACCTTCTGGCTCTCAATGCGTAGCGAGCAAAAATATGGCTGAATCACCAAAAATGGCGATTCATATCCGCCTACAGCAGCAAAAGCCGATTCCATTGTCTGTGGAACTTGAGTGCAAAGAGGGCGAACTTCTGGCATTAGTCGGCCCATCGGGTAGCGGAAAAACAACGGTTCTTTTTGCAATCGCCGGCCTGCACAAAGCTGAAAAAGGCATAGTCCGCTGCCGAGGTGAGCTTTGGCAAGAGAGTGAGAAGAGACAATTTTTACCGGCACACCAACGTCATGTCGGCATGGTTTTCCAGAACTACGCGCTATTTCCGCATATGACCGTGCTCGATAACATTCGGCAAGCGCTGAGTGACTCCCCTAAATCAGAGCAAATCATAGAAGCGCAGGCATTACTTAAAAAGGTTCATCTTGAAGGGCTCGAAAATCGCTACCCAAAAGCACTTTCCGGTGGCCAACAGCAACGTGTTGCGGTTGCACGGGCACTAGCAAGAAAACCTAAAGTCTTATTACTCGACGAACCTTTCTCCGCAGTCGATCAAGTGACCCGAAGAAAGCTCTATCGCGAATTACGCACTCTCAGACAGTCACTCAATATACCGATGATTTTGGTCACGCATGACCTCGAAGAGGCAACCCTATTAGCAGACCGAATTGCCCTATTGCACAAGGGGGAGATATTACAGACCGGCACGCCTGAGTTTGTTGCCTCACACCCAAAAACAGCAACGGTTGCTCGGCTAATGGACCAACAAAACCTGTTTACCGCCAAAGTTATCGAACACGATAAAGAGACACAAAAAACGCATTTGCGCTGGCGGGGCATTGCACTGGAAGCCTTTTACCAACCCCAACTCCTACTAAATCAACGCGCCTGCTGGATGATTCAGCCCTCTGATATTTTGCTGCACCGACGTGATAAACCGACGAAAGGTGATCAAGAAAATCCATTCCAGGGAAAAGTGGTCGAGCAATTTGAAAGCAGGGGGCTCGCCAATCTGCTTGTCGAAATCGATCCAGAACTGAAAATCAATATCGCCATTAACGTGCCATTACACGTTGCACGGCGTAACCGCTTAGCTATTGGCGAAAATATCGGAATTTCACTTCTTCGTGAAGGCATTCATCTGATGCCTTACCAAAAATTAAGACGAGATGTTCTATAAAACAGCGGGCATGCATGAGGCCTTCAACTCACAATGAAATTAACTATCGGAAAACTCGCTAAACAGTCTGGCGTAACAATCGAAACGATCCGTTACTATCAACGTAAAGAGCTGTTAGTTGAGCCAAAAAAACCACTGTCCGGTTATCGACTGTACCCACAAGAATCCATTGCCAGAATCCGCTTTATCAAACGCGCCCAGCGTTCCGGTTTTACCCTAAAAGAGATCGCCGAACTTCTTTCGCTCGATAGTGGCCACTGCAAAGATGTAAAGAAAATGGCAGAACAGAAACGTCAACAGATTGAAATGCAGATAAAAGATCTAACCACGCTACATAAATTACTCGATCAGCTAGTATCCGACTGCGAGAGTGATCCAAAAACCAACCATTGCGCAATGATCGACGTACTCTCTGGTTCAAAATAAAGTACACCCCATAAAACCACTTGACCCTGTTCTATGGAACAGGGTTTAAACTCCTCCTCAATAAAGTTCATATAGGAGCAAACCTCATGACAACCGAACAACAAACAGCCGCCTCGAAAACCTCATGACTTGGCGCTGGAGCACTATTAGCCGCTATTGGTGCCTCAGCCTGCTGTGTCGGCCCCTTTTTGCTACTCTCTTTAGGTATCGGGGGCGCATGGATGAGCACACTCACCTCCATGGAGGCAACGCGCCCGGCTTTTATGGGTTTAACACTAATCTTTATCGCCCTCGGCTTTCGTAAACTCTATTTTGCCCCTAACAGCTGCAACGAGGGTGATGTCTGCGCGGTCCCTGCGACAAAAAAACGCCAGCGAACTATTTTCTGGGTTGGCAGCATTGGAATCTTGTTGCTTATAGCATTCCCTTGGTACGCACCATTCTTCATGGAATAGACAAGGAGTTCAAAATGAAATTTATAAAACTACTTTACCCCCTGCTTTTTTGCTGTCTGGTTGGCCTTTCGACTCAGCCCCAGGCCGCACACTCCACAGAAACTGACATCTCTAAACAGGCGATCACACTAGATGTGCAGAACTTTACCTGCTCAATGTGTAAATACACCATCAAGAAGGCACTGAAAGCTATCAATGGAGTGGAAAAGGTAACGGTAGATGCTGACACCCAAACTGCTACCGTTCAATTTGATCCACACAAAACAGCAATAGAGGCTTTGATTAAGGCCACTACGCAAGCCGGCTATCCATCAACCGTCAGAAATTGAGGCAAGCAGATGAAAACCGTAATCAAATTATTAGCGCGTATCGGTGATAAAGTCGGCTCGCTGGGCGCTGTCGTGGCCGCAATGGGTTGCAGCATGTGCTTTCCCGCAATAGCCAGCCTCGGCGCTGCAGTAGGGCTCGGGTTTTTAAGCCAATGGGAAGGGCTTTTTATCAATACGCTGCTGCCAATCTTTGCCTGGCTTGCGCTGCTGATTAATGCATTAGGCTGGTTTAGCCACCGCCAATGGCATCGCAGTCTGCTTGGGATGATTGGCCCTGTGATTTTATTACTCTCCCTTTATCCCTGGTTTCAATATGGCTGGAGCAGCTATGCCACCTATGGCGGAATCATCATGATGCTAATGATCTCAGTCTGGGATCTAGTCTCTCCAGCCAGCCGTCGCTGCGATGATGATGACAACTGCACTGTCTAAAAAATAAGGAAAAGCAATGATTAAATTAAAAGTTGAAGGCATGAGTTGTGGCAACTGCGAGCAACACGTCAAAGAGACGCTCGAGTCAATTAACGGTGTTGCGAATGCAGAGGTTTCTCATGCCAAAAACCGTGCAGAAATCAAAACAGATGGCACCGTATCCGTTAAGACCCTAATTGCCTCTATCGCGGCGTTAGATTATCAAACAAGCCAGTTAAATGATGATATGGAAGCTCACCATGTCGCTATTATCGGCAGCGGTTCTGCCGCATTTGCCTGCGGAATTAAGGCAGCAGAGCAAGGGGCCAGAGTCACCATTATAGAGGGTGCTGAGATAATCGGGGGCTGCTGCGTGAATGTCGGTTGCGTCCCTTCAAAAATATTGATTCGTGCCGCTCAGATCGCAGAGTCGCAGCGTAACAACCCTTTTGAAGGCGTGACAAATCACGAACCACAAATTGACCGCGCATTACTCTCAAAACAACAAGCCTCCCGTGTCGAAGAGCTGAGAGCCGCTAAATATCAAAGCATCCTCGAGTCAAACCCAAACCTTAACCTGGTAAAGGGTTACGCCCATTTTAAAGATGCCAACACGCTCCTCATTAACAGGCCCGATGGCAGCAGTCAGGAATTGAGCGCAGATAAATTTCTGATTGCAACCGGCGCGGCAGCCTCAATCCCTCCTGTAGAGGGACTTTCCAATGTGCCTTATTGGACCTCAACCGAAGCCCTGTTTTCTGAAGAGTTGCCAGAACATCTGATCGTTATCGGCTCTTCGGTTGTTGCCGTTGAGCTGGCTCAAGCCTACCGCCGCCTCGGCTCAAAAGTCACAATGCTGGTGCGTAGCGCGCTATTATTCCGAGAAGATCCACTGCTAGGTCAAGGGCTGACGGCAGCATTAGAAAAGGAGGGTATTCGTATTTTAGCTCAAACCCAAGCTAGCCAGATTGACCATGATGGTAAGCTTTTCATCCTAAACAGTAATAAGGGTGAAATTCGCGGAGACAAACTGCTGATCGCAACTGGCCGAACCTCCAACACTCACAATCTCAACCTCGATAAAATCGGCGTACAAACCGAGAAAAATGGCGCTATACAGGTCGATGAACGGATGCAAACATCACAACCCCATATCTATGCAGCGGGCGATTGCAGTAATATGCCGCAGCTTGTTTACGTTGCTGCAGCCGCAGGAACACGCGCCGCAATCAACATGATGGGTGGCGAGGCCAAGCTCGATCTCTCAACGCTTCCAGCAGTTATTTTTACCGACCCACAAGTTGCAACCGTCGGTCTTTCCGAAGAACAGGCACACCAAAAAGGAATTGAAACAGATTCCAGAACACTCGACCTGGAGAATGTGCCACGCGCATTGGCAAATTACGACACAGAGGGCTTCATTAAACTGGTTATTGAAACCGGAACAGGTCGATTAATCGGCGCACAAATTCTGGCTCACGAAGCTGGGGAAATCATCCAAACGGCGGCATTGGCTATTCATAACAAAATGGCTGTAGAGGAGCTTGCCAATCAACTTTTCCCCTACTTAACAATGGTTGAGGGGCTCAAACTCTGCGCCCAAACCTTTTCCAAAGATGTCAAAGAACTCTCCTGCTGCGCGGGCTAAAAAATGGCCAATCCAAGCTGTAACAAAACCAAAGCCCACCGACAGGGATGGGTTTGGTGGGTTGTTGCCGTTATCAGCTGCCCCTGCCATCTACCCTTGGTAATCATTTTTGCGTCAGGGACAACATTCGGTATTTTTCTCCATCAATACTGGGTTATGCTTGCTGTTCCCGTTGTCATACTATTTTGTATCGCCATAACAAAAGCGATGGCACCAATCGAAGAACAGATTGACGAACAAGAGCCAAAACTTGATGGAGAATAACCTAAAAAGCTGCGACGAAAACAAAACTGACTGGGTTGCCAACAAACGCAACTTGTCTATCGCATGGATCCTGCCGGGAATAACTATTTTCCTCTCTTGGCTAACCGACCTCTCCTCAATCACTACGGCGCTTATATGGGCAAGTGCATTAAGTTGGATGGGTTTTGCCTGCTTAAGAAATGCCCAACAATGTGGCCGAAGACACTGCTTTTACAGCGGCCCCTACTTTCTGATCTCAGCCCTTTTTGCACTGGCTATCGGTTTTGATTGGGAACCATTTACTGCCGTCACCTTCAATCAACTCGCGCTGTATCTGGCAATTGCCACCCCGCTAATCTGTTTCTTACCAGATATGCTATGGGGAAAATACAAGGGGTAAGCATTTTAGTTCCATGGAAAAAAGGCGCAGCTAAAACAGTTCAATCCTCTTCCTTTACAAACTCACAGCCTCTTCTTTTTCTCGGAACACAAAAATGCTCCATAAATTAGCAATCGCCTCATTAGGCCTCATACGCTTAATTTCCTGTAGAATCTGCAATCACTTGGACAGAGAATAAATACTCCCACATAACACCATGAATAAATTATCCGGCTTACTATTCACATTACTCATCACATTCGCTCTCTCAATCAGCGGTATCCCCGATGCTGAGGCTAAGCGTTTTGGCGGCATGAAGTCATTTGGTAGTAAATCTTCTTTTAGCAAGCCGTATAGCAGTAAATCAACTAAATCCGCCCCCAGAACAGCCAGCCAACAAAAAGCTTATGACAAAAATCAGGCGGCTCGGCAAACCATGTCTAAACGCGGTGGTTTAATGGGCATGCTCGGCGGTTTGGCTTTGGGCGGTATGCTAGGCGCACTCTTTTTTGGTGGCGCTTTTGAAGGCTTAAATTTTATGGATCTGCTTATTTTTGGTGGAATCGCTTTTCTTCTACTAAAACTCTTTGCCGCAAAAGCAAACCGGCAGCAGTCACAAGCAGCATACAACAGAAACAACCACGGGACTCAGCACTCATCCAGCTCTTTCGATATCGAAAATAATTATCTACGCAACAACCACCAAGATGATGCTAATTTTGATGAGACAACCTCCTCTCAGTCAGACCATTTTGACAATGCCGCTGTTATCCCCAAAGGTTTCGATGAAAAAGCTTTTTTAGCCGGGGCAGAAAACGCATATAAAGTGCTGCAAGGTGCTTGGGATAACAAGGAGCTTTCTGAAATTCGCGGATTAACAACCGATAAGGTTTTTGCAGAGATACAATCTCAAATGCAAGAGATGGAAGGTGAAAACCAAACTGATATTTTAACGCTCAAAGCTCAACTGTTAGAAATACGCGAAGTCGGTAATGAATTAGAAGCTACCGTATTATTCGATGCTCTTTTACGCGAAGAGAGAGATGCCCGCCCTCAACAGGTGCGAGAAGTCTGGACCTTCATTAAACAAAAAAATAGCCAGCAGCCTAAATGGTATCTGGATGGCTTACAGCAACTAGAGGCATAGGGTGTTCTTAGTGGGTTGAGAATCTGGCTGACCCCCTATTGACGCTGTAATTCCGCAAAACTCCGCACTTTAACCAAAACCGCTGTTACGACAGTAATCGAGTAAAAATTTATGCTCTTATCTCTTTTTTGCGTCTAAGGCAGATTGCAGTGCCTGAATAGCTTCTGGATTATCTGCTTTGATACTTAACGCACTTTGGTAGGCATAAACCGCATCGTTATAGCGCTCTAGGTTCATATAGGAGCGGCCGAGCATCATCCAGCCTGACAGATCACCCCGCTCTTCTTCCAGCCTTTTTCGCAACCTCGTCACCATCGCACCCACATCAACTATCTGACCATCAAGCCCTTTTATTTTCTTCTCTATTTTCTCTGAAACAGATTTTTGAGATTTGGCTTTCTGCGCCGTTAGTGCGCGACTCAAAGCCGCCCTTGCATCTTGATTATCCGGCAGTAGCTCGACCGCCCGTTGATATGCCTCTATCGCATCACTATAGCGTCCAAAATGCGTATAGGTTAGCCCCATCATCATCCAGCTTTGTCCATTATCAGGATCAGCCTCTAGTTTCTTTTTGAGCCGTTCAAACATTGTTTGAACACTATCGACCTGCTTTGCCTGTTTGCTCGCCATTGATTGAGTGCTGGCGAGTGGTTTAACAGATACAGGGGCAGCTTCCGTCTGTTTTGCAATCAAGTCGGGACTCCCAAGAGAAAAATAAAGTGTCACAACGAGAACCGGTAAAGCTACACCGAGTGCAACCTCAGTTTTATGCGAGGAGTGAACAGCTGCTCCTATCTTTGACCCACCACCGTCAAGATCATCATGAAGCATTTGTTCCAATTCATTTCGCGATGATTCATAGCTGTTTTCATCTATGCGACCTGCCTGGCGCTCCAGTTTTAGCTGTCTGAGTCGCTCCTGTGCAATAGAGATATTTTGTTGGGGCCGGTCATCTATTTTAACCGGTGACTTTCGCAATATGGGCAAGATAATAATGGCAAGTGCAACCATTATCATGACCGTAACAATAAACCAAAACATCACTCAATCTCCACTATCTAAAAGTTCACTAACACGTTTATGTTGCGAATCACTCAGAGGCTTATTAGTTGACTCCTTTCGCTTTCTGAGTGTTGCAATAAGTAGCGCAATCCCTAGAAATAAAAGAATAAATGGCCCAAACCATAACAGAGCTGTACTGAATTTAACCGGTGGTCTATAAAGCACAAAATCACCATATCGCTTAACCATGTAATCCACTATCTGCGCCTCTGCCTGCCCTCGTATAACCATTTCATAGGTCTGTTTACGTAAATCTCTTGCCAAAGCAGAATTTGATGCAGACAGGTTCTGGTTCTGACAAACAAGACAACGTAATTCACTAATCATCTGGGTATAGAGCTTCTCATGCTCGGGTTGCTCGAACTGATAAACCTCTATAGCCGCTTCTGCATGGAGTGAGCAGAGAATTAAAAGACAAGTCGCTAACCACCTCTTCATGACACATTCCCCTGTTGTAACTGAACAATAAGCGGCATGATGGTTTCATCAATATCTTGCTGTTTAACCGGCCCAATATTTTTGTAACGAATCACCCCTTGCTGGTCGATAACAAAGGTTTCGGGTACCCCATAAACACCCCAATCAATGCCGACCAATCCTTCCCGGTCAACAGCCACTTTTGCATAAGGGTTACCAAGCTTCTTTAGCCACTGCTTGGCCTCACGAGAACCATCTTTGTAGTTCAAGCCAACAACCTCAACCTGATGATCTTTCACAAACCGGTTCAACACACTATGTTCTGCGCGACAGGCACCACACCACGATGCCCAAACATTTAATAGCCACACTTTCCCTTTCATATCAGCAGGGCTGATATTGGCGCTCTGTTTATAGAGCGTTGGCAATATAAAACCGGGGGCTAATTTATCAATCAATGGGGAGGGAACTTCACGAGGGTTAAGACGTAGGCCAACTGCCAATAAAACCGCCAGCAGCATAAAAGCAAAAAGAGGAATAACTGTTCTCAGTCTCATACTGTAACCTCTACACGAGAAGACAAACGACGATAACGTTTGTCCAAAGCGGCCATTAGCCCACCCAACGCCATAAATAGAGCACCTAGCCAGATCCAGCGAACAAATGGTTTGTGATAGATACGTAAACTCCAAGCACCTTTTCCGAGCGGTTCTCCAAGTGCCACAAATAGATCCCTAAATAGCCCTGGATCGATTGCTGCTTCTGTCATTGGTCTTGATTGTGATAGATAGGTGCGTTTTTCCGGATGCATCAACATCGCCTGCTCCCCCCTCTCACTCGCCTCAACCGTTCCTTGATAGGCGACATAATTATCTCGTTGCACCTTTTGAACACCGATAAGCTTAAATTGATAATCACCAAGGCTATATTGTTCATTGGGTGCGAGCCGTACATCTTTTTCAAGACTGTAGATTGAAGTGAGCGTAATCCCTGTAACCGTAACCGCCATACCGATATGGGCAATCACTGCTCCCCAGGTTGAAGCGGGTAATTTAAACGGTGATCGACCTTGGTTTAACAGCCAGATCATAGCTGCCAGCGCGACCCAACTGGCAAGAATTAAACCGATAAAAGTCAGACCATGTTGTTCAGGTGCAAACAATAAAGGCAATAAGATAGCGATTAGCAGTGCCAATCCCATAGGAATAATGGCTTTCTTACTTAGCCTGGAGGTGCTGTCTTTCTTCCAACGTAGTGTTAACCCCAATCCCATTGCCAAAAATAGTGGCACACCAAGTGGAACCATAATCTGATTAAAATAGGGTGGACCAACAGAAATCTTGCCCACTCCTAATGCATCAAGCGCCAGCGGATAAATAGTCCCAAGTAGTACAGAGCCAGCCATTGCAACCAATACAACGTTATTTAGTAAAAGTCCTGTCTCGCGAGAGATCGCTGAAAATTGGCCTATAGAGCGCAAAGATGGCGCACGCCATGCGTATAATGCCAAAGAGCCACCAATCACCAGCACCAAAAAGACCAATATATAAAGCCCACGAGCAGGGTCCGTTGTAAAGGCGTGAACCGAGGTTAAAACACCAGAACGGACTAGAAATGTTCCCAGCAAACTAAGTGAGAAACTAAAGATCGCCAGCAGCACAGTCCATGACTTAAAAGCAGCCCGCTTTTCGGTTACTGCAAGCGAATGGATCAATGCTGTACCAACTAACCATGGCATTAGTGATGCGTTCTCAACCGGATCCCAAAACCACCAGCCTCCCCAACCCAGCTCGTAGTACGCCCACCAACTCCCGAGTGCGATACCTAGCGTCATAAAAACCCAGGCAATATTTGTCCAGGGTCTAACCCATCTAGCCCAAGCGGCATCAAGTTTGCCGTCAATCATTGCCGCAATAGAAAAAGCAAAAGCGACAGAAAAACCGACGTATCCCATGTAAAGCATGGGGGGGTGTATTGCCAGACCAAAGTCTTGTAATAGCGGATTGAGGCTACGCCCATCCATTGGTGCGGGAAATAGCCGAACAAAAGGGTTGGAGGTAAAGAGCATAAATGAGATAAAGCCAATACTGATCATTCCCATTACACTCAAAACTCGCGCCAAAATCAGAAGCGGAATGCCTCGGCTAAACAGACTGACCACTACCGTCCAGGCAGATAGCAATAATGCCCAAAGTAGCAACGAACCTTCGTGGGCACCCCAAACACCTGAAACTTTATACAGCAACGGTAGGGCTGTATTTGAGGTCGATGCAACGTAACGTACTGAGAAATCATTAACGATAAATGAATATGTTAGACATCCGTAAGCGACTGCTACAAATAGAAATTGCCCTCTCGCCAATGGACTGGCCAGATTGATCCATTCCAACTTTCTTTGCTGCGCGCCAATCATTGGTAGAGAGGCCTGCACCACAGCCATAACCAGTGCAATAATAAGTGCAATATGTCCTATTTCAGGAATCATCAATTGGCCTCTTTTGCTGTTGCCACTGCATCTGCAATTTCGGGAGGCATGTAGTTTTCATCATGCTTTGCGAGCACTTCAACCGCATTGATAACGCCATCATTGAGCTGTCCACGTGCAATAATCCCCTGCCCCTCACGAAACAGGTCAGGAAGAATGCCGGCGTATTGAACGGTTATAACCTCTTTGGTATCGGTCAAATCAAATTTCACCATCAAACTCTTTTCGCTTCTGACCACACTTCCTTGAACAACCAATCCGCCAATACGAAAATCTCTGTTTTCTGGAGCTTTACCGGCATTAATTTCAGTTGGTGAGTAGAAAAACATCATATTCTGATCAAAAGCTTTCAATGCCAAAGCTGTAGCGCTGCTGACGCCGAAAATCATCAGCAAAACAAGCAGCAACCTTTTCTTACGCCGAGGTGTCATGTTCTTGCTCTCTATTTAGAAGATAAAAATCACTGGCATTTTTCAACTTTTTTTTGTGCTTAAAATAGGGGCCAAGCCAGTTTATAAGCAGCACAACAAATGCCAACGCATAGGCACTCCATACATAGAGGGCATAACCACCCATTTGGAAAAAATCAGCCATCACTATTCTCCTCAACCAACTCTCTTACCCATCGACTATTGAATTCCCGCTCAACCAATTCTGCTCTTGCCTGTATAAGCAGTGAGATTCCATAAAAAACTTTAAAGGCGATAGCCATCATCAGTAGAGGTATCAGCATGTCGATATGCATACTTGGCTTTTCGGTAAGCGTAATCGTCGATCCCTGATGTAGCGTGTTCCACCACTCGACTGAGTAGTGAATGATCGGAATATTAACCGTACCAACCAGCACTAAAATTGAAACGAATCTTGATGCTGTCCGTTTCTCTTCGATAGCACGGTACAAACCGATGACGCCTAAATAGAGAAATAGAAGTAACAGTTCTGATGTGAGCCGTGCATCCCAGCTCCACCATGTTCCCCACATCGGCTTACCCCATAGTGATCCCGTTGCTAAAGCCAGAATAGTAAATCCCACTCCAACAGGTGCGCTGCTTATCAGCAATATTTCAGCCAGCTTGATTCGCCATATCAGGGTAATCACCGCGTACACAGCCATCACGATATAAATAAATAGCGACATCCAGGCTGCCGGAACATGAACATAAATAATTCTGAAGGCATCACCCTGCTGATAATCTGAAGGAGCGGTGACTAAACCTCCATACAGTCCAATTATAAGTAGCGGGGTAAATGTCAGAATCAGGAACGGAATGAGCTTTCCCGAAAATCGATAAAACCAGGCTGGAGAAGCCATGCGATGAAACCATTGCATCATTGTGATACACCTGTTCTTAGAGCCGCAGCAATAGCGGGGGGAGACAAAGTTAGACTCAACACTAAAAGTGCTGCGAGGATATAAAGTGGCCCTTCGGGTGATATCCCTAAAGCAGCGTTATTAACCGCACTGGTGCCAAAAATCAGCGCTGGCACGTATAAAGGCAATACCAGTAGCGCAAGTAACATACCGTTATGTGGAATAACAATGATCAAAGCTGCTGCAATTGCGCCCACAAAGCTGAGTACGGGTGTTCCTAGTAGCAAAGAAGTTAGCAAGATAATAAGCACATTGGAGGAGAGCCCTAAAGCCACTGCCATGATTGGAGCTAATAGCAAAAGAGGCAATACTGTCATTAACCAATGAGCAAAAACTCTAGTTGCAACCAGTAGAGTTAAAGATTGGTTTTCCAAAATCATTAACTCAAGCGAGCCATCTTCAAAATCTGTTCGAAACAGACTGTCCAGTGACATCAAAACAGCTAATAGCGCAGCAATCCATATAGTGCCTGGCGCAATGGCCTTTAATAAATCAGCAGATGCACCGATACCTAAAGGAAATAGCAGGCAAACTAAAACAAAAAAAAGCAGCGGATTTAAAGCCTGCTGACGGTGGCGAAATGCTATTAACACATCCCGTCTACAGAGGAAGAACAGGCTATTTAAAGTTGACATTAGCTCTGTAAGTTCAGCTTCACAACAGAGTGCTTTCCAAGTTGCACATCATGATGTGATGACATAATAATCATGCCATTCTGTAAAAGATGGTCGCTGGCTATCCTTTCAAAAAGAGCAATGCCTTCTTTATCAAGTGACGCCTGTGGCTCATCTAATATCCACAGCTTGGCTCTTTTTATTAATAATCTTGATAACGAGAGCCGCCTTTTCATACCGGCAGAATACTGTTGAACCAGCCTATTGGAATGCGCTTTCAAGCCAGTTTCGCGTAATGCTTCATCGATATTTCTCGCGTCTATTTGAGATAACGCAGCGTGCGCATGTAAATTCTCTCTACCCGTCAAACTCTCTTTAATACCGTTACGGTGGCTAACCCATGTCATCTGCTTTGAATAGTCAGAAAGAGCCGATACCAATGGTTTTTTATTCCAGAACAGTTCTCCTTCATCCGGACGACGTAAGCCCGCCAGTATCCTAAGCAGTGTGCTTTTACCACTCCCATTTTCCCCTTCGACTAAAAGCAGCTGGCCAGAGTCCAAAGAAAAACTCAGCTCAGAAAAGAGCTGTTTATGCGACCGTATACAGCTAAGATTTTTTGCTTCAATCATCATATTGTTAACGAGTAAATATTAAATAGGTATGGCATAATCGCCCTGTCTATGTGGGATAAATATACACTAAATACCCATAAACGTGGTAAAAATTACCACATAAAATGCCAAGCAGGTCTTATTTTTGTTACAGGAAACATCAAAAACAGCACCATCTTCTCTAGTCAGGGCAATACGCTGGCAGCTAAGGCCGCTCGTCAAATTTTTAATAAAAAGCGGAATTACTTACCCGTTTTTGACGGATTTATTGAAAGAGTTATTCGTAGAGGTCGCGAGCAGCGACTTTAAACTTGATGGCAAAGAACAGACCGATAGCCGTATTAACTTTTTGACTGGAATTCACCGCAAAGATGTTAAAAGATTAAGAACTAACCAAAGCAACAATACCGCCCCCGAAACGGTCTCTTTGGGTGCTCAGCTAGTCGCCAAATGGATTGGAGATGACGACTACCTTGATGCACAACTAAAACCACTCCCCCTCCCTCGTCTCATAAAAAAGGGGGGAGCACAGTCATTTGAAGCATTGGTTATATCGGTAAATAAAGATATTCGCTCAAGAGCCGTACTCGATGAATGGTTGAGCCTTGGTATCGTTTCTCTCAATGAGCAAGATCAAATTTGCCTTAATACCGACGCTTTTATTCCTGAAAAAGGCTATGACGAAAAAGCCTGGTTCTTTGGGGAGAATCTACATGACCATATTGCCGCAGCAACGCATAACATGCTTTCTGATAAGCCCCCTCTTTTGGAGCGTGCGGTTTTCTACGACCAGCTCAGCGAGGAGTCGGTCAACAAACTAAAAACGACTGCAGACCAAAGCGGAATGCGACTACTTAGAAAACTCAATCGCCAAGCGATGGAGCTCCAGTCAGTGGATAGTCAATCAACCGTTAGCAGTAACTTACGGATGAGGTTCGGTGTCTATTTTTATAGCGAACAAGAGCCATCAAACAAGGAAAGCTATGATGACTAATTCTTACAGCAACGGCTGCTTTTATAAGTTAATTTTATCCCTACTCTGCTGCTTAGGACTTTCTTTCAGCCACAGTTCTATTGCAGGCATCTGTGATATTTCTGGGGGAAGCGGTATCGGAGGAACGGGGGCGCCTTCACACGGTAGTGGCATCGGCGGGACGGGTGCTGTTGCTCATGATGGTGGCATTGGCGGCACCGGAAAACCTCTGAAGAAAAATGGAAGTGGCATTGGCGGCACAGGAGCAGTTGCACATAAAGAAGGCATTGGTGGAACAGGACAGCCTGCACAGCAAACAGGGGTTGTCGTCGGCACAATCACTGGTTTTGGCAGTATTTGCGTCAATGGAATAGAAATCCATTACAGTTCATCAACGCCATTGCATAGAGATGGACAGCCCATTAACCCAGATAACGCGCTTGCCATTGGTCAAGTTGTTGCAGTAGGTGTTTCCGGTTTCGGCAAGGAAGTAACCGCAAAAGAGATGCATATTATTTATGCTGCAATGGGCCCTGTCTCCTCAGTAAATATCGAAAGTGGTGAAATTGAACTCTTAGGGCAAAAAATCCATTTACCTTTCGATACGCCAAGTCGCGCTGGTATTAATAAAATTCAGGTCGGTGATTATATTGAAGTGAGCGGCTTACGCCATCCAGACGGCAGAATTATTGCTAGCCATATCAGCGAGACTGTCGCAAGCTCTAAGGTATCGGTACGAGGAGCCATCTCGTCGATTTCAAACAATAGCTTTCATATTGAAGGGATTAAAGTGAATTCACCCGTTCCAACTGGGCTGGCAATAGGCGCGAAAGTAGAGGTCTCTGGACGGCTTGGCGGTGCAAACCTAGTCCCCGACAGCATCATGTTAAGCCAAGATCGCCGGCTTACAGCCAAAATCGGCGGGTTGGTAAGTATTGAGGGTTTCTTAGGCCATACCAAGAATGGCTCAGCGAGAGAAGTTTCAGGCCGAATGATTGAGATGCCAACTTCATTACATGGAGTAGTCAATGAAATTCCTGACCAGCAAAAAGTTATTATTACTGGCCGGTTAGCTGAAAATGATGTGATCCGAGTAGAGCACCTTCTAGTAGAGCACGACGAACAGATAGGAATAGGCCGCTCTGCTCAGTCGTTAGAAGAGAACGATCATCAAAGGGAAAAGAAAGATCACTCCGACGAAGAGCATGGCGAAAACAGACAGGCCGGCAGCAGTGAAGATCAGCTTGAAGAAAAACAGTTCAAACATAAAGAGCATGATCAGCACGAAAAACCAGAGGATAAAGAGCAAGAAGCCACGGCGGAGTGGTTAGAGCAACATGATAATGAGGGGAACGAAGAGCTCGAAGCACCTGAAACCGAGGAGATCGAAGCACCCGAAACCGAAGAGCTCGAAGCACCCGAAACCGAAGAGCTCGAAGTACCCGAAACCGAAGAGCTCGAAACACCCGAAACCGAAGAGCTCGAAGTGCCCGAAACCGAAGAGCTCGAAGTGCCCGAAATCGAAGAGATCGAAGTGCCTGAAATCGAGGAGATCGAAGTGCCTGAAATCGAGGAGATCGAAGTGCCTGAAATCGGGGAGATCGAAGTGCCCGAAATCGAGGAGGTCGAAGTGCCCGAAATCGAGGAGGTCG
>DEIG01000023.1 GCA_002352345.1 Methylococcaceae bacterium UBA2780
GTTTCTCACGCTCACAATAAAACTAAACGCCGTTTTCTGCCTAACCTCCATCACCATCGTTTTTGGGTAGAGGGCGAAAACCGTTGGGTTCGTCTTCGCGTTTCCGCAAAAGGGATGCGCATCATCGACAAGCGCGGCATTGAAGCTGTACTTTCCGAAATCCGCGGTCGCGGCGAAAAAGTTTAAAGGAGATTACGATGAGAGATAAAATCAAACTCGTTTCTAGTGCCGGAACAGGTCACTTTTACACAACAACAAAGAACAAAAGAACTATGCCAGAGAAAATGGTGATCAAAAAGTTTGATCCCGTTGTTCGCAAGCATGTTTCTTATAAAGAATCTAAAATTAAGTAAGCTCTCGCTAACTTAAATAATAAAAAAGCCGGCAACCACAAGGTTGTCGGCTTTTTTATTGCACATAATCTCTGCGCTATGTATAGCTAGAATAGCTCATCTCCCTCTTCATCAAGCAAAAGCTCTTCACCTTCTTCTGCACCAAGTAGCTCCTCCTCTGTAGACTGAACACTACTATTGGGGGCCGCTTTTTCTTTCATGGCGCTCTTTTCCTGCGAGTTTGGCGCTACTGTTTCCAGTAAAGAGCCAAAATCTCCCCCACTCGGCCGCTGCTTGGTCGTCAGTTTTTTGGTTGCGGCAGCATTATCCGCCAAATCTTCCGATTCCTCTTTGATTTCTTGTGGCTCCACTACCGTCTGACTCAAACCAAGCAAGGCTCGCCCTTGGTCAGTAAAGAATCCAGCTGCTCCGACCGCACCAAGAAACAAAATAAACACTAAAACAGTAACAAGCTTTCCTTTACGCTTAGGACTTACCTCTACATTGGACACAACAGGCGACACAGAAGCCGTCTGTTGTTGCTCAATAACCGAGAAAATATCATCATCAACAGCTGTAACCCCCTCCAATAATGAAGGTGATTGATCAGCCAACACCTCTCTCTCTTGCGCCTCTTCTAACAACTTCTCAAGCTCTGTCACTTGGTTATGCGCCTCGTTGAGCTGCTCATTCATTGCGTTTACATCAGAATCCGCCTGCTCCCTGACCATTTTTAGCTCAGTTCTCAACGCGTCAACATCTTCATCGTTATTCTGCTGCCCCTCTGATGCCGCGACAAACTCTTGAACAACCGACTTAAGCTCTTCATTTTGCTCAGCCAAAAGTGTTTTTTCTTCAGTAACTTGCTCTTTTTCTCCGCTGATTCGAGCAATCTCCTCGCGCATAGAAATCACTTCGCTATCATCCGGCCACAGGTCACCATTTCCCTCGCTAATCTCTTTCATTCGGCGTTCGAGTACTGCGCTTTCCTTCCGTAGTGCAAAGGACTTATCTTCTTGTTCTGTTAATGCCTTGCTCTTTTCATCAAGCCGTAGAGACAATTCATCTGCTTCTGCTTGCAGACTAGCGATATCATCTTTTAGTTGCGCACGCTCACCATCAAGCTCCGTCAATTTATCCGCGTATGTTGACTCATTAAATCTTAGCTCTTCCTCTTTTGATTCAGCTGATTTCTGCAATTCCACAACCTGTTCAGATAGCGATTCAGCTTCGCTAACCTGCGCACTAAGCTCTTTAATTCTATCCTTATAATCGAGCTCTTTTTCTTTCGCCTCTTCTTCGCTTGATCTCGCTTTCGACTCACGCGCTTGCAGCTGCTCTTTAAGTTGATCAACCTCGAGAAGAGCTTCCCCTTCACGCTCTTTTAACAACTCCTCTCGTTTTTCCAGCTCAGAGCGCTGACCAACCAGCTCAACATCTTTCCCCTTCAACTCTTCCTTAGCTAGCTCTAGCTCTTTTTTCGACTCATCCAAGCGATCAGTAAGAGTAGAAACCTCCGCTTCAACAGGCTTGAGCTGAGCAACCTCCTCAGCCAACTGATCAACTTTCTCTCCTAGCGCCTGCTTTTCTTCAGCCAGAGTAGAGGCTCTATCAGATTCTTCTTGTTGCCTGTTTTGAGCCTCCTCTACTGCCTCTTTGAGCGCCACAGCCTCACTTAAAAGTTCAGCCTGTTTCTGCTCGGCTTTCTCAATATCTGCTTGGTAACCACTAATTAGCGCCTCATTTTCTTTCTCAGCACCCTCTTTATAAAGTTGCAAAGCAGCTTCATCAGCTGAATGTTTCGCTTCAAGAGATCTGTTCTCTTCAACTAGCTGCGCATACTTATCACTAGTCTCTTGGGTTTCTGTTGCAAGGCGCTCATTTTCCTCCGTTAATCTAGCCTGCCTGCTTTCAGTATCACTTTTTATCGTGACAAGCTCAGCCTGTAATTCATTGACCCCTTGTTCAGCCGCAGCACAGCTCTCTTCTACCTGTTGCTTGCTCTGCTTCATCTCTTCAAGAGATTGTTCTAATGATTGGTTTTTGCTTTCAAGAGCTGCAAGTTGCTGAGAAATCTCACTTGAGCCTGCTTCCAAGTTCGCAACAAGAGATTCTTTCTCTTGCTTCTCAGCCTCCAAAAGCACCTCTGCCTCCTGAAGACGGCCAACAGTCTGCTCCAACTCCTCCGTTTTCTCACTTTCGCGTAAAGTAAGCTGATCAAGCTCAGATTGCTTATCTAAAACCCTCTGTTCCAACTCATTTCGCGCAGATTCAACTTGCTCAAATCTCTGGCTCGACTCTTCAAGCGAACTCTTTGCCGCCTGCTTAGACTCTTCCAGCTCAAGACGAAGTTCTGTAACTTGTTGTGAGACCTCAATTTCACTGCTTTCTAGGCTAGAAGCCAATCGTTCTTTTTCTGCTCTTTCCCCAGCCAAGAACGCCTCTGTCTCTTCCAGCTTTTGCTCTACCTCTATCAGCTTTTCTGCCTGCTCACTTTTTAGGGAAGAAAGCGCCTCAACCTCCTCTTGAGTTGCCTGTAATTTCTCCAGTTCAGACTGTTGACCAAGCCTAGCCGATTCCAGTTCGGATTTAAGTTCGCTGTTTTCACTTTCAATTGAAGATTTATCTGACAGGAGAGATTCAAGTTCGCTTTGTTTCTCTGAAACCCTCTGAATGAGCTCATTCCGTGCTGACTCAACCTGTTCAAGCTTTTGATTTGCCTCCTCAATCGAGACCTTCCCATTCTCCCTAACCTGATCCAGCTCAAGACGAAGTCCTGTAACTTGTTGTGAAGCCTCATTTTCACTACTCTCTAGGCTAGAAGCCAATCGTTCTTTTTCTGCTCTCTCCTCAGCCAAGAACGTCTCTGTCTCTTCCAGCTTTTGCTCTACCTCTACCAGCTTTTCTGCCTGCTCACTTTTTAGGGAAGAAAGCGCCTCGGCCTCCTCTTGAGTTGCCTGTAATTTCTCCAGTTCAGACTTAAGTTCACTATTTTCGCTTTCAAGTGAAGATTTATCTGATAAGAGAGATTCAAATTCGCTTCGTTTCTCTGAAACTCTCTGCATCAGCTCATTCCGGGCCGACTCAACTTGCTCAAACTTATTTTCACTCTCCTCGAGTGACTCTTGCATAGACTGTTTAGTCTTTTCCAACTCAAGATTGAGCTCTGTTACCTGTTGAGAAACTTCGACTTCACTGCTTTCCAGAGTAGAAGCCATCTTCGCTTTCTCAGCTCGCTCAGACTCTAATGCAGACTCCATCTCTACTAACTTTGCTTCGGCTTGTGCCAGTATTTCAACCTGCTCACTCTGCAAAGAGGAAAGAGAACCGACCTCTTCTTGAGCGGTCTCCAAACTCTGTTGCATCATCTCCAAGTCAGATTTCTTATCCTCTAGCTCTTTCTGTAGCTCAGAAGCCTCATTTGCATGATCACCTGCCGACTCTAATGCCTCTTTTTGCCTTGCCAGAAGCTCTTGACTCTCTTGCTGCGCCTTCTCAATGGAAAGAACATGCTGATCAAGCTCTTCTTTTTCCCTCTTGATTTTCTCTAGCTCATCCTTTTGCTCGCCCAGCTCTGCCTCTAAGCGCACTTTCTCTTCAGCAAGCGCCGCCTCTTTTTCAGAAGCGCTCTTTAAATTACCGCTCTCTTCCTCTTTTGCTGCTTTAAACGCCTTTTCTACCTCAGTCAGCTTAACTTTTAGGGCAGACTCCTCTTTCTCAAACGCGACACTAGCCGCCTCCTTATCAGAAATCTCAGATTCAAGCTCGCCACGCAACAAACCTAACTGCTTCTCTTTCTCTTCAGTTGTAGCATCCAATTTTTCTTGCAGTTCATTGAGCTCACTTTTAAGAGACGCAACCTGCAGCTGACTTTCTTCAGACTCACTTTCAACTGCTTTTTGCTGCGCAGTAATTTTTTCAACTGCAGCCCCTCTTTCTTGTGACTCCCTGCGCAAAACAGCCAACTCTTCCGATTTCTTACCGCTTTCTTCCTCTGCTTGCTTAAGGTTATCTTTCAATTCACCAAGCGTTTTCTCCAGATCCGGCCTCTGCCCAAGCAACCCCTCATGCTCTTTTTCCAGATTTTCGAGCTGCTTTTCCTTCTCTTTATAAAGCGCTTCAAGCTCTTGCTTCTGTTTCTTGAGTTTTTGCTCTTTTTCTAGCTCGGCCTGGAGATCGCAACGCAAAATAGCCAGCGCCTGTTCAGATTTAGCTCTTGCCGCTTTTTCCTGTTCGAGCTGAGCCAGCAAGCCATCGTTAACAGATTCACTTTCTTGAGCGTTCAGCTCAACAACTTTGGCTGGAACTGGGTCAGCAACCGTTTCTTCAGTGACAACGGCTTCAATCGACTCTTTGGTTCCAAGGTTTTCTTCTGGGACAGCATTTAGCCCCCCTTTTAGAACCAAAGCATCGAAACCAAAACGAATCAGGAAAAAAGCCGCCGCTTCAGACAACTTCCCATCATCACAAACAACAATCAGCTTTTGGTCGGCATCAAGTCTGTTTACTTTTGAGCGAAATGAGAAAAATGGCAGGTTTTGACTACCGGCTATTTGCCGCTCTTCATAGAACTCTGGCGTTCTAACATCAAGAAATAGCGCCCCCTCATCATCGACCAAGTGGGAAGATTTCTTATAATCAACAAAATGAATAATTGGCTCTTTAACCAACTTGTTAAAGTCGCTTTTACCCAGCCTTAGCAATGAACCATCGCACATCATCCCAACTGTTACGCTTCGCTTACCTCCAGAAATAAGCGCATCTTCGCCAAAGTCTTTGCTTGCTCCTAACTCGCCCAGCTTAATCAGTTTGGCGCCTGCCGATGCTTGCCGCATAACACTACAGCGGCCCGATTTTATGATGTAATAATAATCACCTTCATCTCCTTGCTTGATGACAGGCTCACCCTTTTTTAATCGAATTTCCTCAAGACTAATCATCACTTTCTGGAGGTTTGCAGCTGGAATTTTCTGAAAAATCCTAGACTGCAACATCGTCGTCATCCAGTCATCACCGGACTCCTCTGGAATATCGCTAACTTGGTATCCACCTTTAGAGTTAGAAGATTGCTTCTCCGGTCTGTTTACAAAATCCGAATCCACGCGCAGAAAACGAACAGCCGTTCGCGCAATAGCAGAAACTTTACGAGGTAGCTGGTGAGCAAGCGCAAAACGGGCGGCCTCACTCCCCCCCTCAATACGATCCATCTCAGCACCACCTGCCTGTAGACTGACTTTCCCACTGAGAAGATAAACAAACTCTTTCGTCTTATCTCCTTGCTGAAACAGAACCGTTCCTTTCTTGCCCTCTTCAACCGAAACACCATCACATAGCTCTTTAAATCGAGTTTCTGAAAGTGTTGCTAATGGAATTAGTTGCCTAATCAGCTTTATATCGTCGTTGTTTTTTACGGGAGTCATCTGAACTTTTGTAACAAAATCTACCTGATAATTTTATTAATTCATTCACCATAGCTGAACAACTAGCTGCTACGGTTCATATCGCCTCCTCTTATAATAGACGAACAATTATGATTCGCTTTAGAATTGCTAGCTAAACCGCGACCAAACTCTCAAAATCAAGATGGAACTTTTGCCTAACTACTCAAGACTAACTTTGCGACAAAAATCACCCAGACTGCTAAAAATATGAAAAAAACAGACGCCTCTTTATATTCCCTTCTACTTGCTAGCCTTCTTGTTATCGCTAGCACTCCTGCTTTTTCCGCACTACCCACTTCAATCGACAACCAACCTTTGCCAAGTATTGCACCAATGCTTGAGAAAACAACGCTAGCCGTTGTCAATATTGCAACTCGAGGCCGCACTCAGATTAAAGAAAACCCCCTACTTAGCGACCCCTTTTTCCGCCGTTTCTTCAACACACCTAACCGCCCCAGAACACGTAAAACACAAAGCCTTGGTTCTGGTGTCATAGTCGATGCAAAAAAAGGCTACATTCTGACCAATAACCATGTTGTCGGAAAAGCAGATGAAATTACCGTCACATTGCGCGATGGCCGCTCTTTCGAGGCAAAAATGGTAGGCACTGACCCAGAATCAGATGTGGCGGTTATCCAAATACCTGCTGAGAACCTTCAAGACCTCCCTGTCGCAGATTCAGATAAACTCCGTGTTGGCGATTTTGTCGTCGCAATAGGCAACCCTTTCGGTTTAGGCCAAACGGTTACATCTGGGATTGTAAGCGCGCTAGGGCGCTCTGGGCTGGGCATTGAAGGATATGAAGATTTCATCCAAACCGATGCATCAATCAATCCTGGCAATTCAGGGGGGGCTCTAGTCAACCTGCGCGGAGAGCTAGTTGGTATCAACACAGCCATCATTGCTCCAGGCGGTGGCAATGTCGGTATTGGCTTTGCGATTCCAACCAATATGGCGGTGAGTTTGATGTCTCACCTGATTGCAGATGGCGAAGTTAATCGAGGCCGACTAGGCGTTGCCGTACAAGACCTAACGCCTGAGCTTGCCAAAGCATTCGACCTAAAAAACCAGCAGGGAGCCGTTGTAACCCAGATACTAGAAGAGTCTCCTGCTGCTAAGGCCGGGTTAAAACCGGGTGACATCATCATCGCCATCAATGGTAAAAAGGTAAAAAATGGCACCTCCATCAGGAATGCTATCGGCCTGCTGAGAATTGGCGACAAAGTTGCCATGCAGGTTATTCAAAAAGGAAAAAGAAAAACCGTAACGGCCATTATTGCGAAAAAAGAGAGCATCAAAATTGCTGGCAATAAAATTCACCCTGCTTTAACTGGCACCGAACTTGCCGCCATCACAGCAGAAGAAAGCAAGCAATCCGGCATTAAGGGGGTTCGTGTTGAAGCGATCGCTATTGGCTCTCCTGCATGGCAGAACGGCCTAAAAAAGGGCGACATTATTGCTATGGCCAATCGCCACCCCATCAAAACCTTACAGGAGCTAGCATCAGCCATTAGCGGATCAAAATCGCTATTACTCAATATTCAGAGAGGCAGTGGTGCTTTCTTCCTGATTATTCGTTAAGCAACTTGTTAGAATGACATTTCCCATCTCAAACTCTCAACCCAAACCGACACTATGAGCCAACAAGAACGCCCTTTTCGCCCTTTAAATATCGCCATCCTGACCGTTTCAGACAGCCGTACCGAAGAGAATGACTCCTCTGGAAAAACACTGATTGATCGCCTGACCGAAGCGGGGCACCAACTGGCCGACAAACAGATTGTCATCGATGATATTTATCAAATCCGCGCTGTTCTTTCACGCTGGATTTCAGATGAGCAGGTGCAAGTTGTAATTACCACTGGCGGAACCGGCGTTACAGGGCGGGACGGCACACCTGAAGCTGTCACAGTTCTGTTTGATAAAACCCTTGATGGTTTTGGTGAACTATTCCGCGCTATCTCTTTTGAAGAAATTGGCACCTCAACGGTTCAATCTCGCGCAGTAGCGGGTGTTGCCAACGGCACCTATATTTTTACCGTGCCTGGTTCGACCGGTGCTTGCCGTACCGCTTGGGACAAGCTTATTAGCACGCAGCTCGATATCCGAACCCGCCCCTGCAACTTTGCTGAAATGATGCCTCGCCTGCTAGAAAAGTGAACCGCTCTGCACTGTTTCTTCTTATTGCCGCAACAGGTGGCCTGCTCGCGGTTGCCTTCGGCGCATTTGGCGCTCATGGGCTAAAAGAGATTCTTTCCACCCAGCAGCTCACCACTTGGGAAACGGCAGTGCGCTACCAGATGTGGCACGCACTCGCTTTGGGATTAGTCTCACAACTACTTAACCAACATTCTGGCAATAAACTACTCATTCGTTCTGGCTGGCTCATCACAATTGGAACACTTTTTTTCTCAGGCAGCCTCTACGCCCTCTGCCTGACTGGTCATAAATGGTTTGGCCCGATCACACCAATTGGCGGCCTACTCCTACTCGCCGGCTGGCTATCTATTTCACTCTTCGCCTTCAAGAGAATCAAACATGCCTGAAGCAACACCCAAGACCATCTATCTAAAGGACTACCGCGCTCCCGACTATCTGATCGAATCGGTTGATCTCTACTTTGAGCTAGATCCTGAAAACTGTTTGGTTCGCTCGACACTGACTGTTTACCGAAACCCCACTAACAAAACAGAAAATAGCCCGCTTGAACTGATGGGGGAAGCGCTTATTCTCGAATCAATCAAAATCAATAACGAGGCTGTTAGCGAAACCGATTACACTACTGACGATAAAGGGCTAACCATCCAACAGGTTCCTGAAAAATTTCAACTAGAAATCGTCACCCATATCAACCCGAAAGCTAATACTGCGCTTGAAGGACTCTATCTCTCCAACGGGCTATTCTGCACACAATGCGAAGCGGAAGGGTTTCGCAAAATTAGTTACTTCCCCGATCGTCCTGATGTGATGACCCGTCACACAACAACCATTGTTGCCAACAAAGAAAGCTGCCCTGTACTCCTTTCAAACGGCAACAAAATCGATTCAGGCGAACTTGAGAATGGCCGTCACTGGGTAAAATGGGAAGACCCTCATCCAAAGCCCAGCTATCTCTTTGCACTGGTTGCTGGGAAACTGGCTGCCACAGAAAGCAGCCATACAACCCCATCTGGTAGAGAGGTCACACTCCAAATCTTTGTTGAGCCACACGATCTCGACAAATGCGAACATGCCATGCAGTCGCTCAAAAAGGCAATGGAGTGGGATGAGCAGACCTACGGGCGAGAGTACGACCTTGATCTTTACATGATCGTTGCAGTTAGCCATTTCAATATGGGCGCAATGGAAAACAAAGGGCTCAATGTCTTCAATACAAAATTTGTACTGGCACGCCCTGATACTGCTACCGATAGGGATTACGAGGGAATTGAAGCGGTTATCGCCCACGAATACTTTCACAACTGGAGCGGAAACCGTGTCACCTGCCGGGACTGGTTCCAACTGAGCCTAAAAGAGGGTTTTACCGTCTTTCGTGATCAGATGTTCAGTGCTGACCAGATCTCGCATGCAGTCAAACGAATCGAAGATGTAAACCTGCTTAGAACACGCCAGTTCCCAGAAGATTCTGGGCCAATGGCGCACCCGATCAGACCCGATTCCTACATTGAAATTAATAACTTCTACACCGTCACTATTTACGAAAAAGGGGCAGAAGTGGTACGAATGCTCCACACCCTTCTTGGAGCTGAAGGCTTTCGTAAAGGTGCCGACCTCTATTTTGGCCGCCATGATGGGCAAGCGGTCACAACCGATGATTTTGTTAAAGCAATGGAAGATGCAAACGGCATCGCCCTTAACCAATTCCGACTATGGTACAGCCAAGCCGGCACACCGCGCCTTGAAGCCAGCGAACAATTTGATACAACAAGAGGCCGTTATAGCCTAACTCTAAAACAAAGCTGTCCGGACACCCCCGGCCAAAGCAACAAAAAACCGATGCATATTCCGGTTGAAATCGGACTCCTTGGGCAAGATGGCAACTCACTACCTATCAGCCTAGAAGGGGTGCGCAAAACAGACAGCCAGAGCAAACTACTTGAGCTAAAACGAAGAGAAGAGACATTCCACTTTAGCGGCTTACAAGAAAAACCAATTATCTCGCTGCTTAGAAACTTTTCAGCACCCGTTCACCTAAAAATGACCCGCTCCACAGAGGAGCAAGCTTTTCTTTTTGCACATGACCCAGATGAGTTTAACCGCTGGGAAGCTGGCCAACAGCTTGCCAGCAGCTTAATGCTGGAACAGATCATATCTGGAAAAGAAGAAAAACCCACCTTGCTCATCAGTGCATTCAGAACCATTCTTGAAAAAAAATGGAAAGACTCTGCCTATCTGACTTTACTACTTACACTGCCATCAGAAGCCTGGCTTGCCGAGCAGATGGAGGTGGTCGACCCGACTGCTATCCACAACGCACGACAACGATTCAAAAAAATCATCGCCACAACATTTGAAACAATATTCTTAAAACTACACCAAACGAGCGAACTTGAAGAATCTGGAAACCTCTCAAATGCAGCAGTGGGTCGTCGTGCACTCAAAAACTGCTGTCTCAGCTATCTGATGGCTCTACAGACAGACGTTCACCAAACATTTTGTCTCGAACAATACAAAACAGCCGGCAATATGACAGACCAGATTGCCGCCCTTTCACTCCTCTGCCAAGAAGAAATTCCTGCGCGGGAAGAGGCATTGAACCAATTTTATACGCAGTGGAGAGATGAACCACTCGTGATTGATAAGTGGTTCACACTACAAGCCACATCAAGTCTTCCCAACACTATTGAAGTGATCAACCAGCTTCTTGAGCACCCCGATTTTGATCTAAAAACGCCCAATAGAGTCCGTTCACTCATTGGTGCCTTCTCACAGGCTAACCCACTCCATTTTCACGCAGAAGATGGTTCCGGCTATCAATTTTTAGGTGATCAGATCTGTGCACTAGACCCACTCAATCCACAAGTTGCCTCCAGAATGGTCGGTGCATTCACACAGTGGCGTCGTTTTGATAAAAACAGACAACAACAGATAAAAGAGCAGCTCAAAAGAATCAAGGAAAGAGAAAATATCTCCCCCGATCTCTATGAAGTTGTCTCAAAAAGTCTGAGCTAACTCCACAAGGGGGCAGACAATGAAAAAAATTTTAACACTCGCTGTTTTTATACTGATTTTAAGTGGCTGTAGCTCACTAAAAGTGAGCCATGATATAGAACCAGACGCCTCTTTTGCATCACTTGAAACCTTCAGTTTTCAACCACACACCGCGGCCAACCGAGATACCCTCAATGAAGATCGCATCATAAAAGCTGTTAAAAATAATCTGGAGTCAAAAGGATACCGATCCAGCAAAATCAAACCTGCTGATTTCAAAATCCAATTTCAACTACAATCCACACCGAATGTCCCGAGCAATGTAAGCTTTGGGCTGGGTCTCGGCTCATTCTCCGGAAACCTTGGCGGTTCTATCGGAACATCACACCGCAAAACTTATAACCAAGAGACCATTGTCATTGACCTGTTAAACCCAACCAATGGAAAGCTTCTCTGGAGAGGAACAGCAACAGACAAGTTAGACCAGGCTGAAACTCCAGAGCAGCGTCAGGCCCAGATAAACAGGCTCGTTAACGCAATATTCCTAAACTTTCCTAACTAGACTTAAATATTAAAATGAACGATTACCCAGAAAAAAGCTGTGACATCTCTCGCCTAGTAATGCACCCAAAACTTGTCGAATCAGCACTCAGCGGACAGAAAACCCAGCAGCGTCGGGATGGTGTCTATGCTTATCCAGATGAAACATTTGAGCTAGAAGGTGTCACATTCAAACTGACCTCACTAGAACGTCAAAAACTCGGTGAAATGAGCGATGCCGACGCGCAAGCTGAGGGCTACCCAGACCTTGCTACCTACAAAGGACTCATCCTTAGAATGCACCCTGGCATGACATGGGATGAAGAAAGTTTGGTTTGGGTGCATTCATTTAAAAGAGTAACAGCAGCCTAATCGCCCCCAAGTTATAATATTGATAGCTCATTTAATCAAAAGGATCAGCCATGCCTGACTATCGCTCTAAAACCTCTACCTTTGGCCGCAATATGGCGGGTGCTCGCGCTTTATGGCGCGCAACCGGCATGAAGGATAATGATTTTGGCAAGCCTATTATTGCGGTCGTGAATTCGTTTACTCAATTTGTACCAGGCCATGTTCATCTAAAAGATCTTGGACAGATGGTTGCTCGGGAGATCGAACACGCGGGCGGTGTTGCTAAAGAATTCAATACGATTGCGATTGACGATGGCATTGCGATGGGACATGACGGAATGCTCTATAGTTTGCCGAGCCGCGATATTATTGCCGACTCTGTTGAGTATATGGTGAATGCGCATTGTGCTGATGCGATGGTCTGTATTTCCAATTGCGACAAGATCACACCGGGAATGTTGAACGCGGCCATGCGTCTTAATATTCCCGCGGTGTTTGTATCGGGTGGCCCGATGGAGTCGGGTAAAAGCATTATTAATGGCCAGGAGGTTCATCTTGATCTGGTGGATGCGNNCCGGGAATGCTAATGGCTGCGATGCGGCTGAATATCCCTGTTGTTTTTGTTTCGGGCGGACCGATGGAAGCGGGCAAGACCAAACTTTCTGAGAACAAACTCGATCTCGTTGACGCGATGGTAATTGCCGTTGATGAGAATGCTAGCGATGAGAAAGTGGAAGAGTACGAACGCTCTGCCTGCCCCACTTGTGGCTCTTGCTCGGGAATGTTTACAGCCAACTCAATGAACTGCTTGACTGAAGCGCTGGGGCTTTCTCTACCCGGAAATGGCTCTCTCTTAGCCACGCATGCTGACCGCAAAGAGCTATTCTTAGAGGCAGGCCGTAAAATTGTTGAGATTACTAAACGCTATTACGAGCAGGAAGATGAAAGCGTTCTACCTCGCTCAGTTGCGAACTTTAAAGCTTTTGAAAATGCCATGAGCCTTGATATTGCAATGGGCGGCTCAACCAATACTATCCTTCATCTTTTGGCAATGGCACAAGAGGGTGAGGTCGATTTTGGCATGCGTGATATAGATCGGCTTTCTCGCCAGGTTCCACAGCTTTGCAAAGTAGCTCCTAATACACCGCTTTACCATATGGAAGATGTTCACCGTGCGGGCGGCATTATGGCTATTCTTGGCGAGCTGAATCGCGCGGGTAAATTGCACGATGAGATTTCGACTGTTCATAGTACAACGATGAAAGATGCGCTCGATTTCTGGGATATCAAATCAACAGATAGCGAAATAGTTAAAACTTTCTACAGTGCTGGGCCAGCTGGAATTCCAACTCAGCAAGCATTTAGCCAAGATTGCCGTTGGGAAAGCCTTGATGACGACCGTGAAAATGGCTGTATCCGTTCTTTAGAGCATGCCTTCTCAACAGAGGGCGGCCTAGCGGTACTTTATGGAAACATCGCTGAAGATGGTTGTGTGGTTAAAACATCGGGTGTTGATGAATCAATTTTAGTTTTTGAAGGGCCTGCACATATTTGTGAGTCCCAAGATGAGGCGGTTTATGACATTCTGAATAATAAAGTTAAAGCGGGTGATGTGGTCATTGTTCGCTATGAAGGGCCAAAAGGTGGCCCCGGCATGCAGGAGATGCTCTATCCAACGAGTTACATTAAATCCAAGGGGCTTGGGAAGGCTTGTGCGCTCCTAACAGACGGTCGGTTTTCTGGTGGCACAAGTGGCCTTTCAATCGGCCATGTAAGCCCTGAAGCAGCTGCTGGCGGTGCAATTGGACTGGTTGAGCAGGGAGATCTTATCAAAATTGACATCCCTAACCGCTCAATCGATGTACAGCTATCAGACAAAGCGTTAGCCCTACGAAGAACCGCTATGGATGCAAAAGGCAAAGAGGGTTGGCAGCCTGTTAAAGAGCGCACCCGTAAAGTTTCAGCCGCACTGAAAGCTTACGCAAAAATGGTCACCAGTGCGGATACCGGTGCTGTCCGAAATATTGATCTTTTATAGGGTTTAAACCGAGGCTTTCGGCGGGACTAAAATCCCGCCTCCCGGTTTGACCACATAAAGGCAGGTCAGATTTTGCAAAAGTTACTATTTGCAATATCCCCTGATGTTACGGCTCCACTCTTTAATTTCGGCCTCACGCTGCGCATCATCGACATACCTTCTCTCTCCGGTTTTATCTGTTCGATAAACGGGCACAGCCGCCTTTAGCATTCTTAGCTCTCTCTTTGCTTTGCTGCAGTAGTTTTTTTGCTCGGCCAGTTTGTGTTCTTTTTCTCTTTCCAGTTTTTTTACTTTTTCTATTTCTTCTTTTTGAAAATCACTTTTACGCTGCTGCCTATAGACAAACTCTTTTGACTCTTTTCGTGCCTGTTCGGCTCTTTCTTCACCTATATCAGGTCTAAGAGCTACCCGCTCAGCAGATTGATTGGGGTCACGGTCAGAGAAGTGAATTTTCCCATTTAAGTCTTTCCATTTGTAAACATCAGCAGCTAGACAAACTGAGAAAAAAACCGATGCTAGAAAAAAGCAGATTAAATGGGAAACCCGGTAATTTATTAATTTGCTCGCGAATTTGTTCAATATCAACTCCAGAAAGCCCCTCCAAAGAATCACATCATAACTTCTGCCGTAACAATAACCTGCTCCTTGTGGTATTTATGAATATCAATATTGTACTTTTTCGCCGTAACGACTTGCACTATGCGGTATGGATTACCTTCAGCATCTAAATCAAGCTTATTTAAATCAATTTTTCTCTCTCGACAGATCTGCTTTTCCTCATCCAAAAGAATAATCACTTTTGGGCGTAATTTATGCCGAAAATCGACCTCAGTAACGATTCCAACCTCACCACTACTTAACTCCACTATGCAGCCAGGTGGAAATATTCCGATACAATCAACAAATTGAATAGTATAGTCCTGATCAAAGTGCGTACCTCTCTGCTTTGTCAGGATTTTTAACGCCTCCATGTGCGTTCGCCCATCATCATAAGCCCTATTACTAGTAATCGCATCGTATGCATCAACAATCGCCACCATTTTTGTATATGGTGTAATCTGATCGGTCTTTAATTTTCGCGGATACCCACCACCATTCAGCCATTCATGGTGGCCATATGCGACATCAATAGCTCCCGGAAAAACACCTCCACTCGACATCAGAATCTCCCGACCGTCATTAGGGTGTTTTTTCATAATCAAGAATTCTTCTTCCGTTAATTTTCCTGGTTTATTCAACACATCTAACGGCGTTAGCATTTTCCCCATATCATGAAGCATTCCGCACAATCCAACTTGCTCAAGTTGCTGTGCCGGCATTCCTATATGTCGGCCAAAGGCGATTGCTAGAAGACAAACATTCAAACTATGCTCGGAGGTATATTCATCCCTTTTTTTGAGCTGGGTTAGCCACATCATTGCGTCTGGGTTTGCTATTACGCTTTCGACGCACTCTGACACAGCCAGCTTTGCTGCTTTAGAGTCGATGCTATTTCCCAAACGCACCTCATCCATCATCGTTTTAACCAAGTTACTTGTCTTACTATACGTCGCACTCGCTCGTTCAATTTCTTTTTCGATGGAAACCTTTTTTTCGGGCGCCTTACCAAATCTTATCTTTTTGACTGGCCTGTCTATTACCAGGCCATTTTGGGGCTTCTTATGACGACTGGAAGCTCTTTCTTGCTCCAGCTTTTCTTGCTTGCTTACATCAACATAAACAAACTGGCACAGTTGCTGTACCGCCTCCATATCCGCTTCATTTCTCAGAAAAAAACCTTGAAAAAGAAAAGGGCTTTCTGCCCAAGGACGATCAAGTTCACAGATGTACATTCCAATTGCCAACGAATCAGCAGGAACTTTTACTTTTTCAATTGACGACACCGTCCTGGCTTTATTCTCTTTACTTTTTTTCTTCCACCAGCTCATCTGCTACTACCTTCCTAAAAAATAACCTCTAGCTCCAAACGACCCTCAAATAGATTTTAGACCATACCAAGTAAATTATTTAATCCACTTGAGCATTTCCTTCACCTCGCGGGTCGCTTGCCGCTTCAACAACTGAATGTTTCTTATCCCAAAGAATTGCCTGCATATTTCCATAACTGCGATTTATCTCTTTAAAGAGATGACCTCGTTCTGAAAGCGCTGTTTGTGTTTTCTCATCTAAACCTCCTTTTTCATACTGAACAACATCGGGTTGATACTGATGGTGAAAGCGGGGCAAGCTAACCCATGAGCCAGGGTCGTTACCTTTTGCAAAATCAAGTATTCCCAGCAGAACCATTGAGATAATCCGGCTCCCTCCTGGGGTTCCTAAAATGGCGACCCGCTCTTCATCTTCAAGAAAGGTTGGACTCATGCTTGAGAGCATCCGCTTGCCCGGCTCAATAGCATTCGCTTTGCCTCCAACAAGCCCGTAGATATTTGGCTCTCCTGCTTTTTTTGAGAAATCATCCATTTCATCATTCAAGATCACACCGGTATCTGGCGGCATAAAGCCCGATCCGAATGGGTAGTTAATGCTCAGTGTGGCGGCAACACGGTTTCCCTCTCGATCCAAAATCGAGAAGTGTGTTGTGTCTTCTCCTCCGGCCTTATCACTAACTGCCGCTGCCAAAGCAGCGCTTTTTGTTGCTCGATCTATTCTGATCGATTCACGAAGCCCGGCTGCGTAGTATTTATCAACCAATTGCTCTATGGGCAGCTCTACAAAGTCAGCATCACCTAGATAGCGCGCTCTATCATGGTAACCACGCCGCATCGCCTCAATTATCAAATGCTTTTGATCAATCTCTCCGAGCTTCTCCAAATCATAGCCAGATAAAATATTTAGAACCTCCACCAGAACAATTCCACCCGATGATGGAGGCGCCGCGCTTGTAACCTTGATCCCTCTATATTCGCCTTGAATGGGCTCTCGCTCGATGATCTTATATTCATCAAGATCTTGCTGAGTCCATATTCCGCCGGCGGCCCGAACACCTTTCACCAGCTTATCTGCCACTTTGCCTGCATAAAAACCTTCTCGACCGTGTAGCGCAATTGCTTCGAGCGTTTCAGCTAAATCTTTTTGTACCAACTTGAAGCCGGGCAAAACCACCTTTCCACCCGCTAAAAAGACTTTTGCTGCTGCATTAGAGTTAAGCAAAGCTTTTAATCTGAAACCCGCCATTAACCTGTAACGAGCACCCACTTCAAAACCCTCTTTTGCATAACGAATTGCAGGAGCCAGACTTTTTGAGAGAGGAAGCCGCCCCCGCTTTTCTGCAATATGAACTAAAGCTGCCGGCAATCCAGGAATCGCTGCCGAAAGCGCACCATCTATAGATAGCTTAGGAACCGCTTTTCCCTGCGAATCAAGGTACATATCTCTTGTTGCTGCCAAGGGCGCACGCTCTCGACCATCGATCATAATTTGCCTGTTATCTTTTGCCTGATGCAATAGCCAAAAACCGCCACCGCCTAACCCTGAGCCCACCGGCTCAACTACCGCCAATGCAGCACTTACTGCAACCGCTGCATCAAAGGCATTCCCGCCCTGATCGAGCATTTCAAAGCCCGCAGCTGTTGCCAGCGGGTGCGCTGAAGCAATAGCTGCGTGTGGGGGTTTTTCTGCTGATTGAACGGCAGTTGAAAAGAGCAATATAAAAATCAGGTAGTAAAGTTTCTTCATCACTTTCTTATAAATAAAATACAGATAGCAAAAAGGCTCCTCTAAGGGAGCCTTTTTGCCGGTTCAACTCAAGATGCTACAGCTATCGTTGAGCGCAATCTAGGTAAGCCTCCATAATACGATGAGGATCTTCCATCAACCGCTCTTTCCATGCGCCTAGCGGCACGTGCCCCTGTATCAACCCACGCAACACACCAACATGGTCTGTACGCCCAACATTGATTGCACCCACTAGATATTCATCATCAAACTCCAATTTTAGGTAGCGATAATTCTCCTCATCAAGTGCAGAGGCGGTATCTCCCCCTTCAACACCTTTCCATGCACCAAAAGAGTTGGTAATCAATCCCGCTGCATCGAGCACGTTCATATTGAGGCTACCACGGTATTTGACTTGACCACCTGACATATTAGTCGCTGCTGTACGCGCATGATCAACGGCAGTAGGTTGGATTGCATGAACCTCTTTTTCACCTGTTGAATAATCCAAGCCCTGAGCGATATCACCCGCCGCATAAATATTTTCAATATTGGTTTGAAAGTAATCATTAATCAGAATGCCTTGATCAATGTTTATGCCACTTCCTTCCAATAATTCGATATTAGGTTTAACTCCCGTTGCAACAACTATCAGATCCACAGGGTCTTGGTCGCCATTACTCCGATTCAGAACAGGCCCTTCACTAACACCCGTTACCGTGTCAGCAGTAATCATTTTTACGCCTCTATGCTCACACCAACGCTTAATCATATCGCCCGCTGTATGATCCATCATTCGGCTAACCATACGGCCACTGCCACCGAGCATCAACGTTAGATTCACATTACGTTTGAGTAACGCCTCAATGATAATGCAGGCAACAAAGCCGGCCCCCATCAAAACAACATTGCTGCCTTCTTTGGCGATACTGGAGATATGCCGAGCATCATCCAGAGTCCAGCAGTTATAGACACCTACTGTACTATCAAGACCAGAAATTGGAGGCATTGAGGGGCGTGAACCTGTGGCTAAAAGCAGTTTGTCATAGGCGATACTTTCACCTTCGCTTTCTGAAACCACTTCAGGAGAGGCTGCGTTGCCACCCCCAAATAGCTTCTTGAAAAAACCTACTTTTTCTTCTTGAGCTGGTGCAGGAGCTGGAGCTTGTGCCGATTCAAGAATGACCCTGTTTTCAGCAGGAAGCACCTTATCGACTCTTGCCTGAATAAGATTTATCTCTTGATCAGCAAGGTGAGAGACTCCATGACGTAGATGGGTACCCGTTTCATCCACCTGCCCAGCAATAAAATAGGGAATTGCCATCCGTGAGTAAGGCGCCTCACTCTCTCCACCAATGACCGTTATTTCGCACTCTGAATCACGCTTTCTCAGTGTTTCTGCCGCAACTATTCCAGCTGGGCCGGCACCTACAATTACATATCTCATCCTTTTCCCCTTCTAACTTTTTTATTTTGTATTTCCGGTAATCCGAAAGTATTTCTCTCGTAAAGTCTCTTCACTTTCAACATGATCTTGATCGTTAACAATACAATCAACTGGGCAAACCTCTATACACTGCGAGACCTCATAGTGCCCTACACATTCAGTGCAAAGGTCAGGCTCTATTTCATAAATCTCTTCACCTTGAGTAATTGCCTCATTCGGGCATTCTGGTTCACAAACATCGCAGTTGATGCACTCTTCAAGAATAATTAACGCCATAATCTAAATTCAAAACTCTCTGTTAAACAATGTTGCTGTATTTTACTTTTAGCTGTTGATGTACAACCGGCGGAACAAAGCCTGAAACATCCCCGCCCAATCTAACAATCTCTCGAATCATTGTCGATGAGATAAAAGCATGTTGCTCCAATGGTGTCAGAAAGACTGTTTCCAGTTCAGGTGAAAGGCGTCTGTTCATCCCCGCCAGTTGAAATTCAAATTCAAAATCCGAAACAGCCCTTAAGCCTCTCAATATAACATTCGCACCCTTTTCTTTTGCATAGTCCACCAGCAACGTATCAAATTGAGAAACCTCAACATTTCCTAACGGCTGGACAATTTTTTCAAGCGAATCCACCCTCTCTTCTACCGTTAATAATGGGGTTTTAGCGAGGTTAACACCTACGGCAACAATAACCTTATCAAACAGTTTCGCTGCTCTCTCTATAAGATCAGCATGCCCATTCGTTGCCGGATCGAAAGAGCCAGGATAAATTGCAATTCTATGCATCGTAATCACTCATCAAAAAACCAGCACTATTGTTAATGGAACACCTTTTCATTTCAATGCCCTTTATCTGTCCGCTCAAGTTTCTTTTCGAGTCTTCCCAAACGTTTATCTATCTCATCCAGCTTTTTCAGTATTTTCCCTTCTTCCATCTCAATTTCACCCACTTCACTTCCGATCAATGCTGCCGAGAAGTTTGCCGTTAACAGTGCAAAAAGCCCAACACCAATGATAATCAGTATCCCAGCAAAGATACGACCACTTATCGAGACCGGGACCACATCCCCATAACCAACCGTTGTAATGGTTACAAGCGCCCACCAAATCCCATCAGCAGGGCTTTTTATTGCCGGTTCAAGTGCTGCTGCAAATACACCCGCGATAATGACGATCAACCCGGCCGAAAGTAACGTTGTCCCCAGCCGGTTCTTTTTAAGAACCATGCGGAGAGTCCGCGTCATCCTGAACATCACTCCAGCCAGAATAACCAGTCTTAATAGCCGAAAACTCACGGCCCACGGAACAACATGCCATAACAAAGGGCAGGCCATAACAATGATGGCAACATTCATCCAGTTACCCAGAAGATAGCGCCTCTTGTCGCAAACCAATGAGGTGATCAAACCTGTTTCTATCACAAAGGTCAGCCAGATACTCCAATCTAAAAGCTCGACCAAAAAGGGAGAAACAAATCCTTTTGACTCAAAATACCATTGGATAGGGATCCATAAAGCCAACAAGACCATTGGCCATTCAAAATAGCGCCCCCACCGAACCGCTTCGGGCGTCTCCGCAATAGAAACGCCAGCTACACCAAAAATATAGCGGAGACTGTTTTCCTGCATGTTACAGCCCAGCTAACCCACTTTTAGAAAGTGCTGGCATATCGGCATGGCTTCCCATCGCATAGCGGGTAAATAGGTTCTTAAGTGGTACTGTTTTATCAACAAAGTTCATCCCCATCGATCTCAGCTGTGCAATAGGTGAGAAGGAGGCCCCATAGCCTTTTTTAAGCCCATCCATTGCGCCCATCATCATATAATTATCACTTTTTCGCCATCGCTCATAGCGCCGTAAAGTCTGTTGGCTTGCCAAAGGGCGGCCCTCTTTATGTGCCTCTAGCAGCAATTCAATCAATGAGCCCGAATCGAGTAGCCCTTGGTTTGCACCTTGCCCAGCTAATGGGTGCAAGGCATGAGCCGCATCACCAGCGAGAACAACACGTCCTTTTGAATAAGGACTGGCATATTGAAGTTTGAGCGGAAAGGCCCCACGCGGCCCAACCTCTGCGATCTCACCCAGCAGATTATCAGATGCCGCAGTCAGCGCCTTTAAAAAGGCTTTGTCATCAAGCGCCAACAACTCTTTTGCATGGCCTCTCTCTGTTGACCAGACAATCGAACAGGTTCCATCACTAATCGGTAAAAAAGCTAGGATTCCCCCGTCTGAGAGAAATCGCTGATAACAGGTTTCGTTATGCCACTTTTCAGGGCGAACCGTTGCAACAAGCCCGGAATGATCATATTCCCAACCATTAACAGCAATTCCGGCCATTGTGCGAACCATAGACTCACGCCCATCCGCTGCCACAACCAGCTCTGCCTCAACAACACGGCCATCATCAAGGATCAATCGCGCTTGCTCTTTACCATTATCCAATGCAGTTACGCGAGCAGGAGAGATAATCGTTGCAGATTCATTCTGCTCTAGTGCATCCCAAAGGCTGGCAACAGTCACTCGATTTTCAACAATATGGCCCAAAATATCGCCGCCTACATCCGCACCATCGAAGTGGAGCTCTCCATTCGCGGCACAATCCCATATCTTCATCTCTCGGTAAGGGGTAACACCTCTTTTTTCAACACCTCGCCAGCAGCTCAGGTTTTCAAGAATATTCTTGGAAGCCTGTGTCAGTGCAGATACCCGCAAGTCTGCTAAGGAATCATCTGCCCATTCTCTCTGGGGCACTCTTCCTTCGACTAGAACGGTCTGAATACCACCCAAAGAGAGGCCGCATGCAATAGCCGCTCCGACAATACCTCCCCCAACAACCACTACATCTGTTTTTATAACAGTCATGATTGTCTTCCTCCTGTTTGTAATCGGGGCATTCTGCCACTTAGACCCATTGCGAAACGGGAAATGGCACTTTTTGTAACCGGAAGATGGTCCATTGCGACAAGCCCCACATTACGTGCCAATGCCAATGGCACAAAATCAGAAGAGAACAACCTAACCAACCCATCGGTCGCCTCGATGACCGCCTTATGATCTTTCTCACGCAACCCAGCATATTTTTTCAAGAGCGCTTCATCACCAAGATCTTTACCTTCCTCTGATGCCTCGAGTAATAGCTCAGCCAGCTGAGTCGCATCTCGTAGACCAAGATTAAATCCCTGCCCACCAACGGGATGGATCTGATGTGAGGCATTACCGATTAATAACGCTCTTGGTGCAACCATCTCTTTGGCGCGAATAAGACAAAGTGGGAATGAGCCTCTCTTTCCTGCCAATTCCAGTTTACCCAATTTATATCCAAAGCAATCTTGCAATCGTGCTAAGAAGTGCTCATCTGAAAGCGCCATAACCGCTTTTACATCGGCGTCATCCATCGTCCAAACGACCGAATAAAGCCCGCCTTCAACCGGCAAAAAGGCCAACGGACCCGATGAGGTAAAGCGCTCGTAAGCGACCTGCTTTCCATCAATTCCCGGTTTAACCACCACACTAATAACAGTTTGGTGATACTCCCGCACCTCTTGCTCTATATGATTAAGCTGGCGAACCGTCGACTGCCCACCATCAGCACCGACAACTAGCCGGCATCGAAGTTTTTGCCTCCCATCCCCTTTCGAGATGGTGATAACAGCACCACTTTCATCTGCCTCAAGCGCCTCTAATTGAGCGGGGCAAATCAACTCAACACCCGCCTTTTGCAAGCGATTATGGATAGCCATCTCTATAGTATGGGCGGTTGCCACATATCCGAGCGCCTTAACACCCTCTTTCTCAGCGGATAGTCGTGCCTTTCCAAAGTGCCCACGATCTGAAATATGGATTTTCTCGATTGCCGCAGCCCGTCCAGAAATTGAAGGCCACAAACCTAACCGATCGAGCAATCGCACAGAACCCTGAGAAATTGCAATTGCCCTCTCTCCCGCTGAAGAGGCTAAACGCGTTTCCGCTTTTGTCGCATCAACAATCGCTACCCGCAAACCGCTATCGAGCAAGCCTAAGGCGAGACTTCCTCCCACCATTGCGCCACCAATAATAAGCACATCATATTCAATTAGTTCATCCACGCTTCAATCTCCTCCACACTTTTAGGTGCGCCGGCTGATAGCACCTCGTGACCATTTTTTGTAACCAGAACATCATCCTCTATTCTGATACCAATCCCACGCCAACGTGGCTCTACCATCTCACAGTCAGCTGGAATATAAAGACCTGGCTCAACGGTAAGCACCATACCCGCCTCAAGAACGCGCCAGTTCCCATCAATTTTATAATCACCCACATCATGCACATCCATCCCTAGCCAATGGCCTGTGCGGTGCATATAAAAAGCTTTGTACGCCTCATCCTTAATCAGCTTCTGTACTTTACCTTTAAGCAACCCCAGTTTAACTAACCCTTTAGTCAAAATAGTAACAACAATATCGTGTGGTTCATTCCAATGATTGCCCGGCTGAACCAACTCAATCGCGGCAATTTGCGCATCGAGAACCAACTGATAGAGCGCTTTTTGCTCCTCCGAAAAGCGGCCATTTACTGGAAAGGTACGGGTAATATCCGATGCATAGTTTTCCCACTCAGCACCTGCATCGATCAAAAGAAGATCGCCATCCTTTAATTGATCTCGGTTATCAATGTAATGCAAAACACAGCCGTTCTTGCCGCCCCCAACAATAGAGGTATAAGCCTCTGCGCGAGCCCCACTATAAAAAAACTGATGGAGAAGTTCTGCCTCTATTTGATACTCATAAAGGTCAGGGCGAACCACCTTCATCGCCCGCTTATGTGCCTTGATAGAGATGGCGGCGGCCTTACGCATTATTTTCAGTTCAGCAGGGCTTTTGTAAAGCCGCATGTCATGGACAAAGTGTTCCAGAGAGACAAACTCAAGTGGCGCTGTAACACCTGTACGTGCCTGGCTGCGGATGCGGTTTGTCCACTCCATTAGCTGCTGGTCAAGCTCAGAAGAGCGCCCCATTGGATAGAAGACCTTATCCCTGTTCTCTAACAATCCCGGCAGAATGTCTGCCACATCGCTGATAGGGAAGGCATCATCTGCACCAAACTCATTTACTGCTCCCTCAAGCCCTGCGTGATGCCCTGTCCAAAGTGCTGTTTTCTCATCAAATTCACGACAAAATAAAAGATATTCACCCTGCTCTCGGCCAGGAATAAAAACTGCCAGCGATTCCGGCTCCTCAAATCCTGTCAAATAAGAAAAGTCACTATCTTGGCGGAACTTGTATTCGGCATCGCGGTTCCGAACCTTCATCGTTGCTGAAGGAATCAGTGCAATCGAGCCCTTCCCCACCATACGCATCAACTGTGTTCTGCGTTTTTTATACTCTGTCTGTTTTATTTTCATGCAGGAAATTTTTCAATTAGTGAATGGTCTCATCATGTTCAACCTCTCCACCCCCTCTCAATTCAGAAAAGATAACGAGAACCCCCATGCGAACAAACTCAGACAGCTCCATAAATGCATTTTCATCCACCTCGCCGCCACAATCATTATCAAGGCGAGAGATTTCCACCATGTCCTGTAAAATTTCTCGGCTATCTCCTTGCCATTCAGACGCCTTATCCATACCGCCGTACCCTAGGCCATAAATAAACCCCCGGCACCAATCAGCCAAAGCAGTTGCTCTTAACCCAAGCGGCTCATCATCATCTGGCAAAAAAAGTGAAAAATCAAAATCATCAGACTTGATCATTTCAGCCACCCCATCAAAAAGTCGCTCTAACAAAAGCAGATCATCCCGGCTGAGAAGCTCTCCCACCTCATCATCGTAAACCGCTCTTAACCAACTATTGCATTGTGCATCATCACTCACACACAGCATTCCCGACAGAACCCCGTGAGCCTCTGCCGCCATCATTTCAGCCGCACTACCCGTTAAAACCTCTTCAACCTCTTCAAACTCACATACAGATGACATTACTTTTATTACCTCATATCTTTAATTTTATTGATGAATTCGACAAAACCGGTGCTGTTTCCATCACTTTTGTGAGGATATGCTACCATTTGACCAAAAAGAGCTGTAACACTAATATTACCCCTGTGAAAGAGACAATGCCTGAAAACGAAACATCAGCCAAACTACAAAGCCTGGAAGAGAGCCTTGATGCGCTCGTTCTTCTCTGCTCGCGACTACAAGAAGAAAACCACACCTTAAAAGTTAAGCAGGAGTCTCTTGTAAAAGATCGCGCACAGCTCATTGAAAAAACAGCACTGGCAAAAAATCGTGTTGAATCCATGATCACACGACTCAAATCAATGGAACACAGCGCATGAGCCAGAAAAAAGTGCAGCCAACCTCCCTCAATATCCTCGACAAAGAATACGTTGTCTCTTGCAACGAAGACGAAGCAGCTGGGCTACGAACCGCCGCACGTTACCTCGACTCTAAAATGCGCGAAATAAGAGATACGGGGCGTGTTGTTGGCCTTGATCGTATTGCAGTAATGGCTGCACTAAACATTTCTCACGACCTCACACAGTCAAGCGGCCAAAGCGAATCCCTTTCAAACGAGGTTTCGGCACATCTGGACTCAATGCAGAAAAAAATTAGCCTAGTTCTCGAATCAAACGAGTAATTTCTCTCAGAAATTTGTAAAATAGATAATGTATCCCCTGCAGCATTCGTGGCGCACCGGGTACCCCTTGAGCCTAATTTTATACTCAGGGAACGTTGTAGTTACAATGTTGTGCATACCTGTATTACGGGGAGCCTGATTTGTACTATACGTTCCCCCCTGAACCTTCTGGTTCAAGGGAAAAGGTGTAATACGGTGCAGGCGGGGGATGCACCTTTTGACTTAATTTGAGTATGACCACGTTGACCTACTCTCCTGCTGAAATCAGAAAACGTATTCGCTCCGCGCGGCAGTCACTTTCTTATCATGAAATCGAAAGCAAATCTGCCTCAATCTGCAAACAGCTAACCAAATCACCTGAATACCGAGCAAGCCACCGTATTGCGATTTACCTGAGCAATGACAATGAGGCACAACCAGAACAACTGCTACCTCATGCGTGGCGCTTAAAGAAATCCTTTTATTTGCCAATCCTCAAACCAAAACCTTTTGCCGGCTTGTGGTTTGGCCGCTACGATCAAAAAAGCCACCTAGTGCCTAACCGTTACGGAATACCCGAACCTCTCCTTTCACAAAAAATCCTGATACCCGCCTGGACGCTCGATATCGCCTTTATTCCACTCGTTGCATTCGATCTGGAGGGAAACCGTTTAGGGATGGGGGGAGGTTTTTACGACCGCGCCTTTTCCTATCTACGCCAGAGGCAATTATTAAGGCGCCCCCGCCTGATCGGACTCGCTTTTGAGTGCCAAAAAGTTGAAAAATTACCCGCTCAACCATGGGACATTCCTTTAGACGGCATCATTACCGAAGATAATTTTTACCGCATCAATAAACCAAATTAAGTAAAATTAACGTAATACTGACCTAAATTCTGGATAACAAAATGTCACAAGAATCTTTAAAAAGAGAAGCAGCCGAAGCCGCAATGGAATATGTCCGAAACATTTCAATTATTGGTGTAGGCACCGGCTCAACCGTCAATCACTTCATAGATTGCCTGGCTGATGTACGGCATGATTTGGATGGCGCGGTTTCTAGCTCTGACGCTAGCACTGAGCGACTCAAAAAACTGGGCATTCCCGTTCTTGAGTTAAACCAGGCGGGAGATCTGGATCTCTATGTCGATGGGGCAGATGAGATTAATGGCAACCTGCAAATGATCAAAGGTGGTGGCGGCGCACTCACGCGTGAAAAAATCATCGCAGCAGCGAGTAAAAAATTCATCTGCATCGCAGATGCAAGCAAAAAAGTGGGCCTGCTTGGCGCCTTCCCACTACCCGTCGAGGTCATTCCAATGGCTCGCAGCTATGTTGCTCGGCAGCTATTCAAACTGGGTGGACAGCCAATGTGGAGAGAAAACTTTGTTACCGATAATGGAAACCAGATACTCGATGTTCATAATCTGGAAATTCTGGAGCCAATACATCTTGAGCAAGCGATCAACAATATTCCGGGCGTTGTCACCGTTGGGTTATTTGCTGAGCGCGGTGCAGATGTCGCACTACTTGCTCAAGATGGAGGCATTGAGCGCCTCACGGTGTAGGCGCTCGAAAAAAACCTTAACTCTCTTGGCCACTATTCCTCAATAAAATGCTTATTAAGGAAACGGTTACATAGATCTTCAACCTGATCTTGTTGGTTCAAAATAAAATCAATAAAAGCCAACGAGATCGGTGACAACTGTTTCGTCTTATGATGAACTACATACCAGCTTCTTGATAGTGGGAAACTCTGCACATCCAGCTCCACCAAACACTCTGTTGCGAGTTCCAGCGTAACACTGTGACGGGAAACTGCCGACAACCCTAGCCCAGCCATCACTGCCTGCTTGATCGTTTCCGTACTCCCCAGCACCATACTAGGCGTAAGCTTTAAGCCATTATCCTGAAGAAAGTGCTCTAAAGTCTTGCGCGTACCTGACCCCTCCTCCCTATAAATAAAGTCATATTTTTGTAAATCAGCTAGCGCAATATTTTTCTGTTGCGCTAGCGGGTGGGAGGGGTCCGCAACAATAATTATTGGGTTATCAACAAAAGGGTGGCTAGTTAAAGAGATTGCATCAGGAACCAGACCCATAATAACCAAGTCATCAAGGTTGTCTTTTAAACGCTGAATAATCTGGCTCCGATTAACAACCTCTAGCTGAATATTCACCTTTGGGTAAAGCTTATGAAAAGCACCCAGCAAATGAGGTGTAAAGTACTTAGCGCTTGTTACTGCTGCAAGACTAAAATTACCTTCCAAGCCACCTTTCAATGTGCTTAACGCCATATCCATCCGATCCATACGCTCGAACAGATCAAAACAGAAGCCTTTAAGCTCTTTTCCTGCAGGAGTCAGAAAAAGCTTCTTTCCGGCTTTTTCTAGCAAAGGCAGGTTCAGATTATTTTCTAACTGCTTTACCTGGATGCTGATTGCCGGCTGAGTTAAATTCAGCCTGTTTGCAGCTTCTGTGTAACTCATTGAAATGGCCAGCTGCTGAAAAATCCTCAGTTGGTGTAGCGTTGCTCGCATATTTTAAGTTTCAAATATTAAAAAATCACTCTGCACCAATACCTGAAAAGAATTCAACTCGTCCACTCTTGATATCGTGCATTCCTCCAACAATACCAATTTCACCATTCTCAATCATTTCTTTAAGGGTTTTACTTTTTTGCATAATTTGGTCGACTGCTACTTGGACATTAGCATCCGCGACTCTTTGCACAAAGTCGTCATGTGACAACTCTTCCGAGCCATCTTGTGCAGACTCAATAGCCGGCTTGATTTTATCTAGCAACCCCGTTAAGTGCTCCAGTTTTGCATCGCCGCACGCCCCCTTAACCGCACCGCAATGGCTATGGCCCAGCACCACAATTAGCTTGGACCCTGCCAATTTACAGGCAAACTCCATACTTCCAAGGATATCGTCGTTAATAATATTTCCAGCCACACGAACACTAAAAACATCTCCCAAGCCTTGATCAAAAATCAGCTCCACCGAAGTCCGAGAATCAATACAACTCAGTACGATTACAAAAGGATATTGTCCTTCAACAGTCTCATTTGCCTGCTGCAATAAATTACGGTTAGCTTTCAAGTTATTAATAAAGCGTTTATTGCCTTCCTTCAGTATGTCTAGTGCACATTGAGGCGTAAGCGCTTGTTGTGCATCTCTATCTAATGTTCTCATGCTATCTGTTTCTCCGTCGTTATTTAAATATGAATATTGGGCTTGGACACGCTTTAACGCTCAACCAGAACCTCTTTGTTATCGAGACCCATAGTGCCGTATCCTTTGAGGTTTATAATCTCAAGCTCAATGCTTTTACGTTTTGCCTCCACCTTGTAATTTTGAATAATTTCATAAATATCAAAATCAATATATCTTGAGTCCGAGGCATCGATAATAACTTTCGAGTGATCGGGCAATTGATCCAGAGTTTGCAGGATATTGGCTTTGTTCAGAAAGGTAACTTGCTCGGAAAGACGGATAATCGTGGTATTACCGTCATGCTCTTCGTGGTAATAGCCCGCCACCTTGTAATTTTCTAGCAGCACACAAAATAGAGAGATCATCATACCAATGGCTATCCCCAACAGAAGATTTGTAAATACCAAACCGAGGACCGTCGCGATAAAAGGAATAAAGTGATAAGCACCTGTCTGGTACATCTTCACAAACAGCTCAGGTTTCGCCAACTTATAACCGACCACTAGAAGGATGGCCGCCAAACTTGCCAAAGGAATCAAGTTAAGCAAGAAAGGGATAAACATCACTGAGATAAGTAATAGCACCCCATGGACAAATCCAGCAGCTTTGGTTTTAGCCCCAGCCTGAATATTGGCCGAACTTCGCACAATCACCTGCGTAATAGGTAGGCCACCAATGAGTCCTGATACGCTATTTGCAACGCCTTGAGCAACCAACTCTCGATTGGTTGGCGAGACTCTCTTATACGGATCAAGCTTATCGGCGGCTTCAACACAAAGGAGCGTTTCCAAACTTGCAACAACCGCCAAAGTTAATGCCGTAACGTAGACTTGAAGGTTGCCTATCTGGCTAAAATCAGGAAAAGAAAGCTGGTTCAAGAGATCCGCGCCACTTTGAACCACGGGAATGCTGACCATTTGGTTTTCATTTAACATCAGCACAGGATGAATCTCTCCCAATATCAAACCACCCAATATCCCTGCCGCAACAGCGACCAAAGAAGCTGGCACCAACTGAAAAATACGCTGCCTTTTTAGCAACGGCAGCTCCCACAAAATCAGGATTGCCAGCGACACAGCCGCAATAATCAATGCACCCGGAGTTAACTGGTTGAGAATATTAGAACTAAACAGATTAGGAAGCACCGAAAAACTGTTAAAACCATCCTGCTGAGTAAAAGAGAGATCCCCCATATAATCCTTGTTATAACCTACAGCATGGGGAATTTGCTTGATAAAAATGATAATCCCAATACCGGATAACATTCCGGTAATTACAGATGATGGAAAAAAATAGCCTAAAACCCCTGCTTTAGCGACGCCCAAAGCAGCCTGAAAGATGCCTGCCATCACCACAGCCAAAAGAAACGCCTCAAAACCGAGGTCTTGAATCCCCGTCAACACTATCACCGCAAGCCCAGCAGCAGGACCACTAACACCCAAAGGGGAACGACTAATTAATGGAACCAAAATTCCACCGAGAATACCGGATATCAGCCCCGCATAAAGGGGTGCCCCAGAAGCCAAAGCGATTCCCAAGCAAAGGGGAACTGCCACCAAAAACACAACCACACCGGCCGGTATGTCATAGCGAAGATTTGACAGAACACCCAATTCTTCATCGTACTGAGGGATTGAATTTACTTTACTCATACAGCTATCGCCCTAATCCTTAATAGTGAAACCAGTGTATACAAGTAAACTCATTAATAATAATTAATATAATTAATTATTTAGATAAAGAAATATATATACGCATACACTGAGCTTGAAGAACAAAACTAACTAAATAGACCAACCCTGAATTTTAGACAATAAAAAACGGAGCCCGAAGGCCCCGTTCGTTTTTTGTTACAGACGACTAGTTTTAAAATGTGACAATCATATCCATTGCGATACCGATTTGGTCATCACTATCACCATTATCATATGCATCTTCATTTGAGCAATCATAACGAAGTTCTGGACGCAGCTTGAACCAGCTAACAGGTGAATAATTAACGCCGACTGAAACCGCATAATAGTTGGCATTTTCGTTGCCAATACGCACACCGTCTCTATCATTAAACCATTCTAAACGAACGCCTGCTGCCAACTCTTCATTTATGTCATAAGTAAGGTACTGATTAAGACCGTACCAGCTCGCATTTTGCATTCCAGCAACACCATTTTGCTGTCTACCATGATCATGCTGAATTAAGTAATGCAATCTATCTGAAAAGTCATGCGTCGCAACAATGCTAAACATCGTTGTATCATCTAACTCATCCTGATTTTGCTCACCATGAATTAACTGCACAGTAACCGATGAAGCTTCATCATCACTCGTCCAGCTAAATCCACCTAAAAAGTTCCATGCTGCATCATTCGCAGTCATGTTATCCCAACCAGTAACAACTCCACCATTGATTGAGAAGTTATCACTTACGTCATAGCTTAACAGCGCACCCGTATGCGTAAATGGTTCGCCGTACTGCATAGTGTAAGCATGGGAGTAGAAAAAGTTATCAGGAGAG
>DEIG01000020.1 GCA_002352345.1 Methylococcaceae bacterium UBA2780
CAGTGGTGTTACAGGCAGTTGCTCGACTTGCCATAATGGCACCACCGCACCAGGTAAGAATGTTACCCATATTGCAACAACAAACACCTGCGATGACTGCCATCGAACCGTTGCCTGGTCACCTATCTCACGAATGGATCACGGCGCTGCGATAGGTAGCTGCTCAAGTTGCCACAATGGTACCTCTGCTACAGGCAAATCGGGCACGCATGTCTCGACAGGCAACGAGTGTGACGCCTGCCACCGAACCAGCAGCTGGTCCAATTTAGATGTCGATCATGGCGCCATTACATCAGGGTGTGTTGGTTGTCATAACAACCGAATCGAAGAGGGCAAACCTAACGATCATCCACCGGCAGGTGATAACTGTGAAGCATGTCATACAACCCGCAGTTGGGATGCGGATTAACAATCACCCGCTTATCTTTCAAAATCCGCATTTCAACGACTATGAAGACACTCCTTTTCCATATAAACCGCTATAGCCTTCTCTGCCTTTTGGCAATGTATTCTGCTAACTCTATAGCAGTCAACAATATTTTGGATCAAATTAATGTCCAAGAAAGCCGTGACCAGTCCGTTATCAAGGTCATATTTACCGAACGGATGACCTATCGCTCTCACACTCCCAAAAATAGTGGCGACCTAATCCATATTGATCTGAATTTTCAGGGAAAATCTGAAGTACTCACATTTGAAAGTGAGTCACTACCTTGGAATCCAAATCGCACAATCCCTCTTTTTGTGGTTGATTTGGAGTGGAAAAATACGGCACAAGCAGATTTGGTATTTAGGTTTAATCGGCAAATCAGATTTGATGTTCAAGCCAGCTCAGACGGCTATAGCCTAGCTGTTACAATTTACCACCCTCAAAAAGCGCAAGTGGAACTAACACCCGAGCAAGCAGATAAGATTCCCCCGCTTCCTGTGTATCAGAAAACTGCTGAGAATGAAGTACTCGCCAAGTTAATGGAAGAGGCACGCCAGGCGATAGCAAAAGAAGATTATTCTGCGGCAATTCGGCTTTACACCAAGGTTCTTGGAAAAGATCAGTCTATTTTTGCCAAGCAGGCTTTAGAATATCTGGGCGTTGCTCGTGAGAAGAAAAAGCAGCTAGCTCATGCCAAAAAACTTTATGAGCGTTATTTAAAAAGATATCCAAAAGGGGCTGATGCAAAACGTGTTCGCCAGAGATTGCTAGCAATGATTACGGCGAGTGATGCACCGAAAGGAAAACTACGTGCCCGCTCTAAAAAAGATAGAGATGCCTTTGATATTGGGTATTACGGCGGATTTTCCCAATCATACAATCGAGCGAAATCAATCACTGATATTGCAGGAGAAAAGACAACTCAAAGTGAACTGCGCTCAGACCTCGACTTCACCACCCGACTTCGTTCACAGAACTTCGACCTATCTGCCAGATTCACCGGTGGCCATACCGCAGACTATTTAACTGATGGGCCTGGTGACTCAAAAAGAATCAGTAGCCTATACATTGATGCAAAAGATAAAGTCCGAGGTGGATCACTCCGCTTGGGGCGCCAATCAAGGACAACTGGAGGTGTTCTGGGCCGCTTTGATGGCTTATTTGGAGACTATCGTATTACGGACAAGCTTAAACTAAACCTAGTGGCTGGCTATCCTGTTGACTCCTCAAAAGATGTTTTTATCACATCCGAACGCTACTTCTATGGTCTTAGTGTCGATATCGGAACAATCAACACCGCTTGGGATTTTAATCTGTTTGCAATAAACCAGATCAACGATGGAATAACAGACCGCCAAGCAGTCGGTGGTGAAATTAGATATTTCGACCCTGTTAAATCTTTTTTTACGCTAATCGATTATGACTACTTTTATGGTTCATTAAACATGCTTATCTTTAATGGCAGGTGGTCACTGTCTGACAAAACCACTGCAAACATGAACTTTGACTACAGAAACAGTCCTATTTTAACAACTCGAAATAGCATCACAGGGCAGCCGGTAACAAGTCTAAGCGAGCTTCTAAATATATTCCCAAAAAGCACAATCTACGACCTTGCAGAAGACAGAACAGCAGAAAGCAAATCACTCTTTATGGGAATTACCCATCGATATAGTAAGCATTATCAGGTTAGTAGCGACATCCTCTTAACAAAGCTATCAGACACGGTCGCATCTGGTGGTGTTATTGCCGCTGTTGGAACAGATCTAGAAAAAGGGTACTCGCTTCAATTCACTGGCTCAAGCCTGTTTAAAGAGGGGGATCTGGTTCTCCTCTCAGCAACCTATTCAGATCTAACTTCAAGCGATGTAACGACAATCTCACTTAACACTCGCTATCCATTTACCCGAAAGTTAAGAATTAACCCAAAAATAAAAATTCGCTATAGAGACAACCACACGGACAACAGCACCCAGATTATTTACACACCATCACTACAATTAACCTACCGCGTGCGCCGGAACTTTCAATTAGAAGCTGAAATTAGCGCAGATTATGAAGAAAGAAAGCTTGCTGGCACGGAAGAGCACAACAAAGACTACTTTTTCTTATTCGGTTATAGGTATGACTTCTAAATCAATTAAAGAAATAGCCACATACCTATCCTGAGAAACAGAAAAATCTATCCAAAATATAAAAGGCCTAGAGCGGTGATGGGACTCGAACCCGCGACCGGCTGATTAAACTATTGATCAACTTGGAGTTCGAGTTCTATCAATAACTGTACGGAAATTCTAATGAATTGGCTTAGTTTAGGCCAAACGTCATCACATTTATCTATACAGGAATATTGACTTTATGGGCTTATGGGAGTAGTAGCTCTAGTTAAAACCCAGAGCGAACGTGGAGAATGAAATGATAAGCTTTTTTCTAACTCGTAATGTTGCTGTATCCATATTAATAGTAAGCCTAGGAACTTTTTCAATACCGACACAAGCATCTGAACAATCACAAGGTCTTATTTCAGAGGGGATTCAGCTTCTTCAACAAGGGGATCACCGAGCCGCGCTTGGTAAGTTTGCTGCTGCGGAAAAATCAGATCGAACCGATGCTGATGCACCATTTTTTTCAGGTGTGACCTCGAACCGAGTTGGTGATTTTGAATCAGCCGTCCTAAATCTACGACTTGCTCATGCGCGAGGTTCAAAAAATAAGGATCTGGGTTTTGAACTGGGCTGGGCCTACCTTGGTGTTGACAGTTGGCAACATGCCTTAAATATCTTAAACCGCTATGAAAAGGCTTATCCGGGGCGTGGGAAAACCAGCGAGTTTCGAGGTCGAGCTTTAATACAACTCGGCGAATTTGAACTGGCTGAAGAAGCACTCAACGAAGCAATCAGGCGTGACCCAAGGCTCGAACCCACTGCTCGCGCTTATCTCATTTCACTAGCGCTCCTACAAGGAAAAGATAATTTAGCCATGACGAACCTTCAACGGTTGGATCAAAAATCGCCGGAATTCCGCGCCAAGCTTGGTTTGCCAGAACCACCTATATCCCCTCTATCTGAGACCAAACCATGGCGAGTTAATATGTCGTTTTCAATAGGAGAAAACGATAATGCAATTGCGCTGGGTAATAGTGTTCCACTGCCGGCGGACGTATCTCACGAGAGTGATCAATATGCACGCCTGACTTTAGATGCCAGCTATGACTTGGAGCTTAATGAGCGAGATAATCTAACATTTGGATATGCACTATTAGTGGATGAATACGATGAAGTCTCGACTGCAGATACCGTTGAACACTACTTTTGGCTTGATTTTCGCCATCAGTTTCAGCCAAATATTTTTGGATCTGTAGCCTTTAGCGATGACTATACTCGGCTAGATGGAGATGGTTTTAGCAATGCAGTGACTGTCCGGCCAGCACTATCGTGGAGCCACCACGAATGGGCATCACTAGAAGTCGCTTATGCATACACGCATCACAATTATTTCACCAGCGCAGCTGCTGTACAGGATCGAGATGGCACTGAGGAAACAGTATCAATAACTGACTACTTCACCCCACCTGGTACGAAATTACGTGTTCGTGCAGGGATTTATCGCACTTGGAATAACCGCGACGGTGAGGACTTTGATTATGATAGTAACGGCTTAACGCTAGCGGTTAGTCATCCACTAAATTATGGAATTACAGGCGAGCTGGCCTTTAGCCGAAACATTGATGATTACGACAATGCCAATAGTTTAGCGGGTGGTGGTTTCGCTTTTTCTCGTGAAGACCAGATAAACAGCTTGATCCTTCGATTCAGCAAACCCATTAGCAGAACTATGACTGTGTTTGGCCAGTTTGAGGATACCGATAATGATTCGAATATTGCATTTTATGATTATGACCAGCGCATTATAAGCATTGGCGTAACGGCACGCTTCTAGGAGATCGTCATGAACAAATCAAACAAACAATTAAACTACATCAAGCTAGGATTGCTTGCGTTCAGCATAACCCTAAGCCCGTTAACGCTGGCTTGCTATGGTAGTAGCTGCTCATCCAGTAGTAGCTCTTCTTCATCCAGCCAGCCATCAACTGGAAACGGTGTAACCAATCTAACAAAAAAAAACAAGACGGCACTTGAACGGTCTTATCGGAAAGACGACAAGTTTAGAGGCTTGAAAGGTGATAGCTATCGCGAGTTCTACATGATGAAATCTGGAGGACCGATGCTATTCGGAGGTGAAGATGGTTTTCTCCGAGCTAAAACCCCACTTTTAAAAAATCTTAGATCTACAACTGAAAAAAGACTCGAACAACTTAAGAAAAACCAGAAAGAGGGTGTCAAATACTCTAGTAGAGAAAAAGATATTGAAGTTTTAGAGAAAAGGCTGGGTAAAATTGACAGAGAACTCGAAATACGAGCCGATGCTAAAGCCAAGGCAGAGGAAAAGCCTATTGAGGTCAGGGGCTCTCTATCCAAAGATTCAAATTCTTCCGTAAAGATCGATCCTCCAAAAGACCCTTCTCTTTTAGAAAAAGATATCCCTCCTCCAATCAAATCCGTCATTCCTGAACTCTCGTATTATGATCCAATCGGAGTCTATTTGGGTGGCGACCCCAAGCGAGCGCGAGATAAGGCAAAAGAATTGAGCGCAGATGGTGACAAAAAAAGAGAAGAGGCGAAAAAATTACGACGAAAAGCTGACAAGCTAGCAAAGAAAAGCTTGAGTATTAGTGATGAAAACCAACGTGAGATAGCTAAAGAAGCGTCTAACAAAATGCATGACAAAGCTACACAGCTTGAAAACGAGGCGAATGACCTTGAAAGATCGGCAGATGACCATAAACAAACTGCTGATCGTTGGGAAAAAAGAGCGGCAGATAAACAGCAAAAGTCAAAAGCTAAAGCGAAGAGTAGGAAGGCAAGTGTCATTCAAACAAAAGATGGAGGAATAGTCATCATTCCAAATTTTAAGCCCGAGTTTTAAGCGTTTAGTTTAGTCTTGATCAAATTATATATGGCTCTAGGGAGGGGGAATTTAATCATATCATCAGGTCACTTTAAGCTAGCTCTACTTGTACTCGGCATAACTCTGAGCCCATTAACACTGGCGTGTTACGGTAGTGGTTGCTCGTCTAGCGGTGGCTCTTCATCCATCTCACCAACCATCAGCTGGAAGAAGTGTCACCAATCTAACACGACCCCATAGACAGCCACGTGAACACCTAGGTTTTAATAACGACCAGAAAAAAATCCCCCGTAAAATTGATAACACTGCCATTCAGAACCAAGATGCATTATCGATAGACATCCCAAGCCAAGGTGATGAAGCTAGCTGCAGCACTATAAATTGCAATAATGACGGGCCTGCAATTGGACTCACTATAAAAATGCCGGACAGGAAATGGGAAATACCCAAGACAAAAGCGCAGTTGTTGAAGGAGCGTTTAGATAAATTAAGGAAAGAAAATCGCGAAACTGGAGATGGAAAGACACTTTGAGAGCAAATAGTAGAGACGGACTACCGCATAGCCACTATTAGGATTCGACAGGACAAGGTCGTAGATCACATCAACGATACGAAAGAAGAGAGAGAATACCTAGAGGGACTTAAAAAAGATAATGACATTTCAGTCAACCCATATGGCGATGGTCGTAGCAGCTCAAAGGCAGCAACCAATATAAGCAAATACAAGCCCTAGAATTCTGCTAATCAAATAATCGTAGTTCTACACGTTTAGCATCATCCACCTCATCGCTCGGATGGTTGATAACCAAGTCACCATCATTTATCCCTTCAAGAATCTGTGCAACCAAACCATTACGCTGACCTACTTTAACTTCACGCCTTACTGCCAGATCATTCTCAATAATAAACACTGCCCATCCCCCGTTATCTCTAAATAAACTGCTCGCGGGTATTTGCAGAACATTTTCCTGCTGCCATATAATAAAATTCGCCTCAACCCGATAACCATCCCCAAGTCGTCTCCAGAGTTCAGCCTTAGAAACAAAATCAGAAATAATGAGCACGCGTTGTTCTTCAACTCCAAGTGCTGATACCTTGGTAAAACCAACCGGTTCGACTATTCGAACCAGACCCTCCAAAGGCTTTTCACCTCCCCAGCGATCAAACAGAACTTTCATCCCGGGTTTAATTTTCACCGCATCGGCTGAAAGCACATCAACTTCTATTTCCAACGCAGAGGGGTCGCCCACTTCCAGCAATGGCGCACCGGTACGCACAGGCCCTTCGCATTCACGAACCACTTTAAGAATTTTACCATCTATCGGTGATCGAACCGGTACTCGCTCTGCCGGTACTCCACTGTCAACGGCAGCTGAATATTGCAGAGCAGTACGTGCGGCTTCTAGTTCATATTTAGCCACTTCTACACTAAAATCCGCTGAACGTTTATTCGCCGTAGCTGTTTGCACCTCAGTTCTGGCCTTATAAAAGGCTTCACGTGAAATCAAAGCCTTTTCCATTAATGGCTGCAGCCGTATTAATTCCTTATTTGCCAATTGTGCCGACGCAGATGCAGCATTAGCCTGTTCTTCAGCGGCATGTAAGGCCGATTTTGCTGCAGCTATCTGGGCCTGAGCCTGGGCACGGCTACGCGGATCCAGTATTTGTGATTGTAATGGCGCAATCCCTAACAAAACCTGCCCCCGCTTAACCGTATCACCAACCTTTAATTGTTGACGACAGGCTACGCCATCAACAGATGCGGCAATCACGTAGCGATCAATCACCCGGGTTTGACCTTCCTCTTCAATGCTTACAGTCATTGGTGAATATCTTGCTTCAATGCCTTCAACCATAATTGGCTGTGGCCAGAAACCCCACATCAATAGCCCGGTTATTAACGCAGCAATAAAGGATATCAGTGGATGTTTTTTTAACAGAGCAGGCATACGTTTATTCCTTAGTTTTAAGCACAGCCACCATATCCAGCTGTGCCAAATTACGCCAAATCATCAATGCCGAGATGATAGAGGAGCCAATCACCACCAATGCCGCAAAAGCATAAACTTTCAGGCCAAGTACCAGCGGAATACGATATAAGTCAGAATCAAACTGAAACGCAAGAAATGCACACAAACCATAACCGATCATTATTCCCAGCGGAATAGCGATGAGTGTTAACACGACCATTTCGCCCAGAAGAATGTAGGCAACCTCTGCCTTATGAAATCCCAACACACGCAAACTAGCCAGTTCTCGATTTCGCTCAGATAGCGCAATGCGCATGCTGTTGTAAACCACACCAAATGCTATGCTTCCACCCAACAAAGTCGTGATAAAGGTAAAAAATAAAATGGTTTCATCCATCGTTTCGTAAAAAGAGTTAATAGCCGACTCCTGCTCAACTACACCAGCTATACGTGGCGCATCCTTAAGCTCTGCGTAGACATGAGGCTGATGTAACTTATCAACTTTTAACCAGGCAGATGAGATAGCATGACCTTCGTTTAACAACCGGTTCAATGAGTTCAACTGCATATAGCCATTTAAACCAAGATACTCTTTAGCCATGCCAACTACTGGCACCTGAACCACAGGACGATCACCTTCCAACACCTCTACGGTCAGCATATCACCCACTTTAATATGTAATATCTCTGCCAGATAATCAGTGAGAATGATGCCTTCTGGCGGTAAATCAATCACTTTCAGACGTGTATCAAGCAAACGCATCAGGCTGCCATCAGGATCAATTCCCTGCACAGATGTTCTATACGAACGATGTTCAAAACGTAATTTTGCAGTTACAACCCTAAAACCTTCAACATGCTCTACGCCACGTAAACTCTGCAATGAATAAAGCGAACGCTGTGAAGTTGGCTCAGTAAAAATTGCGGTTAGATCACTGCGCTGACTCATACCAAACTGCACCTCAACCATATGTTTAATCGCACCCTCCTGAAAACCACCAATCATCATCGTGCCACAGGCCATGCTAATACCCAGTATGGTCATCAATGATTTAAAAGGGCGACGCTCAATGTGACGAAAAATCATTCGTGTGGGCTGTGAGAACCAGCGCTGTAGCCCCAGCTTTTCAACCAGGGTTGTATGGTACATTGCTGGGGGTTCGGGACGCATAGCCTGTGCCGGTGGTAAACTGGCCGCGTTATACAGCGCATACAGAGTGCCAAGTACGGCAACTCCCATACTAATTAAAACCGCAGCAATAATGACCTCGGCATTTAGTACATAATTCATAAATGGCAGGCTATAAAAGGCCATGTAAATATTACTCATTCCTTTGCCCATCCAGATACCAAAACCTATTCCTGCAATAACGCCTATAGCGGTAATCATTAATATCAGTTTTGTGTAATGCAGACCGACAGAAAAATTGCTATAACCAAAGGCCTTAAGTCCAGCAATCTGTTCACGCTGTAAGCTGATAAGGCGACTAGTGACTACATTCAAAAGAAATGCTGCAACACCAAAAAAGATCATTGGGAATATTGTGGCAATCGTTTTTTGTTGTTTAAGCTCCTCACTCAAAAAACGGTTAGACAACTGATCTTTGCGTGCGTAGGCACCTATCCCACCATAGGGTTTCAACAGCTCATCAAGCCTGTCTATTACATCCTGTTCATTGCCATCTTTACTCAGGGTAAGGGTGACATCGTTAAACGCCCCGTCCATATCATACGCACTTGCCAGTGGTTTACGTGCCGTCCATAAAACACCATATCGAAGATAATCTGGAAACATCGCACCAGGTGCAATCTGATAAATATATTCAGGTGACAGGACAAGCCCCACGATACTAAGCACTTTTCGTCGACCATTGATCGTTGCCGCGAGTTTATCACCGGGTTGCAAATCATGGGCGTGAGCAAACTCTTCACTGAGCAAAACTTCATTATCCCGCCCCGGATCAAGTAAACGGCCTTTACGCAAATAAATCTGATTTAAAAGACCGGTGCTATTAGCATTTAATGAAAGTAAATGACCACTCACCGGATCATCAAAATCTTCTAAATCAAGATTCACGTAAGCCAGCACACGCGTTTCAACCTTATCGACACCGGGAATTTCCCGGATACGTTTTACCAGTGATAAGGGAGCACGTTTAAGCGAAGCAAACACATCGGCAAAATGATGATTGCGGTAATAATTTTCACGGGTTTCAAACAATGAGTCGAGCGTACTTAATGACATAATAAAAATACTCACACCACCGACTATTACCATAGCAATCGCCAGAGCCTGCATACGCATACCCCAGAGCTCACGCCATAATTTTATATCGATGGCTCTCATGTCTAATTCACCACTTCAACTCATCAGCTCTTAGTCGAGTATCATTTTTGTACACATTGCCGATTAAGCCGTCTGTTAAATGAATAACTCGGTCAGCCATTTGAGCAATGCCAGCATTATGAGTAATGACGGCCGTGGTTGTACCTAACTCCTCGTTGATCCGTTGCAAAGCCTGCAACACCACAATACCGGTTTTAGAATCTAACGCCCCGGTTGGCTCATCACATAACAATACATCTGGATTTTTGGCAATTGCTCGCGCGATGGCAACGCGCTGTTGCTCTCCACCGGAAAGCTGCGCAGGAAAATGATCAAGCCGATCCTGCAAACCAACCAGTTTTAAAGCGTCACCTGGTTGCATCGGTGAATTTGCAATTTCGGTGACTACGGCAACATTTTCACGCGCCGTCAGGCTAGGAATTAAATTGTAAAACTGAAAAACAAAACCCACATGGAAACGGCGATACTCTGTTAATTCACTTTCACTTGCTCGTGTGAGATCTCGCTCACCGTAAAAGACATGGCCTTCTGTGGGAGTATCCAGACCACCTAAAATATTAAGCAGCGTTGATTTACCACTGCCCGAGGCCCCCAACAATACGGTAAATTCTCCCCGCTGCAGATCTATATCTACACCGCGCAAAGCGCTTACCTGCACCTCACCCATCTGATACACTTTGGTCACTCCATGCACATGGAATACCACATTTTCATCCAGTGCTTGATGCTGGGATTGTGAGTCAGGTGACATACTGCTTCTCCATTAGATCAAACTATAGCGTGGACTCCCCCACTACCGTAGACAGCTATGAATTACCACACCGTTCCATTTCAAATTGTTCTGAACTGACGCACCCTAAATAATTGCATCTGCCTCTTCGGTTATAAAATACTTCAATATAGCCAAAGATGTCAGCTCTTAATTCATCCCGTGAGCGATATACTGAATCGCCCCGACTCCACTAGAGACTCTTTAAAGTTACAATAAACTTAAAGAGGAGTTGATGATGGCTGGCGAGCGATACACAGAAGAATTTAAGATTGCAGCGGTTACTCAATAGCGGATGTTGCAAAGCGATTAGGAATTACGACAAAGAGTCTCTATAACTGGCGAGATCGCTACGGAGAGAGTGCAGAAGCCTATCAAGCCAAGCAATCCTCCAGCGATGAATTACGCAGGCTAAAAGCTGAGCTAAAGCGCGTTACCGAGGAGCGCAACATATTAAAGGAGGCCGTGTTCTTTGCAAGCGAGTCAAAGAAAAGTACACGTTCATAAAATCTCGAATTCACCGCTTCACTATTCGTGCGATGTGCCGCGTGCTAAAAGTTCATCCCAGTGGTTTTTATGCCTGGCTTCATAAACCGAAGAGCCAGCGAGAAAAGGATGATGAGTATTTTCTAGGCTTTATTAAGCAGTTATGGCTAGAGAGTGGTTGCGTGTATGGCTACCGGAAGATTTATAAAGATATGCTCTCTATTGGTGAGCAATGCGGCAAGAACCGCGTCTACCGGATCATGCGTGAAGCTAAGTTGCAATCTCAGCGCGGTTATAAGAAGCATAAGGCGAACTACAGTGGTGGAGAAATATCAGCGGTTGCACCGAACCACCTCAATCGTGAGTTTGATGTGGCTGAGCCAAATAAAGTTTGGGTAACCGACATAACCTATATTCGTACTTACGAGGGTTGGCTTTTTCTAGGTGTGGTCATTGATCTATTTTCACGGCAAGTCGTTGGCTGGTCGATGAGTGAACGCATTAATACCGATTTGGTACTTGATGCCATCACAATGGCTTGCTGGCGCCGCAAACCTAAAGCAGAGGTTCTTGTGCATTCGGACCAAGGTTGCCAGTACACCAGTTATGACTGGCGCAGCATGTTAGAAGCGAACAACTTGGTGGCGAGCATGAGTCGCCGAGGAAACTGTCATGATAATGCGTGTGCAGAAAGCTTCTTTCAGTTGCTAAAACGTGAGCGAATAAGGCGGAAGATATACCGAACCCGGGAGGACGGAAAGCGGGATGTTTTTAACTATATTGAGTTATTCTATAACTCGACTAGGCGGCATGGTAACAATAATGACCTGTCACCGATGGCGTATGAAAAGAGTTATTTTTTGAAGAAGCAGGGTGTCTAGTAAGGCCGGGGCGATTCAGCTCCAGATCTCGATAAATGCGGTAGACACGCTTATGATTCCAGCGATAGCCTTTGATATTGCGAAGATATAAAAAGCACAAACCGAAGCCCCAGCGTTTGTATTTACAGCTCACTCGAAGCAGCCAATCAGCTATCTCTGCGTTTTCATCACTGAGCTTAGCTTTATAGCGATAGCAGGTTTCACTGATGCCAAATGCATTGCAACTGACTCGAATACTGATATTGAAATCTGTAATGGCTCGTTGAGCCATCTCACGCCGGTGAGATGGCCTTACCACTTTTGCTAAAGTGCCTCTTTAACAACCTCAGCTTTGAGCTTCTCTTCTGCATACATCTTTTTAAGCCGTCGGTTTTCATCTTCAAGCTCTTTCATTCGCTTCATC
>DEIG01000005.1 GCA_002352345.1 Methylococcaceae bacterium UBA2780
ACTTTAAAATCCATATCTCCTAAGTGATCTTCATCACCTAAAATATCAGACAAGACTGCATAGCGATCATCTTCTTTGATCAATCCCATCGCGATTCCAGCAACAGGGGCTTTCAAAGGAACACCAGCATCCATCAGCGCCAAGCTAGTACCACAAACAGAAGCCATAGAGCTTGAACCGTTCGATTCGGTGATTTCAGAAACAACTCGAAGAACATAAGGAAAATCATCTGCACTAGGCAAAACTGCCTCAATACCGCGTCTCGCCAACTTCCCATGACCAATTTCACGACGTTTTGGTGAACCGACAAAGCCAGTTTCGCCAACGCAAAATGGAGGGAAATTGTAATGCAACATGAAGTTATCGTGATATGAGCCCTCAAGCGCATCGATTAGCTGTGCATCTCTACCTGTTCCCAATGTCGCTACAACGACAGCCTGCGTTTCGCCACGAGTAAACAATGCCGAACCATGTGTGCGGGGTAAAACACCTGTGCGAACAGAAATCTTACGAACTGTCTGTAGATCACGCCCATCAATTCGCTTACCAGTCGCAAGCACTGAACCACGAACAACATCTTTTTCCAGCGTTCCGAACAGAGATCTGACCTCTTTTCCTTCAATCTCTTCGTTAGCAGTCAGTTTTTCTACAAGAGCAGAGCGAACCTCTTTCAGCTTGTCCTGGCGTGCCATCTTTTCAGAGATCTGATAAGCAGCTGAAACCGAAGCTTCAGCTTCTGCATAAACAGTTGCCTTCAACGCTTCATTTATCGCAGGAGCCGCCCATTCCCAAACAGGCTTAGCAACTTCATCTGCTAGCTCTTTTATCGCCTGAATAGCTGATTGCATCTGTTCGTGACCAAACAGTACCGCGCCAAGCATAACCTCTTCAGAAAGTTGGTCCGCTTCTGACTCAACCATTAAAACAGCTTTATCCGTACCAGCAACAACCAAATCTAGGCTTGAATCTTCCAAGTCTGCTTGTGTTGGGTTAAGCAAATATTCTCCATCTTTATAACCAACACGTGCCGCACCGATTGGCCCGTTAAAAGGGATACCTGAAATAGCAACGGCTGCTGAAGAGCCGATTAATGCAGGAATATCTGGAGAAACTTCAGGGTTTAGCGACACAAGTGTTGCAATAATCTGAACTTCGTTTCTGAATCCTTTCGGAAAAAGTGGACGTAACGGTCTATCAATTAGACGACAAGTAAGCGTCTCTCTTTCAGTTGGCCGGCCCTCTCGCTTGAAAAATCCACCTGGGATTTTCCCTGCTGCATACGCTTTCTCTTGATAGTTAACAGTCAAGGGGAAGAAGTCGCGCTCTTGGTCATCCATTTTGCCGACGACGCTGACAAGGAGGGATGTCCCACCCATATCAATTAAGACTGCACCATCTGCTTGGCGAGCGATTTCACCTGTTTCAATCGTGACCAGTTGGTCGCCGAATTTAAACTCTTTCCGAATAGAATTCATTAAGTATTATTCCTAGATCAAATAAGCGGGTATTTACTTACGTAAGCCTAATCTTTCAATCAAAGAGCGGTAACGAGCCGCATCTTTTCTTTTCAAGTAATCGAGCAGTTTACGACGCTGGTTAACTAGGCGTAACAAGCCCTGTCTTGAATGGTGATCTTTCTTATGCTCTGCGAAGTGAGGCGTAAGATGTTTGATACGAGCAGTCAAAAGCGCAACCTGAACTTCAGTTGAACCTGTGTCATCTTTAGACAATTGATACTCTTGTACCACTGCACTCGTTTGCTCTGCAGTAAACGGCATGTAAAACTCCTAAATTTTGATAATCGAATAAAAAACTTGATAATTTTACCGCTTGTAACTCTTTGTAACAAGCGAATTCCTACGAATCTAACAATACTACGGCAGTGAAAAGCTAGAGGTTAAACAACCTTTTCGGTGCCAAACACCCCTTTCCATCCACTTTCCCTAACCCTATAAAATCTTGCGAAGGGCCATACACCCTAATTAAAGCATCATCCTCTTCGCTCTTAACGCCCGGACACTCAACCGCCTGCCCCTGCTTAATATGCCATGAAAGTGACTCGGATAGCTCGACCTTTGGCCAGTCTAAAATAGCAGCATCCACCGGCAATAAAACCATTTTCAAGGCTTCCGGCCCTTCCATTGCAATCTCTTCTAGCTGCCCCAAAGTCAATGCCTTTTCGACATTAAAACAGTTCACCTCAGTTCGACGAAGAACCTCCACATGAGCACCACAGCCCATTTTCTCACCAATATCTTCAGCCAGCGTGCGAATATAGGTTCCTTTAGAGCAAAGTACATCCAGCTCCAAACTTGCCTCATCAAAGCTAATTAATTGGAGATCGCGAATAGTGATTTTTCTAGCCTTTCTCTCAACCTCTAGCCCTTGCCTAGCAAGCTTATAAAGTCTCTGCCCATTATGTTTCAGCGCGGAATACATAGGAGGAACCTGGCTAATTTCACCCTCAAATGACTTTAAGAGCGCGTCTAAATCTGCTTGAGTAAATGACGGGACTGGCTTTTCGGAAATAATAGCGCCTTCTCTATCACCGCTATCCGTTACCACGCCGAGCCTAACTTTGACTTGATAGCGTTTATCGCCATCAAGTAAATAGGCGGATACTTTTGTCGCTTCACCAAAACAGATTGGCAAAAGCCCACTGGCTAGTGGGTCTAAACTACCTGTATGGCCTGCTTTGCGCGCATCAAAAATAGATCTTGCTCGCTGCAACTCGGAATTTGATGAGCGCCCCGTACCTTTATCCAGCAAGAAAATTCCATTAATGTGCTGGCCCTTAGATAGCCTACCCCGTCGCCCCATTAACTGTTTTCCGAGCTATCTTCTTTATTTGGCAAATCAAGACCTTCAATGAGGCTGGTTAGCCGCGCGCCACGCTCAATGGACTCATCAAAGACAAAGCGTAACTCGGGCACCCTTCGCATTCTGACCCGATCTGACAGCGCATGACGCAACCAAGGGGCTGACTTGTTTAAAATTTCCAAGCTTTCCTTGATCTGATCTTCATCAGCATTCATCACGCCAACGTAAACCTTTGCCACATCTAAATCTCGTGAAACTCGTACAGCATTAACCGTTATAAAACCCAGCTTTGGATTCCTGAACTCCATCTGGATCGTCGTTGCCAGTTCACGCTGCACTTCAGCTGCCACACGATCACTTCTACTAAATTCTCGAGCCATTAGAGTGTCCGCTTAACCTCCACGCGATCATATACTTCGATCTGATCACCCGGCTGCACATCATCATAATTTTTAACCGCAATACCACATTCAATCCCTGATTTAACTTCATTGACATCATCTTTGAATCGTCTCAGTGATTCTAGCTGCCCTTCATAAATCACAACATTATCACGCAGCACGCGAATAGGAAGATTCCTCTTCACGATCCCTTCAGTCACCATACAGCCCGCAACAGCGCCAAACTTTGGAGAGCGGAAAACATCACGAACATTGGCAACGCCCAGTATCTGCTCTTTAATTTCTGGAGACAACAAACCACTTACCGCGCGCTTAACCTCATCAATCACATCATAAATAATGCTGTAGTAATGAAGATCTATTCCTTTTCCTTCAATCAGTTTTCTAGCACTTGCATCCGCACGCACATTAAAACCGATCACGATTGCACCCGCAGCGATTGCTAAATTAGCATCCCCTTCATTGATACCCCCCACGCCTGAAGAGATAACTTTTACCTTAACTTCTTCATGAGATATTTTTGTCAACGCGTCGCGTAATGCCTCTAAACTTCCACGAACATCCGTTTTAAGAACAATTTTCAGCTCTTCAACATCGCCTTCAGACATCTGATTGAAAAGCCCTTCTAAACGAGCTGCTTGCTGTTCTGCAAGTACGCCAGAGCGGTTCCGATCTTGACGCAGAGAAGCCAGTTCTCTTGCCTTCCGTTCATCGGGAACAACCATAAACTCATCCCCAGCTTCAGGTATTCCGGATAGCCCTAAAACCTCAACTGGCATAGAAGGTGTTGCCTCTCCAGCCTGCTTACCATTTTCATCAAAAACAGCTCGAACACGCCCATACTCCTCGCCACTTATGACGATGTCGCCTTTTCTTAGTGTTCCCTTCTGAACCAACAATGACGCAACAGCTCCTCGACCCTTATCCAGGCGAGCCTCTATCACAACACCCTGAGCTGCCATCTCAACGGGTGCCTTGAGCTCGAGCATTTCAGACTGCAATAAAATTGTCTCTAACAACTCATCGATGCCTTGCCCTGTTTTAGCAGAAACATTGACAAAAATCGCATCACCACCCCACTCTTCAGGAACAACTTCTAACGCAACCAGCTCCTGTTTAACGCGGTCGGGATCAGCCTCTTCTTTATCTATTTTGTTAACCGCAATAATCATTGGAACACCCGCCGCACGCGAGTGCTCAACAGCCTCTTTTGTCTGAGGCATCACGCCATCATCGGCAGCGACAACCAAAATCACGATATCTGTTGCCTGAGCTCCACGCGCACGCATTGCTGTAAAGGCCGCGTGGCCTGGTGTATCTAGAAAAGTGACCGCACCCTGTTCCGTTTTAACTTGGTAAGCACCAATATGCTGGGTAATTCCACCTGCCTCACCCGCAGCGACACGACTACTTCTAATGTAATCGAGCAACGATGTTTTCCCGTGATCAACATGCCCCATAATTGTGACAACTGGCGCTCTTTGGGTTTCAGTGGCACCACTTTGCTGCACACTTGCGAGCATTTCTGTTTCCAAGTCATCATCGCTATGCAAAATAGCTGCATGACCCATCTCTTCAACAAGTAGCACCGCTGTTTCCTGATCAAGAATCTGATTGATGGTCGCCATAATCCCCATGCCCATCAGAACCTTAATCACCTCACCAGCTTTAATTGACATCCGCTGAGCAAGCTCCGAAACAATAATTGTTTCAGGTACTTTAACCTCATGAACTACAGGTGCCGTTGGCCTTTCAAAAGTATGCTTTGCATCTGAAGCAACGACAGGTCTTGCTCTTCCTTGCCCTCTTACAGGTTTCTTTTTACGCCCTTTCTTGCCCTTAGCCATATGCAGCTGCTCTCGACCAAGGTGGTCTTTTTTTGCAGCTGGAGCTGCTTTTTTAGCTTTTGCTGCTGGCTTTGCAGCCACCGGTTTCTTTGCTGGTTCTGGTTTTACCTCAGCCTCTACCAGCACTTTTGGCACAACCTTTTTTTCAGGTGCAAACTGAATTCTATGAGCGTTCTTCCGAGAGGCAAACTCTTTCTTCTTCTCTTTTTCTGCCTCAATTTCTGCCAATTTGGCAGCCTCTTCAGCCTTAATTTTCTCTTCGGCTTTTTGTGCTTCAAGCTCCCTCTTCACTGCCTCACTCGCAACACGCTCAGCTTCAATTCTCGCAGCTTCTTTCTCAGCTCTCGCAGCCTCTTCTTCTACCCTTGCCGCATCAGCCTCTGCTGCTAATTTTTCTTGCTCAGCTTTATTAAGTGTCATTTGCTCAGCAGCAATTTGTGCCTGCTGCTCTTCTAGAGCTTTTCTAGCCTGTTCAGCTTCAGCATCTTGACTCTCATCCTCAAGAGCATCTTCACGCTTAACATATGTTTTTCGTTTACGAACTTCGACGCTTACAGTTTTTGCGCCTGTTTTATTTGCTGATCGCCCTTGCTTAAGCTCACTGACAGAGCGCCTTTTAAGCGTAACTTTTTTGGGAGCTACTGTAGTAGCTTCTTCCTCTTTTCCATGCCTATTTCTAAGAAAAACAAGCAATCCAACTCTTTCTTCTTCAGTTAAAACGGCATCTGCCTTTTTGACTTTGATTCCAGCCTCTTTTAACTGCTCCATCAAACGCTCAACGGGCACACCCACAACACCTGCAAGTTGCTCTACTGTTACATTACTCATCTGTATATACTCCTGTGTCTGCTCGCCCGATTATTACTCTTCAAACCACGATTTACGCGCTTCCATAATCAGTTCTGCCGCACATTCCTCATCAATACCTTCTGCCTCAAGCAGCTCATCAACCGCCTGATCTGCCAAGTCATCTTTACTTTTCACACCTATTGCAGCCAACGCATAGGCAATCTCCTGACTCATACCTTCCATCTCAAGAAGGTCATCAGAAATTTCAACGGAATCCAATTTTTCTTCTGAGGCAATAGCACTAATCAGCAAAATATCTCTGGCACGATTGCGTAGTTCATCGACGATTTCCTCATCGAACTCTTCTATCTGCAACATTTCTTGCTGAGGCACATACACCAGCTCTTCAACTGTTGAGTAGCCCTCTTGAACTAGGATTGAAGCCACATCCTCATCGACATCAAGCTTTTCCATAAATAGCTTGACCAGATTACCCGTCTCAGCTTCACTTTTCTCTTCTGCCTGAGTAGCGCTCATAACATTGAGCTCCCAGCCTGTTAGCTCTGTTGCCAGACGCACATTCTGCCCACCTCGACCAATTGCCTGCGAAAGATTATCATCGGCAACAGCAACATCCATGCTGTGTTTTTCTTCATCGACGACTATTGAGACCACCTCAGCAGGTGACATAGCATTAATTACAAACTGTGCTTCGTTGTCATCCCAAAGAATAATGTCAACACGCTCTCCCGCCAGCTCATTGGAAACCGCTTGCACCCTAGAACCTCTCATACCTACACAGGCTCCAATTGGATCTAGCCGCGGATCATTACTTTTTACTGCAATTTTTGCTCTGGCGCCTGGATCACGAGCAGCACCTTTAATTTCAATCAACTCCTCACCAACTTCAGGCACTTCTAACTTGAATAACGAAATCAAAAGTTCAGGAGATGTTCTGCTAACAAAAAGTTGTGGCCCTCTTTGCTCAGACCTCACCTCTTTAAGATAACCACGAACACGGTCACCTGTTCTAACTGGCTCACGAACGATCATCTCTTCTCTTGGAATAAAGGCTTCTGCCATTCCACCGAGATCAAGGTAGACATTTCCCTTCTCAACGCGCTTAACAACTCCTGTAATGAGCTCCCCAACACGATCAAGATAGGCTTCAACGACCTTCTTTCTCTCAGCTTCGCGTACTTTCTGAACAATTACCTGCTTGGCTGCCTGGGCAGATATGCGACCAAAACTGACGGACTCAATCGACTCCTCAATGCAATCATCCAACTCGATATCTGGCTGCTGCTTCTGCGCCTCTTCTAGCAAAATTTCACGCTCAGGGTATTCCATTCCCCCTTCAAATTCAGCGTCAGCTTCGACGACCAGCCACTTTCTGAAAGTTTCGTACTCGCCGCTTACACGATCGATCACCACACGAGCGGCAATCTCTCCGCCATGCTTCTTGACGGTTGCCATCTCAAGGCCAGCCTCTACGGCCTCAAAAACGACCTCTTTAGCGATATCTTTTTCATTTGAAAACGCTTCGACTACAAGCAAAATTTCTTTGTTCGTCATCTCGTAACCTTATTTTTTAAAACTAAATTCTGGCGCCAAATGCGCCTTCACGATCATTTGGAATGGGACATTCAAAACCTCACCATTCATATCTACAACAACCTCATCTCCCTCTACCCCTAGCAACAACCCTTTTAGGTTTCGACGTTCTTGAAGAGGAAAACTCAAACTAACAGCAGCCACCTGCCCTTTAAACCGCTCAAAATGCTCCAGCGTATATAAAGGCCGCTCTAAACCGGGGGAAGAGACTTCAAGCTGATAGTTCCCTTGTATCGGATCTTCCACATCCATCACACTGCTCAACTGTCTACTGACGGTGGCACAGTCATCAACATCGATCCCTTTCTCGATATCGATAAAAACTCTAAGCACACCCTGACCTGGTCTACCGGAAAAGTCAGCACCAATAAATTCGTACCCTAACCCCTCCACTACCGGCTGTATGATGTTTAGTAAATTTTCTGGTGCTTGGCGCATTGTCCTATTTTAAAAACAAAAAATGGGCCAATGGCCCATCCTGATTACACTATATCTAATGAGCTAAAACGGCTCATATAAAACCTGCTGATACAAAAAGACCCCTATACAGGGGTCTTTTCTTTACCAATTCTATTGGTAGCGGGGGCTGGATTTGAACCAACGACCTTCGGGTTATGAGCCCGACGAGCTACCAGGCTGCTCCACCCCGCACCTGATACGAATAGTATACCTAAAGAACTAGGCCGCTGGCAATCACAGTTATCATTTTTCTTTCATAAAAAAGTTACTGACTTCATTTACTCGTAAGTTTCAACATTCTGCCATTTTGCTGAAAATTAACCCGGTTAAGAAACGACATTCCCAATAAGACTTTTCTAGGATGCTCTCCCTCCATCACGATTGCATCAACGCCTCTCAACGCAATATCACCCACCCTGATTTTATTTAGTTTAACTAGAAACGCGGGAGCTCGGCCCGAAGCGGTAGAAACCATCACTTTTTGTACAGTCTCATCAAGTACAACGCCATAACGCTCTGCATCATATCTATTCAGCGCAACCTTTGTAGCACCTGTATCCACTAAAAAATTAACGGGGAAAGCATTGATGCTCCCAACCGTTAAAAACATACCATTAGGAGATTTCCAGATCACAACCTCCTTTCCCACCTTTTTTTCCAGAAAGCCCCCGACACGACTTCCAAGCTTTAATTCCTGCCTTGTCCCACCCACTGAAAACACTGCCTTCTCGGTGGTTGATGAAATCAATCTAATATCACCCAAGATTTTTTCACCTTTTTTGATGAAAAACCGCTTCCCATCAACAACAATAGCCGCTCGATCTTTAAACAGGCCAACAACCTCTATACGTTTCTCTTCAGCTAAAACAGCATTGCTATTTATTGCAAAAAACAAAATAGTTAGCACGCTCACAGCAACTATAAACCGGTAGTTAACTGAAGAGCCCAATAAGTCCATTAACCAAGCCACCCAGAACTATAAATCCAGCTCAACAATAGTGCTGAAAAAAGCCCTGCTAAGAGATCATCAAGCATAATTCCTAGCCCTCCACTGACATGCCTGTCTATATAGCTTATTGGCCAAGGCTTTATAATGTCGAAAAAACGAAACAGAATAAAACCGACCAAAACAGCACTCCAGCTAAAAGGAACAAAGAGCATCGTCACCATAAAACCGACAATTTCATCCCAAACAATCCCTGGGTGATCGTGAACGCCTAATGCTTTAGCCGTTTCCCCACAGATATAAATACCCAGCAAAGAAAAGATCAACGTTAAAACAACAAAGACTGGAAAGCCTCCCGCAGAAGTGAGTAAATAGACAGGTATCCCCATTACCGTCCCAACCGTTCCCGGTGCTTTTTTTGCGAAACCCGCCCCAAAACCGAAAGCCGCATAGTAAAGCGCATTGTCAGAGATTTGTTCGTTACTAAGCTTTTTATTCATTAAAATGCTGGTAGCCCAGCCTCTCAAGTTTGATTTCTTCTTTACCTTGATAGACTCGCAAGCCCATTTCGGCCTCTATTTCTCCAACCTCAGTAATAGCACAATCTAAACCCCCCTTAAGCTCAAGTAGATCACCTAAATTCGCCTCGGGCACAGTAAAGCAAAGCTCATAATCATCACCAGAGGAGAGAGGAAAAAGCTCATCTTTATTAGAATCAATATAGTGCTTAACCGACGTAGAAAGTGGAAGCATTTCATACTGAATCGACGCACCCACACCACTTTTTTTTAGAATGTGCCCTAAGTCTGCGGCCAACCCATCCGAAATATCAATACAAGAGGAGGCAATCCCTTCAAGCAAACAACCAATTTGCACTCGGGGCACCGGCTTTAAGTAGCGCTCAAGCGCTGATAAGTTTTCAGATCTATTCTGCATCGCCTCTTGCAGACCAAGTCCTGCATCACCAATAAAACCGGTCACAAAGATTTTATCGCCAACTTTTGCGCCCGACCTAAGCAACCCTCTCCCTTTCTCTACTTGACCAAGAATAGTAACCGATAGCGATAGCGGCCCACGTGTTGTATCCCCGCCCGCCAACTCAACAGAATAACGGTCAGCCAAAGAGAGAAAACTTGTCGAGAATGACTCCAACCAACCCTCATCGGTATCAGGAAGTGTTAGAGACAGGAAAACCCATTTCGGGGTAGCTCCCATTGCTGCCAAGTCACTCAAATTAACAGCAAGAACCTTATGTCCCAATGATTCTGGATCGGTATTGGGCAGAAAATGAACCCCTTCGACTAGCGTGTCGGTTGAAACAACAAGTTCAAATCGACTATCCAAAGATAGGATTGCTCCATCATCACCAATCCCGATTCGGGCTCCCTCATCATCACCCTTGGAACAGCAGAAAAAACGCTCGATAAGATTGAATTCAGAAAGAGCCATATTTAAATTGACCACCAATCTCAGAGCAAAAATAAAGCCGAGGAGAACATAATAAGAGGGCCGGATTAAATGTATAGGAAACCATTATGATAGCCAGCCTTTTGCAATGAATTAAAAAACTACTGCTTCTTATTAGCCACAGAGCGTTCTACCTCTCTTTGCTCACGAGAAATCTTATCGAGCACTCCATTTACATATTTGTGGCTTTGATCTGCACCAAAACGTTTGGCCAAATTAATGCCTTCATTCAATACAACGCGATAAGGAACTTCTGGCTTAAAGAGTAGCTCGTAAGCACCGATCCTTAAAATGGCACGCTCTACAGAGTCAATTTCATCAATAGGCCGATCAACAAAGCCGCTCATTGCCTTATCTAATGCATCCAGCTCTTTTGGAATACCATGAAGCAGCTCGCCAAAATAGCGCTTAGCGCTCCCCTTCAGACCGGACGAGACAAGAAACTGTGCCTCTATCTCCGACAGGTTAGCTCCAGCCACCTGCCATTGGTAAATCGCCTGTACCGCACAACGTCTAGCCTCTGTTTTTGGTTGGCTCATTCAGCGCCAAGCTCCTTGAAAAGGCTGACCATTTCGATCGCAGACATAGCCGCCTCAGCACCTTTGTTTCCAGCCTTAGTACCCGCTCTTTCAATCGCCTGCTCAATACTATCTACCGTCAAGACACCAAAACTAACAGGAATATCTTGTTGTAGAGAGACCGTTGCCAGCCCTTTTGTGCACTCACCAGCAACATGTTCAAAGTGAGGTGTACCACCACGAATTACCGCGCCCAATGCGATAATTGCATCATACTTTTTACTCGTAGCCACTCGTTGAGCAACCAGCGGCAATTCAAAAGCACCTGGCACGCGAACAACATCAATATTCTCGCGACTACAACCATGACGAACCAAAGTGTCGACAGCACCACTCAGTAGCTGTTCGACAATAAAACTATTAAAACGAGCGGTAATAAGACAGTACCGTGCTTCTGCACTATTTAACTGACCTTCAAAAGTTGTTAGTTCAGACATATAAATTCTCTAAGTAAATAAGTTTTTAATCGTTAGCAACACATTCAACCACTTCCAGATTATAGCCTGAAAGCCCAGGGTATTTCTTTGGCGCCCCCAAAACACGAAGCTTATGAACACCTAGATCGGATAAAATCTGCGCCCCAGCGCCCGTTGTTCTCCAGTCTTCGTTCTGCTCTTTCTCTTGTTTAGGTAATTCAACACCATGGTCATTCATTTGGTAGCCATGAATACGCTCAACAATGGATTTAGTATCTTCTTCGTTACGAATAACAACCAGAATACCGCGCCCCTCTTCTGCTATTTTTTTCATCGCGTTCCGCAGGGGCAAACCACTTTCCTCACGCTTCGCCTCAAACAGATCATTCAGCAAGTTACGCGCATGGACACGAACCAAAACCGGCTCATCACCCGCCACATCGCCCATTACTAGCGCAAGATGCAATTTATTATCAATTTGATCCTGATAAGCATAAAGACGGAAGTTCCCATGTTCAGTCGGAAAGTCACACTCACTAATTCGCTCAAGCGTCTTCTCATTGCGAATTCGGTACTCAATCAAATCGGCAATCGTACCCATTTTAAGATCATGTTCTTTAGCGAACAACTCTAGATCAGGCCGCCGTGCCATTGTCCCGTCTTCATTAAGAATCTCAACGATAACCGCTGCCGGCTCATCTCCGGCCAATCTCGCCAGATCACAACCGGCCTCTGTATGTCCCGCACGATTCAGAACACCACCCGGCTGAGCCATCAGTGGAAAAATATGGCCCGGCTGGACAAGATCTTCTGGCTTTGCATTACTCGACACAGCCGCCAAAACAGTCTTTGCTCGATCGGTTGCAGAAATACCGGTTGTTACCCCTTCTGCAGCCTCGATTGAAACGGTGAAGTTGGTGGAGTGTGCAGATTGGTTTTCATTAACCATCAAAGGCAAGCGTAGTTGCTGGCAGCGCTCTCGCGTCAAAGTCAGACAAATCAAACCTCGCCCATAACGCGCCATAAAATTAATATCTTCGGGTCGTGTATGAATAGCCGACATCACAAGATCGCCCTCATTCTCACGATCCTCGTCATCCATAATGATGACCATTCGCCCTTGCTGTAACTCTTCAATTATCTCTTCTGTTGTATTCATCAACTTTTCATTTAACCTATAAAGCCGCTTTTTTGCAGCAAATCTAATGTTAGCCCTGATTCAGTTTCAGCAGCTTTATTGCCAAGAACAAGTCGCTCAAGATAACGCGCAATCACATCTACCTCTAAATTAACCTCACCGCCAACAGCCAACTGCCCAAGTGTCGTCTCAACCAGCGTATGCGGAACAATGTTCAGCTCGAACTGCACACCATTAACCTTGTTAACCGTCAGACTAATGCCGTTCAGGCAGATTGAGCCCTTCACCGCGATATAACGCGCCAACTCCACAGGCGCTTCAATTACAAAACGAACCGAGCGACCATCTTCTTCACGGCTAACAACGCAGCCAACCCCATCCACATGGCCACTCACAATATGCCCACCCAAACGGGTTGTCGCGGTTAGTGCCAATTCCAGATTAACCGGCTCTCCTGATGTGGCATTCTTTAAAATTGTATGCGCTAAAGTCTCGTTGGAAACATCTGCACAGAAAAAACCTTCACCTAGCTCAATCGCTGTCAAACAGACGCCATTTACGGCGATACTATCACCCAATACTGCATCAGCAAGTGGCAACTTTCCTGTCGCAATTTTCAGACGACAATCGCCACCTTTCGGTTGTGCTGACTCTATTTTTCCAATTGCCTGAATAATGCCTGTAAACATTTCGACATCTACCTCTTTATCTGCTGAAAAGTTAGCCGCAAATCATCACCAACCATTCTTGTCTCTTTTAACTTCATCTTAAAGCGATCAGACATTGCCTCAAGCCCCGGCAAATCAAAAAGCCCTTTTGCTTTCGAACCCATCACACACGGCGCCATGTAAACAATCCATTCATCAACCAAGCCGGCCTTTAAGAGCGCGCCATTTAAAACCGACCCTGCCTCAATCATCACCTCATTAATACCGCGAGAAGCTAACAGCTCAAATGCCTGATTAAGGTCAATATGGTCTTTATCATTCGCGACATTTAGAACCTCAAACCCAGCCAATTCAAGCTCTTTAGATCGCCCTGAGTCATTCGAAAGTGTCAAAAGTAGATTCTTACCCTCTAGCTTCGCCATTGCCACTTCTGGATTCATCTGTAATCGGCTGTCAACAATGACACGCCATGGCTGTTTAACCTCTACCTCACCACCTAATCGCGCTGTTAGTAAAGGATCATCAGCCAAAACCGTCTTAATGCCGGTCAACATTGCCGAGCTTCGCGCTCTTAAATGATGCACATCTCTTCGCGCATCCGCTCCCGTAATCCATTTACTTTCGCCAGAAGCCATTGCCGTTCGACCATCCAGACTCATTGCCAACTTGCTTCTAACATACGGAAGTCCTGTCCGCATTCGCTTACAAAAACCGGGGTTAAGCGCCTCTGCATCTTGTTCCAGCAGGCCAGAGCAAACCTCAATACCTGCCTCCTTAAGCTTTCTGATCCCATCTCCAGAAACCTGTGGATTAGGATCTTGCATCGCAATCACAACCCTCGCCACCTGCGCTTTAATCAAAGCATCCGCGCACGGTGGTGTTTTTCCATGATGACTGCAAGGCTCCAAGGTTACATAAGCGGTTGCAGCATTCGCCTTTGAACCTGCTTGATTAAGCGCATGAATCTCTGCATGTGCCTCGCCAGCCCGCATGTGCCAGCCTTCACCGACAATCACATCATTATTAACGATTACACAACCAACACGCGGATTCGGATCAGTCGTAAACAGCCCCTTCTCCGCGAGCCGTAATGCCCGCACCATAAAAAGGTGATCTTTATCGCAGAAAGGATCAGTCAACCGCCTTAAGCCCCTCAATTACATCACGAAACTCTTCAACATCCTGAAAACTTCTATACACGGAAGCAAAACGAACATAAGCCACCTGATCAAGATCACGCAAAGCATCCATCACCGCCTCACCAACCTCACGAGAAGCCACCTCACGCTCTCCACGCACCATTAGCTTCTTCCTGATCTGGTTGATCGCCGCCTCAATCTTGTCTATCGCAACAGGACGCCTTTCCAAAGCACGCAAAAAACCGGCACGGAGCTTCTCTTCCTTAAAGGGTTCACGGCTGCCATCGCTTTTAACAACGCGTGGCATGTTGAACTCAATGGTTTCGTGCGTGGTAAAACGCTCTTTGCACTGCAAACATTCACGCCGGCGACGAACCAAAATACCATCATTAGAAAGACGCGAATCGATGACCCGCGTCTCCTGTGCGCCACAAAATGGGCAAAACATATTAGTCGCCGTAAACGGGTAGTTTACGACAAACTGCAACCACCTCTTCTTTTACACGCGCGATGGTTTCCCTGTTTTCAACGTCATCCATAATGTCACACATCCAGCCAGCAAGTGCTTGGCACTCTTCAATACCAAAACCACGCGTTGTCACCGCTGGTGTACCAACACGGATGCCGCTAGTCACGAAAGGTGACTGCGGATCATTAGGAACAGAATTCTTATTGACCGTAATAAATGCCTCACCCAATGCTGCATCGGCCTGTTTGCCCGTAATTCCTTTTGAAACCAGATCCACCAAGAAAAGATGGTTATCAGTCCCACCAGAAACGATGTTGTAGCCACGACCGATAAAAACCTCGGCCATCGCATTGGCATTATCTACAACCGCCTGCTGATAAAGCTTGTAGTGAGGTTGCAGCGCCTCTTTAAAAGCAACCGCTTTAGCCGCAATCACATGCATCAAAGGGCCACCTTGCGTACCAGGAAAGACCATTGAATTGAGCTTTTTCTCAATTTCTGCATTGGCTTTAGCGAGAATCAGACCACCACGAGGGCCGCGTAATGTCTTATGCGTTGTCGTAGTTGTAATATCAGCAATCTGCACAGGGCTTGGGTAAACGCCTGCCGCAACCAAACCGGCAACGTGCGCCATATCAACAAATAGGTAAGCACCCACACTGTCAGCAATATCTCTAAAACGCTGCCAATCAACAACACGTGAGTAGGCAGAAAATCCTGCCACAATCATTTTTGGCTTATGCTCTTTTGCGAGCGCTTCAACCTGCTCATAATCAATCTCACCCGCCTCATTTAATCCGTACTGAATCGCATTAAAGAGTTTTCCAGAAAAATTGACCTTCGAGCCATGCGTTAAATGACCTCCATCGGAAAGGCTCATGCCTAAAATGGTGTCGCCCGCTTTCAATAAAGCAAAGTAAACCGCCGCATTTGCTTGCGAACCAGAGTGTGGCTGAACATTCGCATAAGCTGCCCCAAACAGCTCTTTAGCGCGCGAAATTGCCAAGGCTTCAGCTGTATCAACATATTCGCACCCACCGTAGTAACGTTTACCTGGGTAGCCTTCTGCATATTTATTGGTTAACTGTGAGCCTTGTGCCTGCATAACACGTGGACTTGCGTAATTTTCCGATGCAATCAGTTCAATATGGTCTTCCTGACGCTGATTTTCATCCACAATCGACTGCCAAAGTTCATCATCAAAACCGGCAATTTCCATACCTTTGCTATACATAAGACACCCTAAAAAAAGATTATTTGAGAGAAAGCTTTTTATTATACCGCATTAGCACAAACACCATAAAAAAAGCCGCGCAAATGCACGGCTACAACAGGGAAATAAGAACTAATTAACTTTGGCACTACGATACAAGGCAGCTACCATGCCAACTCCCAGAAACCTTATATTTCCCTCTATTTCACCTATACTTCGCTTTAAATCACTGACAAAACTGTCAGTACAACTGACAACTGCAACGATGTAACCTAAGTTTCTGTCAGTTGCGGAGCAGATAACCAACCACGGCCTTAATGGAATGAATAATATTTTTAGCCTTGAATCTCTACTCGAAACACACGATCACCCCTTCAAAGTAATCAATGCTGATCTTGAAATAGTTGCAGTTAACCGCGCATGGGAAGTCTTTTTTGGAACCGACCGTAATGAGTGTGTCGGACAGCCTTGCTGCCACGAAAATGTGGCATGCCGTCACAAGAAGCTTTTCCAATCACTGGAACCTTACGCAGGACTCTATCCACACGAACTCCCCGGTAGCGAACAAGCCAATTTGCGCGTTCGTGGCTACCCACTTCTCGATGCTGACGGCACGCTTTATATAGGTGAATCTGTTCTCCCTGCATCAAGCAACAAGAGCCAATCAACGCAGACACGAATGCTCGGAAAATCAGCTACTTTTAATGCGCTAGAAACAACTCTCAAAAAAGCAGCTAAAACTCAAACCCCTGTTTTGCTAAATGGTGAAACAGGAACTGGCAAAGAACTTGCTGCTGAGTTTATCCATCAACATTCAGATAGAGCAGAAGGGAAATTTGTAGTGGTGGACTGTACAAGCCTCGGTGAGGATTTATTCGAAAGTGAACTATTCGGCCATGAAAAGGGCTCTTTTACCGGCGCTGCGGGCGCTAAAAAAGGGCTATTTCAATTGGCGCATCAGGGCACATTGTTTCTTGATGAAGTAGGTGAACTTCCGCTCTCGCAACAACCCAAACTGTTACGTGCATTGGAAAGCGGACAATTTAGGCGTGTCGGTGGAACAACGACTCTCCACTCAGATGTTCGCATCGTCTGCGCAACACACCGCAACCTTACTGAAATGGTTAGGGGTGGAGAATTTCGCGAAGACCTATATTACCGCCTCTCTGTTTTCCCCATTCAGATACAGCCATTACGAGGTCGCAGGGAGGATGTCCCGCTTTTGTGTGATCACCTGCTAAATCAAATCGGTGAAGTTAATAATTGCCAATACACTTTGACAAAACAGGCACTGATCAAACTGCTGCAGCACAACTGGCCTGGCAATATCCGCGAACTTAGAAATGTTATGCAACTTGCCGCCGCATTATGTGACAACCAGTTAATTGAGGAATCTGACATACAGATTCAATCAGCCACACCGACTGCGAGCCAACCCTCTTCTGAAACAGGAGCAAGTCTCAATCCATTGGAGCAAATTGAAGCTAACTTCATCAATGAATTGATGGAAAAATTCGATGGTAGCCGTAAAGCAATCGCCAAAGAGATGAATGTAAGCGAGCGAACGCTCTATCGAAAGCTTAAGCGGTATAACCTAAGCCAGACCTCACACTAGGTATCGAAATGGAATCACATATTATTAACTGGACTCTCAAAAGCATTAATGCACCGCTGGATACATTCTCTCCACCGGTTGATATGCATAAATCGATTAGCCAAATCAAAGCGCTTCCGCCACTTCCTGAGATTGCCCATCGTATTATGCAACTAGCATCAGACCCCTATTCTGACGCACAAAAACTGGCTGAAATTGTAGAGTTAGACCCTCTGCTAACGGCACAGGTCATTCGTTGGGCCAGCTCTCCTCTATATGGTTACCGCGGTAAAATCTATTCTGTACAAGATGCGATTAGCCGAGTGCTTGGTTATGACTATGTACTTAACCTGGCGATGGGGCTATCCGCCATGTCTCCTTTAAAGACACCCAAAGAGGGCACTGTTGGTGCAAAGGAGCAGTGGCGTCAATCTCTTGCAAGCAGCTTTTTAATGTCAAAACTCAGTCAAAAGATCCTCCCCGAAAATCGCCCAAATCCTCAGCAGGTGCAACTTGCCGCACTACTTCACAATATCGGCTTTTTCCTACTAGGGCACCAATTTAACGATGAGTTTCACTATCTGGATAAACTAATAACAGCCAATCCAGCGCTACCTGTTCTGCGAATAGAAAACTTTGCATTTGGCACCGATCACACCCAGCTTGGCACATGGCTGATGCACACTTGGTCGATGCCCAAGCCGATTATTGATGTTGTTCACCACCACCATAACCCATACTACCGTGGCGAAAATCATGCTCTCAACCTACTAACCTACCTGAGCGATGCTCTACTAGGTAAAATTGGCTTAGGTGATGCCATCAATCAAGATTGTCCTTCAATCGTTTTCGAACAGCTCCATTTATCGGATACAATAGGCGAAAACCTGCTTGATGATTTAAGTGACAACCTTCAAGCAATTGATTCGACGGCAGAAACACTCGCATCCTGATGGCCTGATTAAGACACTGCCTTTTCTATACCCGCCCTTCTTTATTTAAGAGGCGGGTTAACCTAGACCGATAGTAAAACTGATGGCCCAATATATTTACACCATGAATCGGGTGAGCAAAATCGTGCCGCCCAAACGCGAAATCCTACGCGATATTTCTCTTTCTTTTTTCCCCGGCGCAAAAATTGGTGTACTCGGCTTAAATGGCTCAGGTAAGTCAACTTTACTCCGCATCATGGCAGGCCTTGATACAGAATTTAATGGTGAAGCGCGTGCTCAAAAAGGGATTAACATCGGTTATCTTCCTCAAGAACCTCAGCTAGACCCAAGCAAAGATGTAAGAGGCAATGTTGAAGAGGGCGTTGCCGAGATAAAGGCCATTCTCGACCGCTTTAACGAAGTGAGTAATGCTTTTGCAGATCCCGATGCAGATTTCGACAAACTTCTCGCTGAACAAGCTGAACTGCAGGATAAAATCGATTCAGCCAATGCATGGGAGCTTGAGCGTACACTGGAAATTGCCGCTGACGCACTTAGACTCCCCGACTGGGAAGCTGATGTCACCAAACTTTCAGGGGGTGAGCGCCGCCGAGTGGCACTTTGCCGCCTTCTGCTCTCAAATCCCGACATGCTACTTCTCGATGAGCCTACCAACCATCTTGATGCCGAATCAATCGCCTGGCTAGAGCGTTTTTTACATGATTTTCCCGGCACTGTTATCGCCGTTACTCACGATCGTTATTTTCTTGATAACGTTGCCGGCTGGATTCTTGAATTAGACCGTGGCCACGGAATACCGTGGGAAGGAAATTATTCATCATGGCTTGAGCAGAAAGGCGCCCGGCTCGATCAAGAGGAGAAAACAGAGAGTAATCGCCGAAAAGCGATGCAGGCCGAACTCGAATGGGTACGCTCAAACCCAAAAGGTCGACATGCAAAGAGCAAGGCGCGACTCGCCCGTTTTGATGAGCTCGCATCAGCTGACTCCCAAAAACGTAATGAGACGCAGGAAATTTACATTCCACCTGGCCCCCGCTTGGGTGACGTAGTTGTAACCGCAGAAAACCTCCATAAAGGCTTTGGAGATAGAGAACTAATTGATGGTCTCGATTTCAACCTTCCTCCCGGCGGGATCGTCGGCATTATCGGCCCCAACGGCGCAGGTAAAACAACACTATTCCGCATGATTGCAGACCAAGAAAAACCTGATTCCGGCTCTTTAGAGCTGGGCAAAACGGTTCAGCTTGCCTATGTTGATCAGTCCCGCGACAGTCTTGATGATAAAAAAACGGTCTGGGAAGAGATCTCTGACGGCCTCGACATGATCACCGTCGGTAACTATCAGACAGCTTCTCGCGCCTATCTTGGAAGATTTAATTTCAAAGGGGCTGATCAACAAAAACGAATCGGTGACCTTTCAGGTGGTGAGCGCAATCGGGCTCATCTTGCAAAACTACTTAAAAGTGGCGGCAACCTATTACTGCTTGATGAACCCACAAATGATCTCGACGTAGAAACACTCAGAGCGTTGGAAGATGCCCTGCTTAACTTCCCTGGCTGCGCGGTGGTTATCTCGCATGATCGGTGGTTCTTGGACCGCATAGCCACCCACATACTCGCATTTGAGGGTGATAGTGAAGTGGTCTGGTTTGAAGGCAACTATGCCGATTATGAGGCGGACCGCAAACGCCGCCTAGGTGATGAAGCACTAAATCCACACCGAATTAAATACAAAAAACTTCAATAGCGGCTTACATGCTGCAATGAATAGACGTGAGCGGCATGACCGTCACACACAGATGCTGCAACGCTACAAAAAGCAACGGCAGCGGAATGTATTGGCAAAACCAGGTTGCCACGACTTTATCTTGGTTCTCGACAACCTGAAAGCGGGTTATAACGTACCAAAGATATTTAGAAGCGCTCAAGCCTTTGGGGCTCGCGAAATTCATCTAATCAATATTGGCCCATTTGACCCCGCCCCCGGCAAGGGGGCGTTTAAACAGGTTCCTGCCCGTTTTCATGAAACTTTTGATGAATGCTATCAAGCGCTCAATAAGGATGATTACAAGATTTTTACGTTAGAGCCAGAAGGAGGGCGCGACCTTTGCGAATCGCCTTTGCCGGAAAAAAGCATTTTTATCTTTGGCCACGAAGAGCAAGGAATTAGCTTTGATTTAGCCAACTATCCAGCCATTGAACGACTAAAAATTCCTCAGTTTGGTTCGGTTCAGAGCCTGAACGTCAGTATAGCCGCCTCAATTGTGATGTATGAGCAAGTGCGGCAGCATGGAAGGGAAAGCTGATAAAACTCACCGCCTCTTCGCCTTTTTATTTCGGTGGCTACTGTATAGTCCATTTTTTATAAAGATGACTTCAGGCCGTCCAACTTTTGCCTTTTTATAGCGCCATTTCTGGCTCGTCCCTTTCTTTGTCTCCGCCCGCTTGACGCTATCTGGTTCACCTAGCAGCCTTCTAATTTGTTTACTGGTCAATCCCTTTACCAATTTGCTTCTTCGGTAAGTCTTATCAATTTCCTGCTGCTCACGCTGCTTTTCTAAAGTTCTCTTCTCAGCTCTAAATTTTAATTTCTGCGCCTTTTTATCCCTTCTATCTATTGCTTTAGAGAGACTCAGCTGTTTACTAGACAGGCCCTTCCCTAATGACAGAGGCTTAAGCGTAGCTGGCTCAGTTTTAACCCCCACAGAAGGCACATCACCAAAATGAATAACGCCATCATCATCCACCCACTTCTTAATTCCGGCTCCATTCACCACAAGCGAGATAAATAACAGCAGAAAACCCACTATTTTTAACATTCTCAATCCTCCTTGATTTCGATTAACCCATGTCTAGGCCAATACTACCTTCTTCCATTAAAACTCTTTCATTTATTTACAAAACAGAGCCTGAGAGCATTGCCTATTAGCATATAGCGACTACACTTATTGCAATTATCTCGTGGCCCGAAGAGTTTTTCTGTGCAGACTTCCAATCAATAGAATCCCTTAATGCGAAGATTCCACTACCTCATTTTATTTGTTTTCAGCTTTACCTCACCGGCTAGTCAAGCCGTTGAAATTATTGCCAATCCAAGCATTAAAATTGAGTCACTAACGATCAGCCGTGCGCGTAACATTTTCTCCATGCGTGCTAGAAACTGGGCTAACGACACCCCAATAAAGGTCTATGTCCTCGATGACAACAACGACCTCCACAAGCAGTTTTCAAAACAAATATTAGGCGTTTTTCCCTACAAATTAAGGCGAGTATGGGATAGAAACACCTTCTCAGGCACGGGGCAAGCACCCACAACCGTCAAAAGTGAAGCTGAGATGATAAAGGTTATCTCCTCAACTAAGGGCGCTATCGGTTACGCTAACAAAGGAAATGTGAATGTACACGTTATTAAAATTCATTAAACGGTACGGGGGGAGCACCCAAGTATTTTCCGCATTCATAATAATGTGGGCCGGCCAGACTTTTGCCCTTGATAGCTTCGATACTCTGCAAATCCATGGTTTTATAAACCAGGGCTACTTTCTGACCACTGACAACAACCTTTATGGAAAAAGCTCAAGCAATCAAGGCTCACTTGCGTTGACTGAAATAGGGGTAAATGGCTCAATCCGGCCTCTTAGTAATCTTGGCCTCGCTGCACAGGGGGTCTATAGGCGTGCCGGAGAAATAAGTGATGAGGCGCGTATTGACTACGCACTAATCGACTGGACCATAGCGGATCACGAAAACTATCGGTATGGCATCCGTCTTGGCCGAGTAAAAACCCCGCTTGGCTTTTTTAATGACACTAGAGATGTCGCCTTTACTCGCCCTTCAATCACTTTGCCGAGCCTTTATCAGGAGCGCGCTCGTGACCTTTTTCTTGGCTCTGACGGAGGGCAGTTTTACTTAAATATGGATAGTTCCATCGGTGATTTTTCTCTTCATATCAATGGGGGAAAACTCAAAGATAACCCCAAAGAGCTTGAAATAAGTATTTTGGGAGCAGATAGACCAGGAGAGCTTAAATCAAAGACCAGCTACATGGGAAAATTGGGGTACGAGAATAAAAGTGGATCTACCCGTTTCGCCGTCAGTTACGCAGATGTTGAGATGTTTTATGAACCGGGTGCCGCAGACTTCCTTTCTAAAGGCAATCTTTCATTTGAATTTCTATTATTTTCGCTCCAACAACATATGGGAGACCTAACACTAACCGGCGAATATCTCAGGATTCATAACTCCATAACAAACTTTGGGATTCATTTCCCCGATTTTAAACCGACTTCAGAAAGTTACTATTTGCAAGTCAATTACTCATTAAGTTCTCAGCTTCAAGCGATAATCCGCTATGATGTTGCATATAATAATACCGATGATCGTAACGGTGATTTTTATGCCACTCTAACCTCTGACCCAAACTATTCTGCATACAGCAAAGATCAGATGGTCGGACTACGTTGGGCTCCCAAGAGTAACTGGTTAATTCAGGCGGAATACCATCGAATTGATGGTGTAAGCGAGCTATCTGCTGCAGATAACCCAGACCTGTCTGCAGCCAAACAACATTGGAACCTGTTCGCACTACAACTGTCGTACCGTTTCTAACCAACCATATCCAGGAAGGAATTAGTGAGCATTAAAAAGGCAGTCCCTTTTTTAAGCATTAAGTGGAAAACACTATTAATATTCGGCTTATTATTAGTCGTTTCACATTGTGTGCAGTACGTCATTGGCTATACACACCTGGCCTCCCAATTTGAAACACAACGAGACCGGGAGCAACAATACCAGATTGCTATTGTCCATAGCCTAATCGATCAATCAGCCCGACTGATGGAGCAAACAGCAGAGACAATACCTATCGTTGCACAAAACCTAGGACATCTATCGAATGACTTCGATAGCGTTATTGGTGCTCTCGAAAATCACTGGGACAACTTGCAAACTAATTGGGGGCTCTCTTCGTTATTTTTCTACGATGAAAAGCACCAGCTAAAGGCCCGCTGGGGAGAAAACAACCCAAATCTTATCTCAAAGAAACAGCTTGAAAGGGCACTTCACACAGAAACCCCGACCTCTCAATTGTCATGCTCAGAACAATGCTATCAAATCGTTTTCATCCCTGTCTTAACTGAAAACAGGGATGAAAACGAGTTACTCGTTCTTGTTCGCTCTCTCGCTGACATCATCATCACATTTGAAAATACAACTGATATTGATATCGCAATTTTAAAGTCAACAGGCAAAGCCAAAGACGGCTCAATTGAACATCTTAAAATCACGGCCGGTAGTCATATTGAAAAAACCAGAAAACTCTTAACAGCGCTTCAGAAAGAATTTTCGCGCAGTGCCCTGATAGAGAATGAAATCATTACTTCATCAAAGGATAGAGTAATTGGTTCGCGCCTATTCAAACTATCTAAAGGGCCTCTTTCAAACAGCCCTTTTCTACTTCTTACAACAGACCTGACTAAACAATATCAGCTTATAGAGAAAACCAAAGAGCAAAGCCTTTACACCATTCTGGGCGCACTCTTAGCTTCTGTTCTGCTCCTCTTTGCCATCTTGCTAAAGCAGACAAAACGCGTTATCTCAGTAAGCCGTGCCCTGCCTGCCTTATCAAAAGGCGCTTACCAGCAGGCCAAGAAATCTTTACTTAATACAGTCAGCACCCCCAAACTGAGTCGAGACGAACTTGACCTCCTTGAAGAATCAGCACTTTTTGTCACGAACCAGCTAGAAGAAAGTAATCGGCTGATCAATGAAAAAACTACAGAACTTACCACTCAAAACAAAAAAATTGCCCAAGAGCATGGCTTTATAAATGAATTATTAGATACTGCTCCTGTTATTATTATGACCCAGACGATTAATGGAGAAATCATCTCTATTAACCGTCAAGGGTGCAACCTGCTGCACACAGACCCAAAAAATCTTATAGGTCGACGATTCGAAAAAACGCTAGCCACACCTCTTAGTAGTGAAAAGTGGCAACTCCTCGACAACCTTCGGTCTGGGAAACTTGAATTGCTGCACCAAGAGGCGCCCATCAAAGACCCCCAAAAGGGTATTCGAACTATCTCCTGGATACATAAATATCTTGTTACACAAGATTCAGAGACAGTTACCACACTGACAATTGGCCAAGATGTAACTGAACAAAAGGATGCCGAAGCCCACCTTGTCTGGATAGCAGACCACGATCCATTAACTAATCTGTTTAACCGGCGCCGCTTTCAGAGCGAATTTGAGCAGCAACTCAAGATTGCCGAGCGCTACCAAAACAGAGGGGCGATCCTCTATTTTGACCTTGACCAGTTCAAATATGTAAATGATACAAGCGGCCATTCTGCAGGCGATAAACTTCTAAAAAAAGTTGCAGAGACACTACAGCAAGTTGTCAGAACATCTGATACCTTAGCGCGATTAGGTGGTGATGAGTTCGCTCTGTTAATTCCTGAAACAGACGCTGAAGGTGCCTCTCAACTTGCTCAAAAGATCATGGATAAATTGCAGACGATTGAGTTCAAATCAGAGTCAAATATCCATAATATATCGGCCAGCATTGGCATCTCTATCTTCCCTGAACATGGCTCTAACGTTCAGGACTTTATGTCTAATGCCGACCTCGCAATGTATCAAGCAAAAGAGGCAGGACGAGGAAGATGGCACCTCTTTGCGCCAGAAGATCAGGCTAAAGAGTTACTAAAAACGCGTGTTTTGTGGAAAGAGAAAATTGAGAAAGCGTTAGATGAAGAGCGCCTCACCCTTCACTACCAGCCTATTTTAGACATTAACCACAATACAATATCGCATGCTGAAGCACTTGTCCGGATGATTGGTTGTGATGGTGAAATCATCATGCCCAATGATTTTATTCCCACCGCTGAGCATACAGGCTTGATTAACCGGGTCGATATCGCTGTTCTTAAGCTTGCATTTAAAGCATTACGCTCCATGCAGGCGGCCAACAATTCATTAAAACTTTCAGTAAACCTTTCTGGAAGAGCTTTTGATAATCCAGAACTCATTTCTTTCCTTAAAAACGAGCTTGGAAAAAATGATATCGATGCTGGAAAGTTAATTTTTGAGGTCACCGAAACGACCGCTGTTGCAAATTTTAGTGCCGCCAAAGAGATGATGAGCGAAATAAAGAAAACAGGTGCTAAATTTGCCTTAGATGACTTTGGTGTCGGTTACGCCTCTTTCTACTACCTTCGCCAACTGCCAGTTGATTATGTGAAGATTGATGGCTCTTTTATCCGGCAGCTTGCTAAGCACAAAGAAGACCAAGTACTTGTCCAAGCTATTGCCGAAATTTCCAGAATATCCGGCAAGCAGACAATTGCCGAGTTTGTAGAGGATCAATCTATTTTGAATCTAATTGAGGCTTATGGCATTGACTATGCGCAGGGCTATCATATTGCAAAGCCTTCTGCGGAACTTCCTTTCAAGAGCTAAGCTGCTCTCGTTAAAACCTATTGTTGCTCCGCCAGATGGTATAAAAACTAAAGCGCCCCCTTCCAAACCATTCGTTCAAGGAGCAGGAAGGAGCATGACCAAAGACTCTCTCTGCCAAACCCCTACCACGCTCTACCCGTTCTCTATTCTATCCGACCCAAGCACGTGCATTCCGAAACATTCTCATCCAAGCGCCATCCCCGCCCCAATCTGAAGGCGACCATGAGTTTTGTAATGTTCTAAAACAGCGCTCAGGATGTGGCATCATAATCGTTACCCGCCCATCAGCTGAGGTCATCCCCGTTATTCCAAATGGCGAGCCATTCGGATTGTTCGGAAATTGCTCAGTCAGACTTCCCTCGTTATCCACATAACAGAGCGCCACGCTTCCATCGCTCAGCTGTGTTGCTGGATCAGCTTTAAACTCTGCACGCCCTTCACCATGCGCAATCGAAATCGGCATGCGTGATCCCTCCATCCCCTTGAAGAAAACTGAAGGACTTTTCTGAATCTCAACCATCGCAACACGCGCCTCAAACTGCTCAGACTCATTTCGTACAAAGTGTGGCCAACTCTCAGCACCTGGAATTAACTCATGGAGATTAGAGAGCATCTGGCAACCATTACAAACACCTAATGCAAAACTATCTGATCTCTGAAAGAAAGCACTGAACTGTGCGCGGGCTCGTTCGTTAAAGAGAATTGATTTAGCCCAGCCTTCACCCGCACCCAATACGTCTCCATAAGAGAAACCGCCACAAGCAACCAGCCCTGAAAACTGATCAAGGGTCACACATCCGCTAATAATGTCATTCATATGCACATCAATCGAGGTAAAACCTGCTCGATCAAATGCAGCCGCCATCTCAACGTGACCATTCACCCCCTGCTCTCGCAAAATCGCCACTTTAGGTTTCGGTTGGTCAAGATAAGACGCTGAAATATTCTCTGCTGGCTCAAAGGTAAGCTCAGAATTTAAGCCTGGATCATTATCATCTAACAAACTGTCATAGGCTTGTTGAGCGCAATCGGCATTGTCGCGTAATGCTTGCATTCTAAAACTCACTTCAGACCAGCTGCGCTGTAAATTGCTGCGGCTATCTTTGAAGACAACTTCTCCGTTCTGAGAAAAAAGCAGTTCACCATTTTTGCTCAAGCCACCTAAAGCATGACTGCAATGTGCCAACCCTGCCGCTTCCAGATATGAAAGAACAGTTCGCTTATCACCTTTCTTAACTTGAATAACAGCGCCCAGCTCTTCATTAAAAAGTGCTGGAATCACATCTCCCAACCCATCAAGGTTTACGGCTAAGCCACAGCGGGCTGCGAATGCCATTTCACTCAGTGTCGCAAATAGCCCTCCATCCGAGCGGTCATGATAAGCCAATAGGAGATCATCTTGATTAAGTTGTTGGATCACACTAAAAAACTGTTTGAACAGCTCTGGTGAATCGAGATTTGGGCAGTTATCACCCAACGAGCTATAGACTTGAGCCAAAGCCGAGCCACCCATGCGGTTCCTCCCTTCGCCCAAATCAATCAAAATAAGGGCTGTTTCACCTTTATCTTTTTGAAGTTCAGGTGTTAATGTCCGGCTAACATCACTTACAGGGGAAAAAGCTGTAATGACCAATGAAAGTGGCGAGGTCATACTTTTTTCTTTTCGCTCTTCTTGCCAAACAGATTTCATTGAAAGTGAGTCTTTACCAACCGGAATAGCAATGCCCAAAGCAGGACAAAGCTCCATTCCAACTGCCTCAACGGTATCAAAAAGAATCGCATCTTCGCCCACCGAACCGGCCGCTGACATCCAGTTGGCTGAAAGTTTAATATCAGAAAGGTTAGCAACTGCTGTTGCCGCAAGATTTGTTAACGCCTCTCCCACGGCCATCCGACCTGAAGCCGGTGCATCGATCAATGCCAATGGTGCTCGCTCACCCATTGCCATCGCTTCGCCTGTTAATGCTGAAAACCCAGAGGCCGTTACCGCTACATCGGCAACTGGAACCTGCCATGGCCCAACCATTTGATCTCTAACCACCAAACCGGTAACAGAACGATCACCGATGTTAATCAGAAAACTTTTATCTGCAACAACTGGAAATTTAAGTACTTTATGCGCAGCATCTGCTAACTCAACCGCCTCTATTTCGAAGGGGTTAATAGCTGGCTGTTCATGCGAAACATCACGCAACATTTTTGGCGCTTTCCCAAATAACAGAGACATCGGAATATCAATCGGGTTGTTATCAAAAAGCGCATCATGCAGCACTAACTGCTCCTCTTCTGTCGCCTCACCAATTACCGCATAGGGGCAATTTTCTCTTTCACAAAAAGACTCAAACTGTGCTAACCCTTCTTTAGTGAGTGCGACAACATACCGCTCTTGTGACTCATTACACCAGATCTGCATGGGGGACATACCCGGTTCGTCACTTAGAACCTTGCGCAATTCAAAACGACCACCACGATCACAATCGTGAATAATCTCAGGCACAGCATTGGAAAGACCTCCTGCACCCACATCATGGATAGAGACAATCGGGTTGTTCTCATTCAGCTCAACACAATGGTTAATCACCTCTTGGCAACGACGCTCCATTTCTGGGTTTTCACGCTGAACAGAGGCAAAATCCAATGCTTCAGCCCCTTCTCCAGAAGTTTGTGATGAGGCGGCACTACCACCCAATCCGATCAACATTGAAGGGCCACCCAGGACAACAATCGGCGCACCGGCTGGAATCTGGTTCTTATCAACCAAGCCCGCCCGAATATTCCCCATACCACCAGCAATCATGATTGGCTTATGGTAACCCCTGAATTCCGCTCCATCTGTTCCGGGGACTGCCTGTTCAAATGTCCGGAAATAGCCACCTAAATTAGGTCGGCCAAATTCATTATTAAACGCCGCCCCTCCTAATGGGCCATCGAGCATAATATCAAGTGCGGAGGCAATCCTTTCTGGCTTACCATTATCACTTTCCCACTCTTGATTCATCCCGGGAATACGTAAATTCGAGACAGAAAAGCCGGTCAAACCCGCTTTCGTTTGTGAGCCACGCCCAGTAGCCCCTTCATCACGAATCTCTCCACCTGCACCAGTCGCCGCACCTGGGTATGGTGAGATAGCTGTTGGATGATTATGTGTCTCCACTTTCATCAAGATATGAACATCTTCTTCGTTGTAGCGATATTCGCCACTCTCTGCATCTCGGCAAAAACGGGCAGCCTGAGAGCCGCTTGCCACAGCAGAGTTATCGCTATAGGCAGACAAAATTCCTTCAGGCGATTCTTTCGCTGTATTTCGAATCATCCCGAAAAGCGAGTTCTCTTGCTTCTCGCCATCAATCACCCAATCTGCATTAAATATCTTATGCCGACAATGCTCTGAATTAGCTTGTGCAAACATCATTAATTCAACATCGGTTGGATTTCGCCCTAACTCACTAAAAGCATCAAATAGGTAGTCAATCTCATCTTCTGATAGCGCCAAACCTAAAGTGACATTCGCTTCAGTCAATGCTTTTTTGCCTTCAGCAATCAAATCTACCGCCAACAGGTCGGCTGGATTTGACTCACTAAACAGCTGGTCAGCCTGCTCTTCAGAGCCGAGAAGCACCTCCGTCATGCGATCATAAATAAACGGTTTAAGTTGCTCAGATTCAGATTCATCAAGCGCACGACCTGTTTCACAGGTTATAAACCAAATAACCCCGCGCTCCATGCGAATCACGTTGTTCAAACCACATCGTGTCGCAATTTCAGTTGCCTTACTCGACCAAGGTGAAATCGTGCCAATACGGGGAACAACGATAAAACGCTGACCGACTTCATCAACTGGTTTAGATGCTGGCCCGTAATTTAGAACACTATCTAACGTCTTACGCTCTGCATCACTCAATGCTTTTTGTAATTTAACGAAGTGACAATACTCCGCTGAAACTGACTTAATTGCTGGGATGCACGCCTGCATCTCCCCCAATATCTTTTCTTGTTTGAATTGAGACAGCGCAGAAGAACCGTGTAGTCGAAGTATCATTTGAATCTCTTTAAGAACTTTAAAATTGTATAAAACAAAAGAAGTTAGCTAATTGTTCGCCAGTTTAAACCATCATCTTGATCAGCAAATCCAATCCAGTCGTGCTCGCAGTTTAAAGCCGTCGAAAGTGCTGAAGCGACCAAATCTCTATCGTTGTTTTGATCACTCAAATGTGCAGCAACAACGTGCTGTAACCCACTGCAATCAATTGCCGCTAAACAGCCTGCAGCTTGTCGATTGCTCAAATGCCCCAAACGTCCTGCAACCCGTTGCTTGAGTGATTGAGGGTAAACACTCTGCTGTAATAGCTGTTCATCGTGGTTACTCTCCAAAAGAAGCGCATCACAGCCATTCAGACTTTCGGTAATAAAGGGCGTAATGGAGCCTGTATCGGTTAACAAGCCCAACCGCCTATTCCCATCACTAAAAATAAATTGAGTCGGCTCTTTTGCATCATGCGGCACAGCAATGGGTGTGATCTGAAAAGCCCCTACTTCAAAGTGGGCATGGCTGTTAAAGCTGTTTATCTCTGCACCATCATTCTTTAGGCAAGAGGCTGTCCCGTGACTCGCCCAAATAGGAAGTGAATATTTTCTAGCAATCCGCTCAACGCCTGAAATATGATCGCCATGCTCATGTGTCACCAAAATCGCATCTAGCACTTCAAAACTTTTTCCGAGCCGCTCTAGCCGCTTTTTTGTCTCCTTCATCGAAAAGCCGCAATCAACCATTAAGCAACGGCCATCAATCTCAACTAGCGTGGCATTTCCTTTACTACCACTGCCTAAAGAAGCAAACCTCAAAACGATTTTAGTTCTGTGTGGAGTTCTCTGGTGAGTGTTATTCCTACACCTTTCAAAATGGGCTGCCCCTGCTCATCTTGAACCTGAAGAACCGTCGAGGAATCAGCCTCTTTTAGCCTGATTTGATAGGACTTCTCTTCTGCCACTTTCTCTTCTTCCCAAAAAGCCATCCAAGAAAAGAAACCATCTTCTCGCTTAAGATTTTCGGTATAGCGGATATAATAAACCCCTAAAGAGCGGTTTCGATCCTCTATTTCAATCGTTAAATTCGCAAGCGCCTTTCCGGCTTTTCGCCATGCGGATGGAAATTGATCGTTTAGGCGAAGGTAATTAACCCCCTCCTCTCCTAAACTCAAAGTTGAATAGACAACCTCTTGCTTAGCCACTTTCACAATGTCAGCCTCACCAACTTTCGCTTGCCCAGAAGCCTGCCTTCTAAAAGGCGATTCTTCATTGGGTAGTGGTAGCGCATCTTCAATAGATGAGGTACTCAGATCCGGCGGGACTTCAAGAGGCGGTATTGTACTGGTCTCTTTGTATTCTTTTTTGCGATCAGGGAAGACACTATCCAGCGTACCGCATGCTGTAAGCCCAGGTATAAGTGCAACAAAAAATAGCTTGTAAACTTTCATAAAATCTTCAGCCTTATATCTGGATATTTGCCTGTCTCATTGCCGCATGGACAGAGTCATGATATTCCTCAGACAACCATGTCAAAGGCAACCGTATTCCTTTACCCATCAAACCCATTTCCGCAACAGCCCATTTAACGGGAATTGGGTTTGCCTCTAAAAACAGATCCCGGTGCAAAGCCGCCAGCTTAAGATCAATAATCTCAGCTCTTTTTTGATCACCACTCAGTGCAGCTTGATAGAGTTCATGCATTAATGCAGGCGCCACATTGGCGGTAACAGAAATCACCCCATCACCCCCCTCTAAACAGAACTGGCAACCGGTATCATCATTTCCGGAATAAAGCAGAAAATCTTTCCCACACAGCTCTCGAAGCTCATGCTGGCGCTGAACGCTAAAATCAGATGCCTCTTTAATACCAATAATATTCTTGATTGAAGAGAGCCTTGCAACCGTTTCCGGCAACATATCACAAGCTGTTCGCCCCGGAACGTTATAAAGAATCTGAGGAATATCGACCGCTTCCGCAATCGCTTTGTAATGAAGGTACAGTCCCTCTTGAGTTGGCTTATTGTAATAGGGTGTAACAAGAAGTGCTGCATCCGCTCCCACCTCTTTCGCACACTTTGTCAGTGTGATTGCCTCAGCTGTGGAATTCGCACCTGTACCCGCAATAACAGGAATCCTACCTGCCACCACTTCAACCGTTTTACGAATAACAGCGCAATGCTCAGACTCATTCAGGGTTGCTGACTCACCAGTCGTCCCAACAGAGACAATTGCGTCAGTCCCCTCTTTTATGTGGAATTCGATTAGATCAGATAACTGTTTTTCATCCACAACGCCCGATTCATCCATCGGTGTAACCAGGGCAACAATACTGCCTCGAATCATCTTTTTATCCCACATTTAAAAGCGCTAATTTTACCGCGCAAAGCAGACTTATGACAAGAAGCACAAGCCTCTGACAACGTGCTAGAATCGGTAGTCACAGCCTCCAACATAAAGAATAAAAAGATGCTTCTAACGATCACAACATTCGGCAAAAAAGAGCAGCAACGCGTCGCATCTATCACGCAGGCAATTGCCGATTGTGACTGCGCCATCATCGAGAGCCGGATGTCCAGCCTTGCAACCGATTCTATTTTTTCTCTTTTGGTAGATGGAAACTGGAATCATATTGCCAAACTTGAAACCCTGCTCGAACAGCTCTCCAGTGAGCTTGAGTTAAAAACCTTTTGTAGTCGTAGCGAACCGAACGATAGCGGCAATAACAACAAACTCCCGTATAACGCTGAAGTTTTTGGCCTTCGCAGTAATGATTTATTGGCTGACTTGGCTACCTTTTTTGTTGCCAACCAGATCGATATACGTGAAATGAGCACAAGCTGCCATGCAGCACATCAAACAGAGGCACCGCTATTTACAGCCCATTTTATTCTAGAGCTACCCTCAAACATTAGACTGATCACACTTCGAGAAGATTTTCTCGATTTTTGTGACAACTCAAACTTAGATGCCATTCTTGAACCGATAAAACGATAAGGACAAAAAATGACCTCCATTTCTATTAATGAAAAAGCCCCAGACTTTGAAGCGAACGCAACTGGAGAGAACCTGATCAGACTCATCGATCTTAAAGGTAAAAATGTCATCCTCTACTTTTACCCAAAAGACAACACACCTGGCTGCACACAAGAGGGACAAGATTTTCGAGACCACTATTCTGAATTTGAAGCCCTTAATACGGCAATCTTCGGCATCTCAAGAGACTCTCTGCGTACGCATGAGAACTTTAAAGCCAAACATCAATTTCCCTTTGAACTAATTTCAGATCCTGACGAAATTCTTTGTAATCTGTTCGATGTCATCAAAATGAAAAATATGTACGGTAAACAGGTAAGAGGAATTGAGCGTAGCACCTTCCTGATTAACGAAAATGGAGAGATTGCTGCTGAATGGCGAAAAGTCAAAGTTAAAGTACATATTGAAGAGGTGCTGCAAACTCTTCGTGAAATCAATAACTAACAACTTATTATGAATCTAAAAAATAGCCCAACTCGTAAACTTTTCGTTCTTGACACAAACGTTCTGATGCACGACCCCAGCGCGCTATTTAGATTTCAGGAGCACCATCTATTCATCCCCATGATGGTTCTAGAAGAGCTGGATGCTGCAAAAAAAGGGGTCTCAGAACTGGCCCGAAACGTCCGTCAAGTCAGCCGTTTTCTCGATGAACTAATGCAATCTGTAAATAAAGAGCAGATTGATTCTGGTGTTGAACTTGGTGGCTCCCCCAGAATGGCACTTATCGACAAAAGTTGTAGTGGGCGACTCTTTTTTCAGACTCATCACATGAAGTCACTACTTCCTGAGTCCCTGCCCGGCAGCAAACCAGACAACTCTATTCTTGAAACTGCATTGGCTTTGATTAAAGAGCATCCAGACACCGATGTTGTGCTCATTTCAAAAGATATTAACCTGCGCATTAAGGCAACTGTACTCGGCATTCAGTCCGAAGATTACAGAACAGATAAGGTCCTAGATGATATCGACCTTCTTTATAGTGGCGCTCAAAAACTCCCCGATGATTTCTGGGAGAGCCATGGAGATAAAATTGAATCTTGGCAAAAAAACGGCCGTACCTTTTACCGCATAGAGAGTGGTTTAGTTTCAAACTGGTCACCAAACGAGCTTCTCTACATGACCGGAACGGGAAAAAAGAGCTTTGAGGCAATCGTTAGAAAGCTCGAGGGAAACACCGCAGAGATCGAACTACTTCAGGACTATCGCTCATCCCAGCGTGATGTGTGGGGTATTAATGCACGAAACCGTGAACAAAACTTTGCGCTCAATGTATTAATGGATCCAGAAATAGACTTTGTCTCGATCTTAGGGACGGCTGGAACCGGCAAGACCCTACTTACACTTGCAGCCGGACTTGCCCAAACGCTCGATGACAAACTTTATACAGAGGTCATCATGACACGCGAAACAACCCCTGTTGGCGAAGACATCGGTTTTCTACCCGGAACAGAGGAAGAAAAAATGGCACCGTGGATGGGCGCCCTAATTGATAACCTAGAGTTCCTAACAAAACCGGACAATGGCACAGAATGGGAACGTGATGCTACAAACACACTCATCTCAAACCGAATCAAGATCCGCTCCCTGAATTTTATGCGCGGTAGAACTTTCCTTAATCGCTATCTTATTATCGATGAGTCCCAAAACCTAACAGCAAAGCAGATGAAAACGCTCATCACACGAGCAGGGCCAGATACAAAAATTGTCTGCCTTGGGAACATTGCACAAATTGACACCCCCTACCTTACCGGCACAACATCAGGGCTAACCTACGTGGTTGACCACTTTAAGAACTGGGAGCATAGCGCGCATATCACGCTTCAAAGAGGTGAGCGCTCACGTCTAGCGGATTACGCCTCAGACAACCTTTAACCACCGAGGCACTTAACACTAAAAAGCCGCCCTTTTAGGCGGCTTTTTAGTGTTAAGTCGATTAGTCGTTACTCGGTAAATTATCGAGCATTCATTCTTATCTGTTTTCCATCAAAACAAGCTCATTCATATTCGGCCATGCATGCAATACCGCCTGCACCAATGTTGCCAGTGGAATGGCAAAAAAGACCCCCCACAACCCCCATAGCCCGCCAAAAACAAGGATTGCAATAACAATTGCAACAGGGTGCAAATTAACCACCTCAGAAAACAGTAACGGAACAAGCAAAACGCCATCAAGAGATTGGATAACACCATAAGCGATCATGATGTAAAAAAAGGGCTCACTCCACCCCCATTGAAAGTAACCCACGACAATGACAGGAATCGTCACTAAGGTTGCCCCCACATATGGAACAATAACAGAAAGACCTATTAATACGCCGAGTAGCAGTGCGTAGTTCAACCCCATCAGAGAGAATGTAACGAAGCTGACAACAAGTAAAATTGCCACCTCCCAAAATTTTCCACGCACATAGTTACCAATCTGCCCATCGACATCTTGCCAAACACCATTAACCAAAGAGCGTTCTTTGGGCAAAAAGCGGGTAACCCACCGGACAATTGCCTCCTTATCCTTCAGGAAGAAAAAAACCATCAATGGCACCAAGACAAGATAAATAATGGCCGTAAGGACACCAATAACTGAAGAGGCCGAAGAGGAAAGCAGGGTCTGCCCCAATTCAATTAAGTTCTCCCTAGCCTGAGCAAAGAGCTCTTGTAGCTGCTCGGGGGAGATAAAATTTGGGTAGTTCGCAGGAAGCCGCATCAGCGCATCCTGCCCTTTTGATATCATCACTGGAAACTGCTGAATAAGTTCAACAGACTGCTGCATAACCAGCGGTAAAAGGGCCAACAAGATAAACAGTAATAGCGCGACAAAAGCTGTAAAAACAATTAGGACTGCCGGCAGCCTTGGCAAATTATTACGTTCCGCCATCCCGACCAACCCTTCAAGAAGGTAGGCAATCACAACACTTGCAAGAACCGGTGCCAAGATGTCACCCATCATATAAATGACGGCAAAACCCAAAAGCAGTAAAAGAGACAGCAAAACAACCTGCGGATTCGAAAAGGCGTTAGTAAACCAATCTCTTAGTGCTTGCATTATTTAGTTGTTATTCATCTATTTTCCGGCACATGAATATAACACAAGAGCAGAAATGAAAACCCCAAACAAATAGATTAGGATCTCAGGCTAGCTGACTTTTCCCTATTTTTCTTTTCCTCAAGAAATCCATTGATATCATCTTCAGTAAAACCAATCTTCGCCGCAACCTTATGCGCATGGCTAATTTTTGAGATGCCATCAACAAATCGGTGCGTTAAAACATCACCCTCGATGCCAACCTGTCTGAAAATACCAATGTCTTGTTTCTGATAGTGATCAGCCAGCTCGTGATTATGCGTCACCAAAATTGTTGAGTTACCTAGCTTACGAAAGCCATCCAGAATCATAATTGAGGTTTTCAGCTTCTCTTCGTAAGTTGTTCCTTCTGCCAACTCATCAAGCACAACAAGCGAGTTAGGAGTCGTCTTCATGAAAATTTTCTTAGTATGTTTAAGCTCTGTACCAAATCGCCCCACATCCGCCGAAAGACTATTTACTTCTGGCGTTTGATAGTAAATTCCATCGACAATTGAGAGTGATGCCTCATCAGCCGGCACATAACAGCCAATTTGAGCCAGTAATTGTATCTGGGTGATCGTTTTACAAAGCGCTGTTTTACCACCACTATTAGGACCGGTAATAAAAGTTACCCGCTCCTCTTTCAGCCTAATATCATTTGGAACATAGTCTGGATCTTTTTTGCCCAAAATAGGGTTCCTAGCCCCTTTTAATTCCAGCGTATGCGCTGTCGCACTGTATATCTCGGGTAAAATGACTTTTGTTGAAAAGCCATCTCCGTATTGCTGGAACGATAAAAGCTCATCTAATCTCCCTAGAGCATCCAAGGCGCTGTTCGTTTCATCAGACTCTGAAAATAGCTTTGCCATTGGATAGAGGAATGTCTCCTGATCAAAGCTGGTTACAGAAGGAATATAGATGCCTAACAGCACAAAAGGAAGCATCCATAGCGGCGTGTGCAGTGCAATTGCTGGATCAAAAAGCATTGGCGCAAAACCTGCGATCAGCGCAAGCATTAGCACTAAAATTGGTTTAATCAGCCCGGGACGAAATTTAATCCCCGGTTTAAAACCTTTTTCCTCTTTTGTTTTTAGCCCACCAAAACATCTGTAAACTGGCCCCTCCATCAATTTACATTCGCGCTTGTCGCCGAAATCAATTAGTGTGTTGAGCAACCTTTTTAGGTATTCACTTTTGGGCGCAGGCAATAACCCAGCATCTTCCGACAGCTCAGGCAGTAGCTTAACGCCCACTCTATGTTCAGAGTATCCATAACCCTCAAACTCAAGCTTATCTGAGTCTGTCGACCCCATGTAACCGGTATATTTAGCAAACAGAAAGTTGTAATAATCTTCCTCTTTTACAGCCGCGTCTCTTAAAAGCTTATCGAGTGCCAGTGAGAGCTTCTTATCTCCGGCCAACTCCTTTAGTGCCTCTTGCTTTTCTTCAATCTCCTCAACCGTTCCCGCCTGTCTTGTAACTGAGCGGTATAATGTCTCTTTCCCAATTAAGGTACGTGTTGTATCCAACACATCCAATAGCCCATCAATTTCAGCCACTTGATGTGTTGCTTCGTCCATAACCAAAGAGCCTTCAGCCTCCCCCTCTTCTATGGATGGAGTCCCACGTGATTCAGCTTTCCCTGTAACCAAATTGAACAATCTTTTTGCTGGGCCACGTGCATTACTGATAAACATAATTAGAAACTCCTAATAGACGAGCATGCAAGCATAGGGAATTCCCCTCAAAACCTCAAGGATAAAACGAGCATCACGATGGCTCAAACAGGTTTTGGGGAAAAATAAATCTTCCGCTCAATCACTTCTATATCAACCACTTTTAGCCTTTTCCCTACACATGGTCCTTCAATACAGACCCCATCATTCATCCTGAATAGTGCTTGATGATTTTTGCAACGAAGCAAATTACGTTCAGGGTGCATAAAATCATCACCTTTAAAATCCAGAGGCAGGTTGTAATGAGGACACAGGTTCTCAAATGCATGAGCACTCTCATCATCACGCACTAAGATCATTGTTTGCTGACTGTTGCCATCTGGAAAAATAGCTCTTCGTACATGCCCCTCTTCAATATCATCAATATTGCAGAGAAAATTTTTTTCTTCTTTCACTATTATCTCTCCCCTTTAAATACTTGAGTTATTTCCTGCCATCTCTTGGCAAGTAGGACGATTCAAATCTCAAGGAGTTCACTTGACGCCAATAAACAAATACTGACAACATAAAGTTTGAATTAATTAGGCTTGAAGCAACCTAACCTCTTAATTGAGATAAACGCATCACAAAAAAGGGAAATATTATGGACTACTCTACACACCTGATAGTTGACCTGTTTCTTCAGCTTGGACTTCCAAGCTCGAATGAGCAAATTGAAGATTTCATAAAAACCCACCAAGGAATTCCCTCTAACACTCGTCTATTTGAAGCCAATTTCTGGTCAAAATCTCAAGCTTCATTTATACAAGAAGCTATAGAGCAAGATTCTGATTGGGTGGAAGCCGTTGACCACTTAGACGCCTTACTACGACACAGCTAACTCAGAGAATCGCAGTGAATAAACTTATAAGCATTGTCACGCAGGGCAAATTAATTGCGATTCTGATTGTCAGCCTAACCAATGTTGTCGCCTTTTTTGCCCCTTTCTTTGCGCTTGTTTCTGGCTCTATTATCGGACTCATTGCACTACGCAAAGGAACCAATGATGCAATGATTGTTTTTGCACTTTCAGCCATTCCTGTCACCGTCATGATTCAAGAGGAGTTCGGCAGACCTGCTATCGCTCTTCCGCTACTTCTTTTCCTTTCGCTGCCTATTATATTGAGCGCTCTTCTCTTAAATAAAACACAATCGCAAGGAGTAGCTATTCTCACCGCTACCGCAGTGTCTGCTCTGTTTGTGATTACGCTAAGGCTTCTGTTTCAGGATATTGACCTATTTTGGACAGAGTGGCTTGAAAAAACCGTCAAATATGTCAAAGGAGCAACTGTAAATGGATTTAGCCGTGAAGGCTCTTTGCAGTTTGTTACCGGACTGGCCGCATCAACGATGACGCTTTGCATGATCCTGACAATTCTCATTTCACGCTGGCTTCAGTCACTCGCCTTTAATCCAGGTGGCTTTTCCAAAGAGTTTTATGCTCTTCGGTTACCTAAAGCGGCAGCCTTAATAACCCTCACCATTTTGACAGCCTATATCAGCTTAACCTATGGAAAAGGAAACCTGCTTTCGGACCTGCTCATGATCGCTGCGATCACCTACGCCTTTCAAGGGCTGGCAACTTTGCACGGCGCAACAAAAACAGTTGAACTCCCCAGAATGTGGCTTGTAATCACCTACCTGTCACTATTTCTGTTGCCCCGTTTCTCTATCGCCCTGCTTGCATTCATCGGCCTCGCGGACAGCCATTTTAACTTCAGAAGTAGGAAAAAAGTAGAAAGTCCTTAAGCTTTACCATCAGCAATTTCACGCAACATAAACTTCTGAATTTTCCCGGTTGATGTTTTCGGTAGCTCCCCAAAAATCACATCGTGCGGAACTTTGTAACGCGCCATGTTCTCTCTACAAAAGCGGATAATGTCCATTTTTGTCATCTGACCAAAGCCCTCTTTAAGCGTAACAAACGCACAAGGTGTCTCACCCCACTTATTGCTTTGCTTTGCGACAACCGCAGCCTCCAAAACTGCTGGGTGTTGATAAAGCACGCTCTCCACCTCAAGCGTTGAGATGTTTTCCCCACCTGAAATGACCAAATCTTTTGAGCGATCTTTAATTTCTATATAACCATCGGGGTGCCAAACAGCCAAATCACCAGAATGAAACCACCCACCACTAAAAGCTTTTTCATTTGCTGATGGGTTTTTTAGATAACCTTTCATCACATTATTGCCACGCATAAAAACTTCACCCATCTCATTGCCATCCTTAGCAACCGGCTCAAGCGTCTCTGGGTCAGCCACCATTTGTCCTTCAAGCATCAGGCCATTAACACCTTGGCGCGCTCGTAAAACCGACTGCTCTTCTGGTGTTTTCTCATCCCAATCACCATGCCACTCACATAACGAGCAAGGACCATAAGTCTCCGTCAATCCATAAACATGCGTAACTTTAAAACCCATACGCTCCATTCCTGCAATGACTGCTGCAGGTGGTGCAGAGGCCGCAGTCATCACATTAACCTCGTGATCTATGCCTTGCTTTTGCGCTTCTTTGGCGTTGAGCAGCATCGTCAATACAATCGGAGCTCCACAGAAGTGGCTCACCTGACTATCTCTAATCGCATTAAAAATATCTTTCGCAACCACCTTTCGAAGACAAACATTAACACCAGCCTGCGCAGCCAAGGTCCAAGGAAAACACCAGCCATTGCAATGAAACATTGGTAGCGTCCAAAGATAGCGGGAATGCTTGGGCATTTCCCACGAGACAACATTGCTCACCGCATTCAGATAGGCACCTCGGTGGTGATAAACAACCCCTTTCGGGTCACCCGTCGTCCCTGATGTGTAGCTTAGCGTGATCGCCTCCCATTCATCATCCGGTAGAGACCACTCAAACTCTGCATCACCCTCCTCGATAAATGATTCGTAATTTTTCTCACCGATCAGTTCACCTTCCGGGAAAAGTGGATCATCCAAATCAATAACAATAATGGGCTGGTCAACCAGCGCTAACGCCTCCTTAATAACGCCTGAAAACTCACCATCTACAAAAATAATTTTGCTTTCCGCATGGTTAAGCATAAAAGCGATATTCTCAGCATCAAGCCGAATATTGATCGCATGCAAAACAGCACCAATCATTGGCACACCAAAATGCGCTTCAAATAGAGAGGGGATATTAGGCGCAATAAAAGAGACCGTATCTCCTTTACCAACACCTCTCCCTTTAAGTGCTGAAGCCAATTTTTTACAACGCTGGTAAGACTCTGACCAGTTATAACGAATATCACCATGAATCACAGAGGGATGATTTGGATAAACCTCTGCAGATCGGCGAATAAAGGTTAAAGGAGAAAGGGGAACATAGTTTGCGGCATTTTTATCAAGCCCTGTTTCAAAAATACTCTTATTATTCTGATCCACTCGTTACACTCCTCAGTGTTATATGGCCTGTTTGAAGGCTGTTATATTTATTTTCGGATGATTTAACCAACCGTTTAGCTTAGTCTACCCAAAACCCAGAGATAAAAAAAATAGGAAACAGATCTTGACTCACAAACAGTCTCGCCTAGAGTTGCTCGTAAAATCAAACCAACAGAATCTACTAAAAGGTGGGCTGAAAGGGATTGAAAAAGAGAGCCTTCGCATCACAGCAGACAACCAAATCTCTCAACAGGCTCACCCAACTAAACTCGGCTCAGCGTTAACGCATTCCTCTATCACAACGGATTATTCGGAAGCGCTACTCGAATTTATAACACCTCCTTTTGCAGAAATTGATGATGCGCTCAACTATATGAAGGCGCTTCATAAATTCACCTACGATCAGATCGGTGATGAGCTACTCTGGGCAACGAGCATGCCCTGTGGAATTTCCGGAGATAAGAGCATTCCTATCGCCCAATATGGCAGCTCCAATATTGGCAAAATGAAGCACATTTATCGACAAGGGCTTGGCCATCGATATGGGCGTGCCATGCAGGTTATCGCCGGGATTCACTACAACTATTCTGTGCCAGAAACCTTATGGCCTGCTTTAAAAGAGCTTGAAGGCTCAAATAAGTCACTTGATGAATTTCAAAATGACGGTTATTTCAGCATGACACGTAACCTGCAACATAATGGCTGGCTGCTCCTCTACCTGTTTGGTGCCTCCCCCGCTCTCTGTAAATCTTTTCTTAAAAGCCACCATGATAACCAGAGCGTTGCTTTAAAAGAGTTTGACGACTACACGCTCTATAAGCCACACGCCACCTCACTAAGAATGAGTGATATTGGCTATAAAAATAGCCACCAAGCCACACTAAACATCTCCTACAATAATGTCTCGGAGTATGTTGCCTGCCTTACTCAAGCCATTGAAATGCCCTGGCCTGCGTATGAAAATATTGGCGTTAACGTCGGTGGAGAATACCGACAACTAAACGACCGCCTCCTTCAGATCGAAAACGAATACTACAGCACCGTTCGCCCCAAACAGATCGCTCAAGCGGGTGAAAAACCGACGCTTGCACTCAAGCGGCGCGGTGTTCGCTATATAGAAATCCGCTCACTCGATCTCAACCCATACGACCCCGTCGGCATGAGTGCACCGCAGCTCCGATTTGTCGAGGCATTTGCTCTTTACTGCCTTCTTTCAGAAAGCCCTGAAGACAGCCTGAGCACTAAGAACAGCTTTAAATTTAATATCTCAGAGACCGCCCGAAGAGGTCGGAAACCAGATCTCTTGCTCGACAGTTCTGGGGACCGGCGCAAACTCACAGAATGGGCTCTTGAACTCCTTGACGCCATCCAACCTATTTGCGAACTATTAGATAGTGGCGAAAAAGAACCACTCTACCAGCAAGCCCTTGCCCAACAAATTGAGCGGACACACAACGCCGAACTTACACCCTCCGCAAAAATTCTCGCCGGAATGCAGCAAGAAAAAGAGCCTTTCGGCTGCTACGCCATGCGACTCTCTCAACAACAAAAGAGCTATTTTGAAAACTTCAAACTGAATGAAAATAGAAAAAAAGAGCTTGAGGCTGAAGCGGTGAAATCACTCGAAGCACAAAATCAACTCGAATCAGAAGAACAACCCCTTTTTGATCAATTCTTAGCTAACTACTTTTCCCAACAGTAACGCCGCCCACCTCAAAACAGGTGACAAATAAAATCTCCAAAACAGCCACAAATCTCATTATGGGATTTCTGGGTGTTGGCAAAACAACGGCCATTCTAAACCTGCTCAAACAAAAACCGGCCACCGAAAACTGGGCTGTTCTAGTCAACGAGTTTGGCGAAATAGGAATGGATGGCGCGATTTTTAGTGCACACGGGATCACGGTTAAAGAGATACCCGGAGGCTGCCTATGTTGCGCTGTTGGTCTACCCTTTCAAGTTGCCGTTAACCGGCTGCTATCCGAGATAAAACCCGACCGATTGCTGATAGAGCCAACAGGGTTGGGGCACCCCAAACGTACTATCGACATGCTCACAGAAAATTACTTTCAAGAGACTATCGACCTTCGCGCCGCCATCTGCCTAGTTGACCCAAGAAAGCTTAAGGACTCACGATACACAACACACGAAAGTTTTATAGACCAAATTGCGCTTGCTGATGTTGCCGTGGCTAACAAAACAGATCTCGCAGACATAGCCTCTATTCAACTGTTCGATAACCTTATTGAAAATAGCAAGCCAGCAAAAACAGTTAGCGCACAAACAACCCAAGGCCACCTCAATATAGACTGGCTCAACCTGCCTCGAAACCCAGACAGAAAACCAACTTATCCCGAAGCACACAGCAAGGGTATTCAGTCTAATCAGGAAGACTATCAAAGCGTTAGCCACATCTTTGCCGAACAAACATTGTTTGATTACAAAAAACTTGGCGCTCTACTACCGAAACTTAAAGTCGAACGAATCAAAGGGTTATTCTCGACAAATAAAGGCTGGTTTATTTTTAATATGGCCGATGGTAAAAGCACCACAACGCCAATAGCGCCTGCTCTAAAAAACAAAGTAGAGCTCATTGGCAAAAGTCTTGATCAAAAAATGTTGATTAAACAATTCGACCGCTGTTTAGTAAAAAAATAGAGCTGGGCAGTCCTTTTTGCCGCTGAACCTCACTCGTCAACAAACGGGTTGCTCTCCCTAAAGGTCGCAGCCGCCATTGCCACAGAAAGAAGGATAATTGAGTTAAAAAGAACAGGAACAATCACAAAGTAATACCCCAATTCATGTACCGTAGTCCCACCAATTACAGCAGTAACGGCCGTTGCTCCACCCGGCGGGTGCATGCTGCGTGTAAAGTGCATTGCAAGCATAGCTAAACAGGTCGCAAGTGATGCAGCAAGGATAGGGTTTGCAACCAAGTAATAGGCACTAACACCGATAAAGGCCGAAATAACATGTCCGCCAACTATCGGCCAAGGATGTGATACAGGACTAGAAGGGATTCCAAATATCAGCACTGCAGAAGCGCCTGTAGAAGCTAAAACCATTGGCATGCCTTCTGCCTCAAGAATATTGTTACTGAAAAACGAAGCCAGCAACATCGCTATAAATGCCCCAATAACCGAGATAAGAACCTCTCTACTAGACATGGATCTCATTGCCATAACCGGTAAATCTAACCTCCAAAATGATGTTTATAAATAACAGATTATCGCGACACCCTTACCTATTCCTCTGTTTCATTTCTGTGGGTGATTAACAATATTTTCTCAAGGATAACTGTGAGGGCCAGCTGACGCTATAAAAAGTATCAACAGACACCGACGTGACTTTTGCCCAAGCTAATAAAATTTCATGCATTTAATTGACTTGAAGATTAAGTATCCCCCCAAATATCAATAAAGCGCCTAGTTGGCATGTAAATTGTTTGTCTATTTACATGATGATAAACAATGAACGTAAACAAGCTATGGGAATCATGCTGGTAAATGATCAACCTGATGAACAAAAAAGCTTTAACGATACCTTAGAAGGCTTGGGCTTTGAAGTAACAGCATCTATTGAAAGTACTAGTGATTTGTTGGCTGCCGTTATAACCAGTTGTCCTGATGTGGTGCTGATAGCGGTAGAAAAACCGGAAAAAACACTGTTTGAAAAACTTGCTCGAATGCAAGAACAGGCGCCCAAACCGATTGTAATGCTGTCTCAAGATAAAACGGAAAAAGCAATCAATCAAGCAACAGAGTTAGGCGTTAATGCCTACGTAGTTGATAGCTTTCAGCCCTCCAGGCTTGGATCGATTATCGATGCAGCAATCGCCCGTTTCAGGCATCTCAATGAGATTGTGACAAAGCTTGAGAAAACTGAGCATAAGCTTTCTGAGCGAAAAATAATCGATAGAGCAAAAGGGATCATTATGACTCAAAAAGGGCTGCCAGAAGAACAGGCATATCGATGGATGCAAAAGTATGCGATGAATAACAACCGCAAAATCACCGAAGTCGCTCAAGAGTTAATAGCGTCTCTTCACGAACCTAACAAGTAATTTTGCAATGCACCATAATAAAACAGAGCTGTAATAGCACAAAAATATTTGCCCAATATTTGTGCGGAGCAAGATACTGATTAATTCGCCATTTACCGACAGACCAGCGTAGGTTCTGTGCCTTTATAATTTAAAAAAATAGCCACAATTCAACTAGTTATACGCATTTTACGCAAATAGCGGCGCTCTCTTCATAAAGTTGGCATCCAGCTTGCTTGTGGTCATTGCGAGAGATGTGATTATTTTTAATGACCCAATGGCGGGTCCAGCACATCTCGAATAAATAAAGTTATGCCGTAATTGGCAGCCTATGAGCAAAGAGGCTCATTTCTTTATCACCTGTTGGTGGTTAAAGAAATGAGCCTTTTTTTATGATTTTTTAATACGCGAAAACGGGAGTTATCTCTGATGGGTAAGATTAAGTCGATTGACAAAAATGATCGTCGCCATTTTTTTAAGCAAACTACAGCAGCCATTGGGGTTGCTATTGGGCTTTCAATAGGATCAGGCACAGCACTTGCTGAAATTGGCGAGCCTGAAAAAGAAGACCTTAGGTTTGGGTTCATTAAATTGACAGACATGGCGCCTTTGGCGATTGCTTACGAAAAAGGTTATTTCGAGGATGAAGGGCTCTATGTCAGCGTTGAGGCTCAGGCAAACTGGAAAGTTCTTTTAGACGGCGTGATCGACGGCAAATTAGATGGCGCCCACATGCTTGCAGGACAGCCCTTAGCCGCAACAATCGGTTTTGGAACCAAAGCGCATATCGTAACGCCATTTAGTATGGATCTGAACGGTAATGCCATTACTGTTTCAAATGATATTTGGAAACAGATGCTGCCCCACGTGCCAAAACAGGCCGATGGGAAGCCTCAGCACCCGATCAAAGCGTCTGCGCTAAAACCTGTCATTGACAGCTTCAAGGAAGAGGGAAAACCTTTCAAAATGGGGATGGTTTTTCCGGTTTCCACGCATAACTACGAACTTCGTTATTGGTTAGCTGCTGGCGGTATACACCCCGGTTTCTACGCGCCGCATAAAGGCGATATTGCCGGTACTTTAAAAGCTGATGCACTGCTATCGGTGACACCGCCACCGCAGATGCCTGCAACCCTGGAAGCTGGAACAATTTATGGTTACTGCGTTGGTGAACCATGGAATCAGCAAGCTGTATTCAAAGGTATTGGCGTTCCTGTCATAACCGATTATGAAATCTGGAAGGACAATCCAGAGAAAGTATTCGGTATGACAAAAGAATTTACCGACAAATATCCGAATACCACTACCCGTATCGTAAAAGCACTGATCCGTGCCGGCAAATGGCTCGATGAGAACAATAATGCGAACCGCCCAGAAGCGGTAAAAATCCTTTCACAACCTAATTATGTTGGCGCTGATTACGAGGTTATCGCGAACTCAATGACGGGTACTTTTGAGTATGAGAAAGGGGATAAAAGAGCCATTCCTGACTTTAATGTTTTCTTTCGTTACAACGCTACCTACCCCTACTATTCGGATGCAATTTGGTACTTGACCCAAATGCGCCGTTGGGGACAGATTTCTGAGCAGAAACCGGATAGCTGGTACAAAAAGATTGCAAAAAGTGTTTACCGCCCAGATATCTTCGAGAGCGCAGCTAAAGAGCTCATTGCAGAAGGAAAAATAGATGCAAGCGAGTTTCCGGACTTTAAGAAAGAGACTGGTTACAAAGCACCTCAAAAAGACTTTATTGATGGGGTGATTTATGACGGCGCCAAACCAAATAACTATATCGACAGCTTCGGTATTGGTTTAAAGGGCAAAAGCAAAATCTAGGTCGCGTTAAATTGCGCTCCCTCTCTCTTAATCTGGGAGCGCAATTTAATTCCATAATTTCAAAGCCTATTTAAGTGTGGGCGGGATGTAAAAATGGCATTGATATCAGCAGAAACAGCAACAAGCACATTTAATATGCCGAGATTCGAGAGGTTTCTCAGCTATATGGCAAGTGATGAATGGAACAAGGCAGTTACAAAAGCAGCTAGAGCAATAATGATCCCACTAGCAGCACTTTTAGTTTTCTTAATGCTTTGGAGTATTGGTGCAAAAAGTATCGTCACGTCACTTGGTGTGTTCCCCGGCCCATCAACCGTTTGGGAACAATCGCTATCGCTTTATGATGAACATCAGTCAGAACGGATTAAAGCAGCGGCATTTTATGAACGAATGGGTAAACGCGTTGATAAGGCCATTGCCGATGGAAAGCCGCAAAAAAAGATTGAGAAATTGCGCAACCGGAAATATACCGGAAAAGAGACCTTTATCGACCAGATTTTTACCAGCTTAAAAACGGTGCTGGTGGGTTTTCTATTTGCCTCATTAATTGCCATTCCGGCTGGCATCATTTGCGGAATGAGCGCAATACTTTACACAGCAGTTAATCCACTCATACAGCTTTTCAAGCCCATATCTCCGTTGGCTTGGCTACCGTTGGTGACAATGGTTGTATCTGCTGTCTATGTAACCAGTGACCCCATGTTCCCAAAAGCATTTTTAACCTCTGCAATTACCGTAACACTCTGCTGCCTATGGCCAACCTTGATTAACACCATCGTGGGCGTTTCTGGTGTGGATAAAGACTTGATCAATGTGAGCCGAGTTTTGAGGCTCAATGCTTTCACAAAAACGGTAAAAATAATTCTTCCTTCGGCTATTCCATTAATTTTTACTGGGCTACGACTTTCCCTCAGTACCGGCTGGATGGTTTTGATTGCCGCCGAAATGCTGGCACAAAACCCAGGACTCGGAAAGTTTGTTTGGGATGAGTTTCAAAATGGCAGCTCCAACTCACTCGCACGAATAATGGTGGCTGTTTTAGTCATCGGCTTTATCGGTTTTTTATTAGACCGCATCATGCTGCTTATTCAGCGCAAAGTAAGTTGGGATAAAAATGCTGTTTTACGTTAAGTGAGGAATAAAAATGAATAGTTATTTAGACATTGATCATATTAGTATCACTTTCCCGACAGATTCCGGCCCTTTAAATGTGCTGAATAATGTTGACTTAAACGTGGCAAAAGGTGAATTCATCTCATTGATAGGCCATTCAGGGTGCGGAAAGTCAACAGTACTGAACATTGTTGCCGGACTACTGAATGCGACAGAAGGTGGTGTCGTACTGGAAGAAAAAGAGGTTACGGAACCTGGACCTGATCGCGCCGTAGTTTTTCAACATCACTCTCTTTTACCGTGGCTGAGCGTCTATGACAATGTGCGGTTGGCCGTAGATCAAGTTTTTAAGAGGACCAAAAGCAAAAAAGAACGTCATGAATGGACGCTCCACAACCTTGATTTGGTCCACATGGGGCATGCGCTGGACAGAAAGCCTGATGAAATATCTGGCGGGATGAAACAACGAGTCGGCATTGCAAGGGCATTGGCGATGGAACCTAAAGTGATGCTGATGGATGAGCCATTTGGTGCGCTTGACTCGTTAACAAGGACCCACATGCAGGACTCCCTGATGGAGATTCAGGCGGAGTTAAACAATACCGTCATTATGATTACTCACGATGTTGACGAGGCAGTACTGCTATCGGACCGCATTATCATGATGACAAATGGCCCCTCCGCGACGATTGGGGAAATTCTAAATATAGATTTACCTAAACCACGCAACAGGTTGGAACTGGCAGAAGATCCGGCCTACAACCATTACCGTGCCGAAGTGGTCAAGTTCTTGCACGAACGCCACCAAACGCTAACAAAAGATGAATCATCTGAGAAATCTAGCGTTGTCTCACTTTCATCAAAATCACGGCAGGCTGATGATGAGAATCAAAAAAAAAGTGAAGTGGTAAAAAAGGCGAGTGGAGAATATTAAGAGGCGGCCTGATTAATGGCCCTCAGGAAAAGTTTTTTTTAATAACCGTAAGGAAAATAGTATGAAAATAAGTCGGATAGCTGCAAGCATTGCGGTGGTTTTATCTACAGCAGCACCTGCTACACAGGCAGCAGATTCTTTTCTAATTGCACCGGAAATGGGCAAAATCAATTTTGATGCACGCCTTCGCTATGAAGATGTGAATGATGATTCAGGCGCAAAAGATGCTGACGCGTTAACACTTCGCATTCGTTTGGGTTATTTGACCCCTGATTTTGCTGGTTTTAAGGCGTTTGCAGAACTTGAATCTACTACACCATTAGGTGACCGCGAGTATAAGGACAAAAGAGGCCATGGTGCTGGCTACTCAGTCATTGCCGATCCTGACAACAATGAATTGAATAGAGGCTGGATCTCCTATTCTGGTTTTGATAACACACTTGTTAAGTTGGGCCGTCAACGTATCATTTTTGATAATTCACGTTTTGTTGGCAATGTTGGTTGGCGCCAGAACGAACAGACATACGATGCATTGACTGTCGTTAATACCTCCATTAAAGATACAACGATTGTTGCTGGATTTGTCGATAACGTTAAAACAATTCTAGGAACGAATGTTGAAGCTGATGTGCCCGTTATCAACGTGAAATACACAGGTCTTCCGTTTGGTGATATCGTCGGTTATGGCTATTTCATCGATTTTGATGATAAAGCATCAACTGATAGGGATACTATTGGCTTGCGCTTTAATGGTTCAACCAAAGTATCTGATGATGTAAAGGTGCTTTATACCGCAGAGTATGCGCGACAAGAAATTGATCGTGCAACGATGAGCGATGAAGATGTGGATTATTACTTCATCGAAGGCGGCATTTCTTTTGCCGGTATTACTGCGAAAATTGCACAGGAAGTGCAAGAGGCTAACAATGGCGCCTCTTTCAAAACACCTCTTGGCACTAACCACAAATTCAACGGTTGGGCTGACCAATTTCTGGGAACACCAGCAGATGGCCTAGAAGATACTTTCGTGACACTGAGTACAAAAGTTGCCGGCGTTAAGCTTGTTGCTGTCTATCATGAGTTTGAAGCGGAAGATAGCGGCACGGATTATGGCAATGAATTAGATCTCCTAGCAGTCAAGAAATTTGGCAAGAACTATAAAGTTCTGGTGAAGTACGCAAGTTACAGTCACGGAGATATGGGGACTGCACCTCCTCTTCAAGCCGCTAATGCCAGGGATGATAAAGATAAGTTCTGGATTGAAGCTAATGTGAAGTTCTAACAAGGATAATAACTTCGATTGTTAGTTAGTCTCTACTTTTAGAGGCTTTATGCGGCACTCGCACAATTGTTGTGCGAGCGCCGCACTCAATCTGAGCGCTAAATTATTTCGAAATACAGGAATCCATATTAAACAGTTATAAATCAAACAAGTACAAACTTGGCACTGTCTTTGCTTTGTGGCTTAACAATTAACTATTTTGTTATTGATGAGGTCAAAAAATGAGCAGTGAAAACCTGAACGTGCTTGATTTAAAAAATCCAAGCATTCGCGCACTTCACCTTTCGTGGGTTGCGTTCTTTATTACATTCGTCGTCTGGTTTAGCCATGCACCGATGATGGCTTTTATTCGTGAAGCCTTCGACCTCACCCCCGCAGAAGTTAAAGCACTGTTGATTTTGAACGTTGCGATGACAATCCCTGCTCGTATTTTAATTGGAATCTTGGTTGATAAGTTTGGGCCTAGAATTGTCTACAGCATCTTGCTCGTTTCAGGAGGGCTAGTTAGCTTTGGGTTCGCCTTTGCAGAAACTTACGAACAGCTAGCTCTATTTCGTTTTTTACTTGGCTTTATCGGCGCCGGTTTTGTGATTGGTATTCGCATGGTAAGCGAATGGTTCCCCGCAAAAACCGTTGGTCTCGCAGAAGGTGTTTACGGTGGTTGGGGTAACTTTGGTTCAGCTGCCGGCGCAATGACACTACCAACATTGGCTCTACTGTTTGGCGGTGAAGATGGGTGGCGCTATGCTCTGGCTTCGGTTGGTTCCGCAGCGATCATTTACGGCTTTTTCTACTACTGGCGGGCACGCAATACGCCTAAAGGCTCAACCTACTTCAAACCAAAGAAAAGTGGCGGTCTTGAGGTGAGCAGCGTTAAGGATTTCTATTTCTATCTGCTAATGAATATCCCTATGTATATCGCATTAGCTGTTCTAACCTGGAAATTGTCTAGTGGCGTAAAGCTGCTAACGTTAGACCAGGCTAATTTGATTTACATTGGCCTCTTCGCGCTGATGGTTTTTCAGTTCTCACAAATTTACAAAGTGAACAAGCACATCTTTAAAGAGCCAACTCCAGAGATGTTCCGCTATAAATTTAAGCAGGTTGCGATTCTTGATGTTGCCTACTTTGTGACATTTGGTTCAGAGCTTGCGGTTGTTTCAATGCTGCCACTATTCTTTATGGACACCTTTGAGCTAGGTGCTGTTGAGGCGGGCTTACTGGCCTCGGGTTTTGCCTTTATGAACCTAGCAGCACGCCCTGGTGGCGGTTGGTTGAGTGACCGGTTTGGTCGTCGCAAAACGATGCTTATTCTCATCGCTGGACTATCGGTTGGATATTTGGTTTTAAGCCAGATAACCAGTGAGTGGTGGTTGCCGGCAGCAGTTATATCAACAATGGCATGCTCATTTTTTGTGCAGGCAGGCGAAGGTGCCGTTTTTGCCATGGTTCCACTTATTCAGCGTCGTATGACAGGTCAAATCGCTGGTATGGCAGGCGCGTACGGTAATGTTGGCGGAGTAACTTTCTTAACCGTATTATCATTTGTTGATGCCTCAACTTTTTTTATGGTCATTGCCGGCAGTGCAATGGTTATATTCTTCCTTGTTATGTTCCTTGAAGAGCCATCAGGCCATATGCATGAGGTCTTACCAGATGGCACAGTCGAAATGATTGAGGTAAGTTAATAGAGTATTCAATTTGCAAATAGAGAACGCCAGCAAACTTTCTGCTGGCGTTCTCTTTCTACTTAACGCGAAACTATGGAAATAGACCACCTTAAAAGCTCTTTAACCGCCTCTATGGCACAGCTCTCCATTAAAGGGGTGAAAGCCCAAAATGAAGACTGTATTGGGATTCGCTTACCAGAAGAGCCGCTGTTAACAACGAAAGGAATGGTTGCCGTTATTGCGGATGGTGTGAGTAGTGCCGATGCAGGGAAAGAGGCAAGCGAAGCATCGGTTCAAGGCTTTTTAAGCGACTATTTTGCGACCCCCGATTCCTGGACGGTAAAGACCTCAGGTCAGAAAATCCTGACTGCCCTGAATCGCTGGCTCTACGGGCAAGGCCAAAAACATATTGATGAAGAAAGAGGCTACATCACCACATTAAGTGCGTTAGTTATCAAATCCCAGACCGCCTTCATTTTCCATATTGGGGATACCCGCATTTATCGATATCGCGCAGGCAGTCTAGAGCAGCTCACAAAAGACCATACTGCCCACGTCGCACCTGGAAAATCCTATCTAGCTCGGGCAATGGGAATTGACCTTAACTTAGATATTGATTTTCGAACAGAACCTGTTGAACCGGGGGACCTGTTTATTCTCACAACAGATGGTGTGCATGACTTTATTCCTCACGCCCATAAAAAACTAATTGTAGAAAGAGCAGGAACTGATCTACAAAAGATTTGTGACGATTTGATTCAAATTGCTGCCGACAACCAAAGCCCTGACAATTTAAGCTGTCAGGCGCTCAAAATTGAATCGGTTGGCAAAGCAAATGCCGACGACCTATATCGAAAACTATCTGAATTGCCCTTCCCTCCAGCACTATCTCCCGGGATGGTTCTGGATGGCTACAAAGTTTTAAAAGAGATTCATGCCAGCACACGAAGCCAGCTTTATGTTGTAGAAGATCAGGAATCTGGCTGCCAGTTTGTCATGAAAACCCCCTCGGTCAACTATGAGGATGATCCTGCCTATATCGAACGGTTTATAATGGAGGAATGGGTTGGCTCAAGAATTAACAGCCAATATGTTGTTAAGGTTGCCCCCCCGCTAAGGCCACGGCAATTTGTCTACTACCTTGTTGAACATATTGATGGCATGCCGCTCGCAGAATGGATTGTTCAAAACCCTAATCCAGATGTAACTGTTGTAGTTGAGATGATCGAGAAGATTGCCAAAGGTCTTAGAGCTTTTCACCGACGAGAAACCCTCCATCAAGATCTTAAACCCGACAACATCATTATTAACCGGTCAGGAGATCCAGTCATTATTGATTTTGGCTCTGTTTATGTGGCCGGAGTACAGGAAATATCGACTGTTTTACAGCGAGACTTTATTCTCGGCACCGCAGGATATGGAGCACCAGAATATAAATATGGACGAAGACCAACAGAAAGCGCCGACCTCTATTCTGTTGCTGTTATTTGTTATGAAATGCTTACAGGCAAACTTCCTTACGGTGAGAAAATAGAAAGTTGCAACAGCTTGAATGACTACAGCAAATTAAAGTATTCCCCTAGCTACCATCATAACCCGCTTGTTCCAATCTGGATGGATGGGGCAATAAAACGGGCCGTTCAAGTTGACTCACGAACTCGCTACGAGGTGATCTCAGAATTTGTATTTGACCTTTCGCACCCAAACAGTATGTATGCCGATGAATCGGCACTTCCACTTGTTGAGCGAAATCCATTACTGTTCTGGAAATCAGTTTCCGGGGTATTGCTTGTGAGTTTAATGGTCTCTCTTGCTTATCGCTGCGGCTAACGCCTCTCAAGCGGAAATAACCTTTCCTTAGTATCCCTTTAATCTGAACCCAGCAACTCAGGGCTGTACCTTCAGAAATTTGAATCTAAAAGCCCCTCCTTTCAAAGAGGCTATCTAATCAATACTCTTTTCGGTGCAGCCCCAGCATTACCTGCTCACTATTGGTGCAAAGCAGCAGTGACTTTATCCTCATTACCACAATAATTCCCACCAATTCAGGTGGTTATATTTTATGGCATGGCGATTGCTTTGTGCACCGTGTCATTTATCTGAATCTTCAGGAAACTAAACATGGGTAATAAAACAAGAATTGTTGTTATTGGTAACGGAATGGTTGGCCATAACTTCTTGATGGGCGTTGTAGAAGCAGAAAACGGGCTATCGGATAACGTTGAAATCACAACCTTCTGTGAAGAGTCACGCCCCGCTTACGACCGTGTTCAGCTCTCATCCTATTTTTCAGGTAAAACTGCAGACGACCTTTCAATGGTCACCCCCGGTTTTTTTGAAGAAAATGGAATAAATCTACGTTTAAACGATAAAGCCGTCTCCGTCGACCGCAAAAGAAAAGTTGTTATTTCACAAAAAGGCGATGAAATCCCTTATGACAAACTGGTTATGGCAACCGGTTCATATCCTTTTGTTCCGCCTGTTCCAGGACATGACAATGATGCATGTTTTGTTTACAGAACAATTGATGACCTTGAAAAAATCACCGCCGCTGGCAAAAAAGGCAAGGTAGGCGTTGTTGTTGGTGGTGGCCTTCTTGGATTGGAGGCTGCAAAAGCACTTCGCGACTTAGGCCTTGAAACAAATGTTGTTGAGTTTGCACCAAGACTAATGGCTGTCCAAGTTGACGATGGTGGCGGCGCGATGCTGCGACAAAAAATTGAAGAGTTAGGTGTAAATGTTCATCTAGGCAAAAACACAACAAATATTGGCCCAGGTGACCAACACCAGCTGAAGATGAGTTTTGCCGATGGAGAAGAGCTAGAGACTGATCTTATCGTCTTTTCGGCTGGGATCCGTCCTCAGGATGCGATAGCTGCAGAATGCGGCCTAGAAATAGGACAACGTGGCGGTATTGTTATCGATAACCAATGCAAAACCTCTGACAAAGATATCTATGCCATCGGTGAGTGTGCTCTCTGGAGCGGTCAGATTTTTGGACTAGTTGCGCCCGGCTATAGCATGGCCCGAACGGTTGTCAGTGATCTTGCGGGAGAAGATGCCACTTTTACCGGTGCGGATATGAGCACAAAGCTCAAGTTAATGGGTATTGATGTCGCCAGCATCGGTGATGCTCATGCACGAACCCCAGGTGCGCGTATTTACACCTATCAAGATGGCTCCGATGAGATTTATAAAAAGATTGTTGTTAGCGAGGATAAGAAATTGCTTTTAGGCGCAATCCTTGTTGGCGATGCCTCTGGGTATGGAACATTATTACAGTATTGCCTGAATGGAATCGAGCTGCCTGAACACCCTGATTCATTAATTCTACCCAACCGTTCAGATGAGTCTGTTGGTCTGGGGCCAGATGCGCTGCCTGAATCAGCACAGATCTGCTCTTGCCATGATGTCACCAAAGGTGATGTCTGCAATGCAGTAGAAGCAGGTTGCACTGATCTAGGCTCACTGAAATCTGAAACCAAAGCGGCAACAGGCTGCGGAGGTTGTGCCGCACTGCTTAAATCTGTCCTTGATTGTGAACTGGAAAAATCAGGGGTCGAAGTTAATACCGACATCTGTGAGCATTTCCCTCACACTCGCCAAGATCTATACAACCTAGTGCGGGTAGAGGAAATTAAATCATTCGATGAAATGCTCTCTAAGCACGGCAAAGGGCTAGGCTGCGAAATCTGCAAACCTGCGATCGGCTCAATCTTAGCAACCTGCTGGAATGATTATGTTCTAAAAGATGAGCATCTTGGCTTACAAGACACCAACGATACCTATCTTGCCAATATGCAGAAAAATGGCACCTATTCAGTTGTGCCCAGGATCACCGGAGGAGAGATCTCACCCGATATGCTGATCGTTTTAGGCAAGGTCGCTAAAAAGTATGATCTTTATACAAAAATAACCGGCGGACAGCGTGTTGATCTTTTTGGTGCAACCGTTGACCAATTACCACTCATTTGGCAAGAGCTGATTGATGCCGGTTTTGAAACCGGCCACGCCTACGGTAAGTCACTCAGAACGGTTAAATCGTGCGTTGGTAGTACATGGTGCCGGTACGGTGTAGACGATAGTGTTGGTCTTGCGATCGAACTGGAAAATCGCTACAAAGGATTGCGCTCACCACACAAAATTAAATTTGCCGTATCAGGTTGTACGCGCGAATGTGCCGAAGCACAAAGCAAAGATATTGGTGTGATTGCCACCGAAAAAGGCTGGAATCTTTACGTTTGTGGTAATGGTGGAATGAAGCCTCGCCATGCAGATCTTTTCGCAACAGATCTAGATAAAGAGACACTGATCAAATATATCGATCGCGTGTTGACTTTCTACACCCGCACAGCTGATCGCCTGCAACGCACATCGGTCTGGATGGAAAATATGGAAGGCGGTCTCGATTATCTTAAATCAGTGATTATTGACGATAAATTAGGGCTTTCTGAGGAATTAGAAGCACAAATGCAGCACGTTGTTGATAGCTATCAGTGCGAGTGGAAAACAACACTTGCAGATGAATCAAGACTAAAGCGCTTCAACACATTTATTAACAGCGATGCTACCGATGAGAATATTGTCTTTGTTAAGGAGAGAGGACAGATTCGTCCCGCTCTAAAAAATGATCCACGATCAGAAACAGCATTAGCAGAATAAGGGGGCAACAATGAGCTCAGCGATGAAAAACGAATCACCTCAATGGGTAGATGTCTGCTCATTTAAAGATTTACAACCGAACTCTGGCGTTTGTGCGCTAATAGATGGTCGGCAAATTGCAATTTTCTTGATGTCAAAAAATGAAAAGATTTATGCCATTGATAACTTCGACCCGTTCGGAGAGGCAAACGTCCTTTCAAGAGGTTTGATTGGTGATCTGAAAGGCGAACCTGTCGTCGCATCACCATTATATAAACAGCACTTTAACCTTGAAACCGGGCAATGCCTTGAGGATGAAGCGGTTAAGATAGAAGCCTATGCTACGCGCATTGAGTCGCAAAAAGTGCAGTTATTCATATAACCTGAAAACAGATAGAGTCGTGCAGTTTTAGATGCCTGACTAAAAGAAGGAGCATAGAGTGGAACAGATTTTTCATATTGTCGATACCTTTACAACAACAGCATTTAACGGTGCACAAATTGCGGTTTTTCCGGAAGCAGCCGCGCTAAATGAGACACAAATGCAGCAGCTTGCGAAAGAGATGAATCTATCTCACAGCGTTTTTGTTATGCCTGCAACTGAAAAAGAGGCCGTGCGAAAGGTTCGTATTTTTAGCCCACAAACTGAAATTGATTTTGCAGGCCAAGCGGTTATTGCAGCCAGCTATGTATTAGCCACACGTGGCGACATAGAAATGGATGGCGAGCATACAGAGGCCATACTGGAGCTTAAATCTGACCTACTTAAAACCAATGTTACTCAAACAGATGGAAAGCCTAGCTTAGTGCAGTTTTCAACAGAGGCATTACCGATCGTTGACCGCTTTACCCCAACGGAAGGAGAGTTGTCTGACATCCTTTCACTTGATGAAAAGACTATTGATAACGTCCTATTTAGAACACGCCTTGTCTCTTGCGGAACACCTTTTTTGATTGTTCCAATCAAATATTATGATGCCGTTCGTAGAGCTAAATTTGATTACTCTGCATGGAGCCAGTCTGTTGCACCACAAACAGCCGCACAAGAAATACTGCTTTTCTCTCGTAACCCAGACCAACAAGATGTTGAGTTTCATCTCAGAATCGTTGGCCCCCGGATAGGACTTAAAGAGGATCCTCCAGTAGGTGGCTCACTTTTGGCTTTTGCCGCTTACCTCTGCTCACACGAACATATTACAAAGGGAACGTATACATTCTCCGTTGATCGCGGAACAGAAGAGACTCGCCGCAGTGTTATGAATCTTGAAATGGATAATAAAGGTCAAAACAAACTCACCTTACGGGTCGGCGGTGAGGCCGTCATGATGGCTGAGGGCAAAGTATACGTTAACGCCAGGTGATCTCATTACGCTGAAGGTGATCAGCCGCTCGAAAAATCGGCACAGCACCCTAATCGACATAGGCTGCGCCATATCGTTTAAATAATTCATTATTCAATATGCTATTCGGACGAAACAAAAAGAATCCTGTAAAAATGGTTGATAAAGGTATTCAGAAATGGACCTATGCGACCTGTGGTTACTGCTCTGTCGGCTGCGCGATTGAGGTTGGTACCAATGCAGAAGGTAAAGTCGTTGGCTCAAGAGGTGTTGCTGGCGCCGATGTCAACCGAGGAAAACTTTGCATTAAAGGGATTTTTGAGCACGAGCTTTTTGAATCGGAAGGACGCGGTGACAATCCATTGGTTCGTGAATCAATTCATCAAGGCTACCGTGAGACCGACTGGGACACAGCAGCAGCCAAAGTGAAAAACGAGATTCGCCGGATTCAGGAAACCCATGGTCGCGATTCCTTTGCGATTGTTTCGACCGGGCAATTACTGACCGAAGAGTTCTACACGCTCGGCAAGTTGACACGCGGTATTATCGGCACCAACAACTACGATGGTAATACAACCCTCTGCATGGCATCCGCTGTTTCGGGCTATAAACGCTCTTTTGGTTCAGATGGCCCTCCCGGCTGTTACGAAGATTTCGAGCATACCAATTGCCTTATGGCATGGGGCTCAAATCTTCCTGAGCAGCACCCCATCATCTACTGGCGACTTCAAGAGGCCAGAGAAAAGAGAGACTTTCCGCTAATCGTCGTTGATCCACGCGTAACGATGCTTGCTCAAAAGGCCGATATTCACCTCGCGATCACCCCTGGCACAGACGTCGTCCTGCAAAATGCGCTGATGCATGTCATTCTCAAAGAGGGGTTGGAAGATCGAGATTACATCGAGGCCAATACAAACGGCTTTGAACAGCTTGAAACAGAAGTTCAGAAATACGACCCGACAACTGCAGCCGCAATTTGTGGCATTGATGAAGATACGATTCGGAATGTAGCCAAGATATACGCCAAAGCCGATTCAGCGATGAGCATCTGGACAATGGGAATTAACCAGAGCACACACGGATCTGACGGCGTTGTAGGGATTAACAACCTCAACCTGATTACCGGCAATGTCGGCAAAAAAGGTGGAACAAGCCTTTCGATTACCGGCCAATGCAACGCGATGGGCACAAGAGAATGGTCTTCTTGCTCGGGACTGCCCGGCTATCGCTATCTGGAAAATGCAGAGGAGCGCGCAGAGGTTGCCAAATTTTGGAATGTCGATCCTGAGTTTTTCCCCAAAAAAAGAGGCCTCGCACAAACCGACATCTTTCCGGCGATTGAAACCGGTGAAATCAAAGGGCTATGGTTGGTTGCAACCAACCCCATGACATCGATGGCGGATACCGAACGAACCCGCAAGATTCTTGAAAAACTCGATTTTCTGGTCGTGCAAGACTGCTTTGCCGATGTCGAGACAACACAATATGCCCATTTGTACCTCCCCGCCGCAACGTGGTCAGAGAAGGAAGGCGTTTATACCAATACCGAGCGCCGCGTCAATGTGGTGCGAAAGGTGACAGAGCCGCATGGTAATTCAAAATCGGATCTACAAATTTTTAACCTTATCGCCAGCCAGTTCAAACAAAGCGAGCAGATGAATTTCCCTGCTGAACCGGCAAATGTTTTTGAAGAGATGAAGACGCTCTCAAAGGGGCGGCTTGTTGATATTTCTGGAATGGATCACGATCTTATCGAGAAAAGCAGAGGCATTCAGTGGCCCTATACGGAACAACAGGCCGATAGTGGCGAGACACCCCCACCAGGCGGAAAGCGTCTCTATACAGAATCGGGAACATTCCGTTTTGCAGACGGCATGGCCAAACTAATCCCTCTACCCTTTATCGACAACAATGAGGTTCCCGACGAACAATATCCTTTTTGGCTAAATACTGGGCGTCTAGTCGAGCATTTCCACACGCGAACCAAAACCGGAAAAATCGGTAATACCAATAAATATAGCCCGATCCCCTTTATGGAAATTAATCCAGATGCTGCGATCGAGCTCGGTATTAATCAAGGCGAATATGTTCGTTGTGTTTCGCGACGCGGGGATGCTGTTGTAATGGCAATGCTGACGCAAAGAGTGCCTCGAAACATGGTGTTTATCCCCTTTCACTTTCATGATTGCGTTAACCGCTTAACACTAGGGTTGCTTGACCCCCACTCTAGGCAGCCGGCATTCAAACAATCGGCTACAAGGATCGAAATACTAGAAGATCAAGAGGCTGCTGCTCAGTTGAGCATGGAAATGCGCCGTTTTTAATTTCCTGACACCACACTAATTCTACAAGACTTATGTTTAAAGTAAGAAGTGATGAGCCAAAGTATGCCTTTCTTTGGGACAAAGAGACCAAATCTGAAAATTGTCACGGTAAGCCCATAACGCTGACTTCAGAGGGCGACGAGCTGCATGGAAAAAGCCTTAATATCAATGATGAAGCTGGAATAGGCGAAAATCCTAACCGCTACAAGCAGCACGGCTTTTACCTGAATGCCGACAATTGCATCGGCTGTCACGCCTGCGAGGCTGCCTGTAGCGAAAAAAATGACAACCCGGCACACATCGCCTTTCGGTCGGTCGGGTTCGTTGAAGGGGGAACTTATCCGGCGTACCAGCGGCTTAATATTTCGATGGCCTGTAACCACTGCGATGATCCGGTTTGCCTTAAAGGCTGCCCAACTCGCGCTTACACGAAGTATGCAGAATATGGTGCCGTTCTTCAGGATCCCGACATCTGCTTTGGCTGCGGTTACTGTACTTGGGTTTGCCCATACAATGCACCGCAGCTTGATCCGGTCAAAGGACAGGTTACTAAATGTAATATGTGTGTTGATCGGCTTGAGGTCGGCCTAAAACCGGCCTGTGTTTCGGCCTGCTTGGGGAATGCGCTGGATTTCGGTGTCGTAGAAAATGTTCCTGAAAACCGCGAGGAGTGCAAAACAGAAATTCCCGGATTTCCGCGTACCGATATCACCAACCCCAATATCCGCTTTCAGCAAACCCGCCAAACACATCGTGAAATGACACGAACCGATTCGGTGCCGCTTAAATATCACAAGAACGAAAAAACGGGGATTTTTAAGCCGGTTGTTGATCGAAAAAAAGGTGCACAGAGAAAGTGGAACTGTAAAAAGCTTATGTTGACGCACGAAAGTGCGCACGTTGCCTTCACCTTGCTCACTCAGGCGATTGTAGGGGCTTTTGTCCTGCTGATTCTTGGAGACTTTTCGGGGATGCCTGCACTTGCTGATGTCAAAGCGTCGAGCAATTACAATATTTTGCTGACAATCATGCTTGTTTTACTCACCTTCGGGCTTTTTAAGCTCAACATGCACCTCGGCAAACCCCACCGATTTTATCGTGGTTTCTACAACCTTCGTCACTCGCCGGTCAGTCGGGAGATCGCTGGCGTTAGTCTATTTTTCACCGCCCTGGCAGGTTATACGCTTTTTAGCTGGCTTGAAATCGAAGCGATGTCTACCCTCTTTGCGTTATTAGGTGTGGTAAGCGGTCCGGTAGGTGTTTATTACATGTATAGACTCTATCGGATCAAGGCGAGACCTTTTTGGGATCACTGGCAAACAGGTAGCGCATTCTTGGGTAACGCAGTGGCTATCGGCGCAATACTCATCGGTTTGGTAACGGCCTCTTTAGGGCAGATGAGCGACTCATTTTTATCGAGCATGGCGTTGTTTGTTTTTCTAGGTCTGCTAATCGAATCTATTGGCCATATTTTCCACGCCCGCGACTTAAATACTGAGGATGGGGAAGGTGCGGCTTCGTGGTACGAACAAACGACCAAATTTGGTTGGCCATATCTGATTAGCAACATTTTGCTCGCCTCAGCAATTCTTATGGCCGGCTGGTTTATTGTTGGCCCTGTTACGCTTAAAGGTTGGCTACTGTTGACGCTAGTTGTGATTAGCGCCGCTGCCATAAAACGTTCCCTATTTTTTGCTTTAGTTATTCCAACAACGATGCCTGGTGCCTTTTTCTGGAAAAACGAGGGCTTTCAGGAACACGCCAAAGAGACGGGGCTTGCCGAAATGCAACAGGTAGGTGTCGCCTATGACCGGCATGCACGTTTTAAAACAGATGAATTAATTGAGACGATTAAAACGACCTCATTAAAGGAGGTTATTGAGCAACTCAAATCGATCTTTTATTGGAAAGAAATAAAGTGAAAAAGAGGCTTCAAAAAATCCTTAAAGTCCTTTCACATGGCCTGATTGAACGTGAGACCCCACTTAAACTTGCGCTTCTTTCCTCGCTCGCAGGCGAGCACTTTTTATTGTTGGGGGCTCATGGGACAGCCAAGAGCGTGCTGGCGCATAAACTCCATCTCGCTTACAAGGATGGCGGCTATTTCGAGCGACTGTTAACCCGCTTTTCGGTCCCTGAAGAGCTTTTTGGCCCGCTTTCGATAAAGGCGCTTGAGAATGATCGCTACGAGCGGCTAACCGATCGTTATCTTCCCACCGCGACGATCGCATTTATCGATGAGATATTTAAGGCGAATAGTGCAATTCTAAACTCTTTGCTAACCATCCTGAATGAACGTGAGTTCGATAACGGTGATGCCCGCATTCGGGTTCCGCTTGTCTCTGTTATCGGAGCAAGCAATGAGCTTCCTGAAGAAGATGGGCTGGCCGCTCTATACGATCGCTTTCTTTGTCGCTATCAAGTGCAACCGGTTTCAGATGAGCAGTTCGAGGCACTTTTAAACTTGGATGATTCCGAGACTGAAAAGCTCGATGCTTCTCTAAAGCTAACGGCTGAGACAATCGCTGAAATACAGAAAAAAGCGTCTGCACTCCCCTTATCACCCGAGGTAATTGAATTAATCAGTGCACTTCGCCGTCACTTTCAGAATGAAGGAATCTATATCTCTGATAGACGCTGGCGTAAGGTGGTCAAATTGCTGAAGGTCGCAGCCTCTAGCAATGGTCAGGATGCTGTTTCAATTTGGGACTGCTGGTTATTGCAACATTGTTTGTGGGATAGCCCTGAACAGAGAATGGCAATTTTGGAGTGGTTTCAGGCGCATGTTGGCTTAGGTAGTGGCTTTAATCCTGAGCGACTGAATAAACTGGTTTTAACTTGGGAAAAACTTCTCGCCGAAGATTCAAGTAGCAAGATACAACGTAGAAACGAGGATAATCGTCCCCTCTACTTCACTCAGCAACATAAAGAGACAACCCAACAATCTTTTAAAAAGTGGCTCAAACGCAACGAAGAGCCTCTCTACCTCTCGCCGCCCGATCAAGAGGACAGATCGAATGAAAACCGAGGCTACACGGCCGAAGAGTTATTAAAACAGTTTTTCGATGACCGTTATCATCAATGTCATATCGATGGTAAATGGCAGCATATCGATCAATACCTTAGTGAGCGATCAAACCGCCTTGTGGTCGTAGAGTCAAACAGTCCGATCATGGAACCGCAACAGCATGAAGCGCACTTTCTCAAAGCGAGAGAGGGTGAAATCTCTACGCTACGTAATTCAATTCGTCAGTTTCACAAATCGTTACAACAGCAGCTTGATTCACTTGACCGGACTATTGGTGAGCATCTTTGGCTTGACCTGGATTTTACAGAAACAGCCCAGTCCAGCCTGAAAGCGTCAATTCTATTGGCAGAAAAATTTGATGAGCGGCTGAAAAAAGTCTGCGCTGAATATAGTGCATTACCCAAGGTTGAAGCCCAAACGTAAGTTGGTGCAATGAACCTCCCACAACTGGATGACCAGTATTCTGTTCTTGATCGGCTACCAGACACCCTTTATTCAACCGTTATTTCCCTTCCACATGGTGATCTACTTCAACGAGCTGACGCCATTCTGCAGTGGCGTAGCGCTCTGCTTGAAGGGCGTTTACCGGATAGTAATTCACTCAACTGGCCTGAAAGAGCGATTCGTACCTTGCTGCTCAAGCGGCTCGAAGCGCTCAACATTGTCCACTATTGCCGAGATCAGGAGACCCTTTGCGACCAGATTCTGATCGATATTTGTGAAGGGGTTACAACAGCAGAAACCTATTTAGAACGCGCACCAAAAGGCAGTAATGACAAGCTGGCGCAGCGCCAGAAAAGAGGCGATAGAGATTCTGAATTTAAAAATGGAGATGCGTTGCCGGGGGAAGATAACCACGACTCAACAGAACAGCCACAAACTGATCACAACGCTACTCCAGAACCTCCGCGCCAACCCCAAGAAGCAACCGAAAATAGTCACCATACAACATCTCAAAAAGAGCTCAATAAGGGCGAGACAAAAGCGGAACCGCATCCTGCAGAAGCTGATCACTCCGCTATTGCGCTCGCCAATGAGACCACCAGTAGTGATCATTCGGCAGAATTGTCCCCCTCCCCGATCAACGCCCCTGATAAACCAATCTCTGTTAACGAGCAATTAGAGGAAGATATCCCACCCGCTTCTGTAACGCAGATTGAAGCGGTTATTGCCGCCCGTCTTGAAGAGCGGTGGCTGGAGCTGGCTGAAAGCTGGGCTGATGTTTCGGATGCATTCACAGAATTCTCAGGGCTATTGGGTCAAGGCTGGGATTTAACGCAGGGAGAGCTTGTTTCAGGGGAATGGCGTGACTTTATTAAATTCCTTAATCTACTCAAACAGGAGCCTGTATTGCAAAGATTAGTGGAAATGCTTGGCCGTTCGCAAACCGTTTCCGCAAGTCAATCCGTTGCCATAAAAGATAAGAAACGCCCAAAAGAGCCGGTGGTAAAGATCGCTCATCACCAAAAGAGCTATCGCGTACCACATGTGGCCATGGAGACAGGCGGGCTAGAACGCAGTAATGCGTTAAGCCGTTTGCTTCCAGCCGAACTGGCTCAGCTAGGCCATCCCCAGATGAAACGTTTATGGTTTGCCCGTTATGCCGAAAGGATGCTCCTCACCTATCAATATAAAGGCTTTTCTCCACAAGCCCGCTCAGATGAGGCGAATAGCCAGGTTCAGCCGACGCAGCCACAACAGATACCAACAAAAGGAATGGGGCCTATTATCATCTGCCTCGATACCTCTGGATCAATGCACGGCATACCGGAACAAATTGCCAAGGCGATAACACTAGAGGCGTTAGCGATCGCCTTCAGAGAAAGTCGTCGCTGCTACCTGTATGCCTTTGGTGGGCCAGATGAGACGCTTGAGCACGAGCTGGATTTAACCCGTGGCGGACTGACAAAGCTACTTAAATTTCTGCGTTTTTCATTTCATGGGGGGACAGATGTGACTACCCCCTTATTAAAAGCGCTACACAAACAGCGCTGTAAAAATTGGCTTGAGGCCGATATTTTGCTGATAAGCGACGGGCGCTTTCCTCTTCAGGATTCCTATTTAAACCAGATCAAACAGCTTAAACATCAACAGGGATTACGACTACATGGACTGCTTGTCGGGAAATGGAAAAGCCGTTCGATGGAGGTGATATGCGAACCGCTCGTTAAATGGTCCGATTTTTGAGTCAACTTCTTATCAGAGCAGACTCCACATAAAGATACCTGCTCAATAATGAAAGAAAAATTAACCATAATCACTTCAAGCTTTCTCACATTCTTGCTCACGATAAAACTTAGAGAACAGAATTTTAAAACCAAGCAAGGTGTATTACTCCTCGAACAAAAATCCCAAACAGGCAGCCCAAAAGCGCTACTTTTGCGACATAGCGAAGTTTTTCTGCCGCCATCAAAATAACCGCCACCCCTACAATATCCAATGGATTTACAACAAATCCCGCCATTCTGTTTAGATCAACAACGGTTAGTTGCCCTTGGTTCATAAGGTCAACGGTTACCCCCATAAAAGCGGTGCCGCCTGCAATAAACTTAGTCACAATAGGTAAAACAGCAATCGCCGGGAGATCAACTAACTCCAATAGTGGGCCAACTAGAAAGCCAATCCCTGCAATCGCCCCGCTTGTTCGTAGAACGGTTACAAAACAGATCGCCAAAATCAGCATAGGAATTGCGTTAATTGCCAGCTTTAAGCCTTCATGCCCTCCTTCAGAAAGAATCTGAACAGCCGAACGCCTATTCTCTTCCACAGAGGGTTCGGTTCCATCATCTACGATATTCTCCGCTTCCCAATCAGCTTTTTTCGCTAACAAATAATAGGTAAATGCTGCGGCAGAAAGCCCTCCAATTAAAGAGCTAATTAAAATTACAGGCAGATCCAAACCAACAGCAACCATCGGAAAAATGACATTTGCTTGAGACATCGTAAAAACCATCGCCAATGTTGCTGCAATATGGCGAAGTGAGGTGCCATTTTTTGCCATCACCACGAAAGTTGCCATCGGCGCAGAGAAACTCACAAACAGCAACTTAAGCATCGCAAACAGGCCAAGACCCGGTAGGCCGATCACTTTCACAAAGGGAGACAGGTGATTCGCAATCCATGCAAGCAGCCCTTTTTCTTCAAGCAATTTCATCAATGCCAACATCACAACCATTATTGGCAGCAGGGTATACAGCGCAATATCAATAGCTGTTCGCCCTGATTCAAGAATAATTGTTACGACACTTTCCATTACAAACGTTTACCGCCAATCAAAAGTCATATTGCTTTGGGTGACAAAAAATAGACCGCTTCATTCAGCCAACTCGCGCCTCTCTCTATAAAACGTCGGTTCATTGCCAACACCTCACGCGAATCAATACAATCGATAGAGAAGGCATCGCCAAACAGCTTTTCAACTTCACTTTTAGGAACTGGGAAAGGAGGGCCGTCCATCTCCTCAGGGTCATAATCTAATGTCACCAGAAAAATCGCTGCATCAACAGGCATAATCTGCTGCAAATAGGCTGCATATTGTTTTCGTAATTCGGGTGGAAAGGCAATGAGTGCCGCACGGTCATATATAGACTGGCAATTTTTTAGTTCTGCTTCTGAAAGATCAAAAAAATCACCTACCAATAGCTCAAAATGATCTGCCTGATAGAGATCAAAAGACCCCTTTTGACTTTCTTTTGCCGACAATCCATTTTCGGCAAAGAAGGCTTCCACAGCATGATCACTAAGTTCAACGCCAACAACAGAGTGGCCCTGCTCTGCCAACCACAACATATCTTTGCTTTTACCGCATAAAGGGACGAAAACCTCGCCGCTTAAAGAGGCTGAGAATTGTTGCCAATAGCTCTCTAGCAGTACATTTGTTTTATCTTGATGAAAACCGATTTCTCCCGTTTTCCACCGCTCATGCCAAAACTTCGGTTCCATCTAGTTCCCCCTTATCTACGATTAGCCGGTTACTTCCGCCTCACAAAGTGACAGATAAATCCAGTTAGATAACGCTTCTTCAACCTCTTCCGGTTTTTCTTGATTACTCAATTTTTTGCACAGTTTATCCAGCAGCTTTCGGCGCTCTGACGACAACTCTTTTAACCAGTTAGATTGCGCATCCATTTTTAGCATCAGCTCATCTCGTTTAGCATGAGGCCGCCCAGCAATCAGCTGCTGATGATAAATCGCTCGCCCCAATAAAACATAAGGAAAGTTCCGATTACTAACTGGCCCAAAAGTAAGCTGCTTGCCACCTAATGGCAAAATACCAGAGATTTTCTGTTTCGCAATCTTGTCGGCCATAAACCAAACCCCTGCTCCACCAAACAGGCCACCTGCCGCTGCCCCCATCAACAGTGAACTACCGCCTGAAACCGCATCTATTGCTAATCCTGCCGAGGCACCTGCTGCTGCACTGATTGCGCTCAGTTGTATTTTATCAAGCCCCCAGAAGTACCAATCTTTCATCGCAAACAGGTCGCTACTCAGTAACTCAAAAGTGCTTTCTTGACTCTTTAAGTGCTTATGTTGATAAATCTCTTGAACCTGTTGGCGACTCTTTTTCTCCAGCTTTCGTAACGCATTTAGAAAATTCTCTTTCATGATCGACTGGTAACGATCAGGGTCCGATTCGCTATCTATTTTCTTCTCTTCAGAATAGCCACACATCTCAACAACCATCTGCGCTATGGCTCGCGCTGCCTGCAGATGCTGTTGTTCACGCATCTGCGTCAGGCTCTTTACCGCCTGCTCTAGTGGCTGACGCCACGCCTCATGCAGTTGCCCAAAAGCATTGAGAATATCGATCCTTTTATGAAATTCGACTGTCATCGCATTAAACACCCGAGTAATCCTGAAGTATTGGTTGAGCGCCATCCGCCACTCCTCAACATACTCATCATTATCAATCGGGTTGATCAGCGCCATACTCGGCTGGCCTGTCCAGCGCAAAATCTCCATTTCCGCCTCGTACTCTTCGCCATAAGGACGCGAGCCATCAACCACATAAATAATCCCTGCACCCTCTATAATCGGCTTTAGCAGTTCACATTCATCGACAAACTTTCCAGAATCCTTCCAGGTTTCCACAAAGCGTTTAACCACGGCAGGACGATCGTGAACCTTTTCGGCTTCGTTCTGTAGCCACGCTAATGCTTTGCGCGCCCGCTGAAAACCGGGGGTATCTACTAACTCGTAAATTAACTGCCCATCAACCTTCATCGGAAAAGACTGACTAACGCGCGTTGTGCCTGAGGTTCGCGCAATAGCGACCGAATCATCTAGTGAAAGTGTGGCAACAATGCTCGACTTCCCTTTATTGGGATGCCCAACCACTGCGAATCGGGGTGCATTATCCATTATCAAACTCATCATTTAGCTCAACAGCGATGAGAAAAAGCGAAACCCAAGGATCAACCAGGCTGTTCGTAAAACGCAGCCACTCATCGATATCCCGTTGCTCTGGCTCGGCCAACTTGCCATCTTCAGGACTAATCGGGATCAGCCGTACCGCCTGCTCCGGTGTAATCGATGCGCGCAAGTCATGAATAAAATCCTCCAGCTCACCCAATGGTGGCTCCCATGATTTAACCAATATCCCTATTGGTGTAGTCGAACTTGATTTGGAAATTGCCTCGATCACTTGCAAGTCCTCTTTTGGCTGGCGGCTTGCACCGGCTTGATAACTGTCTTGAATAGAAAATCGCCCAGCCTGTTGAAGCGTTTTTAGCAACCCACTGTCCGACAGCTCCAAACCACTCCAATTAATCAGAATGATCGCTGAACCGGCCGCCACCTCATCTCCTCTGCCTTCTCTTTCGGTTTTTTTATCCACTAATTGAGCTGCACCAGCAACACGGTTTGAATGTGTTTCGATAACCGCCCTGTTCAGGCGATCTAACAGCGCCTCTTTTCCTGGGAAATAACGAACTGTTCTTACAGTCGCTGAGGTTAGTTTGGCACGGCAAAACAGCAGCAGCATAAAACGGGGTAGCAGACCATAGAAGAACAGACACAACATCAAGAAAGGCCACCATTGGCCTAAAATCGCCGGATCAACCCCCGTTGCAATTGCCTCTTGAAGGCGAAAATAGCGGCTCGCCTCCACCAAAGAAAGTCTGGGGACTTCACTCGGAAGCCAGATTTGCCAAGGCCATGAAAGAAAATCGGTGAGCCCTAAAATTGTTTCAGCCTGAACATCAAGAGTCGTACTCCAACCAAAGGCAATATCTTTGACAGCTATCAACACAAACAGTGTAATCAGCGCGGCAAAGTTAAAAGAGACACCAAACAGCTGGGACCAGCTAAAAATCTGCCACTTCCCGATTATTGCAAATATTTTTTGATTCCGTCCTAGTAACTGTGCAATTTCCGACTGTTCGCTCTTCGACATAAAGCGAGAGATCAAACCTTGTAATCGACCGGGGCTAAACCACTTCAACATCTCCTGAATAGAAGAAAATCCCGGTAACCTGCGTGATACAAAGCTTGGTAACATCGCAACTAAAGCCAACAGAAGCAACGCAAGTTGGAGGCCTACAAAAACAAAAAGCAGGTAGACAAGATTTACCCGCCCCGCTCCATCGTATTGAAACAACCCTGTAACGGTTAACCAGCCAACTAGCAAACCGATAACAACCATTCCAAAACCGATCAGCCGATAACCGGATTCAACCTGAGCCAAAAGTGCTTTGTCTTCGTCCGTTATCAGTTTTGACAACCAACCATCCAGCTGTTGATCTGGCCCCTTTATTTCCCCTTCAGCTAACTCAAGTGCAACCTTTCTATCTCGCTTATGGAGTATTTCAAATGAAACTTCACTATCTCGCGACATTTGCCGCTGCAAATAGAAAAGCTTTTTAAAAGGAGAAAAGGACAAAACAGAGATTCTCAAACTTTAGGCTTATGCCACATTAGGCGCCTATCAAGGTCTTGCCTAACCGCTTTTTTAAATGGAAGCTCATCGCTAATCGGCAGGCCTTTCATATATTCAGACAGTTCAAGTTTCTCAAACCGAATCGCTATTTTCTTAAAGACTCTTGGAATCTTCTCACCCGGAGCCTGCACATGATGCAAACCGCCACTGTAGGCGATCACCACTTTTCCTTTTTCCAGCATATTCATTAAGTCGGCAACTCCGCCTCGAGCTGACATTGGCTGACCATTTTTATCTAGCCCCCCTTTGCGCATCATCCGCCCCTCAGCAAAGATCAGCACAATATCTTCATCGCTAATCTGATGCATAAAGTGATCCCAGCTTTCATCACGTTTACGCGTAATTGAGATCAATTTAGGAACCAAAATCTTGAAGAAGCGGCCAGTGACCGGCCTGTTGGCAGTGTTATCGGCAAAAGGCAGGGTGATATTACTAGCCATTCGCATTAATGCAGAAAAGGGAACCGCCGATAAAAAGAGAAATTCAAAGAGGCTGGTGTGATTAAGGAAGACGATCATTCTCACATCATCCCAGTTTTGTTCCTCTTTCGACTCGACCCATGAGACCTCAGTTTTATAGAAGATCCCAACAACCACTTTTATCGCCGAAAACAGCGCCATTCGTATCCAGTTGCCCATACCTAAAAATCACCCCACCTCAAAAAGAACAGTCAGCTGCCCATTATAAGTCACTCTACGTGTGAAACCTTCACCGCGCAGAACTTAAACTCCGGGATCTTGCCGAAAGGGTCAAGTTTTGGATTAGTCAACAGATTCGCTGCCGCCTCAACATAACAGAAAGGCATAAAAGCGACCTTTTTCTGCATGCCATTATCTGCTCTGGCAAAAGCGACAATCTCGCCTCGACGGCTTTTAATTTTCAATTTATCGCCTGCCACAGCACCCAGTTCGTCGAGTGTTTGTGGATGAATACTGACTACCGGATCTGGTTCAATAGCGTCAAGAGTCGTAGCATGACGGGTCATTGCGCCAGTATGCCAATGTTCAAGCTGTCGCCCTGTAATCAAGACAAAATCGTAATCCTGATCGGGCAGCTCATCTGCATGGATAAAGTGAGCAGGCACGAACTTACCGCGCCCATTTACTGTTGGAAACTGTTCTTTAAACAACACCGGTTCACCCGCTGATTGCTCATCAGGGCAAGGATAGGTAATCGAATCCTCATCATTTAATCGTGTCCAGCTGATTCCAGCCATTGGTGGCACTGCCATTCGAATTTCATCATTAACCGCTTCGGGGCCAGCATAATCCCAATCCAGCCCAATTCTTCGTGCGATCTCCTGAATAATATCAAGATCCTGTCTGGCCTCACCTGGCGGATTTATCGCCTGGCGTCCAAGCTGAACACGGCGGTCGGTATTGGTAAATGTTCCAGTTTTTTCAGGGAATGCAGATGCGGGCAAAATCACATCGGCAAAACCGGCTGTTTCTGTAAAGAAAATATCCTGCACCACCAGATGCTCAAGTTTCGCCAATGCCGCACGTGAATGATTGAGATTAGGGTCTGACATCGCAGGGTTCTCACCCATGATATACATACCTTTAATCTTATCCGCATGAATCGCATCCATGATCTCAACAACCGTTAACCCCGGCTTGCTACTCAATGGTACCTGCCAAAAATGTTCAAACCACTCTTGCGCCGATTTGTCAGAAGGGGAACGATAATTCGGATAGCCCATCGGGATCAACCCCATATCGGAAGCACCCTGAACATTATTCTGCCCGCGCAATGGGTGAAGCCCCGTTCCTTCTCGACCGATCTGGCCGGTCATTAAAGCCAAAGAGATCAGGCAGCGCACATTATCGGTGCCGTGAATATGCTGGGAAATCCCCATGCCCCAAAAGATTATCGAGCGCTCAGAGGCTGCATAAAGCCTTGCAACTTGGCGGATCGTCTCTGCCTCTATACCGCAAACACCTTCAACACTTTCTGGAGAATAATCTATTAATTCTTCTTTTTGCTCTGCAAAACCCTCAGTTCTTTCGTCAACAAAAGTCTGATTAACTAGATCTTCCTCAACAATCACATGCATGATGGCATTTAACAGTGCCACATCGCTATCCGGATGAATTTGCAGGCAGTGCGTTGCGTGCCGTGCCAATGATGAGCGGTATGGATTGATATATACAAGCTGACTTCCCTGTTTTACCGCGTTCTTGATAAAGGTCGCTGCAACGGGGTGGTTGCTATCCGTTTGCGATCCTATAACGACAATCACATCCGCTTTTTTCGCATCTTCAAAGGGATTTGAAACCGCTCCCGAACCGATCGTTTCCAGCAATGCTGCGACCGAGGAGGCATGGCAAAGCCGTGTGCAGTGATCAACATTGTTGGTTCCGAAGCCGGCTCTGACCAGTTTTTGAAAAAGATAAGCCTCCTCATTACTGCCCTTTGCCGAGCCGAATCCTGCCAGCGCTGAAGAGCCACCATTCTCTTTAATCTCTTTCAGCCCGTTGGCTGCAAGATCAAGAGCCTCCTCCCAACTTGCTTCCCGAAAAAACTCATCGAGCTGTTCATAAGCGACCAATTGGTCACCATTCTTCGCCATCCCTGTACGACGAATAAGTGGCTTGGTGAGCCGCCGTGGATGATGAACATAATCAAAACCAAAACGCCCCTTTACACAGAGCCGACTGTGATTCGTCTCGCCATCTCGTCCTTCAACACGGATAATTTTATCGTCATTAATATGCAACGTAAGCAGGCAACCGACACCGCAATAGGGACAAGTCGTCTCAACAACTTTATTGGTCTCTACTAAACCAATATCCCCAGACGGCATCAGCGCACCAGTCGGACAAGCCTGTACGCATTCACCACAGGCAACACAACTGCTGTCACCCATCGGATCATCAAGATCAAAAACAATTTTTGAATCTGCGCCTCGACCCGCAAAGCCGATCACATCGTTTACCTGAATATCACGGCAAGCGCGTAAGCAACGGGTACATTGGATACAGGCATCGAGATTAACGGTGATAGCTGGATGTGACTGATCAACTTTCGGCTGGCTCCGAGCGGGATAACCATTCGACTCGGCCCCCACTTTTTTAGCCCAGGTCTCCAATTCAGAATCGGTTGTATAACACTCATCACTACAATCTGAAAACAACAGCTCCAATACCGTTTTTCGCGCCTTTTCTGCCCGCTCGGAACTGCTGCTAACCACCATCCCCTCTTCTGCACTGCGACAGCATGAAGCAGCTAAAACTCGCTCACCTTCGATCTCAACCATGCAAGATCGACAGTTCCCAACTGCTCCCAACTCCTCTTTGTAGCAAAGATGTGGAAGCGCTTTCCCTTCGCGCAACGCCACCTGCAAGATCGACTCATCTGCCTGTGCCTCGACCTTTTTTCCATCTAGTAGAAAGCTTGTCATCAGGAGACCTCCTCTGGAAAGTAGTTAAGCACCGAAAGCAGGGGATTAGGTGCCGCCTGCCCTAACCCACAGATTGAGGCATCCATCATCACCTGCGAAAGCTCCGTGAGCTTTTCTCTATCCCAACTTGCTTCATTCATCAGCATTGCTGCTTTCTCTGTACCGACACGGCAGGGCGTACATTGGCCGCAAGATTCGTGTGCAAAAAAGCGCATCAGATTGAGTGCGGCATCACGAACACTGTCTCTGTCAGACAAAACAATCACCGCAGCTGAGCCGATAAAGCAACCATGCTCGTTGAGCGTATCAAAATCGAGTGGAATATTGCCCATGCTAGCGGGCAAAATACCACCTGAAGCACCACCCGGAAGATAGGCTTTAAATGTTTGTCCCTCCAGCATGCCTCCACAATACTCTTCGATTAAGGCATTAACGGTAATTCCTGCAGGAGCGAGATGAACACCCGGTTTTTTGACTCGTCCACTGACAGAAAAAGAGCGCAGCCCTTGTCGACCATTTAAGCCTTGTTCGGTAAACCACTTCGCCCCCTTCTCCAAAAGCTCACGCACCCAGTAGAGTGACTCCATATTGTGTTCAAGCGTGGGGCGGTCAAATAGCCCTTTTTGGGCAAGAAATGGAGGTCTAAGACGTGGCATACCTCGCCTGCCCTCAATCGACTCAATCATCGCCGACTCTTCGCCACAGATATAGGCGCCCGCTCCTCGACGCAGATGAATGGTGGGCAAATCGGCAACAGGAGGATCATTTTTAAGCAACGCAAGTTCGCGCTCGAGAAGTTGCCGACAGCCGGCATATTCATCGCGGAGATAGATATAAATTGTCTCGATACCCACTACACAAGCAGCAATCAACATTCCTTCCAGAAAGCGGTGAGGGTCTTGCTCAAGATAGTGTCGGTCTTTAAACGTTCCCGGCTCCCCCTCATCAATATTCACCGCCATCAAACGCGGTGCAGGTTGATCACGAACGATTCGCCATTTTTGTGCCACAGGAAAACCGGCCCCGCCAAGCCCTCTTAGCCCACTTTCACTCAGGGAATCTAAAACTGACTCCCTGTTTTTATCTCCCGCCAGGCAAGAGGCAAGTAAACGGTAGCCTCCAGCCTTTTTATATTCATCAAAACCAACCGCATTAGGGATTGCTGAGGTTATCTCGCCCCTTTCAGCCGACTGAATAACTTTCTCTGTAGTTGCCTGCTCGATCGGGTTTTGACCGACAACCGCAACCGGCGCTTTTGCACAACGACCAACACAGGAGACTTTTTGAATGCGGGTTTTAGTTTCATCCACCCCCTCTTTAAGCTTTTCTGCAAGCTCATCAGCCCCAGCGAGTTGGCAACTAAGCGATTCACAGACTCGGATGGTTAATGGGGGAGGAGCAACCTCGTTCTCTTTGACCAAATCAAAGTGATGATAAAAACTGGCCACCTCATATAATTCGACCGGAGCAAGCTTCATCTGATCGGCAAGTGCCACTAGATGAGCGGCAGAGATATAGCCGTAGTGATCCTGAATTTTATGCAGCTGCTCGATCAGCATATCGCGCGTCAAAGGCTCATCACCCAATAAAGCCTCTATTTCTCGCAGCGCAACGAAATCAACAGAACGCCCCTTCGGGCGAATGCCTTTCTTCTTTCTCTTCTCTTCCATATCGGTCACTCTTCCACAGCCTGTTTATCTCATAGCATAATGAGAACTGAGCGTGATTCAACCGCCTTCTGCGCCTCTCACTACAGAACCCACTAGCGGTATGTTGTACTCAAGAAGTATTTCGTGGATTTCTGCCTCTTTCTCGATCAATAACCTGTCTATCTGCTCTCTCCACTCGGGTTCCCCGTAGCGTACTCCCATCGCAATTTTAAAATCGAAACGAATACCCGCCTCTGACTTCAGCGGAACCATAACCAGCTCTCTATCACCTTGCTGACTAAAGTAACCGGCAATTGGCCCCCATGTTATGGCTGCATCGAGCCTCCCTTCTTGCAAATCCTTTTCAATTATTTCACCTGGGTAACGGTTTGGATCACCACTCATCGTTTGATAGGAAACGATCTGATCGATTAACCCATGATTGAGCAGCCATTTTACAGCCGGGGTTCTGTCAAACACCCCTATTCTCAACTCATCTCTGCGAGAGGCTGGTAGCATCATTAAATCAAATGCTGAGCGGACATCATCAAGTCTCTGACCTTTTTCAAAAACAAGCGCATAGCTTGAATGATAGTAAGGGCGAGTCGTTGCCGTCAGTTCAAAGCCAGCAGGCACCCCCATCACTAAGTCGCATTTAAAACCATTATGATTTTCAGCGGGCGCTTTGAGGGTATTGCGTATAAATCCCATTCGTTGAGGAAACCAGATGTATTCAAGATCTCGATCCAACGCCTCAGCAAACAGAGCCGCAATTTTGTTCTCAAAACCTTCCTTCTGCCTATTTGAAAAGGGCAGATTATTGGGGTCAGCGCAGATTCTAAGTGGCTGCTTCCCAAAAGATTCATTCGCAAATAGGCCCAGTAACAGGCAGCAGAGTAGTAACCGCCCAGTTTTATAGAAATTGTGAGGTGACATATCTCTAATATCTTTGTAGGTGAAAATAAAAAGCCCACCCGAACAGATAGTTCAGGTGGGCTTTCTCAAGCTAACAACCTAGTTTGGTAGCGCAAAAACCGTCAGTACACCGCCCAATTGCGTATGCTGACTAAGGCTTTTATAAGCGCCTACAGCACCCAATCCTTCAGAGTCACCTTCAAGACCTGCAGCCATACCGATACCGGCCCAGCCACCAATTCCTGATAAGACACCGACATACTGTTTGCCGTTATAAGACCAGGTATTCACGTTTCCGATAATGCCGGATGGCGTTTTAAACTTATAAAGCAGCTCACCTGTTTTAGAATCTACCGCCTTCAAGTAACCCTCCAGCGTACCGTAGAAAACCACATCACCTGCCGTCGCCAACACGCCGCTCCAAACAGAGAATGGCTCAGGGATTGACCAAACAATCTCCCCTTTAGTCGCATCAAAGGCGATAAAGTTACCAAGGTGATGGCTTCCATTTTTAAGTACTTTGCCCGCAGGAAACATACTGAGCGTTGCCCCGACATAAGGTTGCCCTGCCTTGTATTCAACTTCATACGGCTCATAGTCCATACAGACATGGTTGGTTGGCACGTAGAAAAGTCCTGTTTTTGGAGAAAAAGCAGCCGGTTGTTGGTCTTTACTCCCTAGAGCTGCAGGACAAATATTTTGAGTATTCTCATCTTCTCCACCTGCATGCGTACTATATTTTGGATCAACCTGTGGACGACCGCTTTTCATATCTACATGCGTTGCCCAATTGACTGCAGGATCAAATTTTTCCGCAATCAGCAACTCACCCGTCACGCGATCCATCGTATAGGCAAAACCGTTACGATCGAAATGAACCAGCAGCTTACGCATTTTTCCCCTGATTTCCTGATCAACCAGAATGCTTTCATTAACACCGTCATAATCCCACTCATCGTGTGGTGTCATTTGATAGATCCATTTAGCCATACCGGTATCGAGATCACGTGCCCAAAGTGTCATTGACCACCTGTTATCACCAGGGCGAGCTGAAGGATTCCAAGTGCCTGGATTACCTGATCCGTAATAAAGTAGGTTCAAATCAGGATCGTAGGTATACCAGCCCCAAGTTGTTCCGCCACCGATTTTCCATTCATCACCTTTCCAGCTATTGATACCTGTTGAAGAGCCAACTGGTTTACCCATCATTGTTGTTTTTACGGGATCGATCAGCATCTCATTATCTGGACCAGTGCTATAACCACGCCAAGCGACCGACCCATCTTTAATATTGTATGCAGTGATATAGCCTCTGACACCAAACTCCCCACCGCTTATACCGGTAAGGACTTTATCTTTTACAACGATCGGAGCATTCGTGTTTGTCGCCCCTTTTTTAGGATCACCATTTTTGACCTTCCAGACGACTTGCCCAGTCTTCGCATCAAGTGCAACCAGATTTGTATCGGCTTGTTGCAGAAAGATTTTTCCATCTCCATAAGCCAATCCTCTATTGACTGTGTCACAGCACATCACAGGAATGGTCTCCTCACCATTTTGAGTCGGCACATACTCCCAGATAATCGTCTGATCAGACTGATCAATCGCAAAGACTTTATTAGGGAAAGGGGTGTGAATATATAAAACATCACCAATTACCAGCGGCCCTCCTTCATGCCCTCTCAGAACTCCTGTGGAAAAGCTCCAAGCCACCTGTAGCTTCCCAGCGTTTTCTTTATTAATCTCTTTGAGTTCACTGTAGCGTGTACCGGCATAATCACCACCCCACATCGCCCAATTTGCAGCATTCTTACTCATCCGAATTACTTCATCATTTGAGAATGCCGAACCCGAAACTAAGACAGCCGATGCAGCGACCGCCAAGACTATACTCCGTACAGACCTCTTCATTTCACTCTCCTCTTTTACTCTGATTGCCAGAGCACTTTTATTTTTATATTGCGTTAAAACAGGTTAAACCTCCCACTCTACAAGGGCATTGTCAAGCTACTTAATCACTTCCTAATGGACGATCTCTTTACTCATCAAATTCCGAGTAAGTAGGCTCTGTGGTAAGCCTGATTTCCGAGGGTCGCTGTTTCTCTTTAGGGTCTTGTATGCTGTAATCAAGTTTCGACTGATTTCATGGGCTGAAATTAATGTGCCGACCAATCTCTAGCTTCCTCCTGTTTTTAGCACTGCTAACAATGGTAAATCTAGCCACAGCAGAGAGCCGATACGAACAAATTGAAGTCTATCGGCTTGAGACAACCAAACCATTTTATGAAGTTGTGGCAGATGCCGAATTTGCAATTAGCGAACAAAATTTCACATTGACCAACCGAAGCGAGATTGGGGAGGCAATTGGCCGCCTTTATGCAGAAAAATTTCCAGAAGTAACCGCACTTCAATTCTGCAACCTTGAGCTAGCCCGAGAGATTCTATCTGTTGTGCCAGAATTTTCCCTTCATATGCCGTGTAAAATTGTTATCTACCAGCTGGCAGATAAGGTTATTGTTGAAACCCAGCTCCCAACTGCGAAACTGGGCAGCTCAGCGCTAAATAAAGAAACCGATGACATCAAAGAAAAAATACGAAAAATCGTCGACTTCGCCTCAACAGAGCATTAAAACTGACTACAAAAAACTTAGATAATGAAAATAAAAAAACAGCTATCCATTTTCCTGACTCTAATGGGAATTGGCATGCCCCAAATCGGCACCGCAAATGACTACCCAACCCAAACGCGCGTTGAATTTGTTCTGCAGTGCATGGGGGCGCAGGGAGGCAAAAGCTATCAAACACTATACCCATGCGTTTGCATGATCGATAGGATTGCCCAAGAAATGAATCATGATGATTTTTCTCAGGCTCAAACATTCACCTATCTGAAAAGCACACCCGGAGAAAGGGGCGGCCTGTTTCGTGATCCGCCACAGGCAAAAGCGCTAAGAAACCGCCTGAAAGCGGCAAAAGAGAAGGCTAAAATGGCTTGCTTTGTAAAATAGTCTTAATTTTCGGCAGAAATTTTTCGCACTTTAGTAAAGGTAAGGCCTTTGCTGTCTTTGACCATCACCTTTAGCTCTCCCGACTCTGATGGAACAAAGTAAAAACCAATACTCGGATTTTCACTGATTGAAATATCGGTTTCTGCACTCATTACCGGCTTGCCGTTAAAGCTGACATCAACTTTTGTGACGTAATGCTCTGGTGCATACATTCGAGTCAGTTGATCCATCTGAAGCCCTGTTATGTTTGGATGACTAACCATAAACTGGGTAAATAACGGCTCTCCGGGTGCATTTTCTCCACGAGGAAACAGTTTTATTTTCCCAAGTCTTGCCATCGCTTTATCAATATCACTACCTACCGGCGCGGCACAGCCTCCACTAGCCTTAACAAAACGGCTCGCCATCGACAGGCTGCCGTCGTTCAACTCGGCAATAACCCTCACTTTTGAGTATTCATTGATGCGGATTCTCATCGAAAGGTCAGCTTGGCCGCTTTCTTGTGTAAAGCTAAATTTACCTGCCAACGGCTTTGGGTTTTTATCGATAATTAGATAAATCGTTTTCACATAACGTTCTGGCTGTTGCCCAATTTTGCTTTTAATCGTAATCGGGACTAAAGCGGGATTAGCAGCCCGCTTGGGCGCTTTAAGTTCAACAAGAGGTTTTTTCGTTTCAATTTCTCTATCACCAAAAAAATGTGTCTTAAAACTACTTTCCCACAAAGCATCCGGATCATCTTCAATAGCCATCACAATGGAAGACGATAAAAGAGACAGCTGAAGAATAAGTAAAAGATAAATGCTCTTTCTTTGTTGCACCTTCAACATCATCCTCTCCCGATTAAAAAGGTCACTCTTCCCATTCAAGTTCTGCAAAGGCTGCTGAAACAGTCCGCTTATGAAACTGCTCAAAAAGCAACCAATGCTCTTTCTCAGACAACCCCACCTTCTCCAACGCCATCTCCATACCCCCTCCTTGCTTTATCACCTCTTTTATTTCTCGGCGTACTGTCTGGAGGTAACGCTTTTCAGGCTCAAGAGCTTGTGAAAGTGAATGAGTAATAGCTCCATGCCCAGGGATGGCTAGATTAACCTGCTTTTTCTGTAATTGATCGATCACGCTCAGCCAACCATTAATGCTGCCATCGAGTACCGGAACATGCTTTACGAATAACAGATCTGACAACCATAATGTTCCGGTATTCTCATCAAAAACCGTCAAATCATTATCTGTATGAGCTGCTGGGTAGGCGGTTAATATCAACAATCGCCCACCAAGGTCGATTTTCAGTGTCTCTCTAACCACCGTATCAGGCATCACTATCGCCTCAACCGGCAGCGCAAAACCAAGCGATCTAGAGGCGGTCTTAAGATAGTGCTCCCCACGCAAAGCCATCGCTCGGGGTAATTCCTGATGCCCAACAAACTGCGCGCCTTGCGGCTTAAATGCCAGATTACCGAGAATATGATCGGGATGCACATGCGTATTGATAACGTAACAGACCGGTTTTGTTGTCACGCTGTGAACCGCAGCCATTAGCTGTTTACCTTGCTCTGGGCTCCCTCCACTATCGATAACGGCTACGCAGTTATTTCCGACGATAAATCCAATGTTGGCAATTGCCCCAGCATTTTGTTTATCAGCCATCGCCTGATGGCCCGAAAAAAGGTAAACCCCGCCCTCAATCTCTTCAATAGGGAGAGCCGGGGGTGTGGATGAAAGCAAAACGCCAGACCAACCGATCGAGCCAAACAAAAGTGACTTAATAAAATGGCCAGTAAAACTTCGCATCACCTTTTCGGTCTGCTTTATGGCTCTGCTGATTTAGGACAGGGTGTAGTTGTTTTTGTGCTGTCAGGCGCCGCCTCTACCCTCTCAGGAACCGGCTCTTTTTTTTGGACGGTCGTTGTATCAAGACCCGATTTTTTAATCGCCTTCTTTGACTTTTTAACAATCCGTTTATACGGGTTCTTCGGAGCGGCTTCGATCACCGCATCAAGATTAACAGGGTTTCCTACGACAATTGCCCCGCCCATACCTAAACCAATATGCGGCGCACACTTATAGATATAGACACCCTCTTTATCTAAGGTGACCACAAAATCGGCGCTCATCACAGACTTCCACGGAGTCGCACTTTCGGGAACCATCCCTTCTACCGACTCCGTATTGTGAGTCGGCATATTGACCCATTTGACCGTGTCACCCGGCTGAACAAGGACAACCAACGGTTTAAATGCGACACCTACCGCTCTGACCACATGCTCAGCAGCCAGTGTGCTCCCTGAAAAGCTAGCTAAAAATAAGACACTACCTAAAAGAAATCTTACAGATTTCATACGCTAACACCCCTCATTAGTTTTTAATTATTCGTTTTAAGCTAATCAGATACTACAACCAATCAGGTCTCAATGTGAACACCTCGCCACCGATGGCTAATTACTCATAGATCATACCGTTACTACCCAGCCATTTATTTCCAGACAATCTAGCGATAGTACCAATTGGAATTCTTTTCGGCCTCCAATTCTGGTAATTTATCGCCTTTATTAATAGATAAGATTTGAACAGTATTATGAGCCTCTCCAAAGCCGACTTCGATTCGATACAATCTGAGCTTGAAGGAAAAAACCCTCGCACCGTGCTCAAAGCAGCACTGAGTCAATTCGACAATATCGCCATTTCATTTAGTGGTGCAGAGGATGTTGTTCTGATAGACCTTGCTTACCAAATCAACAAGAACATTAAAGTCTTCACACTTGATACGGGGCGGCTCCATTCTGAAACCTATCGCTACATTGAAGAGGTTCGCAAGCATTATCAGCTAGATATTGAGATTTTAACGCCCGAAAACAGCCCGTTAGAAAAGCTGGTCTCAACAAAAGGGCTGTTCAGCTTTTATGAAGATGGCCACAAGGAGTGCTGTGGTATCCGCAAAATTGAGCCGCTACGCCGTAAATTGAGCAGCTTAGATGCCTGGATCACTGGTCAACGTAAAGACCAAAGCCTTGATACACGACAAAATATTGGCGAAATAGAGATAGATGATGCTTTTTCTTCAGATGAAAAAACTCTGATCAAATTCAACCCCTTGGCTAATTGGACTTCCGCTCAAGTTTGGGACTACATAGAGGCCTATCAGGTTCCTTACAACAAACTGCATGAACAGGGCTTTAAGAGCATTGGTTGTGAGCCTTGCACACGCCCAACACGCCCTAATCAACATGAACGAGAAGGACGCTGGTGGTGGGAAGATAGTGGCCACAAAGAATGCGGATTGCATGCCAAAAATTCATAGCTCAAATGGCTAGCGGGCAATAATGCTCTCTCTTTTCAGCGCGCAAACATTACTTTCATTATCTCGCTAGCCTGTACACGCTGATTTTCAATTCACTTGGAGGAATTATGTCTCATTCATCGATAACTGCACTCTTATTGCTTACTGCTGGCCTAACCGCTTGTGGGGCTAAAAACATGACCTCTCAGCCAGAAGGTGAACTTCATGGCAGTAAGAAGACTTACATCATCGCTGAAACAAACCATGGCATTATCCAATCACCGATCAATATTTTATCTTTTGAAAAAGATGGGACAGACAGGCACCAGGTCACTCTAAATTTTCAAGATGATATTAAAGCCGTTGAAAATCTCGGCCACACTGTACAACTAGATTTTGAAAAAGGCAGCAGCATCGTAAGTGATGGCATGCGCTATGAATTTAAGCAGATGCACTTCCATACTCCATCTGAGCACCTAGTCGATGGAATGACTTTCCCAATGGAGATGCATATTGTTAATTACAATGCACCTACTGATGAAAACGACAAACCCCATTACCTTGTTATTGCCGTCTTATTTAAGATGGGAAAAGAGAATAAATTTATCAACGAGTTTCTAAACTTAATCCCGGAGCATGAAAACGATATTGTAAAGTTAGAAAAGGGCAACGTGAAACTACATGATCTATTTGATGATGACCTAAGCAATGAGCTAAAGAACTATTACCACTACCTTGGCTCACTAACAACGCCCCCATACACCGAAACGGTTAATTGGTTTGTGCTCAAACATGTTATTGAGGCATCACCTAGCCAAATTCAAGCAATTAATAAGGTAGAAGGTGATAATTCAAGGCACATCCAAGCGCGTTATGGACGGCATATTGATTAGGTTTATTTGCCCCCCCCTGATTCTCATAGGAGCATAACAATTTTGTTATTTACTAGAGCGTAGTATTAATGAACCGGTAGCTTGACCCCCTCAAACAGGGCATCAATATCAATTTTATCCCGCATTGATTTGGCCTTTTCGACCAACTGATTTTCTAGATGTGGCGCAAATAACTCGATAAAATCGTATATATAACGCCTTACAAAACTATCTTTTCTGATTGCAATTTTTGTCACGCTACTCCCAAACAGGTGGCTGGCATCGAGCGCGACCAAATCTTTATCAACCTCTGGGTCGTAGGCCATTTTTGCAATAATTCCAACACCTAACCCCAGTTTCACATAGGTTTTAATCACATCGGCATCCACTGCTGTAAATACAACCTGTGGCTCTAGTTTTTTTGCATTGAATGCCTCATCCAATTTTGAGCGCCCTGTAAAGCCAAAAACATAGGTGACAATCGGGTAGTTTGCCAATGCTTCAAGTGAAAGTTTATCAAGACCCGCCAACGGATGGCCTTTAGGCACCAGTACGCAGCGGTTCCATTCATAGCAGGGAAAGGTCACCAAATTATCAAATAGCTCTAATGCCTCTGTCGCAATAGCAAGATCGACTGTACCGCGTGATGCCATTTCTGAAATTTGTGTTGGTGTACCTTGATGGAGGTTTAGTTTCACCTCTGGATAGCGCCGCATAAACTCAGCGACCACTTTGGGGAGCGCATAACGCGCCTGTGTGTGCGTTGTTGCGATAGTCAAACTACCACGCTGATCATCTCTATATTCACCCGCCACGCTCTTTATATTCTCGACTTTTGCCAAAACCTCTCCAGCCATCTCGACAATAATTTTTCCGCCTGGCGTCATTTCGGTAAGATGCTTTCCATTTCGGGCAAAAATGGGAATACCTAGCTCATCTTCAAGCAGCCGAATCTGCTTGCTAATTCCAGGTTGAGAGGTATAAAGGCTATCTGCCGTCGCCGACACATTCAGGTTATGTTTAGAGACTTCCCAGATATAACGAAGTTGCTGCAGCTTCATAACTTTTTGATATAGGTTTATGGAAAAGTATAGCTTTTAATTATATGGAGAGCACGGTATATTGCAACCCCATTTTAAATAGCCCAAATCTTTAAATTAGTTAATGGATCTACTTCATATCCTTGCCGGAGCAATCGTCGGTTTTACCATCGGCATTACAGGTGTCGGTGGCGGCTCCCTTATGACGCCCATACTTGTTCTTGGATTTTCCATAAACCCGGCGATTGCTGTCGGTACCGACCTGCTTTACGCCGCCATTACTAAATGTGGCGGGATTGCCGCCCACCACCGCCAAAAGACGATCGACTGGATGATTGTCAAAAGATTAGCCATTGGCAGTATTCCGGCCTCAATTATGACCATTTTCTGCTTAGATCTACTCCGTGATAGCGGATTCGACTATGAAAAGCTGATGACTTCGACACTCGGCATCATGCTGATACTCACCTCATTTGTCGTCATCATGCACAAAAGATTCTTGGCATTTCTGCACAGTTCTCTTAGTGAGAAAGCGCATTGGCGTCAGAGCTTAATAAATTTCCGCCCTCTTGCAACCACCTTAACCGGCACTGTTTTAGGTATTCTAGTGACCATTTCTTCGGTCGGGGCTGGCGCAATTGGAGCCGCAATACTTTTCTTCCTCTACCCAAGAAAATCGGCCATTAATATTGTCGGAACCGATATCGCTCACGCTGTTCCGCTTACCGCAATCGCTGGGTTAGGACACCTTCATTTTGGCTCTGTAGACGTAGAGCTACTTGCCAGTTTATTGATCGGCTCTTTACCCGCGATCTATATTGGTAGCCATCTAGGAAAAAAACTCCCCGAACGGTTCCTCCGCCCAATTGTTGCCTCAATTCTAGTCGTAATGGGGGCTAGTTTTGCTTTCTAGTCAAATGCCCTACTCATCACTATTCGACTTTCGGCTACTGCCAGCTATTGATATAATTCCCAAAATTTTGAGTAATCTACGAGAGCTAAAATGACCTTTGTCGTTACAGAAAACTGTATTAAATGTAAGTACACCGATTGTGTTGATGTTTGCCCTGTGGACTGTTTCCATGAAGGACCTAACTTTCTGGTTATCGATCCGGAAGAGTGTATCGATTGCACTTTATGTGAGCCTGAGTGCCCTGCAGAGGCTATTTTCTCTGAAGATGAGTTGCCAGAAGGTCAGGAGCATTTCATTGAGATTAATGCCCGCCTGACGGAAAAATGGCCTGTTATCACTGAAGTTGCCGATCCACCAGAAGATGCCGATGAGTGGAATGGTAAAGAGGGAAAAACCGAGCTTATCGAAGAGTAATCGGAAGAATCTTAAAAACAGCGCACTCTAAAAATGGAGCGCGCTGTTTTTTTATGCCTGAATTTCGACCCAGCCTTACAAACTAGCCCCTATAAAGAGGCTCTAATTGCCCACCCTTTGGAGCATTACTCTCTTCGCGACCACTCACCTCTTCCACCAGATTAATTAGCTTTTCGCCTTTCCAGTCTTGACCTACCTCTCCAAACAGAGCCCTGTTTAAACGATCCAGTTCTACTTTTAGATCGGAACCAGAGCGGGCCGAAATGACATCTAGACTGGTTGAGCCGTACTCCACTGCTCCCCATTTAGCCAATGCCCTTCTGGCTGCGGCAGGATCATTTTTCAGACATGCTTGCCGCAGCATTTGTAATGCCTGTTTTAGGCTTGGCTGCTGGCTTTCGCTTACCACCTCGGTTTTAGCTGCTCTATTTCGCCTCAAAAAGATAAATAGCACCGTTAGCAACCAACCAACCGCTAAAAACAGTGAAAGCCATTTCCAACTACTATCCTGACTTTGCTGCGCCACCTCTTGCGGCTGTTCAGGTTCGATATTCTGCTCTGCCTCCGGATCACTACGCTGCTTCTCCTCTTCTTCTATTACCGAAACAGCACCACCCGCAATAGCGGTCAAGGTGGTTGCGGGAAGTCCTACTTTTTCCAGCTTCTGTGTCTGTCGGTTAAACCAAGAAAATTCTATCTCTGGCAGTTCAAAACGGCCCTCTTCTGAAGGAATATAGGCTATTTTCTGCTGAAAAACGGCGGTTACCCCGCCTGCTCCCTTATCATCGTGTAACAATGGCTTGTCCGGATAGACTTTTAAGTGTGGGTTATTTAGAGAAAACACTAACTCCGGCAGCTGGCTTACCATGACCCCTTTCGCTTTAATCGTGATCGTCCGTGTAATCGGCTCACCAACCTTGGCCTCTAGTGCCTCATTCGACCAGTGCTGCTGAAGCGTCAGTTGTTCGGCTGGAAGCCAATGTCGGCTTTTCGCCTCTTCTGGAGCTGCCAGCACCTCAAGTTCAATGGCATTCGAACGCGCCCGCTTTGTTCTGGTTGTTGGCGAATTAAAATAGCTATTAAAACGCGACCGACGCTGATCAAGCATAATCTGTGCGGAAAGCGCCAAAGGCGGTATTTTTAGACGGCCACTCTTCTGGGAAAATATTGCATACTGACGCTCAGTAACTAGGTAATTTACCCCATTTACCTGTTTGTTGTAGCTACGATCTTCTCCAAGCTTTTCAACGATAGCATTTTCTACTTCGGGTTCACTCAGTGAGGCCTGTGCAACTTGAACACGACGATAAAAACGGACGGTATAAATAATTTGCGACTGTACATAGTGCTGCTCTGCAGCCACCTCTACCTGCAAAAACAGTTCACTATCCTCTGCCGAGGATTCATTCAGCGCTATCTTGTTAACGCTAATTTCTAATGGATCTGTATGATCATCTCCAAAAGAGATGGAGGGAATCTGTAGCTTCCCAGCACGCTTTGCGATCAGTTTAAGCACCCACTGATGCACATGATTACTTTCACCATTAACCCACGATAGCTGCTGCTTCTTTTGTTGAGATACCAGCTCAAAGTCTTTTTCGATTGGGCCAAAATCTGGATCATCATCGGGTGATTCGTTTGATCTAAAAACCAATGTAAATGACTCATCGAGATTAACCGGGTTTCTATCCACGCCAACCCCAACCTGAACAGCATTGACCCCACTCGAAATAAGCAGCAAACACAATGCCGCAATTAAATGCCTTACCATGTCTGTTCCTGCTCTACTTGATTTTGCCTACGTCGGCCATATTGATACCTAAACTTCCGCTTTAACAATCCTGCAGGATCATCTGGAATCCTCTTAAGCCACTGCTCATTTGCCTGCTGGCTCTCACTCTGTTCTTGGTCTGGATTCATCTGCTCACTGCTCGCCTTGGCCTGACTTTCTCGTTCATTTGGGTCACTCTCCGCCTCTTTCTGCGGCTCTCCCTCTATCGGCTTATCATCATTTTTTTTCGGCTTTGCATTCTGGTTCTTTGGGGGTGGCTCTTGCCTGTTATTCGTCTCATCTTCTTTATCTGATGGTTCTGGTGCACTGTCGTCACTCTGCTCTTTTTGCTTTTCTTGATCCTCCCTGTCTGGAGAGTCCCCCTCTTTTGAATCTTGCTCCTGCTGCTCCTTTTTCAGCGCCTCCTCAACCTGTTCGCTGTTATATTTAATATCGCTATCATTTGGAGCCAGTTTTTGCGCCTGCTGATAAGCCTCTAACGCCTCTTTTAACTTGCCCTCTTTCGCTAGCGCATTACCCCGGTTGTAATGGCCATCTGCCGTATCTACTGACTTTAAGGTTTCTGCCGCTTGCGAATAGCTCTCCGCTTTGTACTGCGCTGCTGCTTTCCGTTCAGGCGACTGAAACAGCTCCGTTGCCAATTCGTATTGCTGACGATTAAACGCTTTTTGCCCTTGCTGCGCTGGCGTTTCCCAAAGCGACCGCCAGTCAGCCGCCTCACTCTCTTGTGGAAAAGGAAGCAACAGTATTAAAACGATTCCAAGTCCACCTTTTCTGAAAAATAGAGCTGCTAAAGGCAAGACCAACAGCAATAACCAAGGCCCCTTTTCATCCCATTGATCGAGGAATCCTTCATTTTCTCTTGTCGATTGATCCGCTTCTGGTCTTTTAAAGCCCCCGATGATCGCATCAATATCATCATCACCAATGGTGATTTTTTCGTAAATACCGCCACCAGATGAGGCCAGCGTTGATAACTGCCCATCATCTAGTTTAGGAACAACAATATTGCCCTGGCGGTCTTTCAAGAAACCACCAGAAGGCAGGCTAATTGGTGCCCCCTCTTCTGAGCCGACACCTAAAACCGAAAGTCGGTAGCTCTCTGTCGCTTCAGCTACCGGCTCGATCAAATCACTCTTCACACCATCGGTAATCAGCAAAATGTCGCCTGATTGCAAACTGCTTTGCTGCAACAGTTCGACAGCCATTTCGATAGCCGCTAGGCTGTTGCTACCTTGAACTGGCATAATTTCTGTTTTTAAGGCATTTAGTTGATTGCCGATCGTTTCGGTATCATCTGTCAATGGCGTAACACTAAAAGCATCACCCGCATAGGCAATAAGCGCAGTAAGTCCCTCTTTGCGCTGTTTGAGGATATCGGTCACCTTATAGCGCGCACGAATCAGACGGCTTGGCTTTATATCAGCAGCATCCATTGAGCGCGACAAATCCAGCACGACCACCAGTGCGGAATCGTCTCGAAAGATAGGCGTGGGCAGCCGCTCCCATGTTGGGCCTGCCAAAGAGAAAACAACAAGAAAAGCAGCTAAAAATCCGGCAAATAGCGGCCAACGATTTTGCACGCTCTCCCTCTCCTGCAAAATATAGGGAAGAAGCTCTGCATCGCAAACTTCAGTCCAGCTCCCCTGTTTTAGTCGCCCTCTTAACATCACCACCATTAAGAAAAAGGCCGGCAGAAGTGTAAAAAGCCAATAGGGACGAATAAAGTGAAAATCACTCATAACCGCCTCCAGTTCAGACGGCTAGAAGCTAGTATTCCGGCTAATACAAGAGCCAGTCCCAGCGGCCACGGGTAGAGCTCCGTCAAAGGCCGGAAATATTGCTTATCTTTCTCAACCGGTTCTAATTCATCCAATAACTCGTAGACATTCTCAAGCTCTTCAGCACTTCTTGCCCGAAAATATCGCCCACCCGTCTTTTTGGCAATTTCGATCAAGGTCTTCTCATCAAGATCTTTTGATGGGTTCACTCGCTGGCTTCCAAAAAGGCTGCGAATAACCATCTCATTCGCACCCAGTCCAATTGTATAAATTTTTAACCTGTTCTCTGCCGCCAAATCCGCAGCCTGTAACGGGGTAACAACACCCGCTGTATTCGCCCCATCGGTTAGCAAAATAAGAACCCGACTCTCTACTTTACTCCCTTTCAATCGTTTAACCGCCAAACCGATTGCATCACCGATAGAGGTTGCTGGATTATCATCGGTGATACCGATAAAAGCCTCATTGAGCAGAGTCACGACCGTCTTACGGTCAAAGGTCAGGGGAACCTGTAGGTAGGCTGTTGTGCCAAATAGAATGAGCCCAACCCGGTCACCTACACGCCTCTGTGTAAATTCACTCGCGATCTGCTTGGTGGCGACAAGCCGATTAACCTGCTCACCCTCTAAGGCAAAATCCTTCTGTTCCATGCTGCCCGAAACATCAACCGCCAGCATAAGATCCCGCCCACTCATTGCCTGCTCTACCGGCTCACCTAGCCACTGAGGCCGGCTACAAGCAACCACTAATAAAACCCAAGCGGTTGCTGCCAAGAAGAGAGGCCAACGCTGCTTTTGCGAAACAAACTTGCTCTCTGAATGAGCAAAGTCTTCCAGAAAAGGAACTTTTAGTGCAGCCTGTTCAGCCACTACCTGCTTAGGTAAAAAGTAATAGCATAACAGTGGTAGCGGTAATGCCAGAAACAGCCAAGGCCAGGCGAAGTGAATCATTTTTTCTGCCCTTTTAACCAACGCTCACACAACTCAAACAGCTCAGAAACATTCACCTTTTCTTTCAGCTCTTTTTGATACTGAGCCTCCACAAGGCAGCGCCCTATTCCTTCACTAAAAGGGGCACCTTCTACCGATTTGTCCAACTCCTTCAGCCAAGCTTCTCCCGTTAAACCGGCCACCTTCTCCCGTCCGGAAATAGTCATTGCGACTCGTCGAAGCCATGCAGAGAGCTGTTGTAAACGCTGCAAATCTGCTCCACCACCCTCTTTAATATCGTCAAGCAATTTTTGAGCAGTTTTTAGAGCGCTCTGCTGAATCACTCGTTTATAAAACCACCAGAGCAACGCCGCAAAAAGTGGGATCAAAACCAGTAGCAACCACCAACCTATCGCGGGTGGCCACCAACCCACCGGGTCGGGAAGGTGAATATCTTTTAGTTTCAAAGTCTGATCCATTAGCGAATCACCTCTAATGGATCATCATCGGTAGCACAGTTAATCAGCCTGAGCCGCCACTTGCGGCTGAACTTTTGTAAAAGCGCCTGTCGAGCCTGAAACTGTCTTTGATAATCCACTATAACCGGCTTATCGGCTGTATCAACCGTGACATCCCGCTCACCATCGGTAAAGCAGTAACGACCACGTTCAGGCAAATTGCTCTCCAAAGGATCATAAATATGAACCAGAACAACTTCACTATGGCGCGCCAGTTTGGAGAGCTGACTTTCTGATTTATCTGAAAGTCCTCGAAAATCGCTAATAATATAAAGCAGACTTCCATGGCCCGCATGTTGCGCTAAACGATTCAGAAGCTGTTCCAGACTCATTGCTGACTGCCCAGAAAAGCTCGGGGACACCAACGCATTTAGAAAACGCAAAACTGCATGTTTTCCGCCTTGAGGTTTAAGCTCCTGCATGCCCTTCTCTGAAAAAAGTTGTCCGCCAATTCTGTCGCCATGCTGTTCAGCCTTCCACGCCAAGAGTGCTGCTATTTTTGCCGCCTGCACAGATTTAAAACAGCCGCGGGTCGCAAAAGCCATACTGGCACGATAATCCACCGAGATAAAAACCGGCCTCTCTCGCTCTTCACGATACAGTTTTGTATGGGTTTTTCCTCTTCGTGCTGTTACGCGCCAATCTATTGCTCGAATATCATCACCCGGCTGATAGAGGCGCGCCTCATCAAACTCCATACCTCGCCCTTTGGTCGCAGACAGATACTGGCCGCTTCGATCCGACCTGATCTTGCTGCGGTGGAGCTTTAGCATGGTAGCGCTTTTGGCGAGATTTATTAGCGCTTTCAGGCTAACGGAAACTCGCTCACTAGACTGTTCCTGCAGAGCTGCCATTTAGGGAACAGCGACTCTTGCAATCAACTCTGCAATAACACGGTCACTACTGATACCCTCGGCTTCCGCCTCGTAAGATAAAATTAGACGGTGCCTTAAAACATCAAATGCCATCTCCTGAATATCTTCTGGCGTAACAAAATCCCGCTGCTGCAACCACGCTCTAGCACGCGCACAACGGTCCAGCGCGATCGTTGCACGAGGGCTTGCTCCGTATTCTAACCACGAATCTAACTCCTCCCCATACGCTATCGGATTACGAGTCGCCACGATCAGTTGTAGTAGATACTGCTCTAGCGATTCGCTCATGTGCGTATTGAGCACCTCCTGACGCGCATCAAATAGGCTTTGCTGGCTAACTTTCTTGGTTTCGGACGACTGCAACTCCAACTCTCCAAGTGCTTCAGCACGTGCTAACTGTAAAATCTCCTTTTCATGTAAAGCCTCGGGGTAATCGATTTTGATGTGAAGCATAAAGCGATCCAGCTGCGCCTCCGGCAGCGGATAGGTTCCCTCTTGCTCGATAGGATTCTGCGTCGCCATCACCATAAACAATTTTGGCAAAGGATAAGTTGCACCGCCGACGGTGATCTGGCGCTCTGCCATCGCTTCCAATAGTGCCGCTTGCACTTTTGCCGGAGAGCGATTGATTTCGTCAGCTAAGATCAAGTTATGAAAGAGCGGGCCTTTCTGGAATTCAAAGCTGCCTTGCTGTGGCCGGAAGATTTCTGTACCAGTCAAATCAGCAGGCAACAGGTCGGGAGTAAACTGAACACGGTGAAAATCTGCCTCAATGCCTTTACTCAAAACATTGATCGCACGCGTTTTAGCCAAACCAGGTGCCCCTTCAACAAGCAGATGCCCATCAGCAAGCAGTGCTATGAGCATCCGCTCGACCAAAACATCCTGGCCAATAATTTGACTATTAATATGGCTCTTTAACTGCTGAATCGCCGTTTGCGCCGCGTTTAAACTTTCTTCAACCATCTCTCTTGAATTCCCTTAAATTGAGTCTCTCCACCTAAAAAATTAGGCTGATTAAAATACGGGGGATATGATGCCAGACAACACAAAAAAGTTCCCTGTTTAGATTTAACCTGACCAAACGCAAAAAATGAAAATAACAGCACTCTTTACCGCTCTACTTACACCTCTCTTAACCGGCTGTGGGATGGAGCTATACGACGAAAGCACCACAAAACCTTCCAGTTTTACCTACAAAGAGCAACCTGCTCAGTGCGATAGCAAAGCGCTCACCGGAAAAGCTGGGGTTATTGATGGCGTTAAAAGTAGTAATCAGCTCTTATACAATTTAAGAACACCTAGTAATTACAATGCAGCGTATACCCATCCACTGCTAGTTGTGTTTTCACCCGCCGGAACCAGCGCAAAAAAGAACGAGCGGTTTACCGGTTTAACGCATAAAGCCACCGCTGCCGGGTTTGTTATTGCCTATATTGACAGGGTCCAACTATCACTCGAAACATTGGAGCAGCTCGGGAAAATACCCGAAGAAATTGCCAACCAATGGTGCATCGACAAGCAGCGTATTTATTACACAGGCCACTCCGATGGTGGCACCGTCACTACGGCGCTCTCTTTTATGGAACATAGCCGTGGCGTTGCCGCTGCCATCGCTCCCAGTGCAGCCGGAATGACCGGAAAAGATCTTTCTGAACAAAGCTGCCCCCCTCCACTTTCTGTAATGGTCATGCACAATAGTGATGATTCACATTTTCCTGGGTACGGTAAAGAGGCTTCTAAGTGGTGGGCTGCCTGCAATCAATGTGAATCAACAACACAACCCTCACCCATTAAAGACTGTATTGAGTACCAAAACTGTTCAGACGGTGTACGAACACTTTACTGTGAAAAACCGGGCAGCCATTCAGCTTGGCCTCATCTAAACGACGATATGCTCGGCTTTCTTAAAGCTCAACGGAAAAAAGGAATAGCTCAATGAAACTGACCCAGTTTGCAGTTTGTCTTTCTCTTGCGGCAACAGGAAACACCCTTGCTGCAGAAAAAATGACAACATTAGATGACCAACAATCTGTTGCCGTTACCATCTATAACCAGAACCTAGCCCTTATTAAAGATCAACGAAAAATCCAGTTAAGCACCGGAGAATCAGAACTTTCATTTCGTGATGTAAGCGCACAAATGCGACCAGAGACAGCGCTACTTAGAAATCCAAAACAGCCAAAAGCGCTTTCTGTTATTGAACAAAACTTTAACTTTGATCTGTTAACCCCGCAAAAACTGCTGGAAAAATATTTGGGAAAAACCGTTGAAATCGCAACATTAAACCCTGCAACAGGAAAAGAGACTATTGAAAAGGCAAAGGTCCTCAGCGTTCAAAATGGCGTTGTTGTGCAGATTGGCCGCCGTATCGAAACCAACCCTCGTGGCCGCTATATTTTTCCAGAGATTCCCTCCGATCTGCGTGACAGACCCACTTTAACCACCGTTCTACGCAATAAAATTCAAGACTCGCAGCCTGTTGAGCTCAGCTATCTCACCGGAGGTCTTTCATGGAAAGCGGATTATGTCGCAGAGCTATCCAATGATGACAACCAGCTCGATCTGCTCGGCTGGGTCACGCTCAATAATAAAAGTGGCACCACCTACAAACAGGCAAAACTACAACTGGTAGCAGGTGATGTGAATCAGGTTCGCCCTCGATTTAAAAGACAAATTGAAAAGCTGCATGTGCGGTCAGCAATGGCTGAAGACAACAGCATGCGCGAAGAGAGCCTGCTCGATTATCACCTATACACGCTCAATCGGCTCACCACACTGGCCGACAGCCAAAGCAAGCAGGTTTCACTTCTAAATGCCGCAAATGTTGCGGTTGAAAAGGAGTACCTTCTTCAAGGGCAGAGCCATTACTACCGTGGGCAATACGGTGCAATTGGGCAGAAACTAAAAGTGGCTGTCTATGTCAATTTCAAAAATAGCGCTGAAAACAACCTTGGTTTACCGCTCCCAAAAGGGATTATTCGGGTTTATAAGAAAGACCAGGATGGTAACGCGCAGTTTGTCGGCGAAGACCGTATCGATCACACCCCCAATAACGAAAAAGTGGAATTAAAGCTGGGTAACGCCTTTGATATTACTGCAAACAGAGTCCAAACCGATTACTCAAAGAGACGTCCTAGCCGCTCGCATTACAGCTATGCAGCCAAATCAGATTTCAAAATTACGCTCAAAAATGCAAAAAAAGAGGCCGTTACCGTAACGGTTAGAGAACCGATTCCCGGCGATTGGCAAATCACTCAAGAAAGCCATACTCACCGCAAAGTCTCAGCCAACATTGCTGAATGGAAGGTAACTATTCCGGCTGAAGGTAAAACAACGCTGAGTTATTCAACATTGGTGCAGTACTAAGCCTTTAGCAGAACCATCTGCATTCCCATGTTCCCCTGTGAGAATGCAGATCTCAAAACGGATCCTGTACCTTTACTTTTGCACTTCATTTAGTGCTTAAATGGTACTAGCTGCCGCAGGACATTCATTTCTTTTGCTTGTCCAAAAGAAACGAACCAAAGAAAAAGACACCCACTATCGCTTATTTCCTCAACAGTTACCCGCTTTACGGCTCAGGCGGAACTCGCTGTGCTCAAACAGCCGCCTGATTTATCCGTAAACCAGATAACTGTTGAGGTGCGATAGAAGGGGTTTGAAAACACTATCTAGAAAGTGTGGGTTTTAATATCCCTTTGTGAAGTTTCTGATTTTGCACTTAATGAAGGCTGCGTTAAGAACGTTGCTTGTTTGAGCGTAGCGAGTTGCAACGTTTAGCGGATGAATTTAGAGCAAAACAGAAATGGAGCGAGGGTTGCCTTTTTTGGTTCGTTTTTTGGCAACGCAAAAAATGAACGCCTCAGCGGCAGCGATAACAAACATAACAAGCATGAGCAACTCATCCCCCCCCTACTTTGTCACTACCCCACCAGCTATAATAACCCCTCTCCCCACTTTTACTTGGCACAGGCATGAACGATCAGATCAACTACAAAAACAACCCGCTGCACGGCCTTAGCCTGAAAAACATGCTGGTTGAAATAGTCGATCACTATGGCTTTAAAATTCTCTTCGCCTACTTAAACATCAACTGCTTCAAGACCAATCCGAGTATTGAATCCAGTGTAAAGTTTCTTAAAAAAACAGACTGGGCACGTGAAAAAGTTGAGGCATTCTATCTGTACAAATATAAGAATTTACCCAAAGTCTCTTCTGAGCAATTTTCTACTCCTCCTAGAGATCGTATTGTTCCTGATGGTCAAACAGCCGGGGAACCAGCCGAGCTAAGTATGGAAGATGCAGAGCAACTACGTGAGAAACAGGCAAAAAAAGCAGCTGCTTATGGCGAAAAACCAAAAAGCCGGCGCCACTCAAATAATGACTTTTCAGCTCAAAAAAAGAGACACTCTGACAGCCAAGACAGAAATAGAGCTCAAGAAAACAGCCGAAAGGCTCCAAAAAAACCAAGCTCCACAAACTCGAATAGTTCTAATCCTTGGGGAAACTGGGAAAAATAACAGAGGGCATTAGCCTAATTTTAGAGGACACACCAAAACCTTTAGAGCTTATTTGGAAATCTCCCCTATCCCCTCTTTCTCAAAGAGGAGAATCTGATTGAGAGCCTGTTTGGCTAAGCCCGAAATCGATCATATCACCCCCAACACTGATATAATGCCGGGCTGTTATAAACGCTCCCAAGAACCATGGAAAACTTCACGCCCCTGTCTGCCTTTATTGGCGGCGCTCTTATTGGTCTATCTGCCGCCCTGTTATTACTGATTAAAGGCCGTATTGCCGGAATAACCGGCATTATGGACAGCATGGTTCCCCCCTATGAGCGCGCCTCATTTTGGCGTGGTGCATTTATCATCGGCCTAATCTTAGGCGTGTTGCTCTATTCTTTAATGGCTGGTGCTCCAACAATCACCGTTGAAGCCAGTGATGGGATGCTAATTATTGCAGGATTGCTTGTCGGCTTTGGCGCCAACCTCGGCAGCGGCTGTACCAGTGGGCATGGAATCTGTGGCATTGCACTGTTTTCTACAAGATCCATTATTGCAACAGCCACCTTTATGGCGAGCGGTTTTCTCACTGTTTTCGTTATCCACCATCTTTTAGGGTAACCATTATGAAGATTATTGCAGCACTAATTTGTGGTTTGCTTTTTGGGATGGGGTTGGCTATTGCACAGATGATCAACCCGGCTAAAGTGATTGGCTTTCTTGATATTGCAGGGAATTGGGACCCCAGTCTTGCTTTTGTGATGATGGGAGCCCTAACGGTAATGACAAGCGCTCGCTTTTTAATTCTAAAACGTCAAACACCTATTTTAGAGACAAGTTTTCATCTGCCCGAGCGAAGTGAGATTGACCGAAAGTTGATTTTAGGCGCTGTTCTTTTTGGTATGGGGTGGGGAATTGGCGGCTTCTGTCCTGGACCTGCTCTAGCTTCTTTAGGGATTGCTAACGGTAAACTATTCTTCTTTGTCGGTGCAATGTTAGCCGGTGCATTTATCCATAAATGGATTTTTCATCCTAAACGGGTTTGCTGTGGCTAACTCATAGACCCAAGTTATTTTTTATCTTTGAGCAGGTCGGCAAGCCCTGAAAAGGGATTGTGCGTAGAAGCTTCTTTGGCCGTTTCTTGCGCTGTCTCACCGTAACCGGAATCAATAAGGCGCGAGTGCTCATTGTCGTGACAGTAAAGACACAATAACTCCCAATTACTGCCATCTAAAGGGTTGTTATCGTGATTATGATCGCGATGATGAACAGTCAACTCCTGCAAATTAGCATTGGTAAACTCACGAGCACAGCGGCCACAAACCCACGGATACATTTTAAGCGCCCTTGCACGATAACCCTTATCGCTCTCTTCTCGTGCACTTCTTGCATCAGCAACAATCTTGGTGAGTTTATCCTCTCCACTTCCCAATGACATAAGCCAATAGCCTTTATTATTGAGTTAACTGAACTGAACAGGAGACCCTTCCCGATCAAAAGCCATATATCTTGAAAGATCACCCCCACTCTCTACTCCATGAACCATCACTTGGAGTGACTTCTCAGCCTCTACAACGCTTGGAGCAACTCCATTATGACCAGAGAGTGCCGCAACTAAAACAAGCTGCCATTCTTGTTTCATCTGCGCTGCCTCTTCCACCAAGTCAGAGAAGCTTCCCAGTTGATCCAATGTTTTATCAACACACATAACCGGCTGCAGCTCGCCACCTTGGCCAGCATTAAAACGCGCCTCTTCATCCCCTTCATGATCTTTAGGCAGAGATGTTTTAAGAAAAACAAACAGCAACCGCTGCGGTTCGGGTTGCTGATTTGCTACAGATAAAAGTGATTCGTAATTGGTGATATTAATTTTCTTATTCCTAATTTATTTGCTAAAAGAAACTATCTACTTGGCAACGGTCTAGCGCAACTTTCTCACCCGTTCCCGTAATCTGATTAAGCTCCCTGTTCTGACTCTCGCCTTAACTCAATAAGATTTAACATTCTCTTCTGCGTCTCATCCAGCACAACGGCCATACCTGGTTTTACACCAAATTCTGAGGCAACAAATGCTTTCATGGTGTTACAAATTTGGCCATCAAGCCTAACCCCTATCCCTTTTACTTTGACCATATTGCCCCAGTCACCAAACATCTGCAGAGTCATCTCACAGGCGGTGATCAAGAAAATCACCTCTTTATCTGGGTGCGCTTCAACCGCGCCGACAATCTCTTCACCAATATGGTGAACGGTGATAATAAAGACAGGAATAACGCGCTCTTCAGGAAGGCTATGCACACATTTTCCGATAAAGCATTGCCCGCAAACAGGATTCTCTTCATCGTGAATGCACTCTTTTGTAAACCGGCCAGAGGGGCATTCAAATGGCTTATGGCAGTATGAAAAACCGATTACCAGCAAAGTATCTTGACGCTTTAGGAGCTGTTTAAACTCCGCCTCACTCTCCATTTCATAGAGAAAAAAGTCTCCATCTTTCTTAAATGGTTTATCTTTCAGATAAGAGCTGGTCAGGTTATAAGTATGCCGAAATGGATACTTAAAGAAATAGTTAATAAAGAACTTATCCTTATCATGCTCGGCAAGATATTTTAAGGCCTTCCACTTTAAGTTCTTTGCTGTTTTTGGCCGTATTGCCGGGAGGTTCGGCAGTTTTTTAAGCGTTTTAATGGGGTGTAATTCCTTAAGGCTATCTGCCCGAATATCCCACTGAATTTCAGCCTCTTCCCAGCTCTCATGCTTATCCCAAAATCGAGGTTTTGTATTCATTAATCGCTCCTCTTCACCCTAATCTTGATTATTTGACTCAAGAATAACATTTGAGGCGGCAGACTCAACCTTAACGGGCACTCCATTCAAAACTGCAATACCCGTTAATGGATCAACAAGCTGCTCATCGGTCAGGTCATTCATGCTAACACCCGCCTTTTTTTCAGCAACCGATAGACGGCTGCCCTCTCGGTTATGCCCCCAACCATGCGGCATACTAACAACACCTTTCATAATGCTATCGCTCACTTCCACCTTAATCTGCAAACTGCCCACATGTGATGAAACGGTAACAAGATCTCCCTCTTCAATACCTCGCTGAGCAGCATTATCTGGATGAATTAGCAAAGTGCAGCGCGATTTTCCTTTTACTAACCGTTGGCTATTGTGCATCCATGAGTTATTACTTCGCGCGCCCCTTCGCCCGATCATTAGAAGGTTAAACTCACCATTAAGTTCTTCCTGTACAGATTGCTCGAGCTGCTCTAGCCCTTTTTCATAAACTGCATGAAGCAACTGGATACGTCTGTTATCGGTAAATAATTTATCCGGGAGAGCAGGCTTTAATGGGCCAAGATCAATCCCGTGCGGCGCTTTTTTCAATCTATCTAAACTGATTCCACTACCAAATGGATTAAAAGAACCATAAGTACCTGCTCGTAAGAGGATATTCAGCAAACCATCTGGACCTAGTTTGCTAAAAATAAATTTGTTGAATTTATTTTTAAGCTGCCCACCTACAGATCCATCTTCAAGCCTACTCGCAAGCTCTAATATAATTTGCCAGTCATGCCGGCTGTTTGCACCCGGTTCAAATAAGGCAGGGCTGTACTTCGTACTATTGCGTGTCGCCACAGCATGAACACCGAGAGAGTAATGAGGGTGCTCAAGCGGCCCTGTTGGCGGCAAAATAATGTCCGCATGGCGTGTTGTTTCATTTAGGTAAAAGTCTATAGAAACCATGAAATCGAGTTTTTCCAAGGCTCTGTCAAGCTTGCGACCATTGGGGGTAGATAAAACCGGATTCCCCGCCAGAGTTAACAGCGCTTTAATCTGCCCATCGCCTTTAGTCTCAATTTCGTCAGCCATCGTTGCAGCAGGAAACTCTCCAGCAAATTCTGGCAAGTCTCGAACGCGGCTTCTGGAGCGATCAAAACCACCCGCATAACCTGACAACTTACCCAACTTTGCCAGATCGACTGCCGGCTCAGGAAACATGATTCCTCCGGCACGATCAAGGTTTCCAGTCAGAATATTGAGTAGATAGATCAACCAGCCAGTAAGTGTTCCATTAACCTGCGTGCAACTACCCACTCTTCCATAGGCAATAGCCGTTTTCGAGCTTGCAAAACGAACAGTTAAAGATTCTATATTCGCCTTTGAAATCCCTGACTGCTCGGAGCATTGGTCCACTGAAAACTGGCTAACCTTCTGTTTGAATGGCTCGACTCCATCGACATAACTCGCTGCGCGACCCAGATTGATAAGCTCCTTTTCAAAAAGAACATTGGTCATACCCAGCAGCAACCAAACATCCCCAGCTGGACGGATAAAGAGATGTTCGTTCGCAATCAGTGCCGTTTCGGTTCGACGTGGATCGACAACGACCAGCTCACCACCTCTTTCTTGCAGCTGTTTAACCCGTTTGGCAAAGCCAGGTGCTCCCATCAAACTTCCGCCTGAAACAACAGGATTGGCGCCAATACAGAGTAGAAAATCTGTTCGGTCAATATCGGGAACAGGGAAAAAAAGTTGATTACCAAATAGCAGAGTACAGGCAAGCGCGTGTGGAAGGTGGTCAACAGAGGCGACGCTGAAACGGTTTTTACTGCCGATTGCTTTAATCAGTCGATCGATAAACAGTAGAGTCCCATAATGATGTGCATTTGGGTTGCCCATATAGGTCGCAACCGCATCAGCTCCACTCTTTTCTTGGGCCGCTTTTAGCTTTTCAGCCACCTCATCTAAGGCTTGCTCCCAGCTGACCGTTTCCCAGCCCTCAGCTGTTTTTCGTAATGGCTCACGAAGCCGGTCTGGATCATTATGAATATCTTGCAGTGCAACCGCTTTCGGGCAGATATGGCCTTTACTGAACAGATCTTCCTTATCTGGCTTGATTGAAAAAATATCGGTCTGGCTGTGTTCTATCTCAAGCCCACACATCGCCTCGCACAAGCAGCAGGTTCGATAATGAACGTTGCCGGCATTGCGCGTTTTTTTCATCTATTTTTCCGCGCAGAAAAGCCCATAACAGGCCAATCCATCCTTGAAGACCTGATACTGCCGCAGCGCTGTGTAAAAATTTCTATCTTGAGCTTTCGTTTTTAGTTTTAGCAATACCAATAAGCGTTGCATCGGCCAAGTCAGCAGGGCTGTGTAGTACATTCGTTTTGCCGAGGGCATTGTATTGGCGGTAATGTCGCTATAATCCACGGTGCCAAAACCGCTATCTTGCAGGTACTGCTTAAAACCTTCTGGAGTCGCCAAATTGGGAACCGCCCATCCATCCAAGCAGGTAACCACTCGCACCCACTCTTCCTCATTAAAGCTTTCTTTTAATGCAAAACCATCCGCCGAAACTAAACGCCCACCTTTTTTAAGCACTCTAAATGCTTCATCGGTAAAAAGCTTTTTATGCAGTGCATAACAGACACTTTCTAAACCCCAGACAATATCGAAGCTTTCATCGCCAAAAGGAGTCTGGCAGTAATCGGCCACTTTAAAGGTCACTCTATCGGCCACTCCTCTTTTTTCCGCAAAGCGGGTCGCATGTTCAACCTGTGAAGGAGATAAGGTAATTCCTGTAACGGTGACATCAAAATTTTCCGCCAACCAAATTGAGCTTCCACCCAGCCCACAACCAGCATCAAGAATTTTATCCCCAGCCTTAATACCTGCTTTACTGGCAAGTGCGCGATTCATATTCAACAGTGAATCACTATGGGAACGTGTAGTCTCATCCCAATAGCCATAATGAATCGCCAAATTCTGGCTATTTAACCAAGCTGTTCGGTATTCCCAATAACATTCATCATAATGCTCAACAATATCGGCATGGTAGTCATCGGTCGCCGATGAGCGGTAATCTTTACCAGGCTCTAATACTCGTATTACTTGCTCAGTTTCTCTCATTCTCGACCTTCTTAAATCCCAGGGTAAAGCGCTTATTTCTCTTCCATATTCACCACTGTAAATAAGCAGTTGCCATGTGTGGTATTTATATGCAAGAATGCGGACAGATGTGGTGAAAACCATCAATTGCAGGCTTCCTGCTAGATGACTATCATATCAATAAAAGCGATGATTAAGCTGATTTATCAAAGCAAAAAAAACAAATTTTGGACCTATTTTAGGAGGAAGTAATGTTGAAGAGAACTATCTCAATCCTTGCTGCCGCTTCAATCCTCTCTTTTGGATTGATCGGATGTGATGCAGCAATTAATAAAGAAGCTGTTGGCAAAAGTAAACTTCAGATTGAAGCAGCCAAAGGCAGACAGGAAGCACTAAAAGAAAGAAGTAGCTCACGCCCACCAGGCAACTACGACTGATATAAAGCTCATTTGAGTTTAAAAGCTGCAAGAAGAGATTCTTGCAGCTTTTTTATTGCCTGTTTTATAGTGCCCACAAATTAGGTTACGATCATCTGCATGGCAACCCAAAAGGTAAAAATCACCTCTATTGAGGCAGTAAGAGGCATCGCAATTTTTTGTATCATTGCAACCCATACCGCTCCATTTCTAAGAGGACCGATGGAACAAAATGGCTGGTATTATTTAGCCCATTTTATTCAACAAATAAACTCTTTTGCTGTCCCCTTCTTTTTTATCGCCTCAGGGTACTTTTTTTCTCTCGGCGTTGATAAACATGGCCTGCAAAAACAGCTCAAAAAATATATTCCTCGTATAGCACTGCTGCTTTTTATCTGGCTCATTCTGAATGGGCTTTTCTGGGGGCAATGGCTCCAAGAGGTGATAGAAAATCGGAGCTTAAGGCCTTTGCTCTCGAACTTATTGTTTATGCCGGAGTATGCCATTATCAGGTCAGACATATTCTTTTTCTGGGGAACAGCTGTCCCGCTTTGGTTTCTTGTCTCACTAATCGAGGGTTCTCTTATCCTCTCTGCCCTGATCGCATTTAAGCTGAATAAAACTAACATTCTTCTATTTGGGAGTGCAGCCTATCTCTTTATGCTCTCCGCAAGCCTTTATAGTGACACCTTAATTGGCGCAGGATTTGTACTTCCTTTCCAGCAAAGAGGCATCTTTATCTCCCTATTTTTCCTCAGCATTGGTTATTTTCTGGCCAACTCAACGATCAACATTAATGGTTTTAAATTATTGTGCGGAGCAACCGTATTAATGTTCTTGGAAAGCTTTGCTGTCTCCGCACATGATGGTTTATTGTTTGAAGAGCACCCTTACCTGCTTAGCACACCCATTGTTGCCGCGGCAGTTTTTCTTTTTGCCATTCAACATCCAACACTTGGCGTAGATAGCCTGCTGTATAAACTAGGGACTATCTCTCTTGGAGTTTATGTTGTTCACCCCCCTGTTATTGGCGCGCTTGATTACTTTGGTAAAAGCACTTCTCATCCAGTTTGGGAGCTTTCTTACCCTTTTATTACGCTGTTTATCTCAATATTGATCGTTAGTCTCCTGAGTAAGATACCCTACCTAAGAAAGGCTGTTGTTTAAAACAAAAAAATGCCCTGACTAATGTCTTAGCCAGGGCATTTTCTTAAGCTCTTAGAAAACTATTTCTTCATATATTTCCAGGCTGTTTTTTTCCACAATAAACCTGTCTTCGCGGTCCCCATCTGACCATCGACTAATCCCAGCGAGCTACCAAAAGGGGTAATATCAGAAAGGCTAATATCAAAATGCACATCGGTTACTTGTAGTTCAATCGAAGGAGGCGGCCCCTTAAAGCGAATCATTTCTGCAACTTCGGTCACCTTAACGTAGTTCTCGGAAGCCTGCCTAGCGATATAAAAACCTCGCCCAAAGTCCCCGCCTGCCTGTATCTCACCATCACTCAAAAGATATTTACTTCCCTCTTCAGTCGGCGTTAATACATAGAATGGCGCCTGAGCCGTTGATTCTGTGTATTCCATTAACCCTGCCGAGACTAACTTACGCAAGAAACCCGTTTTGTTGTACGCAGCCGGCCAATCTCTTTCATGTACCTTTGCAGGAACATTAATTGACCTCACCTTTGGGTAATCTGACTCCTGCTCCATAACCCGTGTCGCCTCCTCCATGGTGAGCTTTGTTATTTCACCACCACAAGCAGACAAAAGAAGCACTGAAGCTAGCACAATAGCCAGCCGATAAAATAAGTTGTTCCTGTTTTTCATATTGTTATCTCTACTGTTGTAAATCTTATTGGCTCGCGCAATCGTGCCTGCCGAGTTACTTAGTCATATACTTCCACTTACCTGCCCACCAGATAATACCCTTTGATACCTTTTCTGATTGGCCATCCTTAATACCCATTGCCTTACCAAAAGGTGTCACTTCTGTTGGTGTCCAGCCAAAAGTAACGTCCGCAGTGTACATGTAATCAATACCCGTCCCCAAGTCATACTCTTGAGAATCTGAAACCTTGAAGACTTTATCAAACTTATCTAAAGCCAAAGTCACCAAATAAAATCCACGGTTATATTCGCCACCAGGATGCACCTCTTTATCTAAAAGAGCGGTCTGCCCCTTAGGTGTCAAAGTGATATGGTAAAACCTTTCCTTGCCTTCTGGTACTGAAAACTGGACGAGCCCCGCTTTATAAAACTGGTTTATTCTATTCCCGACACTAAATGCCGATTGCCAGTCATTCTTATCTACCTCAACAGGTAGCTCAGCTGTTCTAACTCGCGGGAAACCTATCCCAGTTTTTATGATTTTTGCCGCCTCTTCAGTTGTTGGTACCTCTAAGTCTTTAGTACAAGCTAACAAAAAAAACGAAACAACAGCGCCTAAAACTAAACCAGCTACTCTTCCCCTAAGTTTCATATCAAAAACCCTTCAGTGTTTTTACTTTTATATTTATTAGCTTTTGATTATACACTCACAATTCATCGTTTCCAGAAAATTCCCTTTGCCGCTTTCTTAGCATGGAAAGTTCTCTCCGATAACTTTCTGCATCCCCATAATCGAAGAAATTTTGGTAGTGATTATGAATAGTTGCGACCCTTCTAGCATGCTTTATTGGGCACCAGTAACGCTCCGTTCTCGCAGCAATTTCTTGGACATAGGCAACCAGCCCATTAAAGTAACTGCAATAGGCACAATTCAACTTTTCAAAGAAATTTAGATACTCCAGATAGTGGCGGTCAAAAACAATGTAATCCTCGCGCTTTACTTTTTGAATGCCGTATAGGGGAAAACAGGTTGCATGATATAGCGAGATAAATAGATCAAAGAGTAAGGTTGGTATCAGGCAGGCCCAGATAATAGGAACACTTAACAGGTGCTTAAACGGTGCACCAGCAAGATACCGCCATAAATTAACAAGCTGCTCTCTCTGCTGATCAATAGCCTCTTTATCAAAGTAGACCTTTTTCTTGCGAATCTCATAAGCAAAAATATCCTGTTGCTTTTGTAGCTCATCAACCAATTCTTGCTCTACTTTTTTCAGCTTACTTAAAAGCTCCTCAAGTTTGTTGTCCATCATTTATCTCCTAACTGGGTTGAGCAAAAACAGCATTTCATATGAGGAGCGTATTACAGATTTTTTTGGATAGCCACCTTAAAATATGGCGTTCAATAAGTGGCCGGTAAAGGTCAATTTATAAGGGAAAATTCAGGCTAAAAAAGTATCTAAATTATCCATAAAAAACGGTTGAAAAAAGCTAAGTTATTGAGAGTGCGGCCAAAACTATATTATCCACACATCCTGTGGATAACTCTGTGAATAGACAGTCAATGATCGACTATAAAGCGCGTAATATCTGGGCTGTCATCAAATTGACTCATTTCTATACAGCACCATAGTTATCTTTTATTATCAATTAGTTAGATTTTACAAGAGGATTATCTAAACTTTATTTTCACTTTTTTATTGACACTCCAGTGGGTAGGAATTGGCCTGTGGACAGCAGAGCTTAGAATCAATAAGTTAGCAGCCAATCGTGAAAATTTAGTTAGCAACATCAGCCAACCAGCCGTTCTGCACAAGCTATATAAATAACCTACTAATTCAGTCTATATTTTTGTAAAAACAGCAAGCCAAATCGTTTCTGTTTTCAGGGAGGTCCAACTAATTCGATGCCGACAATGTGCGGGAATAACTAAACAGTCCCCCTCCGCCAACAAACACTCTTGCTCTTCGTTCTCAAACTGCAGTTTTGCAGCCCCTTTCAGCAACAAAACGAACTCATCTTCGTTTTGGTCGTACCAAAAACCTTCTGGTGAAATTTGACCCTTTGAAACAATTCTCTCGATACGAACAGCATCATTGCACACCAACAGCTCAATTTTCTCCTCATTAGAGGCATCAGGAAGGTTTTCAAAAAGATTGATAAGAGCATTGCTCATGATGAGCTAAGTATCATCCGCTTCCGAAAGAAAATCACTTAGTTGATGCTCATCAAATGGCCAACCAAGCTCCTTCCCACTAAGTGATTTTTTAATTACCGGAATACGAACTCCATAGAGCTCCATCAACTCCTCATCCAGCGCAATATCAGACTGCTCCAGCACAAACTGTGTGGGTGAAGACTCAAGAAGCCTATTAACTATAATTTCAGCCTCGTCACAGAGGTGACAACCCTCCGTTCCATAAAGTATTAACTTAGTCATTTTTAACTTTATTCAGCTTCATAGCCTAGGTTTGGAGCCAGCCACTTTTCAACTGATTCGACATTTTCTCCTCGGCGCTGTGCAAGCGATTCAACCTGATCTTTTTTGATCTTCCCAACATTGAAATAGCGGCTCTCCGGATGACTAAAGTACCAACCACTAACCGCCGCAGTGGGCGTCATCGCAAAGCTCTCCGTCAGCTCTATACCGATCCTGTTTTGCACATCTAACAGCTCAAAAAGAGCCTGTTTCTCAGTGTGGTCTGGACAGGCCGGATAACCGGGTGCAGGCCGAATCCCTTTATATTTTTCCTTGATGAGCGCTTCATTATCCAGCTGCTCATCAACCGCATATCCCCAAAACTCTTTCCTAATCCACCTGTGCATTGTTTCTGCTAACGCTTCAGCCAGCCTATCTGCAAGTGCTTTCAACATAATGGCTTTATAGTCATCATGGTCTGCCTCAAAGCGCTCTAAATGCGCTTCGATACCAATCCCTGCCGTAACCGCAAAAGCGCCTAAATAATCTTCTGTCGAGCCTCCTTCTGGCGCAATAAAATCTGCCAGACAGTAATTTGGCTGCCCCGGTGGCTTTTCATTTTGCTGACGAAGATGATGAAGAACAGACTCCTCGTCCTCCTGTTTGATGATAATGTCATCATCACGGCTCACAGCAGAAAATAGCCCGATAACCGCTCTGGCCTGCAGCCATTTCTCGTCAACGATCTGTTTAAGCATCTGCTGCGCGTCAGCAAACAGCAAACGTGCCTGCTCCCCAACGACTTCATCCTTGAGAATTTTAGGGTAGCCTCCTGCTAACTCCCAACTTTGAAAGAAAGGAGACCAATCAATCTGTTCCACAATCTCTTCAAGCGGATAGTCATCAAATTGCTTTATACCAAGCATCGCAGGTGTGGGAGGAACATATTCTTCCCAGTCAATTGCTACTTTGTTTTGCCTAGCAGCCTCTAAAGAGAGCTGTTTAGCTCTAGATTGGCGACCTTTATGGCGCTCACGTACTGCTTCATATTCTCTCTTTAATTTGGCAGAAAAATCACCACTCAGCTCCTTACTCAATAAGTTGCTGGCAACACCAACCCCTCTCGAAGCATCGGCCACATAAATAGAGACACCCGAATAGGCTGGCTCAATTTTAACCGCCGTATGCGCACGTGATGTGGTTGCTCCACCAATCATTAGTGGAATTTCAAACCCTAGCCGCTCCATCTCTTTCGCGACATTAACCATCTCATCTAGAGATGGCGTAATAAGCCCGCTTAGTCCAATAATGTCGACCTGCTCTTCACGAGCCACTTTTAAGATTGTGTCGGCTGAAACCATCACACCAAGATCGATCACTTCGTAGTTATTACATTGCAGAACAACACCGACAATATTTTTCCCAATATCATGCACATCACCTTTGACTGTCGCCATAAGGATTTTGCCATTTGAAGAGCCACCCTCTTCTTTTTCAGCCTCCATAAAAGGCATCAACCAGGCAACAGACTTTTTCATTACACGGGCTGACTTGACCACTTGAGGCAGAAACATTTTACCCGCACCAAACAGGTCACCCACCACATTCATGCCATCCATCAACGGCCCTTCAATCACATGCAGCGATTTCTCTGCCTGCTGTCGTGCCTCTTCGGTATCTTCATCGATAAAGTCAGTAATACCTTTAACGAGCGCATGTTCTAATCGTTTTTCAACTGTCCAACTACGCCATTCAAGATCTTCTTTTTTCTCCCCAGTTGAACCATCGCCGCGATATTTATCAGCAATATCTAAAAGCCTTTCTGTTCCATCTTTGCGCCGATTCAAGACAACATCTTCGACTCGTTCTCTTAGCTCCTCAGGAATATCTTCATAGATCGCTAACTGCCCCGCATTAACAATCCCCATATCCATCCCCGCCTTAATAGCGTGATAGAGAAATACCGCATGGATGGCTTCTCGAACAGGGTTATTCCCCCTAAAAGAGAAGGAGACATTCGAAACACCGCCAGAAATCATCGCATGAGGGAGTGTTTTCTTGATCTCAGCAGTGGCGTCAATAAAGTCGAGGCCATAATTGTTATGCTCATCGATACCGGTCGCTACGGCAAAAATATTGGGATCGAAAATAATATCTTCGGGCGGAAAATCGACTTTGTCGACCAGAACCCGGTAAGCCCGCGTACAAATCTCAATCTTGCGCTCAGCTGTATCGGCCTGCCCCTCTTCATCAAAGGCCATTACAATCGCGGCTGCACCGTAACGACGAACGAGTTTAGCCTGTTGGATAAAGTTTTCCTCTCCCTCCTTAAGCGAGATCGAATTAACAACCCCTTTTCCCTGGATGCATTTTAGGCCTGCCTCAAGAATCGACCATTTAGAGGAGTCGATCATGATCGGCACACGTGAGATATCAGGCTCAGATGCAATCAGACTTAAGAAACGAACCATCGCCGCTTCCGATTCAAGCATCCCTTCATCCATGTTGATATCGATAATCTGGGCGCCGTTTTCAACCTGCTGACGCGCCACATCTAGCGCCGTCTCAAAATCACCCTCTTTAATCAGTCTTTTAAATCGCGCTGAACCGGTCACATTGGTTCGCTCGCCAACATTAACAAACAGCGAATCTTTGCTGATATTCATCGGCTCTAAACCAGATAACCGGCACTCAACGGGTAAACTAGGAATTGCTCTAGGGTTAATTGTGCTTAGCGCCTTAACCAGCTCACAAATATGATCGGGCGAGGTCCCACAACAGCCACCAATAATATTGATAAAACCACTTTCAGCCCACTCTTTAATCTCGGCCGCCATCTCTTCAGCCGTCTCATCATACTCACCAAATTCATTTGGCAGGCCCGCATTGGGGTGAGCCGAAACATAACAGCTTGCAACTCTAGATAGTTCAGCAACATATTGACGAAGCTCTTGCGCGCCCAACGCACAGTTAAGCCCAATCGAAATCGGCTTGGCGTGATTCAGCGAGTTCCAAAATGCCTCCGTTGTCTGGCCGGACAATGTTCTCCCTGAAGCATCCGTTATGGTGCCGGAAATCATTACTGGCAGGTGATTTCCTGTCTCTTCAAAAAACCTTTCAACTGCAAAAATAGCCGCCTTGGCATTAAGCGTATCGAAGATGGTTTCAATCAATAAAATATCTGCGCCACCCTCAACCAACCCGCGAGTAGACTCCATATAGGCGTCTACCAACTCATCAAAACTAACATTGCGAAAACCAGGGTCGTTTACATCCGGTGAGATCGATGCAGTACGATTTGTTGGCCCAATAACACCTGCCACAAAGCGGGGTTTTTCAGGTGTCTTAGCTTCTGCCTCATCTGCTGCCTCTCTTGCCAAACGAGCACTCTCCACATTCATCTCGAATGAGAGCGACTCCATAGAGTAATCAGCCATCGCTATAGTGGTTGCATTGAAAGTATTGGTTTCAATAATATCCGCACCCGCGTCAAGATAGGCACTGTGGATCGCTTTTATTATTGCCGGCTGAGTAAGCGAGAGCAGATCATTATTTCCTTTAAGGTCACTCGGCCAGTCCGCAAACCGTTCACCCCTATAATCATCCTCTTCCAGCTTATAGGCTTGAATCATCGTGCCCATTGCACCATCAAGGAAAAGGATTTTGTTGCTTAACTGCTCTTTCAGCAGTTTTTCACGACCAGTTACTATAACGCTCATCTTGGAAATCTTTTTTGATTGAAAATAGCTTGCCATTATAAAGCGTTACAGATAAAAAAACCGACTAACCTAGTAGGCTAGTCGGTTTTTGCTGGTTAGACGTAATCTTAGTTAAACGCGCAACCGGTTTTAACACCAAACTTCTTGAGGATAATCGCCAATGGACAAAATCCCGTAAAAGCTGATTGCAGCAGATTTGCCCCGACAAAAACGGTAAACCAAAGCCAGTTAGCCGAGTGCAAATGAGACAACGTTACACTTAACAAAATAAACGTCCCAGCAAAAGCAAAAACCATCCGATCAATCGTCATTTACCTGTTCCTCAGTCTTTAAGGCGGTTAATGCCCATTGCCTTTAATACATGCTTTTCATAAAGCGGCTCACTAATACCTTTTCTGATTTTGCGAATAAAGTATTTTTCAAAAGCAATTTTAGCCAAATGAACCCACTTCCCTTTCTTAGCCCAAATAATGTTTCTTGGTGGCATTTGTGGAACCGCTGCAAACGCAATCCCGCTATCACCCATATCTGCGAGGCAAAGTGCGCTCCAAGTCCCTTCATGGCTTGGCTCTTTTCCATCCAGCTCTTCACGAATATTCTCAGCTGTTGCCGTTACCATTGACTCAATCATGTACCCAGTCTTAGGTGCGCCAACAGGTAATGGTGTTGCCTCTACAGGTGGAATCGCAATACAAACGCCCACAGAGTAAACATTTTTGAACGTTGGGTTACGCTGGTTTTTATCAACCATGATAAACCCACGAGGGTTGATAAAGCCTTCTGCTTTACTATGACGGATTGCATCAATACCGGTAAACGCAGGAAGCATCATCGAATAACCAAATTCAAGCTCATGATTTTTCTTGGTGCTGCCATCATCATTGACCTCTGTGACAAACATCTTGCCATCTTCAATCCGGTCAACTTTGGCGTTGGTGACCCAGTTGATATGATGGTTACGAAATTCACTTTCGAGCATCCCTTTTGTATCACCCACACCTCCTAAACCTAAATGGCCAATATAAGGCTCTGCGGTAACAAAAGTCATCTTAACTTTGTCACGAACTTTACGTTTGCGCAGTTCAGTGTCGATGATCATTGCATATTCGTATGCGGGCCCATAGCAAGAGGCACCTTGAACTGCACCGATAATAATCGGTCTTGGGTTCTTTGCGAATTCATCCCACATATCAGCTGATTCAACAGCATGATCGACGTGACAAATCGATTTCGTAAAGCCTTCTGGCCCGAGCCCTTCAACCTCATCAAATGCCAATCTAGGGCCTGTTGCGATGATCAAATAGTCATAGTCAACTTTTGTACCATCAGCCACTTCAATGCAGTTGTTTTCAGGGTCTACATTGGTTGCTTCCTGCTGGATAAAAGTGATCCCTTTTTTCTGAAATACGGGAGCAAGCTCTACCTTGATGTCATCAGCAGTTCGCCATTTAACCGCAACCCAAGGGTTTGATGGGACAAAATGAAAAGTTGGGCTATCTGAAATAACAATAATTTCATCTTCTGGGCGCGCGTTCTCTTTCATTTCGAACGCCATCGGAACACCACCAATACCTGCACCTAAAACTACAATACGAGCCATCTTTATTCTCCTCTAGAATTTTTTACTTTTTCTATTCAACCCATAACTTATGGATTCTATTTTATAATGTAAATCTCATTGGCCTTCTTAGCTTTTTGCTCCCCGTGCCATAGGAATAACTTATCTAAAACCGACATAAATGCAACGTCTTTTCTATTTGCGAATAATATTAGCAAATGCTAAATTAAGCAAACAAAATATATTGATATTCTAATAAATTATAACAAGCAACTTTCTTAGAATAAAAACACAAAGGGATCGCAGCAAAGATGAATTCACCAAGTGACAACGACATCAATCCACTGTTTAAATTCTCCATAGATAAACCCAATATCATCAGTCGAATGATGTGGGTTTCGACGCTGCTAATTATCATGCTAGCCGTTCTGCCTTCTATCTGGCCAAAGACATTCAGCTCACTCGAACCACTGACTGTCGACACCGACCCCGAAAACATGCTCTCAGAAGATGAGCCTGTACGCCTTTTTCATAACCGGATGAAAGAGGAGTTCTCCCTTAACGATATCGTTGTAGTTGGCGTTGTTAACGACAAAACAGAGAATGGCGTTTACACCCCTGAAACGCTCAGCCGTGTTCATGAACTGACCGAATTTGCTAAAACGCTCTCTTGGCCTGATAAAGAGAACCCCGAACAACAAGCTGGCGTTGTCGAAGTCGATATGATCGCCCCCTCCAGCGTTGAGAATATTGAACAGGGCGGACTCGGCTCCGTTAAGTTCAGCTGGCTAATGCCTGAACCACCCAAAACTGAAGAGGAGGCGCTAGCCGTTAGAGATCGCGCCATGAACATTCCTTTTTTAAAGGGAACGCTCGTCAGTGAAGATGGCAAGGCAATTGCACTCTATTTACCACTAACAGACAAGCATCTCAGCTACGATGTGCGCGAAAAACTGCTCGGGAAAATTGCCGAATGGGGCAAAACAGAAGAGTCTTACTACATCACTGGCCTGCCCGTCGCTGAGGATACTTTTGGTGTAGAAATGTTTTACCAAATGGCTATCTCTGCTCCTCTAGCGATGTTAGTTATCTTTCTACTCCTCTGGTGGTTCTTTAAAAAGCTCATATTTGTTGTCTCTCCAATGCTTGTCGCAATGGCATGTGCACTATCGACAATGGGACTACTGATTATTTCCGGCAATACCATCCACATAATGAGCTCGATGATTCCAATCTTCATTATGCCAATTGCGGTTCTCGATGCCATTCATATCCTTTCCGACTTCTTTGACCGTTATGCGGAAATAAAAGATCGCCGTAAAACGCTTATCGAGGTGATGAAAACCCTTTTTGCTCCGATGCTTTTTACAACATTAACCACTATTGCTGGCTTTGCGTCACTGGCACTAACGCCTATTCCTCCAGTGCAAGTTTTCGGTGTTTTTGTTGCCATCGGTGTCTTCTTTGCTTGGTTTTGGACAATCACCTTTGTCCCCGCTTTTATTATGTTTATCCCTGAAGAAAAACTGGCCGCCTTTGCAAACCATGAAGGTGGCGAAATTGACGAAGAACGAACTGCAATGGGCCATTTTCTCAAATTGGCAGGCAACGGCATCTACAAACAGTTCCGTCTTGTTCTTATCATGACGATGGTTGCGGCTGGCATCGCTGCCTATGGTATCGGCAAAATCAACATCAATGACAATCCAATTAAATGGTTTGGCCCTGACCATTCGATTCGCGTTGCCGATCGGGTTATGAACAGCCATTTCGCTGGAACTTACATGGCCTATCTTGAACTGGAACAGTCAGCTGAATATGCCGCCAATAATACTGACAATAGCACGCAACTTGCCCGCATGAAGAGTGAAATCACAAAACTAAATGATGAAGAAATCCCCAATGCTGAACCGGTTTTCAAGCAACTTGCAGAGAAAATTCAGCAAATTAAAAACACCGTTCCCGATTCAACATCAAAACAAGATAGCCTTTTAACACTCTATTTAGATGAGCAACTCGATAATGCCTCTGACGAAGAGTTTGATGCTTGGGACCAAGCACAGATTTTTATCGATAGTGAGCGGCAGCGTAACGAGCTATTCAAACAGCCAGAGCTGCTTGAATATATGTCGAAAATGCAAAACTACTTGACCAGTCTTGATGTCGTCGGCAAAGCAAATTCTCTTGCTGACGTCGTTAAAACAGTTCACCGTGAACTACTGCTTGGGGATCAAAAGGAGTTCCGTATTCCTGAAACTTCAAACGCGGTTGCCCAGACATTAATCACCTATCAAAATAGCCACCGCCCACAGGACCTATGGCACTTCGTCACGCCGGACTACCGTAAAAGCAGCCTTTGGTTGCAGCTCAAAAGTGGTGACAATCAGGATATGTCAGCCGTTGAAGAGGCTTTAGCTGGTTGGGTCAAAAAGAACCCTCCCCCTATGGGTATTGAGGCAAACTGGTTTGGCCTGACCCATATTAATGTTGCTTGGCAAGAGAAGATGGTCAACGGCATGATTGAATCATTCAGCGGCAGCTTTTTGGTTGTGCTTGCCATGATGGTTCTCCTGTTCCGCTCACTGCTTTGGGGTATTCTTGCAATGATCCCGCTCACCGTCACCGTTGGCTTGATCTATGGCGTTATTGGTTTAATTGGTAAAGATTACGATATGCCCGTTGCCGTTCTTAGTGCGCTCAGCTTAGGACTTGCCGTTGATTACGCCATCCACTTTCTCGCACGCGCGCGTGAAACAGTTAAAGAGATGGGATCATGGAAATCTGCAGTGGGCCCAATGTTTGGAGAGCCCGCTAGAGCGATTAGCCGAAATGTAATCGTTGTTGGCTTCGGCTTTCTACCTCTGCTCGCTGCCCCTTTGGTCCCCTACCAAACTGTAGGCATATTCATCGCGGCAATTCTCTTCTTAGCGGGTGTCGCTTCATTGATGATTCTGCCTGCTATGATTACACTACTTGAGCGATTTCTTTTCCCCGGCCAAACAGCAAAGGGATAACCGAGAATAAATAATGAAAAAAACAGTCCAAAACAGATTAGCCTCTCTCTTTCTAGCCGCAGGATTATTGGCTTCATCCGTCGCATTCTCTGCACCTTCGGTCGATGAAATAGTCAACAAAACCAATTTTGTCGCCTACTACCAAGGACAAGACGGCAAAGCAAAAGTCAAAATGACGATCACAGATGAGCAAGGCCGCGACCGCACACGCCAGTTTACTATTCTGAGAACGGATGAGCCGCAGACCGATTCACTGGAAAATAACGACTATAAAGGCGATCAGAAAATGTATGTCTATTTCAATCGGCCTGCTGATGTAAACAAGATGGTTTTCATGGTTTGGAAGCACCCTGGCGGCAGTGATGACCGTTGGCTTTACCTTCCTGCCCTTGATCTTGTGAAGCGAATTGCTGCTACGGACAAGCGAACCAGTTTTGTTGGGTCAGACTTCTACTATGAAGATGTTTCAGGTCGTAATCTTGAAGATGACAACCACGAACTGGTCAGCACCGATGACAACTACTATGTCATTAAGAACACACCTGTTAATCCAGATTCAGTGGAGTTCTCTTACTACACAATGTATATCCACAAAGAGACTTTCCTGCCTATCCAAACTGAATATTATGACAAAAATGGTGCGCTTTACCGGACCAATAAAACACTGAAAGTCGACACCATTGAAGGTTTTCCAACGGTTACAAAATCCAGCATGGAAAACCTGAAAACAAAAAGTAAAACGGTGATGGAATATAGCAAGGTTAGCTATAATCTAGGACTTCCTGAGGAGATTTATACCGAGCGTTTTTTACGTAAAGCGCCCAGAAAGTGGCTGCGTTAGCCGTATAATTCATAAGTTGAGACCGTTTTATGCTGAGAAAGAGCGCCCTTTTAACCGCTTTAATTGCAACGCAGTTAGCCCCTTTAGCCCAAGCGGCTCCCCCGGCACTCCCTTCGGGCATATCAACAGGCTCACCGTCGATGCCTGCTGGACTTGGTTCAAAACCAACACTTCCCGGTGGGCTAACGACCCAAGATCCAGACAGCAATGATTTCTCGGATTCCTATGATGATGAGACGCCTCTTTCCATCAGCGGTTTTTGGGAAGCTCGAGGCGGCCTGAGAACCCAGTCAGATTCAAATGAGCGAGGTACATCCATTGGCGAAACTCGGCTTCAACTTGAGATGCAGAAAGAGTTTGAGCTTTTCACCGCCAATTTAACCACCGACCTAATCTACGATACAGTCGATCGCCAACGTCATATTGATCTAGAACAAGGCAAAGGCTGGCTTGACCTTCGCGAAGCTAATATCGAATTCAGCCCGGCAGATTTCATCGATATTAAATTAGGGCGGCAAATTCTCACTTGGGGAACAGGCGACCTTCTCTTTATTAATGATCTGTTCTCAAAAGATTGGAACTCTTTTTTCATCGGCCGTGATGAGGAATATCTAAAAGCCCCCTCTGATGCGATTAAAAGCTCTTTTTTCAGTTCAGCTGTTAATGTCGACCTAATTATCACACCTCATTTTGATGCCGATCGTCATATTGATGGAAGAAGGGTTTCATATTTCAACCCCACACTGGATGCCATTTCCGGTCAAAATACCATTATCAAAACAGACCAACCCCATGGTTCAGAGGTAGCCGTTCGTCTCTACCAAACATTTGGCACGTACGAAATCGCACTGTATGGCTATGATGGCTTTTGGAAAAGTCCAGCAGGATTTGATATGACAAGCGGGCTTGCAACCTTTCCCGAGCTTAGCGTTTACGGTGCAAGCCTACGTGGTCCACTATCAAAAGGTATCGGCAATATCGAAATCGGTTATTACGATTCGAAAGACGATAGTAGTGGCAAAGACCCCCTCATTAGCAATAGTGAATTCCGGTTTCTTGTCGGCTACGAGCAGGAACTAATAAAAGACCTAACCATTTCTGTCCAGTATTATCTTGAATGGCTAATGGATTACGACAATTACCGCAACACGTTACCGCCAAGCAGCCACGAGCGTGATGAATACCGCCATCTACTCACTACCCGCCTAACACTTTTAACACTTAACCAAAATCTACGCTGGTCACTTTTCGCCTATTACTCCCCCTCAGATGGTGATGCCTACCTAAGACCTAAGGTTAATTATAAAATTGATGATAACTGGTCAGCCGAGGTCGGCGGAAATTTCTTCTTAGGCGAACAAACCCATACTTTTTTCGGACAATTCCGCCACAATAACAACCTGTTTGCCGCTGTTCGCTACGGTTTTTGATCTCAGCCCCTTCGGGGTAGAATCGCTGCTTTATCCAATTTAGAGCAGTCACATGACACAAACAACCTATGAGCTTGGCCACGGAATCACCTGCGTTGATACGCTATACGTTCGCCCCAAACTTGCTGCCTGCTATCTTCTAGAACATAACGGTAAAGCAGCCTTTATCGACACAGGCACCGCCTACACCACTCCTCACCTTCTCGAACTACTCACCGAAAAAGGGCTTTCTCGAGAAGATGTCGAATATGTTATTCCAACGCACGTTCATCTTGACCATGCGGGCGGTGCTGGAACACTAATTGAGGCACTGCCCAATGCAAAACTGGTTATTCATCCTCGTGGCGCTCGCCACATGGTTGACCCAACCAAACTGGTTGCAGGCGCGAAAGTGGTATACGGCGAAGAGACATTCAACAAGCTCTACGGTGAATTGGTCGCCGTTCCTGCTGATCGTGTGATTGAGGCAGATGATGGCTTCAAACTTTCGCTCAATGGGCGTGAACTGCTTTTTCTCGACACTCCCGGTCATGCCAAACATCACTTCTGCATCTGCGATGCCTTAAGTGAGGGAATATTCAGCGGTGATACCTTCGGACTTTCCTATAGAGAGTTCGATAGCCCTATTGGCCCGTTTATCTTCCCGCCCACAACACCTGTACAGTTCGATCCTGTCGCCTGGCACCAATCTCTTGATAAATTGATGGCACTCAAGCCAAAGCGAATCTACCTTACTCACTTTTGCATGATCGAAAATCCGCAAGAGCTTGCGCTCCAACTCCGCGCCCGCATTGATGAATACACCCAACTCGCTGAAACTGTCGACAAAGAAAATTTATATCAAAATATTGTCGATGGGCTGAAAGATTCAATGCTAACTCAACTCGAAAAACAGGGCAGTCCAACCACAAGAAAAGAGGCACTCGATATTCTCGAAATCGATATAGACCTTAACGCTCAAGGACTACAGGTCTGGCTTGAAAACAAAGAATAAATCAGACATAATTGAACGTGTATATAATTAAAATCAGCATTAAAAAAACAAAATCAGCTGAATTATTTTAACCATTGAGGAGAAACAGATGACACAGAGCTACCAAGAATTGTACGACCGTTCACTCAGCAACCCAGAAGAGTTCTGGGCTGAAGCCGCTGAAACTGTCCAATGGGATAAGAAATGGGATGCTGTTCTCGACGATTCAAAAGCACCAATCTACCGTTGGTTTCAAGGCGCAAAACTCAATACTTGCTATAACGCTCTGGATGTTCATATTGAAAATGGTCATGGTGATCAAGCGGCTCTAATCTACGATAGTCCTGTCACAGAGACAAAAAGAACCTACAGCTATAGTGAGTTACGTGACGAAGTGGCCAAACTAGCTGGCGTTCTAACTGGGCTAGGTGTTACCAAAGGTGACCGCGTTCTGATTTATATGCCAATGATTCCTCAAGGGGTTATGGCAATGTTGGCTTGCGCCAGAATTGGTGCTGTTCACTCGGTTGTTTTTGGTGGTTTTGCCGCAAACGAATTGGCAACACGCATCAACGATGCGAAACCAAAAGCGATCCTCTCTACCTCTTGCGGCATTGAGGGCAGCCGCATTATCAAGTACAAGCCACTTCTTGATGGCGCCATCGAATTATCTGACCATAAACCAGCCAATACAGTCATTTTCCAACGCCCTCAGGTCGAAGCTGAGATGCAAGAAGGTCGTGATATAGATTGGGCATCTGCTGTTGAAACAGCTGAACCAGCTGCTTGTGTTTCAGTTGAAGCGACTGATCCTTTATATATTCTCTACACCTCAGGCACCACAGGCCAGCCTAAAGGGGTTGTTCGTGACAACGGTGGCCATGCTGTCGCACTGAAATGGACAATGAAGTATCTCTACAATATTCAACCTGGCGAAGTTTTCTGGGCTGCATCGGATATTGGCTGGGTCGTCGGTCATTCATACATCTGCTATGGCCCTCTGTTAAATGGCTCAACAACACTTATTTTCGAAGGAAAACCTATCGGAACGCCCGATCCTGGTGCATTCTGGCGGATTATTTCTGAGCATAAAGTTGCTTCCCTTTTTACTGCTCCAACTGCGCTAAGAGCGATCAGAAAAGAAGACCCTGATTGTGATTACATTAAAAAGTACGACATGTCCTGCATGCGCGCGCTGTTCCTTGCGGGTGAACGCTGCGATCCAGACACACTGTTTTGGGCACAAGATAAATTACAGGTCCCTGTTGTCGACCACTGGTGGCAAACTGAAACCGGTTGGGCGATTGCTGCAAACTGCCTTGGTCTTGAAGAGTTTCCTGTTAAACCCGGCTCACCTACTAAAGCGGTACCTGGCTACAACGTGCAATTTCTTGACGAAGCCGGGCAACAAGTTCCTAACGGTGACATGGGTGCGATTGCCATTAAATTGCCGCTACCTCCAGGCACTTTCCCAACACTTTGGCAGAATGACGAGCGCTTCTTCAGCTCTTACCTAGAAACATTCCCCGGCTATTATGAAACCGGTGATGCCGGTTATCAGGATGAGGAAGGCTACGTCTATATCATGGGCCGTACCGATGATGTAATTAACGTTGCCGGGCATAGACTCTCAACAGGTGCAATGGAAGAGGCTATAGCCTCTCATCCTGATGTTGCAGAGTGTGCCGTAATCGGAGTTGCCGATAAACTCAAAGGACAATCTCCAATGGGCTTTGCAGTACTACAGTCTGGCGCGAACCGTGATGATGAAGAGGTCGTCAAAGAGATAGTGGCTTTGATCCGCGAAAAAATAGGCCCTGTTGCCGCCTTTAGAATGGCAACAATCGTTAAACGGCTACCTAAAACACGTTCTGGAAAAATTCTCCGTGGAACGATGCGTAGTATGGCCGATGGCGTAGAACATAAAGTTCCAGCAACAATCGACGACTCAGCGACCCTGGGCGAGATTGCCGAAAACCTGAAAACACTTGGTTATCCAAAAAGTGTTTAAAAAACTCTAAAACTTAGGAGTTATATTTTATGAGTGAAATTCAATCAGCAGGCCTCCGCTTTCGTAAAGCGATGGAAGTCGAAAAACCGCTTCAAATCATGGGCACAATTAACGCTTATAGCGCATTGTTGGCCGAGAGAGCAGGCTACCAAGCAATCTACCTTTCAGGTGGTGGTGTTGCGAATACCTCTTTTGGCCTACCCGATCTTGGCGTTACAACATTGAACGATGTTCTAACCGACGCCAGCCGCATTACGGCAGCCACTGATGTTCCACTTCTTGTTGATATCGATACAGGCTGGGGCAGTGCTTTTAGCATCGCTCGCACTATCAAAGAGATGGAACGCGCCGGTGTTGCTGCGGTTCATATCGAAGATCAAGTTGCCGCAAAACGTTGTGGTCACCGCCCTAACAAAGAGCTAGTTAGTTTAGAAGAGATGTCTGATCGCGTTAAAGCGGCGGCTGACGCTAAAACTGACTCTAACTTTGTCTTGATGGCTCGTACCGATGCTTATAATAGCGAAGGCCAACAGGCTGCGATCGATCGTGCTTGTGCTTACGTTGAAGCGGGCGCTGATATGATCTTCGCTGAAGCGGTTTATGAACTGGATGACTACCGTGCATTCACTAAAGCGGTTGGCGTTCCTGTTCTAGCCAACATCACTGAGTTTGGTAAAACACCTTATTTCACCACCACAGAATTGGGTGAAGCAGGTGCAAGCATGGTTCTTTACCCACTTTCTGCTTTCCGCGCCATGAGCAAAGCTGCAGAAAATGTTTATGCAACCATCCGCAAGGAAGGCACTCAGGTCAATGTTGTTGATACGATGCAGACTCGTATGGAGCTTTATGATGTATTGGGTTACCACGAATATGAGCAGAAACTAGACGCACTGTTTTCAAAGGAGAAATAAATAATGGCTGAAAAGAAACTATCTGGCGCCGGCCTTCGTGGCCAGTCGGCAGGCGAAACAAAACTTTGTACCGTTGGTAAATCGGGTAGCGGCCTAACCTATTGTGGTTATGACGTTTCTGACCTTGCTGAAAACGCTACATTTGAAGAGGTTGCCTATCTACTTTTTAATGGTGAACTTCCTAATGCTGAGCAACTCGCGGCCTACAAAGCTGAATTATTCGGTATGCGTGATTTGCCAGAAGCATTAAAAGCCGTCTTAAAGCTAATCCCTGCTGACGCTCACCCTATGGATGTGATGCGCACAGGTTGCTCTTTTCTTGGCAATTTAGAGCCAGAAAACGATTTCTCTGAGCAACGCAGAGCTTCAAACCGTTTATTAGCGGCTTTCCCAGCAATCATGTGTTACTGGTATAAGTTCTCACATGATGGTGTTGAAATAGACTGCACAAGCGATGAAGATTCAATTGGCGGCCATTTCTTACGCCTGCTAAATGGCGAAACACCATCAGCGCAACATCGCCGTGTAATGGATGTATCGCTAATTCTTTATGCTGAGCATGAATTTAACGCCTCTACATTCACCGCACGTGTTTGCGCCTCTACATTATCTGACATGTTCTCATGTGTTACTGGTGCGATCGGCACACTTCGTGGCCCTCTTCACGGTGGTGCAAATGAAGCTGCAATGGATATGATTGAGAAGTTCAGCTCACCAGCTGACGCGAAAGAAAAAATGGCCGGAATGATTGAGCGCAAAGAGAAGATCATGGGCTTTGGCCATGCGATCTATCGTACCTCCGATCCACGCAATGTAATCATTAAAGCATGGTCTGAGAAGCTTGCGGCGGAAAATGGCGATACCTCTTTGTATGATATTTCTGTCGCGTGTGAAGAGTACATGTGGGACACCAAGAAACTGTTCTGTAATGCTGATTTCTTCCATGCTTCGGCTTACCACTTTATGGGAATTCCAACAAAACTGTTCACACCAATCTTTGTCTGCTCTCGCCTAACAGGCTGGGCAGCTCATGTGATGGAACAGCGTGATAACAACCGCATTATCCGCCCAAGTGCAGATTACACCGGTTCAGAACCACGTAAAGTTAACCCCATTTCAGAAAGATAGGCCGCGTGATGGACAGGCAGCCGTTCGTTGTCTGTCCATCACTTTATTAAGTTATCAAAAATCAACGCAAACCACCGAAAGGCCACAGTTTTCCTCCCCACAGTCAGCTCGTACCCTTTGCCTTGATTTCTCTTTAATTTAAAAGAAAAGAGGCACACTCCTCGCTCTTCTCTTCAACAATACAACTCTTTGGAATAAGTTATGAACACTGAAAACCGAAAACCCCTAGCCGGCACCAAACTGGATTATTTTGATACCCGTGCTGCGGTCAACGCAATCAAGTCAGATTCTTACGCGAAACTGCCTTACACCTCACGAATTCTGGCAGAGCAGTTGGTTCGCCGTTGCAACCCTGCTGATCTAGAAGCCTCTTTAAAGCAGCTTATAGACCGTAAGCAAGAACTCGACTTCCCTTGGTACCCTGCACGTGTTGTCTGTCACGATATCCTCGGCCAAACTGCTTTGGTTGATCTCGCAGGACTCCGTGATGCAATCGCTGATAAAGGCGGAGATCCATCTAAAGTCAATCCTGAAGTCCCTACTCAGCTAATCGTCGATCACTCGCTAGCTGTTGAACATGCCGGATTTGAAAAAGATGCTTTCGAGTTAAATCGTGCTATCGAAGATCGCCGAAATGACGACCGCTTTCACTTTATCGAGTGGACAAAAACAGCTTTCAAGAATGTTGATGTGATCCCCGCGGGTAACGGCATCATGCACCAGATTAATCTGGAAAAAATGTCACCCGTGGTTCAATCTCGTGATGGAATTGCCTTCCCTGACACCTGTGTCGGCACAGACAGTCATACACCGCATATTGACGCTTTAGGCGTTATCGCATTGGGTGTTGGTGGGCTTGAAGCTGAAACCGTTATGCTGGGCCGTCCATCTATGATGCGCCTACCGAATATCATTGGTGTAAAACTGACGGGTAAACGTCAACCTGGCATCACAGCAACCGATATCGTGCTGGCCATCACCGAGTTCCTAAGAAACGAAAAAGTTGTCTCTTCTTACCTTGAGTTTTTTGGTGAAGGGGCTGCGAATTTAACCATTGGTGATCGTGCAACAATTTCCAATATGACACCAGAATTTGGTGCATCAGCCGGTCTTTTCTATATCGATGAGCAGACAATCGACTACCTGAAACTGACAGGCCGAGATCCTGAGCAGGTTGCATTGGTTGAAAATTACGCGAAAACAACTGGCCTATGGGCTGATGACCTCGTAGAAGCCGAATACGAACGCGTTCTAGAGTTTGATCTATCAACCGTTGTTCGCAACATGGCTGGCCCATCAAATCCTCATCGTCGCCTACCGACTTCTGACCTTGCAACACGCGGCATCGCAGGCGAATGGGAAGAGAAAGAGGGTGAAATGCCCGATGGTGCGGTTATTATTGCAGCGATCACAAGCTGCACAAACACAAGTAACCCTCGCAATGTTGTCGCTGCAGGCCTCGTTGCTCGCAAAGCTAATGAGCTCGGCCTTGTCCGCAAACCTTGGGTAAAATCATCTTTTGCTCCTGGCTCAAAAGTAGCCAAACTCTATTTAGAAGAGTCTGGCCTGTTACCTGAAATGGAAAAACTCGGTTTTGGTATCGTCGGCTACGCCTGCACAACCTGTAATGGTATGAGTGGCGCGCTTGACCCAAAAATCAAACAGGAGATCATTGACCGAGATCTTTACTCCACAGCAGTACTTTCTGGTAACCGTAACTTCGATGGCCGTATTCACCCTTATGCCAAGCAGGCCTTTCTTGCATCACCTCCACTCGTAGTTGCTTACGCGATTGCCGGAACAATCCGTTTCGATATCGAGAAAGATGTGCTGGGTAACGATAAAGATGGAAACCCTGTTACGCTGAAAGATATCTGGCCTAGCGATGAAGAGATCGATGCAATCGTCTCGAAATCGGTAAAACCTGAGCAGTTCAATCAAGTCTATAACCCGATGTTCGACTTAGGTACTACTGAAGAGGCTAAAAGTCCACTTTATGATTGGCGCCCACAAACGACCTATATCCGCCGCCCTCCCTACTGGGAAGGAGCATTGGCAGGCGAGCGCACCATGAAAGGAATGCGTCCTTTAGCTGTACTCGGTGACAACATCACCACCGACCACCTTTCTCCATCGAACGCTATCATGCTGGAAAGTGCTGCAGGTGCTTATCTCCATAAAATGGGATTGCCTGAGGAAGATTTTAATTCCTACGCAACGCATCGTGGTGATCACCTCACCGCACAGCGTGCAACATTCGCGAACCCTAAACTACTTAACGAAATGTGCCTCGATGAAAATGGCGAAGTTAAGCAGGGTTCATTGGCACGTATTGAGCCAGAAGGCCAAGAGAGCCGCATGTGGGAAGCGATCGAAACCTATATGGAACGTAAACAACCGCTGATTATTATTGCTGGTGCTGACTATGGTCAGGGGTCATCTCGTGACTGGGCAGCAAAAGGGGTTCGTTTAGCCGGCGTTGAGGCGATTGTTGCCGAAGGCTTCGAGCGTATTCACCGTACTAACTTAGTCGGTATGGGCGTCTTGCCTTTGGAATTCAAAGCGGGTGAAACGCGCGAAACATACAATATCGATGGCACTGAGACTTTCGATGTTATTGGTGAACGCACCCCTCGTGCCGACTTAACTGTCATCATGCACCGTGCAAACGGTGAAAGCGTCGAGATTCCTGTCACTTGCCGTCTGGATACTGCAGATGAAGTCTCTGTTTATGAGGCTGGTGGTGTACTGCAGCGATTTGCTCAAGACTTTCTTGAGTCAGCAGCTGCTAAATAAGGCGCAGCTATCTCTCTTGGCTATTCGGTCTGCCTCCACGGTAGGCCGAATAGCTCAAGGTTAAAAAGCTTATGAGCCAGCAATTTCAGTAGACTCATCCCAGTTAACCGCGGTCTATCTACATACCGCAATTCATTACAGGATAAGAATCCCATGGCCTTCCCTCCACAGATCAAAATTCCAGCCACTTATATGCGTGGCGGCACCAGCAAAGGTGTATTTTTTAACCTGAAAGACCTGCCCGAATCGGCACAAGTTCCTGGTGCTATCCGTGATGCTATCTTACTACGCGTAATCGGCAGCCCAGATCCTTATGGCAAACAAACCGACGGGATGGGTGGTGCAACTTCTAGCACCAGCAAAACGGTCATTCTCTCAAAAAGCAGCCAAGCTGATCACGATGTCGACTACCTTTTTGGCCAAGTTGCCATCGACAAGGCATTCGTTGATTGGAGTGGTAACTGCGGCAACCTAACCGCCGCGGTCGGTTCCTTTGCAATTAGCCAAGGACTTGTTGATCCGAGCCGGATTCCAGAGAATGGAATTGCTACCGTGCGTATCTGGCAAGCTAACATCAGCAAAACAATCATTGCTCAAGTGCCCATTACAAATGGTGCTGTTCAAGAGACAGGAGATTTTGAGCTGGATGGTGTCACTTTCCCCGCTGCTGAAGTCGAAGTGGAATTTATGAGCCCTGTCGATGCCAGCGAGGCGATGTTTCCTACTGGAAATCTGGTCGATGACTTGGAAGTCCCCGGTATCGGCACTTTTAAAGCAACGATGATCAACGCCGGTATTCCCACTGTTTTTCTCAATGCAGAAGAGATCAATTACACCGGCGCAGAACTTCAGGAAGCAATCAACGGCGACCCAAAAGCATTAGAGATGTTTGAAACTATTCGTGCCTATGGCGCGATAAAAATGGGCTTGATCTCTTCACCTGAAGAGGCTGCAGGCCGCCAGCACACACCAAAAGTAGCCTTCGTTGCCAAGCCAACTGACTACACATCCTCAAGTGGTAAAGAGATCCAAACAGCCAATATCGGCCTGAATGTTCGCGCGCTTTCAATGGGTAAACTTCACCATGCCATGATGGGAACAGCAGCCGTCGCTATTGGCACTGCTGCCGCCATCCCCGGAACATTGGTCAACCTTGCAGCAGGTGGTGGCGAGCGAAAAAATGTAACCTTTGGCCACCCTTCTGGCACTTTGAAGGTCGGCGCAGAAGCTGTTGAAACTGGCGGAGAATGGACCGTCAATAAAGTCGTCATGAGTCGTAGCGCTCGAGTATTGATGGAAGGCTGGGTTCGTATCCCCGGAGATTCATTCTAAGAAAAAATTTTCAAAGCATCGTAGAAAGGTGGCCAATTAAACAGGCCACCTTTTTTATTTGCCGTTAAAATCGCTGCATGAATGGCAAAGAACCTCAAAGAAAAATCATCCATATCGATATGGACTGTTTTTTTGCAGCTATCGAAGTTCGAGAAAACTCCTCATTAGCCGGGCTTCCCATTGCTGTAGGTGGCTCACCTGAAAAACGGGGAGTTGTCGCAACTTGCTCTTATGAAGCACGACAATTTGGCGTCCACTCAGCTATGCCCACCTCCACCGCTTTACGGAAATGTCCTGCCCTAATCTGTCTACCCGTCCGGATGCCTCTCTATAAAGAGGTCTCTAAGAACATTCAGGCGATTTTCAAGGAATATACCGACCTTGTTGAGCCATTATCGCTCGATGAGGCTTTTCTCGACCTGACCGGCTCCACACACTGCCAAGGCAGTGCAACATTAATTGCCAAAGAGATTAGACAACGAATATACGAGTCAGAAAGACTGACAGCCTCGGCGGGTATCGCTCCCAACAAATTTCTGGCCAAAGTTTGCAGTGATTGGCATAAACCCAATGGCCAAAAAGTTATCACACCCAGTGAGGTAGCTAGCTTTGTAGAAAAACTGCCTGTCAAAAAGATCAATGGTGTCGGAAAAGTAACTGAAGAGAAACTTTCAAAATTAGGCGTCAAAACATGCGAAGAGCTACAGCTACTTAGCATCCCCACTCTGGAAAGCCATTTTGGCCGCTTTGGTGCTCGCCTTTATGAACTTAGCAGGGGGATAGACAGCCGCCCAGTTAATACAGACAGAATTCGCAAGTCGTTGAGCGTCGAAACAACCTTCGCGACCGATCTAGATTCATTAGAAAAGGGAATTGATGCGCTAAACAAACTTTACGACAAACTTCTTGAACGGCTTAAGGAAAAGAACAGAAAAATTACCGCACCACCACATGCCCTAGTGATTAAAATTCGCTTTTATGATTTTAAGACAACCACCATGCAATCCACCACTAACAGGCCTCAACTCGAACTGTACCAACAGCTTTACAAAAAAGCTTGGGAAAGATCAAAACAGCCTGTCCGCTTAATTGGGATTGGAGTGATATTCGCTAAAGAGGAGCATTCCAGACAGCTTGAACTTCAGCTGGACGAACCTGATCAATAAACAGCTAATCTATAGGCAACGGCAGAGGAAACCGCTCTTCAAGCGGTAAATCAGCCTCTTTCCACCCATCAACCCCTTTTCGATACCAGAGCACCGAACGATAGCCCCACTCTACAGCCCGCTTACTTGCATTCCACGACATCCAGCAATCTTCGATACAGTAGAAAAGGAGTGTGACTCCCTTGTCACCGCCCGTTAACCGCTGAAGATTCTCTCTGTAGTATCTTTCGATAATGGGAATCAGTTTTTCTTCACCACTATTAGGCAACCATGTACTGCCGGGAATATCTGCTCGAGGTTTATTAATTAACCACTCCCCATCAAAGTCGAGACTCTCTTCTCTAAAAATAGCCCCCATAACATCAACAAATATGGCCTTTTCACTCTGATGCAGTTGCAGGGCCTCTTTGGTCGCAACCCTTTTTACACCGCGTGGAGGGGCTAGTTGCGTCGCAGAATGATAGGGAGCGGCATGGTAAAGTTCATCAACTGGAAAACTATTCAGGGCTCCGCAAGCGGCAAGCAGTAACACAGCCAAGATCGCTGCTAATCGGCAAAAAAAACAGCTCACGAATTAGTTCGCTCTATGCAAGGTCTTCTTCTCAACAGCCGGAAAAAGGTGCACAACCGAGCGGTTAAACTCGCTTTTGACAAGAGCAAGATTCGCAAAACGGGCTGGAATCTTTTCCTGCATCACTTCATTCATCGATTGGCCTTTATTTGCTGCAGAATCTAACGTTTCTACCAACCAACGAAGGTAATCTCGTGTTTGCTCTATTGCCGAAAGATCGGTCACCGGTTCACCATGCCCAGGGACTAGCACCTTAAATGGCAATTTTGATAGCCTATCTAGAGCCACAAACCATTTTTCTGGAATCGCATGAGGTGTTGTCAGGGTGCGATTATAGAAAACCAGATCTCCCGCAAACAGGACACCCGTTGTTCTATCAAAAACCGCCAAATCACTACCTGTATGGCCACTTAACTCTATATATTCTATCTGGTGGCCACCAATTTCCTCAGCTCCCGGCTGTAGTGTGACATCTGGAACGACAGCTTCTGTTCCTCGCATCCAATCACCCGTCATACGATATAAGTTTTCAGAGAACATCTCACCAGAGCTTTTTATATCTTTCACCGTCCCTTTTAATGCCGCGATAGGGGCAGGTTTAAATGACTGATTACCTAAAAAATGATCTGGGTGGTGATGAGTATTAATTACCTTATAAACCGGTTTATCTGCCTGCTTGCGAATCTCTGCAAGCATCTGTTCCCCATAACGTTTAGAAGAGCCTGTATCGATAACAACGACTCCAGAAGAGGTGACAATAAAACCCGTATTAACGATATTTCCACCATTTTGAAAGCTGAAATCCTCTTTTTTGCCCAAAAACAGATAGGTATCAACACCAATTTTTTTAGCCTCCAGCCCATAATCGTATTTTGCGGCAGATACCGGAAGAGAAACCAAAATTGATAAAGCTAAAATCGATATCGCTTTTTTCATTGGACAACCCTCGCAGAAAATTCATTTGCATTATTGTCGACCGCCTCAATATTGATAACGGCAGATTTCGAAACATCCAAGGTAAAAACCGGGTTCTCCTGCACCGGCTCGAATGGCTCAATCCTAAGCAACAGCTTTCCCTCATCATCCGTCACATCAATTTTCTCAAGATAAAACGCCGGAATGCCTGCAACAAGTCCGGTATCCATAGGGTGATTGATTGCGATTTTTGTCCGTATAGAATCATTTCTGTTCCAGACTCCCGCACTAATCTCACCCAGATGATCAGCCCAATCACCGCCTAAACGATCATCGCTAGCTGTCGTACAACCACCACCCGCCGCGTCAATCCAGACACCACCGACATGCCAAACGTTATCACTCGTTAAAACCGCTGCCCGTACCGGACTCGCCTGTTGAATTTTAAAACGAAATGAGAAAACAGCCTTTGAGCTAACGGGAAAAAATTTTAAGATTTTTGGAATAGGGTTAAATTCGGCAAAAAGCAAAATCTCTCTTATTCCTGTTAGTTTACTCGCATCAACCGACACCGGAACATTCATCGAGTCTTCTGCAAATTCTGGCGCCATGACTTTAACTCTATCGTCAAAAACAACCTTATGTTCACTCAAATAGGCTCTATACATATCATCCCACTGTATGGAACCCAAAGGATCCTCTGGAATCTCTTCCGCTGAGGCTGTAAACACTGCTCCTACCATCAGCAATGAACAAAAAAGTAATCTCATTATCTACCCCAAAAAAATAGTTTTAGCTGCGACACAGTCACTTGATCAAAAGTTCTGGAAAACGTTGATTATCGACATCACCTTCAAAAATATCATCATCTGTAATCGGTCTGATAACTCCCTCTTCTGGTGGAGCTGAAAGGACATTCATATCAAGCTCAAAAATCTGCCCCTTAATTTCATCACCAATCAACTTTAGCTTGTAATAAATTCCATTCCACAAATTAATGCCATATTCTGTGGGGCTTTTATGTAAAAAAAGAAGGTCATACTCAAGACTAGTTAGCCCCCCTTTTTCTATATATCTTTCATTTGCGTAAGGGTACTCAACATAGCAAATTACCTGGGCGCCACCCATGAGACATTTAAATGGACGCATGGAAAGAAACTGGTCCTCAAAATGTTCTGCGTCAAGGCCGATTTGATAGATGTACCCATCTCCTTTAGGTGTAAAAGAAATCGACGCAATCCGCTGTTGATTACCCTCTTTATCGACAAGAAAAATGCCTCTATCACCATCGAGTGCCGCAAAAGATTGTGTTGAAAACAGACCGAGAACAAACAGAAAGTTAAGGCAGAAACGCCGTACTAATGAAGATTCTGAAATCGCCATGACAGCCTCCAAGAGCTTATAGTTTTATTAGTTATTTAATTATAACTAATATGCCATCTAACAGTGCTTTTAGTAAACAACAAATAAAAAAGGGAATTCTTTAAATAAGAATTCCCTTTCATCACTACCAACGGTTTATATATAAACCGAGAGTCAACATAATTTAATTAGTTCAGGGGCTTTTCATAGCTAACACTATATTTAGCATAGATCTCTTCAATCTTTCCTGCTCCCTTCAGCTCTTTAAATGCTGATTTAACGGCCTCAAGAAGCTCATCTCTCCCCTCTTTAACTGCAATACCAAGACTCCACTCAGAACGAATCCGGCCTGACACAGACAACGGGGAAAAAGTATAAGCTGAACGATCTGCTCCCAAGCCAGCTTCGATTTGAGCCTTTGGCGCAACGACAGACTGAACCTCGCCTTTAGTAAAAGCTGACACGGCCTCTTCAACAGTCATAAAGTGCTTAACACTATTACGGTACATCCCACGATTTGAGCTTGTTAGGTAAAAGTCTGGCATCGTATCAAGCTCAACACCAATTTTACCTCTCATAAAAGTCTGCATCAGAGCCTCTTTTTCTGCCCGAGCCTTATGACGTACAACAACTACTGACTCATTCGCATAAGGAGAAAAGATAACAACTTTATCATTTTCTTTTGCAAACTCTTTGTCAAAAGGGACATGCATCATAAAGTCGGCAGTACCTCCACCTAAGTAGTGCCCCTTCCAAACAATATTCCGCAGGTCATCTTCCATATTTTCGTCAGCACCAACAGACCAAATCAGTGCATCAAGTTCAAGCTTTGAAGCAATTGCCTTGGCAATATCGACATCAATACCAACAATCTTTCCTTTCTCCGCATACGAATAGGGAGGGAAGTTTTTATAAACCGCGACTCTTAAACCACCCTTTGAACGGATTGAATCAAAATCCTCACCAGAATAAACCTCCCCTGCCATTAAAAGCAGGGGAAGCAATAATACTGATAAAAGCTTTTTACTCACACTGCCCTTCCGCAGTTAGGCATGAGTTCTTTTCATCACCAACCCAGCAGCTTGAATCGTCAGAAACTTCAGGGTTACAGGTATCTAGCCAAGATTTTAGTGCCCACATCGCTTCTTGAGCAATGATTCCCTCAAACTTAGGCATATATGTGATGCCATTACGTTCAGCGCCATTTCTGATTCTGTACATGAACCATTCATCACCTTCCGCATCAGGTGTCAGGTTTTCACGCAAATCAGGCGCGATACCACCAGAGACAGCGCCTAATCCATGACAGCGTGCGCAGTTTTGGTTGAATGCTGATTTACCAATTTTCACAGCCTCTTCCAGTAAAGTAGAATCATCTTCGTTTCTGTAAGGGTTTTCCTCAACCCATTCCTCCCCAACTGGAGGGAGTGCAGAAACATCAACGGCCTGAGGCGAGACATTTCCATGTGCTAAGACAGAACCACTAAAGATAATGGCTGAAGCAACCATAAATATTTTAGACAAACTAGATTTCATAACCATTTTCTACTCTCCTAATATCTTACATATTCTCATTATAAAATTACTTTACGGGCACCAAATATACAGCTGACAACTGAATTGGAACTGAATGAATTAGAGCCTCATCTGCACCGCAGCGTGCAATGATATAACAAGAGCTAAAAAATGTCTCGGGAAGCCCCAATAGAAAAGCAAAAAAGGATAAATTCCCCGCGCAATAAAAAACCCCTACAGCGTA
>DEIG01000006.1 GCA_002352345.1 Methylococcaceae bacterium UBA2780
AAGTTTCTAATCTTGATGTTTAATTACAAATTTGTTGTTGGTTCTCATTGAAAATGAGCCATTCGTATGCATTTTGAACCGTCACTAAAATAGTAATAGCTGTAATTTCAATAAGTTATATTTTCAGGTCGATTAGAGGAATCTGAAATTCCCCAATTTTGGTTGGGTAATCCATCATTACCCAACCAAATCCCATCCTAGTTTCATTGATTCTGAAAACCAAATCGGGCGTCACAGGCTGTACAAGGTGATTTTACAAAAGTCACAACCCACAAGATGGCTTGTGTATCAAAGAGCGCTTAAACGTGATTTAAGGCGACCGAATTTTTTATAAAAAACACCTGTTTTTGGCCACTTTCCCGTCAATTTGTGGGGAAAGGTCAACTGTTATTTCTGCTTAGGTAAAATAACAGTAACTTTGAGGCCGCCTAGTTCAGCGGCTTGAAAGCTCATTCTGCCGGAATAGCTTTCCACAATATCTTTGCAAATGGATAGACCCAGCCCGTGACCCTGAATACTTTCATCTAGGCGTACACCTCGCCCAGTGATGACTTCTAAAGCCTTTTCTGAAACACCTTCACCATCATCCTCTATGGTTATTTCCCAGCTTTCACGAAGGTCATTAAAGTTGATAAAAATACTCTTTTTTGAATATTTGCAGGCATTGTCGAGCAGGTTTCCAAGTAGCTCCAGAATATCGTCTCGGTCATGGGGAAGAATCAGATTTTCTGGTTGTTTGGTATCAATGGTTTTTTCTGGATAGAGGCTTTTCATCACCCTTAAAAGAGGGGGGAGTTCTTCATCGAGAACGGTCTGTCGTCCTGGTGTAGAAATACCAACTATTCTTGCCCTTTTTAATTCTCGCTCTACAACACTGTGAATGTCTTTAAGAATTAAAGAGCCTTGTTGTTGCTGTTCTGGTTTTAGTAGTTCAACCAGGGATTGGTAGCGCTGAAGCGGCCTTTTTAATTCGTGTGCCAAATTGCCTAAGGCATTGCGTGAGCGCTGGACACGTTGACTGAGTTGGTGAAGAAGGCGCTCTATCTCTTCGACTAACGGCAGGATTTCACTTGGTAATTGTTGCCGGTCTACCTCCTCTTTACTCAGTCTCATTCGTTTAATCGATGCGTGTAGTTTTTCCAGTTGATTAAACCCTCGTTGCAGTATCTGGTATTGCATTAGCAACAGAAAAATAATTGTGATGACAACTGCACCGGTGGCAAAGAGCAAAAATTTTTGTTGGGTTTTCTCTAAAGGAGAAATGTCCTCTGCTATCCAGATCGTGATGGTTTGCTCTTTCTTTTTAATCTGTTGCAGTGATATTAACCAGAGCTCTTGATTAAGACCCTCCTGTGTGTAGAGATGGTTCTCATCGAGCGTTATTTCAGGGATAACCGGGGTGTGATCGAATAGAGAGCGTGAACGTATTTTCTGGTTGCTCACAATAATCATGTAATAGTGGCCTGAATGAACCCGGTTATAGATGGTAGTCATCTTCTCATGGGGCAATATCCACCTTTTTTCTTGAGTCAGTTCAAGGGCGCTGATAATGTTATCTGCATCGTGTTGTATACGGGAAGAGACATAGTCTTGCGTCAATTGCTGTATGCCCTGATTCAGAACATAAAGTAGTACGATCATCGATAAGGCCAGTGTAAGCAGAAGATTCCGGTGAAGTCTCCGTTTAAGTGAATACAAAGTTATTTTTCCTTTAAATGGTAGCCCTGCCCACGGCGCGTTTCGATAAAATCCTTCCCAAGATATTGGCGAAGACGATTGATATAGACCTCAATGACGTTGCTATCTTTTAACTGTTCTTCCTCATAGATGTGTTCGCTTAGCTCTGTTTTTGAAATCACTCTGCTAGGATTCATTACCAGATAATGTAATAGCCTAAATTCAATGCCGGTCAGTTTAATAGACTCATTTTTTTGATTTATGACAGACTGCTCACCGATATCGAGTGTTACACCACAATGTCTGAGTTGGTTATCCGCGTGGCCAAATTTTCGCCGAACCAGTGCCTCTAGCCGAGCTAGTAACTCTTCTGTATGAAACGGTTTGCCAAGGTAGTCATCTGCCCCCGCTTTAAGACCATCGACTTTCTCATGCCAACTGTCCCTAGCGGTGAGAATTAATACCGGCATCGTCAGCCCTTCATTTCGCCAATTGGATAAAACTTCCAGTCCTGGTTTTCCAGGCAAACCTAGATCGAGAATGATGACATCAAAGGGTTCTTCTTCCCCCATAAATTGCCCATCAATACCATTGTCTGAATGCTCAACAGCATATCCAGCCTTTTTCAGAGCTGGTTTTAAGCTCTTGACCAACTCAAAGTCATCCTCGACTAGTAATAGTTTCAATCGTCTATTTCCTCGGTTAGCCACTCACCATTTTCGGCATCTATCTTTATTTCATAAACAATAGAATCGGCCCGCAGTATTTCCAGTTCGTAGATAATACGCCCACCTTCTTCTTCTATTTCGAGATCAAGTAGGCGGCCTTCAAGCCGTTTTTTATGACGTTTCATCAACGATTCGAAAGGGAGGACCTTTCCCTCTTCTAACCACTGCAAAACCTGATCAGATTGATCATTATAATGATCAGCATAAAGTGGGAGGCTATTAATCGTCCCAGCGGCCAAAATTAGGGATAGAAACCATATCTTCATTAAATAATCCTTTTACTGCCTCTTGGTGACAGCTGCTACAGCGACTAAATGAACCAACTTCTGGGTTCTTGATAACCATTTTCTCTGGTGTTTCATCATGCTTACGAACAAAGTAGGGTAACTCTGTAATCCGGATGGGGGCAATAGCACTGCTAGAGTCGCTATCAAGAAAATATTGTTAGAGCTCGGTTTCATGAGAGATCATCACGTTTCAATCCGGTGATCATGGAGTGAATCAGGTTCTCTTTATGTAACAGACTACTGAGCAGAACGCCTGCAACATGCGCAAACACCATAAATAGAGTGAAGTTTGCAAAGAACTCATGAATCTCTTCCAGAAAATCTTCAGACCATGTAGAGAAAAAAGTGCCTGATAGTGGGCCTAAACCCTCTGTTGCATATAGAGCCGTTCCTGAAAAAACAGTAAAGGCTAGGCTGGTGAGCAGGACAATTACCATGGCTCCACCAGCTGGATTATGGCCAATATAGCGCTTTGAATTGCCACCAACCATTTGCTTTAAATAAACTTTGACTTGAGCTGGGCTTTTTACGAAGTCAGAGAAGCGGGCGTGGCGAGTACCGATAAAGCCCCAAACCAATCGAAATAGAATCAGTAGCCCGATGCTGTACCCAGCGTAGCTGTGTACACCCATCCAGTCATCTTCGGTTATATAGGCGCTGAAAAACAGAAAGACAAGAGACCAGTGAAAAACACGAATCAAAATATCCCATACCTTGATGGTGTTGCTGTTTGTGCTGTTCATGTTAACTACCTCTAGTATGTGTCGTTAGGGGTAGGTTAAGTCATGGTGGATTAAACGAAACTTAAAAACGGCTGCGGATGAAAAATTAGCCAATTAGAGTGTCTCTTTTTGGTTTGTTCCACGTGGAACAAACCAAGGAGGAATAGGTTTTTGATTTGTAAGGGCCGGGCTGTTTTTTATAACTCTTTATTAAGAGGCATAGTCACCTGAATCACTCTTTTCAGCTGGGGTCGCTTCCTCTTTTTGTTGCTCATTCCACAAGCTAAGCTGATCGTAGTAATGATCCCATACACAGGGTGTGCAGCCATTGCCACAGCAGTCATCATCCAAGGGTTTTTCTGGTTTGGTTATTTTGGTTTTTGTCATAACTTAGCGGTGCAAAAAAGATTATAGAAAGAGTGAAATTTAAGTTTAGGCTGTAATCTTTGATATGACAAAACTTGTGACAAGATCAGAGCTTTAAAAGGCTGTTTCTGTTGCGGCTGTGGTATCCTCAGAAAAATGAAGAGTGAGACAAAAATTAGAAACGAGTTGACAGTGTTAGAGACTCAGGAGTGGGTTAAGTCGGTTATTGTGGGGCTTAATTTTTGCCCGTTTGCCCGGCGTGAGGTCGAAAAAAAAAGCATTAATTACCGAGTAGTTGAAAGTGGAACGCTTGAGAATTATTTGGAAACGTTGATAGTTGAGTGTGTCAATCTTGATCAAAATGAAGAGGTGGAGACAGCGCTGCTTATTTTTCCAGACAGGCTTGATGATTTTGAGGATTTTCTCGATTTTTATGATTTGGCTGATGCGCTGTTGCTTGATCAGGGATATGAAGGTATTTATCAGTTAGCTAGCTTCCACCCAGATTATTGCTTTGCAGAAAGTGAAGAGGGTGATGCGGCAAATTACACTAACCGTTCACCCTACCCAACGCTGCACTTAATAAGAGAGGCTAGTATTGAGCGGGTGTTGGAAAATGTTGCCAATCCTAAAGAGATACCAGCTGAAAATATAGAGCGGGCTAGGGCGCTTGGGACTGATAAAATGGCCGCCTTACTGAAAGCTTGTTTTAAAGGTCATCACTGAAATTAGTTCTAATGATGGAGAGAAAGATGGTTAAGAAAATACTACCTATTGCCGGTTTTCTTTTTTTGGTGGGTTGTTCACCATCAGAATCACAACCTGAGCAAGCTCAGGCAGAAACGATAATAGAACAGGGAGATCCACTCATTAATGGGCGCTGGTACAGGCAGTCACAAGTTAATCTTGGTGATGGGTTGTTTAAAGAGAACTGTACAACGTGCCATGGAGATAATGGTCAGGGTACTTTTGGCTGGAAAAACCGTTTAGCCGATGGCTCTTTCCCTCCACCTCCTCTAAATGGATCTGGCCATGCCTGGCACCATCCTTTATCTCTTCTTGTTAGAACGATCAGCGAAGGTGGAATTTCACGGGGTGGTAAAATGCCGGCTTTTAATAATAAGTTGAATAGTGATGAGCAGGTAGCGATAGCTGCCTACTTTCAGAACTTTTGGAAAGATGAAATTTACCAGGCTTGGATTCAAAGGGGCGGCCTTAACTAAATAAGGTGTAGTTTTAATTGAGCACAGAAATCGCGATTAAGGTTGACGGATATAGCGATATCCCTGAATCAATCAAGTCATTAGGCCTGCCACTAGAATCAGAAATAGAGAGCGATAAAGGGTTACTCCTAGTTGGTTGGCATCAAGATAAGCTGGCACTTTTTAGTGACCAAAGCGGCCCTATTTATGTCGACTTTGTGGAAGGTAAAGTAGCCCACCGGCGTCAATTTGGCGGAGGTAAAAAACAACCCCTTGCTAGAGCAGTTGGGCTTTCCAGTAAAGTTAACCCCACCGTAATTGATGCAACAGCTGGCTTTGGTCGAGACAGTTTTGTGCTGGCATCGCTTGGTTGCAAGGTGGTGATGATTGAGCGCTCCCCAATTATGGCTGCACTATTAAAAGATGGTTTGGATCGAGCAGCTAAAGAGGTAGAGATTGCAGATATTATTGCTCGCATGTCGATTATCAATGCGGATGCAATAACGCAATTAGAAGAATCTGAAGCTGTGCAGGTTATTTATCTTGATCCTATGTATCCCGAAAAGAAAAAGGCAGCAGCGGTTAAGAAAGAGATGCGGGTTTTGCAACAGCTTGCGGGCCCAGACTTAGATAGCGTTTTACTGCTTAATGCAGCGCTAAATAAGGCGATTAAAAGGGTGGTTGTTAAACGGCCTAAAGGGGCAAAGCCTATAGAAGGGCGGAAGGTTAACTCAGAAATCTCAAGCCCGAATACCCGCTACGATATTTATAATTTGGAAGCATTTTAATTTTTGAAATTTAGAGAGAAATAGAAAATGAGCACAGAGAAAGCCTTACATCAACGGAGTGGGTCAAAATGTGAGCTTTGTAGTGCGACAGAAAAACTGTCTGTTTATGAAGTTCCGCCAGCTTCAAATGGACTAATAGATGAAGTGATTTTGGTTTGTGAGACCTGTAAAGAGCAACTGGAAAATCCTGAAAAAATGGAAGCTAACCATTGGCGCAGTTTGAACGATAGCATGTGGAGCCAAGTACCAGCAGTTCAAGTGGTCGCTTGGAGAATGCTAACCCGTTTGAGCGGAGAAGGGTGGCCACAAGATTTGCTTGAAATGCTTTATCTGGATGAAGAGCTCCAAACTTGGGCTGAAGCAACAGGGGAAGGGCAAAATAGTGAGAGCGATGCAACCCATCTGGATAGCAATGGTGTAGAACTTGAAGCGGGCGACACTGTTACTTTGATTAAAGACCTGAATGTAAAGGGGGCTAACTTTACAGCAAAGCGCGGAACAGCTGTGCGAGGAATCTCTTTAGTTCAAGATAATCCTGAACATATTGAGGGGCGAGTCAACGGTCAGCGAATTGTTATTCTAACTAAATTTGTTAAAAAATCGGGTTAGCCTAGAAAAAGAGAATATTTTTCTGCTTTTATGAAAATGGCTATAAAAGTAGAACTTCTCTGTTTAGTTGGGGTAGTGAGCGCTCCTAATAGGAAAAAAGGAAAAATAAAAACCTAAAACTAAAATAGAGCCTGTTTTAGAGGTTTTTATAACTAGCCCCTACGGGTGTGATCTGTTTCTAACGCTTTAGCCTTACAAAGGATCTCATGAGGCCGTTTTTTTGTTAATTTTCTAAAATTAATAGATCGTTGTACTGTTTTATAACTGCTTATATTTTTTCTATTTTGACCAGGCAAAAAAAATCCTGAGTGCCCAATCAGTGCACTCAGGATTTTTGCTGTTGTAACGCCTAAATTAAGAAGGAGTTGAGCAGCTTAGTTCTTCTTCGATTTTAGCACCAGATTCGACTTCGTCGATGATTTTCTGGTACTCAGCATTTACTGGGCATCCACATGCATGCTCTGTAGTTGCGTGCAATCTAGCCTGTTCCATGTGCCACTGTGCTACTTTCAAATGTTGATCTACGTTCATATCGAATCTCCGGTTTAGTTAAAAATGATGATATGTTGTAATTCTATACAATATATTAACTTTGTCTAGCTCAAAAAGCGCATAAATGCTATTTTACTGTCAAGTTGTTTAAATATTGGAATTCGCTGGCTGATTCGATGGTATGCTGGCGAAATGGTGGAAAGTTTTTGAGGAAGTGCAATGGATAATCCTATTGGTGAAGGTATTCGTCGTTTAAGGGCGCAGCATAAGTTAACCCAAACTGCACTCGCGCAGCGTGCAGAGATACCGCGCGCTACTTTGGCAAATATGGAAAGCGCGAATAGCAACCCGAGCATTTCAGTTGTCGTTAAAGTGGCACGGGCATTGGGGGTTACAGTTGATGACCTTATTACGCGGTATCAATCACCCAGTGTGACAGAGGTGGATCGAAAAGATATGCCGGTGATGTTACAAGATGATGGAAAATTTTCTAGCACGCGAGCAAGCCCAATTAGCACACCTAATTTACAGATTAATGATGTGAGCATGATGCCGGGTTGCTGGACAAGAGGGCTGCCTCACCCTGAAGGAAGTCACGAACTGTTTCTTTGCCATCAAGGAACGGCGACGGTAGAGGTTGAAGGGGAAAAGCATGAAGTAAAAGCCGGTAACTTAATCTATTTTCATGGCCATCTTCCACATAGTTACGGCAATGAAGGGCTGGAGCCGGTTCATGCAATGGCCGTTGTTTTTATGACGGATTAGAATAGGGCGCCTATTTTAAGGAGTGGAGCTTTCCGCTTAAGTAAGCTGCTTCCAAGAGGTTTTTATAATCCCAACTGCTGAACGCATAAGTAGAATAACAAGGCAGCTGGCGACAGCAATATCAGGCCAGCCAGATTCTGTAAGCCAGACTAAAGAGGCTGCGATAAAGACAGAGAGATTGGTGGCAATATCATTGCGTGAGCATTCCCAGACAGAGCTCATATTGAGGTCATCTGAGCGGTGTCGCGTCAGGAGAAAGAGGCAAAGAGCATTTGCGGCCAAAGATAGCAGGCTAAACCCACCCATTACATCAAAGATAGGTAGAGTTGGTATAAACAGTCGGTAGACTACCTGTCCCGCAACAAAACAGGCGGCGATCAGAATGAGTGAACCCTTAAAAAGCGCAACACGTGCCTTCGTTTTAGCGCCTTTTGAAACCGCATAAAGGCTTAGGGCGTAAGTGAGCGCATCTCCTAAGTTATCAAGACTATCAGAGAGCAGGGCGGATGAGCTCGAGTAGATAGCTGCATAGGCAACAACGAAAAACATCACAGCATTAATTGCGAGGACAATTAACAATGTTCCCCGCTGCTGCTTTTGCAGCTGCTCGAGGGTGCAGTCGTTATCGCAGCAGCTACCCATTGTTAATAGAGCTACAAAAGAACCTGTTCAATACCACCCGTTTTAGCTTTGTCGATAAACTGCTCTTGCCAACCATCACCGAGTAACTTATTGGCCATTTCGACAACGATATAGTCTGTTTCTAACCCGGTCTCTTCACCAAAACGGTAGAGCCCCTGCTGGCAGGCAGGGCAAGAGGTCAGCATTTTAACATTCCCATCGACCGCTTTTTCAGAGCCTGTGAGTTGCTTAATGCCCTTTTTGAGCTCTTCTTCTTTTCTAAAGCGTAGTTGATTGGCAATGTCAGGGCGAGCTGTAGCCAATGTGCCGGACTCACTACAGCAACGGTCTGACAAAAGGACATCTGAGCCGATCAATTTACTTGCTACTGTTGTGCCGTCATATTGCTTCATCGGCTTGTGGCAAGGCTCGTGGTAGAGATATTGCGTGCCGGTCAGGTTCTCAACGGAGACCCCTTTTTCTAGCAGGTATTCATGAATATCAAGCAGACGGCAGCCAGGAAATATCTTATCGAACTGATATTTCATGAGCTGATCCATACATGTTCCACATGAAACAATGACCGTTTTGATATCCATGTAGTTGAGAGTCGTTGAGACACGGTGGAACAGCGTGCGGTTTTCCGTTGTGATCTGTTGACCTTTTGCATGGAGGCCTGCCGAGGTTTGCGGATAGCCACAGCAGAGGTATCCAGGCGGCAAAACAGTTTGCGCACCTGTTTCATAAAGCATGGCAATGGTGGCGAGCCCTACCTGGCTGAACAGTCTTTCTGATCCACAGCCAGGGAAGTAGAAAACAGCATCCGAATCATCGGTCGCTTTTTTAGGGTCCCGGATAATTGGAATAATATTTTTGTCTTCTAAACCAAGTTGTCCACGTGTTGTTTGTGAGACTAGCTTTAGGTCAAGAGGTTTGCGAATAAAGTGAATTACCTGCTCTTTGATGGGTGCTCCACCCGTTGTACTCGCCGGAATATCTCCCGGTTTACCGAGTAGTTCTAATTTTTTGGCAACTTTATGCATTAATGTCTGGGCCCGGGTGCCCCAGTCAATCATTAACTTCCTTAACACCCGAACCGCTAAAGGATCATTTGTATTGAGGAACATCATGGCCATGGAGCTGCCAACATTGAACTTCTTTTGTCCCATATCGGTCAGGATTTTACGCATCCGGATGGAAACATCGCCAAAATCAATATTAACCGGGCAAGGTGTTTCGCATTTGTGGCAGGTTGTACAGTGAGCCGCCACATCATTCATTGCATCAAAATGGTGGAGCGAGATACCTCGACGTGTCTGCTCTTCGTAGAGAAAAGCCTCTAGTACCTGACCTGTTGCCAGAATCTTGTTACGTGGAGAGTAGAGCATGTTAGCCCGGGGAATATGCGTTTGGCATACGGGTTTACATTTACCGCAACGGAGGCAATGTTTAATGTCATCGTTAAGGGCGCCTAGTTCGCTCTCTTCAAGAATAATTGCCTCTTGTTGAACAAGTTGTAGGGACGGGGTGTAGGCATTTTGTAGCCCCGAACCGGGCATCAGTTTGCCACGGTTAAAGTGCCCTTCTGGGTCGACCTTCTCTTTATAGTCGACAAACGCATCCACTTTATCCTGATCGAGAAAATGGATTTTTGTGAGACCGATACCATGTTCCCCAGAAATAACACCATCGAGTTCGAGTGAAAGCTCCATTACCCGTTCAACAACCTGTTCAGCTTCATGGATCATTTCGTAGTCACTAGAATGAACGGGAATGTTGGTGTGAACATTACCGTCACCCGCATGCATATGCAGTGCGATAAATAGCCGAGAATTACGAATATCAGAGTGAATTTTAACGAGATGGGCGAGCAGTGGAGCAAGGTCCTGACCGTTAAAGATGTCATTCAGCTCTTCGACAATATCTTTGCGGTAAGAGATAACCAGTTCGCGCCTAAGTAGAAGGTTAAGCAGCTTGTCATCATCTTTGATGCAGGCTTTTTCATCTTCATTTAACAGTGAAAGGTTGTCATGGGCTGGCTCATCGAGGTTAGCAAGGATTTTCTGCCAGCGAGTCTGAACCTCTCCAAGGTGGCTTCTCGCCATGTGGCGCTTAGACTCAAAGATTTCTATATCTTCCAAACTGTCTTCGTAATTGGTCTCAGGAGATTTAAACTCCTCGATATCGCTACCGAGATAGTTAAGAACACGATCGACTATTTTGAGTTTATTGGTGATCGAAAGCTCGATATTGATCCGCTCAATCCCCATGCTATAGGTATTGAGGTTCTCGATGGGGATAACCACATCCTCATTGATCTTAAAGGCATTAGTATGTGCAGAGATCGCAGCAGTTCGAGAACGATCAGCCCAAAATCGGCCACGAGCTTCAGGACTAGCTGCAATAAAACCCTCTGCATCACGGGCATTTGCAAGCTTAACGACGGTCGAGCAGACCAGACCAACAGCATCTTCATCTTCGCCGGCAATATCGGCGATCAGGATCATCTTAGGCAGTTCACGGCGGGCCGCTTTAGTAGTGTAATTAACCGCTTTAATATAGCGATCATCAAGATGTTCAAGCCCAGATAGCAACACGCCATTTTTAGCCTGACTTTCGAGATAGTCTTTAATTTCAACAATGGCAGGTACGGCAAGCCCAAGATCTGTCCCAAAAAACTCCAAACAAACGGTGCGCATGTGTGAAGGCATTTTATGGAGGATAAAGCGGGCAGAGGTGATCAGCCCGTCACAGCCCTCTTTTTGAATACCAGGAAGTCCGCCTAAAACTTTATCGGTAACATCTTTACCCAGCCCTTTTTTGCGGAACATTTCGCCAGGCATGGTTAGGTTTTCCGGTTCACCGATAACGGTTTTGCCGTCTGCTTCAAAGCGTGTGATCTGAAAGCTAACTTCAGCTTGGTCGTGAATCTTTCCAAGGTTATGGTTAACACGGACAGCCTCAACCCATTTGGCATCAGGGGTTACCATGCGCCATGAGGCAAGATTATCGAGCGTAGTACCCCAAAGAACTGCTTTTTTACCCCCAGCATTCATGGAGATATTTCCGCCGATTGTTGACGCATCCTGAGAGGTTGGGTCAACCGCAAAAATAAGATCGTTAGCGATTGCAAGATCAGAAACACGGCGTGTTACAACACCCGCGCCGGTATGTACGGTTGCTACCGGTTGCTCAAGGCCCGGCAGGGTTAAATGTTCAACCTCACCAACCGCATCGAGTTTTTCGGTGTTAATCACAACCGAATTGGCAACCAATGGGATTGCACCACCGGTATAACCGGTGCCACCACCACGGGGGATAATCGTTAGCCCAAGCTTGGTACAGCTTTCGACTATTTTTGCCATCTCCTCTTCGGTATCAGGGCAGATAACAACAAGCGGATGCTCAACACGCCAATCGGTTGCATCGGTTGCGTGCGAAACGCGGGCAAGCCCGCCAAAATCAATATTATCTTTACGAGTGATCTTTTTAAGCGCTTTAGAGACCTTATTGCGTAGTTTTATCTGTGTTGGAAACCAAGCTTTAAACTCTGCAACAGCACCCTGTGCGGCATTAAGTAACGCTTTAGCCTTATCATTATTGCCCAGCCGCACCTCAATTTGAGACAGGCGATGATTTAAAGCCTCGATTAGCGCATCGCGGCGTTTAGGGTTGTTAATAAGATCGCCCTGGATATATGGGTTGCGATTCACAACCCATATGTCACCTAAGACCTCAAATAACATTCGCGCAGACCGCCCTGTTTTTCTAGAAGATCGGAGCTGTTCGATCACTTTCCACTGCTCTTCGCCCAAGATTCGGATAACAATCTCGCGATCAGAAAAAGAGGTGTAGTTGTAGGGGATTTCGCGTATTCGGTGAGTCGGTTGAGCAGACATTCTGGCTATTACCTGAGTAAAACAATAAGTTATTAAATGCTAACCTAAATCCAATGAAAATAGTACGTCTAAGCATTCAGATCAGGCGCTATATGATAGCATACGGCGATGATTGCTTATCCCGAAATAGACCCCGTTGCTCTCTCACTTGGCCCACTAAAAGTTCATTGGTACGGATTGATGTACCTGATTGGCTTTAGTGGAGTTTGGTTGTTGGGTCGTTATCGCGCTAATAAACCGGGTTCGGCAATCACCGCTGAACAGATGGACGATCTGCTTTTCTATGGTGCCGTTGGTGTCGTATTGGGTGGAAGAATTGGTTATGTCCTGTTCTACAACCTGCCTGTTTTTTTAGACAATCCACTAATCCTCTTTAGAGTTTGGGAAGGGGGCATGTCTTTTCACGGCGGCATGTTGGGTGTCTTTCTCGCCATGTGGCTATACGGCAGAAAAATAGGTGCAACCTTCTTTACGGTTACAGATTTTATTGCACCACTCGTTCCTATCGGTCTATTTACAGGGAGAATTGGTAACTTTATCAATGGTGAGCTTTGGGGTGCGCCAACCGAACTACCATGGGGCATGCTTGTACCTGGGCTGGGGCCGCTCGCCCGGCACCCATCTATGCTGTACGAAGCCGCTTTAGAAGGGATCGTTCTTTTCTTTCTTTTATGGATTTACTCCAGTAAAGCCAGACCGAAAATGGCGGTATCAGGGCTTTTCCTGTTGGGCTACGGTGTTGCCCGCTTCTTTGTTGAATTTTACCGGCTACCAGATGCCCATATTGGCTACTTAGCTTATGGCTGGGTGACAATGGGGCAGATTCTAACCAGTCCAATGTTGATTATGGGGGCCTTGTTTATGCTCTTGGCCTATAAGAAGAACAGTCTCAGTTGAGCTGCCCCAACAGAAGACATGCATGCTTTCCAGCGAGATTGGAGGAGCGAGAAGAGTAGAATAGGGAGTCCTGTATAAATTTACTGGCCCATAATTTTTAAAGAGATATAGGGTGCCACGAAAAAAGCCAATGTCACTATTTTATAACTACTCAGAAAATCTAAATATTTAGAGTCAAGTTCCTTTCCATCCAGCCTAAACATCTTGCTATGAATGGAAGATATTCCCCCCTCATAAACACAATAATTGTTGTAGCCAAGAGAAGATAAGAGATATTGATTACTGATGCCCAGCCCAATAGCTCAGTTAACTGTGAAAGCGTAATCATAGTTTTTCCTTCTGTTGGTTGGTTTTTGATATGTGTTTAACGCCAGCAATAAGCGCTACAAAACATCCGTGTTAATTGCCATTGTTAGGCTTGTTTATGATCGATTTTCAAACATATAATTAGTTCTTTTACACAAAGCAACCAGCATAAGCATCAAGGGAACCTCAATTAAGACCCCGACAACTGTTGCTAGTGCCGCCCCTGAGGACAGCCCAAATAGTATAACAGCCGTGGCGATCGCCACCTCAAAATGATTAGAAGCTCCAATCAATGCTACTGGTGCGGCGTCACAATAGGGCAGTTTTAGCCATCTTGAGAATGCAAAATACCCAAGTGAAAAAATGATTAGTGTTTGTAGCATTAACGGAATTGCAATCCATAGTATCGTCAGTGGATTGCTTACAATAACCTCTCCTTTAAATGAAAAGAGTAGAACCAACGTTATCAGCAAAGCAGTTATGCTAACTGGAGTCAGCCACCGCAAGAACTTTTCGTTAAACCAGACTATACCTTTATGCTTAATTATTAGTTTTCTCGAAAAGTACCCCGCAACCAACGGTAATGCCACATAAATTGAAACTGAGAGCACCATTGTTTGCCAAGGTACGGGCATAGAATTGACATTTAATAATAAACCACCCAATGGCCCATAGAGAAAAAGCATCATTAATGAGTTTATTGCAACCATCACTAACGTTAGCCCATCATTACCTTTTGATAAATGCCCCCACATCAACACCATTGCAGTGCAGGGAGCAATGCCAAGTAAAATTGTTCCTGCAATATAGCTCCGCCATAGTTCGACTTCTTCGCCATTAGCTAGGATCTCTGTGCCAGGCAAGAAATCTCTAAATAGATACCCTAAAAATAAGTACGATATAGCGAACATACTAAAGGGCTTAATAGCCCAATTTATAAAGAGAGTTAAAAATACGGGTTTTGGTGTCTTTGCTGATTTAAGCACGTGAGCAAAGTCTATTTTGACCATGATGGGGTACATCATAAAAAACAGGCACACAGCGATAGGAATCGATACTTGATAAATGGAAAAATCATTCAATGTAGTAGCCACAGCTGGCGCGATTTTTCCGAGCGCAATACCTACAGTAATGCAAAGCAAAACCCAGATAGTTAAATAACGTTCAAAAATTGATAACTTTTTTTCCTGCATGTTGCTTAATGCCACCTTTGAGCTATGTTTTCACGAACAGTTAACTATACAGAAAACGGGTATTTTATTGGCTCATGGTGCTGATACCCTTCCACTTCAAAGTCATCGAGTGTTACCCAAGTTTCAAGATCCTCAAGTGTTTTGATGTCGGGGTTGATAATCAGCTTAGGTGCTTTAAAAGGTTCTCGTTTTAACTGTACATCACGCATGAGTTCAAGTTGGTCTTCGTAGATATGTGCATTGACGATCTTATGGTAAGCCTGTCCTGCGTTGTTTCCGGTGATTTGCGCCATAATGGCGAGAAAAAAGTAGACTTGTACCATGTTGAAATTCAGGCCAAGCGGCACATCACAGCTTCTTTGCGTGCTGTTTAGGTAGAGTGCGTCACCCAGTAGCGAAAAATGGTGGCTGTACATGCAGGGGCGAAGGCAGCCCATGTGAAAAGCGCCGGGGTGGTAGAAGGTGTAGATTTCACCACGGTCGTCGAGACCATTGGATAGATCATCGATAATCTTGCGGAGAAGATCGATTTTACCGCCATCTGGTTTGGGAAAGTTTCGCCCCACCTTGCCGTAGATAAAACCGCAGTCATCGGTTCCTTTGCGATGAGGGTTTGCGAGCCAGTCGCTATTTTCATTGGCGTTGGCATTCCACGTGGGGGCGCCCAGCTTTCTGAAATCTGCAGCATTGTCGTAGCCGCGAATATAGCCGATCATCTCGGCGATTGCCGCTTTGTAAAAGCTTTTACGGGTGGTTACGAGCGGAAATTCTCCATCAGCAACATTATAGGTGAGGTCGGCATTGATAACGGTCAGGCATTTTTTACCTGTTCGTTTGTTGTCTACCCAGACACCTTCGTCAATGATTCTTTGGCACAGATCGAGATATTGCTTCATGGGAATTGCGTTTCTATTTATTAAATGGATTCTGGCAATCTTAACAAAACGGGCTCTGTATAAAAGCCTTGTAAGCCGCTTTGTAGTATTATTTGACCGCTAATAGACAGCTCATTTACCTCTGTATGGAACCCCGGATAGCGATATGAAACTCTCACTGATCGCCGCAATGGCAAATAACCGAGTTATCGGAATTGAGAATCGTCTCCCTTGGCATCTGCCGGCTGATTTGCAGCACTTTAAAAAGATTACGATGGGCAAGCCGATCTTGATGGGAAGGAAGACTTATGAGTCGATCGGGCGGCCATTACCGGGTAGAGAAAATATCGTCTTAACACGTGATGAAAACTTTAAGCCAGAAGGTTGCACGATCTACCATTCAATAGAGAATGCGCTGGAGGCGACGGAGTCTTACGAAGAGGTGATGGTGATCGGGGGTGATTCGTTCTATCAGCAACTTATTTCGAAGGCAGATTGTCTTTATCTCACCTTTATCGAGCAGGATATTGAAGGAGATGCCTTTTTTCCTGAGTACAGCGAGAGTGATTGGAAAGAGGTTGATCGGGAGAGTTTTTTAGTTTCGGATGGCGTGCCGTTCACCTATCATTTTACGGTTTGGGAAAAAGAGAGAATTGACGGCTAAATGTTATGATCGAATTTTTTGAACACCCTGATAAATCCTAACCGGGGAAACACAGATTCCAGCGATTAAAGTAAAAGGGAATATGATTACCTTTAAAGCCATAGAAATGCGATTAAATGAGGTAAACCCCCAGTAAACAGAGGCTGAAAGGTAACCTTCGGCTAGGCAAAATAGCACAATATGTGAGAATGGGGCATCAGGTTGCTGCGTACTGTTTCCTGTAAAAATGGTGAAAAAAACCAGGAAACCAACGACGAAGAAAGTCATTGGCATTCCGAATACTTTCAGCGTTCTTACAATAACACCGCCAGAAAGAGGGCGGCCCTTGTAGGGCCGGCTTTTGTTAAACTTCGTTGATGATAAATAGTCGATAACCTTCAGGCATTCTTTTTCAAAAGCGGCTATATCCGGGACGTCAAAGCCATCTTCGTGCATTAAGTTATTTCTAATTGTCGCGATATAGTGGATCTTTTTGGCAACCTTTTTATCGAGAATATCCTCTACTGATTCTGTTTTTGTGTGTAGACCTCGGCCTTCTGCCCCGAGTTTATCTCTCAAGAGAGATTCGATTTTTCGTGTGCTATCAATGACTATTTCATAAGTTCCATTCATTGTTTCCTCCATTACTTAAGTCTTAACTAGCTGAGCACTTTCCTCGGAGTTTTAATACAGGGACAGTCAATACTGGTTCGAAACATCTCTTCTCCATCCAGTCTTAATGCTGTCAGTTGCCCACCCCATAGACAGCCTGTATCGAGCGAAAAAATGCCACTTTCTGCTTTAAATCCAAGCGTTGACCAGTGACCGAAAACTATATCCTCTGAACGGCTTTTCCGTTTTGGGAGTTCAAACCACGGGAAGAGGCCATCTGGCTGGCTGCCGGGCGCCCCTTTTTGTTTGAGGTTTAATCGCCCTTTTTTGTCGCAATAACGAACGCGAGTGAAGCAGTTGGTGATAAAACGTAGTCTGTCCCAGCCTTTTAAGTCTTCTGACCAAATGGCCGGTTCATCGCCGTACATGTTGGCAAGAAAATCACCGATCTGATCGCTCTTTAGCACCGTTTCAACCTCTTTGGCACGAAGTGCAGCTTCTTTTATTTTCCATTGTGGTGGCAGTCCGGCATGAACCATGGCATAACCGAGCGTTTTGTCACGGTGCATTAATGGCAGGTGACGTAACCATTCAATCAGCTCATCACGGTCATGCGCTTTTAGAAGTGCATCAAACGTGTCATTTTTTCGGGCTTTGAATTTGCCATGAGCGATGGCAAGCAAATGTAATTCGTGATTACCCAAAACGGTGATAGCAGAATTGCCCAACTTTTTGACAAAGCGAACAGTTTCTAGTGATCCGGGGCCGCGGTTAACCAAGTCACCGGTAAACCAGAGAGTATCCTCTTCAGGATCGAAATTAATCTTATTGAGCAGGCGTTGCAGCTCTATCCAGCAACCTTGAACGTCGCCGATCGCAAAAATTGCCATGGTTTTTTTAGTGGAGAGTGCGGGGGATAGAGAGCACAAACTGGTTAATCGGGGCATCGAACTCGACCCCTTCATCATCAACCATTCCATAGCTTCCGCGCATGGTGGCAACTGGGGTTTCAACCATAGCGGCGCTACTGTAATGGTGTTCTTCACCCGGTTTTAGACGTGGCTGCTGGCCAATTACACCATCACCACGTACCTCTTGAATCTTATTGTTGGAATCGGTAATAAGCCAGTGGCGTGTTAATAGTTTGGCTGGGGCGGTGCCGCTATTGCGAATGGTAACGGTGTAGGCAAATAGATAACGGTCCTGTTCAGGATCAGATTTATCTTCGATAAATTGGCAATCGACATCAACTTCGACAGCGTGCATGGCTTGGTGGGATTTTAGGGTCATTTCTAAAAGCAGGTCTTTGGTTTACTATTCGTTATCCGGACTATTATATTCTTAAATAGCATGAGAACGAAGATACGATTACTTTTACTTTCCCTGTCTCTAATCGCCACGAATGGAGTGGTGTTAGCAGCTAACGATGTGATGGCTCTGTTTACGGCTGCACAATCAGGAAAGATTGAGCGAACCCAAGTACTGTTAACAAGCGGAGTGGATATTAATGGCAAGACCGCAAGCGGGCGAACCGCCTTAATGGGGGCTGCATTTAGTGGTAACGTACGGGTAGTGAAATTGTTGATTGCCCATGGAGCCGATTATTCTGTGGCAGATAATAACGGCAATACTGCTTTGGGCGATGCAGCGGTATTTGGCCATGAAGAGACGGTTAAAGTCCTGATTGCAGTTGGTTCAGATGTGAATGCAGCGGATAAAAAAGGGCTAACTATTTTGGCTAAAGTAAAAAAAGCGGGTCATCAGGGGGTAGCTAAATTATTGGAAGCGGCTGGCGCGAGTGAGGGTGGTGGCGATGCAGAAGAAGAGTAAAGCAGAGCTAAGCGGCAAGTCTCTGTTTTCCACTTTAGCACGACTTATACCTGCGGAACATAAAGGGAGCTTATAGGTGCATATTCATATTCTTGGTATTTGTGGAACGTTTATGGGCGGCGTTGCTTTGCTTGCCCAGAAAATGGGCCATCAGGTAACAGGGTCAGACCAGAATGTTTACCCCCCAATGAGTACGCAGCTCGAAGAGCAGGGAATTGTGTTGATGTCGGGTTATTGTGCCGAGAATCTTGAGCAAAAGCCTGATCTTGTTGTGATTGGTAATGCGTTATCACGCGGAAACCCAGAAGTAGAGGCTGTTCTAGACCAAAATATCCCCTATACATCGGGAGCGCAGTGGCTTTCTGATTATTTATTGAAAGATCGCTGGGTGTTGGCGGTGGCAGGAACGCATGGTAAAACAACGACCTCAAGTATGCTCGCTTGGATATTGGAAAGTGCGGGTCATGAGGCTGGTTTTTTGATTGGTGGAATTCCAATGAACTTTGGGGTTTCTTCACGTTTTGGAAATTCTCCCTTCTTTGTTGTTGAGGCCGATGAATACGATACGGCCTTCTTTGATAAGCGTTCAAAATTTGTTCATTACCGCCCTAAAACAGTTGCACTAAATAACCTTGAGTTCGATCACGCCGATATTTTTGACGATCTTGACGCGATCAAGCGGCAATTTCACCATTTGGTGAGAACAATTCCTTCTTCCGGTTGTATTGTTGCTCCCGAGCAAGATGAGAACATTGAAGATGTCCTTTCGATGGGCTGTTGGACGCCCGTTGAAAAAGCAGCCTTAGAAAAAGGTAACACTAAAGCACTTTGGCAAGCGGATATCTTGTCAGCCGACGCCAGCACTTTTGAAGTTTTTCACCAAGGCGTTTCTGTTGGTACGGTCGCTTGGAAATTAACCGGAAAACATAATGTCAGTAATGCACTTTCGGCAATTGCAATGGCTAACCATGCAGGCATTTGCCCCCAACAAGCCATTGAGGGGCTACATCGTTTCCAGAATGTAAAAAGAAGACTGGAAAAGCGCGCTGAACTGAATGGAATTACCCTTTATGATGATTTTGCACATCACCCGACCGCTATCGCGACAACGCTGGAGGGATTACGTGGGCGTGTTGGGAAAGAGCGAATTATTGCTATATTAGAGCCGCGTTCAAATACGATGCGCATGGGTATCCATAAAGAGACTTTGGGGCAGTCGCTTGATTTGGCGGATGAGGCGCTGATTTATCAACCGGAGGCGCTGGATTGGTCTCTCGATAGTATTAAGCAGAACTCAGCGTGTAATGTCTCTATTTTCAGTGATATTGAGAGCATCGTGCGAAAACTTGCTGAAATGGGTCGTCCTAAAGATCATTTTCTCTTTATGAGTAATGGTGGTTTTGGTGGGATTCACAATAAGGTAGAGGAGGCTTTGCAAAAAGCCTGAATCGATGGAGCTTCCTCTCTTCCCAATTAGCACAGTTCTTTTTCCTGGCAACACGTTGTCGTTGCGCGTTTTTGAGCCACGCTATTTGGAATTGATCAGTCACTGTATGAAAACCGATAGCGGCTTTGGTGTTTGTCTTATTAAAGCTGGGAAAGAGGTTGGATTAGCGGCTAACTGCTACGAAATTGGCACCTTGATAAAAATTATCGACTGGGGTCAAGATAAAGAGGGTTTTCTTGAGGTCGAAGTTAAAGGGATGTGCCGGTTTGAGATCGCTACCGACTGGGTAGAACCGAATCAGCTAAAGATGGCAGAAGTTGAGATTACACCCGAGCCAGCTCATCCTGTGCCGGGGCAGTATCTGTTCCTCGCAGAGTTTCTGGAAGGGCTGATGCAGAAGATGAAGGGGCCACTGGGGCAGCAGTTAGAAAATTATGAAGATGCGGTGGTGTTGGGTTACAAATTGGCCGAGTTTTTACCGCTTGCCAGTTTACAAAAGCAAAGTTTTCTAGAAATTAGCGACCCGGTAAAGCGGTTAGCGCTGCTTGCAAAGATGGTCGATCAAACATTGGAAGGGAAATAGCGCGGCTAAACAGTCGGTTTTTTAGGTAATGCCCAGTCGATTGCAGTTTTTCCATTATTCAAAAGATATTTATTGGCTTTACTAAAGTGCCGGCAGCCAAAGAATCCTCGGTAGGCAGAAAGTGGCGAAGGGTGAGGTGCTTTGAGGACAAGATGGCGTTTTGAATCAATCATGGTGCCTTTTTTGTGTGCATAGCTTCCCCATAGCATAAAGACCATCTGTTCACGTTGCTCATTAACGGTCGCTATAATTTTGTCTGTAAATTGCTCCCAACCTTCTCCTTGGTGTGCATTTGCATTTGATCTTTCTACGGTTAAGACGGCGTTTAGTAGCAACACACCCTGTTTTGCCCAGCTCTCTAGGTAACCATGATCTGGCGGTTCAACCGACAGGTCACTCTGTAGCTCTTTATAGATGTTGGCTAAAGAGGGAGGGGGTTTTACGCCGGGTAAAACAGAAAAGGACAAACCATGTGCCTGCCCTGGCTGGTGGTAAGGGTCTTGACCAAGAACAACCACTTTCACGCTCTCTAAAGGGGTCACCTCAAGAGCATGGAACCAGTTAGAGGAGTGGGGGAAAATGGTTTTATGTTGGCTCTTTTCCTCTTGGAGAAATTGTTTGAGTGACTTCATATAGTCCATCTCAAACTCGGCAGAGAGGTGGGGCTGCCAACTTGGGGCGTTTTCTAAAGTGATAACCTATCTCGCATTGTTTTAGGGGTTTTCAATTGTATCAGAGGCTTCTCAGAAACAGCTTTATTCTCTGTGGGTATAATGAGAGAGTTTCCCCACTAATTTTCAGGAAAATTTAAAAATGGTAGAGATCGGTAGAACCCAACGGCTTAAAGTATTGAGAAAAGAGGAAGAGGCTTTAATCCTTGATGGTGGGGATTTAGGTGAGCTTCCACTCTCTTTAAAAGAGCTCCCAGAGGCTTATCATTCGGCCAGTAAGGTGGAGGTTTTTGTCTATCCTGATTCGGCAGATAGCATAGCTGTTACTACGCAAAGCCCTTTGGCTGAGGCTGGGCAATTTGCACTGCTTAAGGTGATTAAAGTCAGCGCGTACGGTGCTTTTCTGGATTGGGGAATGGAGCGAGACTTGCTGGTCTCTTTTCGCGATCAACAAGATGAAATGGTTGAAGGGCGCTCGTATATCGTCTATCTCTATTTCGATGGAGAGGCGCACCGTGTTACCGCCACGTCAAAAATCGAACGACATCTTGACGAGATCCCTCCACCATTTTGTGAAGGTGAGCAGGTGAATCTTTTGATCGCAAATCGAACAGATTTGGGGATGAATGCAATCATCAACAATACCCACTGGGGCGTTCTATACGCGGACGAGATGTTTGAAAAACTTCGCTATGGCCAAAAAACAACCGGTTATATCAAGAAGATAAGAGAAGATGAAAAGATCGATCTTTATCTCCATAAACCGGGTTATGGTTTGGTGGATGGCCTTTCTCAGAAAATACTCGATTACCTGAAAAAGCAGGGCGGTTCGATGGAGATTACCGATAAAAGCCCACCAGAAGTGATTTATAACTGCTTTGGCGTCAGTAAAAAGAAATTCAAAATGGCGTTGGGAAGTCTTTATAAGAAACGGCTTGTTAGGCTTGAGAAAGAGGGTGTTTTTTTAGTTGAGTAGTCTGTTGCCTATTTGGCGGCGAGTTGGCGCAAGCTCTTAGGTTTGTCGACGTAAAAACTGGACAAACCTAAAAAGCGTCCAACCAACGACAATGGTGCTAATAATCGCTAGCACCACCTTTTGAGTCATTTCAGAGGCTTCTTGCAATGAATTGCCAAATAACACCCCAGGAACTAGATAGGCGGGTGCCCAAAGAATAGCCGAGGCGATGTTAACGATGGCAAACTGTTTTGGGGACATGTCGAGCATGCCGGCAATAAAAGGGATAATCGCACGAATAGGGCCAAAAAATCGGCCTAGCATAATGCTAATGGGGCCATGGCGGTGGAAAAAATGGGTGCCACTTTCAACCAGCTTTGGGTAGTCGCGTAATGGCCAGGCTGCTAGCAGAGGCAGATGGTAATGCCTGCCTAGCCAAAAGCTGATCCCATCCCCTGCAATGGCACCGAGTATGGCGGCGAGACAGATGGGGGCGAAACTGAGCGTATCGTTGCCAATCAAGGCACCTGCGGCAAACATCATGGCAACACCCGGAATTAGAATCCCAACGATGGCAAGCGATTCCGCCAGTGCGATAAAGAATACAATCAATCCTGCCCAACTAGAGTGGAGCTCAATCCAGTTAATAAAAAGTTGGTAGTACTCGCTTAGCACAAGTCGGCTTAGTCCTCTTTGTTGCGCATAAAGTCAGCGGTTTGAAGGAATGCAGCAAGCAAATCGTTACGCAATTTGTCATCGATATCGAATTCGCTCAGCGCTTTGTCCATGCAGAGCATCCACTGATTGCGTGCTTTAGTGTCGATGGGAAAAGGCAAGTGCCGGGCACGAAGCCGAGGATGCCCATGTTTTTCGATATACAAGGATGGGCCGCCGAGCCAGCCTGAGAGAAACATAAAAAGCTTCTCGCGCATCATTGTCATATCAGCCTTATGCATTGCCCGAATCTCTTCTGCCTCAGGCAATGTTTCCATATAGTCATAGAAGCGGTCTGAGAGTCGCTTTATTCCCTCTTCACCGCCCAATAGTTCGTATGAGCTATGGGCTTTTGAGGGCTCATCTTTTCCAAACCACATTACAGCTCCTTAAACAGTTTTTTAGCGATCTCGATGGTCTGGTCAAGTTGATCGATTGTATGAGCAGCCGAGACGAAACCTGCCTCAAAAGCAGAGGGTGCTAGATAAACACCGTTATCGAGCATGCCATGGAAGAAGCGGTTAAAGCGCTCTTGATCGCACAGCATCACTTGATCAAAGTTGGAAACAGTTTTCTGATCGGTAAAAAATAGCCCAAACATTCCGCCAACGCTATTTGTGGTGAAGGGGATATCTGCTTCATTTGCTGCTTTTTGAAGACCTGCCGTTAAATAGCTAACGTTTTCACTAAGTTGTTCATAAAAGCTTGGCTTAGAGATTAACTCTAGTGTTTTAAGTCCCGCAGCCATGGCAACTGGGTTGCCGGATAAAGTGCCTGCCTGATAAACAGGCCCAACGGGGGCGAGGTAATCCATAATCTCTTTTTTACCACCAAATGCGCCGACCGGCATGCCGCCACCGATCACTTTACCAAGCGTCGTTAGATCTGGCGTGACATCGTAACGCTCCTGTGCACCGCCGAGAGCTACACGAAAGCCAGTCATTACCTCGTCAAATATAAGCACTGTGCCAGAGTTGTCGCAGCAGTTACGGAGTGTCTCTAAAAAGCCGGGTAACGGAGGAATACAGTTCATGTTTCCAGCGACTGGTTCAACAATCAGGCAGGCAATCTCAGAGCCATTTTCAGCAAAGAACTTTTCGACGGTTTCAATATCGTTGTAAGGGAGCGTCAGTGTCTGTTCAGCGAGAGCAGAGGGCACGCCGGGTGAGCTAGGAATGCCTAGTGTGAGTGCACCAGAGCCCGCCTTAACCAAAAGTGAGTCAGAATGGCCATGGTAGCAGCCTTCGAATTTTACGATCTTCTCGCGGCCTGTGTAGCCACGTGCTAAACGAATAGCGCTCATTGTGGCCTCAGTGCCTGAGCTGACCATGCGAACCTGTTCAATTGAGGGGACAATTTGACTGATTTTTTCCGCCATTTGGGTTTCGATTTCGGTGGGTGCCCCGAAACTTAAGCCATTTTTAGCGGCTTCAATAACGGTGGAGATTACCTCTGGATGTGCGTGACCGAGCACCATTGGTCCCCATGAGCCCACATAGTCGATGTAGCCCTTACCCTCCGTATCGTAAACAGATGCCCCTGCTGCTTTAGATATAAATAGCGGTGTTCCACCAACGCCTTTAAAGGCGCGCACAGGTGAGTTTACGCCACCTGGAATTACTTTCTGAGCCTGTTCGAAGAGGTTGCTTGAGTTTGTCATAATAGATGTTGGTCAGCTTAATTGTAGAGTTTGTCTATTCTATCGGTTACTAGGAAGTTTCTGAATAGTTACAATGCCCTCTTAGGGAATAGAAATAATGAATAGATGAAATCTGAAGCGGAAAAATTATTAAAGAAACATGAAAAATTAAACCATCTTGAAATGAGCAAAGTGGTCTCTCATGTGCAAAGAGAACTGGGAGAGTGGTTTCACAATACCTTGATGATCGAAGGCTGCGATGTGCCGTTTAAGTTCAAGCGGAAGAAGCTTTATAAGTCGACGATGGGGCAGCGGGTCAACTTGACCTATTATTTGTCGAGCGAGAAGGTTGCAGGTATAGACTTTGAGGTGATGAAAGTGGTGAGGATTAAAATTTCCTGAGCCTTCTTAAAGGCAGCAAATAAGGTTGCGGCTGGAAAGGTTCTTTAATAGTGCTGCGCCACCTTCTATAACGGCTTCGGGGTTCGGGTGTTTCAGTTCTTCAGCAATTTGTTGCAAATAATCTCTAGCGGTTTGCCCCTCATTTTCATCTAACAACTGAAGGAGCCGGTAGGTGACAGAATTGATCTCCATAAAGCCAACCTCATCCTCTAGATCTCTATAAACGACTAAACAGGTGGCCGTTTCGGTGGGCTCCTGAGGCTGAAAGGCAGGTGATATTTTATGAACCGGATAGTGGTAAGAGAGAGCCCAAGCGACAGGTGAAAGTGCTATCTTTTGGTTTAGAGGATCGCTCTGTATAGCGGGAGAATCTTTAGGTGCATCGCCTTCTAGTGCGGATATGGCCGCTTCTGCCCATTCATAATGAGCCAGCTCAAGCATAAAGGGTGGATCGCTTGGTGCGGTTTCTCGCTCATTTTGGAGGTAGCTGAGGAACTCTTCAGGAATTTCGGGGAAATAGGGGGTCTGGTTTTTGTGATTCTCAAAAAAATCCTGAACCAGTTCAAACCACCTGTCATCTTCGGTAATTCTTCTTAGAACCGGAAAGTTACTCGAGATAAAGCTTTCACTATTGTTAAAAAAGAGATCTCGGTAGACCTTCATTCGCTCCTCTGCCACGTCGTTAGGAAGAGGGTTTTTCTTGGGGTTGCGAATGTAGGCAGCGAACTCGTACTGCTTTTCAATAAACTTAGCGGGCTTAGCCATATTGACGTTGTTTGCCTGCGCTAAATTGGTTTTGTATTGTGCGGATGGTGTCGACCTCTTTTAGCAGCTCTTCAAGTGGAGGGATATTAAAATCGCGCTCCAGAAGTGTCGGGAAAACACCGTACAGATCGTAAGCGAGTTGTAGAAGTTTCCAAACAGGATCAATGACCTCTGCACCGTGCGTGTCGACAACAAAATCTTCAGACTCGACATAGTGACCGGCAATATGAGCGTAGGCAATCCGTTCAGCAGGGATTGCTCTTAAGTAAGCCTCGGCATCGTAACGGTGGTTGATGCTGTTGACGTAAATATTATTAATATCAATAAGCAGATCGCAATCGGCCTCGGAAACAACTGCATTGAGAAAATCGATTTCGTTCATCTCCTGACCAGGTGCCGCGTAGTAGGAGACGTTCTCGATTGCAATTCGTTGCTCAAGGATCTCTTGAACCTGTTGAATTCTTTTTGCGGTGTAATGAACAGCCTCTTCCGTGAAGGGAATTGGCATCAGGTCATAAAGATGACCACCATCGCTGCAGTAGCTGAGATGTTCACTATAAAGCTTAATCTGGTGGGTTTTCATGAAGGCTTTTAGGCTGAGTAAAAAGTCTTCATCGAGAGGGTCCGGGCTGCCAATGGAAAGTGATAACCCGTGAGCAATAAAAGGATGTTGCTCGGTGAGTTGGCGAAAAAGTTTGCCGTACTTGCCACCAATGGTCATCCAATTTTCAGGCGCAACTTCATAGAAACTAACTGAAGCTGGAGGGGATTCGGCAAGCGGGCCAATAAAGGCCCGCCTTAAACCGAGTCCGGCATCCTGAACGAGAAAGTTTTCAGCGTTCATGGATTGTCCTTAATCTTACTTTTTCATGCCGCCACATTTGCCTTCGCCGCACTTACCTTCAGGTGCTTTTTCAGCTTTACCCATATCGCCACATTTGCCTTCAGTGTCTTTGCCCTTATGAGCACATTTACCTTCGGCCGCTTTTTCAGCTTTCTTCATGCCGCCGCATTTGCCTTCGCCGCACTTACCTTCAGGTGCCTTTTCAGCTTTACCCATGTCGCCACATTTGCCTTCAGTTGCTTTTTGAGCTTTACCAACCTCTTTGTCATTGCCCATATTTCCACATTTGCCTTCACCGCATTTGCCTTCTGCTTTTTTAGCAGGTTTGTGGTCTTCGGTGTGGACGGCTACTTGGTATCCTTCAGAGAGATCGCTCATGCCAAAAGGGCTGGCTTCTGCATTCGCAGTTGTTGCAGAAACAGAGGCGATTACAGCAGAACCAACAGAGGCGGCGAGTGTTTTTTTGTTGAATTTTTTGCTCATAACGAATTTCCTTTAATAGTTTTAACGCAGTTAATTGTTATCTTTTTATTATTAATCGAAGCTGAATGGGTGAGATTCCCTCCAGGCCACTCAAACAGACCGAGGAAATCATGAAAAACTTTCAAAGTTCAGTGTCGAACTTATGACCCTATCATGAATAGGTTTTTTTGAAAACAGGAGGGTCGTCAAACAGGTTTAGTTGGCGGCCGCTAGAAGTGCCTGCATCTTTGAGAACTCGCTTTTTACGAGAGGGAGTTTATCTCTTGCGGTCTCTAGCGCTCTTTCTTGGTAGAGAATTTTTAGGGATTCCGCGGTTGAATGTACTCGATTATGGATTTGGTCAAGCTCTTCCAGCCATTCAGTATCAAATAATTGCTCATTTTTTTCGCGCTTAATCCAGCTTCCAAAAGTGCATTTAGTTTGGCCCATTGCCGGCCAGTTTTGTAATTGGTCAGGATCTGATTGAATGGCCTCTTCAAAAAGTTTTTCCCACCGTTTGATGGCTAGATTGAGCTGTTGGGCTCGCTTTTCCTTCGGGTTGCTTTCAGATTGGGCATATTTTATCCATGCCTCATTAGGGGTATGGTTGTTCAGCCAAGCTGTGAATTCCTCAACAGGCATTGGGCGAGCGATACTATAGCCCTGAGCGTATTCGCAACCCATCAGTAGCAGCATTAAACCGTGCTCGGTTGTTTCCACCCCTTCGGCAATCACCTCTCGATCGAAAGAATCGGCAAGACCAATGATTCCATCAATAATGGCACAGTCATCAGGATCATCGAGCATATCTCTCACAAAGCTTTGATCGATTTTAATTGTCTCTGCGGGTAGGTTTCTAAGGTGGGTTAATGAAGAGTAGCCGGTCCCAAAGTCATCGAGCGCCACTTTAACGCCCAAAGCCTCTTGGCAGGTGGTAATGATGCTATTAATCACTTGTGTATCACCGAGAGCACTGCTTTCTAGGATTTCTAGCTGTAGGCGATTTGGGTTTGCCGTGGGCTGTTTTAGCAGAGCTTTTTCAAGCTGGCCAACAAAAGTAGTTGATTGCAGATGGTAAGAGGCAATATTCACACTAACTTCGAGTGATATGCCCTGTTTTTCCCAGTGAGCAATCTGCTCGAGAGCCTGTTGGATAACCCACTCTCCGATTTGAGTCTCCAACAATGTCTCTGCAATAACGGGCAAGAAGTCTAAGGGGGGAATTAGCCCTTTTTCGGGATGAAACCAACGGATGAGCGCCTCTACACCATAAACTTCCCCTGTTTTCATATTAACTTTGGGTTGATAAAACAGGCGGAACTCATCATTTAAGAGAGCCTTCTGGATTTCACTTAAGCGTTGGTGTTTTTGGCTAACCTGTTGGTCGAATTCGGGATTGTATAGGTGGTAACGGTTTTTACCGGCCAATTTGGCCTGATACATCGCCTGATCAGCATGACGAGTCAGGGTATCAATATCTTCGTCATCTTGGGGATAAAGCGTGACGCCAAGCGAGGCGCTAACGTCTATTGTTTGGCCATCAATTTGATAAGGTTCGGCAAGTGCGCTGAGCATGCGTTTTAGCATTTGCTCACAGGGCGAGAACGAATCAAGGTCGCCTAACAGTAGAGTAAACTCATCTCCCCCTTGGCGAGATACTGTATCTTCCTCTCGGATATTGCGCCTAATGCGCCCAGCTACCTCAATCAAAAGTTGGTCGCCGACATTATGGCCAAAAGTATCATTAACTGGCTTAAAGTTATCTAAATCAAGAAAGCAGATGGCTAATAATTTTTTAGTTCGCTTGCTATGGGCCACGGCCTGTAGAAAGCGGTCATAAAAAAGTACCCGGTTGGGTAGGTTGGTTAACACATCGTAATGTGCCATTAACTCAAGCGCCTTTTGCTGCTCTTTGCTGTGGGTGGTATCTGAAAAGATGCCCAGATAATTCAGAGTCTGGCCTGCGTCATCTTTTAGGGCGGAGATAGTTAGGTGTTCTGCGTAAAGCTCGCCACCTTTTTTATGATTCCACATTTCGCCCTGCCAGTAACCTTGCTTATCAAGAGCTTGCTTTAGGCCTGTGTGGGGCTTAGGGTTTTGTTCGCCTGATTTAAGAATTCGAGGGTTTTGGCCAATGGCCTCTTTTTTGCTGTAACCGGTTATTTTGGAAAAAGCAGGATTGATATCGACAAGGAGGCCGTTAGCGTCTGTAATGCCGATACCATTATGGGTCTCGCTAAAGACGCGGGCTAGTAGTTTCAGCTTTTTTTCTGATTCTTGACGCTCGATCTCAATGGCTATCCTGGTGGCAAGGCTTTCAAGCAATAGAGTTGTTTTAGAGGAGTTTGTAATAGGCTCGTCATCTAAAATGTTAATGATGCCGATGGCTACACCTTGGCTGTTTCTAAGAGGGAGCCCTAAGTAGCTTTCTGCCTCCATATCAGCCAGCAAATGGTCTTCAGGAAAAAGAGATTGAATATTTTCGGGGTAAAAGCAAAGGCCTTCCTGTGTAACCTTTTCACATGGAGAGCCTAGTAAAGGATAAGAGATATTGTCGGCAAAGCCATCACCAGCCCAAACGGCTAGCGTGTTTGCCTGGCTTGGGTCATTGGTGTCAATGAGAGAGATCATGGCATAGCGCATACCATAAGAGGTGGCCAGCAGACGGACAATCTCTTTAAACCCGCTTTCTTTTCCAGTAAAGCTTTTTTCAGCTAGTGTGCGCAGTACTTTTTCGTCGCGTTTGCGTGAGCTCGTATCACGAATAAATGCACTAAACGTATGCTGGCTACCTGTTTCTATGACACCAACCGTCAACTCTATAGGAAACGTGTGCCCCTCACGGTGTTGCGCACTGGCTTCGATTAGTTCTCCAAATAGAGAAGAACTCTTTTTAGTTAGAGCATCTGCTAAATTATCTGACTGTACGGTTTTATAGTTGATTAGTTCAGTTATCGGTTTCCCGAGAACATCGCTTTCAAGCCAGCCAAAAACCTGCTCAGCCTGATGGCTCCAACCACTGATCTCGCCTAGGCTATTCATCTGGATCAGGGCATCTTGCGAGGAATCGATAATTGCTTGAATTCGAGCAGCCGATTTTTTTTCTTTCTGTATGAGCTGAGAGAGCTCTTTCGTGGTCTGTCTGTATTTTAGTATGTAGGGGGCAAGAATGGAGGCGGCGATGATTATTAAAGTAACGGAGCTGACCATGATGGCTAGGCCTTCGGGGCTCATGCCTTGAGGGGTATTAACAGCGCTTGCAGGGAGAAAATCAACGGCAGCCATTGCGGTGTAGTGCATACCGGATATAGCCAGCCCCATTATGGATGCGCTGACAGCCTTCCTCCTGTTTAGTAACGGGCTGCTGCCAAGATTGGCCGTTCTACTTTTTATTTCTAATGCAATTGTGGCTGCTGTAATGGCAAAGATGACAGAGATGATGGAGAGAGGCTTGCTATATTCCATGACGGCGTCCATTCTCATTGCCGCCATCCCTATATGGTGCATTAGCCCAATGCCGGCACCAAGCAGGAGGCCATTGAGCAAAAGACGACCGTGACCGTATGATTTTTTTGCCATCATCCATAAGATAATGCTGCAGGCAAAAATAGCAGGGATGATCGAGATAATGGTTATTTTTAAATCGTAAGTAACCGGTATGGGTAGAATCAGGGCGAGCATGCCAATAAAGTGCATTGCCCAAATACCAAGCCCCATGCTGGTGGCACCAAACAGGTTCCAGGCAATTTTATAGCTTCTTTGGGTGGCAGAAGCGGATCGTTCCGATGTTCCAAAAGCAGTAAAGGAGGTGATAACAGCGATTGCAATAGATACAAGGACTAAAGTGCTGCTGTATGTTTCGCTAAGCGGCAAAGGCGGGGTCACGTGATTTTATCAGCTATTCATTTCTAATGTTTTTTCGAAATTATAGTCCAATTTGTGGTTATTGCGCGATGACCCCAAAAGCGCCTTAGTTGAGGCTTTATTAAAGTAATTTTTGCAACAATCAGCCGTCTGTTTTCTCTTTAAATTCGCATAAAGACTCAATAACACAACTGCCACAACGAGGTTTTCGGGCAATGCATGTGTAACGCCCGTGCAGTATCAGAAGATGATGGGCGTCGAGAAGGAACTGTTTGGGAACCGATTTAATGAGCTTTTTCTCAACCTCTAGAACATCCTTCCCTGTTGCGATGCGGGTGCGGTTCCCGACTCTGAAGATATGAGTATCGACAGCAATTGTCGGCTGGCCAAAGGCGGTATTGAGGACAACGTTTGCGGTTTTTCGACCGACGCCTGGCAGCGCTTCGAGTGCTTCTCGTGTTTGTGGGACTTGAGACTGATGTTTGTCGATCAGAAGTCGACAGGTTTTGATGATATTGGCCGCTTTGCTGTTATAGAGGCCAATGGTCTTAATCTGTTTTTTTAATCCTTCTAGTCCCAATTCAAAAATGGCCTCTGGACTATTGGCGATGGGGTAGAGTTTTGCGGTTGCTTTGTTGACCCCTTTATCGGTCGCTTGAGCGGAGAGGATAACGGCAATTAGCAGCTCAAAATTGCTGCTGTAGTTTAGCTCTGTTTCTGGGTCTGGGATTGCCTCGGAGAGCTTTTCAAAAATCTGTAACCGCTTTTCACGGTTCATGCTTTCTCGGCTTGTGGGGCAAAAGTGACGACCTCTTCTTTAGGGCTGGCTTTTTGCTGCTGACGAGAATCAATGATGTTTTTAACGGCGATAATTAGGCCCAGCCCAATAAAAGCACCTGGCGGCAAAATTGCTAGTAAAAAGCCACTGTAGTCGTCGATAACCGTCAGCTCCCAGCCTTTTACTGCGTCTCCTAGCATTAGGTGTGCTTGGGCGAATAATGTTCCAGATCCGATTAGTTCGCGAAGTCCACCTAACAGAACGAGCACGCTGGTGAATCCAAGTCCCATCATTAACCCATCAAGTGCAGCAAGGTCCAAAGGGTTTTTTGAGGCATATGCTTCTGCGCGGCCAATGATCGCGCAGTTTGTGACGATTAGAGGGATAAAAATGCCGAGTATTGTGTACAGTTCGTGAAAATAGGCATTCATGCAGAGCTCGATCGTTGTAACGACTGAGGCGATAATTAGAACAAACACAGGCAGTCTGATTTCATCGGGCACCTGTTTACGAATAATTGAGATGATGCTGTTTGAGCAAACCAATGTGAGTGTTGTGGCAAGGCCCAATCCCAAGCCATTCATCAAGGTATTGCTAACAGCCAATAGTGGACACATGCCGAGCAGGGCAACGAGTGCTTGGTTGTTATTCCACAATCCATCCCGGCAGACTTTTCCGTAATTCCGTTCGCTCATGATTCTGCCTCACTTTTCATTACAGGTTCGCTGGCAGCAAACAGTTTATCTCTATTATCAGTGAAATAGAGTAACGAGTTATAGATGGCCTTTACAATGGCACGTGGGGTGATGGTTGCACCGGTGAACTGGTCGAATGTTCCACCATCTCGTTTAACTTGCCAATTTTTAGGCTCAGGGTTTCTGAGAGAAAGACCATTAAAGCCGAAAACCCAGTCGCTTCGGGACTCTTCCACGGCATCGCCGAGTCCGGGGGTTTCGCTGTGTGAAATAACGCGAACACCTGCGACGGTTCCATCATAAAGAACGGCAACCAACAATTGGATCTTGCCGTTATAACCACCGGGTGCAACGGGCGTTAAAACGGCTGCGACTGGCTTGCCTTGGCCTCGCGCCCTATAAACAGTTACCGGATCAGTAGTTCCGAGTCGCTCATTATCTGTTACCTCTATGGTATCTTCGATAATGTCGTTGTCGTAGAGTTCTGGTGGCAGTATGACGTTAAGCCTATCGAGCAGAACAGCGCGCTCGTTTGCAGCAATACGCTCTTCGGTGGCATGGTATGTGACGCTGACCATGCCTGTTCCGGCTAATGAAAATAGCCCTAGAATCAGCGCTGCGGCGGTAATTTGTCGGCGGTTATTCATTGTGCTCCTCTACCGCATGACCAAATACTCGGGGCTGAGTGTAATAGTCGATTAATGGAACGGTTAAATTCATAATGAGGACAGCAAATGCGACAGCGTCTGGGTAGCCGCCATACGTGCGGATAACATAGATTAGAAGACCAATAAGAAAGCCATAGATTAGCCTCCCTTTCGGTGTGGTTGATGCTGTGACAGGGTCTGTGGCAATAAAGAAGGCACCGAGCATCGTGGCACCACTGAACAGGTGGAAAAATGGGTAGGGGTGATTGTCTGGTCCAAGCAAGAAGGAGACAAGGGAGATGGCGGTTAGGCCCAGCAGCAGTGCAATTGGGATTTGCCAGCCAATGACCCGTTTGTAGATTAGCCAGATACCGCCGAGAAGATAACCATTGGCAATCCACTCCCAGCCACTACCGCCAAAGGTTCCAAAGAGGCTGTTTTCCAGGATTTCTCCTGTTGTGCGGTTAATTCCCAGCTCGGTCTTCATCGTATCGAGCGGGGTTGCCATCGTGATGGCGTCAATATTTAGTGATTCTGGAACTAAGCCAAACAGCAGCTGAAGACTGTCAATGATTGAGGGGGTTTCAGCTATTGTTGATGGTGGAATCCATGCCGTCATCTGTAGCGGAAACGAGATCAGTAAGACCACGTAACCGATCATTGCTGGATTGAACGGGTTGTAACCCAGACCGCCGTAAAGTTGCTTGGCAATGATGATTGCAAAGGCTGTGCCGATAAAAGCGAGCCACCAAGGGGCAAGCGGGGGTAGTGCCAGAGCAAGAAGTACAGCAGTTAACAGTGCGCTTAGGTCGCAAAGGGTTGAGCGGACTGGTTTGTTGCGAAGTTTTAGAATAAGTGCTTCACAAGCGATGGCGGTTACTGAGGCAACGATTAGGTTAAATAAAATGCCCCAGCCGAAAAACCAGATCATTGCCAGTGCGCCGGGAATCAATGCAAGAAGAACCTGCAGCATCATACGGTCAACACGGTTGCCGGGCTTAATATGCGGCGATATGGCGGTTGAGAATTCCATTAGCTTTTGTTCTCCAGAGAGCTCTCTTCGGTGCGTGCTATCTTTTTGTTTTTAGCCCGCTCAACAGACGCTTCTATTGCCGCTTGGCTCTTTTTCTTATTTTCTAGTTGTGCCTTTTTTTTGCGAGAGCGTTCAGCCCGTTCTGCTTTTGCCTGCTCTATTCTTAGCAGACGGGAATCGTTACGCTGGCGTGCATTGTCAGCTTTTTGCTGTTCACTCTTGCTAGTGCGAACAGCACTTTTTGTTGCCCGAAAATATTGAACGAGGGGGATATGGCTCGGACAGACAACATCGCAACTGCCGCACTCGATACAGTCAAAAAGGTTGTAGGCTTGCGCTTTTTCTCCATTTTTTGCTCGGCCGTACCAGTAAAGCTGTTGAGGAAGGAGCTCCATGGGGCAAACTTCCGCACATTTTCCACAGCGAATACAGGGTAGAGCTTGCTCTGTCTCTGGAAGATCGCTAGTTGTTAGAACAAGGATGGAGTTGGTTGCCTTTACAACAGGAATATCGTCGTTAGGCAGCGCAAAGCCCATCATTGGGCCGCCCATAATCAGGCGTGCCGCACCGTCGGTGTAGCCACCGCATTGTGCAACCAAGTCACGAATAGGCGTGCCTATTGGAACTTCAAGATTTTGTGGATTACGAACGCCATTTCCCGATACGGTGACTAGACGAGAGATCAGCGGTTTCCCCCCTATAACTGCCTGAAAAATAGCGGCTGCAGTTCCTACGTTATGGCAGACAATCCCAATATCTGCTGGGATTTTTCCAGCAGGGATCTCGTTACCGGTGAGGATTTTAACGAGCTGCTTTTCTCCGCCAGTAGGATAGAGTGTTGGGACTTCGACAATATCGATATTACGGTATACAAGTTCATCACGAACTTTTTCCAGCGCCTCAATCGCTTTGGGTTTATTGTCCTCAACACCAATCAGGCAGTGTTTGATCCCAAGGGTATGAAGGATAATTTTTGCCCCTTCAATCACTGCTAGAGCCTGTTCCCGCATTAACAGGTCATCACAGGTAATGTAAGGTTCACACTCAGCACCATTAAGTATCAAAGTCTTAATCGTGCGATTTGTGCCAGGGTTGAGTTTGATTGAGCTTGGAAAAGCTGCGCCACCTAGCCCTACGATACCGGCACCCTGAACAATGCTAATTAATGCCGAAGGGTCGAGCTGTTCATATTGCACGAGGCCAGAAGAGGGCGCCTCTTCATCCAGGCCATCTGTATCAATCACAATGCATTTGGCATTTAGACCAGATGGATGGGGAACTGCAGTATCCGCAATTTCACGGACAATTCCAGAGCTAGAGGCGTGGACGCTTGCGCTGAGAGAGCCGACGGAGTGGGCAATTTTTTCACCTTTTAAGACGCGTTGACCAGCTACAACAATAGGTTCAGCAGGATGACCAATGCTTTGAGAGAGGGGAATAACTAACTCTCGAGGAATAGAGGCAATAGCCGCTGCTTTAGTGCTGGAAAGGGTTTTGTGTTCGGCTAGGTGAAGCCCGCCGTTGTAATCCCATAAGCGACGTTTCATGCTGCTTTCTCCTGACTAGAGCCAGAGGTAGGCAAGGGCCAATTCCAGGTGATAACGGTCTCTTTAATGGGCACCATATCGATGCAGTCAACAGGGCAAGGTGCAACGCAAAGCTCGCAACCGGTGCACTCTTTCTCGATAACGGTGTGCATTACTTTAGCTGCGCCGAGAATGGCGTCAACAGGGCAAGCTTGAATGCATTTTGTACAGCCAATACAGACCGCCTCATCGATAACTGCAACCATTGGGGGTTTTTCGGTACCATTCTCAGCATTGAGCGGCTGGGGTTCAACACCAAGTAGTTCAGCTAGCTGTTGAATCCCCTCTTCACCACCAGGAGGGCACTGGTTTATTTCAGCCTCACCTGCTGCAATCGCTTCAGCATAGGGGTGGCAGCCGGGGTAGCCGCACTGACCGCATTGTGTTTGGGGGAGTACGGCATCAATTTGGTCTGCAATCGGATCACCTTCTACCCGAAATTTAATCGATGAAAATCCTAGAACAAGACCAAATAGAGCAAATAGAAGGCAGATAACAATAATCGCGGTCATCGATCTTAGCCCTTTACCAAGCCAGCAAAGCCCATAAAGGCTAAGGACATCAGACCGGCTGTAACCAATGCAATAGAGTTGCCTTTAAAGGGTGCGGGCACATCTGAAACATCGATTCGCTCTCTGAGTGAGGCGAATAGAACGAGAACCAAAGAAAAGCCAATAGCAGCACCAAAGCCATAGAGGGCAGATTGCATAAAGCCATGCTGCTTTTGTAGATTGAGGAGGGCAACACCGAGAACAGCACAGTTGGTCGTGATCAACGGTAAGAAGATACCGAGAACCTTATAAAGCATCGGGCTGGTCTTGTGAACAACCATCTCTGTGAACTGCACAACGACAGCAATTACAACGATAAAAGCGATTGTTCTAAGGTATTCAAGTCCAAGCGGAAGCAGAAGATATTCGTAGGTTAAATAGCTACAAACAGAAGAGAGGGTTAGTACAAAAGTGGTAGCAAGCCCCATTCCCATAGCTGTTTCTAACTTGCGTGAAACGCCCATAAAGGGGCACAAGCCTAGAAATTTTACCAGTACGAAGTTGTTAACCAGTATCGTGCTGACGAGAATGAGAAGATATTCTTGCATATCGAATTGTAATAAAAACCTTATCTTTTATATCGTTTAGTTATGTCTATTTTAAAGTGCGTTGCAGCGCATCACAAATTGATCTGGTTATTTCAACAGATCAGATTTGAATATACTGCAGCCTACTTTACGCGCATTCCAGGTTGTGCGCCCGAATGTGGCTCTAAAATCCATAGCGCTTTCCCACCTGGTCCAGCAGCCAGCACCATCCCTTCTGAAAGGCCGAAGCGCATCTGTCTTGGTTTTAAGTTAGCAACCACAACGGTTAGCTTGCCGATCAAATCCTCTGGGCTGTAGGCGGCTTTAATGCCAGCAAAAACATTGCGAGATTCATCACCAATATCAACGGTAATCTGGAGTAGCTTGTCTGCCCCGTCAACATGCTGAGCATCGATGATTTTTGCGATCCTTAAATCGATTTTGGCGAAATCATCGAATTCGATAGTCTCTGCAATTGGTTCGATTGAAGGGTTGTTTGGCTTTTTAGGTTTTTCTTCCGCAGTTTTTAAGCTTTCTTTTGATTCGTCGACCATTTTTTCGATCTTATCCAGCTCTACACGTGTCATTAGAGGCTTAAATTTGTTTATTTTATGATTACATAGCGGTGTAGCCACTGCTGGCCAAGGTTGTGACTCAATATTGAGGAATTGTTCACTCGCTTCAGCTAGTTTGGGCAGAACCGGTTTTAGGTAGGTAACCAAAAGTCTAAATAGGTTTAATCCGACGCTACAAATGGCTTGCAGTTCTGCATCGCTACCCTCTTGCTTTGCGACAACCCACGGCTGTTTTTCGTCAATATATTGGTTGGCTCTATCCGCAAGCGCCATGATTTCACGCATTGCTTTACCGTAATCGCGGTTTTCATAAAGGGCTGCAATTGATTCATTGGCAGCAATGAATTCCTGGAATAACTCTGGTTCCGCACATTCGGCAGCTAGGGTGCTATCGAAGCGTTTTTTAATAAAACCGCTGCAGCGGCTGCCGATATTTACAACTTTCCCGACAAGATCAGAGTTTACCCGCTGGGCAAAATCTTCAAAATTAAGGTCGATATCCTCAACACTGCCGTTAAGTTTAGCGGCAAAATAGTAACGTAGATATTCAGGGTTCAGGTGGCCCAGATAGGTGCGAGCCTTAATAAAAGTGCCGCGTGATTTGGACATTTTTTCGCCATTAACGGTCAAAAATCCATGTGCAAAAATGGCGCTTGGTGTTCTAAACCCAGCCCCTTCGAGCATGGCTGGCCAGAAAAGCCCGTGAAAATAGATAATATCTTTGCCGATAAAGTGGTAAAGCTCGGTTTTACTATCCGCGCCCCAGTACTCATCAAAGTCGAGTCCTTTCTCATCACAAAGATTCTTAAAGCTAGCGATATAGCCGATTGGGGCGTCAAGCCAAACATAGAAGAATTTGCCGGGGGCATCGGGGATTTCAAAGCCAAAGTAGGGCGCGTCGCGGGAAATATCCCACTCCTGTAACCCGCCTGTGAGCCATTCATCTAGTTTGTTGGCCACTTCGGGCTGAAGGTGGCCGGCGTGAATCCAGCTTTTAAGCATTTCGCTGTAATCACTGAGTTTAAAGAAGTAGTGTACCGAATCGCGATCAACTGGTTTCTCGCCAGAGATGGCAGAGACAGCATTTTTAAGATCGGTTGGGGCATAGGTCGCACCACAGGCTTCACAATTGTCGCCATACTGGTCAGCAGCGCCACACTTGGGGCATTCACCTTTGATAAAGCGGTCAGGAAGAAACATCTCTTTAACGGGGTCGTATGCCTGAGTGATACTTTTTGATTCAATGTGACCTTCATCGCGTTGGCGTCTGTAGATGAGTTCGGCAAAGTGGCGGTTCTCTTCCGAGTGGGTGCTGTGGTAACGGTCAAATTCGATATTAAATTCTGTGAAGTCTGCCAGATGTTCTTTGCCGACCTTGGCAATCAGCTCTTCAGGTGTAACGCCCTCTTGTTGTGCCTTGAGCATAATCGGGGTGCCATGTGTGTCATCGGCACAGACGTAGAGACAATCATGCCCCCGCTGCTTTTGGAAACGAACCCAGATGTCGGTTTGAAGATACTCGACCAAATGGCCGATATGGATTGGTCCATTTGCGTAAGGAAGAGCGCTGGTGACAAGGATTTTTCTTTTGTTTTCTGACATGTTTCCGGCAACAGGTTGAGCTGATTGGATAAAATAACAGCGCATTATCCCATAGATAGGGGTATTACATGAAGTTAGAGGGCGCGTTAATATCAAAATGTGTACAATAAAGCGGCTAAGCGGCGGGACGGTAACCCGTTATTTTTTATGGTTTTGTTTTGTAGGGGTATTTAGGCATGGCTGGTATTAATCGGGCTGACATCGAGGCGCAGTTAAAGAGTTATATTGATCCGCATACAGAAGAGGACCTTCTGGCATCAAAATCGGTTAAGTCGATCGATATTGATGGCAGTAGTGTCAGTGTAAAGATAGTGCTGGGTTATCCTGCAGCTGGCTTGAAAGCGGCAATGATCGAAACGCTTAAAGCAAAAATAACGGCCCTGCCTGAAGTTGATACAGCTTTTATCGATATCGATTTTAAAATTATCTCCCACACGGTTCAAAAGAACCTTAAGCCGATGGCTGGTGTTAAAAATATTATTGCCGTTGCCTCAGGGAAGGGGGGTGTTGGCAAGTCGACAACCTCGGCAAACCTAGCGCTGGCTCTAAGCGCAGAAGGGGCGCGAGTCGGGTTGTTGGACGCTGATATTTATGGGCCAAGCATTCCCAAGATGCTGGGTTTATCTGGGAAAGCAGATAGTCGCGATGGAAAGTCGATCGAGCCGAAAATGGCTTACGATATTCAATGCATGTCGGTCGGTTTTATGGTGGATGAAGAGACACCTCTGATTTTACGAGGGCCTATGGTTGTTGGTGCGTTACAGCAGCTCTTAAATGAGACAAACTGGGACGATCTGGATTACCTGATTATTGATTTGCCACCAGGAACGGGTGACATTCAGTTAACACTTTCGCAGCAAGTTCCTGTTAGTGGCTCGGTGATTGTTACCACACCACAAGATATTGCATTATTGGATGCGCAAAAAGCGCTAAAAATGTTTGAACGAGTCGAAATACCGGTTCTTGGTGTGATCGAAAACATGAGTGTCCATATTTGTAGCAACTGTGGTCACGAAGAGTCTATCTTCGGTAAAGGTGGCGGCGCTCTGATGGCGGAGAAATACGATGTTGAACTGTTAGGCGCTTTGCCGTTAGATATTTCGATTCGTGAAGATGCAGATGGTGGAAAACCTTCAGTTGCAGCGGATCCAGATGGTCAAGTGGCAGCGATCTATCGAGAGATTGCGCGTAAAACTACTGCAAAACTAGCGCTTAAATCTAAAGACTTTAGCGGCCTTTTCCCTAACATTGTTATCGAAAATAACTAAGCATGAGTATTAAATCGGATCATTGGATTCGCCGCATGGCGGCAAACGAAGGGATGATAGAGCCCTTCGAATCTGGGCAGTGCAGAGAGACTGAAGAGGGGAGAATTATCTCTTATGGAACATCAAGCTATGGTTATGATGTTCGCTGCTCTGATGAGTTTAAAATTTTTACAAATATTAATTCGGCGATTGTCGATCCTAAGAACTTCGACGAGGGGAGCTTTGTCGACATTAAGTCGGACGTCTGCATAATCCCCCCCAACTCTTTTGCGTTAGCACGTACAGTTGAATACTTCAGGATTCCTCGTAGCGTTTTGACCATTTGCCTCGGCAAATCAACTTATGCCCGCTGTGGGATTATTGTTAACGTTACGCCGCTAGAGCCTGAGTGGGAAGGGCATGTTACTTTGGAGTTCAGCAATACGACGCCGTTGCCGGCAAAGATTTACGCTAATGAAGGCGTTGCGCAAATGCTCTTCTTTGAGTCGGATGAGGTTTGCGAAACTTCTTATCGAGACAGAGGTGGTAAATACCAAGGACAACAAGGGGTTACACTCCCTAAGGCGTAGTTTTGGCGGCTTGTAAAAAGGCCCTTGGGTTGGTATGTTTAACCTTTTAATAAATAAGGTTGTCGTGAATGATTGACTTGGCAGTGGTAGAAGATAAATCTTTATGCCGCTATTTAGCAGAGGAGTTAACCTCAAGAAGAGACCAATTCTCTCTTTGCAATTGTTTGGGAGAAATCCTGCAAAAACTGTTTTCTCCTGAGTCATATGTCTTATACGAGCTTAAGGGTGAAGATGGTGGGTATCCTAAACTTGAGCAGCCGGCATCCACCATTAGACTGATTAATTTACTCGACCCAGAAGCGCCTGCTCAGAGCTTAGATAGCCTAGAAGGTGGAGGGCAGGCGGTCAAGTTGGGGCTGGCGGTAGAAAGAGTTCTCCCAAGTAAGAAAAAAAGATTGATTCAGCCGGTGAAAGGATTGCTGGGTGTGCATGTTTTGATTGTGCTTGAGGGATACAGCTATAAAGAAGATGCTCGAAATCTGATCGGTAATCTCGCGGCTATTTTCGGGAATCTTAATCTTTTGTTAATGCAAAGCGAGCGGGATGCATTAACAGGTTTGTTGAACCGTCAGGCGTTTGACCGGATGATGGCGCAAGTCCATATGGATCTTGCAAATATATACCGGCGTCAACAAGATCACGACCTCTGTTCTTTTTTTGCGATGCTTGATATCGACCATTTTAAAAAAATTAATGATACCTATGGTCATTTGCATGGAGACGAGGTTTTGCTCTCTTTTGCGCGCTTGATGGAGGGCACATTTCGGCACTCAGATTACCTGTTCAGGTATGGGGGTGAGGAATTTACGGTTATTTTGAGTAATGTTTTGCCGGAGCACGCAAGTGCTGTGCTTGAGCGTTTCAGGGAGACGGTTCAGGCAAATCTGTTTCCGCAAGTCGGTGAGGTGACCGTTAGTATCGGAGTGACTGAGATTGACGCAAGCTTGCCAATCAGCTCGATAATTGAGCAGGCAGATCGAGCGCTCTATTATGCAAAAAATCACGGAAGAAATAGCATTGGCTATTATGAGCAACTGATTGAAAACGGCGAATTGAAGCCGATGAGTTTGCCAGAGGCAGATGTCGACCTTTTTTGAAGTTAATTGCTACGTTTAGTTGTTGCTGGCTGGGGCATAGACAGCTTAATTATTGACATTGAGTAGGTGGTGCCGTCCCTTGTTTTGTCTATTCTGATGGGCAAGAAATTTAATTTTGGCGCCAGCCAAAGCGTTGTATTAGAGGGTTTTCCTGATTTGCTCCGGGCTATTTTCAGCGCGTCTAAAGTGCCGATTTTACTTGCAACTTGCTCTTCCCCTACTTTTGAGAAATGGTAGATTTTGGGGTGCCCACCATCTGCGACAGCATAGCTGTTTTCAATTCTTCCTTGAGCCAAATCCCTCATTAAGGCTAATTGAACTAATGCTTTATCGACTGTTTTTTCGGCTAGCCTTGTCTTCCAGCTATCACCATTTGTGGTGGTGGTGAGTTGGTGATTCTTCCAGTTAAAATCGACCACCACTTCGTAGTGGCTGTTACGATTTGATCGAATATAACGATAGTGGTTAGGACGAGGGAACTGGTCGTGATATTGCCAGTAGCTTTTTTCAACAACAAGATCTTCGCGAACCCAAGAAAGAGGGGCAACAGGCTCACTCTTCGATTCGAGTAGGTATCTATCATTTTGTCGTGTGAGGGAGAGCTTGACGGTTGCGATAGGAATAGCTCTCCGTGTTAGCTTGTATTCGGCGGAAAATAGCGGCAGTTCAGCGCTGGCTTGCGCGGAGAGGAGGAGCAGGCCAGAAAGAAGAATAAGTTGGGTAGGCAAATAAGCGCTAATTGACCTGAGAGGGTAAGCGAAAAAGCTTATCTGCCTGGCCATTTTCATCTATTTTTCGCCGTCAGGCTCCAATACAACTGGAGAGTTTAGAGGCTCGCCATTGCAAAGGGGAATGCCCTGGCTTAGGGTTAGTTTTTTTTCGGCAATCCAACGTAGCACTTCTGGATAAAGTAAATGTTCTCTCTTTTTTGTTCGCTCAGAAAGCGTGTCTGCAGTATCTTCAGGAAGAATAGGGAGTTTTATCTGCGCAATGACGGGGCCGCCATCAAGCTCACTGGTAACGAGGTGGACGCTGCTACCGTGCTCTGAATCACCGGCGTCAATTGCGCGTTGGTGGGTATCGAGTCCTTTATATTTTGGCAGTAGAGCGGGGTGGATGTTTATCAGTCGCCCTTGATAATGGTCGACAAATAGTTCACCCAGAATTCGCATAAAACCAGCCAAGACAACGACATCTGGGCTGTATTGGTCGATTAGTTTTATTAAATCAGCCTCAAATGTTGCTCGATCAGGAAATAATTTGTGATCGATTTCATGCGCCGTAATTTCTGCTTTCTCTGCTCGTGCTAAGCCGCCAACATTGGGACGATTGCTGATAACGGCCGCAATCTCAATGGGCAGGCCCTCTTTTTGTCTATTGATAAAAGACTGTAGAAGAGTTCCTTCTCCAGATAGAAGTACGACAATCTTTAGTGGCATGTTAGCTGCGAGAATAGGTGACCTGTTCGTCATCACCGTGCCGAGTGATTTTACCGATAGCAAAAGCGGTTTCACCAGCAGCATTAAGCAGTTCAATGGCGGAATCTTTTGTTTCAGCAGGAATGCAGACAATCATGCCAATACCGCAATTGAAAGTACGTAGTAGCTCGTCTTCTGCAATGTTTCCTTTTTCTTGCAGCCAGTCAAAAATCGCTGGTCTGTCCCAGCTGTTTAGGTCGATGTCGGCACCAAGATCATCAGGAAGGACGCGCGGAAGATTTTCGGTGATGCCTCCGCCTGTAATATGTGCAAGGGCGTGTACAGGCTGCTTTGCGATTAATTCTAGGAGTGGCTTTACATAGATACGGGTTGGAGCGAGGAGTTTTTCACCGAGTGTTTTGCCATCAAAAGGTTGGTCTAGAGAGCTGTTTGAATAGTCTAGAACTTTTCTGACCAAAGAGTAGCCATTAGAGTGAGGGCCAGATGAGGCAAGTCCGATTAGGCAGTCTCCTTCGCTAACCTTGCTGCCATCAATGATATTTTCTTTTTCAGCGATACCGACACAGAAGCCAGCAAGATCGTAGTCGCCATCGCCGTACATGCCGGGCATTTCGGCTGTTTCGCCGCCCACTAAAGCAGCGCCAGAAAACTCACAGCCTTTACCGATTCCGTCAACAACATCGGTGGCAACATCGATGTTGAGTTTGCCTGAAGCGAAGTAATCGAGAAAAAAGAGCGGTTCTGCACCCTGAACGATGATGTCATTTACGCACATGGCGACAAGGTCAATTCCAATCGTGTCATGCCTGTTCATCATTGAGGCTAGTTTCAGCTTTGTGCCGACACCATCTGTTCCAGAAATAAGCACTGGCTGTTTATAGCGGTCAAGTGGCAGTTCAAACATAGAGCCAAAGCCACCAAGACCGGCCATAACACCAGGAATGCGTGTTCTGGCAGCAATTGGTTTTATCCGGTCAATCAGTTCATTGCCCGCATTGATGTCAACGCCGGCACTCTTATAGCTTAAAGACTCTTTCTTATCGCTCAAAACAATTCCAGAATAGTTTTAGAAATGGAGTGTGATTGTACCAGATTTGTGAATATTAGGGTTATGATACGGCTACGAATTATCTTGGCTTTATGGAGAATGATGTGCGGTTTTTGTTTCTGATCTTTTTATCTGTGTGGGCTGCAAGCTCCGCCGCCGTAGAGGTTAAAGGTTTGTATGCTTCAGAAGTAGACGTTGCGAGTCAAGGCTTGGAAGATAGGAATGGTGCGATTCGCTCGGCATTGGCCGAGATTTTGGTGAAAATCACGGGCCGGAGAGATATAAGAGGCGAGCCATCAATTCAGGAGCTTATGAAAAATGGCCCGCGTTATGTCAGACAGTATAGTTACCGTGAAGAGAAAAGGGCTGAAGGGGAAGATGTTGATTTGCCGCCACAACGCAAATTACGGGTGAAATTCGATTCATTTGCGTTAAATGAGGCGTTAGAAGCAAATGATATTGCTGTTTGGGCAGAAGATAGGCCCTCTATTTTGGTTTGGATAGCAGTTGAGAGTGGAAAAAAACGCTACCTTGTTGAGCCTGAAGGGCGGCCAGAGTTGGCCGATCTGTTTCAAAAATTGGGGGAAAAGAGAGGTTTGCCATTGTTGTTGCCATTGATGGATTTAGTGGATCAAGGTGCGATCTCTTTTAATGATATTTGGGGGAATTTTGATGACAGAATAGGCCGAGCATCGACCCGTTATGGAGCAGATGCAATTTTGGCAGGCCGGTTGTTGAAAAAAACAGCCTCTCGTTGGGTGGTGGAATGGAGTCTCTATCAGCAGGATGATGTTGCTCACTGGAGTAGTAAGGCGGGTTCTGCACGAGAAGCGCTGGCACAAGGTGTTGATGGTGTTTTTGACTTGCTTGCTGCGAAACTGGTGATTGGCGCGGCATTAGTGGAATCGGAGCGACATAAGCTGCGTGTGTCAGGAATAAAAGAGCTTGCTGATTTCACTTGGCTTGCAAGTCGAATTAAAGGGCTTTCACTGGTTGAGGCAGTTGAATGGAGTGAGCTGAGCGCGGATGACGCATTATTTAGTTTGACGATAAAAGGGGATGAGGCGGCGTTGCGGCAGGCTTTGGATTCGGTAGATAAGCTGTTTTTTGTGGCCCCCGTAGAGAGTGAAGAAAAAGGAGCGCTGCATTACAAGTTAGAACCATGAAGCTGGGCGCGCGCGATATACCAAATGCGATAAGTCTCCTAAGAATTATCTTAGTGGTGCCCGTTGCGATGTTGCTGATGGACAAAAGGTTTGATTGGGCGCTATCTCTATTTGTGATTGCAGCGGTATCGGATGGGCTGGATGGATATTTAGCAAAACACTATGGTTGGACCAGTCGACTTGGGTCTCTATTAGATCCAATAGCAGACAAGATGTTACTGGTAACCTGTTTTGTTCTAAGTGGCTGGTTAGGGTTGATCCCAATGTGGCTTGTTTGGGCCGTTATACTGCGCGACCTTCTGATTGTTCTCGGTGCAACCTCTTATCACTACCTGTTTGGCCCATTTATGGGAGAGCCAACACTGATTAGCAAACTGAATACGGTCATTCAGATCGCATTGGTTGTTTTGGTGATTTTTGATCAGGGCTTTGTGGCGCTTCCGGAAGAGTTAATCGAGGTTCTAATTTATGCTGTTTTGGCAACAACGGTTGTCAGTGGGCTTGGCTATGCCTCGATTTGGTTGCGACGAGCGATTACTCACTGCCAAAACTGATTGCTCAGACTTGGCAGTGAGTAATTTTTACCTTTCTACAAATTAGCGGCAACAAAGTCCCAGTTAACAAGGCTCCAGAAGTTTTCCATATACTTTGGGCGAGCATTTCGGCAGTCGATGTAATAGGCGTGTTCCCAGACATCGCAGGTCAAAAGTGGTGTCAGGCCATCGGTGAGTGGGCATCCTGCGTTGGACGTTTGAACGATAGAAAGGTTGCCCTCACCATCTTTTACTAACCAAGACCAACCAGAGCCAAACAGATTGACTGATTTATCGGTCATTTCGGCTTTAAATGCGTCGAAAGAGCCAAAAGCTGCGTTTATTGCGTCTGCTAATGCTCCTGTGGGTTCACCACCAGCATTAGGCGCTAAACAGTTCCAATAGAAAGTGTGGTTCCAGATCTGGGCGGCATTATTGAAAATAGGCCCAGTCGCTTTCGTAATGATCTCTTCTAATGGGGCGCTTTCAAATTCGCTCCCAGGGATTAGGCCGTTGAGTTTTGTTACATATGTTGCGTGATGTTTGCCATGGTGGAATTCAAGTGTTTCTGCTGAAATATAAGGTTCCAGTGCGTTTCCAGAGTAGGGCAGAGGGGGTAGTTCATGCTTCATAACAGTCTCCTTAGGTTGGTTCCATTATTAGAGACCTACCAATATAGTAGGAAATAGTTGTGAGTACAACTTTATCGACTTCACTGATTGAGGAAATAGAATCCCTCGACTATACTCCGAGAGCTAATAATAAAAACATTGCAGGGTTTAGGGAATATAGCGGCTGTAGGGAGAGAAGGGATGACACAGAATGATCCTGTTGTTAAGACAGGCGTTTCACAAAAAACCGATCCAGTGCAGGCGGTTCAAGAGCTTTACGATGCAATTTATCAGCCTGAAACATCATTCGCGGTATTTTACTGTTCGCCAGATTACGACTTGGCGCCACTCGAGAAGGCACTGGCTGAAAAGTTTTCCGGTACGCCGCTCATTGGTTGTACGACAGCAGGTGAAATTACACCAAATGGCTTTCTCGAAGGATCGATAACAGGCTTTACGGTTCGTTCAAAAAAGCTTCATGCTGAAATGGTTCTGCTATCACTTGATAATTTGAGTGGCGACGAAATACGTGCAGCACATAAATCGCTGTATGAGAAGGTGGTAGGTCAGGAGCTTTGTGGGCCACCCATTTGTGACTATGGCAGCTGCAAAGGTTTAAGTGGCTTTGCTTTCCTGCTTATTGATGGACTTTCTAATATGGAAGAGCGCGTTGTGGGCGCGCTGAGTGATGTGCTGAAAACGCTGCCACTGGTGGGTGGTTCAGCTGCCGACGATGACCGCTTTGAGAAAACCTATATTTACTACCAGGGGCGCTTTCATAGTAATTGTGCAGTGCTCTCGCTGGTTTGTACCACATTGCCCTTTTATCTGTTTAAAACAGAAAACTTTGTCGGGACAGAGGAGCGGTTGGTGGTCACAGAGGCCGACGTTGCAAACAGAAAGGTTACCGAAATCGATGGACTGCCGGCATCAACGGGTTACGCCAAGGCGGCAGGCGTTTCGGAGGCTGAGTTAGACTTTGATTTTTTTGCCAATCATCCAGTAGCGGTGAAGCTCGGCGGAGACTATTACATTCGTTCGATTACACCGAGTAAGGAGGCCTTTGATTGCTCCCTGACCAAGGGGCTTAAATTTAGCTGTGCGATCGATGAAGGAGTTGTTTTGTCGATGGCTAAAAGTATTGATGTCGTTGAGAACCTTGAGTGCGCTTTTGATGCGATGAGGCAAAAAATTGGAGAGCCATTGCTGACGCTTGGTTTTGATTGCCTCTACCGGAAGTCTCAGTACAGAAAAGTGGATACAGAAAAAGAGGTTGCTGAGATTATGCAGAAAAATAAGGTCATCGGTTTTCACACCTATGGTGAGCAGTACGGTGCCCTTCATGTAAATCAGACCTTTACGGCGGTCGCTTTTGGGAAAGGGACGAATTCATGAGCGAAGTTGAAAGTAGAGTTAGGCAGCTAGAGGAGAGGCTCCAACAAAAAGAAAAGGTTATAAATGTGCTGATGAGGCGCGTGGAGCGTGAGATCAGCGAAAAAGGGTCAACTTACGACTCTTTTGTCGCGGCAGCGATTCTCGAGAAAAAAGTAAGCCAAAGAACGCAAGAGCTCAGTCGTGCGCTGAGCAAAGTCGAGCAGCAAACGGCGGAGGCAGAAAACAACGAGTTATACCTGAGAAATCTGCTCGACAATATCGATGACTTTGTTGCCATCATTTCTAGTGAAAAAAAGATTACCTTTGCTAATAAAGGGCCCCTAGATCTGGCCGGATTGGTGCTTGAGGATGTGGTGGGCCATTATCTGTGGGAGACCCAATGGTTCGGTTGTCCTGATTCTGATCACAACTTTATCAAGGAAAGTATCGAGAGGGCATTTTCTGGAGAATCGACCAGCAAAGATCTGCAGGCGAGGTTTGGTGAGGTGCTTTATTGGATCCGCTATAAAACTTCGCCACTTTTTGACAAAGATGGCGCGATTACCGACGTGATTGCAGAAGGTTTTCTGATTGATGAGCAGAAAAAGGCCGAGTTTGCACTTACAGCAGAAAAGGAGCGTATCCAAACAACGCTGGAATCGATAGGTGATGCAGTTATTGCAACGGACCGGGCGTGCCGGGTTGAATATATGAACCCCGTTGCAGAGAAACTGACCGGTTGGCGTGAGAATAGAGCCATCGGACAACCTCTGGAAAAGGTGTTTTTTATTATTAATGAGGTGACAGGGAAAGAGGCGATCAACCCAGCGGAACGCTGCATGAGAGAGGGGCGAATTGTGGGGCTGGCTAACCATACGGGGCTCGTTCACCGCGATGGCCACACCATCTCGATTGAAGACTCAGCCGCACCGATCCGGCATGACTCAGGCGAAATCACCGGCGCTGTGCTGGTGTTTCATGACGTCACACAGACACGCAGCATGGCAAAAGAGCTCGAGTTTCATGCCAACCATGACGAATTAACCGGCCTCATTAATCGCCGACAGTTCGAAGAGCGGTTAGGCCACTGCCTGAAGTCGTTAAAGACCAAGCACGCCGACTATGCACTGTTTTATATGGATCTTGACCAGTTTAAAGTGATCAATGATACCTGTGGCCATCAGGCCGGAGACGAACTGCTATGCTTGCTGACAGCACTTATAAAACCGCGTCTGAGAGAGCGCGATACATTAGGTCGGTTAGGGGGAGATGAATTTGGCATCCTGCTGGAACACTGCCCACCTGAAAAGGCACTCCAGATCGCCAATCAAATCAGAGAGCTGATCGAAGACTTTCGCTTTCCTTGGGAGAACCAGGTCTTCAACCTCGGCATCAGTATTGGCATGGTAAACCTAATGGATGTCTGGGATATCGAAGGTGTTGACCTGCTTAAACTGGCCGATACGGCCTGCTATGCCGCGAAAGATGCCGGCCGTAATCGTGTTCATGTCTACCAGACAGAAGACCAAGAGATACGGCAGCGCCAAGGAGAAATGAACTGGGTGAGCCAAATAACCCGCGCCCTTGAAGAAGATCGCTTCGAACTCTACTTTCAACCCATTGTGCCGATTCAAAGAAAAGAGGCGGCATCACTGGAGCTGCTTATCCGTATGCAGGGCAGCAAGGCGGGCGAGATAATCCCTCCCGGCGCCTTCCTGCCCGCTGCCGAGCGTTATGGTCTTGATCAGAAGATCGATCACTGGGTTGTCGAGCACGCGCTCGACTTCTTCGTAGAAAACCCCGCGCTACTGGATGATCTTTCCTACTGCTCAATCAATGTTTCCGGAAACTCGGTGGGGAGTGAAGGATTCCTCCGTTTTACCCAAGCACAGTTTATCGAAAAAAAGGTGCCCTACGATAAAATAGCCTTTGAAGTGACCGAAACAGCGGCAATTCTTAATCTTGAAAGAGCAACACAGTTTATTCAGCAAATGAAGAGACTGGGCTGTAAATTTCTGTTGGATGATTTTGGCTCCGGAATGTCCTCATTCACCTACCTTAAACAGTTGCCGGTCAACAAGCTAAAAATTGATGGCACATTTGTTCGGGATATTGTTGATGATGAGATTGACCGTGCAATGGTTCGCTCGATTAACGATGTAGGCCACGCAGTTGGTATGCAGACTGTTGCCGAGTTTGTGGAAAATGAAGCGATCCTTAGGCAGCTTATATCAATGGGTGTAGATTATGCGCAAGGGTATGGAATTGCAGAGCCGAGGCCCTTGGTTGAACTGAGTAGCGAGTCGCTCAAGAAGGCAACGGGATGGGTTTTGAATGCTGTGGAGCCTAGTTATAGTGTTTGAGAATCAGCCGATTTGGTTGTTGATTTCAGCCATGTTAGATTCAATCCATTCTTCCGCGCGTGCATTCAATTCAGAGGCCTTATCTCCTTTCACTTGAATGGGTGGGCCGATTCGAACCTGAATTACCCCCGGATACTTGATAAAGCCTCGTCTACGCCAGAATTCACCCGCATTGTGTGCAATAGGCGTAATGGCATAGCCTGATTTGTGTGCAAGCAGTCCGCCACTACCGCCATAGTTGCCTCTCTCGCCTGGTGCCATTCGAGTTCCTTCAGGAAAAATAATGATCCAGCGGCCCTGTTTAAGTTTCTCGATACCTTGCTGGATAATTGCTTTAAGAGCGGCTCTCTTATCTTGCCGGTTGATCCCGATTGGGTCAGTTGCAGCCAGCGCCCATCCATAGATGGGTATTCTGAAAAGCTCCCGTTTGAGCACCCATGCCTGATTTGGAAAGATTGTTTGTAGCGCCAGAGTTTCCCAAGCTGATTGGTGTTTGCACAAGATAATGCCGTTTTTATCCGTGGACACATTTTCTAGCCCCTCAATCTGATGACTTAGTCCGCAGATCTTATCTAGTAACCAGATGTTAAGGATTGCCCAGCCGCTAGCTACTTTGTAGCGGGTAGGTTGAGGGAGCGGCCAGCAGAGAATAACCAGTGCGGAAAACGGTATTGTACTCAGACTCATGCAGGCGAAGAAGAGGCTTGAACGGAGAAAAAGATTAATTTTGCGCATGGCGAATGATCTCTTTTGCGGCCTCTAAGAGGTTGTCGAAAACCGGTACATCTAGGGTTGGGTTATCTTGCAGGGTTTTCATCCCTTTGCCGGTTTTAACTAGATAGGGGCGGGCACCAACCGCTTGTGCGGCTTGAATATCTCTTAATGTGTCGCCAACAAAGGGAATGTTTGTTAGAGATATTTTTGCGCGTTCGGCAAATTGCAGCAGTAGCCCCGGCTCTGGCTTGCGGCAGTCACAGCCGTCGTTAGGCCCGTGTGGGCAATAGAAGATGGCGCTGATGCGCCCCCCTTTTTCGGCCACCATTCGTTGCATTTTTGCATGGATCTGATACAGCGTCGGCTCGTCATAAAGCCCACGTGCTAACCCAGACTGGTTGGTTGCGACGACAACGTGAAAATCATTTTGACAGAGCAAAGCAATCGCTTCGAGGCTCCCCTCTATCGGAATCCACTCCTCCGGTGATTTGATGTAGGCATCTGAATCTTGATTGATGACGCCATCGCGGTCGAGGATGATCTGTTTCATTGTAGTTTTGAGATGTCAGCGATTGAAAGGAAGAGGTTACCGGTGATTGAAAGCAGGGTTAGCCGGTTATTACGAACGGTCTCATCATCTGCCATCACCATCACTTGGTCAAAGAATTGATCCGTTGTTTCACGCAGTTGAGCAAGCCGCTTTAGCGCGGCGTTGTAATCGTGTTGTGCAAGTAATGGGGTGACTGCTTCTGAGGCAATTTTGGTCTGTTCCCAAAGTTGCTTTTCGGCTGCTTCAATAAGCTGTTCCGCATCGATTTCCTGTTGAGAAAGAGCTCCTGCTTTACGTAAGATGTTGCGAATCCGCTTGTTTGCAGCGGCAAGGCTTTCGGCTTCTGGCAGTGAGCGGAAAGATTTAACAGCTTGCAAACGCTCTTCAAAATCTAAAGGGGATGTTGGATGAACAGAAAGAACCGCATCAAGCTCATCTGCACTAAACCCCTCTTCAAGAAAAAGCCCCTTGAGCCGTTCCAGGCAGAAAGTGAGTAGCTGTTTTTGGGTTTTTTCGCGATCAAATGAATGGCTGAACTGGCCGCAGGATTTTTCGATCAGTTCAATCAGATCGAGGTTGAGCTGCTTTTCTAAAATGATTCTCAAGATGCCGATCGTTGCGCGTCTGAGTGCATAGGGGTCTTTATCGCCCGTTGGGATCAGGCCGGCGCTAAAAATGCCACACAAAGTATCGAGCTTTTCAGCAAGGGCAAGCACTTGGCCTGTCTGGCATTCGGGTAATTTCCCACCGGACTGTTTGGGAAAATATTGCTCTTCGAGCGCTTGAGAAACGTCATCAGCTTCACCGTCTGCTGTGGCGTAGTAGCGACCAATTGTGCCCTGCAGACTGGCAAACTCACCAACCATTTCGGTTAGCAGATCGGTTTTTGCAAGATGAGCTGCGCGAGCTGCTTTCTCTTGATCAGCGCCAATCTCTTCTGCAATTAAAGCGGCTAGTTTTTCAACACGCTGAGTTTTATCGAGCAGTGTACCAAGTTGTTTTTGGAAGATAATTGAGCCAAGTTTTTCAACACGCGCTTCCAAAGGCTGCTTGCGATCCTGATTCCAGAAAAATTCGGCATCGGCTAAACGAGGGCGAACAACGCGCTCATTCCCTTTGCGGACCGATTCTGGGTTTTTGCTGTCGATATTGCTGAAGGTGATGAACCAAGGGAGTAACCCGCCCGATTCGGCCTTAACCGGGAAGTATTTTTGGTTGTCTTGCATGGTGGTGATGAGTGCTTCGGCAGGTAGCGCCAAGAAGCGTTCATCAATCCCGCCCATAACCGCAACGGGCCATTCGACTAACGCGGTGATCTCATCAAGTAAAGCCGGCTCTATGTGGGCGATTCCATCGACTGTTTTGGCGAGTTCAATTGCCTGTTTTTCAATTTCTGTTCTGCGGATTTCAAAGCTGACTTGAACATGTCCTGCTTCGAGAAGTTGTTTAGCGTAGCTGCTAGCATCGTTGATATTGATCTGTTCAGGCGCATGAAAGCGGTGGCCGCGCGAGTAACGAACAGTTTTAATACCAAGAATTGAGCTATTTATAATCTCACTGCCAAAAAGAAGTACGATCCACTTAATGGGACGAACAAATTCGGTAGAACCGCTCCCCCAGCGCATTCTTTTCGCCACAGGGAGCGTAGCGAGGCTTTTGGTTAAAATATCACCAATTAGCTGCTCGGTTGGTTCGCCGGTTTTATTTTCTGTCCAGGCAAGCCACTCACCTTTGTCTGTTTTGATTGTGCCGATCTGCTCGAGCGAAGCACCACAACTGCGGGCAAAGCCCTCTGCGGCTTTGCTGGGTGTCCCATCGGCTTGATAGGCTGCTTTAACAGCAGGGCCACGTTTTTCTATCGTGCGATCTGGCTGGGCTGTGGCAAGCTCTTTGATCCATAAAGCCAGCCTCCTTGGTGTTGCGTAGGTGATGATTTCACCATGCGCTAAACCGGCCTTTTTTAGCCCGGAAGAGACGCCCTCTTCGAGTGCATTTCGTAGAGTCAGAAGTGACTTTGGCGGTAACTCTTCGGTACCAAGTTCAAATAGGAGGTCTTGAGATTTAGTCATCGGACTTCTCCTTTTTGCTGTTTTCAGGGAGCATCGGAAAGCCTAGGCTTTCGCGGCGTTGGTAATAGGTTTCGGCAACCGATTTTGCCATATTACGAACACGCAGAATGTAACGTTGGCGCTCAGTTACGGAGATGGCGTGGCGTGCATCGAGCAGGTTAAATGCATGCGAAGCCTTAAGTACCATTTCGTAAGCGGGAAGCGGTAGGTCAGCTGCAATCAATTTCGTGCACTCTGATTCGCAGGTATCAAATGTCTGGAACATAAAATCGACATTGGCGTGCTCAAAGTTCCATGTGGACATTTCCACTTCATTTTGATGAAACACATCACCATAGGTGACGATGCCGCGTTCATTATCGGTCCAGACGAGGTCATAAATATTATCAACACCTTGCAGGTACATGGCGATACGCTCGAGACCGTAGGTTATTTCGCCGGTAACAGGGCGGCAATCGAGGCCACCAACCTGCTGAAAGTAGGTGAACTGGGTCACTTCCATGCCGTTAAGCCAAACTTCCCAGCCAAGCCCCCAAGCGCCGAGTGTGGGTGATTCCCAGTTGTCTTCGACAAAGCGGACATCATGTTCAAGCAGGTCGATGCCGAGATGCTGTAGAGACTCCAGATACAGCTCTTGAATATTGTCAGGAGAGGGCTTTAGGATGACCTGAAACTGGTAGTAGTGCTGCAAGCGGTTTGGGTTTTCGCCATATCGGCCATCGGTAGGGCGACGTGAGGGCTGAACGTAAGCGCAGTTCCAAGGCTCAGGGCCGATTGCGCGCAAGAAAGTGGCAGGGTGGAATGTGCCGGCACCTACTTCCATATCAAGTGGTTGAAGGAGGGCGCAGCCCTGTTTTGCCCAGTATTCTTGCAGGGCAAGAACAAGTCCTTGAAAAGTGGCGCAATTATGGCCAGATGCTGTTTCAGTGCTCACTTGGCGTTTAATCCTGATTGAGGTTTTAACAAAGCGGCGATTATACCCAGAAATGGTTGTTGACTGCATGTTGTGCGGGTGATTAGCGCGCCATTTTTGGGTAATATGACTATTTAGGTTGGTTTTTAGAATTAAATATGTCGAACAAACGAAAAGCGGTTGCATTAATTTCAGGTGGTTTAGATTCCTTGCTAGCTGCCAAAGTGATTCAAGAGCAGGGCGTACATGTTGAAGGGATTAATTTCTTCACCGGCTTTTGTGTCGAGGGGCACACGCACGCTATCCGTAAAAAAGATAAAGCGAAGCCAAAAAGAAACAATGCGCTGTGGGTGGCGGAACAGCTCAATATGAAGCTGCATATCATTGACGTAATCGATGAGTATAAGTCGGTGCTCTTCAATCCAAAGCATGGTTACGGCGCCAATATGAACCCCTGCCTGGACTGCAAGGTCTTTATGGTTTCCAAGGCAAAGCAGTGGGCCGAGGAAAATGGTTTTGATTTCATTATCACCGGTGAAGTGGTTGGTCAGCGGCCGATGTCCCAGCGTAAGGATACGATGCCAGTTATTTCGAGAGAGTCGGGAGCTGATGATCTTTTAATGCGCCCCCTTTGTGCTAAGAATTTGCCCGAAACCCTTCCAGAGCGAGAGGGTTGGGTTAATCGTGATGAGCTATTTGATTTTAGTGGCAGGACACGCAAGCCACAGATGGCACTTGCCGAGCAATATGGCTTTAAAGATTATGCAACTCCAGCGGGAGGGTGCTGTTTTTTAACCGATAAAAGCTATTCAGAAAAGCTGGTAGATCTTTGGAAATATCGTGGCAGTAAAGAGTATGAATTAGACGATATTATGCTCCTGAAGGTGGGGCGACATATTCGTCCGGGCGGTGACTATAAGTTGATCGTTGCGCGTGAAGAGGGCGAATCTCGCTTTTTACAGGGGTACAAAAAAGGCTTTACCTGGCTGCAAGTGATGAGCCATGGCGGTCCATTGACATTAGTCGAAGGGAAAATTAAAGAGGAAGAGCTGCCTTTTGCGGCCAGTTTGGTCGCCCGTTTTAGTCAGGGGCGTGATGCAGATAAAGTTACGGTTAAATGCGTTCGGGATGGGGAAGAGACAATATTTGATGTTAAACCGCTGCCGCCCTATGAGATTCCTGAGGCGTGGTACGTATGAGCAAGATCAGCTTAGACCTTCGTGGATTACTTTGTCCTCTGCCGGTTATCCGTGTTCAAGATAAAATTAAGACGCTTGAGAGTGGTGATCAGCTGGAGGTGACCTGTACAGATCCAGGTGTGATGCATGACATTCCGACTTGGTGCCGGATTAATGGCCATAGCGTTTTGAGTAGTAGTCGCTCGGACTATGAGTTTGTGCTTAATTTGCAAGTAGGTGGCGCTGATCGTGGATAATGATTCGGTAGCCATACAAAAACAACGTGTAACTTTAGTTGGAGCGGCTGTAAATCTGCTGCTCGCAGTGGTTAAGATTGTTGTTGGGAAATCGGCAAACTCTCACGCCCTGATTGCAGATGGGATTCACTCTTTATCTGATTTGCTGACTGATCTTTTAGTCTGGGTTGCAACGCATTATGGCTCTCAGGCAGTTGATGAAGATCACCCTTATGGTCACGCTCGGTTTGAGACGGTGGCAACGGTTGTATTGGGTGGTTTGCTAATGCTTGTGGGGGCAGGAATTGCTTGGGAGGCAGTTTCAAGAGTTATTGAGCCGCAGATTTCATTACAGCCAGGCGTTATAGCTCTTTTTGCAGCCCTTTTTTCAATCCTCGCTAATGAGGGACTGTTTCACTACACCTTTAGAGTTGCTAAGGCGACTCGCTCGCGTCTTTTAGAGGCAAATGCCTGGCATCACCGTAGTGATTCAATTTCGTCGATTGTTGTTCTGGTTGGCATCGGTGGTAGCTTGCTGGGTATTGAGGCATTGGATGACTTCGCTGCGATTGTTGTGGCGGTAATGATTGCGAAAATAGGTTATGAACTGCTTAAGGAGAGCGTCAGCGAATTGGTTGATACTTCACTGCCAAAGGAGCGCTTGGAGGAGATTAAGGAGGCCATCCGAGGCGTTGATGGTGTAACCTCGCTGCATTTTTTGAGAACGCGGAGTATGGGTGGAGAGGCGTTAGTCGATGTGCATATTCAGGTTGATTCGGAAATTACCGTTTCAGAGGGCCATCTAATCAGTGACACGGTTAAATATTCTCTCCTGAATAGGTTTGAAGAGGTCTCTGATGTACTTGTGCATGTTGACCCCGAGGATGATGAAGAGGTTGCGCTAAATGCAAGTTTACCTCTTCGCAAAGAGCTGGAGGGCAAAGTACAGGCTATATGGTCGGGAGTTGAAGCAGCTAAAAAGTTGAAGAAAATAAACCTCCATTATTTGCAGGGAAAGGTTGTTGTTGAAGTTGTTTTGCCGCTTTCACTTTTGTCGAAAGTAATGACAGCAGAAGAGGTTGAGAGGCAGCTAAAAGCAGTAGAGATAGAGATAGAAGAGATTGCTGAGGTGGTGGTCTATTTCTCCAGATAGCACCATTAGTGTGCGATAAAGAGAAATGACGCACCATATTGGCGCACTAATGGGCTTTTGTTTATAGCTAGCTACTTGTATTATAAGAGAGTTTCGCAAGGCACCAGTTGGCATAAATTATGCTTTTTGCTATAACTGATTTTTTGGATTTAGATATAACACTTGAAATTTTGGAGAATTAAATGTCTGTAGAAAAAGTTCTTGAGATGATGAAAGAAAAGGAAGTCGCGTTTGTTGACTTTCGTTTCGCCGATACAATTGGTAAAGAGCAGCATGTAACCGTACCCGCGCACACTGTTGATGCTGACCTTTTCGAAGAAGGCAAAATGTTTGATGGCTCTTCAATTGCTGGCTGGAAAGGGATTAACGAATCGGACATGATTCTGATGCCTGACCCAGAGAGTGCCGCTATCGATCCTTTCTTCGAAGATACAACAATGATTTTACGTTGCGATATCGTTGAGCCTAGCGATATGAGCGGCTATGAGCGCGATCCTCGCTCGATTGCTAAAAGAGCAGAAGCTTACCTGCAATCAACAGGCATTGGTGATACAGCTTATTTTGGTCCAGAAAATGAATTTTTCGTATTCGACGATGTTCGTTGGAACTCAAATATGTCTGGTAGCTTTTTCAAAATTGACTCAGAAGAAGCTGAGTGGAATACAGAAAAAGTTTATGAAGATGGCAACATGGGACACCGTCCTGGCCTGAAAGGTGGCTACTTTCCAGTTCCTCCAGTTGATTCTCTCCATGATATGCGTGCAGCGATGTGCCTAACACTAGAAGAGATGGGTCAAGAAACAGAAGTGCACCATCACGAAGTGGCGACTGCGGGACAGTGCGAAATCGGAACTGTTTTTAACACACTCGTTAAGAAAGCAGATGAAGTTTTAGAGCTGAAGTATGTTGTTCACAATGTTGCACATGCCTACGGCAAAACAGCGACTTTTATGCCTAAGCCTCTGGTTGGTGATAACGGTAACGGTATGCACGTTCATCAGTCTATCTTTAAAGATGGTAAGGCGCTGTTTGCTGGCGATCTTTATGGTGGTCTGTCAGAAACAGCACTGTTCTACATTGGTGGTATCGTCAAGCATGCTCGCGCAATCAATGCTTTCGCAAATGCCTCAACAAACAGCTACAAGCGTTTAGTTCCAGGCTTTGAAGCACCTGTTATGTTGGCTTATTCTGCACGTAATCGCTCTGCCTCAATTCGTATTCCTTTTGTTAGCAATCCTAAAGGACGTCGTATCGAAGTGCGTTTTGGTGATTCAACAGCCAATCCATACCTTTGCTTCGCAGCAATGCTGATGGCTGGCCTTGATGGGATTCAAAACAAAATCCATCCTGGCGATGCAATGGATAAAGATCTATATGACCTGCCACCTGAAGAAGAAAAAGCAATTCCACAGGTTTGCTTCTCTTTCGATCAGGCGCTAGAAGCATTGGATGAAGATCGTGCATTCTTGACAGCTGGTGGTGTATTCACTGATGACATGATTGATGCCTATATTGATCTTAAAATGGAAGAGGTTACTCGTCTACGTATGAGTACTCATCCTGTTGAGTTTGATATGTATTACTCACTCTAAGCTTTAGAGTTAGTTGAGAAAACGCCCCTTTATCGGGGCGTTTTTTTTGCGTAATAGAATGGGGTGAAAATTTTTGGCTTGTTTGTTGAGTAGAGCTGGTCTAAGCTCAAACACATGCAAAAAATCATCCTAACAAGTTTGGCGCTCTTTTCCCTATCAGCATCTGCAGAGATTTATGAAGGAAGAGGGTCGAGTGGGGAGCGGATTTATAGTGACCGCCCAACAAAGGATTCGAAACCGATCGAATTTAAAGGTACTTCATCCTATAAACCTCCAAAGTATCGTGCGCCTACTTTTGATAACAGGCAAAAAGAGTCAGCTCCTTTTTCTTATGAGGCTGTCACGGTTGTTCAGCCCGTAAACGATGCAACACTCTTTGATAGTGATGGGCCTGTTAATGTGGCAGTAGGCTTGGAGCCAGCTTTGCGCGAGGCAGATAAAATCCAGCTTTATGTTGATGGACGCTCAGCGGGCAAGCCTCTTCATGCCACCAGCTTTAGCCTAACTTTGGTGGACCGAGGTTCACATGAACTTTTGGCTGAGGTGAAAAACTCAGCAGGGAAAGTTATTGGGCGTAGTAAGCCTGTTAAATTTTATTTTCGTAAGCATTCTGTGCTTTTTAAAAAGCGGAATTAAAACTCGTTTCACTTATACCGCCGCACCACTCTGGTGCGTTATGCTATTGTGTGTCATCCTAGTATTGTCTTTATCCTCAAAAGAAGCCATATAAACGTTGGTTTTTTGGTTGAAAATGGCCCTTTAAGCCGCTGTTTTGTGAAAACTTGAAGGACACGATTTACCCATTTATGGCCTGCTTCTTGCTCAATGGAGCGTATGGTAGAAATGAGTTCAACTTTACAACAGCAGCGCATTCTCGAGAATCTTAGTGACGCAGTTCTCTGTTTCGATAAGAGTAAGGTGCTTTCGTACATCAATCCCGCTGGGGAGATACTCCTAGGCGTGAGTAGTCGGCAGGTGCAAGGGCAGTCTGTAGATAAAATCATTCACTGCGTAAAAGGAACGCTTATTAAAGAGATCGAGCGTGCACTTGAAAGTGGTGTTTCATTAGTAGAAAGAAATTTAGAGTTAGTTTCAGCAGGTGAGCAGTGTGTGACTGTTGATTGCTCTATAACACCGATCTATGAAGGCAATCGCCCAAATGCTATTTTGCTGGAGCTCCAGCACGTTGACCGGCACCTGCAAATATCGAGAGAGTCACAGCTGATTCAGCAGCAGACAGCATCAAAGGTTCTGATGAAAGGGCTAGCGCATGAAATAAAAAACCCATTGGGAGGGCTTCGTGGTGCGGCGCAACTGCTTGAGCAAGAGCTGGAAGATGACGCTCTCAAAGAATATACACAGATCATTATTGAAGAGGCCGACAGGTTAAAAAACCTGATGGATCGAATGTTAGGGCCTAACGCATTACCAAAGAATAAGCAGCTGAACATTCATGGGGTTCTTGAAAGGGTTCGTCTTGTGGTTCAGGCAGAGCTTCCTGCCGGTGTTCAAATCTTGCGAGATTATGATCCAAGTATCCCTGATGTTTATGCAGATAAAGATCAGCTTATTCAGGCATTTTTGAATATTGCCCGGAATGCAGCGCAAGCTGTGGGTGAGCAGGGAGAGATTAAAATTAGGACAAGGATTGGGCGTAAAATCACCATTGGAAGCAGGCAGAACAGGCTAGTTGCGAAGATTGATATTATTGATAATGGTCCCGGGGTGAGTGAGGGAATGCAGGAACAGGTTTTCTATCCCATGGTAACCGGAAGGGCAGAGGGAACGGGTTTGGGGCTCTCAATCTCTCAGTCAATCATCAACCGGTATGATGGTTTAATTGAATATACCAGAGAAGGGGGGGTTACCCTTTTTTCTGTTTACCTTCCTTTGGAGACAGGGCATGAGTGAGAAAAATAGCGTCTGGGTTGTTGATGATGATCGAGCAATCCGTTGGGTGCTTGAGAAGTCGCTCGAAAAAGCATCAATCAACGTGACCTGTTTTAGTGATGCGTTTGAGCTGTTAGATATGCTAGAGAGCGAGAGGCCAGATGCCATCGTTTCAGATATACGAATGCCTTCGATGGATGGTTTTGAACTTTTGAAGCGAATTCAGCAGAAATACCCTGCACTTCCCATCATTATCATGACTGCACACTCTGATTTAGATAGTGCAGTCTCGGCTTTTCATGGGGGTGCGTTTGAATATTTACCGAAACCCTTTGATATTAATGAGGCGGTTGCGGTTATTGAGCGAGCTTGCAGTTTTGGCCGCAGTCAGAGTTTGGAAGAAAAAGAACAGACGGAAGAGCCCGCTGAACCAATACAGGAGATTATTGGTGAGGCACCGGCGATGCAGGAGGTTTTTCGGGCGATTGGTCGTTTGGCACGCTCACATATAACAGTATTGATAAATGGTGAGTCGGGGACAGGGAAAGAGCTGGTTGCGCTTGCATTGCACCGTCATAGCCCGAGAGTTAAAGAGCCATTTATTGCCCTTAATATGGCGGCAATTCCTAGAGACCTGCTTGAATCAGAACTTTTTGGACATGAGAAAGGAGCCTTTACTGGTGCTCAGGGGCGTCGATCAGGTCGTTTTGAGCAGGCAAATGGTGGAACACTTTTTCTTGATGAAATTGGAGACATGCCGGCTGAGCTGCAAACTAGGCTTCTTCGTGTCTTATCAGATGGGGAGTTTTACCCCGTCGGTGGCCGCACAGCGATTAAAGTTGATGTAAGAATCATCGCAGCGACTCACCAAAAATTAGAAGAGCTGGTCAAGTCTGGACGCTTTCGTGAAGATCTCTTTCACCGCCTCAACGTGATCCGTGTTCACCTTCCTGCGTTACGTGATAGAAGAGAAGATATTCCACTTCTCCTTAACTATTTCCTAGAGCGGGCGAGTGGCGAACTGAATACCGAGACTAAGGTTCTTTTGCCAGAAGTAGAGAAATTCTTGAGCCAATTAGACTGGCCTGGAAATGTACGAGAGTTGGAGAATAGTTGTCGTTGGTTAACGGTTATGGCGGCGGGAAAAGATATTCATATGGCAGATCTCCCTCCAGAGCTTATGCAGAGTAGCGATTCAGGCGCCATGGCGGTTGGGGAAAATTGGGAGGCGGCACTAAGGAAGAGTATTGAATGTGCCCTGCAACGCGGCGAGCCGAATATTGCCAAAGAGATTATTCCAGCATGTGAAGCGTTGCTGATTCGCGCTGGGCTGAACTATACCGGCGGAAAGCGGCAAGAGGCAGCGTTAGCACTGGGTTATGGCCGTAATACGTTGACACGAAAAATTAAAGAATTGGGGCTTGAAGAGTAAATTTCCCCATAACTACTTTTACGATGAAGCTTTCTAAAGGTTAAAGCACCCCGTATAGATTTAAAAAATCCCCTGTTTTTTTTGGGGGGGGTGTTTGATGTTTTATATTTGTTAGCCCAAAGAGCCGGTTAATTGCTCTAGGCTGTTGATCTTGTGCCGCTCCATATAATCGAGCAGGCCGGCATTAATTTTAGGGCAGATTAATGGATCATAAAAAAGCCCCGTTCCAATACCAATAGCGCTTGCTCCAGCGATAATAAACTCCAGAGCATCTTCTGCGCTGGTGATGCCACCTTGGCCGATAATCGGGATGTTGTGGCCCTTGCAAACCTGATAGACCTGATTGACCTTTAATATTGCAACCGGCTTTATTGCTGGCCCAGAGAGACCGCCTTGGCGGTTACCAATAACAGGTGTTCGGCTTTCAATGTCGACCGCCATTCCCATAAGTGTATTGATTGCGGCAAAAGCATCTGTTCCAGCCTCTATGCAATGGCGAGCACTGTTGGCAATATCGGTTTGATTGGGAGAAAGCTTGGTGATGAGTGGCTTATTGGTTGCTCGGCGGCAGGCCTCAACAACACGAGCGGACATTTCTGGGTCATTCCCGAAAGCGACACCGCCCTCTTTAACGTTTGGGCAGGAGATATTGATCTCAATGGCGTCGACAGGGGAGTCGTCAAAGCGCTTGGTGGTTTCAAAGTAATCTTCAACCGTTGAGCCAGAAACATTGGCGATAAAGCGGGTCTCTTCAAAATCGAGTTGAGGCAGAATATCGTTAACCACTTTATCGGCGCCAGGATTTTGCAGCCCAATTGCGTTAAGCATCCCTGCAGGTGTTTCATAAACACGGCGAGGTGAATTGCCAAGACGTGGCTCGAGCGTTGTGCCTTTGAGGCAAACAGCGCCAACATCGCGGTGATTAAAGCCCTCTACACGGGTATATTCGGCGCCAAAGCCAACGCAGCCTGAAAGTAGAACGATGGGGCTTTGTAACTTGATACCGCAAAAGTCGATAGCCAGTTTTGGGCTGGGTTTTTGTGTTGTCACAATGAAAACCTGTCTATTTTGAATTCGAAGATTATACCAATTGCGCTCTGTGTATGGCTGAGGATTTTGCTTTCTTGCGAGGTACGGAGGCTATTTAACCGTAAAACCGAACGGCTAGACGGTAAAGGTTTAGTATTTTTTGTAATACGACTACACTTTGGTTCTATGACATTCCCAAAATATGGAAATAGATTAGCCATCAGGCAAGCTGCGGAGCCAGCTACTTTTCAGAAGGTATTGGTGCGCCTAGTTCTGTCTGGTCTGCTTTTTGGGAGTTTTCTATGGGGTGGATTCACTCAAGCTGCCGAACTTATTGCAAATCCATCTGTTCCACTTAAATCGGTCACTCTCAATGAGGCAAGGGCGCTTTTTTATATGCGCAATAGTGAGTGGCCAGATGGTTCTCCTATCACCATTTTTGTTTTAAAAGACGACAACCCTTTCCACCGCCAGTTCTCGAAGCAAAAATTACGTCTGTTTCCCTATCGGTTGCGTAGGGTTTGGGATAGGCATCTGTTTTCTGGGGCGGGTCGTATTCCCGAGGTGGTAGAAAACAGCAGAGAGATGATTAATCGAGTTGCATCCACACCAGGGGCGGTGGGCTATGTGGACAAGGAGTCTATTGATGAAGGAGTACAGACCATTGAGATACGTTAATAGCATGCTTTTAAAGCGAGCGATATTTATCGTGACACTTTTGGTCATTCCCTTAACGGAGGTGGCGGCCTCTTTTCAGGGTGTGGATAAGCTCCAAGTCCATGGGTTCTTAACCCAAGGCTATTTTCTGACGAGTGATAATGCTGTTTTGGGTGCGAGTGATCATGATCAAGGCTCTTTGGATTTTCATGAAACAGGCCTGAATGCTACGTATCAGTTTTCTAATGCGTTTAGTTTTGGGGTGCAGGGGCTGTTCCGTAAAGCGGGTGTCAGCGAAGATACGCGTATTGATTATGCGGTTTTAGATTGGCGGGTTGGAAGTTGGGAGGATGGAGAGTGGGGGCTTCGGCTGGGGCGGGTTAAAAACCCAATGGGGCTATACAATGAGACCCGCGATGTTGCGTTTACTCGCCCTTCAGTTTTTTTGCCTCAAGGCCTCTATTACGATCGTTCAAGAAACCTTGTGCATTCAACTGATGGTGGCCAACTGTATGTGAATTTAAATACTCATATTGGTTTCTTTGAACTCAAAGGCAATGTGGGTAAGGCTGAAAATGATAATAAAGAGCTTAAGATGGCCATTTTTGGTTTTGATACACCGGGCGAGTTGGTGTCAAAAAGGGAAAACTACTGGGGCCAGATAAAATTTGAAAGTCAGTCGGGCGATTTGGAGTTGGCGCTCAGTTACGCGGATGTGGTTCTCGATTATAAGCCGGGAACCGGAGACCCTTTTCGAGCAGGCGCAACGCGGTATCGGCCTTTGGTTTTATCGGCACAGTACAACTGGCGGAAGGCAATTCTGACCGCTGAGTATCTCCGGCAGCAGAATAGATTTAATCACCTTGGAGTGAACTTTCCAGATAGTGCAGTTGTTACAGAGAGCTATTACCTGCAGGGAGAGTATCTATTTAGCCGGAAAATTAAGGGTATTTTGAGGTTTGGCGCACATTATCTTAATAAGAAAGACCGTGGCGGTAAAATTGCGGCTGCGAATTTAGGAATTCCTGACCATAGAGGTTTTACAGAAGATTGGGTGGTTGGCTTGAGTTGGCTTCCCAGCAGCACATGGCAATTACAGATTGAATATCACCGATTGAATGGCACCTCTTGGTTGCCTGCCCAGGCGAACCCAGATCTCTCAAAATTAGAGCAACATTGGGACATGGTAGCAATGACGGCTTCGTTTAGATTCTGAAGCCTTTTAACGGTTTTTACTGGCTAAAGCCTTGCTGCCGCCAAGCTTCATACATAATAATTGCAACGGTGTTAGATAGGTTGAGGCTGCGACTGTTAGGCATCATTGGGACTCTGAGTAGTTTCTCCGCTGCCATTTCATCGAGTAGTGCTTGGGGCAGGCCACGTGTCTCCGGGCCAAACAGAAAGTAGTCTCCAGATGAAAAAAGGGTATCTGCGTAGCATTGCCTGCCTTTCGTGGTGCAGGCAAATAGCCGTTCAGGTTTGGCAGTTTCAAGAAACTGTTTGAAACTAGTGTGTCGAGAGACGATTGCTAAATCACGGTAATCAAGTCCGGCACGGCGTAATTTTTTATCCTCAAAATCAAAGCCGAGAGGCTCAATAAGATGTAGATGGCAGCCGCTATTGGCACAGAGACGAATGATATTGCCGCAGTTTGGCGCAATCTCTGGTTCGTAGAGAACGATATGAAACATGTGGATTACTGCGCTGAAGCTTCCGGTTTTTGGTTTCTGGAAAGAAGGTTCTGTACCGCAGCTTGAGGTGATAAACCTTCATAAAGAACTTTGTAGATCTGTTCGGTAATGGGCATTTCGATTTGCTGTTTTTGGGCTAGCAGGAACACCTCTTTTGTAGCAGATACCCCTTCTACCTCTTGGCCAATCTCTTCACGAACCTCGTCTACTGTCCGGCCTCTTCCTAGTCCTAGTCCCATTCTTCTGTTTCGGGACTGGTCGTCTGTGCAGGTAAGTATTAAGTCCCCCATTCCGGCCATTCCCATAAAGGTTTCTCTTGAGCCGCCAAGCGCGATACCAAGGCGCATCATTTCTGCAAGACCTCGTGTTATAAGTGCTGCGCGTGTATTAGCACCAAATTTTAGGCCATCAGAAATACCGGCTGCAATTGCCATTACATTTTTAACCGCCCCACCGACTTGCGCCCCGACCATATCGTTAGAGGTGTATACGCGGAAGCGGTCATTATGCAATAGCGCCGCAATCTCTTTAACAAATTTAGCATTAGGTGATGCTACGGTTAGAGCGGTCGGGAGGTTTTCTGCAACTTCGCGCGCAAAACTGGGACCAGAGATGATTGCTAGGGGCACTTGGTTGCCAAGGATCTCTTGTGCCACTTCGTGTAGCAAGGTGCCGGTTTCTTTATCGAGCCCTTTAGTTGCCCAGCAAACGCTAGCATCTTCGGCAAGATAGGGTTTGATGGTTTGCAAAGTGGAGCGAAATGCATGGCTAGGGACGGCGACTAGGATGAGTGGCCGGTTTTCTACTGCCAGTTTCAGATCACCAGTGACGGAGAGATTTTCTGGGAAGCTGATTCCAGCAAGGTAGCGCTTGTTCTCTCGCTCTTTTATCAGTGCGCTAACTTCGGCTGTGTCAAATCCCCACAGCCGCGTCTCGGCTCCATTTCTTGAGAGCAGTAGAGCAAGAGCAGTCCCCCAGGAGCCGGCACCAAGAACGGTAATGGGTGGTGGAGGATTGCTCACTACTACTAGTTAATGCTGTCTGAAGATTGTGCTTGGTTTTCCTGCATTTTTTGTACGTGCTGCTGGTAAAGCGCGTCAAAATTAACAGGAGCCAGTAACATAGGAGGAAAACCGCCTTTGGTCACTAAGTCTGAAATGGCTTCGCGGGCGTAAGGGAAAAGAACATTTGGGCAATAGCTTCCGAGCATTGGCCCTTTTTCTTGATCACTAAAGCCCTTAACGAGGAAAATTCCGGATTGATTCACTTCAGCAAGGTAGGCCGTTTTTTCACCAACTTTTACGGTGATTGTGGTGACGATGGTGACATCGTACATGTCATCTTTAAGTGGTGTGACGTTGCTGTTCAGATTGAACTCCACCTCTGGCTCCCATTTGTCGAGGAAAATCATTGGTGAATTTGGTGTCTCAAAAGAGACATCTTTAATAAAAAGTTTTTGGATGGCAAACTGCTTTTCTGCTGCTTCTGCGACGTTTTCTTCGGCCATTTTGATTCCTGATGTTATGAGTTGCTGATAAAGAGGTTATTTCTTCTTTTTGGTTGCTTTTGTCATGGGTAAGCTGGCCTCTTGCCAGCCATCAATACCTGTTTCCAAGCTATGAAGGTTACTGAACCCCAATTTAGTCAATTTGATGCAAGCTAAATCAGAACGGGCGCCGGTTTTACAGGTTATCAAAAGAGGTTTCTCTTTGAGTTTTTCAAGTTCACCAGCTCGGTCGGTTATCTTGTCTAGTGGAATATGGCGTGAGTTGCCAATATGACCGGTGTTAAACTCTTTTTGTTCGCGCACATCAATAACGACAACTTCATTGTTATTCATTAAGGAGACGGCGCTAGCAGGCGTGATTTTCTTATATTTTCTAGTCAAATCACGGTATAGCCCATGTGACAGCATGGCTAAAATAAGTCCGGCGGCTAAAAATAGAGCCCACTCTCTTGTGGCGAATTCAATAAAACGATCCATTTTGCTCCCTTATGATTGGCGATGATGGATTGAAAAGCGTGAATGATACCGAATTCGACGAAAAAGTCGAAGGACTCACTCTTTTTGTGGGGCGTGGTTTAAAGCTCAGTGTGTGGCTAGCAGGAGCAAAAAACCTCTTTCATCATGCCGATTAGCTTTAGTGTGCGGGCATCGTCAACACGGTAATAAACGCGGTTTGCCTCTTTTTTACAGGCAAGAATTCCTTTGTCTCGCAGGATAGCTAAGTGCTGAGAAATATTGCTCTGAGATGTTCCGACCTGTTCAACAATTTCTTGAACGCTAATGGACTTGTTGCCGAGTGTGCAGAGTATTTTTAGGCGAAGCGGGTGTGACATAGCTTTTAAGCAGCGGGCAGCTTGCTCGATATCGGAATCACGGTTAATTAGGGAATTATCAGATTCGGTCATAATAAAATTTTTATTTACTAATATATGCAGCTACAAGTCTTTTGCGACTATAAAGATGTAAAATGATACCTTCTTTTGGAGTCGTTGCGAATAGCCGTTCGTGCCTAATGTGGAGTTATGAGTTGATGAAGAGTCTCGCTAAGCCGGTTGTTTTACTTATTTTGGATGGTTTTGGATACAGTGAATCCAGTAAAAGTAATGCGATAAATGAGGCAAGAACTCCAACGTGGGATCATCTTTGGGCGAATTACCCTCATACGCTAATCGGTTGTGCAGGTGCCGCTGTCGGTTTGCCGGATGGGCAGATGGGGAACTCTGAGGTGGGTCACGTTCATTTGGGGGCGGGGCGTTTAATGCCCCAAGATTTTACCCGAATTAACGATGAGATTAAGAGTGGCGATTTTTATAGCAATCAAGCGCTATGTAATGCTGTGGATTCTGCAATAGAGTCAGATGGAGCGCTTCATCTTTTAGGGCTTCTTTCTCCCGGTGGTGTACATAGTCACGAGGAGCATATAGCTGCAATGATAGAGCTGGCAGCCAAGCGAGGCCTTAAAAAAATCTATCTGCATGCTTTTCTTGATGGACGAGATACTCCGCCCAAAAGTGCTGGAGACTCTATCCAAAAAATGGATGCGAAATTTGCTGAGATGGGGTGTGGGAGTATTGCATCATTGGTTGGCCGTTTTTATGCCATGGATAGAGATAACCGCTGGGAGAGAGTGGAGTCGGCTTACAACCTGCTAGTCTGTGGGGAAGCCGCTTTTGAAGCGGAAAACGCAATGGAAGGGTTGCAGCAGGCCTACGACCGGGGTGAAACCGATGAATTTGTGCAGGCCACTGCACTCTCAGGCGGTGCAGCTATAAACGATGGTGATGCGGTCATTTTTATGAACTTTCGCTCTGACCGAGCAAGAGAGCTAACGCGGGCGATCAACGAACAAGATTTTGGTGGGTTTGAGCGTAAAAAGGTCTCTCAGCTATCGACTTTCGTAACATTGACAGAGTATCAACAGGATTTTGGGTATCCCATGGCCTATGCGCCAATGAGCGCCGACAACGGTTTGGGTGAATACCTTTCCGGCCAAGGTAAAAAACAGCTTAGGATTGCGGAAACGGAAAAATATGCACACGTCACCTTTTTCTTTAATGGTGGTGTTGACGAGCCGTTTGATGGAGAAGAGAGAGTGTTAGTCTCCTCTCCAGACGTGAAAACGTATGATCTTCAGCCAGAAATGAGTGCGCCAGAAGTGACGGCAAAGATTGTAAAGGCGATTGAAAGTGGTCGCTTTGATACGATAATTAGCAACTATGCCAATTGCGACATGGTTGGCCATACAGGTGATTTTGAGGCAGCGGTGCTTGCGGTTGAAGCGGTAGATAGTGCCTTGTCGGAGATTGTCGAGGCATTGGAAAAGGTTGGAGGAGAACTGCTGGTGACGGCTGATCATGGCAATATTGAGCAGATGAAAGACCCAAAGACGGGGCAGCCCTTTACCGCGCATACAGTCAGTCCTGTTCCGCTACTTTATTTTGGGCGTAAATCAGTATTGCGAGAGGGGGGAAGTTTGGTCGATATTGCGCCGACAATACTAGCTCTTATGGGGCTTGAAAAACCCGGTGAGATGACTGGCAACTCGTTGATTAGGCTCTAAGAAGAAAAGCAGTTGAAGCGACCTGCTTTTATCGGGCTCTTTTTTCTGGGGCTCGCCCTATGTCTACAGCTTTTTCCTGCTGCTGCTGAGGAGATCTCAAAAGAGTCTGCGGACAAACAACAGGCGCTCCAGAGAGTACAAAAAAAGATTCAAGTTATTCAGAAATCACTTGGAATTCTAAAAAAAGAGAAAGGGTCACTTTCGACACAATTAAAAGAGTTGGAGCGCCGTTACGGAAAAGTGGCGAGCGCGATTCGAAGCCTGAACCACCAAGTTGCAAAACAGAACAGGCAACTGAAAAAGGTGCAAAAAGAGCGGGATGGACAGAAAAAGTTGGTTAGGCTTCAGAGCAAGGCATTAGAAAAGCAGATTGTAAGTGCCTATGCCATTGGAAAAGATGAAAAACTCAAGCTTTTATTGAATTCTGAAGACCCTGCACGAAATAGTCGGCTTCTTGTCTACTATGATTATCTCAATAGAGCTCGGCTCCAGCGGTTGCAAGATATTCAGGTGGGATTGACAGAGCTACGCCGGCTCGAAAAAACGCATCTAAAGGAGAGCGAGCGGCTGGGGCAGCTTTTGTCTCAAAAAAAGAGGGAGCAAAAACGGCTCGACGGAACAAGGCGAGAGCGCAAAGTTGTTTTGGCAGACATTAAGAAAGAGCTTGGCAGTCAGGATAAGAAACTACAGCGGCTTAAAGAGGATGAAGGTCAGTTACAAAAGCTTATTGCCTCACTGCATGAGGCGATGGAAAGGTTTCCTACAGAAGCGGCTCAAAATAGACCTTTTGCGGCCGAAAAAGGAAAACTGGCTTGGCCAATAAAGGGGCGAATTAGTCAGCGGTTTGGCTCAAAACGGGAATCTGGTCGCTGGACAGGTGTTTTAGTGGCGGCTAAAGAAGGCATTGATGTTCGTGCCATTTCAGGAGGGCGCGTTGCTTACGCAGATTGGCTGCGAGGATATGGTTTATTGACTATCATTGATCATGGTGATGGTTATATGAGTCTGTACGCGTTTAGTCAGAGCCTCTATAAGGAGGTGGGTGATTGGGTTGGCGTAGGTGAACGAATCGCGAGTGTGGGTTATAGTGGCGGGCGGACTAGGCCAGCGCTTTATTTTGAGATCCGCAAAAAAGGAAAGCCGGTAAACCCTGCCAAATGGTGTCGAAAAGCAAAAAAAAGGCAAGGTTAGTTAGAAACCAGAGAGTGAAACAATGTGGAGAGTCGTATGAGGTTTTCGGGTAAGAATCTGTCTATGGTGGCACTAGGCACCTTCATGGGCGTGCTGATTAGCACTGGCGGGACTGTATTTGCCGAACGTGAAGAATCGACACCGACAGCGATTCCATTTGAACAGTTGCGGACATTCGCCGAGGTCTTCGGGCGGATTAAAAAAGATTACGTTGAGCCAGTCTCGGATGAGAAGCTTTTGGAGTATGCCATACGAGGGATGCTTTCAGGCTTGGACCCTCACTCAGCCTATCTGGACGAGGAGCAGTTTAAAGAGCTTCGTGTTGGGACAACAGGAGAGTTTGGTGGGCTTGGTATTGAAGTTGGGATGGAAAATGGCTTCGTTAAAGTTATTTCACCGATAGATGATACCCCAGCAAAAAAAGCGGGAGTTGAGGCAGGTGACCTTATTGTAAGGTTGGATGAAAAGCCGGTAAAAGGGATGACGCTGGGTGATGCGGTTAAAATCATGCGGGGCAAACCGGGGACAGACCTAGAGCTGACAATCATCCGTGAGGGCGAAGAGAAACCGTTAAAAATCACCATCACTCGGGCAATTATCAAGACCAAAAGTGTAAAGAGCAGGATGCTTGAACCTGGTTACGGTTATGTTCGAATCAGTAGTTTCCAGTCGCCAACCGGCGAAAGTATGAGAGAGGCAATTACTGGCCTCAAAAAAGAGAATAAAGAGAATCTGAAGGGATTGGTTCTTGATTTAAGAAACAATCCGGGAGGGGTCTTAAATGGTGCGGTCTCTGTTAGCGACGCTTTCCTAAAGGAAGGACTTATTGTCTACACCGAAGGGCGCATCGATAATGCGGCCTTTAAATTCAAAGCGACACCGGATGATATGCTTAAAGGTGCGCCAATTGTCGTGTTGGTGAATGCTGGTTCTGCTTCTGCTTCAGAAATTGTTGCAGGGGCACTGCAAGACCATAAGCGTGCGGTCATTATGGGGGAAAAGACCTTTGGCAAAGGCTCGGTTCAGACCATTTTGCCAACGAATGGCGCGGGTGCTGTCAAGCTGACAACAGCCCGTTATTACACGCCAGCAGGTCGCTCAATTCAGGCGGAAGGGATTGTGCCAGACATTACGTTATCGAAAGTGCGCCTTGAAAAGTTAAAAGGGAGCGAGTTTAAACCGTTGAAGGAGGCTGATTTGGCGAAACACCTTTCAAATGGTAATGGCAAAAAAGAGGGAGAAAGTGATAACAAGTCGAAAAAGGATGTAAAGATTGCGCAAGACTACCCACTTAACGAGGCGCTTAACTTGCTAAAAGGAATTAACATCCTAAGCAAGTGAAAATGAGCTGTAGGAGATGAAAAAAATAGTCTTTAACCTTCTGCTGGGAATGGTATGCGCCTTTAGTGGCCTACCGTCTTCAGTGGCGGCCTCAGGGGAGGGTGAAGTGATGATAGGCCTTATCGTTGATGACCTTGGAAATCAACGTGAGAGCGGGCTAGAAGCGGTTAATTTGCCCGGCCCCTTAGCTTACTCGATTCTTCCTCATACACCTTATGGGAAAATGCTCGCAGAAAGAGCGCATGCGCAAAATAAAGAGGTGATGCTGCACCTGCCAATGCAATCTATGCATGATAACCCTATGGGTGAAGGAGGACTTCGACTAAATATGACCCAAAGGGAGTTTAAGCGAGCGGTTAAAGGGGATATTGCTGCCATTCCCCATGTGATTGGCGTCAACAACCATATGGGTAGCTTGCTAACGCAGCAATCCAAGCAGATGGGTTGGTTGATGGGTGAGCTTAAGGAGAGAGGTGGCCTGTTCTTTATCGATAGTAGAACGACGGAGCGTACGGTGGCTCGGTTAATTGCACAGCAATTTTCTATAGAAACGGATAACCGGGATGTGTTTCTTGATCACGAGCAGAATCCAGAGGCAATTCGTTTCCAATTTCAGCGTCTCCTTTCAATTGCCAAAAGAAATGGTGGGGGTATTGGTATTGGACACCCTTATCCTGAAACATTGAGCGTTTTGCGAAAGCAGCTTATAGATGCGAAATCAAAAGGTTTTAAGCTCGTTCCCATCCGGAAAATAATGGAAGAGAAGAGAGTTGAGCAGAGAGCGAGTTATCAGAATTAATTTTAGAATTTGTTAAAGAGAGAGTAAGTAATGGAAAAGCCAATGATCTTGCGGGATTACCTGTACCGAGAGAAACAAAAAGGGACTATAAACGGTGAAATGGTCTCTTTGGTGGGAGGGTTGTCGGTTGCGTGTAAGCGGATTTCGCATGATGTCAGTCAGGGCGCATTGATTGGCACGTTAGGAAGTGCTGGAACAGAAAATGTTCAAGGCGAGATTCAGAAAGAGCTGGATATCATTGCTAATGATGTGATGATGGAAACGCTACTATGGACGGAGCGTGTGCGAGCGGTTGCCTCCGAAGAGATGGATGATGTTGAACAGCTCTCAGTTGGGAGAGGAGATTATTTGCTGGTTTTTGATCCGCTCGATGGCTCATCAAATATCGATGTTAACATTTCGGTAGGAACGATATTTTCAGTTCTGCGTAGCCCGGAAGGCGTCGAGAGGCCATCAAAAGAAGACTTTATGCAGCCAGGAACAGAGCAGGTTGCGGCGGGATATGTTGTCTATGGTACCTCGACAATCATGGTGTTAACTCTGGGTGGCGAGGTGAATGGTTTTACGCTTGATCGCGATATTGGCGCTTTTGTGCTGACTCACCCAAATATGCGAATCCCGGAGGAGACGAATGAGTTTTCTATTAACGCCTCAAATAGTCTTTCTTGGGAGCCTGCGATAAGTCGTTATGTTGAGGAGTGTGTTCAAGGGGAGGCTGGCCCTTTAGGTAAGAAATTCAACATGCGCTGGGTCGGTTCGATGGTCGCGGATGTGCACCGGTTGATGTACAGAGGGGGGATTTTTCTCTACCCTAAAGATCCTACAAACAGGAAGAAGCCTGGAAAGTTGCGGCTATTGTATGAGGCAAACCCAATTTCGTTTCTAGTTGAACAGGCGGGTGGCGTGAGTTCGACCGGTTATGGACGATTGATGGAGGTGCAACCCACCGATCTGCACGAGCGTGTGCCGGTTATTATGGGTTCAAAGGTTGAGGTTGAAAGAGTGGTTAGTTATCACTCGGAATAATTTTTTAAGCCCTCTGCTTGCTCCAAGCAGAGGGCTTATCTGTAGTTGAGTTGCTACCCGCGTCTTTGAAAAATCGTGGTGTCGATATCCGCCGATGTTTGGTAGCGAACGGTTAACTCATTGAGCGACTGTTTTGCGAATTTAGCCTGCTCTTCGTCAAGATCGAAGCTATCGATGCCGACCCGTTTAAGATAAAGGAGCTGGTCGGCCAGTATGTCCCCACTGGCGCGTAACTCACCTGAAAACCCCAGTCTTTTGCGTAAAATACGGGCGAGGGAGAAGTTTCGGCCATCGGTGAATTTTGGGAATTCAAGGATGATTAGCTGAAAGTGATTGAGGTCGTCTTTTAGCGCTTCAATCTCTGTGTCACCTAAAATACGAAGAGCGAGCTTTCCTTTGCGAGATAAAAGGGCCTCTTTATCTTCTAGCCAGCGTGCGATAGAAACGGTGATGTCCCCTTCAGGAAGAGGTTGTTCGTCATCTAGTGATAGCCACTTCTCTGCTAGGTTTTCTCCTTTGTTATCAATCAGCATAGACTTTCTCCTTGAATGGTTGAACACCGGTTCGCCTGACGGTCTGCAGAAAAGGCTCCTGCTCCAGTCTTAGATCGATATAGGTATCAAGAATTTTTCCGATGGCGTCCGTTATATCAGCTTTTGAGACAGCTGGGCCAAGCCTTGCTCCGAGTGCCGCATCCTCCTCTGAAGAGCCGCCAAGGGTAATCTGGTACCATTCGACCCCTTTCTTATCGACACCTAGAATACCGATGTGCCCGACGCTTTGGTGAGCGCAACCATTCATGCAGCCAGATAGTTTGATGTTTATTTCACCCAAGTCGTAGAGGTAGTCAATATCGTCAAAGCGCTCGCTAATTTCTTTAGCGATAGGGATTGAGGAGGCATTGGCGAGGCTGCAAAAATCTAGGCCAGGGCAGCAAATAATATCGGTGAGAGTGCCGATGTTAGCTGTTGCTAAGTTTAGCGCTTCCAGCTCTTGCCATAGGCCGAATAGCTCGCTTTCTTGTACGTCAGTAAACGCGAGGTTTTGGCTATGCAGACTGCGAAGCAACCCAAAACTGTATCGGTCGGCGAGGTCAGCGATAGCATCAAGCTGTTTTTCTGTCACATCACCAGGGGGGCAACCGCGGGCTTTTAGTGAAAGGATAACCGCTTTGTACCCTGCAACTTTATGTTCAGAGGTGTTTTGCTTAAACCAGTTGGAAAAGGCTCTGTTTTCGGCCAATTGAGTCTCAAGCTCTGCCGAATTGCCACTGTCTGCTTTGTACGCGGGAGGTGCAAAGCAGGCCTGAATCCGGTCGATTTCATGTTGAGGGATTTCAAGCTGCTCTTCTTGGCGAATTAGCGCCCATTCGGTTTCGACCATTTCGCGGAATGTATCGACACCCAATGCATTCACCAGAATCTTGATTCGTGCCTTGTATTTGTTGTCGCGACGGCCGAAGCGATTGTAAACGCGCAAGATTGCTTCAAGATAGGCAAGCAGCTCCTCCTTTTCAAGAAAAGGTCTGATTAGTTTGCCAATTACCGGTGTTCTACCGAGCCCGCCACCAACTAAAACTTCAAATCCAACGTCACCTTGTCCGTTTTTAACAAGGTGAAGGCCAATATCGTGCAGCTGTGTTGCTGCTCGGTCTTTTTGAGTTGCGGTGACTGCGATCTTAAATTTGCGTGGCAGCCAAGTAAACTCAGGATGAAAAGTTGACCATTGGCGGATTATTTCGCACCAAGGGCGAGGATCTTCAACTTCGTCTGGGCAGATTCCGGCAAAATGGTCACTGGTAACGTTGCGGATGCAGTTGCCACTACTTTGGATCGACTGCATCTGTACTGAGGCAAGTTCAGCAAGAATATCAGGCACTTTTTCAAGCTCAGGCCAGTTGAACTGGACATTCTGGCGGGTTGTAAAGTGGACATAACCTTTGTCGTAATCTCGCGCAATTGAGGCCAGTTTGCGAAGCTGTCTGGTCGAGATGAGTCCATACGGAACGGAGACACGAAGCAAAGGAGCATGTGTTTGAATGTAGAGGCCGTTCATTAGCCGTAAGGAGCGAAATTGCTCGTCTGTCAGGTCGCCATCGAGATAGCGCTTGGTCTGACTTCGGTATTGCTGAACGCGCTCTTCTACGAGCGTTTGGTCATATTGGTCGTACTGATACATCGCTTTATTGGCCGCGTGAACTATTCAAAAGAGCCGGTAATTATAGCAAGGCACCATATAATAAAATATGATAAATATTAATAGTTATAGATGATGCGGGAATATAGAGCCGGCTTGCTTCAATGTTTAAACCGTTCCCAGTAGACTAGTTACTTCAATTTGAGTATAAATTTCAGCATGACAGATAGATTCCCTTCGGATTCGGTAGGTTTAGTAAAGCCCCAAATAATGCAGTTTGATGAAGAGCTGGCGCTTGAGTGCGGGCGAACCCTTTCAACCTATCAGGTGGCTTACGAGACTTATGGTGAGCTAAATGCTCAACGTGACAATGCGATACTGATTTGCCACGCTCTATCGGGTGATCATCATGCGGCTGGTTACCATAGTGAGGGTGATAAAAAGCCAGGTTGGTGGGATAGCTGTATTGGTCCAGGTAAACCGATTGATACAGACCGCTTTTTTGTTGTTTCACTCAACAATCTGGGTGGCTGCAAAGGATCGACTGGTCCGACCTCTTTAAACCCAGAGAGTGGCAAAGAGTATGGCCCTGATTTTCCATTGATGACGGTTAAAGATTGGGTCAACAGTCAGTCAAGATTGGCCGATCGGCTTGGTATTAAGCAGTGGGCTGCGGTGGTCGGTGGCAGCCTTGGTGGGATGCAGGCACTGCAGTGGGCAATATCTCTCCCTGACCGTTTGCGTTACGCGGTCGTTATCGCTTCAGCCCCCAAGCTTTCAGCGCAGAATATCGCCTTTAATGAGGTGGCTCGGCAGTCGATTATCTCTGATCCTGATTTTCACGAAGGCCATTTCTATGAGCAAAAGGTGATCCCAAAGCGTGGGCTGATGCTGGCGCGGATGTTGGGCCATATTACCTATTTGTCAGACGATGCGATGCGCGAGAAGTTTGGGCGAATGATGAAACAGGATAAATTGAGCTATGATTTTGCTGCTGAATTTGAGGTAGAAAGTTACCTTCGTTACCAAGGAGAGTCGTTTGTTGGACACTTTGATGCAAACACCTACCTTCTGATGACAAAAGCGCTAGATTATTTTGATCCTGCTCGTGAGTTTGGAGGTAGTCTCGCAAGAGCTGTTGAGAAAATCGACGTCAGTTTTTTTGTCGCTTCATTTACGAGTGACTGGCGTTTTGCGCCTGAGCGATCGAGGGAAATTGTGAGGGCTTTGACCGATGCTGACCGAAATGTCTCATATGTTGAGGTTGAAGCAGACCAAGGGCACGATGCTTTTTTGATTCCAATCCCGACCTACATGAAGGCATTTTCCGCCTATATGGGTAATATCCAAACGGGAGTAGGGTCATGATGTCACTACGCCCGGATCAGGAGATTATCTGTGAGTGGATAGCGCGCGATAGTCGAGTGCTTGATATGGGCTGTGGAAAAGGTGAATTGCTAGCCCATTTGAAAGAGAGTCGGGCTGTTTCTGGTTACGGAATAGAGCTAAATCCAGACAATGTATTGAGCTGCATCCAAGCTGGCGTTAATGTTATACAGGTTGATATTAATGCGGGGCTTTCAGTTTTCGAAGATGGCTCGTTTGACCACGTTATCGTTTCGCAGGCACTACAGGCGCTACGGCGTCCGGATCTTGTGCTTGATGAGATGTTGAGGGTTGGCAAGCAGGGGATCGTTACCTTTCCGAATTTTGGCTTTTGGAAAAACCGGCTGCAACTCGGTGTTGGTGGAATAATGCCGGTATCGAGGACTTTGCCGAACCCTTGGTATGATACGCATAATATTCATCTTTGCACTTTTAAGGATTTTGAGGGGCTATGCAAAGAAAAGGGAATTCGGATCATTAGTCGGGCAGTTGTTGATTACCAACATAGAAGTTCGTTGCCAATGAGGTTGCTGCCAAATCTGTTTGGCGAGGTCGCTCTGTACCAGTTTGAGCGAGAATAAGGTATAAATTAAAGTGAACTCTTGAGGGAGTAAACAGCTCTACAGGGTGTAGGGTTGAAAAAAGAGATAATTAAAACAGTAAACGAGGAGATTATATGATGACTTATCTGGGGAAACACTTATTGAAGGCGGCAATGGTGCTTTTGCTGATGGTTTCCTATCCTGCGCAGGCGGAAAATTCGATTGATTTTGGTGACTATGTCGTTCACTACAACGCCTTCACTGCAGATACTTTATCACCCCAAATTGCAAAGGCCTATGACATCACTCGAAGTAAGAGTAGAGGTGTTGTAAATATTGCTGTGCTCAAGAAGGTTCCGGGAACAACAGGCGAGCCGGTTACCGCAAAGGTGGCGGCGAGTGCGGTTAATCTGACGGGGCAGCTAAAAAGCTTTGATACTCGTGAAATTCGAGAGGATGGCGCGATTTATTATATTGGTGAGTTTAGAGTTACTAACCAAGAAACGCTCGATTTCAAAGTTAGGCTGCAGCCAAAAGGGTCTGATAAAGGGCTGACAGCTCGCTTCAGACAGCAGTTTTTCACCAATTAACATAGCTCATTTTTGGAAAGCCTCTACTCAACAGTAGGGGCTTTTTTTATGGTTGTCTCCCCACTGTTTTCAAGCCAGCTTTTAAAGCGGGTAAGGATGAGAAGTCCAGGTATTGCGACTGCTGCACAAAGCCCAAAGAAAAGAGGCCAGCCGGTTATTTCAGCTACCCAACCGGTTGGTGCTGCTATCAAAACACGCGGAATTCCCATCAAGCTAGAGAGCAAAGCGTACTGTGTTGCGGTAAAGCGTTTGTCAGTTTGACTGGCCATAAAGGCGATAAAAGCGGCCGTTCCCATGCCGGCACTGAGATTTTCAAGCGCGATTACGGTCGCGAGGCCCGAAAGGCTTGGCCCAAGGATGGCTAAGATAGCGAATCCTAGAGTGGAGACTGCTTGTAAGATTCCAAAGCGCCATAGCGCACTGTATATGCCCGACTTAAGAATAAGGATGCCACCTAGAAGCCCACCGAGTATGGTTGCCCAAAAACCGAATAGTTTAACAATGGCGCCAACCTCTGTTTTGCTAAAGCCGAGCTCCAGATAGAAAGGAATCGACATATGGCTGGCCATTGTGTCCCCAGCTTTGTAGAGCAAGATAAATAGCAGAATCATTAGAGCATTCTGGCGGTTAAAGAATTCAACAAAAGGTTTAATAACCGCTTCAGCTAATGTTTTAGGCTGGTCTGGGCTTGGCGACGGTTCAGGTGCAAGCAGTGTGGTGGTGAGTCCGATGCTCATAAAGCCAGCCATCAGTAGATAGACGGTCGAGAAGCTGACGAAATCGGCAAGAATTAGCCCTCCTCCTGACGCGATTAACATACCGATACGGTAGCCATTTACATATAGTGAGGCGCCAAGGCCTTGCTCATCATCACTTAGCGCCTCGCGACGATAGGCATCGATAACAATATCTTGGGTTGCCGAGAAGAAAGTTAGCAGCAGCGCTGCTCCCGCTACGACTAAAGGGCTGGAGGCCGGTTGAGTCATGCCAAGTGCGGCAATAGAGAGCATTAGGCAAAGTTGAGCAAGGAGTAGCCAGCCTCTGCGCCGACCCAATAGATGAGGTGTAAAACGGTCTAAAGCAGGCGCCCAGAGAAACTTGATGGTGTAGGGTAGGCCGACGAGCGCAAAGAGCCCGATCGTTGCAAGATCGACCTTCTCTTCAGTCATCCATGCCTGCAAAACAGAGCCGGTAAGCAGTAGGGGGAGTCCGCTAGAGAAACCCATCATAAAGGCGATGAGCATTCGCCCACTAAGAGCGGATTGGATTATCTGCTTTATGCCTCTATCTGAGTGGGGCGACATTGCGGCTTATCTGGAAAAGGTAATGCGCTTTTGTTTAAGGTCGGCTTTGTTATATTGCGCCCACAGCTCTCGGTAAGATTGCCTCTTTATCGGATGTAAGTGGGTAGGGGCAATTTCGGCAAGCGGTTCAAGAACAAAGGCGTAGTGCTCGATTTCATCTCGAGGGATATTCTTCTCGGGGCAAATCAGGTCACCGTATAGCAACAGGTCGAGATCGAGCGTTCTGGAGGAAAATTTTTGCTCACCACGTGTGCGCCCATGCCCGTTTTCTATTGCTGTGAGGCTGCACTTAACCTCTTCGAGTGTTCTATCCGTTTGCAGCATAACGACACCATTGTAAAAGGGTGCGCCATCAAACCCGACGGATTCACTTTCGTACAGGTTGGAAATATGTAGAGAGCCAAATGTCTTTTCCAGAGCGTTTAGGGCAGAGCGGCAGTTTTTTTCTCGGTCGATATTGCTGCCAATGCTAATGAACAGTTCAGTCATCGGTTGGTTTGATGCCGCGTTCGATAATGATGCCGACATCGCTTGCGCCTCGGATAGCGCCTTTTTTGTTGAGAGTAAGTCGTACCCAGGGGACATCAAATTCATTAATTATGATTGCAGTAATCTCCTCTGAAAGTGTTTCGACGAGCCCAAAGCTGCTGTTCTCGACAAAGGCAATCAGCCTTTTTGCGACTGATTTGTAATCGAGGGTGTCGGATATGGTGTCAGAACTAGCGGCCTTGCGGATATCGGTTGCCATTTCAATATCAAGAATGACTGCCTGTTTTATTTCACGCTCCCAATCGTAGATTCCAATAATGGTTTCGATACGGAGGCCGCGAAGGAATATAATGTCCATGTTTTCTTGGCTGGTTTTTGTTGTTAGTGCCGTAATCATACCTGATAACGGTCTGCTTTCTTTACAAATAATCTAGACAATCATGGGCTTTATCGAGAGTTAATTTAGGTGTTGAATGTTTGATTGGATTTGGGTGGTTGCCGCCTATTTATTGGGCTCTGTTTCAGCGGCTATAGTTGTTTGCCGGCTAATTGGTGCGGGCGATCCTCGAGAGGGTGGTTCGGGAAATCCAGGGGCAACAAATGTGCTTAGGTTGGCGGGGAAAAAGGCGGCAGCGCTCACGTTGGCCGGAGACTGCTTAAAGGGCTGGCTGCCGGTTTTTGCAGTCAGCGTTGTCTCTTCAGATAGCTTGTTGATTGCAGCTGTTGGTTTGGCTGCATTTCTAGGTCACCTCTACCCTCTCTTCTTTGGTTTCAGAGGGGGTAAAGGGGTGGCGACAGCGCTTGGCGTGTTTGCCGGTTTTGGTTGGCTTGTTGCGCTGGCGGTGGTTGCCAGCTGGTTTGTAGTCGCAAAGCTATTTAAGCTCTCTTCTCTTGCTGCATTGGTTTCTGGTGTTCTTGCGCCGTTTTATATTTGGCTGCTTCTAGGGGATCAAAACTTTCTGATAGCGAGCGTGATTATCTCCCTCTTATTGACCTGGCGGCACCGAGGCAATATCCAGCGCTTAAGGGCGGGTACCGAAAGCAAGATTGGGCGCTGATAGTTTATTAATTGGCCAGCGTGGCGTTGCGTTGATTTCGAGGGCGGTATTCTCTCCTGCAAGTAGGCGCTGGCAACCGGCGTAAGCAATCATGGCGCCGTTATCGGTGCAGAACTCTAGTCTGGGGTAATAGACTTCTGCCTGTTCCGCTTTCCCAAGTTTTTCCAACCCTAAACGGAGAGCACTGTTGGCGCTAACACCTCCAGCTATGATAAGTGTTGTTAGCCCTGTTTCGCGCAAGGCGCGGCGACATTTAATGATCATGGTGTCTACAACCGCATCTTGAAACGCGCGCGCAACATCGGCTCTGTCTTGCTGCGAGCCGGATAATCCTTCCATTGTGTTGAGTGTGAACGTCTTTAAGCCGCTAAAGCTAAAATCTAGCCCAGGTCGGTTAGTCATTGGGCGGGGGAAATGAAATCGTTTTGGGTCACCTTGTTCTGCAAGTTTCGCAAGTAGAGGGCCGCCAGGATAGTCAAGGCCTAACATTTTTGCGGTTTTATCGAATGCTTCGCCTGCGGCATCATCGAGAGATTCACCCAAGGTGGTGTAAAGGCCAATTCCATCTACTTTGACGAGCAGCGTATGGCCGCCAGAAACAAGGAGTGCCAAAAAGGGGTAGGCGGGAGGATTCTTCTCTAGCATAGGTGCAAGAAGGTGTCCCTCCATATGGTGAACACCTATGGCGGGGATACTCCACGCCCAGGCAAGAGCTCTTGCGGTTGAGACGCCAACAAGTAGAGCGCCAACAAGGCCTGGGCCAGCGGTATAAGCAATTCCATCAATTTGTTCGTGGCTAATGCCGGCCTGTTTAATCGTCTCTTTAATTAGGGGAATTAGCTTGCGAATATGGTCTCTTGAGGCAATCTCTGGGACAACGCCGCCGTACACGGCGTGCAGTTCAACTTGACTATAGAGGTGGTGAGAAAGTAGCCCTTTGTTTGAGTCGTAAAGGGCGACTCCGGTTTCATCGCAGGAGGTTTCAATACCGAGAACAATCATGAATTTGTATTTGACTTTTGATTTCGTTAGAGCTGTGAGTATAATACACGGCTCACTTTGCTGAATAGCAGATTTATACCTGTTGTTCTTGATAGATTAATTATTGATTTAGGAAGCTAAATGCCTTCAATTAGAGTTAAAGAAAACGAACCATTTGATTTCGCACTACGTCGTTTCAAGCGTTCATGTGAAAAAGCAGGGATTCTTGCTGAAACACGTCGCCGTGAATGCTATGAAAAACCAACTGCTGAGCGTAAGCGTAAAGCAGCAGCTGCGGTTAAACGTCATTTGAAAGGTCTTTCTCGCGAGCGTTATGCATTGAAAAACCTGCGCCGAGGCCGTCCTCAGCAGTAATTGTTTCGATGAGTAATAACCCGAAATCACTCAAGGAGCAGATTCGGGCCGATATGATTGCTGCTATGAAGTCCGGTGAAAAGGACCAAGTGGGTGTTATTCGGCTGATTACTGCAGCGATAAAGCAACGTGAAGTTGACGAACGCATTGAGCTTGACGATGAGCAAGTGATTCTTGTGATGGATAAAATGGTCAAGCAGCGCAGAGAGTCAATCTCTCAGTACAGGGCTGCTAACCGTAATGATTTGGCTGATGTTGAAGCAGCTGAAATAGAAATCATTAAAAAATACCTCCCCCAACCACTCAGTGACACAGAAATTGACGCGATGATTGCAGAGGCAATTTCCGCGGTCTCAGCGGCCTCTATACGAGATATGGGCAAAGTGATGGGGTTGGTTAAGCCTAAGATGCAGGGGCGTGTTGATATGTCTGTTGTGAGTGGGCGAATTAAGGGGCTGCTGGGTTAGCGGCTTTTGTTTATTTCTGGCCAAGGCTTCCTTGGTCTAGGTTGGGTGGTGGTAACATCTAAGTTATGGCTGGCCGAATCCCTAAAAACTTCATTGATGATCTGATTTCTCGAGTCGATATCGTCGATGTTATCGACCGACGCGTTCCGCTCAAAAAAACCGGTAACAACCATTCTGCCTGTTGCCCCTTTCACTCTGAAAAAACCCCCAGTTTTACCATTAGCCAACAGAAACAGTTTTTCCACTGTTTTGGTTGTGGTGCGCACGGTTCGGCAATCAGTTTTCTAATGGACTACGATCACCTTAGCTTTGTCGAGGCAGTAGAAGAGTTAGCCTCTCAGGCTGGTGTTGAGGTTCCAAGAGAAGAAAATGATTTTGTCGACCAAGTTTCGCGCAAGAAGGTAGACGGCCTTTACCAGCTTCAAATGAGGGCCGCTGAGTGGTTTTCTGAGCAGTTGAAAAGTCACCCTGCGGCGGTTGAGGCTATCTCTTATTTAAAAAAACGCGGTGTGAGTGGTGAAGTGGCGCGTGATTATCAGCTTGGACTGGCGCCACCAGGGTGGTCGGGTTTATCTGATGGCTTAAATGATGAGCGGTTGCTGTCATTAGGTCTTGTGATTAAGAAGGAGGGCGGTGGTTGTTACGACCGTTTCCGGAACAGGATCATTTTCCCCATTCGGAATCGGCGTGGCAAAGTTGTCGGCTTTGGTGGGCGGGTTTTGGATGATTCGCTTCCAAAGTATTTAAACTCACCAGAAACGGAGCTTTATCATAAGGGTAGTGAGCTTTACGGCCTTTATGAGGCATTAAGCAAGGTGGGTCGGCAGCAGAGGTTGATTGTTGTCGAAGGCTATATGGATGTTATAGCACTTGCCCAGTTTGGTATTTCTTATGCCGTCGCAACACTTGGTACAGCAACAACAGCTGAGCAGGCCGGTCAGATGTTTCGCCATGTTCCTGAGGTGGTATTTTGCTTCGATGGTGATTCTGCCGGTAAAAAAGCAGCTTGGAAGGCGCTTGAATCTGCTTTGTCTGTTTTGCGGGATGGGCGTGAAATACGGTTTATGCTGATGCCAGAAGGGGAGGATCCCGATACACTTGTTCGCAAGGAGGGTTTGGAGCGCTTTGAAGAAAGAATTCAGAATGCGCAGCCACTGTCAGAATATTTCTTTGAATATTTGGCTGAATCTTTAGATGTGAATTCAATGGAGGGGCGGGCAAAGTTAGTTGATCGGGCAAAACCGCTCATTGATAAGATTCCTTCAGATACGTTCAGAAAGATGATGAAGGAGCGTTTAACAAAAATTGCAAAAATTGATTCAGCATTTTTGGGTAGAGAAGAGGACGCCAATAAAGATGTTAATCGGAGGCCGGTTGCGAACCGCTTAGGGCAAAAACCTTCGGCGATGCGAGCCACAATAACGTTGCTGTTAAATTACCCGGCTTTAGCGCGAGAAATTGATTTAGATGGGCGTTGGCGGCTGCTGGATGCGCCGGGAATGCCATTATTAAGGAAACTAATTGAGCTGTTGGCGGTCAATCCAAGCATCAATTTAGGCCAAATCCTAGAGATGTTCAGGGGGCAGGAAGAGGAGAAAATGATTCAAAAGCTTGCAGTAGCTGATTTGTCGGTAATAGATGAAAAGCTGGCGGTGGATGAATTTAAAGCTGCGATAGAGAACTTAGGTGCTCGGCGAGATGGTATGAGGATTGAGCAGCTGTTAGCAAAGGCAGATTCTTTGAGCGAGCAAGAGCAGGCAGAACTTAAGCAGCTTCTCTCTTGAGTGTTTTGGTAAGCAGTTTATGGTGGGCCTGTTTGGTTGAGTATAAAGTGTAAATAGAGTAGTATACGCGGTTCACTTTTAGCTTTTGGAATTTGGTGCTTGGGCTTCACGAGAGACCTTCCGACTAGAGATATAGAGAAATATGGATCAACAAGAAAAACAGTCAAAAATCAAAGCGCTTATTACCAAAGGTAAAGAGCAAGGTTACCTGACCTATGCGGAGATAAATGACCACTTGCCAGGTGATATTGTCGATGCAAGCCAGATCGAAGATATTATCGGCATGATCAACGATCTGGGTATCTCTGTGGATGAGGCAGCACCAGATGTTGAAGACTCCTTAATGGCAAAAGGGGCAACTGTTAGCACTGATGCGGATGCTGAGGCCGAAGTGACGGCAGCTGCACTAGCCTCTGTTGATGCTGAATTTGGCCGAACAACAGATCCAGTTAGAATGTACATGCGTGAAATGGGTTCGGTTGAGCTGTTAACGCGTGAAGGCGAGCTGGAAATTGCTAAACGTATCGAAGATGGGCTTTATCAAGTAGCCTCTGCATGGACTCGTTCACCTGAAGTTATCAGTTACTTTTACGACTCATTCGACTTGGTTGAAAATGAAGAGCTTCGGCTAACTGATTTAATGACTAAGTTCATTGATCCATTTGATGACTCCCCAATTATTATTGGTGGGGCAGAAGAGGAAGTTGAGGTTAAACCTCTTGATCTTGACGATGTAAGGCCAAAACTAAAATCTTTAAAAACACTGTCTAATGCGGTTGATAAAGCGCTTAAAAAGCATGGTTACGGGCACGAAAAAACAGATAAAGCTTCTGAAGAGCTTGCGAATGCTTTTCTAGAGTTCAAATGCACACCCCGTTTTAATCTTCGTCTTGGACAGATTTTGCGTGATACTTTGCGCGAAATCCGTGAGCAAGAAAAGATTATTTTAGAGGTTTGTGTAAAAGAAGTTGGAATGCCACGGAAGACATTTATTACAACTTTTGCAGGAAACGAAACCAGTAAACATTGGTTGCAAGAGCAGATTGATTCAGGCGCAAAATACTCGGCAGATCTTGACGCATATCAGTTGGATATCTTGCGTGCGCAAGAAAAGCTAGCTGCGATTGAAGGGCGAAATGGCCTTAGGATTCAAGAAATAAAAGATATTAATCGCCGTGTTTCTCTAGGCGAGGCCAAAGCAAGGCGTGCAAAAAAAGAGATGGTAGAGGCAAACCTGCGTCTCGTTATCTCTATTGCCAAGAAATACACAAATAGAGGTCTGCAATTCCTTGATCTTATTCAAGAAGGAAACATCGGCCTTATGAAGGCGGTCGATAAGTTTGAATATCGCCGTGGTTACAAGTTTTCGACCTACGCGACCTGGTGGATTCGCCAAGCGATTACCCGTTCAATTGCTGACCAAGCAAGAACGATCAGAATCCCAGTTCATATGATTGAAACAATTAACAAGCTCAATCGCATATCGAGACAGATGCTTCAAGAAATGGGGCGTGAAGCAACACCCGAAGAGCTGGCGGAGCGTATGGAATTGCCAGAAGATAAGGTTAGGAAAGTTCTAAAGATTGCCAAAGAACCCATCTCTATGGAAACCCCCATCGGTGACGATGAAGATTCACACTTGGGTGATTTTATTGAAGATCAAGGTGTTTTATCTCCGTCAGAATCGGCAACGGTGGAAGGCCTGAGAGAATCAACAGAAGGCGTGTTGGCAGGCTTAACAGCAAGAGAAGCGAAAGTGCTTAGAATGCGTTTTGGTATCGATATGAATACTGACCACACTCTTGAAGAGGTTGGGAAGCAGTTTGATGTAACGCGTGAGAGAATACGTCAAATTGAGGCAAAAGCACTACGCAAGCTGCGCCACCCGTCGCGCTCAGAACCTCTGCGTAGCTTCTTAGATTTAGATTAATAAAATTCAGTTTCGGGCCTATAGCTCAGTTGGTTAGAGNNGAGCAGGGGACTCATAATCCCTTTGTCCTCCGTTCGAGTCGGAGTAGGCCCACCATATACAGTAAGGCTTTCAGCGTTTTTTCGTTGAGAGTCTTTTTGTTTTGGCCTGATTGGATTTTAATCAAAGTCTACTAGGATTAAGAGCGAGTATTTTTGTGGTTGATACGTGTTGTTTAGTTTTTTAATTTAAGGATAAAAAATGGAATTTATTAAGAAGTTAGTTGTAATTTTTTGTGTGTTATCAGCAGTTGGTTGTGCTAATGGATTAAATAAAGTGCAAGAGAGGGAATATTCGGTATTTGAAATTGAAGGAGCCCTTGTCGAAGAGAAGAACCCAAGCACAGGAGCCGTATTAGGTCTTCTGCCAGGGGGAGGGTCATTTTACGCTCGGGAACCAGGTTTTGGGGTTGTAAATTTACTGTTATGGCCCCTTTCGATTTTGTGGGATCCAATTAGTGGATATGACGGAGCTAAGGCGATTAACTACGACCTGACTAAATATCAATTAAAAAGAAAGAAGAAGCAAGAATTGGCGGCACTAAGTGAAAAATTAGAGTATGGGGAAATCGACTCAGAAGGCTATACAAGAGAGAAATGGAAAATTATTCATAAATATAATTACGATTGAATATTAGTTCTTCGGGCTTAATTTCCATAGGACTAAGGTGCTGGTTCTGCGCATAATCTCAGTGTCAGAAACTAGAATTTGCTGTTCCTCTCAATTCTTTGCCCTCCGCTCTAGTCGGAGTAGGCCCACCATATACAGTAAGGCTTTCAGCATCCATCCGGTGTTGAGAGCCTTTTTTGTTTGGGGTATGGTGAGTTGCGAATCATCAGGTTTTTAGGGGCAATTTGCTTTCTGGATGTAAAATTAAATGCCTAAATCGAGATTATTGCTTACAGTGACTTACAATTGCAGCTTATTTCTAAGGTGGATATCGTGATTAAACATAAATTTATAATTTCTTTGCTAGCTCTTTTAATGCTTAGCCTGAACGCTTGTACAGGGGTGGTTATTAAAGAAGCAACCTATGCTCCATTAAAGGCAAAACAAGGTCAGGAACAGGCCTTAGCTGACTTCTTGGTTGAAGGTGCCGGTTTGGTCGCTAAAACCGAACCTAAAACATTAGTGTGGGCAGGGCTAAAAAATAAAGATGGCATGATGATCTTTGATGTTTTCGAGGATGCTTCAGGTAGAGAAGCCCACTTTGCTGGGCAGGTTGCAGCCGCACTTAAGGACAATGCGGGGGTGTTAGTACAGGGCGGTTGGGATAAGGGCGTGCTTGCTGATGTCAGAAATCCTAAAGTTTTATCTGCTAAGACATCAAACAACCCAAGTGAAATGAAAATCGCAATGTTTGTCCCATTTAAAGCTAAAGCTGGGCAGGCTATTGCATTAGCTGATTTTCTAAAATCAGCTGCACCAATGGTTGAAAAAACTGAACCTAAAACTGCTTATTGGTTTGCTATTCAAATTTCTGAAGATGAATTTGCAGTTATTGATTTTTTCGCGGATCAATCTGGGGTTGATGCACACTTTGGGGGTAAAGTCGCTGCGGCTTTAAAAGCAAATTCAGAAGCGTTAATTGAAGGTGGATGGGATAAAGGCATTGTTGCAAATGCCCAGAGATTTGAAGTTTTGGTGATGATTTCTAAATAACTTAACTGCATTGATGCGATAGGCTTAAATGCAGCCGAGGATGTCGAGGTGGCATTCATAGTTTTGCCTCAGCTTGTATCAATGAGGTGTTGAAACGAGCTCCTTAGCAGGAGCGGCAGAATACAGAGTATGGCTTTCAGCGTTTGTCGCTGGGAGCCCTTTTTTGGGGGCAATAGGGGCAAGGATTGGAATAGTTTTCTGGTTAAAGCTTCAGCGCTAAAAATCAAATTCTCTGTTGTAGAGTTTAAGTATGTTTATCAGCGGCTCCTCCCAGCCCAAGCAAGATTTTAATTGCACAACAATCTCTTTTATATGTTGCTGATCTACATTGATTTCGACTTTTAGAAGGGGATAATTTTCCACCTCACCAACTGAACCAAATACTGGGTTGGAACCTTCTAGTGCGCGATGTGTGCCCGTAATGGAGCTTATCGCCCAGCAATGATCATAGTTGCCGATTTGGTCTACACCTGCTTCATGTAAAGTATATAGGACGCGCTCTTTTTGTTCGGGCAGGCAGAAGATTTCTAGTTTATACATCTATTTCGATATGTTGTGAATTTAGGGGGATGTGAGTAATCGAATATACCGAACTCCTAGGTTGTGGGCTAGAGCCTTCGTTTCGTATATCTAAAAAAACTAATATTTAGTGTGGAAAACAGGAGGCAGAAGCTGTCTGTCTTGGCTTCCAATGGAGCATCATTTGGCGCTTTCTTTTTGAGAATAAAATGGTGTAAATTGAGATCTTTCTGCTTTCTGGGGCAGAAAGCATTGGATGATGAATTCAGGAGATGAAATTATTCTATCCTGTCCAATCTGGTGGTAAGAAACTAAATTTGGAGAGAAATAATGTCAACAGAACTATTTTATCTTGTGGCTGTAGCATTACTTACAGCTGTTATCTGGGTGCCGTATGCGCTTAACTACATAGTGGCAGGTGGGCTCATGAATGCTGTTGGCCCTCATGCGGATATCGATAATATGGCTGCATGGGCTGTCCGCATGAAAAAAGCACATGCAAATGCTATCGAAAATCTGGTTGTTTTCGCGCCACTCGTGCTTGCTGTTCATGTTGCGGGAGTATCTAATGAAACAACGGCTTTGGCGTGTATGGTGTTCTTTTGGGCTCGTGTGGCTCACTTGGTTACGTATACTCTGGGTATTCCCTGGGTACGTACGCTAGCTTTTGCAGCAGGATTTGTTTGTCAAGTTACGCTTGCATTGCAAGTTTTGTAGTAATAGTTTTTTATTGGATGTCGCTTTAGTTTGTATCGCTAGTTTCAGGCCGCTGTAGCACGGGGAAATTGCCTCCTTATATGAGAAGAGAAAGAAGGTAGGAGAATATGTTGATTACTAAGTTTCAGTCCTTTTTACTCCTGATGGTAGCAGCGGCTTCATTTAGCTTGCTTTCTTGTACTGATCAAGAGCCTGTTACTCCAGCGGCTGAGCGAGATGCTTTAATTGTGCTTTATAATTCGACTGATGGCGATAACTGGGTTAATAAAACGGGCTGGCTAGGGGCAGAGGGAACAGAGTGTAGTTGGTTTGGTGTTACCTGTATAAATAAGCGCGTGTATGCAATCACGCTCCCTCTCAATCAACTGAGTGGTGCTATTCCTAAAGAGTTGGGGCAGCTTGAAGAGCTGTTTAATCTCAAGCTTAATAACAATGAGCTAACGGGAAGCATTCCTGCTGAATTGGGGGAATTAAGCCATCTTAATATGCTGGCGCTTTCTTTTAATAGGCTGACGGGAATTATCCCTACAGAGCTTGGAAAGCTAGAGAATCTGACCGTTTTCGGCCTAAGTGATAATGAGTTAGCGGGTAATATCCCAACTGGGCTAGGAAACTTATCAAAACTGACCTCGTTGTCTCTTTCCAAGAATCAATTAACAGGCGAAATTCCTCGGGAACTTGGGCAGTTAACTGATCTAACTTTGCTTGCATTGAGTCAGAATAAACTGAGTGGTGTTATTCCTTCGGAACTCGTTTCGCTGAAACAGGTGCGGCAATTATATTTGTATGAAAACTGTGTAAAAACGGATGACTTGGAGCTCAAGAGTTTTCTTGCAGAGAGAGATTCAAAGGTAGGCATAAAGCGCCGTGGTTGCGTTAAGATTGAGGAAGAGGCAGGTCTGCGTTAACAAAAAGAGTAAGATTTTCTATTTTGAGCCGCTCTGTGCTCCCTTAGTTTTTTTGAAGTAGGCTCAATTATTATTCGAGCAATATTAAGGAAAAGGAGTTTACGGAATGGTTAATAAGTCAATTTATCTCGGCAAAGAAAACCATTTTCATGGATTCTTTCTCAGTTAGGCAGATTGGGGCATGGCTTGATTGCTGGCGCAACTACGAGAATTAGGCGTGTAGTTTGAATTTTTCCAAGAAATCCTCTTCAGGCAATGGTTTTGATAACAAAAACCCCTGCAAAAGGTCGCAGCCCTCTTCGGACAGGAAATGCCTTTGTTGTTCAGTTTCTACCCCTTCGGCAACCACTTGAAGTGAGAGACTTTTCCCCATGGAAATAATAAGTTTGGTTAAGGTGATATCGTCCTGATTTTGGGGTAGTTCCATAATAAAGCTGCGATCAATTTTAAGTTTATCAATGGGCAGGCGGCGTAGCAGGTGTAAAGATGAGTAGCCTGTTCCAAAGTCATCGAGCGCAATGCTAACATCAAGCTCGCGGATTTTTTCAAGCTCACGAAATGCTCTCTGACCTTGCTCCATTAGCATCGTTTCAGTGATTTCGAGTTCTAACCTGTTGGCCGGATACCCAGTCTGTTCCAATAGCATTTCAACTTTCTTATAGCAGTCCAGGGAGATCTCACTAGCAGAGAGGTTAATAGAGAGTTTTTTCAACTCGATGCCGTTATTTAACCATTTTTTGGCGGTTGTGCAGGCGTGAAGCATTACCCATTGAGTGATCTCATTAATCAACCCATTTTCTTCAGCGGCCGGTATGAAGTCGTTGGGCATTACGAGCCCTTTAGTCGGGTGATTCCACCGAATTAATGTTTCGGCCCCTTCAATTTTTTGGCCGGTATTATTGAATATAGGTTGAAAAAACAGGACAAATTCATCATTTCTTAGGGCTTGACGAAGCTCATTTTGCAAGGTGATTTGTGCTTGAACAGCTTGTGTTAATTCAGGTTTGTAGAAAGAGTGACTGTTCTTCCCGGCGGCTTTGGTAGCGTACATCGCTGTGTCAGCATTACGTAGTAATTCTTCTTGGTCCTGGGTGTCATCCGGATAGATACTGGTGCCGATGCTTAAGGTAATTTCTATGTCTTCTAGATGGCTGGATTCCTTTGTGCTATCGAGGATTTTTTGGGCCACTTTGCTCGCGTCCAAAGGGTCGTTAATGTCTTCCAGCAGAATGGTGAACTCATCTCCGCCTGTGCGCGCAACGGTATCTTGTTCTCTTACAGCTTGCTTCATTGCATTGGCGACCCGGATTAGAATTTCATCACCGACCGTGTGCCCATAACTGTCGTTGACCATTTTGAAATTATCAACATCAATAAAAAGCAGCGCAATTTTAGTGCGGTTTCGTGAGGAGATTTCGATACCATGCTGCAATCGCTGATTGAGCAGTGTTCTATTGGGGAGAAGTGTTAATGGGTCAACATGGATTTGGTTCCACAGCTCGCTCTCTATTTTTTCGCGTTGAATGATTATTCCAGATAGATAAGCGGCAACTTTCAGCAGCTCTTTTTGGAACTGGATAGGTGAGCGTGTTTCAAAACTCGATAAGGCGAAAGAGCCAATTACTTGACCATGCGAATCAGTAATAGGGTTGGACCAGCAAGCACAGATATTAAAGTCGATGGCAAATTGACCAAAATGTTGCCAGCGATTATCCGTCGCAGTATTTTCAACATAAATGGGCTTCTTATAATAGACGGCTGTGCCGCACGAACCAGCCTGTGGTCCTGGGGTTAGGCCATTTAATTGTAGGATGGCGGCATCAGGAATAGATGGGGCGGTGCGCACAACCAGGTTTTCGTGGCTATTATCAAACAGCATAATTGAGGCGACTGCCTTAGGGAGCATCGCTTCTGTTGCAAGGCAAAGTTTGACGAGATTATCACCATGTTCGTTGCTTGTGGCAACAGATTCAAGCACATCTCTTTGGAGGTATAGTAAAGATTCCTGTTGTGAGGTTGATAGGTTTTCTGGCTCTGTGTTTACAGATAGATCCGTCATGTCATAATCCATGATTACTATTAGCTCCAAATTATATCATTGGTGTGTTAGTGCTTGGGGGTTAAAAACACTTGACGAGGATTTTTTGTAACCTATAATCAATAGACTAAGCGCTGATTTGAACCGGCTTGCAGGCGCTATATAAATTTTGCTAAATATGGGTGAAAACCTGCTTTAGCATATGCTTAGCGGGTTTTTTTGTGCCTTATCGATTTGGTTTGTAGCGAGGAGATAAGGCCTTTAAAAAGGTTTTTTGTATGACTGATAACTTTATATTTACCTCTGAGTCTGTATCAGAGGGGCATCCCGACAAAGTCGCGGATCAGATTTCGGATGCGGTTTTGGATGCGTTACTTGAGCAGGATCCAGATTCTCGTGTGGCGTGCGAAACAATGGTTAAAACCGGCATGGTCATTTTGGCGGGGGAAATCACGACAGATGCTTGGGTTGATACCGAAGAGCTAGTTCGAAATGTTGTTAGGGATATCGGTTACGATGATCCTGCGATTGGTTTTGACTGGCAAAGTTGTGCTGTTCTTAATGCGATTGGCAAGCAGTCTCCAGATATTGCAATGGGTGTGGATGAAGCTGATGATCACGAGCAAGGGGCGGGTGACCAAGGGCTGATGTTTGGCTATGCCAGCAATGAGACCGATGTATTAATGCCGGCACCGATTACCTATTCACACCGGCTTGTTGAGCGTCAAGCTCAAGTTCGTAAGGATAAAACACTGCCTTGGTTGCGGCCTGATGCTAAAAGCCAGGTAACGATGCGCTATGAAAATGGCAAACCGGTTGCAGTTGATGCGATTGTTCTTTCTACTCAGCATTCACCTGATATTGCTTTAAAAGAGTTACAAGAAGCGATTATGGATGAGGTGATTCTGCCGGTTATTCCTGCTGAATGGCTACACAAAGAGACCAAGTACCTAATTAATCCGACAGGTCAGTTCATTATTGGCGGTCCTGTGGGGGACTGTGGTCTAACAGGACGCAAAATTATTGTTGACACTTATGGCGGCATGGCACGCCATGGTGGTGGTGCTTTTAGTGGTAAAGATCCTTCTAAGGTGGATCGTTCTGCTGCCTACATGGGGCGCTATATTGCAAAGAACATTGTTGCTGCCGGTTTAGCAGAACGCTGTGAGATTCAAATTTCTTATGCAATCGGTGTGGCTGAACCCACCTCGATTAGCATTGAGACTTTTGGTACAGGAAAAGTGAGCGAAGAGCGCTTGGTTGAGCTTGTACGAGATCATTTCGAGATGCGGCCAAAAGGGTTGATTAAGATGCTTGATCTTAAGCGACCTATCTATAGAGAAACCGCTGCGTATGGCCATTTCGGTAGAACCGGAGAGGGCTTTACTTGGGAGAAAACTGACAAAGCTGAAGCGCTTAAAGCGGCAGCGGGCATTTAAGGGAAGGAATTAAAGATGACACAACCTATAGAAAACTTAAACCCGGATTATAAAGTCGCCGATATTTCATTGGCTGAATGGGGTCACAAAGAGACGCGCATTGCGGAAATCGAAATGCCTGGCCTAATGGGCTTGAGAGAAGAGTTTAAAGGTAAAAAACCACTGGCAGGTGCGCGCATTGCGGGCTGTTTGCATATGACTATTCAGACAGCCGTGTTGATTGAGACGCTGATTGATCTGGGTGCAGAGGTGCGCTGGTCTTCATGCAATATTTTCTCTACACAAGATCAGGCGGCAGCCTCTATTGCCGATCAGGGAATTCCTGTTTTTGCCTGGAAAGGTGAGAGTGAAGAGGAGTTCTTGTGGTGTATTGAGCAGACTATTTTCGGCCCAAATGGCTGGCGCCCAAATCTGATTCTTGATGATGGCGGTGATTTGACGCAGATGATGCACGAGAAGTATCCAGAACTTCTGGATGATGTGCGTGGCTTGTCAGAAGAGACAACAACGGGTGTTCATCGCCTTTATGAGATGGTTAAAGAAGGCAGTCTAAAGGTGCCTGCGATCAATGTGAATGATTCGGTTACAAAGTCTAAGTTTGATAACCTGTACGGTTGTCGTGAATCTCTACTTGATGGCATTAAGCGGGCAACCGACGTAATGATTGCTGGAAAGATCTGCGTTGTTTTGGGGTACGGCGATGTAGGTAAAGGCTGTGCTCAGGCATTTCGCGGCATGGGTGCTACGGTTTGGGTTACAGAGATTGACCCAATTTGTGCGCTACAGGCAGCAATGGAAGGTTATCGTGTGGTCCGTATGGACGAGATTGCTGGGCAAGGCGATATCTTTGTGACCACCACAGGCAATGTAAGCGTTATTACCCATGATCATCTTGTGGCGATGAAGAATGAAGCGATTGTTTGCAACATTGGGCATTTTGATTCTGAAATTGATATCGCCTCGATTCGCGGTTATGAGTGGGAAAACATCAAACCACAGGTTGATCATGTGATCTTTCCTGATGGAAAGAAGCTGATTGTGCTGGCAGAAGGCCGCTTAGTGAATCTGGGCTGTGCAACAGGCCATCCTAGCTTTGTAATGTCGGCTTCATTTACCAATCAGGTGATGGCGCAGATCGAGTTGTGGGAAAAGAGTGCGGATTACGGTAACGAGGTGTATGTATTACCTAAACATCTCGATGAGAAAGTGGCTCGTTTCCATCTTGCGAAAGTAGGTGCGGATCTAACGGAGCTAAGCCAAGAGCAGTCGGATTATCTTGGTTTGCCGGTTGAAGGGCCTTATAAGCCAGAGCATTATCGCTACTAAGGCATAAAAATAGGTAGTACGGCTTACCTTGGATTTGTCTAGGGTAAGCCTTATTTCCAATTAAGAGTAGAGCAGTTAAATGGATAGTCAAAAGCAATACAAACCAGTTTTCAGTTTTGAGTTTTTTCCGCCAAAATCCGAGGAGGCGGGTGAGAAGCTTGCCGCCGTACGAGATCGTCTTGTACAGCTGAACCCGCGCTTTTTCTCGGTTACATTTGGGGCGGGTGGTTCAACGCAGGCGAAGACCTTTGAAACGGTGCTAGAAATTCAGAAAGAGACTTCTGTTCGTGCAGCACCCCATCTTTCTTGTGTGGGCTCGACGCGCGAGAATATTCGCGACCTTTTGACGCAGTACAAAGAGAATAATATTAATCAGATTGTCGCTTTGCGTGGCGATATTCCCTCAGGAATGCGTGATGCGGGCGAGTTCTGCTATGCAAATGAGTTGGTTGAATTTATTCGAGAAGAGACCGGTGATCACTTCCATATCGAGGTGGCGGCCTATCCAGAATTTCATCCGCAAGCGACGAATGCGACAGCTGACCTGCTGAATTTTAAGCGAAAAGTTGAGGCAGGTGCAGATAGCGCGATTACGCAATATTTCTATAATGCAGATAGCTACTTCCACTTTGTTGAAAGTTGTGAAAAGTTAGGTTTGGATTTGCCGATTGTGCCGGGGATTATGCCGGTAACGAATTATACGCAATTGGCTCGTTTCTCAGATATGTGCGGCGCAGAACTCCCCCGTTGGATGCGTAAACGTTTGGAAGCGTATGGTGATGACCGTGATTCGATTAGAGCATTTGGCCAGGAAGTGGTTACGAAGCTTTGCGACCGACTGCTTAGTGAAGGAGCTCCAGGTCTCCACTTCTATACAATGAATCAATCAAAACCGATACTGGCAATTTGTGAAAATCTCGGAATAGGAGGTCGTGGAGATGAGTGAAGTGAATAGCTTTATCTATAAAACGACAAAAAATGAAGGGATGTACCTTTATGTTCTGGATGAGTGTGACTTTTCGGAAGTCCCCGAGGAGATTATGAAAAAGTTTCCACATCCGGAATTTGTTTTCGAACTGTCACTTTCTGAAGAGCGGCCTCTTGCCCAAGAGAATGTCGTGAAGGTACTGGAGAACCTGAAAACATTGGGTTTCCACCTGCAAATGCCGCCTAGAGATAAAGAGGTTATTCGTACCTTTCCAACGCGTGATGAGCTGGAAGCTCTAAAATCGGAAGATCAGTGATTCCCTCCCTAATAGCTCAGCAAATGAGCTGTTAGGGATGCCTTGTGTCTGTTCGTGGTATTCTCATCCGCACGCATAGCAATGGCTTCTTGGAAATATGAGTTCAAATAAATCGCTGGTCGAATGTGATCTTGCCGTTCTTTGGACTTCTTATATTCAAATGAAAGATTATGGGCAATTACCACTGGCGCTGATTCGCAAAGGTGGAGGCAGGGTCATTATCCAAAATGTGGTGCATTAATCTTGAGAGTTAGCCGCCTATTTCTTAAAGAGGAGCTTAAAACTGGAGAAGTTATTCAGTTGGCGGATGATTCTGCGCATTATTTACGCTCTGTTTTAAGGCTCAAAATAGGCTCTGAAATTAGAGTTTACAACGGTTCAGGCGGGGAGTTTTCTGCCTTCTTGGTAGAGGTTTCTCGTAAAGCCATTGAGATCAGAGTCGGAGAGTGGTTTGATAAAAAAATTGAGCCAAAGCTAGATATCACTTTAGCGCTTGCTATTACGCGTGGCGAGCGAATGGATATTGCCGTCCAAAAAGCTGTTGAGCTTGGTGTTACCTCTATTATCCCCGTTATTACCGAATACTGCGCCGCTCCAGTTCGTAATCAGCGAATGGCAAAAAAAGAGCGTCATTGGCAGAAAATAGCACAGGGGGCGAGTGAACAAAGTGGCCGAACGGTTGTCCCTGAAGTGGCAGAAATAGTCCATTTTGAGCAATGGCTGGAAAATGAAAGAGAGGCGCTAAAACTTTTTTTTGACCCTCGTGCTAAGCAATCTTTGCTGGAACTTTCGATGCCGGAGCAGCGGCTTATTCTTCTTTCTGGGCCAGAGGGGGGGTTTAGTGATAGTGAGCAAGTTAGGGCTGTTCAGGCCGGTTACCAATCGGTAACATTGGGGCCGCGTATTTTGAGGGCAGAAACTGCCTGTATCGCTGCGATAACAGCCGCTCAGCTGTTGTGGGGCGATCTGTAACGGCATTCAAACCAAAGAGATAGGAAGGAGATAAATTGACTATTAAGCTTGGCATTGTGATGGATCCGATCGAGGGGATCAAAATCAATAAAGAGAGCAGCTTTGCGATGTTGCTAGAGGCACAGGTGCGCGGTTGGGAGCTTTACTATATGGAGATGAGTGATCTCTATTTAAGGGATGGTCGAAGTGGTGCTCGGATGAGGCAGCTTGAAGTTGAGCGGAACGAGCATGAATGGTTTCGTTTTACTGATGAGAAGGACTGGGCGCTTGATGAGTTAGATGTCATTCTGATGCGCAAAGATCCACCATTTGATTCGGAATATATCTATGCGACCTATTTGCTTGAGCGGGCAGAAGAGAGCGGTGTTCTAGTCGTTAATAAGCCGCAGTCATTACGTGATGCCAATGAGAAGCTATTTACGGCATGGTTTACGCAGTGCTGTGCGCCAACGCTTGTTGCGCGTGATTCAGGTCGAATACGCGCCTTCCTGAAAGAGCAGGGGGAAATTATTCTCAAGCCCTTGGATGGCATGGGCGGAACCTCTATATTTAGGCTGAAAGAGGGTGACTCAAACCTAAGCGTTGTGCTGGAGATTATGACTCAGCATAACAACCAGTTTGTGATGGCGCAGCGCTATCTACCCGAGATAGTCGACGGGGATAAGCGTATATTACTAATTAATGGAGAGCCGGTTCCTTACGCCTTAGCGCGTATCCCCGCTGAAGGTGAGAGTCGAGGTAACCTTGCTGCCGGTGGACGAGGTGAAGGCCGGGAATTGACCGAAAGAGATCGTTGGATTTGTAGTCAGGTCGGCCCAGTTTTGAAGGAGAAAGGACTCATTTTTGTCGGTCTAGATGTGATCGGTGATTATCTTACTGAAATTAACGTTACCAGCCCGACCTGTATTCAAGAGTTGGATCGCCAATATGGTCTCAATATCAGTGGGACACTGATGGATCAGATTGAGCAGGCAATTTCTGGGTAATCTAAAAACTTAATGAGGAAAGATAAGAAACAATGCGTAGAGCCCTAACCGTCTCCTCTTCAGATAGGTTGATTTCAACGCTATTCTTGGCGGGGATTGTGCATGCATTGATTATTTTAGGTATCACCTTTGACGTTCCAAAACCGAGTGAAGCGAGTAAATCACTTGAGATCGTTCTGGTTCAGCGAAGTAGCGACCGAGAGCCTGAAAAGGCCGATTTTTTAGCGCAAGCAAATAGCTTGGGTAGTGGTGAAAGTTTAGAGAAGAGGAAAATAGAAGAGAGAGGTAGGCCGCAGCAGGTTGCTAAGAATAGTGGTCAACAAGCTCAAGCTGCTGAGATGAAGAAGCAGGCATCACAAAGTAGTCAGAAAAAGGTTTTGGTACAAAAGAGTTCGATAAAAAAGATAAACACAGCAGATAAAGAGCAAAAGGAAGACAAACCGCGCAAAATTACGGCTGAAAGCCTCGCTATGCAGATTTCAGAGTTGAGTAAAGAGCTGAATCGGTCAGAGCAAAATTATGCAAAACGGCCGCGGATTAAGTTTATAAATTCTATGAGTGCAAAAAGTTATATTTTTGCGCAATATGAAGCAGAATGGCAGAGAAAGATTGAGCGCATCGGGAACCTTAACTATCCTGATGAGGCGAGAAGGAAGAGGTTGGCAGGGCGCTTGTTGCTGGTTGTTTTGATCAACAGTGATGGCTCTTTGGATAAGGTCGATTTGAGACGCTCCTCTGGGCATAAAGTCTTAGATGATGCGGCGATGAGAATTGTTCGGCTTGCTGCCCCTTTTGCGGCATTTCCAGCTAAAATCAGCAAAGAGTACGATCAATTGGCAATCACCAGAACTTGGCGTTTTGCAAGTGATAAGGTTTCTACAAAATAATGAAAAATAGCGATAGTCTGATAAACCATTTTTTGATTGCCATGCCGGCATTGAAAGATCCTAATTTCTTTCATACGGTAACCTATATTTGCCAGCATAATGATGAAGGAGCTTTAGGCGTCATCATTAACCGCCCGGCTGAAATGGCACTCAATGAGATATTTGAGCAGATGGATATAGCGCCTAGATCAAAGTCCGTTGGAGACTACCCAGTTTGCTTTGGTGGACCAGTCCAAATGGAAAGAGGGTTTATTCTTCACCGAGCAGGCAGTGAGTGGAAATCAACATTGCCGGTGACAGATACGGTTTCACTAACAACATCACGCGATCTATTGGAGGCGATGGCGGAGGGTGATGGGCCAGAATCTCCACTCATCACATTGGGATATGCTGGCTGGGCAGCAGGACAACTGGAGCAGGAAATTCTTGATAATTCCTGGTTGAGTGTTCCAGCAAGTGAGTCAATTCTATTTGATTTGCCTTTTGAGGCGCGTTGGAAAGCGGCTGCAGGCGGTCTAGGGATTGATCTTGACCTTCTTTCATCCGAAACTGGGCATGCCTGATTTCAGACGGCAAAGCTAATAAATAGAGGTTCGTATGTCGCTGGACTCATTGCTCACTCAAACAGACGATAACTGCTACCTTGGTTTTGATTTTGGCACCAAAAAAATTGGTGTCGCGGTCGGTCAGTCGGTAACCGGGATGGCGAGCCCCTTGGAAACAATTCCAGCAATTAACCAGAAGCCCAACTGGGAGGCAATAAGCCGGCTGGTTAAGGAGTGGCGGCCAACCGGTTTTGTCGTAGGTATCTGTTATCAGGAAGATGGTAGTAAGAATCCAGTTACGGATAAAATTTTAAAATTCTGCCGACAACTGGAAGGGCGTTATAATCTCTCTGTGCACACGATGGATGAAGGGCTGACCACCTATGAATCCAAACAACTTTTGTTTGATGAGATGAAAGTGAATGCAACAAAGCTTTGGGAAGTGCAGGATCAGCTCGCTGCAACATTGATTTTACAGAGCTGGTTGAATCAGGAATAACCGCACTTTCGTATAAAAATATCAAGAAGGGCAAAATGAATCATAATAACCTCGATATTCAACCGCTTTTAGACCAGCTTGAGATGAGCCTTAAGGAGGCTATTTCGGCTAGAGGGATGGTGAACCCTCTTATGATCGGTATCCATACGGGAGGCGGCTGGATCGCAGAAATTCTGCATAGTCGGTTGGGTTTGGAAGAGCCGCTTGGATTGCTGAACATCTCTTTCTATCGTGATGATTTTTCGCAAATTGGTATGCACCCACAGGTCACACCAAGCAGTCTTCCTGTCTCGGTTGAGGGGAGAGATGTTCTCTTGATAGATGATGTTCTTTTTACGGGAAGAACAATCCGGGCAGCTTTAAACGAGATTTTTGATTATGGGCGACCAAACCAAGTTGCATTAGGGGTATTGCTTGATCGTGGAGAACGCCAACTTCCCTTCCAGCCTGATGCAGTTGGTGGACAAATTAAGCTTTCACCAGGAGAGCAAATTAAGCTGTCGGGTCCAGAGCCATTAGAGCTTTGCATTAACTTACAGGAAAGCCGATGAATATTGGAGCGGTGCGAACTTTTCCTGAAATTGGTGGGCACGGAACCCCGGTTGATTTACAGCTTGATGCAGAAGGAAAGCTGAAACACTTTCTCTCTATTGAAGGATTAAGTCGGTCGATCCTGACTGAGATCATGGATCGTGCAGAATCTTTCTCTAGCGTTGCTGAGCAGCAAGTTAAAAAAGTACCTCTGTTGAGAGGGAAAACGATCGTTAATCTCTTTTTTGAGAACAGCACGCGAACTCGGACAACTTTTGAGTTGGCTGCAAAGAGGCTTTCGGCTGACGTTTTAAATATCAATATCGCCACCTCTGCCACCTCGAAAGGTGAGAGCCTGCTTGATACGGTTCGCAACCTTGAGGCGATGAACGTCGATATGTTTGTGGTTAGGCATGCAATGAGCGGAGCTGCGCATTTTATAGCCGAGCAGGCGGCGCCACATATTAGTGTGGTCAATGCTGGGGATGGTCGTCATTCTCACCCTACACAGGCGATGCTCGACATGTTTACCATTCGGCAGATGAAGAGTGATTTTAGTCAGCTAAAGGTCGCTATTGTCGGAGATGTGCGTTATTCACGTGTAGCTAGGGCACAGGTTCATGCGTTGAATATTTTGGGTGCTGAGGAGGTTCGCCTTGTTGCACCAATAACATTGCTTCCTGATGAGATAGAGTCACTCGGCGTGACGGTTTGCCATGATATGGATGAGGGGCTTGCCGATATCGATGTCGTTATTATGCTCAGGTTACAGCGGGAACGGATGAAAGGTGCATTACTACCGAGTGAGCACGAGTATTTTAATTTTTATGGTCTGACCGAGAAGCGATTATCACAGGCAAAAAGTGATGTGATCGTTATGCATCCAGGACCAATTAATCGAGGCGTTGAAATTGATTCTGCTGTTGCCGATGGTGACCGCTCAGTGATCTTGCAACAGGTGACAAATGGGATTGCGATTCGAATGGCTGTGATGTCGATGGCAATGCAGCGGGGTGAAGGCTGATGAGAATCGCGATCGAGAATGGGCGAGTCATTGATCCTGCTAATCAGGTTGATCTTCAGGCTTCGCTTTATATTGCCGGTGGACGAGTGCTTGCTTTAGGTGCAAAACCTGAGGGCTTTGAGGCTGATCGAGTTATCGATGCAAGCGGACAGATTGTTTGCCCCGGGTTTGTCGATATGTCCACCCATTTGCGCGAACCTGGGCAGGAACATAAGGCAACAATTGTTAGTGAAACAAAAGCGGCTGTGAGCGCCGGTTTTACAACGCTTTGCTGTACTCCCAGCACAGCCCCAGTTATTGATACGCCGGCAGTTGCAAACTTGATTCAGGAGCGAGCTCAATTAGCTGGGAACTGCACCGTTTTACCAATAGGGTCATTAACTAAAGGGCTTGCGGGAGAAAGCCTGAGTGAAATGGGCGCTTTACAGGAAGCAGGCTGTTTAGCGGTCAGTAATGTGGATAGAGCCATCAAAAGTACGCTTGTTCTCAGGCGTGCAATGGAATATGCCGCAACGTATGACCTGCTTGTAATTATTCGTCCAGAAGATCAGGGGTTAAGCGAAGGAGGCTTTGTCCATGAGGGAGCCGTCAGTGCTAGATTAGGGCTGCCGGGTATTCCTGATATAGCGGAAACAACCGCTGTTGCTCAGGCGCTTGAGTTAATTCGTCATACAGGTGTTCGAGCGCATTTTGGTCAGTTATCGAGTCTTAAGGCCGCACGAATGGTCGCTAGAGCGCAACATGAAGGGGTTCCTGTTAGTGCAGATGTTAGTGCTCACCAGCTCTTTCTCAGTGAGCTTGATATCAGCGGTTATAATGCGCAGTGCAACGTCAGGCCTCCCTTGAGGACTGAAAGTGACCGTGAGGGGTTGAGAGCGGCAGTTGCTGAGGGGGTGATTGGTGCAATATGTTCTGACCACCAGCCACATGAGGTGGATGCTAAGTTGGATGTATTTCAGTCAACAGAGCCGGGAATAGCGGGATTGGAGACTGTTTTACCGCTACTGCTTAAGCTGGTTGATGAGGGCATCCTTAGCCTGAATGAGGCGCTGGCGAGAATGACCGCTGGGCCTGCGAGCATATTGGGCTTTGAATGTGGGCAGTTAAACAGGGGTTCTCCCGCAGACGTGACTATTTTTGATCCCAAAAAACAGTGGCAAGTGGGCGATGCGAGCTGGCTAAGTGCAGGGCGGAACAATCCATTCATTGGTCAAACTGCAACAGGGCAAGTTACCTTGACGCTTAGATCTGGGCAGATTGTTTTTGACAGAAACAGTTAGCCGCTTATGGCCATTAGCCTCTGTTTGCTAGGTAAGAACGAAAAATTGAATACAAGAATTTAAATGAATCAACAAAAAAACACTATTTTTGTGGAAGAGGCGAGCATTTTAGCTCACGAATCATTTTCTGGTGGACAGCATATTATGCGTTTGGATGCGCCTAAATGTGCGGCTAAAGCAGAACCTGGTTCATTCATACACATTCGCTGTGAAGAGCTCTTAGCTATGCGTAGGCCGATCTCAATTATGCGGGCAAACAGCGGTGAGGGCTGGGTAGATATTTTATTTAAAGAGCTAGGGCAAGGAACTAAGTTGCTTGCTCAACGGCAGGTAGGTGATCTGCTAAGTTTAATGGGACCTATTGGAAATCCATTTGCTCTTTCTAGTGAACATAAAAGGCCGTTGCTGATAGGCGGCGGTGTTGGGATTCCTCCTATGGTTTACCTAGCAGAGTCTATCTATGCGGGTGAAATGGATTTTCAGCCACTTGTGCTGATGGGTTCTGAAATTCCTTTTCCCTTTGAAACAGTCAAATCAAAACTAGCTGTGCCTGGCATCGACCAGGCATGTTTTGCCACTATGCCACTTCTGGAAGAGTGGGGTATCCCTGCTCGATTAGCGAGTAATGCTAAGTTTGAAGGTTGCTTTGATGGTTTTATAACTGACCTTGCGCGCTGTTATTTACGCTCACTTTCAGCTTCTGAATTGCAGGAGGTTGAGCTATTTAGCTGTGGCCCTCACCCGATGCTTTCAGCTGTCTCGGCTTTGGCAAAAGAGTTTGACCTGCCATGTCAGCTTTCGTTGGAAGAGTATATGGCTTGTGCAGTGGGAGGCTGTGCCGGTTGCGTTGTTAAAGTTAAAACCTCAGAAGGGGAGGCAATGAAGCGGGTCTGTGTGGATGGCCCGGTGTTTAGAGCAGAAGAGCTGTCTCTATAGGTTTTTGTAGTGAGCCTGAAGCACCATTCCATAAGTTAGGTAAGGTGCTTCAGGTCTATTGAATTTAACTCTGCTAGTCGCTGTCGACGATTAGCATTTCATCATCGGGGCTGAACTTGTTTATACCGCCCTCTCCACCTAGCTTGATCATCAAACGAACTTCGTTTGTAGAGTCAGCGCTTGATAGAGCATCTTCATAACTGATTTTTCCTTCGGTATAAAGATCGTAGAGTGCCTGATCAAAAGTTTGCATACCCTGCTCACGGGAGCGTTTCATCAGCTCTTTCAGTTTGTGGATTTCCCCTTTATGGATTAGGTCGGCAGCCAGCGGTGTGTTGAGTAGTATCTCGACAGCGGGGTGGCGCCCCTTTCCGTCAGCGGTCTTGATTAGCTGTTGGGCAACAATCCCTTTGAGGTTAAGAGAGAGATCCATAAAGAGTTGATCGCGGCGGTCATCAGGGAAAAAATTGATGATTCTATCGAGTGCTTGGTTAGCATTGTTGGCATGTAGTGTGGTGAGGCAAAGGTGGCCTGTTTCAGCAAAGGCAATCGCGTGCTCCATCGTTTCTCGAGTACGAACCTCACCAATCAGGATAACGTCAGGTGCCTGCCTCAACGTGTTTTTGAGTGCGACTTTATAAGATTCTGTATCGATTCCCACTTCACGTTGAGTAACGATACAACCTGAGTGGTTGTGGACATATTCAATGGGGTCTTCGATTGTGATGATATGGCCGCTGCTGTTCTCATTGCGGTATTTCAGCATCGATGCCAAAGAGGTTGATTTACCCGTCCCTGTTGCACCAACGAAGATAATAAGCCCTCTCTTCTGAAGAGCTAAGCTCTCAAGAATCGGAGGAAGATGGAGGGATTCTATTGAGGGGATTTCTGTCTCAATACGGCGCAGCACCATGCCTGCGGAATCACGCTGAATAAAAGCGCTGACACGAAACCGGCCAATCCCAGGCTCGCTGATGGCGAAATTACACTCCTTTGTATTATCAAACTCCTCTCTTTGACGGTTGTTCATGATGCTGGTGACAACATCGTATGCTTGCTCCATATTCAGCCGTGTTTTAGAGATAGGCTGCATTTCACCATTGACCTTTATGGCTGGAGGCCAACCGGTAGTGATAAAAAGATCCGAAGCTTTTTTGTGAGCCATCAATTGAAGTAGTGATTTAAAATCCATTTGATCTCTCCTTTAGAATGAATTTTTATTGACAGCTTTTGAACGGGCATCCTGTTTTGATATAAGGCCCTTTTCAAGAAGCTCAACGAGATGCTGATCAAGCGTCTGCATACCCTCTTTTCGTCCAGTTTGGATGGCAGAGTACATCTGTGCGATCTTGTCTTCGCGAATCAGATTTCGGATGGCGGGAGTTCCGGTCATGATTTCCCATGCAGCGGTTCGGCCACCGCCTATCTTTTTCATCAAGGTCTGAGCAATGACGGCTCGAAGAGATTCAGAGAGCATCGAGCGAACCATGCTTTTCTCGGCAGCAGGAAAAACATCAATAATACGATCGATAGTTTTGGCGGCAGATGTTGTATGGAGTGTGCCAAAAACTAAATGACCTGTTTCGGCAGCGGTTAATGCAAGGCGAATTGTTTCAAGGTCTCGCATTTCACCAACTAGAATAACGTCTGGATCTTCACGAAGCGCTGAGCGTAATGCTTCACTAAAGCCCAGAGTATCTCTATGGACTTCACGTTGGTTAATCAGGCACTTTTTACTTTGGTGAACAAATTCAATCGGGTCTTCAATAGTTAGGATGTGCGAGTATTTATTGGCATTGATGTAATCGACCATAGCCGCGAGAGTGGTCGATTTACCAGATCCGGTTGGTCCTGTAACCAGAACAATTCCTCGCGGGGTATTGGCCATCTCTTTGAAGCTTGATGGGCAGCCTAAATCTTCGAGTGATAGGACTTTTGAGGGAATTGTTCTGAATACAGCAGCACAGCCCCTGTCTTGGTTAAATGCGTTTACACGAAAACGGGCAACACCTGGAAGTTCAAAGGAGAAATCCACCTCAAAAACTTCTTCAAAGTCACGACGCTGTTTATCATTCATAATGTCGTAAACTAGGGCGTGAACTTCTTTGTGCTCTAGCTCTGGAACATTGATGCGGCGCATATCACCATCGACACGAATCATTGGAGGCAAGCCAGCGGAAAGGTGTAAATCCGATGCGTTATTTTTAACAGAAAAAGCGAGTAACTCAGTAATATCCATCCATTTTCCCCAAAATTTAAAGGCTGGCCTTGAGAAAATTAGGACCAGCTGGATAATTTCTTAAAAGTAAGTATAGACAGGTGAACAGAAAAATGAATGCAGTTGTTAATCAATTAGCCAAAGTTAGAAAGAAAATTGTAGAGGCTGCACTTTCAGCAGGAAGGGAGCCTAGTTCTGTTAGGTTGTTGGCTGTTAGCAAAACAAGAGCCGCAGATGAGCTGCTAACTACATACCAAGAGGGGCAGAAAGATTTTGGTGAGAACTATCTTCAAGAGGCGCTAGATAAGCAGGAACTTCTTAGAGATTGTGAGATAACGTGGCATTTTATTGGGCCAATCCAGTCAAACAAAACACGCTCGATTGCTGAGAATTTTGATTGGGTGCATAGTGTTGATCGCTTAAAGATTGCGAAACGGTTAAGCGAGCAGCGGCCTGAAGAGAAAGGTCCTTTGAATATCTGTTTACAGGTTAATATAAGCAATGAAGAATCCAAGTCAGGCGCCTCCTTGCAGGAGCTTCCAGCGTTGGTGAAAGAGGTTTCAGAGCTACCTAATTTGCATTTGCGTGGTTTAATGGCTATTCCGGCAAAAACTTCTGCTAACAGTCATGACCGGCGTCTCCCTTTTGCTCGGCTGAGAGAAACACTCGAGATAATGAAAGGGCAAGGGTATTCTGTAGACACATTGTCAATGGGGATGACTGAGGATTTGGAAGTGGCGATTTCAGAAGGTGCTACCTGGGTGAGGGTTGGCCGAGCAATTTTTGGCAAAAGAGATTAATCGCTCTTGAATAGAGATTTTGATTGCTCTGTTCTGGGTATGATAAAAGTGACAACTATTTTTAAGATGGGTAAATGCGGATGAAAAAAGCAAAAATCGGATTTATTGGTGGCGGTAACATGGCAGGAAGCCTGATTAAAGGATTGATTGCTGATGGTTATCCAGCGTCTGATATCTGGGTTTCTGATCTTGATGAAGCTAAGCTAGAGGCGTATCGCGATCAATTTGGCATTCATTCGACCGTTGATAATAATGAGTTGGCTAACGAGGTATCGGTTGTTGTTTTGGCTGTAAAGCCGCAGGTGCTCAAATCGGTGTCAGAAGATATAAAAGGTGTCGTGAAAGAAAGGGCGCCACTTGTGGTCTCAATTGCCGCAGGAATACGTTCTAAAGACATTACTAATTGGCTTGGTGGAGAGGCGACAATTGTTCGCTGTATGCCTAATACGCCCGCTCTTGTTGGCAGTGGTGCGACAGGGCTGTTTGCTAATGAGCAGGTGAGTGGTGAGCAACGTGATCAGGCAGAATCGATTATGAGGTCGGTGGGATTAATTGTTTGGGTAGATGATGAACCTCTGTTAGATGCAGTAACGGCAGTGTCTGGTAGTGGTCCGGCCTATTACTTTCTGATGATGGAGGCGATGGAGAAAACAGCTATTGGAATGGGTGTTTCAAAGGAATCTGCGCGTTTGCTAGTTCAGCAGACAGCTCTAGGGGCCGCAAAGCTGGCAATGGAGTCGAGTGACTCTCCAGAAGCACTGCGACGGAAAGTTACCTCCCCTGGGGGAACTACCGAGCAGGCTATTTCCTCATTTGAGGAGAGTGGTTTTCGCAACGTAGTGGACAGGGCACTCAAAGCCGCACAGGATCGCTCTGTTGATTTGTCAGATGAGTTAGGGGGCTAAAATGGGTATGAATTATTCAGGTAATCCTTTTGTCTTTCTGATCGACACACTATTTGGATTGTATATTCTTGCCGTGATGCTGCGGTTCTTGTTCCAATGGGTTCGAGCTGGTTTTAATAATCCTATTTCCCAATTTTTGGTTAAAATCACGCAGCAGCCGTTGCGAATTTTTCGCCGCTTTATTCCCCCAGCAGGACAAATAGATTTTGCGAGTATAGTTTTGTTGCTGTGTCTGCAAATGATTGCGGGGCTTTTGATTTTTTCCTTGCAAGGCGTTGGCATTGACCCAATATCACTTTTTTTCTGGTCATTGGCAGAACTGCTGGGTCTGCTGATCAATATCTTTGTTGTGGCGATTATTATTCAGGTTGTAATGAGCTGGGTAAAACCCGGTAGTTATAACTACGCAACATCACTGTTATATAGCTTAACGGATCCGCTATTGAATTGGGTTAGAGGATTCTTACCTGCGATGGGCGGGTTAGATTTCTCATCTCTGTTTGTACTGATTGGGCTCCAATTCATAAAAATGGCCATCCTGCCGCCTCTTTATCAGCTTGTGGGTATGTCACTTTTTTAATAGCAGAGTGGTTAACAAGAAAAGAGGGTGACTATTGTTTGGCCCTTTACCTTCAGCCTCGTGCTTGTCGTGATGAGGTGGTTGCCCTATTTGATGGACGTTTAAAGGTGCGGATTAAAGCGCCTCCAGTGAATGGGAAAGCCAATCAGGCGTTAACGCACTACTTCGCCAAATTATTTGGTGTGGCCAAGCGCGATGCCACATTGCTAGCTGGTGAAACAGATAGAAGGAAAAAGATCAGAATCAAAAGCGCCTCTAAGTTTCCTCCAGAATTGAAGGCATTCTTGTAAAACTAACCTTTTCTGTAATTGCTTCTATACTTCCTTGTTAAAGCTGAGTTAAGTGGAGTGGAGTGGTTTACCTTCCACTTTAACGAAACTTATGCCCTATGGGTGTAATAGTAGATTAACGTGCTGAATGCCGTGTGGAAGTTAGGGTGAATCGATGAGCGTGAAACATTTTGAAGAGCAGTTGCAGGAATACGGTGCATGGAAAAACCACCTGGTTTGCGCTGTTGAAGATTATCAGGACTGGTTGAACGAGTTTGGTATCGGTCGGCCAGATATTGATCTGAAAATCATGGAAACGCTAAACGCGTTGAGTAACGATAGAATAACAGTCGCGTTTGTCGCAGAATTTTCACGTGGCAAAACTGAATTAATTAATTCACTCTTCTTTGCTAACACCGGAACACGACTTCTTCCCTCTGCCCCTGGCCGTACCACAATGTGTCCGACAGAAATCTTTTATGATGCTGCCGAAGGCGCGTATATCAGATTGCTAGCGGTTGAAACACGTATGGAGGAGCAACCGGTCAGCGAACTCAAAAAAGATCAACGCCGTTGGATGCAGGTTGATCTTGACCCAAATGATCCTGCACAACTACAAGAAGCATTTAAGGAGCTGGTGTCGGTTAAGCAGGTAACACTTGATGAGGCAGTTCAGTTAGGCCTTTATAGTGAGGATATGCACCCGCATCAGAAAGAGCCGCCTGAAATGATCGAAATTCCCTGCTGGCGACATGCGATGATTAGCTATCCACATCCTCTGCTTGAGAAGGGGCTTACAATTCTTGATACACCAGGGCTTAATGCGCTAGGTTCAGAGCCAGAGTTAACCTTGAGTATGCTGCCCAGCGCTCAAGCGATGGTTTTTTTACTGGCGGCCGATACGGGTGTTACGAAAAGTGATCTTGAGATCTGGCAGAAGCATATAAAAAACTACCGCTCTAAAAATGAGCGCGGTTTAGCGGTAGTGATGAATAAAATTGATACTTTATGGGATGACCTAGACGACGCAGAGTCGACAGAAGCATCTATACGGGCGCAAGTAACAATGACGGCTAGAACACTGGATTTAGATAGCAGTGCTATTTTTCCTGTTTCTGCAAAGCAGGCACTACTTGGAAAGGTGAAAAACAGGCCTGAATTAGTGGAAAAAAGCAGGCTTGCAAGCCTAGAAGGTTATCTTTCAGAGAGTGTGTTAAATGATAAGCAGGCAATCTTGAATGCACTTGTTTCTGAGGATATTGGCCAGTTAGTTGAAGAGTCGGTTAGTACAGTCTCATCTAGAGCCGACAACCTATCTGAGCAGCTTGCTGATTTACGTAAGCTTGAGGGTGAGAATGAGTCGAAAACACTTGAACTCATGCGAAAAACACGTGAAGAACAGAAAAAGTATCAACAAAATGTTGAGCGATTAAGGGCAACAAGGAAAGTGTTTGTCGGGCAAGCTCAGAAGCTTATCGATGCATTAAATCCAGCGACTGCTGAGGAGATTATTCAGCGATCTAAGCGAAAAATGATTGGAAGCTGGACCACAGCAGGAATGAAAGAGGCGATGAGGTCTGTGTTTGATGAACTGCACAATATGTTAAACGAAGCGGTTGATAATGCCGAAGAGAGCAAAAGACTTGTTAAAGCGATCTATCGAACATTTGAAGAGGAGCACGGGTTTGAGCCTGTCTCTCCAAAGCTGTTTGAAATTGTTCGTTATAAGTTAGAGCTTGAGCGCCTGTTCGAAGAGGGAGAGCAGTTTAGACAGAGTGCATCAACGGCGTTAATGGGGCAAAGTGCCGTGGTTAAAAAATTATTTGGTTCGATTGTTGTGCAAGCCCATGATGTGCTCGAACAGGCACATCGTGAGTCGACAATATGGGGAGGCGTTGTTTTAAATCCTCTGTTGCAGCAAGTTAAAGAGCACAAACAGCAGACTGAGCAGCGGTTAGAGATGCTTAGGAAAATTAGTGAATCATCTGGCGAGCTTGGCTCAAATACGGAAGCAATTAGCCAGCAGCTTTCTGAGCTTGAGAAACAGCGCGAACGAATTTTGAAAATTCAGACGGTTATTTCTGGAAGAGAGGAGTCGAAGTCTGTTCCATCAGAGGTGGAGGCTAGTGATGAATCAGAAAGAGATCCTTTTGCCTTTAAACTCGCCTAAATTGAAGGTCGTGTATTGAATGGCCTAAGCGGATTCCGCGGCGTTCAAACTTTGTTACGGGGCGGCTTTCTGGTCGCTCGATAAAATTACCTTTTCCTGCACAGTTTTCTATTCTGTTGTCAGAGGTGAGGACTTCCATCATCTGTTCGGCGTAATCTTCCCAGTCGGTTGCTGCGTGGAATTTCCCATCTTTTTTGAGTTTTTTAACGATCAGGTCGATAAAAGAGTTTCGAACAATCCTGCGTTTATGGTGTCTTTTTTTGGGCCAAGGGTCCGCAAAGAATAGCTGAATCGTATCAACTGATTGGTCAGGAATTAGCCTGTCGACAATTTCGATAGCATCACCGCAATAGATCCTGACATTGCGAATATCATGCTCTTTTAGCTTTAGCATGAGATGACCGACTCCCGGTTTATGCACCTCAATACCGATAAAGTTTCTACCTGGGCTTGCCTGCGCCATTTGCGCCAAACTCTCTCCGTCACCAAAGCCTATTTCAACGGTTAAAGGGGCGATTTTTTCAAAACTGTTTTCTAAGGAGAGTGGTTTGTTTGGATCTAGAACATATTGATCCCAAAGCGTCTCGAGAGCCACTTGTTGACCAGGGGTAACTCGCCCTTCTCGGCGGGCAAAACTTTTAATATGGGGGTGCTGTTCTGTTTGCATCGCTTGTTAGAGTATCAGCCCTTCAATAGGTGATGAGGCGGAAGCAAACCGCTTGCGAGGCATGCGGCCAGCGAGAAATGCTTCCCTTCCGGCTTCAACCCCTTTACGCATTGCTGAGGCCATTAAAACGGGATTTTGTGCTTGAGCGATCGCTGTATTCATCAGAATCCCATCACACCCCAATTCCATTGCAATCGTTGCATCCGATGCGGTGCCTACACCCGCATCAACCAAAATTGGCACATTGGCATTTTCAATTATAGTGAGGATGTTGTATGGATTGCGGATGCCAAGACCTGAGCCGATTGGAGCCGCTAGTGGCATGACGGCAACACAGCCAATCTCCTCTAATCGCTTGGCAATTAAAGGGTCGTCATTGGTGTAGACCATTACGTCAAAGTCATCTTTGACCAGTATTTCTGCCGCCTCGAGCGTTGCGGTGACATCTGGAAAGAGTGTTTTTTGATCACCAAGAACCTCTAGTTTAACCAGTTTATGGCCACCTAATAGCTCCCTTGCCAAGCGGCAAGTACGAACGGCATCTTCGGTATTAAAACAGCCTGCAGTGTTGGGCAAGATTGTGTAACGGTCAGCTGGCAGTATGTCTAAAAGATTTTCTTCGCCCGGATTTTGACCGATATTGGTGCGACGGATCGCAACGGTGACAATTTCAGCGCCACTTGCCTCTATCGCTTTTCCTGTCTCTTCAAGATCACGATATTTGCCTGTTCCAACGAGCAGGCGAGAAGAGTAACTTTTCCCTGCAATAACCAGAGAGTCGGGGGTATCGATGGTCATTTAGCCACCTCCTATTGCGTGTACGATTTCAATGCGGTCTTCCGCCTTGATTTGGATTCTTGGATATTGCCCATGGGGGACAATTTCGCGGTTGATTTCAACCGCAATTTTTTTTTCTGAGAAAGAGAGTGACTCGAGGAGCTGCTCAAGGGAGACAGGCTTTTCAAGCTCGTGAATCTCCCCGTTAACAAAAATCTTCATGGCTTTTTGCTTGAGTTAAATAACTTTTGAGAAGCGTTGCTCTTTTTGCTGGCGCAAGTAAAAATCGAAGACCATGCAGATATTGCGAATCAGCAGATGGCCTGCTGGTAAGACTTCAATACCTTGGCTATCTGTTCTAACGAGTGCATCTTCTTCGAACAGCTTGAGTTCGGCCAGCTCTTGAGCAAAATAGTCTTGGAAACTGATGGACCATTGCGTTTCGATGGATGCAAAATTAAGCGTGAAATTACAAATGAGCTGGGTAATAACAGCTCGTCTGAGCAGGTCATCTTTTGAGAGCTCTACGCCTCTGAAAATGGGGATTTGTCCCTGCTTGATCTGCTGGTCGTATTCTTCGAGCGTTTTGACGTTCTGGCTGTAGCTATTGCTAACCTGGCCAATAGAGGTGATCCCCATAGAGACCATATCGCAGTCAGCATGGGTGCTATAACCTTGAAAATTGCGGTAGAGCGTGCCCTCTTTTTGGGCAATGGCCAGCTCATCTTCTGGTTTGGCAAAGTGATCCATGCCGATATAAACATATCCTGCATTGGTTAATTTCTCGATTACCATTTTGAGGATATCGAGTTTTTCGGCTGCAGAAGGTAGGCGGCTTTCATCTATCTGTCTCTGCACCTTAAACAGTTCAGGCAGATGGGCGTAATTAAAAACGGAGATGCGGTCTGGGTCGGCTTCGATAATTTCATCAACCGTTTTGCCAAAGCTCTCTTGAGTCTGCTCAGGCAGCCCGTAAATCAGGTCAACGCTGATGGATTTAAATTTGTTGTCTCTAGCAGCATATAGGGCTGAGAGCGTTACCTCTCTTGGCTGAATTCGGTTGACGGCTTTTTGGACAATTGGATTGAAGTCTTGAACGCCCATGCTTAGGCGGTTAAAGCCGATCTCACGCAGTACAGCAATAATTTCTGGATTTGCCTCGCGGGGATCAATTTCGATCGAGTATTCACCTTGATCATTGTCTAAAAGCTTGAAATGCTCTCCGGTCTTGATCATCAAGGCCCGCATTTGCTCTGGGCTGATAAAGGTCGGTGTGCCACCCCCCCAGTGGAGCTGGCGAACTTCTCGTTCAGAAGAAAAGAGCTGAGATTGTAGCTCTATTTCACTATGCAGGTTCTCAAGGTAAGGCGCAGAGTGCCGGCGGTTTTTGGTGATAATTTTATTGCAGCCGCAAAAAAAGCAGACGGTATCGCAAAAAGGCAGGTGAAAATAGAGAGAGAGTGGGCGGCCACTTTCATTGCTCTCTAGTGCTTTTTTTTGATATTGATCAGGACCGAATTCATCATTGAACTGAACGGCTGTGGGGTATGAAGTATAACGAGGTCCTGCTTTGTCATACTTGCGGATCAGCTGCTCATCAAATTGAATATGATTGTCCATTTGCATTCTAGTTAGCCATTGACTGTGCGGCGCACTTTGACAGCTTCAGCAAGCTGATTGAGAAGTGCTTCGCTATCTTCCCAGTCGATACAGGCATCAGTGATACTTTGACCGTACGTGAGAGGCTCTCCAGGAATAACTTTTTGGTTGCCAGCAACAAGATTGCTCTCGATCATGACGCCGGTAATACGATCGTCACCATTTGAAATTTGTTCCGCGACATCAGTTCCAACGAGCAACTGTCTTTTGTGCTGCTTCAGGCTGTTTGCATGGCTAAAATCAATCATCAAACCATCATTCAGGCCAGCTTTCTTGAGTGCGGTCGCCGCTTCGTTAACGCTGACAGCATCGAAATTAGGCTGCTTTCCACCACGAAGTATAATGTGGCAGTCTTCGTTGCCTTTGGTGGTGAAGATGGCTGATTTGCCACTTTTTGTTAGTGAAAGAAAGTGGTGAGGGCGTGTTGCAGAACCAATTGCGTCAATAGCAATTGTTACGGTGCCGTCAGTTCCATTCTTAAAACCAACGGGGCAAGAAAGTCCCGATGACAGTTCGCGGTGCCCCTGACTCTCAGTTGTACGTGCGCCAATTGCACCCCATGCGATCAGGTCGGAAACATACTGCGGGCTGATCAGGTCGAGATATTCGGTTGCGGTAGAGAGCCCGAGTTCGTTTAATTCGAGTAGAAGCTTCCGAGCAAGCCTTAGCCCCTTATCGATATCATAGCTTTCATCTAGATTTGGATCATTGATAAGCCCTTTCCAGCCCACAGTTGTGCGGGGTTTCTCAAAGTAGACTCGCATAACGATGTGTAGATCATCTTTTAATTGCTCGGCAATCGGTTTTAGCCGTTTCGCATATTCGATTGCGGCATCAGGATCGTGAACCGAGCAAGGGCCGACAACGACAAGAAGGCGATCGTCCTCTTTTTGTAGGATATTGTGAATTGCCTGACGAGAGTCTAGAGTCGTTTTCGCTGCAGGCTCAGTGATAGGTAGTTCAGTATGAATCTGCTCAGGTGTGGCGACTTCATGCTGTGCTGCGATTCTTAAATCATCAGTATTGAGGTTCTTGTCCATAATTAAGGTGGCTCATTAAAGAGTAAAAATAGGTTATATCGCACACTTGCCGCTTGATTTCTCTCAAATTTTGCAATGCGCGCAATTTAATCGCATCATTCTACCCTCAAATTAGGTTTTGTGCTTGTCTAACATTTTCTCCAATGCTAATTTTCTAATCCTTTCGAACGCAATAAATTAATAGGTAATGCATGATGATTAACTCATGGCTGAGCTTTCGCCAACTGGCTCTCCTTTTGCCACTTTTTGTAGCGCAGTCTGCTTGGGCTGACCATTTAGGCGATGCGGTTAAAGAGACCATTCAGAGCAACCGTTCTGCAGCGAAGTCACAATTAAAAATTGATGGATTGAGCGATCAAACGGGAAAGATGCTTGAAGAGTATCGTCTACTTCTGAAAGAGACGGAGACGCTGCAAACGTACAATGATCAGCTAAAAAAATTGTTAGTTTCCCAGCATAGTGAAGAGCAATCTTTGCTGCGCCAGCTTCAGGAAATTGAGGTGACACAGCGTGAAATCGTGCCGTTTATGTTGAATATGCTCGATAGTCTTGAAGCTTTTATCTCTCTAGATGTGCCTTTCTTGGCGGAAGAGCGAGCGCAAAGGCTTGCTCGGCTGCAAGAGATGATAGGGCGAGCAGATGTTACACAGTCTGAAAAGTTTCGACGAATACTCGAGGCATATCAGATTGAGAATGAGTATGGCCGAACGATTGAAGCTTATCGTGCAGACCTTGATCTGAATGGTGCGAGCTATACGGTCGATTTTTTAAGGCTTGGTCGGTTGAGCCTTTATTACCAAACACTAGATGGCAAGAAAACGGGTGTTTGGAGCCAAAAAGCAAAAGGGTGGCAAGCGCTCTCCGATCGTTACAATAGAACAATTTCGAATGGCCTGCAGATTGCGCGTAAACAGATTGCGCCTGATCTGTTGAAATTGCCTGTCCCAGTGCCGGAGATGAAACAATGAAAATAGTGGCACGCGCAATAGCATTATTGTTATTAGTCTGGGTAACCGCCAGTGTTGCTGAGACACCAACTAATTTAGACCAACTGTTACAACAGGTTAGAAAGCTGCATAACCAAGAGGCGGTAGCGAATAGGGTTCGTGAACGAAAATTTCTGCAAGATAGAAACGAGCAGAAGCGGCTTTTGGGTGAGGCGCGAAAGGAGAAAAAGGCGGCAGAAAGATTGAGTGTCGACCTTAAGCGGCGCTTTGATGGGAAAGAGAAGGTACTGGTCGAGCTGGAAGAGAAATTACGAGAAAAAGCGGGTGTGCATGGTGAAATGTTCGGTGTTGCTAGGCAAGTTGCAGGTGATTTAAGTGCCAGTTTGCAAACCTCTTTAGTTTCAGCGGAATATCCGGGTCGTATAGCGGCGCTGGACCAAATTGCGAATAAAAAAGATCTTCCAACCATCGGTCAACTCGAAGAGCTTTGGTTCACACTTCAGCAGGAGATGACGGAATCGGGCAAGTCGGTAAAATTTAAGGCAGAGGTTATGTCATCAGATGGCCAGCCGGAGGAAAAGCAGGTGGCAAGGCTGGGGCTCTTTAATATTTTGGCAGATGGTCGATATCTTAAATACCTTCCTGAGACGGGCCGATTGGTTGAGCTCGAAAGACAGCCTCCGCCTCGCTATTTAAGCCTAACAAAAAATCTTGCCAACCCCGAAGGAGAGCAGGTGGAAATCGCCATTGACCCTACTCGCGGTGCGTTACTTGGTATGTTGGTATTGGCCCCTGATGTGACAGAGCGAATTCGTCAAGGTGGGATTATTGGCTATATCATTATTGTACTTGCCGTTATCGGTTTGATTTTGGCTGTCGTTCGGCTTGTTTATCTGCAAGGGGTTCACAAGAAGGTCACTTCTCAGTTGAAAGATGTTTCAAACCCTAAAGATGACAACCCTTTAGGTCGGGTGCTAACGGTTCCTCAACAGCTGAAGAGCTATGATATGGAGACAGTGGAGTCATTACTCGATGAGGCGATCTTGCGGGAAACACCCAAATTGGAGAGTGGACAGTCTCTGCTTAAGTTGTTTGCGGCCGTTGCGCCACTTCTTGGGCTGTTAGGGACGGTTACCGGCATGATCGCAACATTTCAATCGATTAGCCTGTTCGGAACGGGTGATCCGAAATTGATGGCGAGCGGGATCTCTCAGGCATTGGTAACAACTATGTTGGGTCTAGTTGCCGCGATACCGCTACTGTTCATGCATGCTCTGGTTGCTAATCGTAGTAAAACGGTTGTGCAGATCCTTGATGAGCAGAGTGCAGGGCTGGTTAGCCGGATAATTGAAGGCAAGAAATAGGTTGTAGTGATGACGGCTTTTTTCGACTTGATAGATTCAATGCGCGCCTTTATGGAGGCAGGCGGAGATGTGCTGTGGGTCATTTTCTTGTTGGCGATTGTCTTGTGGAGTTTGGTTGTTGAGCGCTTCATTTATCTGAAAAAAGTTTGGCCAAGCCAGAAGGCGGAATGGGTGAGTGGATGGGCATGCCGAGAAGATAGACAATCATGGCAGGCACGTTGCATTCGTGAGCAGCTGATTTCGGAAGCGAAGCAGCAGTTGGAAAAGACAGTTCCAATTATAAAAATGTTAATAGGGCTTTGCCCGCTACTTGGGTTGCTTGGAACGGTGACAGGTATGATTCATCTGTTTGATGTAATGGCTGTGACAGGGACAGGCAATGCGCGTGCAATGGCATCAGGTGTTTCTCAGGCAACAATCCCAACGATGGCTGGAATGGTTATTGCGATTGCAGGGCTCTATTTCAGCAATCGGATAGAAGGGCGGACAAAGGATGCGGCTCGCCACCTTAGTGATTTACTCAAACACGACTGACAACAGAGGTTAATAATGCGTCGTCGAATAAACCGAAAGCATGATAGTGATGAGTCAGAAATTAATCTGACGCCCATGCTCGATATTGTCTTTATTATGTTGATCTTCTTCATTGTTACGACCTCTTTTGTTAAGGAGTCGGGGATCGATGTTAACAGGCCCTCTGCGCAAACAGCAGAAAGGAAGGAGCGGGGAAATATCATTGTAGCGATTAAATCCGATGGTGAAGTCTGGATTGATAAGCGTGTTGTAGACATGCGCGCTGTGCGGGCGAATGTGGCGAGATTACATGCAGAAAACCCTCAGGGCTCCGTTGTGATTGCGGCTGATCGTGAAACAAAAACGCATGTATTAGTTGAGGTAATGGATCAGATACGCCTTGCAGGTATTTATAATGCATCGATTGCAACGGAGACGGCGACTCAATGATTCAACGGCTGTTTCCTGCCATTACAGTCGGAGTTGCCATTTCACTGGCGCTATTCTGGTTGATGCATTTTATGATTACGAATGATCAAGCGGTGTTGGAGAAAAGTGAAACGCTGCATATGGTCGATTTTATTCGTTTAAAGCAGGAGTCGTTATTTGAGACCAAAGAGCGGCGAAAACCCAAAAAGAAAGAGCCCGATCAGAAGCCAGCAACACCAAAAATGGCGGTTGCAAAGAACATCGTTCAGACAGACAGTCCTGATATCGATATGCCTAATCTAGATATACCGTTACAACCGAGCAATTTCTCAGGATCATTGGTCGGTGGTTTAAGAATGGGGTCGAGAATTGCGATGGGTGCGGAACTGATGCCGTTGGTTAGAATTCCACCTAAGTATCCCATGCGAGCAGCAATGGATAGAGTTGAAGGATGGGTGAAAGTTGAATTCACCATAACAGAGACCGGTATGGTTAAAGATGCCATTGTGGCAGAATCGAAACCATCAAGAATCTTTGATCGAGCGGCACTCCGTGCAATCGTCAAATGGAAATTTAAACCCAAGCTTGTCGATGGGCGGCCTGTTGCTCAGCGTGCGTTACAGTTACTCGAGTTTAAGTTAGTTAAATGATGCTAGTAAGAAGCACAATTTTGAAGCAATTATTAATACTCGTTGTTGTGTTGTTTTCTAGCGTAAGCTTTTCAGCTAGTAACTCGAAAACAATCTCATCTTGGCTCTATAAGCAGCTTGAAGCGGTAGAGAAGCAACTAAGTGCTAAAGAGTATGTAAAAGCGACGAGTCTACTGCAGAAAACACTTAAAAAATTACCCAACAAAAACTATGAGCAGGCAGTTGTGCTGCGTTCTTTGGCATCGGTCAGTGCGATGCAAGGGCACTACAAGAAAGCAATTCCACTACTTGAAAGAAGCTTGGCAACAGAAGCATTACCTAAAAATCAGGCTGCTAGTGCCTATTTGAACTTGGGTCAACTCTATATGGCCGATGGGCAGTATAGAAAAACCATCGCCATTATGGAGAAATGGCTGCGTGAAGCTAAAAAGCCTGTTCCCCAAGATTATATTTTGCTAGCTCAGGCGCATGCACAGCTAAAGCATTATAAGAAAGCATTGCCATTAGTTGATAAGGCAATTGCTGAATCTAAAAAGCCGGTTGAGTCTTGGTATCAACTACAGCTGGCCTTGAACTATGAGTTAGAAAGGTATCAGAAGTGCGCCGCCATTCTGCAAAAACTTGTCCGTTTTTATCCAGAGAAGAAAAGGTATTGGAAAGATTTGGTTGGGGTTCATCAGCAACTGAAGGATTTTAAAAGTGCGTTAGCGGTGATGGAGCTTGCGTACCAAAAAGCCCTGCTTATTAAGAGCAAAGAGCTGACTCAGTTGGCTAACCTGTATCTTTATCTCGATACACCATTGAAAGCTGCGAAGCTTTTAGAAAAAGAGTTGAAAGCAGGCAAGATAGAAAGAACAGAAAAAAATCTAGAGCTATTTGCCAATAGTTTGATCCAGGCAAAAGAGTACAAGCGGTCTGAAGAGCCCCTGAAAGAGGCGGCGGAGCTATCAAAAAAGGGGCAGCTTTATGTTCGATTGGCACGCATTCAGATCGAACAAGAACAGTGGAAGAAAGCCCAAAAAAACTTGGGAAAAGGGCTGAAAAAAGGAAAGCTTAGGAGCACTGGTGAGGCTTGGCTGCTACTGGGAGTGAGTTGTTATGAGCAGAACAAGTCCGTTTGTAGCCGAAGAGCTTTCAATAAGGCGGCTAACTTCAAAAAGCAAAAAAAGTCGGCTCAGCAGTGGTTGCAGTATATTGCTGAAGAGGATGCGCAATAATCCCGACTAATTTGCTGCGAATAATGGTACTATTTTCCGCAGAATAGCTTTGTGACGGGCTGCTATGTTACTTTTAGTTCGTTAAAGGCATCTATTTTTTATTGTATTTAGTTTTAGGAACAGGAGATTTTAATGAGCGTTTTAGTTGGCAAAAAAGCCCCAGATTTTACAGCCCCAGCAGTACTAGGTGATGGCAGTATCGTTGATTCATACAACTTAACTAAAGAGATTAAAGGGAAGTACGCGGTAATCTTCTTTTACCCGCTCGATTTCACTTTTGTCTGCCCATCAGAGCTTATTGCGTTTGACCATCGCTTAGAGGAGTTCAAAAAACGTGGTGTTGCGGTGATTGGCGTTTCAATCGACTCACACTTCACGCATAACGCATGGCGGAACACCGCAATTAATGATGGTGGTATTGGCCAGGTAGGTTATCCATTGATTGCTGATATTACACACTCAATCTGTAAAGATTATGATGTGGAAGCTGATGGCGGTGTTGCTTTCCGTGGCTCTTTCCTAATAGATACCGAAGGTACTGTTCGTCATCAAGTCGTCAACGATCTTCCTTTAGGTCGTAATGTTGATGAGATGCTACGCATGGTTGATGCACTCCAATTCCACGAAGAGCATGGTGAAGTTTGCCCAGCCGGTTGGACTCAAGGTGAGAGCGGAATGAATGCTAACCCAGAAGGTGTTGCTGCATATTTAACAGAGAATGCAGATAAGCTATAACAGCTAGCTGTTTCTGCTGATAGAGGCGCGGTGTGTTCGCACACTGCGCTTTTTTTTGCCTTGCATTTAAGCAGTTTATGGCTAATTGATAAATATCAATTAGCCATAAAACTTAAGTGGTTATAGTTCCCCCAAGTTAATTTTTTATTGTTAAGGAGAGGATGCCGCTATGGGGCTTTGGGGTGAGTTGTTTGGTAGTTGGATTGGTATTTTATCGCTACTTGTTATTCTTTTTATGCTAGGAATGGCTGGGTATTTTACGTGGTTCTTTATTGGCCATTCGAAGGAGGATAGCTAGCACTTAGAGTTTAAAAGAAGCGACTGAGGCTCGTGCCATTAGAGATCAGTCGCTGCTTGTCTAATCGCGCCTGTTTTCAAATTGCAAAGGAATTCCAATATCATCTCCGCGCAGCAGCTGTATCACTTGCTGAAGGTCATCACGCTTTTTGCCAGTAATGCGAACTTTTTCACCTTGAATGGCCGCCTGCACCTTAATTTTTGAGTCTTTTATTTTTTTGACGACTTTTTTTGCATCGATTGTTTCGATGCCCTGTTTCAAGGTCACTTCCTGCTTAACTTTTGTGCCATTCGTCTGAACCTTTCCTGATTCCATGCAGCTGATGTCAATGCCACGCTTTGTCAGTTTATTGCGCAAAATATCGAGCATTTGAGTTAGTTGGAAGTCGCCATCTGCAAAAAGGGTAATGATTGCCTCCTTTTGCTCAAAGTTGGCACCGCTCCCTTTAAAATCAAAGCGTGTGCTTACTTCGCGGTTGGCTTGATCCACGGCATTGCTGGCTTCGTGCATGTCGAATTCTGAAACGATATCAAATGAAGGCATGATTGTTCTCTCCTATTTAGCTGTTTTCCGCGCCTCGCGGATTGTTTCGTATGCTTTTTGAATCTCTTTGGTTTTCTCGGTAGCGATTTTCATCATCTCTTCAGGCAGCCCTTTGGAAACCAGCTTGTCGGGGTGATGCTGGCTCATCAATCGGCGATAGGCTTTTTTAATTTCGGCATCACTCGCATTTTTCTTAACGCCTAGTGATTGATAGGCATCTGATAAGGTTGGTCCTTGAGAATGAGGGTGGCTGTTTTGCCACGAAGAAGAGAAGCGTTGCTGGGCCTCAACAAGCGTTTTTAGGCGTTGAAAATCATAGCGAGAAAAGCCGACCTGATCGCAAATATGTAACAGCAAGCTCTCTTCTGCATCATCAAAACTCCCATCAGCGTAAGCCGCTTGTAGCTGAATCTCGATAAACATCTGAATCAGTGTTGAGCGGCGATGACACTCTTTTCGGAATTGTGTAAGCGCTGCATCAAGAGGGAAGTCACTCTTCTTCCCTTCATTAAATAGATTGATGGCTGTTTTTCTAAGCTCGGGGGGCAGCTCCATCTTTGCCATGACCGCTTTGGCCATCTCGATCTCTTGAGGAGAAACATGACCATCCGCTTTGGCAATATGGCCCATTACCGAGAAGGTGGCGGTAAAAAAGGCAGTCTGTACGCGCTGCTGATCGCCTGGGTTGAAGCCGCCACCTAGCCGATCAATTCCTTGCACTCCCTTATCAAACTGGTGCCCTAGTGCTGCGCCGAGCACTGCCCCAAGAGGCCCGCCCATGAAAAAGCCAAAAGTACCACCTAGAATTTTACCTAACCAACTCATAATATTTGATATTTGCTTGAAAAATAGCCCATAAACTTACATCATTGCGCTCTTTTACGAAAGTCCGGCTGGGGATAAAAATGGCAACACCAGAAGCCTTATACGAAACTGATCTAAAAACCCTAAAGCTAACCGTACGTGGCAAGGTTCGGGATATCTATGATATCGATGATAAACACATGCTGATTGTCACCACAGATCGGATGTCGGCTTTTGATGTCGTTTTGCCCGACCCGATTCCGGGTAAAGGGGCTGTTTTGACTGCTGTATCTAACTTTTGGTTTAAAAAAACAAAAGATCTAATCCCCAATCATATTGCAGAAATGACCATCGAAGAGGCGGTTCCAGATGTTTCAGATCGTGAGCAGGTAGCAGGCAGGGCAATTGTTGTTAAGAAGCTTAAACCATTGCCTGTTGAAGCGATTGTCCGTGGTTACCTGATTGGCTCTGGTTGGAAAGACTATCAAGATAATGGGGCAGTTTGTGGTATCGAGCTTCCAGAAGGTTTACAGCAGGCACAGCAGTTACCAAAAGTAATCTATACCCCTTCATCCAAGGCGGCGGTTGGCGATCACGACGAAAATATCCCTTTCGAGAAGACAGTCGAGCTGCTAGGTCAGGAGATGGCCGAGAAGGTGCGTGATGTCAGCATTAAGCTTTATACCGAGGCGGCTGAATATGCGAAAGAGCGCGGCATCATTATCGCGGATACTAAATTTGAATTTGGTGTGGATGAGGCAGGAACGCTGTTTTTGATTGATGAGGCACTAACACCCGACTCTTCACGTTTTTGGCCAGCAGATCAATATCAAGTTGGAATCAGTCCTCCTAGTTTTGATAAGCAGTTTGTGCGTGATTATCTGGAAATGCTTGATTGGGATAAAACAGCGCCAGGTCCAAGGCTGCCTGTTGAGGTTGCAGAGCAAAGTGCAGCTAAATACCGTGAAGCGCAGGAAAAGTTAACAGAGATGTGATGCTGGTTATTGCAGCGGTTTGTTAATCGGTTTAGGATCTGGTTGCTGAATAAAAAATAATCAGGAATGGAGATCGGAATATGAAAAAAGTAATTGGTAGTGTGATTGGTGGTGTAGTTTTAATGACGGCATCATCAGCAGCGATGGCTGCAGCCGCAGGTGGCCCCAACTGTGGTTGGGGGAACCTGCTATTTAAAGGATCTAAAGGAATACCTAGTCATGTTGTTGCGGTAACAACAAATGGGACTAGTGGTAATAACACATTTGGTATAACCAGTGGGACCAATGGTTGCGACGCGAGTGGCACTCTGACGTATGGTGGACGCGACATGGTTCAAGTTTCGGCTATTTTGGATGAGTTTTCTGAAGATGTCGCAAGAGGCCATGGTGAAGCACTAAATGCTATAGCTGTGATGATTGGTGTTGAGCGTTCTGACCGCGAACTATTTGCTGATGTGATGCATGAGAATTTTGCAGCTATTTTTCCAGACGAAAATGTGACCGCTAAAGAGGCAATGGTTTCTGTTAATGAGTTAATGAAAACTAACGGACAGCTTTCTAAATATGCGGTCTGAGTCTTATTGAGCTAAGTTGTGCTTAAATGCCCTGTCTCCATTGGAGATGGGGCATTTTTTATGGAATTATGAAATATAAACAGCTGCTGATTACCTTTGCTCTGCTTTTCTTGTCGATCGTGCAGGCAGCAGAAGAAAGTTATGTTGATCAACTACAGAAAGAGGCTGAGCGCAAAAGCTTATGGCAGCAGAGTGAGTGGTTAAACCTTCTTCACTATCGTCAGCCAGACTCTTCTTTACAAGTTTTTGAGAGTTCAGTCGATGATGACTCCTTTTTTCTGTCTGAAAAGGGGAAGCGTGATCCAAGGCTGGAATTACAAGCGACGTTGACTGCCCTTTTTAGAGGTTTCGAGGATGATAATAGACAGCCACAATGCCGATTTGTTGCGCGATTCCACTGGTTATCGAAACAGCTAAATATCAAGCAAAGCAACCTGCCAAAAGTTGAATGCAAGGACTACAACGAATGGCGAAAGTTGGTTCAGTCAGAGAAGGTGACGCTGATTTTCCCTGCATACCATCTAAATAGCCCTTCATCGATGTTTGGTCACACTCTGCTTCGGCTTGACCGGAAAGAGAGTGAGGAGTGGTCGGACTGGCTCTCTTTTGCGGTTAATTTTGGTGCCAACGTTGATAACTCAGATAACTCGATAGCTTATGCCTATAAAGGGCTTATGGGTGGCTACCCCGGGCAGTTTGTTGTTATGCCTTATTACAAAAAGATCCTCGAATACTCTCGTATTGAAAGGCGAGATATTTGGGAGTACGAATTAGATCTGATCCCGGAAGAGGCAGATAGACTGGTTGAGCATTTATGGGAGCTGAAAGAGGTTAATTTTGATTACTACTTCTTTACCGAGAACTGCTCTTATAGACTGCTGGAGCTTTTAGAGGTTGCTCGACCAGGTGTTGGGTTAACGGCAGAGTTTAAGGTTACTGCGATACCTGTGGATACGGTTAGGGCAGTTGAGCGGGCTGGAATGATTAAGAAGGCAGAATACCGCCCTTCTAGAGAGACTGTTTTACAGTCCATGATCGCAGAGCTAGATCAGGATGAACGCCTGATTTTGGGTCAGCTTATTGAAATGCCAGAATTAATGGATAAGGGGCATTTTTCTAAATTGCCTGAAGAAAAGCAGCTTTTTTTGGCAGAAACAGCCTATAAACTACTTCGTTTTAGACAGAATAAATTGGTAAGAGATGACAATGCGGCGAAAAAAAGCCATCAGCTGTTGTCGATTATTAATCGCTATCCTACTGGTTCTGAGCAGCAGGTTTCACGCCCTGTACAACCTGAAAAAAGCCATCATTCTAAGCAGGTAGCTGTAAAGGTGGGGGAGCGTGATAACAAAAGCTATACCGAGCTGGGTTTCAGGATGTCTTTCCATAGCTTGGAAGATAATGAGCTTGGTTTTTTACGGGGAGCGCAGATTAATATTGCCAGCATCCGTTTTCGATATAGTGAAGAAGATACGCTTTTCCTCCAGCAACTGGATTTTGCGGACATCTTTTCACTGACGCCAAGAACAGAGTTTTTTGACCCGCTGTCATGGCGTGTTCGAGGAGGGATGGAAAGGGTCCGTCGAGATGGTCGAGATCGACTGGTTTCCCATATATCAGGCGGTGGTGGTTATGCTTGGAACTTGGGGGGTGATGGGATTGTTTACTCACTGATGACTGCGCGTATTGAGGCGGGTAATAGCTTCAAAACCTATGTTGAACCGGCGCTTGGAGCTGCGGCAGGTTTTTTACTGCACAACACTTTTGGTACAGGAAGAGTTGAACTGGCAAGTGAAAAATTCACTGGGGGAGAAGAGTCAACACGGTTGGAATATGAGCAAAACATTGTGCTTTCTAGGGATCAAGCAATCAGGTTAAGTCTCAAGCGGGAGTGGGTGCCGCATGAGCAGTTTTCTGAGCTTGGATTAAGTTACAATCTGCACTTCTAAGTTCCATGAAGCCTGTTTTAGCGATCTCCTTTTGCCTCTTATTACAGAGCTGTTCATCGGTCTTTTTTTATCCAATGGAGATGCAGGTTTTAACGCCAGATCGTTTGGGGCTTGAATACCAAGATATCAGTCTTAAAACAGAAGAAGGTCTCACACTGCATGGTTGGTTTCTGTCTGCAAAGGGTGAACCGAAAGGGACGATCTATTTTCTCCATGGCAATGCAGAAAATATCAGCACCCATATTCAAAGTGTCTACTGGTTGCCCGAAATGGGTTATCAGGTTTTTTTGATTGATTACCGGGGGTTTGGATTATCTGAGGGCGACCCCAATTTGCCGAGCGCGTTAGAAGATGTAAAAACCGGCTTTAACTGGCTTGTTGAGCAAGAGGCTGTTTCGGGAAAACCTGTTTTTCTATTTGGCCAGAGTCTTGGGGCAAGCATGGGGCTCTATTTTGTAGCGACCAATGAGCAGGCAAAAGAGCAACTGTCGGGTGTTATCAGCGATGCTTCATTTACGCGCTATCGCGATATTGCCCGTTATGTAGCGAGTCAAACATGGATAACCTGGTCTTTTCAGTATCCAGCCTCATGGGCAATAGTTGGAGGGTATGACCCAATTGATTATGTCGATGATATCTCCCCTATTCCTCTGTTGTTAATTCATAGTCAGGACGACAGGATTATTCCTTTTAGCGACTCAGAAGCTCTTTTTAAAGCGGCTTTGGAGCCAAAAACTAGGCTTGTAACAGAAGGGCTGCACGGTGCGACATTCAATGAACCAAAGAATCGATGGGCTTTGCTCAGTTTTCTAACAAAGGCTGCTCAATGAGTTCGCAAGAGCCCCCTTCGCTCTGGACGGTTTACATTCTGCGTTGCGCAGATAAGACTTTTTACACCGGCATTACGACTGAACCCGAGCGGCGACTCAAAGAGCATAATGAGAGCAATAAGGGGGCGAAATACACCCAATGCCGCAGACCGGTTGAGATGGTCTATCAGGAGACAGTGGAATCACGCTCTCAAGCTGGAAAGCGAGAGTCCGCGATTAAGAAACTTAGCCGAGGTGAAAAACTCTGTTTAATAGAGAAACGGGGCCGGTTTGAATCGCATATCAACGTAGAGAGTGAATTAAACAGTGCACTCGAATTGCTGGCGGAGGAGAGTGGCTTTTCAAAACAGAAGCTCAAAGCGGTGATGCAGAAAGGCGCGGTCTGGTTGAGCCGAGGAAAATCAGTACAACGATTGCGGCGCGTTAAGAAAAAAGTGCAGGCGGGTGATGATCTGCATTTTTACTATGATGGTCGAGTGCTTTCTCAACCTGTTCTAGAGGCGGAATGTATTTTGGACTGTCGCGATTACTCCGTTTGGTTAAAACCGTCAGGAATGATGTCTCAGGGCTCTAAATGGGGTGATCACACAACAATTACCCGCTGGGCAGAAACAGAACTCGATCGAGTGACCTATCAGGTTCATCGCCTTGACCGAGCAACAAGTGGCCTAATCATAGTTGCACATAGCAAGAAAATGGCTCAAATCTTAACGAAGATGTTTGAGCAGCGGGCGATTAAGAAAAGTTACCAAGCAATCGTATCGGGCTGCTTTCCAACGGAACGGGTCACGCTGGATGGGGAAATTGAGGGGCGTAGTGCAATAAGTCATGTGAAACGCTTGGGCTACGATTGCAACAAAGACTCTTCTTTAGTCGAAGTGGATATTGAGACAGGTCGAAAGCATCAGATTAGACGACATCTTTCAGAGGCTGGTTTTCCGATAGTAGGAGATCGTCTGTATGAAGGAGAGATTAATGAGGTTGATCCACTAGATTTGCAGCTAATGGCGGTAAAACTAGCGTTTAGCTGCCCATTGAGTGGTCAAGATAGAGTGTTATCTGTCACAACAACGTTAGGTGATCTGGCTGTAGAGAAGCAGGGATTCAACTGGTAGGGCCGTTTGTCGAATCCCCTCTCGCCCTCTTTTTTCAAAGGGGGCGAGAGGTATAAAAAGAGGCTCCTAGCTTGAACGGCTTTCTAACATAGCCACAGCAGGTAATGCCTTGCCTTCAATAAACTCAAGAAAAGCACCGCCTCCGGTTGAACTGTAGGAAACCTGTTCGCTAATCTCGTATTTATCAATCGCAGCTAAGGTATCTCCGCCACCAGCAATTGAGAAGCCGGCACTTTCTGCAATCGCGAGAGAAAGTCTCTTTGTGCCCTCTCCAAACTGATCAAATTCAAAGACGCCCAAGGGGCCATTCCAGATAATTGTCCCCGCTTTCTTGATGATTTCAGCATAGTGGGCAGCAGTTTCGGGGCCAATATCCATAATCAGGTCATCTTCTTCCACCTCGCTGACCTTTTTGATGGTTGCTTCGGCTGATTCTGAGAATTCTTTTGCGCAGACGACATCGGTTGGAACAGGAATTTCACCACCAGCCTCTTTTGCCTTGTTGATCAGTTGTTGAGCATCTTCAATAAGGTCGGCCTCATAGAGTGACTTGCCAACTGGATAACCGGCTGCGGCGATAAAGGTGTTGGCGATGCCACCACCGACAATCAACTGATCGACTTTGTTAGAAAGCGCATCGAGTACGGTTAATTTAGTAGAAACTTTTGAGCCTCCGACAATTGCCAGCATCGGGCGCTTGGGGTTGTCGAGTGCTTTAGCGAGCGCATCAAGCTCCTTTGCAAGCAGAGGGCCGGCACAAGCGATCGTTGCAAAGCGAGCAACGCCGTGTGTTGAGGCCTGCGCCCGGTGTGCTGTACCAAAGGCATCCATTACATAGATGTCGCAAAGGTCAGCCATTTTTTGGCTCAGCTCTTCGCTGTCCCTCTTTTCGCCTGAGTTAAAGCGAACATTTTCACAGAGAATGACTTCACCCGCCTCACTCTCAATGCCATTGAGCCACTCTTTTTCAAGCCTGACCGGCTGTCCTAGCAGTTCAGAAAGATGATCGGCGACCGGCTTGAGTGAGAATTTTTCCTCATATTCTCCTTCCGTTGGGCGCCCAAGGTGAGACATAAGTAGTACATGTGCCCCCGCATCAAGTGCATGTTGAATGGTTGGCAGGCTGGCGCGAATACGGGCATCACTGGTCACTTTTCCATCTTTAACCGGTACATTGAGGTCTTCACGGATAAGGACTTTTTTGCCCTTAAGGTCGAGATCGGTCATTCGGATAATGGACATTGTTATTCCCTCTGTTTAGTGAGCGTTAAATAGTGTTTGTGTGGTATCGAGCAGTCGATTGGCATAGCCCCATTCGTTGTCATACCAAGCGTAAATCCTGACCAAGTTGCCTTTTACTTTAGTCAGTGTGTTGTCGAAATTGGCAGAGGCTGAAGCGTGGTTGTAGTCAATGGAGACAAGGGGCTTTTCACAATAGCGGAGCAGTTCCCCATCTGCTGCTTCGCGCATAATTTCATTGATCTCTTCGCTTGATGTGTTGCGAGATGCTGTAAAGGATAGGTCCACCAGAGAGACGTTAAGTGTGGGTACGCGCAGTGAAACACCATCAAATTTTCCGGAAATTTCTGGCATAACGCGCTCTAATGCCCGTGTTGCACCGGTGCTGGTTGGGATGATCGACTGTGTTGCTGATCGAGCTCGACGAAGATCATTATGATGTGAGTCGATAAGAACTTGGTCGTTTGTGTAGGCATGAACAGTGGAGATAAGCCCCTGCTCGATACCAATGTTCTCATTTAACGGCTTAATGATGTGCGCTAAACAGTTTGTGGTGCAAGAGGCATTGGAGATAACGGTATGAGAAGAGCTCAGTAAAGAGTGATTAATGCCATAAACGCAGGTCAGATCAATCTCTCCCTCTGCAGGGGCGGAGATAATCACTTTTCTTGCGCCGGCCTGAAGGTGTGCTGCTGCTTCAGAACGTTTTCTAAAGCGCCCTGTGCATTCTAGAACGACATCGATTTCCAGTTCACCCCAAGGCAGTTTTGCAGGATCGCATTCTTGGCTGTAGTGGATCGGGTTATCTCCGATAATCATTTGGCCATTATGACTACTAACCTGCTGGCCAAAATGGCCATGAGTGCTGTCAAACTGGGTCAGGTGAACGCTGGTATCAAGGGGCTGTGGGTCATTTACGGCGACCACTTTAATTTTGTCGCGCAGAGTCGATTCGTATAGGGCGCGCAGTGTCGCACGCCCTATACGACCATAGCCATTGATCGCAACTCTAATGGTCATCCTAGCTGAGGTTAAAGCAGTGCTTCTGCTCTTTCTACGACGTTCTCAACAGTAAAGCCAAAGAGTTTAAAGAGTTCGCCGGCAGGCGCCGATTCTCCAAACCGGTCAATACCGATAACATCACCATTCAGACCAACATATTTGTACCAGCCTCGAGTTGTTCCCGCTTCAATAGCGATTCTTGCCGTTACATTTGATGGAAGAACAGACTCTTTGTAGTCGCTATCTTGATTATCGAACAGATCGGAGCAAGGTATTGAGACAACGCGAACAGCAATACCTTTATCGGACAGTTGCTTGGCTGCATCGGTTGCGAGAGAGACCTCGGAGCCGGTTGCGATTAGGATGAGTTGTGGTTCACCTTCACAGTCGATCAGCGTGTAGCCGCCTTTTTCTATTAATGTTATCTGCTCTGGAGTGCGAGGTTGGTGAGGAAGCCCTTGGCGAGAAAAGATCAAAGAGGAGGGGCCATCGTTGCGTTCAATCGCATTTTTCCAAGAAACGGCAGATTCAACTGCATCGCACGGGCGCCAAACATTCATGTTAGGGATCAAACGGAGGCTCTCAACATGTTCAATAGGTTGGTGCGTCGGGCCATCTTCACCGAGGCCGATTGAATCATGAGTGAGGACAGAAATAGAGCGTAATCCCATTAGTGACGCCATACGCAGGCCATTTCTTGCGTAGTCCGAAAAGACCAAAAAGGTTGCGCCGTAAGGGATAAATCCACCGTGGAGCGCAATACCATTTTGGATTGCTGCCATGCCGAACTCACGAACACCATAGAAGAGATAATTGCCATTGGCATCATCGCTGCTAACACCTTTAGCGCCGGACCAAAGTGTTAGATTTGAGCCGGCTAAATCAGCTGATCCACCCATGAACTCTGGTAATAGTGGGCCAAATCCATTGAGCGCATTTTGAGAGGCTTTACGTGAAGCGATGTTCTCCGCTTTTGCATCAACTTCTTGAATAAATGCGCTTGCCTTTTCTGTCCAGTCAGCAGGGAGTTCGCCAGATAGACGGCGCTCTAACTCGCTGGCTAATTCTGGGTGTTCTGCCTGATAGCGCTCAAAGATTTCGCCCCAGCTGCTTTCAAGCTCTTTACCTGTTTCGGCTGCATTCCAGCCCTCTTTGATTTCAACTGGAATTTCAAATGGTCCATACGGCCAGTCTAATGCTTCACGTGTTGCTGCGATTTCATCGGCACCTAGCGGTGCACCATGGCACTTTTCGCTACCGGCAAATTTTGGAGAGCCAAAACCGATCTGCGTTTTGCAGCAAATTAAAGTGGGCCTATCTGTTTCAGCGATAGCGGTTTGAATAGCCATCTCTATCTCTTCAGGGTCATGACCATCAACATGGCGGATAACCTGCCAGCCATAGGCTTCAAAACGGGCTGCGGTATCATCGCTAAACCAGCCTTCGACATGGCCATCGATAGAGATGCCATTGTCATCCCAAAAGGCGGTCAGTTTGCCCAGCCCCAATGTTCCCGCTAGAGAGCAAACCTCATGAGAGATGCCTTCCATCATGCAACCATCACCCATAAATGCCCAAGTACGGTGGTTAACAACGGGTAGCTCTTCACGGTTGAACTGAGCAGCCAACGCTTTTTCAGCAATCGCCATACCGACTGCGTTACTGATGCCTTGCCCTAAAGGGCCAGTTGTCGTTTCAACGCCCGGTGTAATGCCGTACTCAGGATGCCCTGCTGTTTTTGAGTGAAGCTGACGAAAGTTTTTTAGCTCTTCGATAGGTAAGTCGTAACCACTCAAATGGAGCAATGAATAGATCAGCATAGAGCCATGACCGTTGGAAAGAACAAAACGGTCACGATCAGGCCAGTTAGGGTTCGAGGGGCTGTGTTTTAGGTGGCTATTCCAAAGAACCTCGGCAATATCGGCCATCCCCATTGGTGCTCCTGGATGGCCAGAATTAGCTTGTTGAACACCGTCCATGCTGAGTGCGCGGATCGCATTAGCGAGGGTTTTGCGAGGGATTGAATTGCTCATGTTGATCTCTTGAGAGTTAGCTATTAAACACTGCTGGCTAGTAGTCCAGCAAAAAGGGGCTAATTTTACACCGAACGAAGATTAAGAGAAACGGCTCTGAGTCAGAACCGACTTTTGTTCGACTGCGTTGTAACTGTTTAAGCCAGACAATTAGTCGTGAACAAAGGGGTTGCTCTTCCGTTCTTGCCCGAAAGTCGACATTGGCCCGTGGCCTGGAATAAATGCGACATCATTGCCAAGCGGCCAGAGCTGCTCTTTAATTGAGCTAATAAGCGTTGCATGATCTCCGCGCGGGAAATCGGTGCGGCCAATCGAGCCTTGGAAAAGTACGTCTCCAACGATGGCGAGTTTGCTGTCTGGATGGAAAAAGATAACGTGTCCAGGTGTGTGTCCGGGTGTGTAACGGACTTCCAGTGTGAGATTGCCAACGGTTACGGCATCATTTTGATTTAACCAGCGGTCGGGAGTAAAGCTTTGTGCCAGTGGAAAACCATACTCTTTGCTTTGTGCTGGTAGTCCGTCAATCCAGAATTGGTCTTCTTTTTGCGGTCCTTCAATGGGAAGGCTTAACTGTTTAGCGAGTTCGCCCGTGCCGCCAGCATGGTCGATATGGCCATGGGTGATGAGGATTTTTTCAAGCGTGACGCCTTCATGCTCTGCCACGGCTAGAATTCTCTCTAAATCTCCACCGGGATCGATAACAGCACCTTTCATGGTCTCTTCGCACCATAAAAGTGTACAGTTTTGTTGAAAGGGGGTGACAGGGATGATTTTGTATTTCATGTTAATTCTCTTCTGATGTCCATTTAATCGAACAGCCCATGCTGGCGAGCTGCTCTTGTGGCCCTTTGCCGGTTTTTGCAATCTGTTTCATTGCCTCAAACAGTTCACGTTTGCTACCCGCAACTGCGGGTTTTTTCTCGCTAGCATCCAATCGGCCTCGGTACTGTAATTCCAAGCGGTTGTTGTAGCCGAAAAAGTCAGGGGTGCAGACTGCGCCGTAAGCTTTTGCAATCTGCTGTGTTTCGTCAATTAGATAAGGAAAAGGCAATTGCCATTCGTTGGCGATTTTCTTCATATTCTCAAACGAATCTGAGGGGTAATCGCTCGGGTCATTTGACATGATGGCAACAGAGTTGATGCCTAAGCTTTTTAGTTCAAGTGCGTCGCGAACAAGCCTCTCGTGAATCGCTTTAACGTAAGGACAGTGGTTACAGATGAACATCACCAATAGCCCGTTTTCACCTTTGCAATCACTAAGTGTCCAGTCTTTTCCATCAACACCGAGCAGTGAAAAATTGGCGGCTGGAACTCCAAAATCACAAATAGGTGTTTGCATGAGAGCCATAATTTATCTTCCTAAATATTTAAATCAAATTGAAGGCGAATAAGCGCGAAAAAGAAACATTCCTCAGATCGTCTATATTAAAGCCTAATAAAAGCTTGTTAAACAAATTCGGAAATAAAAAGAAAACCGATGACTAAAGAATTAGGAACAAAAGCGCTTGCAGTGCTTTTTACAGCAATGCTGTTTTTATCGAATGCAAATGGGGAGGAGGCTACCGCTGCTGCTCCATCGGCTGATGTGCGTGTACTAATCGATGTTTCGGGGAGCATGAAACAGAATGATCCTAGAAATCTTAGGGTTCCCGCGCTTAAATTACTGGTCAATTTGCTTCCGCCCGACAGTCAGGCGGGGATATGGTTGTTTGCAGAAGGTGCCAAAGAATTGATGCCGCTTGGTATGGCGACAGATAGCTGGAAAGCGAAAGCGCTGCCGTTGGCGAAGAAAATTCATTATCGGGGAATGTTTACCGACATTGAGAAAGCCATTACAACCGCTACAGCAGACTGGAAAAAAGCGGATGACAACGCTAGAAGAAGCTTGATTGTTTTGACAGATGGAATGGTGGATGTCTCTAAAGTGGCTGGTGAGAGTGAAGCGTCTCGTCAGCGTATCATCAGCGAACAAATTCTTAAGATGCAGCAGTTAGGTGTTCAGCTACATACCGTTGCTTTATCGAGTAATGCCGATCTTGAATTGCTCAAAAAAATGGCTTTTGAGAGTGGTGGATGGAATGAGTCGGCAGAAAGTGCTGAACAGTTACAACGTGTCTTTCTTAAAATGTTCAAAAAAGCGGTGCCGCGCGATAGTGTGCCGCTAAAAGGCAATAAATTTACGATTGATGGCTCTATCTCTGAATTTTCGCTGCTGGTGTTTAGCAGGGCTGATGCAAAGCCAACGAAACTGATTACCCCTCAAAAGGCTGAGATCAATCAATCTACAAGCTCGGAAAAAATCAAGTGGGATCATGAAGAAGGCTACGACCTTGTGACTGTTAGTCAGCCAGAAGCTGGAGAGTGGCAGTTAATCGCAGATAGTGACCCTGATAATCAGGTGATGATCGTTACCGATCTCAAGCTGGCTGTTTCGGAGCTTCCAAATTACGTGACAGAAGGCGAACTGTTCGAGCTAGATGCCTCTTTGACCGAAAAAGGCGTTGTGATTGAGAGAGCCGATTTTATTGATCTGCTAACGGTTGAATTGAAACAGCTGGATGAACTGGAAAGAAGTCGAGATTGGGACCTAACAGTCGATAGCGCCAAAAAAGGCCACTTTATACAGAGCCTCGGCAAGACATTAAGCGCGGGCAAGCAAACATTCAGATTAAAAGTCGATGGTAAAACCTTTCAGCGTGAGCAGACGCAAACGGTAGTAGTTGTTGAAAACCCTGTTATAGCGGAAGTCTCGGCCGATGAAAGTGGTGAAAATCCTAATGTTGTTATCACCATAAAGCCGGATGAGGATGTGGTGGATACGACCTCTCTAAAGGTTGTTGCCTCCATTGCGAATTCAGCAGGAGAGACCAAAGAGCTGACAGTTGAGCCACAAGATGAGGTGTGGTCATTACGGTTGTTACCACCACAGGCGAATGACCGACTAATTATCAACTTTGATGTGACGGCTAAAACACTAAGAGGTAAAGAGATAATGCCAAAAGTGCGGCCAATCATTATTGACCAAAAAAGGCTGTCGAAACTTTTCCCGACGGAACCTCAACAGTTGCCGAAACTTTTTCCATCAGAAGAGGCTGAGGAAGAGGTGGTAGTAGATGAGGTTTCCGATGACATCGCTGTTGAAGAAGAGGATGTTGATGACGAAGAAGAGATGGTCGAGGAAGAGGTAGTCGATGAGGCGGGTGAGGGTGACTGGATGATCACAACCGGAATTATTGTCGGGCTTAATCTCATCTTGGGAGTGGGCGGTTTTTTTGGCTATAAAAAATGGAAAAAGAGATCTGCGGATGCAGACTCAAAATTAATCGATAAATTGTCATGATTGAAATCAACTCAGTAATTGCTGTCTTTGTCGGGGAAGCATTGATTGCACTTCTTATTGTTTTTGTCATCATGCTTCTTATCTCGATGAAAAGAAAAGGTCGAGATAGAGCTGCGGCAACGGGATTAATCAAAAAAGTGAGTAAGGGAGGTGAAATGCGCGAGCAGGAGCTTCTGGACTTGCTTGGAGAGGATTCAGGCATTGATGATGAAAGTTTAAAGTCATACATCAAAGGGATCCAAGAGCAAGAGCGAGGCCTTTACCAGCATGTGATTCAGCTTTATCTGAAGCGAGATGTACAGATGTTGGCAAAAATTGACCAGCAGGTACAGGCATTGGCGGAACCCTACAGGCAGCTGTTATCTGAAAAAAGCGGTGAAACTGAGATGGATCCTGCTCTGCAAGAGGAGATAGAGAAGATCAAAGCAGAGCAGGAAAGATTGCGCAGTGATAATGAGAGATTGGCCGCGCAATTGGGTGTTGCGATGGAGACGATGGATGAGGTCTCAAGTGAATATTCGATGATGTTTGGTGGTTCTAAAGCAGCTGAAGAGTTGAGTGCCAGCAAAGAAAGAATGATGGCTATTTTTCAACAGGGAGCTGAAAAATTTTCAGAAACGGTTGATGAAGAGGCTGGTGAATTTCCTGAAACAGAAGAGATCTAGTTATGACTACATACGTGCTGGTCGGTGAATTAGTTTTATTGCTACTTATAGCGGTTGGCTTTTTTCTGTTTCTTGATATCAAGCGAAAAAAGAGTCTGAGGACATCGCTAGGCGCAATGCTAAATAAGATTACCAGTGGTGAGGTTGCGCGATTAGAGAGCCTGTCTGGGCAGTTACAGGCGCACTTTAAATTAGAAGGTGATGCAGCAAAGGAGTTGGCATCCCAACTAATAAAAGATGAAAAGCAGTTTTTTCAGAAACTTTCTGAGTTAGAGCTTGGAAAAAAAGGGTCTGGCCTGAGCGATTTTCATGAGCAGGTTTATTCTCTGCTCAATCATTATTTGGCGGCCCTTCCTGTAGTGGAAGCCAAAGAGAAAGAGTCAGAGCCGTCAAATAATGACGACATATCGGTGCAGTCCGCCGAAGCCGAAGAACCCGCCG
>DEIG01000010.1 GCA_002352345.1 Methylococcaceae bacterium UBA2780
CTAACCAGCTGAACTACCGCTCCATATTCTTGGTGGGTGCTGAGGGGATCGAACCCCCGACCCTCGCCTTGTAAGGGCGATGCTCTCCCAGCTGAGCTAAGCACCCCAAAAGAGCCGCCTAGTTTACCGCATCCTTAAGGGCTTTGCCAGCCTTAAATGAAGGAACTTTAGCCGCTTTAATCTGGATTGTTGCACCAGTTTGTGGGTTACGTCCTGCACGCGCAGCTCTGTCTTTAACTGCAAATGTGCCAAAGCCAACCAATGAAACAGAGTCCCCACCTTTAAGTGCATCCGTTACTGCTGTTATAACTCCATCTAGTGCACGTCCAGCATCTGCTTTAGTTAAACCTGCATTGTCTGCAATTGCGTCAATTAGTTCTGATTTGTTCATTTATTTCCCCTAATGGATTTTAAGTAATTTATAAATTTAGAATTTGTAGCATTTTTATGAATGACACCTTAATGCATCCTTCTCCCACCCGCATTACTAAAAAGCTGCCTCAGAGCACTTTATATCAAGAGACCCAAATAGCTGTCAAGCTGCATCACACCTGTCTTTCAGAATAGTTGCATCCCCAACTCATTTACCTCTAGGTTAATTCAAATCTGCACAGCCATTCCCATAAAAAAAGTCAGGGAAATTAACATACTCCCCTGACTTTCTCAGATAGTTTAAAACGTTCGATTAATGCGCCGTTAAGCTTTTCCTTTTTACATTCTTATCCGGTTCACACTTCTTTGTATCTGAAGGCGCACCACTATCTTCTTCCAAAGTCTCTGGCAGGTATTGCAATGCAACCTCTAAAACCTCATCGATCCAGCGTACCGGCTTAATTTTCAGATTTTTTAGGATATTTTTAGGTATTTCTACTAAATCTTTTTCGTTATCTTTGGGTATAAGAATTGTTGTAATCCCACCTCGATGCGCGGCAAGTAACTTCTCTTTAAGTCCACCGATAGGTAACACTTCACCTCTTAAAGTAATCTCCCCTGTCATCGCCACATCAGCTCTAACGGGTATTTTTGTTAATGCAGAGACCAGCGCTGTGCACATCGCAACCCCTGCACTTGGACCATCCTTTGGTGTAGCACCTTCAGGAACATGAATATGCATATCATGTTTCTGGTAAAAATCATCAGACATGCCAAGTGTTTTCGCCCGACTACGTACCACTGTACCCGCTACGCGTATTGACTCCTTCATCACCTTTTCTAGGTTGCCAGTTGTATCCTTAATCTCGCCTTTACCAGGAACAACAGCAGATTCGATAGTAAGCAGTTCACCACCCACCTCTGTCCATGCTAGCCCTGTAACCTGACCGATTTGATTGCTCTCTTCAGCCTTACCAAAGCTAAACCGACGAACACCAAGGTACTTGTTTAAGTTCCGTGCAGAGACCGTTATTTTCTTTGTTGAATTCTCCAGCAACAGATCTTTAACCACTTTACGACAAATCTTGGAAACCTCTCTCTCCAAGCCACGCACGCCTGCCTCACGAGTATAAAATCTCACAATATCCCTGAGCGCTGTTTCCGTAATCACAATCTCAGACTCTTTCAGGCCACTATTTTTTATCTGTTTGGTTACCAAATACCGGCTTGCAATATTAATCTTTTCATCTTCTGTGTAGCCCGCAATTCGAATAACCTCCATTCTGTCCAAAAGTGGGCCTGGAATATTCATGGTATTCGCGGTCGCAACAAACATCACATCTGAAAGGTCAAAATCAACCTCTAAATAGTGATCGTTAAAATTACTATTTTGCTCGGGATCAAGAACTTCAAGTAGAGCTGATGCTGGATCACCTCTTGAATCCATCGCCATTTTATCTATCTCATCCAGCAAAAACATTGGATTACGAACTGTCGACTTAGAAAGGTTTTGCAGAATCTTGCCCGGCATAGAGCCAATATAGGTGCGGCGATGGCCTCGAATCTCGGCTTCATCTCTCACGCCCCCAAGCGACATCCGAACATACTTCCTGTTCGTTGCGTTTGCGATGGATTTGCCAAGCGAAGTTTTCCCAACACCTGGAGGGCCAACCAAACATAAAATAGGCCCCTTCAACTTTTTAGCGCGTTGCTGAACCGCTAAATACTCTAGTATTCGCTCTTTTACTTTTTCCAATCCATAGTGCTCTGCCTCAAGCACCTCTTCAGCTCTTTTAAGGTCATGCCTAACCTTTGTCTTCTTTTTCCATGGCACACTCACCAGCCAGTCAATATAACTTCTAACAACGGTGGCTTCAGCAGACATTGGCGACATAAGTTTAAGCTTATTCAGCTCTGCATCCGCTTTTTTACGAGCCTCTTTAGACATTCCTGCCTGCTCAATTTTTTGCTCAAGCTCTTCAATTTCATTAGGAGCATCTTCCATCTCTCCCAACTCTTTTTGTATCGCCTTCATCTGCTCGTTCAGGTAATACTCGCGCTGATTTTTCTCCATCTGCTGCTTAACTCGGCCACGAATCCTTTTTTCCATCTCAAGAATATCGACCTCATTCTCCATTAGAACCATCAATTGCTCTAATCTCGCAACAACATCATTCATTTCCAGTATTGACTGCTTTTCATCAACCTTAAGCGCCATATGAGCCGCAATCGTATCAGCCAACCTACCTGGTTCATCAATACCCGCCAATGAGGTAAGAACCTCTGGTGGAATCTTTTTATTTAATTTAACGTACTGATCAAATGAGTTCAGGACAGTTCTCGTCAGAACATCTGTCTCCTGCTCGTTTAACTCGATTTCATCCTCCAAAAGAGACACTTGAGCAACAAAATGCTCATCTTTGCTTTCCAGTTTTTCAACCCAGCAACGCTTCCCCCCTTCAACCAAAACCTTCACCGTTCCATCAGGAAGTTTAAGCAGCTGCAAGACCGTTGAGAGCGTCCCAATTTGGTATAAATCTTTAGCTGAAGGCTCATCAATCTCAGCATCTTTCTGCGAGACAAGCAGTATTTGCTGGTTGTGTTTCATTGCGGCATCAAGCGCCTCAATTGATTTCTCTCTTCCAACAAAAAGAGGGATAACCATATACGGATAGACAACCACATCACGCAGTGGCAGCACCGGAATCAGGCGCGTCACATCCAGCTCGTGTTTTGTAGTTTTCAGTTCATTTCCCATCGGTAAATCCTTTAATTCTCATTCATGTAAATTTATCTCTATTAAAGATGGTGTCATTTTCATTAAATACAAGGTCGACAGCGCAAATAAAAGCAACTTTCTTCTTCTATTTACAAACAAAAAAACCCGCTTAAAAAGCGGGTTTTTTTGTTTGTAACGAAGCCAACTTAATCAGCGGCGAGAAGCTTTTCCTTATTTTTCTCATCTTCATACACTAAGTATGGATCTGACCCACCACTTATAACTGACTCGTCAACCACCACTTTAGATACATTTTCTGCTGAAGGTAGCTCATACATCGTATCGAGCAAAATATTTTCTATGATTGTACGAAGTCCCCTAGCACCTGTCTTGCGCTCCATTGCCTTTTTAGCAACAGCTCTCAGAGCATCATCTCTGAACTCAAGCTCACAGTCCTCCATCTCAAATAGCTTCGCGTACTGTTTAACTAGCGCATTTTTAGGCTCTTTAAGAATTTGTATGAGGGCATCTTCATCCAGCTCCTCAAGCGTTGCTATAACAGGCAAACGGCCTACAAACTCAGGAATCAAACCGTATTTAATCAAATCTTCCGGCTCAACCTCACCCAAAAGCTCACCTACATCCGCATTTTCATCCTTACTTTTAACCTCAGCAGAGAAACCAATCCCCCCTTTTTCAGAGCGATCGCGGATTACCTTATCTAACCCGGCAAACGCGCCTCCAACGATAAAGAGGATGTTACCCGTATTAACCTGCAAGAACTCCTGTTGGGGGTGCTTTCGCCCTCCCTGTGGCGGTACTGAGGCAGTCGTTCCCTCGATTAATTTAAGCAGTGCCTGCTGGACCCCCTCTCCTGAAACATCACGCGTTATAGAAGGGTTATCGGATTTCCGAGAGATTTTATCGATTTCATCGATATAAACGATGCCTGTCTCTGCTTTTTCAACATCATAATCACATTTTTGCAGGATCTTTTGGATGATATTTTCAACATCTTCACCAACGTAACCGGCTTCGGTCAAAGTGGTTGCGTCAGCGATTGTAAACGGGACATCAAGCGTACGAGCAAGCGTTTCTGCTAGCAATGTTTTACCTGTACCTGTTGGGCCAATTAAAAGAATGTTACTTTTTGATAGCTCAACATCGCCTTTTTTACCTTGGCTACTTAACCGCTTATAGTGATTATAAACAGCAACAGAAAGATTTTTCTTTGCTCTTTCCTGACCAATCACGTACTCATTCAGCGTGTTGTGAATTTCCTTTGGCGTCGGCAATTTGTCGGACAGCGTAGAGGCCGTCTCCTCTAACTCTTCGCGAATAATATCATTACAAAGTTCAACGCATTCATCACAAACAAAGACAGATGGCCCAGCGATTAACTTTCTAACTTCGTGCTGACTTTTTCCGCAAAATGAGCAATACAAAAGCTTTCCATCGCCTTTTGAACTTTTTTTATCATCACTCATGGTTATCTCGCTATATAAAAACTAACTAGTAGACTGCCCTGTTTTATTAAAAACAGCAAGCACGCCGTTGTGAGCTGTCTTTTCACCACAGAAAAGACAAACTCCTCACTTAATCTTTTCGGGAATCCAGAACCTGATCAATCAACCCGTACTCGACAGATTCTTTCCCGCTTAGAAAATTATCTCTATCTGTGTCTTGCTGAACCTGTTCAAGAGACTGCCCCGTGTGATGAGCCATAATACCGTTCAGGCGATCACGCACTGCAAGGATCTCCTTTGCATGAATATCAATGTCGCTCGCCTGCCCTTGAAAACCGCCAAGTGGCTGGTGAATCATCATCCGAGAATGCGGCAAACAGTAACGTTTTCCGGCAGCACCACCTGTTAGCAGTAACGCGCCCATACTGGCTGCCTGGCCAATACACATCGTACTAACATCACATTTAATGAACTGCATAGTGTCATAGATAGCAAGACCGGCTGTAACCGCTCCACCGGGTGAATTGATATAGAGATGTATATCTTTATCGGGATTTTCTGACTCAAGAAATAAAAGCTGCGCAACAATCAGATTTGCCATGTGATCTTCCACCTGACCAACCAGAAAGATCACTCTCTCCTTAAGCAGACGTGAATAGATATCAAACGAGCGCTCACCTCTCGCTGTCTGTTCGATTACCATTGGGACTAGGCCTGATGCCTGTTCAATCATATGTTGCAATTTCTAACTCCTCTATACAAAATTAGGCCGTAACAGGGTAGCTGTCCGGCCTAACTAAAGCAATCCTGCCTAATTGGTGTTTACTGATTTTCTTCTGGCTTAACAATATCTGTAAAAGCAACCTCTTCCTCAGTCACTTTTGCTTTATCAAGCACAAAATCAACCAACATATCTTCAAGAACCATCGATTCTATTTGGCCCAACTGCTCTGGATTGGAGTTATACCATTTGATAACCTCTTCAGGCTCATCATAGCTTTGCGCCATCTCTTTGATCGTCTCTTGAACTTTATCTTTATCGACAGAAAGTTCATTTACCTTAATAACCTCAGAAAGAAGAAGCCCTAATCCGACTCTTTTCTTTGCTTGATCTTCAAACATTTCCCTAGGCATGTCAGCTTCAGACTTACCCTGTTTCTGAGCCGCCTCTTTATAAGGTGTAAGCATTCTTTCAATTTCTTGATCAATCAAGGCAACAGGAAGCTCAACAGGGTTTTCCTCAAGCAAACTGTCCATCACATGGCCTTTGACTTTATTCTTAACAGCCTGCTTCAGTTCACGCTCCATGTTTCCGCGAATATCTGTGCGGAATTTTTCTAAATCACCATCTTCAACACCAAAAGACTTCGCAAACTCAGCATCAACTTCTGGAAGCTCTTTTTCTGCAACTTTACTTATGGTCACTTCAAATTGTGCAGTTTTTCCAGAAAGCTTCTCATTTCCATAATCTTCTGGAAATTCAATGTCAAAAGTAAGCTCTTCACCGGCCTTATGTCCCAACAGCTTTTCTTCGAAGCCAGGGATCATTTTTCCACTACCGATTTCAACATCGAAATCTTCTACTTTTCCATCGGTAAAGCTCTCATCACCCAACTTTCCTTCAAAAGTAATAGTGACCTGATCATCCGACTCAGAAGCTCGATCAACCTCTTTCCAACCTTTCTTCTGATCTCTCAATCTTTCGATCATCTCCTCAAGATCTTGGTCCGTTACGCTGGAAACCTGTTGAGACAGTGATAACTCTTCAAGCGGCTTAATCGATATTTCAGGGTAGACCTCAAAAGTAGCAACGAACTCAAGCCCTTCACCCTCGCCTTTTTCTGCCGGATCAATTTGTGGCATACCTGCAGGATTAAGTTTTTCTTGAGTCAGTGCCTCATAAAAACTGGACTGCAGCAATTCAGAAATCACATCATTACGAGCATCAGCGCCAAATTTAGACTTAATTACGCGCGCAGGAACTTTGCCTGGGCGAAAACCATCAACCCTCACATTTTTGCTATAAGACTGTAGCTTTTGAGAAACTTTTTCCTGAATAACTTCCTCAGGAACTTGTACTGTCATTTTTCTGCTTAAACTCGAAGTTGTTTCAACTGAAACCTGCATTTTTATACCTCAATGAGATGCAATGAAAATAAAATTTGAGAAGCCTTAAGATCAGTCGTCGACCGCCAAAAAGGCAGGAGAGATCTTTCGTACTGTATTTAAAAGATGGTGCGAGCGGAGAGACTTGAACTCTCACATCATAAGATACTGGAACCTAAATCCAGCGCGTCTACCAATTCCGCCACGCTCGCATTTGTTGACTGCCTAATCCCGAAATTATACATCGTTATGATCGCTTCGCACATCATTTTTCAGTAAAAATTTTTCTACTGCTATCTTCTGCTGCTTTCGCGTCATTCTTTTAAAGTGTCGCTTATCGATATAGAAAGGTGCTTCACCTTCTGGACGCGATTTAAATCGACGATGAAACCATAAGTACTGCTCAGGCACTATCCGAATAGACTCTTCATAGAAATGGTTGATCCTTGTCGCATCCTCAACTTGATCTCCAGAGGGAAAATCCTCTAGTTGAGGCTGAATATCAATCTCATAACCTTGCCCACCAGGCAGTCGGCGGGCAAAAAAGGGAACAACCCTTGCCCCCGTTTTCTCACAGATGCGTGAAATTGCATTCACCCCACCCGTCTCTATTCCAAAGAAGGGAGCAAAAAGACTGTTTCTTTTACCGAAGTCCTGGTCTGGAGCATACCAAACCACCTCATTCTGCCTTAGGCTCCCCAACATCTTTCTCAGATCATGACTGGCAATCAGCCGAGTTGACCGCCTTCGCCTCATCTCATGCATGTATTGGCTCAGAAACTGCTTCTTTTCTTCATGCTTGTAGGTGATATGCAGAGGGATCTTTCTTGCTAGGTAGTAGGTACATAACTCTAAAGAGGTTATGTGCGCTGCTAGCAGAATAACGCCTCGCCCTTCTGACTGCGCTTTTTCAAGATGTGCCAGGCCGTTAACGACACCCAGCTCATCAAGCTTTTCTCGGGGCCACCACCAAGCCATCATAAGCTCAATAATTCCCTGCCCCATAGAACGATAATGCTTTTCTTTCAGCGCTTCGATAGCATCCCGATCAAGTTCAGGAAAACAGCGTATCAAGTTAGCTAGAACAACGTGCTCTTTAAAAGCATCAATACGCCCCATGGCCCAGCCTAACCCACTACCGATCGCCAACAACCAACGGTATGGCAGCAGCAAAATAATCCGTAAAAAAGAGATTGCCAGCCAGTAAGGCCAATGCTGAGGGTAAAACAGCTTCCTTGGGATAGTTTGATTACTCAATTGCTGAGGTCATCTCTAGTAGTTAAGATTTGCCGAGATTCTACAGAAGTTAATGGTTAATAGAAAAACAAAAGCTGCAAGCAAGTTGCTTGATAAAAACCGGCAACCCCTCACTGACCCATACGAGCAACCAGAATGGCCAATTCTGATAAGGGGTTACGACAATATCATTGGCCACATTGCCAGCGGCCAGCTGGCAATGCTAACCTTGCCCTGCCTTGTCTACTCTATGCTAAACAAAAAGGCAGCATGCAAATTGAGGCTTAATATTTCTGATGAATATCCCCAAGCGGGCGAATAAACGTATATTTTGCTGGCTCTATAACTAGTGCCTCACCCGCATCTCCCACATTGCCACCTAACAGACTAAATGGTAATGAAACAAGAAAGGTAGCTGTACCTGCAAGCGTTGTCACCAGCATTAAAGGACGCACAAAGACAAGATCGCCAAACATTTCTACACCTGTGACTTTATCGTATTCAAAATCGCTATAGCCTTCCGCAGAAACCGAAAATGATGCCGACAATATAAACAGCGCAAAAAAGGCTGACACCAATCTTTTAAATAGAACTTTCATTTTCTTCACTCCTTAAAAATGCCAAGTTAATTTTTTAACAAATTCAGTATAGCGAAGAGTGCAAGAAAATAAACTGCTTCCTTACATAACTGCTATCAAACTCAACAATTTGGTAAGCTCTAGCGCATGAAAGAAGAAAAAATTGTTTCCAAATTAAATGGCTCGATATTGGAGGTCACTTTAAATAGGCCTCAAGCCAGAAATGCACTTGATAATGAGATGTACGCACAACTTTGCGCCGCTTTTTCTGTAGCTGAAGAAGACTGCTCAATTAAGGGGTTATTGATTCAAGGCGCTGGCGACCATTTTTGTGCCGGCAACGACTTGGCTGATTTTGCCCTATGGCCGGAGCTTGCGAATCAAGGAAAAGAGCTCCCTGTCACGAAACTTATTCAGCAGATAATTAGCTTTCCCAAGCTATTAATCACCTCAATACAGGGTGCAACGGTTGGAATTGGCGCAACACTTTTATCACATTGCGATATTGTTATTGGCAGCAAAAGCACTCAAATCATCTACCCCTTCACGTCGCTTGGGCTAATTCCAGAGTTTGGTTCAACCTTACTGCTCCCCGAACTGATTGGCCAAGCACGTGCTCGCCAAGCACTTTTATTAGGTGAAACAATCGATGGAGATAAAGCCTACGAGCTGGGGCTTATTTCAACCTTATGCGATGACAGTGAGATTGCTATCGTTACTCAGCAAAAGCTCGATCAAATAAGAGCGCTGCCGACCTACTCGCTGCTTCATACGAAGCGATTGATACAGTCACCAGAAAGGCGCGAGGTTGTTCTCAAACAGGTTGAAGAGGAGACTAAACTCTTTTTGGAGTGCTTAAACAAAGAGGAGCACAAGGTAGCTATTCAGAAGTTTTTCAAAAAAAGCTAAATAGGTACCCAAAGATCCTTTAGCGGCCCTTCTTTCCTCTTTTAACCTCAAGCATTCGCACAACACAGCGATCATCAGCCTTTAAAACCGCCACGCAATCTAGGCACTGAATACATTCGTTGTAATTAATTGCTCCTGTTGGCTCTATTGCCCTAATTTCACACACCTTGTTGCAAAACTTACAGGGGCTTCCGCACTCTTTACGGCGATCAAGCCACTCAAAGCGGTGAAACCAACCCAAAATAGCCAACCCCGCACCGAGAGGGCAGAGATAACGGCAATAAAACTTATGAACGAATAGGCCCAATCCCAGAGTTAACAACGCATAAATAACAAAAGGCCAATTCCGAACGAACTGCTCTGTGATCGCTGTTTTAAAGGGCTCAACCTCAGACAGAACAATCGCCTGATTTGTTGAAAAGAGTGAAACGAGAACAAGAACAGCTAACACTAGGTACTTCAGTTTCCATAATTGCTTATGGCGACTCTCACTAATCCGCCACTGGCGAATCTTTAGCTTTTTCGCCACCCAACCAACCATCTCCTGAAGCGCACCAAAAGGACAGAGCCAACCGCAGAACAGTCCTCTTCCCCACAAAAATAGTGAGATAAAAACATAAATCCATAAGATAAAGGTGATCGGATCGATCAGGTAGGTCCCTAAGTTAAACCCCTCCCAGAGGCTACGGATAATCGGATAAATATTGACAACCGACAGCTGTCCCTGGGCATACCAACCAATAAAACCCAGTGTATAAAAGAGGAAACCCCAACGAATCCATCTCAATCTCCGCGTGCTTTCAACAAGACCGCGTTGATAAACGAAAAGAACCGTCACAATGACCAAACTGACCAGTAATATCGCAACATCAACAGCCCGACTTTCCCATATTTGAACCCATGGCTCTTCACGCTCATCCCGACTCTTTGGTATCAAAAGAAAAGAGTGTGGCAAGTTATAATCAAACGAAAAAGAGCCCGTGTGTGTTTTATACAAAAAACCGCGATTCCTCTTCACTAACAGCTTAAGATCCCAGGATTTAGCCGGGTCAAAAACTGAACCACTTTTAACCTTAAAAAGCTTAAATTCTTCGAAATCGGGCAGATGCGATGTCTCTCGATCGTAAAAACGGTAAAATTCGAGATCCCTAATTTCCATCGCTAGATCATTCTGAAACAGAGCCAAGCGATCCGGCACAGACCCTTCAACAAACTGTTCGCCAAGAAAACTATACGGCCCATTGGCAGCAACAAGAACAATCTGGTCGTCGGGTTCCATCTCTTCATTCAACAGACGCTCATATTCCTCGTCCCCTAGAATATTCCGCCCAATCGTTGGCACATTTAGATGCGCAAAATATAGATCAATAAACGGTTCACCTAGACCTGCATCATCTAAAGATTCAACATCTGTACCGGCAAAGAGCGCATCTACTTCTGCTTGTTGAACCTTTTGGTGCTGAATTAACCCTTCCGAAACAAGCTCATTCCAGCTTTTCTTGTCGAATTGATCATACAAGACCTTTCCTGGCTCTTGATAACTGAAACCCGTGAGCTTCTGGCTCGCCACTTTTAAAGCGGCCAATAAGATTGTATCGTTCATCACAACCACTGAGGCAGTTGCCATCGTAATACCGTCAATAAAACTGTTCGCCCCCCCCTCTTCACCATCAGATGCACGAATTCTTACTTTGATATTCTGACGTAGCGAGAGTTCAGCATACTGATCTGCAAAAAGACCCATACGCTCAACACCAACGCCATGCTGAAAGACCGGCTCGTTCTGCCTCAGAACTTTCACCCCAGCAAAGCCACCGTCTTGATCCATAACTACCAAAACATCGATAGGTGTTCCAGCAAAACCGGGAATATTGACGAGATCACCTGTGTCGAAAGCCCAGCCAATCAACTCTGTTTGCCAGTACAGTGGCCAAACAGGAGGTGATTCCTCTTTAGCGCCAATACGTGTCACCTCATTACTGATTCCCGCAATCGCATCAACAATATCTTGTGGCACCCCTTCTGCTGCCACAATTGCCTCATTCCTAACTCGCAGCGCTTTTGTATTGTCTTTATTGATCTGCCCCATTGCCGCTTCCACAACACCCGGCAATTTTTCAGCAAGCGCTGCGGGAGCACTCACCAGCAACAAGGCCACCAGAAACAGCCCGAACAGCATTTTTTGGATAAAATTAATTGAATTAAAAAGAGACATTGAGAAGCGAATCCGAGTAAATTTAATGCATTGATTCTAATAGCAATTAGAATCAATGCAAGAGCTGTTTTTCCAAGCAACTATTTTTGATCAAGCAGCTGAACTAAACAGCTTAAGCAATAAAAAACCGCATAAATAAGTGCGGTTTTTTATCTAAACAGCTCTAAAGAATCAAAAGTTGTGCACTTTTTTAAACTGTTCCATCAAAGCAATAGGCTTAATCTTTTTGTTCTTTTTATTTAGAACGTAGACGACCGTTTCACCCTTAGGACCCGCACCAATATCGGTATAACGGTAAGGCGCCTCCCCCACTTTCTTAAAAGAGGCAAGGTCAGCCCATTCGCTAAACACATAAATGCGCCCTTCAGACTCGACTTCACCATAAAAGCTACTATGTATCACCTCAGCTTTGCCATCAAAAAGCGCAACACCACCTAAACCAGAGCGCATTTTTTTATCTTTTTCCTGCAAACCAAAAACGACCGTTTCTCCATTTGGCCCTGCGCCAATACGTGTAAGACGATACGCAGTTTCTCCGACCGAGAGGAAACTTTGGTAGGTTTTCAAATCGTCGAATACATAGAGGCGTCCAGCTTCTTCAACCTCATAGTAATCGTTTACATTATAGTGTGGTCCCGCCACCACTATCTCGCTCAGAAATTACGCCGTAATTGCCGCCGCTTTCAGCCCTCTATTAACCATTTGTCGCATACCAAATCCTCCCAAAAGAGGCGGATAATAGCCACAACGCATGACAAATAAATGACAACCTCTTTACAACTTTTTTACCAACCTGACTCTTTAAAACAGAAAAAATCACCTATCAAATATCTATCGTTGAGATAGCATCTATTTTACCCTATCCTCTTTGCCCTCGACCCCGCCCCTTTAATTAAGGATATACAGATGAAAAAGATTATTTTAGCCATCGGCCTTGTTCTTGCTAGCTCAACAATTCAAGCAAGCGACTACAGACCAGCGGCAGATGCTAAACCGGCTCAAATATTTTCAGATGCTTGCGCCTCTTGCCATGGAGACTGGGGAACGGGGAAATTTGGTTTTTTACTCAAACTAACCGGGACAACACTTTCAAAAGAAGAGATCCAGAATAGAATTTCTGCCGGTAGCACGATGATGCCCGAATTTCCTAACATCAAAAAAGAGCAGCTTTCTCAACTTGTAGATTACGTCGAGGCATTACCCCCTCAATAACCACCCAAGCCCTGCAACGTCATAACTAAGCCTTAATGAAACACGATTCACTCTACGCCAACCCCCATCACAAAGTTGATGATTTTGTCTTTGATGAACAGGTAGCAACTGTTTTTCAAGATATGATTCAGCGCTCGGTTCCGGGGTACAAAACAATTGTTTCTGCAATTGGGCTGCTAGCGAAACAGTATGCCCAAGACGGCAGCAACTGCTATGACCTAGGGTGCTCGTTGGGAGCCTCTGCACTCTCAATGCGCCATAATATCGGGCAGCCCTGCTGTAAAATAATTGCTGTCGACAACTCAGAAGCGATGATTGAGCGCTGTCGCAACCATATAAAAGAAGACAGCAGCTCGCTCCCTGTTGAAGTGATTTGCGGTGATATTCGGGATATAGCGATCGACAAGGCAAGCGTCGTTGTCCTCAACTTCACACTGCAATTTATCCCTGTTAGCGACCGAGAGCCATTTCTTGCTAAAATTTTTCAGGGCATGCTGCCCGGCGGCATTCTGATTTTATCTGAAAAGCTCTGTTTTGAGGATCCTCGCCAGCAAGAGCTCCTGACCGATCTACACCATACATTCAAAAGGGCTCAAGGCTACAGCGACTTGGAAATCAGTCAAAAACGGAGCGCATTAGAAACGGTGCTTCTCCCCGAAACGCTCGAAACACACAAAAGAAGGCTGGCTTCGGTCGGCTTCAGTAGCAGTGAAGTTTGGTTTCAGCAATTTAATTTTGCCTCTCTAATTGCACTCAAATGATCGACTATTCATCATTTTATGCCGCACTTAAGGAAGAGCCTGCATTCGAGATTTGGCTAAAAACATTGCCTGAACTGGTGGCAGACAAGCTTCACCCAAATCAGCATGGCGATCTAAAGAGGTGGTTAACCGCTCTAGAGGAGATTCCAACGCTTCGGCCTAACACTATAAAACTTGATAACTCGGCTGTTCAGATAGGTTCTCAAGCAGATTGTAATAAAGGAGAATTGGAACAGCTTAAAGATGCACTTCGCGGGCTTCACCCTTGGCGAAAAGGCCCATTTGATCTTTTTGGCATCAAAATCGATACAGAATGGCACTCAGACTGGAAATGGAGCCGCCTAAAAAAGCACATTCAGCCGCTACAAAACCGCCTTGTTCTCGACATTGGTTGTGGGAACGGCTATCACTGCTGGCGTATGCTCGGTGAAGGTGCAGAACGGGTAATCGGCATAGATCCAACACTACTAAGTGTCGTGCAGTTTCACGCCATCAAAAAACTAGCAGGTAACCTACCAGTTGATGTTTTGCCCATAGGCATAGAAGAGTTACCTGCCGAGCTAAAAACATTTGATAGTGTCTTCTCAATGGGGGTTCTTTATCATCGCCGCTCCCCTCTCGATCATCTATACGAATTAGCCAACTGCCTGCGCCCCGGAGGCGAGCTTATCCTCGAAACCCTTGTAATTGAGGGGGTAGAAGGGGAATCTTTGTTGCCGAAAGATCGTTACGCGAAAATGCGTAATGTCTGGTTTATCCCCAGCTGCGCCACACTCGAAAGCTGGCTTAAGCGATGTGGTTACAAAAATATTCGCCTGATTGATGTCAGCCAAACAACGACTGAAGAACAGCGTTCAACAGACTGGATGAAATTTCATTCTTTAAGTGACTTTCTAGACCCAGAAAACCCCAACTTAACCTGCGAAGGGCTTCCCGCCCCTACCCGTGCAATTTTTACTGCGACAAGACCTTAAGCGGTAGGTTTCTGAAAAATAAACAGCTGATTAGGTTCGGAAACAACAAATAGGCGACCATCATCAGAGGGCGTCACCCCTTCGGGCTGCTTTACCTGATAAAAAAGATCAAAAGGATCGTATCCAAAAGCCCCCATAGACTTCTTGGATAATAATTCACCACTCGGTGAAAGCTCCAATAATATTCGTGATGCCTCACTTAAGAAAAGGAGATTTCCATTACTCATACTATGCAAACCAGCCACATCCTCAAGCGAAACCTGACCTTCCATACGCTGAATAAATGCATGAAATTCAACTGGCTCCTCTTGCTTCTGATTAAAGCGGTAAATTTTCTCTGGCTCATCCTCTTTAACAAAAAAAAGAGCCATCCTGCTGGCTCCATGCAACCCCTTCTAACCCCTTATTAGCCGAACCATCAATAGAAATTGAGCGGCTATCGCAATTTTTATATTCAATTTTCTGCGTTTCAGCATCAATCGTTACAAAAACCACACGCCGCCTACGCTCTTCAACAACGGCAAACCGGTTATCACGGATATGAGCAACCCCTTCAGTATCGTTAAAACCAATAAGCGGAATCACCCTTTTTACTTTACCCCTGAGAGTCATCTCAAGAATCTGCGGAGGTTCATTAGTTACCGCAAACAGGCTCTGCGTCGGCGCACTAAAAGTGATCCCCGAAAGATCATCTTCCACCTCTTTTAGATCGACACGAGAAAGCAGCCTAAAATCGGCTAGCCCAACTGATGCATCGTTCATCACTACCGGCTTAAGTTGGGCTCCAATGGATACTGATATAAAAAGTGTAAAAACGGCAATCAGCGCCACTTTCCATTTGATCGAAAACATGAACCAGCCCCAACTTCAATAAAGTAAGACTGAAGATTAACCACCCTATGTAACAGTACAATTACAGTAATGTGACAATTAAAAAGCGTTATCCCTTGCGGATATAGAAGAGATAGACTCCCTCTTCTTGATTGTAAGCCAGAATCTCATGTCCTGCTTTTTCGGTAAAAACACCAAAATCAAGATGCGCCGCTGGATCGGTTGCAAGAACACGAACCACTTCACCAGCCTGCAATTCAGGCATCATCATTTTTAGCCGCAATAGCGGCAAAGGGCAATTCAACCCCTTTGTATCAAGCTCTTTATCGAATTCCACTATTCCATCCGGAAAAATTGGTAAAATGCCGGTTTTAAAATTTCCGGCTCCCGCATGACCGCACCTCAAATAGGATTTATCAGCCTCGGCTGCCCAAAAGCACTCGTAGACAGTGAACGAATTTTGACAAAACTTCGCGCCGAAGGCTACAACCTTGTGCCAACTTACCAAGATTCTGACCTTGTTGTTGTCAACACCTGTGGCTTTATCGACTCAGCCATCGAGGAATCACTCGACGCAATTGGTGAAGCTATCGCTGAAAATGGCAAGGTAATTGTTACCGGCTGTTTAGGTGCCAATGCAGAAAGCATCCGAGAAAAACATCCGCAAGTTTTAAAAATTACCGGCCCACACGCCTATGAAGAGGTGATTGAGGCGGTACACGAACACCTCCCACCCTCAGAAGATCCGTTTACTAGCCTCGTTCCACCAGAAGGGATCAAGCTGACACCTCGCCATTACGCCTACCTAAAGATTTCCGAAGGCTGCAATCACCGCTGCACCTTCTGCATTATCCCTTCTCTACGTGGTGATCTCGTTAGTCGCCCAATTGGCGAGGTGATGGAAGAGGCAAAACGACTCGCTGACGCAGGTGTTAAAGAGTTGCTGGTCGTTTCTCAAGATACTAGCGCCTATGGCGTTGACCTAAAATATCGCACCGATTTCTGGAATGGTCGCCCGCTCAAAACCCGTTTCCTAGAACTCTGCCAAGCGCTAGGCGAACTGGATATTTGGGTGCGACTCCATTATGTCTATCCCTATCCACATGTAGACGATGCCATTCCATTAATGGCGGAAGGAAAAATTCTTCCCTACCTCGACATTCCCTTTCAACATGCAAGCCCACGTATTTTAAAGCTGATGAAACGGCCTGGTGCAGTTGATAACACACTAGCTCGCATCAAAAACTGGCGAAAAATCTGCCCAGAGCTGACCATTCGCAGCACCTTTATTGTCGGTTTCCCCGGTGAGACCGAAGAGGAATTTGAAGAGCTTCTAGCCTTTTTGGAAGAGGCACAGCTAGATCGCGTGGGTTGTTTTACCTATTCTCCTGTTGAAGGCGCTATCGCTAACGATTTACCCGACCCAGTTCCTGAGGATGTTAAAGAAGAGCGACTCGCACGTTTTATGGCGGTTCAATCACGCATTAGCGAAGAGCGGCTCAAAAGCAAAGTGGGGCAACAACTAACTGTGTTGATCGATGAGGTAGTTGAAGAGGGTTCAGTTGCCAGAAGCCAAGCCGATGCGCCAGAAATTGATGGGCAAATCTTTATTGATGGTGTAACTCACTTAAAGGCAGGAGAGTTTGTCGAAGTTGTTATCGAGGAGAGCGATGAACATGACTCTTGGGCACACTTGGTAGATTAAAATGTCTAGCTCATCAAAAAAGACCATTTACGCCGCACTGGCCGGAAACTCACTCATTTCCATCACTAAATTTATTGCTGCTTTTATGACCGGCAGTTCGGCAATGTTTTCGGAAGGGATTCACTCGTTGGTTGATACCGGCAATCAAGTGCTGCTCCTTTACGGATTAAAACAGGCAAAAAAACCGGCAGACAAACAATTCCCTTTTGGTCATGGGAAAGAGATCTATTTCTGGAGCTTTGTTGTTGCCATCTTGATTTTTGCTGTCGGCGCTGGAGTCTCTATTTACGAAGGCATTAAACATGTTCTGCATCCCCAGTTATCAGAAGACCCTTTTATAAATTACATTGTCATTGGCCTTGCAATGATTTTTGAAGGTGCCGCATGGTATTTTGCTCTGCGAGAATTTTCACGTGCAAAGGGAAAATGGGGCTATATTGAGGCGGTTAAAAGAGGCAAAGACCCAACTATTTTTGTCGTTTTATTTGAGGACTCTGCCGCACTTTTTGGCCTTATGATCGCCTTTACTGGAATCCTACTTAGCCAATTAACAGGCAATGCCGTGTACGATGGAATCGCCTCTATCCTGATCGGGCTTATTTTAGGCGGAACCGCAGTATGGCTCGCTTACGAGACAAAAAGCCTACTCATCGGTGAAAGTGCTGATCCAGAGATTGTCGGCGGCATCCGAAAACTAGCCACATCTCAGCCATCAATTAACCATATCAATGAGATTCTGACGATGCATATGGGGCCAGATTTCATCCTAGCCAACGTAAGCGTCGACTTTGTTGACTCACTTCAAGCAGGCGAGATGGAAAAAACTGTCGCCTTACTCGATGCAAAAATAAAAAAGAAATTCCCCTCAGTAAAACGGATTTTTATTGAGGCCGAAGCTCGCAGTTTTCGTTGATCCATTCCATTTTTACCAACCAAAATAGACATCACTCCTGTATAATTAATGGGTTACTTGACCTTAAATTTATCCTTTCCACGGTATATCCATGTCCAACCTCGATAAAAATGCTCTTCACTATCACCAATCACCACGCCCAGGAAAGATTGAGGTTGTCCCCACAAAGCAGCTCAGCAATCAGGTGGATTTATCGCTAGCGTACAGCCCAGGTGTTGCTGCACCATGCCTTGAGATCGAGAAAGACCCCGCTACAGCATCGCTCTACACCGCTCGCAGCAATTTAGTTGCGGTTATCACGAATGGAACAGCCGTGCTTGGGCTTGGCAATATTGGACCTTTAGCCTCTAAACCGGTAATGGAAGGAAAGGGGGTACTGTTCAAAAAATTTGCTGGTGTCGATGTTTTCGATATCGAAGTTGATGAACTTGATCCTGATAAATTTGTAGACATCGTAGCCAGCCTTGCCCCCACTTTTGGCGGAATTAACCTTGAAGATATCAAGGCGCCAGAATGCTTCTTTATTGAACAAAAGCTGCGCGAAAAAATTGATATCCCTGTTTTCCACGACGATCAACACGGCACGGCCATTATTACTGCTGCAGCAATGGTCAACGCACTTGAAATTGTTGGCAAAAATATCGAAGAGGTACGTTTAGTTGCCTCCGGCGCAGGTGCTGCCGGCATCGCTTGCCTTGACCTCTTGATTCAACTGGGAATGAAAAAAGAGAACATCCTCGTTAATGATAGCCGCGGCATTATTTACAAAGGGCGTGCTGAAGGCATGGATGAACGAAAAGGCCGTTACGCTGCTGACACAACACTTCGCACCCTAGAAGAGGGAATCGCAGGAGCTGATATCTTCCTCGGTGTTTCAAAACCCGGTTTACTATCACAAGATATGGTTTGCAGCATGGCTGAAAAACCAATCATCTTTGCACTGGCTAACCCGATACCAGAAATCCTTCCTGAAGAGGCAAAAGCGGTTAGACCGGACGCAATTATTGCTACAGGTCGTTCTGATTACCCCAATCAGGTAAACAACGTACTCTGCTTCCCTTACATTTTCCGTGGCGCACTAGATGTTGGCGCAACCACCGTAAATGAAGAGATGAAACTAGCCTGCATCGATGCGCTTGCCAAACTTACTCGCTCTGAGGCAAGCGATGAAGTCGCCGCTGTTTATGCAGGACAGAGCCTGACATTTGGCCCTGATTACCTGATCCCTAAGCCTTTCGATCCACGCTTGATTGTTGCCATCCCCATGGCCGTCGCGAAGGCAGCAATGGAGAGCGGCGTTGCAACAAAACCCATCGAAGACTTTGATGATTACCGCAAAGAGCTAGAGCGCTTTACCTACAAAACTGGCATGGTCATGAAACCGGTTTTTGAGCAGGCTAAAACAGATCCGAAGCGGATTGTTTATGCCGAAGGGGAAAATGAGCGAATTCTGCGTGCTGTACAGCTTATTGTTGACGATGGTCTAGCCAAACCCATTCTAATCGGCCGTCAAAAACAGATCGAAACAAAACTTTCTGAACTGGGGCTGCGGCTAAAAATAGGCCAAGATATTGAGGTAATCGACCCTGAAGACAACCCTCACTTTGAGGAGTGCTGGCATGAATACTGGGAGCTTCGCTCACGAATGGGCGTCTCTCCTGAGCTTGCCAAAACTCGACTCCGCACACGAAACACAGCTCTTGCCGCCATTCTAGTTAAACGAGGCATAGCCGACGGAATGATCTGCGGGACACTTGGCCGTTACCAAAAGCATCTGGGGCATGTCACCGACATACTAAAACTTCAAAAGGGCGTGGCAAAACCCTCTGCGATGAGCGTTATCACCTTACCAAAAGGCACTTTCTTTATTTGTGATACGCACGTAAATCTAAACCCAACCGCAGAAGAGCTTGCAGAAATGACGCTACTTGCAGCACAAGAGGTCAAAAACTTTGGCCTAACCCCAAAAGCAGCACTCCTATCAAGCTCAAACTTTGGAAGCTCAAACACAGAAAACGCGCATAAAATGGCAAAGGCGCTAAAGCTTGTACTGGAGAAAGACAGTGGGCTTGAAATTGAAGGTGAAATGAAAGCCGATCTAGCGCTCTCTGAAAAACTAAGAAAAGCAATCATGCCGGACTCTCCTCTCACTGGCGAAGCAAATCTACTGATTATGCCCAATAAAGATGCCGCAAATATCGCCTTCAATCTTGTTAGGATACTTGCTGATGGGCTGAGCATTGGACCTGTACTGCTCGGTATTCAACAGCCCGCTCACATCCTTACACCCAGCGCATCTGTTCGTAGAATCCTTAATATGACGGCATTAACAACCGTAGAGTGCCAACGGTCACAAAAAAACAGTTAGTCTTTTCTTTCAACCGTTAGTCATTTACACCTTTTTCCAAAAGGTGTGTGGTATGGCATAATCCAGAAGAACAAAAGTCATCTTGTTAAGACCAATTAGCTAGCAATAATAAGGAGATCTAATGCCCTCTTGGTTAGTCATTACATTAGGAGTTGCTCTGTTAGCGGCAGCATTCCTGCTCCTGAGGGGTCGCCGGCAATCTCCTGAAAAAAAAGAGCCAGCTAGCCGCCCACTTGCCTCCCTAACACCTCGTGAGCAGCTTGAGCGCCTCCATAAGTCAGATAAATTTTGGGGCGTCGCAATTGAAACACGCGAAGATGGCCATACCTGCAAAGCTGTCCGCAAAATCACGAACCAAGAATTTCAAACCTTTGATGCCCCCAAACTTCCTCTTGATGAATGCGACAATATGAATTGCCGGTGTCGATATTATGGTTTGCCAGACTTGCGTCAAAGTGAACGGCGCGAAACAACGACTGACCGACGAGAAATAATTCGTTACGAGCCAAACAAAGATAATCGCCGGACAGGAGAGGATCGGCGTAAAGCTGATGAATTGTGGAAAAACAACACATCAGACCTCTAACTTGAATAAAAAAGGCTATAACCAAGAAGGTCTGCATTAATGCAGACCTTCTTGCATCCCAGGCAGGTTAAAGGCTAATGACTAATCGCCACCTCGCAGCGCGAAATAATTTCATCATCGGGCATACCTGAATTTTTCCAATACAAGACCTGAACAACCGTACAAGCCTGAGGAACAATCTCACCAGAGTCATCAACCACCTTTTCCTGCTCAATAATTGGGGCTGGCTTTGCATCAGTCAGAGCGATCTTAACCATTGGCGCCTCAAAAAGCGCTTTCATTTTTTGTCGAAACGCATGAGGTAGAACCGTCCTTGAATTAGTAATCGGCCCAGCAATCGAATTGCCACCATAAGTGTCTTCACCTTTAGTTCGCTTGTAGGCCAACAACTCTTTATCTGCATTAAAAATCTCTAACTGCGCATCAAATTCAAGGCTCGTCATTGATGAGGTTAGGCTCGTCCACTCCTTAAGTGTCAACAACACAAACTTATTACCTCCATTCTCAAGCAGCTGATCAAGAGCCCCGTCATGACCAACAGAGGGTTTGAGCAATATAGGCGTCAGCGTTCCAAACTTCCCACCCAGTAACTCAACCAACCTGTCAGAAAAGTCCTCTGCCATCGGCTTCTTAGAAAAAGTATGCGCATCATATGGATCACCAAACCGAAGTTTATATTGCCCAATCACCGTTGGTGCCTTTTCTCCCGATACGACAGCTGGCCGGCTATCCAAAACCCCAATCACAACACTGTCTGCTTGAGAGCCCCCCACATCAAAAGGCTTATCTACTTGACTCACATAGGGTGTAGTTGTCGCACAACCCGCTAAAAATGCAATGACAACAAACCAACAAGACCGCTTCAACATTTATACTCTCCAATTTAGATTCAGCCCCTCAAACACAGGCTCGTTTATTGTTCCCACAACTTTTGGGTATGATACTCTGCTTCGGTATTATAGTGACTGACAACAGGAACAGACAATGACATTTAAAACCGCTGATTTATGCGATGACCATTCCCACAAAGAACACCTCCAGATAGCCGATCCTCTGTTTAAGATATACGGTGGCAATCATTCATTTTCTGGAAAGATAACAACCTTGAAGGTTTTTGAAGATAACTCTCTCGTTCGCGAACTGCTTGAAGAGAAAGTAGAAAACCGTGTGTTGGTTGTTGATGGCGGCGGCTCACATCGCTGCGCCCTCCTCGGTGATAATCTAGCTGAACTCGGCTGTAAAAATGGTTGGAATGGCATCGTCGTCTACGGTTGCATTAGAGACTCTGAAGACATCAATACAATGCCGATTGGCGTTAGAGCCCTGCACACACATCCCTTAAAAAGCATTAAGAAAGGGGTCGGTGACCGCGATATTCCTGTTACTTTTTCTGGTATCACCTTCAGAAAAGACCACCATTTATATGCTGATGAAGATGGCATTGTCGTTTCTAAGGAGGCGTTAATCTAAATGGGCCACCGACTTTCAAAAATATATACCCGTACAGGTGATTCCGGCACAACAGGGCTAGGTGATGGCAGCCGTGTCGACAAAGACTCTCTGCGTGTAGAAGCCTACGGCACCGTTGATGAGTTAAACAGCCATATTGGTGTCCTTCTCTCACTTGATCTACCCAGTGAGATTCAAGATACACTGACCGATATTCAACACGATCTTTTTGATCTTGGTAGCGAGCTCTGCGTTCCCGGCTACAAAACAATCTACGACGAGCATATTGAACTACTAGAAACCACACTCGATCACTTCAATACCGACCTACCTAAGCTAAAAGAATTTATCCTGCCCGGTGGCAATCAGGCAGCCGCTGTCTGCCACGTAGCCCGCACTGTCTGCCGACGCGCAGAAAGGGTAACTGTTAGCTTGGCCCGAGAGGAAAGCATTAACCCTCCAGTGGTTAAATACTTAAACCGCCTATCTGACCTACTATTTGTTTTATGTAGACTACTTGCCCGCCAAAATGGTGGAAAAGAGGTGCTTTGGCAGCGCAATAGGCGCTCATTTACAACCGAAACGGAAGAGCAGAAATAAATGCATATCATCCTCGCTAACCCTCGCGGTTTTTGTGCCGGCGTTGACCGTGCTATTGAAATTGTTGACCGCGCACTCGATGTTTTTGGGAAACCTATATATGTTCGCCATGAAGTAGTCCACAATCGGTTTGTCGTCGATAACCTCCGTAATAGAGGTGCTATTTTTGTTGATGAACTGAGTGAAATTCCCGATGACTCAACCGTCATATTTAGCGCTCACGGTGTCTCTCGTGAGGTTCAAGATGAATCAAAAAGGCGCAAACTTCAAGTGTTTGATGCTACTTGCCCACTCGTAACAAAAGTCCACATTGAAGTTGCCCGCAATGCAAAATCGGCTCGCAACGTGATTCTGATTGGCCATACAGGCCATCCAGAGGTGATCGGCACAATGGGGCAATACCAATGCAAAGACCCTTCAGCAGGAATATACCTCGTTGAGTCACCCGAAGATGTTGAATCACTGACGATTGACGAATCCAAAGAGACAGCTTTCGTCACTCAAACAACACTCTCCATGGATGACACAGCAACAATTATTAACGCACTGAAAAAGCGTTTTCCCGCGATCATTGGACCCAAGAAAGATGACATCTGCTACGCCACACAAAACCGCCAGGATGCGGTCAAAACACTCGCAGAAGAGGCTGATATTGTTCTTGTTGTTGGCTCACCAAACAGCTCAAATTCAAACAGGTTAAGAGAAATCGCTGAAAAGCTTGGAAAACCTGCTTTTCTGATCGATAGCGCGGAGGATATTCAGCACAAATGGCTTAACAACATTGAAACCGTTGGCATCACCGCTGGTGCTTCAGCGCCCGAGACCCTCGTCAACAATGTAATCGATAAACTCAAGGAATGGGGTGGGAAAACCAGTATTGAGAGTAACGGTATTCAGGAGACGGTAATTTTTCCTCTTCCGAAAGAGCTACGCCCGTAACACTCAAAAAAGTGGCAATAAAAAAGGCGGGGATATCTATCCCCGCCTTTTTTATTTAAGAAAGTTTCAGAAGATAATTCTGAATTACATCCTTTCCCAAAGAGTAGCGATACCCTGTCCACCACCAATGCAGAGTGTTGCCAAAGCATATTTGCCCTGTACGCGCTCTAGTTCATGCAGCGCCTTTACAACAATAATATTCGCAGAAGCACCTATAGGATGCCCTAAAGAGATTCCACTGCCGTTAACATTTACCTTATCCATTGGAAGGTCAAGTTCACGACATACGCTTAGTGCTTGAGCAGCAAACGCTTCATTCACCTCAAACACATCGATATCGTCGATAGATAGCCCTGTATCAGCCAGAATCTTTTCAACGGCAGGAACAGGACCGATACCCATGATAGAAGGCTCAACACCTGCGTGTGAGTAAGCCACTAACTTAGCCATTGGCTTTAAACCGCGCGCTTCGGCAGCACCTTTTTCCATCATCACCATCGCTGATGACGCATCATTAATACCGGAAGCATTACCTGCTGTAATAGAGCCGTCTTTTTTGAATGCTGGACGCATACCAGACAGCTTCTCAACGGTAATATCTGCACGAACGTGCTCATCTTTATCAAAAACCGTTACGCCTTTACGTGTTTTCATTTCAACAGGAACAATTTGACTGTCAAAACGGCCTTCTGCCTGTGCGCGAGCTGCATTCTGATGGCTTGTTACCGCCAAAGCATCTTGATCTTCGCGAGAGATATTATATTTATCTGCGAGGTTCTCAGCAGTCATACCCATATGACCCGTACCAAAAGGATCTGTTAACGCAGAGATCATCAAATCAACTGTTTGGCCGTGACCCATTTTTTGGCCCCAACGGTTTGCAGGCAATGCATAGTATGAGTTACTCATTGACTCAACACCTGCACCGATGGCAACTTCATAGTCACCCAACATGATCCCTTGAGCAGCATCAACAATCGCTTGCATACCACTACCG
>DEIG01000013.1 GCA_002352345.1 Methylococcaceae bacterium UBA2780
AAGAAGCCAATAGAGGCTATCGCATCACGATCACCCATAAAAACAGGGTCAAAACAGCAGTAAATCTGCTGTAAACCAATGAAACATAGATTGTCAAAGAGCAAAAAATCTTATTGGGAGAAAAAGGGTCACTCCCTGCTAGTTTTTCAACGACCTGCTAGATTAAAAATAATAGTAAACTCAGTTTGTCCAGAGATTGGTTTTCCTAACTTTTTAGACTGAAAGATAGCTTTTGCTAAAGTACGATCAAACTTTTTATTTCCCGACTTCTTGTTGAAACGATAGTGGAGCAGATTTCCTGACTCGCTGTAAGCCAACAACACCTCCGAGCTAAGGTCAGTTGACTCCAATTTAGATTCTGTTTCTAGTCATTTTTGGGTAATAAATTCACGGACGTAATCTAGTCCTGTTTTCTTGGACAGTGATCTTTTATCATCGAGCTTCCTCCCAAAGATATTTTGTCCACCACCCTTAGAATATTCAAAATAGACTCGTATGTTCAATTTTGCGTGTGGATAGTTATCAGGTAATGGACCAAATGGTGCTGCCCGATAAATTGTCTGAGTTGTCTCGAAATCTAGGTTTGAATTTCCACTATATTGCTTAGTTGAAACATCTATTAGTTCCCCTTTCTTATTGACACTAACCATTATCTCCAGTTTTCCTCCAACCCCTTGTTTATATTGTGCCTGAGGGTATCTCCAAACCTCTGAAATCTTTTTTTGAAAACGGCGAAAGAAAGATCCTAAAAAAGTATGTTGTGAATCAAACCATACGGTGTCACTGATATCTATTACCTTTTCAAAGCGCAATCTTTTAACTAAATAATCATCTAGTTGATCAATGCATCCTGAACCTTTTGCCCAATTATATGCATCGCCCTGTCTTGTGCTACCGTCAGAAAGGGAGTATCCAACTTTAATCTTGATATCAGCACCATTGTCCAGCAAGAGTTTAATATACTCTGGCTTGCATGATGAGCAACCACACGCATTGACTAGGGGCGTACGTCCATTATTTGAAGCAATCGCATTAACATTTAGTCCCTTTTCAATTAAATATTTTGCAACATTGAGGTTCCCCGATATGCAATCGACGGCCTTGTGAAGCAAAGATCCACCATAATAATTTTTAACATCTATATTTGCTCCATTCTCAACTAGAAATTGAAAAGCTGCCTCATTGCCCACAGAGTTTTCTATTGCTGATTCGGCATATTTTGATCCAGTTTTCGGCTTGCTATTTATGTCCACCCCTCTATTTAATAATTCTTTAGCTGAGGTGAAATCATTATTACGTAAAGCAATAGCTAGCATAGTTGCGCCAACGAGGTGAATGTCTGCACCCTTTGAAATGAGTAGTTTTTCGATATTTTTTAGTTTGTTAGCATAGGCATGTAAAAGTGGGGTCCAATAGTAATTGTCAACTTCATTTACATCTACACCTCTTCTCAATAGATTCTTAACTAAATTTTCGTTATTATCTTTTACCGCAGAACATAGCGGGTAGAAGTTTTCATAGTATTTTATGAAGGTTTCGTCTTTCTTGCCCAGTTCAGATTGAATTGTTTTTATATCTACTAAAAACAATTCCCCTGCAATTTTTTTATATTCAATTTCTAGTTTACAGAAAAAGCCCTGCGTTCTTGAATCCGCTGATTTGTCAGATGAAAACAAAGCGACAATAAACTTGGGGTTGTTCTTATTATTTCTGTTCAAAATCTTTAATACATTTTTATATTCTTTTTTTATTTCCCAACCTTCAATTGTTTTTCCAGAGATATCTGCCAATATTCTCTCTTCACTGAGATCCTTTAAATTCTTAGCGGGCTTATTTATTGCTATTTTTGTTAATAAAGATCCAAGCCTTTCTTTTGCCCCATTATGGCCTTGATCGGCAGCTAAGTGATACCATTTCAGGGCCTCTGTATCGTCTTGGGAAACGCCTTGACCTGTTTCATAAATTAATCCCAGCCTATACTGTGCCTGGTTGTAGTCTTGCTCAGCGGCCAACCGAAATAAATTAACAGCCTGCTCATTGTCTCGTTTAACGCCCTTACCATTTAAATAGGCCAAACCGAGGTTATACAGTCCCCATACTTGTTTTTGATCCGCAGCTAGCTGATACCACCGTGTCGCTTCCTTGAAATCCTGTGCAACACCTTTACCGCTGGAATAACAAGTACCTAAATTATTTTGTGCTTTTGCATTACCCTGACCAGCGGCCAGCCGATACCATTTGACGGCCTCTTTTAAGTCTTGGGTAGTACCTTTTCCAGACTTGTAGGCGTAGCCTATATAATTCTGGCATTTTGCCTCACCCTTCTGAGCATCTTCCCAACACTCATCAAAACCCTGTTTGTATTTTTTGCTCTTCTGTAAAGACATAGCCGTTTCATAATCCGCAAACGCCGTACTACCTAGGAATACACAACAGATGAGAAACGCCATAATACCAATAGAATTAAGATGGGCTCGCATTAGCATCTCCTCGTAAATTAATATGGATAATTTTCACCCTGTAATTTTTCATCGTAGGTGAAACATTCCTCAGCTTTTTCTAGGACATCTTTCTCAAAAAACTTCTCTATGTTACCGACCCGATATTTATGCATAGGCATGTCACATTGGTAGACATAGGCTTTGAGTCGCAGGGTTTCTTTGAACTTGAGATTCATTCCCTTGCCCAATTCCAGTTCAATGAGTCCAGCATCAATACTATCTGCGAGCAACTCATCTGCCTTGTGCCAGCCGTTCTGTTTAAATACGGAGACAAGCTTGGCTTGAGTCTTATAGGCCAGCAGAACGGAGTCTTTTATTCTGTGGCCAGAAATGTCAGGGATTTCTGTTTGAATGGTAATGCTGGCAACGACTTCATCGTTGGGATAGCTGATTTTCTTGAAGCTTTTATTCAGGGTATCAGAAAGTGTGGTTGCACTGGCGAGAGAGACAGACAGAAACAGCAGTGAAATGGTGCAGAGTGATATGAAGCTTTTTGGCATAACCAACCCCTCCAATAACACATAAAATCATGTGGGTACTCTACAGCTCAATCACTGCTTGGTCAACACTTTCATTAGAGGGGTTCTTATCAGTCTTCAGACCGCAATGTCTCCTTGATGGATTCTGGTAAGTCCACAAAGGGATACTATGTGCTACCCAGACCTCCCTCCGCATGGTTAAGCCGTGTATGACCCCCGCCAAGGCATCAGATATATCTTTGCTACCGTGGGATGTGTGATCAATCTTCCCCGTTCTTGCATCCTTCTCCAACGTCTGTAGCTCCCGCAAGAGCTTTGGATGCTGGGGTAGCCTTACCCTGCCATCATACAGGGCTGTCTTGGTCATCTCATGGGCCACTGGGGTCTTGTCCATTGAACATTGACCTGTAGTGAATCCCTTCTGTCTGAATATCTGTAAGCTGTCCGCATTTTGGTATCCCCTTCAATTTTTGCAACTCATCTATAAGAAGTTTCAAGGTGGTTACCTTGGATATCCCTAAGAAAATTTTCCGCCCCTTCGTGTCGGGCGTCTAATACTACTGCTCCAGTAATTTTCTTGATAAGCTATGTAGCTCAGAATTGGCAAATGCAACCACTTTTTTCTTAACCGTTCGTGAATAGTATTCCTGTTCGGTTTTAGTCAGCGGATCACCCTCCAGTTTCTTTTTAAACAATTCTTTCTGCTTCGGCGAGAAAACCTGTGACAGAGCGTGCTCCAGAGAGAATTCTTCGTAACGGTCCTTGCGCCTCCGATCTTTCTCGGCTTTCTGTTCGTAATAAAGCTCGAACAAACCTCTGACCCGCTCTGGATCAAATTCGTCATCTGACCAATTGGGTGCCTGGTCGTGAGCCAATGCGCTCCGGCAGGCCTTAACATAGTTTTTGTCGGTGTCGGAAAATGTTTTTTTTAGTTTGGTCAGCCACGAAAATGTCAGGTGGTAGTAAGTATAGACGGCTGCCGATAATAATATGAGCCGGTGGTACCGTTCCTTAAGCTCTTTTGTGGGAAGTTGCTGCTCAACCTGATCCGAGGCAAACTGATAACTTTCACCTGCGTTGGCCAAAAGGACAGGAAATCCCTCCCAAAGCCGAGAGTCATTACTCTTGACGACCTTAGCCAGAGTTTCGTTCACATCTAGTTCTTCGCTCGGTTCAAGCATTGGGAAGCCGAGTTTAGAAAGGCTTTTGAGAAATTTATCGTCGGTCATTTGCCCTCCCGCAGTCGCTCAAGGAAGTAGTTTATGTTTGGCCTTAATCGTTCTTCCGCGACATCATAACTGACCATCTCATGAAAGTGGAGTGCCAGCTTTTCAAGATCCAGTTCGTCTTTATGGGCTGTTGCCAACATCACACAGTCTTCATAGTCAACTCTGGTCCCGCGCATCAATTTACTTGAGATCAAGTCGTAGTCATTCAGGATGCCGATATAAAGGTGCGAGAATTCAGCCAACAGTTTGTTGCGCCCAACTTCCAGGGGCGATTCCAGTATCCCGGTTGTGTGGATGTTGTTTCCGCGGAATATGTCGAAATGAAAAACTTCACCTTTCCGTTGCCAGCCGGGTCCAGTGGTTGGTGCGTAACCCATTGCCGGTAATTGCTTTATCAGGTAGTTGTATTCCCTGATGTTGGGCACCATAAAATCAACATCTTTTGTTGATGCTTTGATTCCCAGCAGGGTCATAGCTGTACCGCCACAAGCGATCAAGTGGACTTTGCGCCGCAAAGCAATATTCCATGCCCTCAG
>DEIG01000025.1:0-12921 GCA_002352345.1 Methylococcaceae bacterium UBA2780
ACAGTTCTACTTTCGTACAACAGATGTAACAGGCGCGGTAGATCTTCCAGAAGGCATTGAAATGGTCATGCCAGGCGACAACGTAAAAGTTGAAGTCAAATTGATTCACCCGATTGCGATGGAAGACGGACTTCGCTTTGCGATTCGTGAAGGTGGTCGCACAGTTGGTGCGGGTGTTGTTGCAAAAATCATCGAGTAATTGATTTAATCAATCAAAACTAGTTTACCATTTTACAGTATAGGCCAGTGGCTCAATTGGTAGAGCAGCGGTCTCCAAAACCGCAGGTTGGGGGTTCGAGTCCCTCCTGGCCTGCCACTGTATTGTAGGTGGTAGGCTTTTTTGATGGTTAGATATAGAGCATATTAATGACTGATAATACTGAGTCTTCTGGTTCGGCGCTTGATACCGCAAAGCTTTCCTTTGCGGTTTTGCTTATTGTAGGAGCTATTGCAGCTTTTTACCTGTTGGCTGATCAGGCTTTTTTGGTGAGGCTGGGTGCGTTAATCGCGCTTGTTCTTGCTGCGTTGGCTGTGGTTTTTACAACGGCAGTAGGGCGAAATAGCTGGGGATTTTTACACGGCGCGCGTACAGAGGTGCGTAAGGTTGTTTGGCCTACTCGTCAGGAAACGATGCAGACAACGTTAGTTGTTATTGTTGTAGTTTTTATCATGGGTTTAATTCTTTGGTTGCTGGATATGTTCCTTGTTTGGGGTATTCAGCTTCTGACAGGTCAAGGGGGATAGTCAATGTCGCTACGTTGGTTTGTTGTTCAGGCCTATTCTAATTTCGAAAACCAGGTTAAGCGTTCTCTCGAAGAGAGGATAACTCGCTGCGGGATGGAGGATCAGTTTGGAAAGATTCTGGTTCCAACCGAAGAGGTGGTTGAAATGAGGAAAGGTGAGCAGAGAAGGAGTGAGCGTAAATTCTTTCCTGGCTATGTATTGGTGCAGATGGAGCTGACCGATGAGACATGGCATTTAGTTAAGAGTGCGCCGAAGGTTTTGGGTTTTATTGGTGGCAAGGCGGACAAGCCAGCGCCAATCACAGATAAAGAGGCCGATTTGATTCTTAATAGAGTCGAAGAGGGCGTTAATAAACCTAAGCCAAAAGTCTTGTTTGAAGTTGGTCAGGTTATTCGAGTTATCGATGGGCCTTTTAATGACTTCAGTGGTGTGGTTGAAGAGGTTAACTACGAAAAAAGTAAGCTAAAAGTTTCGGTGTTAATTTTCGGTCGTTCGACACCGGTAGAGCTGGACTTTGGTCAGGTTGAAAAGGCTTAAGTAAGAGATTTTGTAAACAGGGGAGCCGAAAGGCGCTTGTACCCATTTGGGAGTTATAAAGATGGCGAAAAAAGTCGAAGCGTATATCAAGCTTCAGGTTAAGGCGGGTGAGGCTAATCCAAGTCCACCAGTTGGTCCTGCTCTAGGTCAGCATGGTGTAAATATTATGGAGTTCTGTAAGGCATTTAATGCGCAGACTCAGAAGATAGAGAAAGGGATGCCAATCCCGGTTGTGATTTCTGTATATAGTGATCGTAGCTTTACTTTTATCACCAAAACGCCACCTGCGTCAGTGTTATTGAAGAAGGCGGCTGGAATCAAAAGTGGTAGCGGAACTCCGAACACAAATAAAGTCGGTACAGTGACTCGCGAGCAGCTGGAAGAGATCGCTAAAACTAAAGATGCTGATTTAACTGCTGCTGATTTGGATGCGGCAGTACGAACTATTGCAGGCAGTGCTCGAAGCATGGGTCTTGATGTGGAGGGTCTGTAATGGCTAAGTTGTCAAAAAGAGCAAAACTTATTAGTGAAAAAGTTGAAATAGGAAAAATCTATTCATTAGATGACGCGCTTGCGTTACTAAAGGAAGTTTCCTCTACAAAATTCAACGAGTCTGTGGATGTGAGCGTTAATTTAGGTATTGATCCACGCAAATCAGACCAGAATGTTCGTGGTGCAACGGTCCTTCCTAATGGAACAGGTAAAACGGTTCGTGTTGCTGTCTTTACTCAAGGGCCAAATGCTGAAGCTGCTAAAGAGGCAGGTGCTGATGTTGTCGGCATGGAAGACTTAGCTGAGCAAATAAAAGGTGGTGACCTTAACTTTGATGTGGTCATTGCTTCTCCTGATGCAATGCGTGTTGTAGGGCAGTTGGGGCAGGTTCTTGGTCCTAGAGGCTTGATGCCAAACCCAAAGGTAGGCACGGTTTCGCCAGATGTTGCTACAGCGGTTAAAAATGCAAAAGCTGGGCAGGTTAGGTATCGCACAGAAAAAGGTGGAATTATTCACTGTACGATTGGCAAGGTTGATTTTGATGTGGCGGCGCTACGTGGAAATCTTGAGGCGTTGCTGGTTGATCTGAAGAAAGCAAAGCCATCAGCAGCAAAAGGCATTTATTTGAAAAAAGTCACAGTATCCACAACGATGGGTCCTGGGCTGGCAGTTGAGCAGGGAAGTCTTCCGGGCTAATTGCATTAACTTTGGGTTGCCGCTTTAGCGATAAAGCGGTGGCCGTCAAAGACCGTAGGAGCATCTTGAATGCTTAATATTCCTACGCAGACGGTGAACTCTATCCGCACAAAGTGGGTTAAGAGATCCGTATTCATTGCACTCGATTTTTTGAGTGTGTTAAGTGTAAGCAAGCACATTGGTGTTTGTGTTAAGTGTAACCGGAGGTAATAGTGGCACTGAGACTTGAAGACAAGAAGGCGGTTGTAGAAGAGGTCGCAGAAGTTGCGGCTGAAGCGCTTTCTGCTGTTGCTGCGGAGTATCGTGGTCTAACAGTTGTTGAGTTGACTGAGCTTCGGAAGCGCGCACGTGAATCAGGTGTTTATCTGAGAGTTGTCAAAAATAGTTTGGCAAAAAGAGCGGTTGCAGGAACTGACTTTGAATGCATGCAAGAGGGGCTTGTTGGTCCATTGCTTCTTGCGTTCTCAGTTGAAGATCCTGGTGCTGCTGGTCGTCTCATCAAAGACTTTTCCAAGGAACATAAAAAGCTTGAGACCAAGCTAGTTTCTATTGGTGGTCAGATGTACGGCGCATCAGAGCTTGACCGACTATCTAAACTGCCTACATACGATCAATCGATTAGTATGCTTATGGCGGTGATGAAAGCACCTGTTGAGAAGTTTGTACGGACCTTGGCTGAGCCTCATGCGAAGCTTGTCAGGACCGTTGCAGCTGTGCGCGATCAGAAAGAAGCGGCGTAGTTGGCTTTTTATTTAGTTTACCGATTTAAAAGATTTAAATAGGAGTTTTTCCAATGGCAGTATCTAAAGAAGATATTCTTGAAGCAATTTCAGAAATGAGTGTAATGGATGTAGTGGACTTGGTTTCCGCTATGGAAGAGAAGTTTGGTGTTTCAGCTGCAGCAGCAGTTGCGGCAGCTCCTGCAGCTGGTGGCGAAGCAGCCGCTGCAGAAGAACAGACTGAGTTTGATGTAATCCTAACGGGTGCTGGTTCAAACAAAATTGCAACAATTAAAGCTGTTCGTGCAATTACAGGTCTTGGGCTTAAAGAGGCGAAAGGAGCTGTTGAAGGCGCACCTACACCACTTAAAGAAGCTGTTAGCAAAGATGAAGCTGAAGATGTTAAAAAGCAGCTTGAAGAAGCTGGCGCAACTGTCGAAGTTAAATAGTTTTGACAGAGCAGTAGCAGTAACATCTGCTGTACAGGGCTGGTGGCCATTGAGCCACCGGCCCTTTGATGTTTGTGTTTCTGATTTATCTGTCCTCTGGTCAGGTGGATTAGTTACCTCCCAATTTAGATTTGTAACGAAGTAAGGAACCGATATGGCCTACTCTTTTACCGAAAAGAAACGCATACGAAATAACTTTGGTAAACGTCTGGAAGTACTAGACGTGCCCTATCTTTTGGCGACACAGCTTGATTCTTATGCGCGTTTTTTGCAAGAAGATCTAGCGATTAAAGATCGGAGCGATATCGGACTTCATGCGGCTTTTAGCTCCGTTTTTCCTATCGAAAGTCACTCTGGGTATGCGGTGCTTGAATATGTCAGCTACCGACTGGGTGAGCCGCTGTTTGATGTTAAAGAGTGTCAGCAACGTGGTGCAAACTATGCGGCCCCTTTGCGCGTTAAAGTTAAATTAGTCATTTATGACAAAGACACTCCGCTCAAATCGAAGGTTGTAAAAGAGGTTCGAGAGCAAGAGGTCTATATGGGTGAATTGCCCTTGATGACAAACAATGGAACTTTTGTTGTCAATGGAACTGAGAGGGTTATTGTTTCCCAGCTGCACCGCTCTCCTGGTGCCTTTTTTAGTCATGATAAAGGTAAGACGCATTCTTCTGGAAAGCTTCTCTTTTCAGCGAGGGTCATTCCTTACCGTGGATCTTGGTTAGATTTTGAGTTTGACCATAAAGATATTATTTATGTTCGAATTGATAGGCGTCGCAAATTGCCAGCAACCGTTCTTTTGCGTGCGCTTGGGATGGATAATGAGCAGATAATTAGCCTTTTCTTTGAGAAGAACAACGTTAAAGTTGTTTCTACAGATGAATTTGAAATCGAACTCGTGGCCGATAGGTTGCGCGGTGAAGCGGTTACTGTAGATATTAAAGACGGCAAAGGTAAGGTGCTTGTTGAGGCTGGCCGAAGAATTACCGGTAAGCATATCCGTAAGATTAAAAAAGCTGATGTTAAAACACTCGTGCTTCCGCGTGAGCAGTTTATTGGTAAAAAATTGGGTGGTGGCATCATCGATGAGTCAACTGGTGAGTTGATTGCATCTGTTAATGATGAGGTGACCGATGAGCTTCTTGATCTGATTGTTGAGAATGGTGTGAAAGCTTTCACAACGCTTTTCACGAATGATCTGGATTGTGGTGCCTACATTTCTAATGCGATGAGCATTGATGCTTCTACTACAGAATTAGAAGCTCTTGTTGAAATCTATCGCATGATGCGCCCTGGCGAGCCACCAACAAAAGATTCAGCACAAAAATTGTTTAACAATCTTTTCTTCACAAGTGATCGATATGATCTCTCTGCTGTAGGACGGATGAAGTTTAACCGTCGTTTGGGAAGAGAGGAAACGACTGGAGAAGGGACTCTAAGTAGGGATGATATTGTCGACGTCCTTAAGGAATTGATTGATATCCGAAACGGCAATGGAAATGTCGATGATATTGACCATTTGGGTAACAGGCGAGTTCGCTCTGTTGGTGAGATGGTTGAGAATCAGTTTAGAGTCGGCTTGGTTCGTGTTGAGCGAGCAGTCAAAGAGCGCTTAACTCTAGCGGACTCTGATGGCCTGATGCCTCAAGAGATTATTAATGCTAAGCCGGTTGCTGCTGCGATTAAAGAATTCTTTGGTTCAAGTCAGCTGTCTCAATTTATGGATCAGAACAATCCGCTTTCTGAGGTGACTCATAAGCGACGTGTCTCTGCTCTTGGGCCGGGCGGTCTAGCAAGAGAGCGTGCTGGATTTGAGGTTCGAGATGTACATACAACTCATTACGGTCGTGTTTGCCCAATTGAGACTCCTGAGGGCCCAAATATTGGTCTGATAAATTCATTGGCTGTCTACTCACGAACAAATTCGTATGGTTTTCTAGAGACCCCTTATAGAAAAGTGGTAGATAGAAAGGTTACAGATGAGATCCTTTATCTGTCTGCTATTGAAGAGGGGCGTTATGTAATTGGGCAGGCGGGTGTTGATATCGACGAAAATGGTCGAATAATTGAAGACATTGTTGCCTGCCGTCATAAAGATGAATTTACTTTGGCTTCAGCAGATGATGTTCAACTGATGGATGTTTCTGCTAAACAGGTTGTTTCTGTTGCGGCTTCAATTATTCCATTCTTAGAGCATGATGATGCTAACCGCGCATTGATGGGTTCAAACATGCAGCGTCAGGCCGTGCCAACACTGAAAGCTGAGAAGCCTTTAGTAGGAACGGGTATGGAGCGTGCTGTTGCTAAAGATTCTGGTGTAACGGTTGTCGCTGAAAAAAGTGGTGTTATCGAAGCTGTTGATGCGAGCCGTATCGTAGTTCGTGTTAATGAAGATGAGATTCTTGAGGGAGAGCCAGGTGTAGATATCTATAATCTGACTAAATACACTCGCTCGAACCAGAATACTTGCATCAACCAACGCCCACTGGTCAAGCCAGGCGATGCAGTCTCTAAAGGCGATGTTTTAGCGGATGGTCCTTCAACGGATATGGGTGAGCTGGCTCTTGGCCAGAATATGCTTATTGCCTTCATGCCATGGAATGGTTACAACTTTGAAGATTCAATTCTTATCTCTGAGCGTGTTGTAAAAGAAGACCGCTTTACAACGATTCATATCGAAGAAAAGAACTGTGTCGCTCGTGACACCAAGCTTGGTTCTGAAGAGATAACGGCCGATATTCCAAATGTTGGAGAAAGTGCTTTAGCAAAACTAGATGAATCTGGGATTGTTTATGTTGGAGCTGAGGTTAGACCTGGCGATATCTTAGTCGGAAAAGTGACGCCAAAAGGTGAGACGCAGTTAACGCCAGAAGAAAAACTTCTGCGTGCCATATTTGGTGAAAAAGCATCTGATGTTAAAGATACCTCTTTACGCGTTCCTTCGGGCATCCATGGAACAGTTATTGATGTGCAGGTTTTTACACGCGATGGTGTCGATAAAGATGAGCGTGCTCTTCAGATTGAAAAATCAGCAATAGAAAAAGCTAAAAAAGATCTTGATGATCAGCTTCATATTGTCGAAGGAAATATTTTTGCTCGTATTGAAGCATTGCTTGTTGGAAACAAGGCTGAAAAAGGACCTAATAAGCTAAAATCTGGCGCTAAAGTGACAGCTGAGTATTTGAGTGAGTTGCAGCATTCGCAATGGCTTGATATTCGGTTAAAGGATGAGGCTCTAAATATTCAGCTTGAGCAAATTGGAGAGCAAATTGAGCAGCAGCGCATTGAATTTAATGAGCGTTTTGAGCTGAAGAAAAAGAAAATCACGATGGGTGATGATCTGGCTCCTGGCGTCCTTAAAATGGTCAAGGTTCACCTTGCTGTTAAGAAAAGGATCCAGCCTGGAGATAAGATGGCGGGGCGTCATGGTAACAAGGGTGTGATTTCGCAAATTATCCCAGTTGAAGACATGCCGTTCCAAGAAGATGGTACGCCAGTTGATATTGTTCTAAACCCGCTTGGTGTTCCATCTCGTATGAATGTTGGTCAGGTTCTTGAAACACATTTAGGCTGGGCGGCAAAAGGTCTTGGCATTCAGATTGGCAAGATGCTCGAAGCGAAAGATCAGGTTCAGAAAATTAGAACCTACCTTGGGAAGATTTATAACTCCAAAGGTAAGAAAGAGGATCTGGACTCATTCAGCGATGACGAGATTCTGGAGTTGGCAGCTAACCTTAAAGCTGGTGTGCCAATGGCGACACCTGTTTTTGACGGTGCATCTGAAGAAGATATTCGTGAAATGCTGGATTTGGCAGGATTGCCGAAATCGGGGCAGACAAAGCTTTTTCATGGTCAGACAGGTGAAGCTTTTGATCGTGAAGTGACGGTCGGTTACATGTACATGCTGAAACTTAATCACTTGGTTGATGACAAGATGCATGCACGTTCAACTGGGCCATACAGCTTGGTGACTCAGCAGCCACTGGGTGGTAAAGCTCAGTTTGGTGGTCAGCGTTTCGGAGAGATGGAAGTTTGGGCATTGGAAGCATATGGTGCTGCCTATACGCTTCAGGAAATGCTCACGGTCAAGTCTGATGATGTATCAGGGCGAACTAAAATGTATAAAAACATTGTTGATGGAGAGCATAAGTTAGAAGCAGGTATGCCTGAATCATTCAATGTTCTCTTAAAAGAGATTCGTTCCCTTGGTATTAATATCGAGCTAGAGCAAGAGTAACTCCAGACGAGAGTCTTGGAATTTAGTTAAGTACGTCTTTGGGTGCTGAAATAGACAGCACCCAAAGGCTCCATTTTGTTGTCACAGGGAGATATCCTTGAAAGATCTACTTAAATTTTTAAAACAGCAAGGTCAAGTCGAAGAATTCGACGCGATTCGTATTGGTTTAGCCTCACCTGACATGATTCGGTCATGGTCATATGGAGAGGTTAAAAAGCCAGAGACAATTAACTATCGTACTTTTAAACCGGAACGCGATGGTCTTTTTTGTGCAAAAATATTTGGTCCAGTCAGTGACTACGAATGTCTGTGTGGAAAATATAAGAGACTTAAACACAGAGGCGTAATCTGCGAAAAATGTGGTGTTGAGGTCACGCTTTCTAAAGTTAGAAGAGACCGGATGGGCCATATTGAGCTGGCAAGCCCTGTTGCGCATATATGGTTTTTGAAGTCGCTTCCATCACGCATTGCGCTTTTGCTCGATATGACGCTCAGAGAGATTGAGCGTGTTCTTTATTTCGAAAGCTTTGTTGTAATAGAGCCTGGCATGACTCCAATGGAGACAGGTCAGTTAATGACTGATGAAGAATACCTCGATGCAGTTGAGCAGTTTGGGGATGAGTTTGAGGCCCAGATGGGTGCAGAGGCGGTTTACAAACTGCTGAAATCAATGGACCTTACATCTGAGGCAGCAAAGCTTCATGAGGAAGTTGGTGCGACTAATTCTGAAACAAAGATTAAGAAGTTAACCAAGCGCCTTAAGGTTATTGAATCGTTAATGTCGTCAAATAATCAGCCCGAGTGGATGATTTTGACTGTGCTCCCAATTCTTCCTCCAGAATTAAGGCCGCTTGTGCCTTTGGATGGTGGACGATTTGCGACTTCAGATCTGAATGACCTGTATCGTCGTGTTATTAATCGTAATAACAGGCTATTTAGACTGCTAGAGTTGAATGCTCCTGACATTATCGTTCGTAACGAAAAAAGGATGCTTCAAGAGTCTGTTGATGCCTTGCTGGATAATGGTCGACGTGGGCGTGCTATTACAGGTAGCAACCGCCGCCCATTAAAATCGCTTGCTGATATGATCAAGGGTAAGCAAGGTCGCTTTCGCCAGAACTTGCTTGGAAAGCGCGTAGACTACTCTGGTCGTTCCGTAATTGTTGTTGGCCCAACGCTTAAGCTTCATCAGTGTGGCTTACCTAAAAAAATGGCGCTAGAGCTCTTTAAGCCTTTTATTTTTAGCAAATTACAACGGCGTGGCCAGGCGACAACCATTAAAGCGGCTAAGAAAATGGTTGAGCGCGAAGGGGCTGAGGTTTGGGATATTCTTGCAGAAGTTATCCACCAGCACCCTATCATGCTTAACCGTGCTCCGACATTGCACAGGCTCGGTATCCAGGCATTTGAACCAATTTTGATTGAAGGTAAAGCAATCCAGCTTCACCCGTTGGTCTGTACAGCGTTCAATGCCGATTTTGACGGTGATCAGATGGCTGTGCATGTGCCGCTCTCGATTGAAGCTCAGTTGGAAGCTAGAACGTTGATGATGTCGACGAACAACATCCTTTCTCCTGCTAACGGTGAGCCGGTCATTATCCCGACGCAAGATGTTATTTTGGGTCTTTACTGGATGACTCGTGAGCGAACAAACGCTCTAGGCGAAGGAATGATTTTTGCTGATATAGGTGAAGCAAAACGTGCCTATGACAGTAAGCAAGTTGATATTCAGGCAAAAGTTAAAGTCAGGATTAGTGAGTGGCTGGATACAGATGAAGATGGGCAGCCTGTTGAAACTCGTAGAATAGTTGAAACGACTGTTGGTCGGTCAATTATCTGGGGTATTGTTCCCAAAGGGCTTGGTTTTGATCTGTTCAATGATGATATTACTAAGAAGAAGGTTTCTCAGTTAATCGATGAGTGCTACAGAAAGCTAGGCACGAAAGCGACTGTTATTTTTGCTGATCAGTTGATGTACACCGGTTTTTCAAATGCGACAGGATCGGGTATTTCATTCGGTATTGAAGATATGGTTATTCCAGGTGAAAAAGCTGGAATCATTGGCGATGCCGATAAAGAGGTTCAGGAGATCCAGTCACAGTACGTTTCTGGCCTAGTAACCGATGGCGAACGCTATAATAAAGTTGTTGATATTTGGTCTCATGCAAACGAAAAGGTTGCAAAGGCAATGATGGATGGTATCGCAACGGAATCTGTAACCGATTCAGAAAAGAAAGAAATTAAGCAGAAGTCATTTAATTCAATTTACATGATGGCTGATTCTGGAGCTCGTGGCTCCGCTGCGCAAATACGTCAGCTAGCAGGTATGCGTGGCTTGATGGCAAAGCCGGATGGCTCAATTATTGAGACACCTATTACAGCTAACTTCCGAGAAGGGCTTGATGTATTGCAGTACTTCGTGTCGACTCATGGTGCGCGTAAAGGTTTAGCTGATACGGCTTTGAAAACGGCCAACTCAGGTTATCTAACTAGAAGGCTTGTCGATGTTGCTCAGGACATGGTTGTCTCTGGTGAGGATTGCGGAACGACAAATGGCCTCCTAATGACGGCTGTCATTGAGGGTGGTGATGTTGTGACAGCACTTTCAGCTAGGGTACTAGGTCGTGTGACGGCTGAAGATGTACTAAGCCCTGAAAATGGTGAAGTCATTGCTCCGGCCGGTACGCTTCTTGATGAGGTGTGGGTTGATATTCTTGATGGAAAAAATGTTGACCAAGTTAAAGTTCGTTCGGTTATCACCTGTGATGCTCGGCATGGAATCTGCTCCTCTTGTTACGGGCGAGATTTAGGGCGCGGACATAAGGTAAATATGGGCGAGGCCGTGGGTGTTGTGGCGGCTCAGTCAATTGGTGAGCCAGGAACTCAGTTGACAATGCGTACCTTCCATATCGGTGGTGCAGCTTCTCGTGCGGCCTCTGTAAGTAATGTGGAGGTTAAAACGGAAGGTGTTGCTAAAATCACGAACTTGAAAACTGTTGAAAATAAAGACGGTAAGCTGGTTGCGGTTTCGCGATCTGGTGAAATTAGCGTTATCGATGGTCATGGCCGTGAACGTGAGCGTTACAAAATTCCTTATGGTGCTGTTCTAACTGTCGCAGATGGTGGCGCGGTATCGATTGGTGATGTTATTGCAAATTGGGATCCGCATACTCACCCGGTTGTTACCGAGGTGCGTGGTGTTGCTCAATTAGTTGACGCTGTTGATGGTGTTACAGTTCAGCGGCATGTCGATGAGGTGACGGGATTGAGCTCTGTTGTCGTAACAGATCCTAAGCAGCGTGGCTTGGCGGGTAAAGAGCTAAGGCCTATGGTTAAGTTGGTGACGGAGGATGGTGAAGAGGTCAACATTCCCGGAACAGAGATACCTGCACAATACTTTTTGCCGGTTGGCGCGGTAATTGGTGTGACCGATGGCTTAAAAGTTGAGATCGGCGATGTGTTAGCGCGTATTCCGCAAGAATCTAGTAAGACTCGTGATATTACCGGTGGTTTGCCACGGGTAGCGGATCTGTTTGAAGCTCGTAAGAGTAAGGATCCTGCGATTTTAGCGGAAGTGAGTGGCACAATTGGTTTTGGTAAGGAGACAAAAGGGAAGCAAAGGCTTGTCATTACCGATGCAGAGGGTGAGACGCACGAACTACTGATTCCGAAATGGAGGCATGTTACAGCCTTTGATGGGGAGCATGTGGAGAAAGGCGAGGTTATCGCTGATGGTGAATTGACCTCGCACGATATTCTCAGATTGCGCGGTGTAAGGGCGCTTGCAGAGCACATGGTGAAAGAAATTCAAGATGTATACCGTTTGCAGGGCGTTATTATCAACGATAAGCATATTGAGTGTATCGCTCGACAAATGCTTAGAAAGGTTGAGATTACTTCGCCAGGCGAAACTACATTTTTGAAGGGCGAGCAGGCAGAAAGAGGAGCCGTTTTGGAGGCAAATGAAATTGCTGAAAAAGAGGGCAAGATCCCTGCTACTTTTGATCCCGTATTGCTTGGTATCACAAAGGCGTCTCTATCAACAGAATCCTTTATTTCAGCAGCCTCTTTTCAAGAGACTACGCGCGTATTAACAGATGCCGCTGTAAGAGGAATTAAGGATAGTTTGCATGGTTTGAAAGAGAACGTAATTGTTGGTCGATTAATACCAGCGGGTACAGGACTGGCACACCATGAAGAACGTAAGCGAAGTAAGTCTGCGGCTGTTGTAGCAGAAGAAGAGGCGGTGGTTGATTATTCAGAGGTTGAAGAGGCAATTAAGCAAGAGCTTAATATTCAGGAAAACTAAAAGTAATTAATCACGAATGGGGTGGCTCTGTGCTTGACAGAATGGGGTCATCTATTTATTATAGCCGGCTCTCTCGTTGATCTTGCTTCTAGGAAATAGACAAGAAAAACCTGATCCGGCTTTAAATTAGAAAAGATTGTTGAGCCCTATATTGGTGCTTTAGCAAAGAATATCTGGAGTTTATGAATGGCGACTATTAACCAGTTGGTGCGTAAGCCGCGTAAGAAGAAGTTAGAAAAAAGCAACGTTCCTGCTTTAGAGGCATGTCCTCAAAGGCGTGGCGTTTGTACTCGCGTGTACACAACGACACCTAAAAAGCCGAACTCGGCTATGCGTAAGGTGGCTCGTGTTCGTCTTACGAGTGGTGCGGAAGTAACTAGTTATATCGGTGGTGAAGGTCATAACCTTCAGGAGCACTCGGTTGTACTGATTCGTGGTGGTCGTGTTAAGGATTTACCTGGTGTTCGTTATCACGTGGTAAGGGGTAGTCTTGATACGTCTGGTGTTGAGAGTCGTCGTAAAGGGCGCTCTAAGTACGGCGCAAAGAAGCCTAAAAGTTAATTAGTGGAACAGAGTCTGAATTATGTCTAGAAGAAGGGTTGCGGCAAAAAGAGAAATCATTTCAGATCCTAAATTTGGTAGTCAGTTGCTTGCCAAGTTCATGAATATGATCATGTTGGATGGAAAGAAGTCTGTTGCAGAAAAAATTATTTATGGTGCGCTGGATGTGCTTGATGA
>DEIG01000025.1:12999-42869 GCA_002352345.1 Methylococcaceae bacterium UBA2780
ACCTATCAGGTTCCTGTTGAGGTGCGTCAGAGCAGAAGAATGGCGCTGGCTATGCGTTGGTTGATTGATGCGGCTAGAAAAAGAAGTGAAAGAACGATGGCTGGTAGGTTGGCGGGTGAATTGCTAGATGCTGCCGAAAATCGTGGGTCAGCTTGTAAGAAGCGCGAAGATACTCACCGTATGGCTGAGGCGAACAAGGCTTTTTCTCATTATCGCTGGTAGGCTTTATTGTAGGGATTTGGCGGTTTAGGAAGTGGCGCGTACAACACCGATTGGTCGTTATCGCAATATAGGCGTTATGGCCCATATTGACGCAGGGAAGACAACTACCACGGAGCGAGTGTTGTTTTACACGGGTGTTTCTCACAAGATAGGTGAGGTTCATGATGGCGCCGCAGTAATGGATTGGATGGAACAGGAGCGTGAGCGCGGGATAACGATAACTTCCGCGGCTACGACCTGTTTCTGGAGTGGGATGGGGAAGCAGTTTCCAGAGCACCGCATTAATATTATTGATACGCCTGGACATGTTGATTTTACGATTGAGGTTGAGAGGTCGTTGCGTGTTCTGGATGGTGCTTGTGCTGTCTTTTGTGCGGTTGGAGGTGTGGAGCCTCAGTCAGAAACTGTGTGGCGGCAGGCCAATAAGTACGGTGTGCCAAGGATAGCTTTTGTAAACAAGATGGATCGGGTAGGAGCTGACTTTTCGCGTGTTGTAGGTCAGATTAGAGAGAGATTGGGTGCTAATCCTGTTCCAGTGCAGTTGGCAATTGGGGTTGAGGAAGGTTTTGAGGGGGTTGTTGATCTCGTCAGGATGAAAGCTATCTACTGGGATAATGCGACTCGGGGTACGACGTTTGAAGAGCGTGATGTGCCTGCTGGGTTGGAAGATTTGGCTCTTGAGTGGCGTGAGACTGTGATTGAGGCGGCTGCTGAGAGTGGTGATGAGTTGATGGAGTCTTATCTCGAAAGTGGCACATTGAGTGTTGACGAGATTAAGAGTGGTTTGCGAAAGCAAACTTTGTTGGGTGAGGTTGTTCCTGTTTTTTGTGGGAGTGCCTTTAAGAATAAAGGTGTTCAGTCGCTTTTAGATGGAGTGATTGAGTATTTGCCGTCTCCTGTTGATGTTCCTTCTGTTGAGGGGGTTTGGGATGGTGATGAGTTGTTGAGAGAGGCGTCAGATGATGAGGCGTTTTCTGGTTTGGTTTTTAAGATTGCGTCAGATTCGTTTGTTGGTAGTTTGGCGTTTTTCAGGGTTTACTCTGGCGTGTTGAAAGTCGGTGATGTGATTTTTAACCCGGCTAAAGGAAAAAAAGAGCGCGTGAGTCGTTTGGTGCAGATGCATTCAAATGACAGGGAAGAGGTTAAAGAGGTTCGTGCGGGGGATATCGCGGCTGCTATTGGTTTAAAGGGGGTTGTCACTGGTGACACTTTGTGTGACCTAAATAAGGCAATTGTCCTGGAAAATATTGAGTTTCCTGAGCCTGTGATATCAATTGCTGTAGAGCCCAAAACGAAAGCAGATCAGGATAAGATCTCGTCGGCATTAGGTAAGCTGGCTTTAGAGGACCCCTCTTTTGTTGTTAAGGCAGATGAGGAGACTGGCCAGATGATAATTTCAGGGATGGGTGAACTGCATCTTGAAATTATTGTTGATAGATTGAGTAGGGAGTTTGGTGTTCAGGCGAATATTGGCTCCCCGCAAGTGGCTTATAGAGAGACAATTACCTCTGCTATTGAGCAAGAAGGTAGGTTTGAAAGACAGGATGGCCCCCGTAGTCAGTATGGGCATGTTTGGTTGCGAATTGAGCCTCTTGAGAGGGGTGCTGGCTACCAGTTTGTTAGCGAGTTAAGTGATGGTTCTCTTCCTGAGGAATATCTGCCTGCGGTAGATAAGGGTGTTCAGGAGCAGATGAAAAATGGGGTTGTTGCAGGTTTTCCTGTGGTCGATGTCAAGGTTACTTTGTACGATGGATCGTATCATGAGGTTGACTCTAGCGAAGTAGCGTTTAAAATAGCTGGCTCGATGAGTTTTAGAGAAGGAGCTCAAAAGGCTGGTCCTTGCATATTGGAGCCGATGATGCAGGTTGAGATTGTTACCCCTGATGAGTATTTGGGTGACGTGGTTGGGGATCTTAATCGACGGCGTGGATTGGTGCAGGGGATGGATGAAGTGCCTTCGGGTAAATTGATTAAGGCGGAAGTATCGCTGGCAGAGATGTTTGGGTATGCAACTGATTTACGATCTGCGACACAGGGTCGTGCAACGTACTCAATGCATTTCCATAAATATAGTGAGGCGCCTTCGAGTGTTGCGGATGCAATCATGAAGAAGATGTTCTGAATAGAAACTTAAAGTTGGTTAGAGGCTAGAATAATGGCTAAAGAAAAATTTGAACGGAACAAGCCCCATGTAAACGTGGGAACAATTGGTCACGTAGATCATGGTAAGACAACCTTGACAGCGGCACTGACCAAAGTGATGGCTGAAGCGCAGGGCGGAGAAGTTAAAGCATTTGATGAGATTGATAATGCCCCTGAAGAGAGAGAGCGTGGAATTACGATCGCAACTTCACACGTAGAATACGAATCAGATTCTCGTCACTACGCACACGTAGACTGCCCAGGTCACGCGGATTACGTAAAGAACATGATTACTGGAGCGGCGCAAATGGATGGCGCAATCCTGGTCTGTTCAGCAGCAGATGGCCCAATGCCACAAACAAGAGAGCATATCCTGCTTGCACGCCAAGTTGGTGTTCCATACATCGTTGTCTACCTGAACAAAGCAGACATGGTTGATGATGAAGAGCTTGTTGAATTGGTAGAGATGGAAGTTCGTGAGCTTCTTGATCAATACGAATTCCCAGGTGACGACACACCAATCATTATTGGTTCGGCGCTTAAAGCGCTAGAAGGCGACACAAGCGATATTGGTGCGCCATCAATCATTAAATTGGTTGACACAATGGACAGCTACATACCGCTACCAGAGCGCCCAGTAGATCAACCATTCCTAATGCCGATTGAAGATGTATTCTCAATCTCAGGACGTGGAACAGTTGTAACGGGTCGTGTAGAGCGCGGAATCGTCAAAGTAGGCGAAGAGATTGAGATTGTTGGTATCAAAGATACAACATTGACAACCTGTACAGGTGTAGAAATGTTCCGCAAGCTTCTCGATCAAGGTGAAGCGGGCGACAACGTAGGTGTCTTGCTGCGTGGAACAAAGCGTGAAGAGGTTGAGCGTGGTCAAGTTCTATCTCACAAAGGAACGATTACACCGCATACGCATTTCGAAGCAGAAGTATACGTACTGTCAAAAGAAGAGGGCGGAAGACATACACCATTCTTCAATGGTTATCGTCCACAGTTCTACTTTCGTACAACAGACGTAACAGGCGCGGTAGATCTTCCAGAAGGCATTGAAATGGTCATGCCGGGCGACAACGTAAAAGTTGAAGTCAAATTGATTCACCCGATTGCGATGGAAGACGGACTTCGCTTTGCGATTCGTGAAGGTGGTCGCACAGTTGGTGCGGGTGTTGTTGCAAAAATCATCGAGTAATAGAAATGTCGAAACAAATTATACGTATTCGCCTTAAAGCTTTTGATCATAAGTTGATTGATCAGTCTGCAGGTGAGATCGTCGAAACAGCAAAGCGTACGGGCGCTACAGTCCATGGGCCAATCCCTCTTCCTACTATTAAGGAAAGATGGACTGTCTTGACTTCACCTCATGTGAATAAGGATGCAAGAGACCAGTATGAGCTTAGAACTCACAAGCGTCTTATGGATATTCTGGATCCAACTGATAAAACGGTTGATGCACTTATGAAGCTGGACCTTGCGGCCGGTGTTGATGTTCAAATCAAGCTCAATTAATAGAGCTGAATAATTAGTGAGGGTTTGATTGATGTCGATAGGTCTAGTTGGTCGTAAATGTGGTATGACTCGTGTTTTTACTGATGAGGGGAGTTCAGTTCCTGTTTCGGTAATTGAGGTTAAGCCTAACCGCGTTGTGCAGCTTAAAAATCTTGATTCAGATGGTTATCGTGCCATTCAGGTTACTGCGGGTGAAAAGAAAGCTTCGCATATAAGTAAAGCTGAAGCGGGTCATTTCGCTAAATCTGGTGTTGCCGCTGGAGCAGGGTTGTGGGAGTTCAGGCTTGATGATTCTGAAGGTGAAGATCTTGCTGTTGGTTCTGAGATTACTGTGAGTCATTTTGAGGCGGGTCAATACGTTGATGTTGGTGGCCAGAGCATTGGTAAAGGTTTTGCTGGTGGCGTGAAGCGTCATAATTTCCAAATGCAGGATGCCACGCATGGTAACTCGATCTCGCATCGTGCTCCGGGTTCGATTGGCCAGTGCCAAACACCTGGTCGGGTTTTTAAAGGCAAGAAAATGGCTGGGCACATGGGTGCCGAGAAAGTAACTACACAGAATCTTGAGATTGTTAAGGTTGATTCTGAACGGAACCTGCTGCTTGTTAAAGGCGCAATTCCGGGTTCAAAGGGTGGGGCGGTTTTTGTCTCTCCAGCTGTTAAGAAATAAGTTTAAAGGATAGATTATGACCCTTCAGGTTCCTTCTGTCAGTGACAATGATTCGGCACAGTCTGTAGATGTGTCTGACTCTGTTTTTGGCAAAGAATATAACGAAGCTTTAGTGCATCAGGTTGTAACTGGTTACTTGGCAAGCGCTCGCGCAGGCACAAAAGCCCAGAAAACTCGTTCGGAAGTTCGCGGTGGTGGTAGAAAACCATGGCGCCAAAAAGGAACGGGCAATGCGAGAGCTGGAACAATCCGTAGTCCGATTTGGCGTTCAGGTGGTGTGACATTTGCTGCTAAACCTCAATCGCATGTTCAAAAAGTGAACAAGAAAATGTACCGCGGAGCTGTTTGCTCAATACTGTCAGAGCTTTTGCGACAAGATAGATTGGTTGTGGCAAATGATATTGTTCCTGCTGATTCTAAAACTAAGCAGTTGCTAGAAAAGCTCGGTGATGAACTTGATGTCTTATTGGTTACGTCTGTTGAGGAGCCAAACCTGATTTTGGCCTCGCGTAATGTTAAGTCGATTGAAGTTCGTTCAATTAATAATGTAGATCCTGTCTCTTTGGTTGCGCATAAAAAAGTGATCATGACAGAGCAGGCTCTGAAAGAGATAGAAGGTCGATTGGGATGAGCAATTTAGATTTAATGCAGGTACTTCAGTCTCCTGTTGTTTCTGAGAAAAGTTCTATTGCTGCCGATAAGAGTAATCGGTTTGTATTCAAGGTTCAGAAGGCAGCAACAAAACCGCAAATCAAAAAAGCTGTAGAGCTTATGTTTGATGTGAAAGTTGAATCTGTCCAGGTTTTGAACGTGAAAGGGAAGAGCAAAAGGTTTGGTCGTTTCATGGGAAACCGTTCAGACTGGAAGAAAGCTTATGTAAAGCTTAAGGCTGGCTTCGATATAGATTTCAGTGCTGCGTAAAAGAGATAATTGTCTGTAAATAAATAGAATCAAAGAGCGATTTTAAAATGGCTATCATTAAATCAAAACCTACATCACCTGGTTCAAGATTTGTAGTAAGGGTTAAAACACCTGGTCTGCATAAAGGTAAACCTCATGCGCCTTTACTTGAAAAGAAATCAGGTTCCGGTGGTCGTAACAACCAAGGACGCATAACAACTCGGCATGTTGGTGGTGGACATAAACAACATTACCGGGTTATCGATTTTAAGAGGAATAAGTTAGATATTTCTGGTAGAATTGAGCGGATTGAATATGATCCAAACAGAACGGCCCATATTGCGCTTATTCTTTATAAAGATGGTGAGCGTAGATACATATTGGCACCGAAAGGTGTTGAGATTGGGCAGGAAGTTGTCTCGTCTGCTACAGCTGCCATTAAGACTGGTAACTGTATGCCAATGCGTAATATTCCAGTAGGTACACTTATTCACTGTGTTGAGTTGAAGCCTGGTAAAGGTGCTCAGATGGTTAGGAGTGCTGGTGGTACTGCGCAGTTGGTTGCTAAAGAAGGTGCGTATGTCACTTTAAGGCTGAGGTCTGGTGAGATGCGTAAGGTTTTAGCCGAGTGTCGTGCAACAATTGGTGAGGTTGGAAATTCAGAACATAATCTGATCTCGCTTGGTAAGGCTGGAGCAAAGCGCTGGAGAGGTGTAAGACCGACTGTACGTGGTGTTGCGATGAATCCAGTTGATCATCCACATGGTGGTGGTGAAGGTCGTACATCTGGTGGCAGACATCCTGTTTCACCATGGGGTGTTCCTACCAAGGGATATAAGACTAGGAAAAACAAACGTACAGACAAGTTTATTGTCAGACGCAAGAAATAATTTAAGAGGTAATTTTCGTGCCACGTTCTATTAAAAAAGGCCCTTTTATTGATCTTCACTTGATGAAGAAGGTAGAAAAGGCTGTTGAAGAAAATAGCAGACGTCCAATTAAGACATGGTCAAGACGCTCAATGATTTTCCCAGACATGATTGGATTGACTATTGCTGTTCATAATGGTCGCCAGCATGTTCCTGTTTTGATTTCCGAGAATATGATTGGTCATAAACTTGGGGAATTTTCACCGACGCGCACCTATAGAGGGCATGCGGCAGATAAGAAATCGAAGAGATAGAGACGATGGAAGTATCAGCTAAATTAAGTAACATTCCTATGTCAGCACAAAAAGGTCGGTTAGTCGCTGACCAGATTCGTGGTCTTGATGTGGATAAGGCTCTGAATATTTTAAAGTTCAGCACCAAGAAAGCTGCAAAAATCATGTGTAAGTTATTAGAGTCTGCAATTGCTAATGCTGAACATAATGAGGGTGCAGATATTGATGATCTGAAGGTATCGACAGTTTTTGTTGATGAGAGCAGAACACAAAAAAGGTTCAGAGCTAGAGCAAAGGGACGCGCGAACAGGATTTTAAAACGTTCGTGCCATATCACCATTAAAGTTAGAGAAGGTTAAGAGGTCCAGTATGGGTCAAAAAGTACATCCAACAGGTATACGTTTAGGTTATATCAAGGACTGGAATTCTCGGTGGTATGCGAGCACGAAGGAATTTCCTCGCTTGCTACACGAAGATATACAGGTTCGTGATTTTCTAAAAAAGAAGCTGAAAAGTGCTTCGGTTAGTAGAATTCAAATTAATCGTCCAGCAAATAATGCTCAGATAACGATCCATACCGCAAGGCCAGGTATCGTTATCGGGAAGAAAGGTGAGGATATTGATCGTCTTAGAGGCACAGTCTCTGAAATGATGGGTATTCCTGTTCAACTTAACGTTGAAGAGATCAGAAAGCCTGAATTTGACGCACTTCTTGTTGCTGAAGGTGTTGCGCAGCAGCTTGAAAAGAGAATTATGTTCCGGCGCGCGATGAAGCGAGCGGTCAGTAATACTATGCGTCTTGGTGCGGAAGGTATCAAGATTAGTGTTAGTGGTCGATTGAATGGCGCAGAGATTGCTCGTACTGAATGGTACAGAGAGGGTCGTGTTCCATTGCATACTCTTAGAGCTGATATTGATTATGGCACTACTGAGGCGCTTACAACTTATGGGATCATCGGAATTAAAGTCTGGATCTTTAAGGGTGAAGTTTTCGAAAATGCAGTCGGTGCACAAGCAGCTCCTGAAAAGAAAGCTGCAGCTAAATAAGGTATAGGTCATGCTTCAACCGAAAAGAACAAAATTTAGGAAACAGCATAAAGGTAGAAATACCGGCTTGGCACATCGTGGCAGTTCTGTAAGCTTTGGTGAGTTTGGTTTGAAATCAGTTTCTCGCGGAAGAATAACTGCACGCCAGATTGAGGCGGCACGTCGTGCAATTAGCCGTCATGTTAAGCGTGGTGGCAAAATTTGGATACGTGTATTCCCTGATAAGCCTATTACTAAAAAGCCTTTGGAAGTCAGAATGGGTAAAGGTAAAGGCAGTGTCGAGTATTGGGTTGCAGAGGTTAAGCCAGGCTCGATGTTGTATGAAATTCAAGGTGTCTCAGAAGAGATGGCAAGAGAGGCTTTTAAACTTGCTGCTGCAAAGCTCCCTGTTAAAACCGCTTTTTCTAGTCGTGTGGTGATGTAATGAAAGCTTCTGAGTTGAGAGAAAAAAGCATTGAAGAATTGGATTCCCTCCTTGTTGAGCTCCGCCGTGAGCAATTTAACATGAGAATGCAAAAAGGGACTGGGCAAATGAATAATCCACATCATTTTAAACGTGTTCAGAAAGATGTTGCCCGCATCAACACGATTAAAAAAGAAATGGCGAGTGCATAGTATGAGTGGTTCAGTAGATAAAGTGCGCACAATAAGCGGTAAAGTTGTTAGCGCAAAAATGGATAAAACAATAACCGTTTTAGTTGAGAGAATGGTTCGTCATCCGGTTTATGGTAAATATATCCGTAGATCATCAAAGTTGATGGCGCACGATGAAGCTAATAGTTGTAAAGAGGGCGATGTCGTGACGGTTGTTTCTTGCCGGCCATTATCTAAAAACAAAACGTGGCTATTACATGAGATTGTAGAATCAGCAAGCTGATTTGCAGCACTTAATTTTAATAGCTTAATACGATTGATAAGTACGGGAAATAATAATGATTCAGATGCAAAGCAGCCTGGATATTGCCGATAACAGTGGTGCTAAAAGGGTTATGTGTATCAAAGTCCTAGGTGGATCGCACAGGCGGTACGCGGGTATTGGTGACATTATCAAGGTCAGTGTTAAAGATGCGATTCCACGTGGCAAGGTCAAGAAAGGCGAAGTTTATAATGCTGTTGTCGTTCGGACAAAAAAAGCGATACGTCGCCCAGATGGCTCTGCAATCCGTTTTGATGGGAATGCAGCAGTTATTCTTAACGCAAACCTGCAGCCTGTAGGTACGCGTATTTTTGGCCCAGTTACTAGAGAGCTGCGGAATGAAAAGTTTATGAAAATTATTTCATTGGCTCCTGAAGTTCTGTAGAGAAAAGTAGATATGAAGAAGATTCGTAAAGGTGACAAGGTCATCATACTTACAGGCAAAGATAAGGGTAGAGAAGGCTCTGTCTTGAGTGTTTTAGATAATAATAAGGTTTTAATTGAAAACCTTAATCTTGTGAAAAAACATCAAAAACCAAATCCTCAGAAAAATGTTGCTGGCGGAATTGTAGATAAAGAGATGCCTATCCATGCTTCAAATGTTGCTTTGTTGAATCCAGCAACAGGGAAAGCTGACAAAGTAGGTATTAAGGTGCTTGAAGACGGCGGTAAAGTCCGTGTTTTTAGGTCTAATAACGAAGTCGTTGATGTCTAATCACGCGGAAAAATAAAGATGGCTAGATTAGAAAATACATATAAAGAGCAGATTATTCCTGAGTTGCAAAAGCGCTTTGGATATAAATCAATCATGCAGGTTCCAAAGATTACCAAGATCACTATTAATATGGGTGTTGGTGATGCGGTAGCTGATAAGAAAGTGATGCAGTTTGCCGTAGGCGATATGACTAAAATTAGTGGTCAAAAACCTGTTGTGACACTTTCTAGGAAGTCAATTGCTGGCTTCAAAATACGTGACGACATGCCGATTGGTTGTAAGGTTACCCTTAGAAGTGACCGTATGTATGAGTTTCTGGATCGCTTGATTAGTGTGGCAATTCCACGTATTCGTGATTTTCGTGGTTTGAGTCCTAAATCTTTTGACGGTCGTGGAAACTACACGTTGGGCGTTAAAGAGCAGATCATTTTCCCAGAAATTGATTACGATAAGATAGACAAGCTTCGTGGTATGGATATTTCAATCACGACATCTGCAGCTACAAATGAAGAGGGTCGTGCTTTGTTAGAGTTGTTTAAATTTCCATTTAAGAATTAGGAAGACCATCCATGGCAAAAAAATCCATGATTGCACGTGAGCTTAAACGTGAGCGCACAGTGGCAAAATATGCAGCAAAAAGAGCTGAATTGAAGAAAATTATTGCAAGTGTCACTTCTTCTGATGAAGAAAAAGATGCAGCGCAGGCAAAACTTCAGTCTTTGCCGCGAAATGCTAATCCTGTAAGGCTTAGGAATCGCTGTAATATTACAGGCCGGCCTCATGGGTATTATCGTAAGTTTGGTCTATCACGTAATAAGTTGCGTGAGCATATGATGCGCGGTGATGTGCCGGGCTTAACTAAGGCAAGCTGGTAAACAGACAAGTCTGGAGTCAATGATATGAGTATGACTGATCCAATAGCAGATATGCTAACTAGAATCAGAAATGGGCAGATGGCGCAGAAGCAAAGCGTAACAATGCCATCTTCAACGCTTAAGCAGGCTGTATCTGTTGTGTTGAAAGAAGAGGGTTATGTTGAAAGTTTTGAAGTAGTTGAAAATGGTGCTAAGCCAGAATTAACAATTACGCTTAAATATTTTCAAGGCAAGCCTGTTATAGAGAACATACAGAGAGTAAGCCGACCTGGTTTACGTATTTATAAGTCCTATGATGAGCTTCCTGATGTAATGGGTGGTTTAGGTACGGCTATTGTTTCAACATCAAAAGGTTTGATGACAGACAAAACTGCGCGCTCTAATGGAGTGGGTGGTGAAGTGTTGTGTGTTGTTTCCTGATTTAGAGAGACGAAAAGATGTCTAGAATTGCAAATAGTCCAGTTGAAATCCCGCAGGGAGTGGAGATTAATCTGGATGGTAAATCAGTTACTGTTAAAGGAAAAAATGGTCAACTGAATCACGTTATCCATCAATTAGTTGAGTCTTCTATAGATGGGTCGGTTTTGAGTGTTAAATCTGGATCAAACAGCAAGCAAGCTGTTGCACTAGCGGGTACTACGCGAGCACTTATTAACAATATGGTAGTTGGTGTTAATCAAGGTTTCGAAAAGAAACTTACCTTAATTGGTGTTGGTTATCGTGCTCAAGCTAAAGGTAAGGTTTTGAACTTAACTTTGGGCTTTTCGCATCCTGTCAATTTTGAAGTGCCCGAAGGTATTTCTATTGAGACACCGAGCCAAACAGAAATTGTTGTGAAAGGGGCTGATAAACAACTGGTTGGTCAGGTTGCAGCTGATATTAGAGCGTACAGGCCTCCTGAACCTTATAAAGGGAAAGGTGTTCGTTATTCTGATGAGCATGTCGTCAGAAAAGAAGCTAAAAAGAAATAAGGTAGTACGATGGATAAGAAGTTATCTCGATTGCGTAGAGCAAAAAAAGCACGCAGCAAAATTAAAATGTTGGGCGTCAACAGATTGTCTGTTCACCGTACACCGAAGCATATATATGCTCAGGTTATTACGGCTGATGGTTCTCAGGTTCTTGCAGAGGCATCAACAGTGCAATCTGTTGTAAGTTCTGATGTTAAATACACAGGAAATATTGAGGCGGCAACAGTTGTCGGAAAGTTGATCGGTGAAAAGGCAATTGCTGCAGGTATTGAGCATGTTGCTTTTGATAGATCAGGATATAAATATCATGGCCGCGTTAAAGCATTAGCTGATGCGGCTCGTGAAGCTGGATTGAAATTCTAGAGGTTATTATGGCAAATGTAGCTCCTCAAAATAATAGTGATGGACTCCAGGAAAAACTGGTAGCGGTTAATCGTGTTTCTAAAGTTGTTAAAGGTGGTCGACAATTTGGTTTTACCGCACTGACAGTTGTTGGTGATGGTGAAGGCCGTGTTGGATATGGTCTTTGTAAGGCTCGAGAAGTGCCTATCGCAATTCAGAAATCTATGGAGCAAGCGCGGAAAAATATGCGTGATGTTTCTTTGAATGATGGAACTTTGCACTATTCAGTAATGGCTCGTACAGGCGCGGCTAAAGTTTTTATGAAGCCTGCTTCTGAAGGTACTGGAATTATTGCCGGTGGTGCAATGCGTGCTGTATTTGAAGTTGTTGGTGTCCACAACGTACTGGCTAAGTGTGTAGGTACTAATAATCCCATCAATGTTGTTCGCGCTACGATCAATGGATTAGCTGAGATGAATAGTCCTGAGCTTATTGCAGCCAAGCGCGGAAAATCAGTAACTGAGATTACAGGATAAATAAGATGTCGACTAAGAATCTGAGAGTGACATTGACCAAAAGTAAAAATGGTCGCCTTCCATCACATAAAGCATGTGTGGCTGGATTAGGACTTAGACGTATGCATCACACAGTTGAAGTGGAAGATACTACTTGCAACCGTGGGATGATTAATAAAGTGAGCTACTTGTTGAAAGTAGAGGAAATTTAGTATGTATCTTAATGAATTAAGACCTGCTGAAGGAAGCAAGAAAAAATCTAAACGTGTTGGCCGTGGAATTGGTAGCACACTTGGTAAAACTTGTGGACGCGGGCACAAAGGGCAGAAATCTCGTTCTGGCGGCTTTCATAAGGTTGGTTTTGAAGGTGGGCAGATGCCTCTTCAAAGAAGGCTCCCAAAAGTTGGTTTTACTTCAAGAAAGAAAAAATTAAGTGCACAAGTTTGTCTGCATGAGTTGGCTCAATTTGATGTGGATGTTATAGACATACTCACACTAAAAGCTGCGAATATTATTTCTTCTATTGCAACAAAAGTAAAAGTTATAGATTCCGGTAAAATTGAGAAAGCTGTAGTCTTGCGCGGCCTTTTAGTTACTAAGGGCGCAAAAACAGCAATTGAAAATGCTGGTGGAAAGGTAGAGGATTAATTTGAACGCCAAAGCGTCTGCCCCAGATAATGCGGGCAAGCTCTCCGAGCTACGTCAGCGCCTATTTTTTGTATTAGGCGCTATTTTCGTATTTAGGGTAGGGGCTCATATACCGGTTCCAGGGATTGATCCAAACGCCTTGGCTTTAATGTTTGAACAGCAAGAAGGAACAATTCTTGATATGTTCAATATGTTCTCTGGTGGAGCGTTAAAGAGATTAAGTCTATTCGCTTTGGGAATAATGCCGTATATTTCAGCTTCAATTATTATGCAGCTAATGACGGTAGTTATCCCGACATTGGAGAAGCTTAAAAAAGAAGGTGAAGCTGGGCGTAGAAAAATTACTCAGTACACCCGTTTTGGAACTGTATTGCTTGCAACATTCCAGGGTGTCGGAGTTAGTATGGCTCTCCAGGGGCAGGAAGCTGGAGGTTTGTCAGTCGTGATGAATCCAGGTGTTGCATTTGTTTTTGCAACTACGGTTACCTTGGTTGGTGGAACAATTTTTCTTATGTGGCTTGGTGAGCAAGTTACTGAAAGAGGTATAGGTAATGGTATCTCTATCATCATCTTTTCTGGGATCGTTGCTGGTTTGCCGTCAGCGATCGGCGGTACTCTTGAGCTTGCCAGAACTGGTGAACTTAATGGTCTTCTAATTATTGTTTTGTTTTTGCTTGCGATTGCGGTGACAGCTCTGGTTGTTTTTGTAGAAAGAGGGCAAAGACGTATAACAATTAATTATGCGAAAAGGCAGCAAGGCAGAAAAATGTACGCTGCTCAGTCCAGTTTCCTACCTTTGAAGTTAAATATGTCTGGTGTTATTCCACCTATTTTTGCTTCAAGTATTATTCTCTTTCCCGCAACTATTGGGGGATGGTTTGGTAGCACTGAAGGGTTTGAGTGGCTGCAAGATGTTTCTACAGCGTTGTCTCCGGGGCAGCCTTTGTACGTAATGGCCTATGCAGCAGCAATTATTTTCTTTTGCTTTTTCTATACAGCTTTGGTTTTTAACTCAAAAGAGACAGCGGATAACCTTAAGAAGTCTGGTGCTTTCATTCCTGGGATCAGGCCAGGACAGCAGACTGCTAATTATGTAGATAGTGTTTTAACCCGCCTAACATTGGCAGGCGCAATTTATATTACTGCTGTTTGTCTGTTACCAGAGTTTTTGATTCTCTATTGGAGAGTGCCATTTTACTTTGGTGGTACGTCGCTTTTGATTATCGTTGTTGTAGTAATGGATTTTGTGGCTCAGATTCAATCGCATATGATGTCTCACCAATATGATGGTTTGATGAAGAAGGCTAACTTAAAGGGCAGCTAATTATTCTTAGCAGTGATGCTTTAGATAAATGTTAATTTTTTGAGGTTTAAGATGAAGGTTCGTGCTTCAGTAAAAAAGATTTGTAGAAATTGTAAAGTTGTACGCAGAAATAGAGTCGTACGAATTATTTGCAAAGATCCGCGTCATAAGCAACGCCAGGGTTAGTTTTTATTGTTTGTATGGATTAGCTCAGCTATAATGCTCGGCTGATTTGTAGTAAATGTATTTGTTGGAGATTAGTTTATGGCTCGTATTGCCGGTATCAATATACCTGTTCAAAAACATACTGTTATCGCACTAACAGCGATCTATGGGATTGGCAGATCTAGCGCTAAGAACATCTGTGAAGAGACAGGAGTTGCTCCTGATAAGAAGATTAAAGATCTTACTGAGCAAGAAGTTGATGCACTTAGAAGTGCAGTTGCGAAATTCACTGTAGAAGGTGACTTGAGGCGTGGTGTCTCTATGAATATTAAGCGTCTAATGGATCTTGGTTCATTTCGCGGTATTCGTCATCGTAGAGGTTTGCCGCTACGCGGTCAGCGCACTCGTACGAATGCAAGAACACGTAAGGGACCTCGTCGTCCTATACGCAAATAATAGCGCGTTAAGCTAAAAGGCTAGAGGATCTAAGTTTATGGCAAAGCCAGGTAGTTCAAAGAAACGAATTAAAAGAGATGTGTCTGATGGCATAGCTCATGTACATGCTACATTTAACAATACAATTGTTACGATAACAGATAGAAAAGGAAATGCTCTTTCTTGGGCAACAGCGGGTGGTTCAGGCTTCCGCGGATCAAGAAAAAGCACCCCTTTTGCTGCGCAAGTTGCTGCTGAAACTGCAGGTAAAGTTGCTCAGGAATACGGCATGAAAAACCTTGATGTACGAATTAAAGGCCCAGGACCTGGAAGAGAGTCTGCAGTTAGAGCCTTGAATAATTTAGGTTTTAAAATTAGTAATATACTGGATGTGACACCGATTCCCCATAACGGTTGCCGTCCTCCTAAGAAAAGACGCGTTTAGTAGTTGGAGTTGAAATAATGGCAAGATATATCGGCCCAAAATGTAAGCTGAGTCGCCGCGAAGGAACAGATCTGTTCCTAAAAAGCAGAGGCAAATCACTTGATGGTAAGTGTAAACTGGATCAGCCACCTGGACAGCATGGTACAAGACGTACTCGCCTGTCAGATTATGCTGTTCAGTTAAGAGAGAAACAAAAAGTACGCCGGATCTACGGAATACTTGAGAAACAATTTAGAAACTACTATAAAAAAGCTGCATCCCAGAAAGGGGCTACAGGTGAAAACTTGTTAACACTTCTGGAAGGCCGTCTTGATAATGTAGCTTATCGTATGGGTTACGCATGTACTCGTGCTGAGGCAAGACAACTAGTCAGCCATAAAGCAATTTTAGTAAACGGTACTGTGACAAACATCCCTTCTTTTCAGGTTGCAGCTGGTGATACAGTCTCTATTCGCGAAAAAGGGAAAAAACAGCAGCGTATTCAAGATTCTCTTACTGTTGCAGAACAGTATGGCTTCCCTGATTGGGTTGATATGAATACGAAAGAGATGTCAGGTGTTTATAAGGCAGCACCAGAGCGTGAAGAGCTCGGTACTGATATTAATGAACAACTTGTTGTTGAGCTGTACTCTAAATAATAATCTGTAGAGGCAAGTAAATGTTAGGTTCTCCGACCGATTTATTAAAACCCAGAGTTATTGATGTTAGTGCATCTAACGCCAATAACGCCCGTATTACTATTGAGCCAATGGAGCGTGGCTTTGGTCATACAATGGGTAACGCGTTAAGACGTGTTCTATTGTCATCTATCCCAGGGTGCGCAGTAACAGAAGTTGAGATTGAAGGCGCATTGCATGAATATGCGACTTTGGAAGGTGTTCAAGAGGATATTATTGATGTTCTATTGAACCTGAAAAATTTGGCTGTTATTTTGCATTCCAACGATGAGGCCGTTTTAACGCTTACTAAAAGTGAACCTGGTCCTGTTTATGCTAGTGATATCACTTTAACTCATGATGTTGAGATTGTTAATCCAGATCTAGTTATTGCTAACTTGACACAGTCTGGAAAGCTTTCAATGACTCTCAAAGTTGAGAAAGGGCGTGGTTATCAGCCTGCTAGTGTTCGCCAGCAAAGTGGTGAAGACAGGCAAATGGGTTTAATGCTTTTAGACGCCTCATTTAGTCCTATTTCTAAAGTTGCCTATAAAGTCGAAAGTGCTCGAGTTGAGCAGCGTACAAATCTTGATAAACTGATCGTTGACATTGAGTCTGATGGTACAGTTGATCCTGAAGAGGCGATTCGTTTTGCAGCTAAGGTTCTTCAATATCATTTGACTGTATTTGCTGATCTGGATAGCGATATTCCAGAAATCAATGAGGCAGCTGAAAAGAAAGAGCTTATTGATCCCAAGTTGTTACGTCCTGTTGATGATCTTGAGTTAACAGTTCGCTCTGCAAACTGCCTTAAGGCTGAAAATATTTTTTATATTGGCGACCTTATACAGCGCACAGAAGTTGAATTACTTAAGACACCTAACCTTGGCAAAAAATCTTTAACTGAAATTAAAGATGTTTTAGCTTCTAGAGGGTTGTCGCTTGGAATGCGCTTAGAGAACTGGCCACCAGAAGATCTGGCTGATGCTGGTTAAGCGAATATTTATATAACGTATATTTAGTTTAAGGGTTGTAAGATGCGTCACCGTAAAAGTGGAAGACAGTTAAATAGAAACAGTAGTCATAGAAAAGCGATGTTTAAGAATATGGCTTCTTCTTTACTACGCCATGAAATTATTAAAACAACACTGCCAAAAGCGAAAGAGCTTCGTGGAGTTGTTGAGCCTTTGATTACTTTATCTAAGGGTGATTCTGTTGCCAATAGAAGGCTTGCTTTTGCACGTTTAAGAGATAATGAAGTTGTTAGTAAATTATTTTCTGAAATTGGCCCACGTTATAAAAACAGACCTGGCGGCTATCTTAGAATCTTGAAATGTGGATTTCGTACAGGCGACGTTGCACCAATGGCCTATATTGAGTTGGTTGATCGTCCAGTACAGGAAGATGAGAGCGAATAGCCTCTTATTTAACTTTATAAAAAAACCGAGATTATTTCTCGGTTTTTTTATGTCTAAAATTTATCCTACTTTCTATAACTTGGCCCGTTAATGGGCAAGCCATTGCTCATATAGGTGAGGAAGTACTCTAGATTTCGATACTCTTCGCTCTGCAGTTTGTACTCTTTTGCTCTCATTTGTTTACTGCATCCTATGAAGCGTCTATGGAGTGTTCCAACTGAGCCCCATTTTGCCCGGTATACAGGCCAGCCTGTTGTATGGCCTAGAGAGGGGCTGAGCGTTTCAGACCTGATTCGCCGGCCGCTATTTTGAATATGGCAGGTTGCACAGGAGAAGTTAAGCTGTCCGCGCCTTTGATAGTAGAATTTTTTGCCTTTCTTATAGCTTTCTAAGGCTTTCTTATCATTAGTTGGGATACGTGCGTTCGTTTTCATTTCCCTGCTTGTATAGACCATATAAGCAAGTATTGAGGTTAACTTGGCTTCTGTGTACTTTAGTGCAGGAATGCCACTCTCTTCGCGGCAAAGGTTGAGTGCTAAAGCAAGGGTTATTACCTGTTGTCTAGCTCTATCCCAATAAGGGTAGTTCTGGGAAACTCCAACACCATTATTTTCAAAGCAGTTGCCATAATTTCTGCCATTTGTGAAGCTTGTTTCAAATAGCGCTTTCCCGTTTAGAATGGCTTCTTCATAAGGGGGGAACTCTTCAATATCTTGCCATGCAATTCTTGCATCTTCATTAATGGCATAAACACCATTGTTGAATTCATTAAAGGGAACGCTCGGAAATTTGTCTTTAAAGTAGGCTCTAAATTGGCCAAGATCTTCTGCTGGGCTCGCAAAAACTGTCAACGTGGTACACAGTAAAAAAGCGTGGCAGCATTTGAAGAGAGTTTTCATTGTTTATGGGATTGCCTGCTCTTTACTTCCTCGATCACCTTTATTATCAACCCAACTTATACGGACAATATCCCCGCGTTGCCCCCCTTTAAAGCGCATTTTTAAGAAGGGGTTTTTTGATATTGGGCTACCTATTACGCAAGTAGCAACAACTTCCTCATTGTGCTGGATCTTAATTTCTTGGATGAAGTGAGCGGGAATTAGCTTTCCTTTGCTATTCTTCAATCTGCCTGTATCCATTGGATGTGTGATCAGTGTTCTAACCTCTGTCGATTCTTCCCTTAATTTCAGCTTGATTTTAATTTTGACAGGGTTTGATGCGCTATGTCTTGGTAGTGAGTTGTATTGATTAGCCACCACAGCCCCCTAAAGTTACTTTAATATTTCTTTGGGCTGAATAGAGTTTCCCGTTAGCTTTAACTAAAGCGATTACAGGACTGCTTTCTCGCATCTTTATCCGGGTGTAGATATATGCCTCAGCTTTTTCACTGAGAATAAATTTAGCGGCAAGAGGTGTTGGATTTTTTTCCACCAGAATGGAGATAGACTCCACATTTTCTATAGTTGTAGAAATTTCAATCCAAACAATGCTGCCATTTTCGGCAAGTTTTGGCGCTTTAATTTTGATTTCTGTGCTTTTTTCAACAGTAAGCTCTGGTTCGAGTTTTTGAATGGCTGAGGCTGCTGTCGTTGATTGGAATGCACTCTTTGGCCAAGCGGCTAAGGCTAGTTTTGGTAGAAAGGTAGCAACTCCTAAAAGGCTACTGGAGAGCAGTCCTTTTAGGAGTAAGCGCCTTTGCTGAATATGGTTCATATGAATGCTCTACAGTTTTAATTAGAGTGACCAGATATATTCTACTATATGCTCAATTTCCTCTTCTGAAAGGATTTTATTACGGCCAAATGGAGGCATGCTGGTTTTTGAGTTAATTGTTGTGGCATCCCAGACCTGTTTAAATAGAGCATCACGGGTTGAGAATCGCATTTTCAGATTGACCAATGGTGGTCCGATATTACCAGCCATTTCTCCATCATCGATTGTATGGCATGCAAGGCAATTTCCTTTTGACCGGTCAAATGCAAGGGATTTTCCTTTTGAAATTGAGCCGCTATGTGCAGAGTTACAAGCCAATAATAGAAGGCAACTTAATAACGTTAGCTGCATTGTCTTGTAGCTGGAAATCATCTTAAGTAACCTTTAATCAGCCTTTGCGCATCATTTTTCTTATTTTAAGGAATAAATCAAGCCGCTCTTCAATCTGGGTGAGCAGGTAGAAATCATTTTTAGCCGCTTTCTGTGCGAGTGTAAGCTGTCTAATTGCTTCGTTTATACGGCCATTCAGGTAGTAAGATTCTGCGAGGTGGCGGTGTGATTGAGCAGCTTCCCCAGTCAGCTTATAAGTTCGGGCAATGAGCCTATAAAGTTCTGGGCTTGTTAATATGTACCGATCAATGACCAAAAATTGCTGTTGAGCTTTTTTTGCTTGACCACTCCTGAGCAGCGCCTCTCCGTATGATTGTCTGATTGAAAGTAATGCAGGGAAGTGCTCTATTGCACTTTTGTATGTTGCTAGGGATTTTTTGTGTTCTCCTCCCTCAAAGAGGGCTGCAGCCAGTGCAGTTACATAGTGAGGTTGTTGAGGGTTTTTCTCGACTAGTTTGCGAAATAGCGGAATTGCGTTAGAAAACTCCTCATTTTTGTGAAAGGCAAGTGCTAGCCCATATTGGGCGACATCTTTTTGCTCGCTTGTGCCGCGTGTTAACCGTTTTTTAAATAGTTTGATTGTGTTTCGACTGTTTTTATCGCTAAGTACAAGCAATTTGGCTTTTACTAACAGATAGTCTATTGAATCAGTAACTTGTCGATAGCCATATTTCTCTGAACGGCTACGAGTATCGGCTATTCTTGCCGAAGTGACTGGATGAGTGCGAAGAAATTCTGGTGGCCCTTTCCCATAGAACCGACTTGATTGTTGAAGTTTTTCAAAAAATAGCGGCATGCTGTGTGGGTCGTAATTTGACCGAGCAAGCGTTTGCATGCCAATACTATCGGCCTCTTTCTCGTTATCTCTTGTGAAATTGATTTGGTGTTGTACGCTCCCAGCTTGTATAGCCATAATAGCCGCCTGTCCAGCTTCTGGTGATTGAGAGCCAATGAGCAGTGCTGCGAGCGTAGCTGCTGCTGTTGGTAGTGATAACCGCTTTGAATCTTCAAATGCTTGGTACAGGTGCCGTTGTGTTACGTGGGCAATTTCATGGGCAATAACGGATGCCAGTTCACTTTCCGATTCTGTTGCCAGAATTAATCCCGAGTGAACGCCAATATATCCGCCAGGCCCCGCAAAAGCATTAATCGCTGGATTCATTACAATAAAAAAATGAAAAGGGTATGTTGGGCTGTCACTAACTGACCCCAGCCTTTTGCCTATCGCATCAATGTAGTCACGGATCTCAGGATCTTGACTGATGCTTGTTTGTTGGCGGACAGACCGCATGAACGCCCGTCCAAGTTGTTGTTCCTGAATAGGAGAAATTAGAGTGCCTGTTGAGTCACCAATATTGGGAAGGTTAATGTCTTGCTCATTCCCCGTTTCTGCCTGACTAGATAAGGTTGATATCAGCAAAATAAGCGCTACTAAATGAGGTCTCAGCATGCTCTAAGAGACTTGTTTAAGGTGGATGAGTTCAATAATTTTTTCCCTGCTTTATCCAGCGTGTAAAATAGTAAATATGAAGTTTACCGTACAGATTAATGCGAGCCCTTACCAGTATCAAGCAAGTGATACTGCGTACCATTTTATTTGTGAAGCAATAAAAAAAGGGCATGAGATATACCGCGTCTTTTTTTATCACGATGGCATCTATAATGCCTCGATACGTGCAATTCCCCCAGAAGATGAACGTAATGTAGTCAAGCGCTGGAGTAATCTGGCAACACAGCATAAAGTTGATTTGGTGATCTGTATCTCAGCAGCGCAGCGGCGGGGGCTATTATGTGATGAAGAGCTCAAAAAGTCGGGCATTAATGACCCCGATTGTGCAGAGGGGTTTCGTGTGTCAGGTTTAGGTCAACTCGTTGAGGGTGTTATGGAATCAGACCGGTTTTTGGTGTTTGGATGAGCAAGCAGCTGATGTTTGTGATGCGCAGGCCGCCTTACGGCTCGATTCATGCGCAAGAGATGCTTGACATCATTATGGTTTCAGCGGCTTTTGATCAAGATGTAAGTTTGGTTTTTTTAGATGATGGTGTTTATCAGCTAAAAAATAATCAGAATCCTGAGGCCAGCCAATTGAAAAATACGGCACCTATTTTTCAGGCACTTGAGCTTTATGATGTGAAGCGACTCTACGTTGAGGCCGAGTCACTAAAAGAGCGTGGAATGAGAGAATCTGACCTGATGCTTGATGTGAGAGTTTTGCCTAGGCAGGAAATTGTTGAGCTGCTTAATGGTGGAGAAATGTTTTTTAATGGTTAATTTATGGTTTAGATCAAATGCTGCATATTATTAACAACTCTTCTGGTCAGACACCTGCTTTACAAAGCTGCCTTTTGCGGTTAACGGCGGGCAGCGCAATTTTGCTGATTGAGAATGGGGTTTATGCTGCGATCAAAAATGAAATAAACAACTCAATTTTGAGCAGTTTACCTAATGATGTAAGCCTCTTTGTGTTGGAAAGTGATCTTGATGCGCGAGGCATTTCGAAAAATGAGATTGATGTTCGTTTTATACCAACTGGCTACGATGGCTTTGTCGGTTTGGTGGAGCGCTACCCCACAGTGCAATCATGGGTTTAAATGCGATTGAAGTTAATGGGCGGTTATTTGAGCTGACTGATTCAGGTTTTTTACTGCGCAGAGAAGAGTGGAATCGTGAGTTGGCAGGCAAACTTGCAGCGAAAGAAGGTATCTCTTTGGAGGACGGGCATTGGGAACTCATCGGTTTTATAAGAGATTATTACGAGAAATATAACCATCTACCGAATGCGAGGCTTTTCGTTCAAGCGGTTCGTAAGGTGCTTGGTGAAGGGAAGGGGAATTCGCGATACTTGCACCATCTTTTTCCTGATGGGCCTGTTAAACAGGCTTGCAAATTTGGTGGTTTGAGTAAGCCACCGGGCTGTTTATAGAGAAGTTACTCTTTCCTTTTGAAGCGGTGGATCTGTCGCCGCTGTTTTTTACTCGGACGCCCCTCATCAATAGAGGGAGAAAAAAGCTTTATATCTCGCCTTTTTTGCAATTCTTTTTCGCGCCGAGCAATGCTTTCTTCAGATTCTGCGTACATCAGACGAGCCTCACTTGCTGGTCTGCGCTGGTTATTAAGGAAGATAACAGAGACATCCCAGCTATAAGAATCTTTATGGATAGAAAGTTGATCTTCGGCTTTTACCTCTTTTGCTGGCTTTATTCGCTGGCCATTCAGGTGGATTTTGCCGCCACTAATCGCTTCACTTGCAAGGCGGCGTGTTTTAAAGAAGCGTGCAGCCCAAAGCCATTTATCCAGGCGCTGCTTTTCAAGGGGCTCCTTGCTCACGGTTAACTTGCTTTATTCTCTACTAACAAAGCGTCCAGTTTTCCTGTGCGATCAAGTGCTGCCATATCATCAAACCCACCGATAGACGTTTCTCCAATAAAGATTTGGGGAACGGTGTATCGGCCTGAGCGCTTGATCATTTCAGCCCTTTTTTCAGGCTGCAGATCAACTCTGATTTCATCGTATTTCAGCCCTTTTTTCGTAAGCAGGCGACGAGCAAACATGCAGTAAGGACAGATTTTGGTGCCGTACAGGGTGATTTTATTCATATACTCTTAAAGATAGAAATCGGGGGTGAGAATAGGCTTGTATATTACCGCCTTCTAATATCTTGGTGCAATATCTCTAGCTTCGGATTAAATCCTGATATAATTACTAGGAAATAGACTTTGTAATGAGAGGTGAGTTACGTGGCACTAGAAATCCGAGAAAAAAGAACCCCAGATGGGCGATTGATTGAGCAATGCGAATATGAAAATGGCCTAATGCATGGTGTGCGTACGTTATGGAGTAAAGACGGCACGAAAATCTCCGAAGCCTATTTTAAAGAGGGGGTTATGCATGGAAAGAATATCTCGTGGTATCTTTCGGGCCAGATGGCGGTTGAGGCTGAGTGTGAAGAGGGTGATTATCACGGCTCATTTTGTTCCTGGTGGAAAAATGGTCAAAAGCGCGAAGAGGGTGAGTATATTAATGGTGAGCGCTCAGGGCAATTTCACTACTGGAATGAATTGGGTGATGAAGTTACTGAGCTTTAAGGTAGACCTCATACTGGGGACTGGTTAGTTTCTTCATAAATGCGACTAAGTCCTCTTTTTCCTGTTCAGTCAAATTGAGTGGAAAAATGGCGGGGTCAAGAAAGCGGTTCTTTTCGCCCCCTTTATCGTAATATTCGACAACTTCACGAAGCGTTTTTATGCTTCCATCGTGCATATAAGGTGCGGTGAGCGCGATATTACGAAGTGTTGGCGTTTTGAATTTGCCCATATCTTCAATCGCACCGGTAACATTAAACCGGCCAAGTTCCGATTTTTTGAGTTCGGAAAGCTCTTCAAGCCGCTGTGTGTCGCTCTTTTTGATTGATGCCAGTAAACGGGGTAGCTCTTTATTTAGAGCCTTAAACCCAGTACCAATATTGTAAAAACGATTGTCTGTGAATAGAGCATTATCCCAGCTGATTTCATGACAGTTGGCACAATTTCCTTTACGCCTGAAGATCCTTAAGCCACGAGCTTCGCTGTCATTTAGCTGCTCGCGTTTACTTTTAAAAAAATATAGATCAAACGGTGTGTTGCCCGAAATAAGCGTCCGTTCGAAGCTGGCGATTGCTTTAGCGACATGGTTAACAGTGATCTGTTCAGCCGTTACACCAAATACAGTTAAAAATGATTTTAGGTAGTCAAAATCTCGCTGAATAATGGGCAAGATTTGTTTGTTGTCTGTTAATCCGTGCTCTATTGGATTTGTGAGCGGGTCAAGTGACTGCTCTTCTAGGCTGGCCCTACGCCCATCATGAAAAAAAGAGTTGTAGAAAGCGGCATTAACAACAGTGGGTGTATTCCTTTTGCCCGTTTGAGCCCTGATTCCTCTAGCGTGCGGCAATCCGTCTGTGAATGCTCTGCTTGCTTGGTGACAGCTTGCGCAGCTGATTGAGCCATCAGCACTAAATCTGGGGTCATTAAAAAGCTTTTGGCCTAGCGCTATCTTTTCAGCCGTTTGAGGGTTGTCTGCAGGAATGGGTAGGGGGGGTAGGCCTGTAATTGCCTGTGCACTTCCAGTGCTGATGAGCAGAAAAGTAAGAAGAGAGGAGGTCAGTTTATTCATGGCATTCAAACCTAAAAAAAATCTGCGGTGACCTGAGTCACCGCAGATACTAAGGAAGAGAGAAGGGGAAACTCTCTTTTACACCCACAGGGTGTAAGCCTCATTGAAGCGGAAAGTAAAAAATCACCGCTTAATTTAGCTTTACCAACCAAGGTAAATTAGTCTTGCTCAGGCATATCTTGAACAACAACTACGTATGGTTCGCCCAATGGTAGCTCGTCGTGTGGTTTTTTGAAGTAAATCACTTTGCCGTATGTTTCGTTAATTGCAGGCAGTAATTTTGCACCCTCTTCAGCAGTTAGATCTGGGAAAGTTGCGTGTGCTCTAGGAACTTCAACTTTATGATAGTGCCAGTATTTCTTTTCTTCTTCAGGTAATTTGTTGAAAACTTCTGTGGAGATAATGTACTCAAAACCCATTGGTTTATCTTGATCTTTCATACCTGTGTGGAACATAAGGCAAATCAAGGTTCCATCATCGTAAGCTTTGCAATGGTGATGGACGATAACTTGTAAAAGTGGGTCATGAACAGAGTCGGTATCTGGGATCATGTGGCGGATAGCCTGGATATGCAGGTCATTAAACCCCAAGTGATTTGGATACTCTTTTTGGCGAGGGTTCATCGTCTCGTTATACTGCTTTTCGGCTTTGGTTGCTGCTTTGTGTTCGTGGTGGTCAGCTGCTGATGCTACCCCTGCTGTGAGGGTGAATAGGCCGCTGATAAGCAGCAAGGTTTTTACTAATTTCATACACTATCTCCAATGATTAAGGTTTTTACTTTGACCAGTAAGTTCGCTGGTTTAGCTTTGAATATATTTTTATTGTGAGTAGGGAGGGATTCAGCTAGCAGTGCCGATCTGAATTCCTAATTCCTACTGCAGTGGTGGGTAATATACAGAGCTTTAGTAAATAAGTAAACTCTAAATTACTTATTGTCTGTTTTGACGATTGTTAAAGGGGGGAGTAGTGGCTTGTAGGGCCCGGCAAGGCGAGATATAACTCGCCTTGCCAAACAGACCATTCTTAGCAAACGTTTGGGTCTTTAATGATCTCATTTCCATTTTCAGCCCAAGCTTTATAGCCTCCCGCCAGAGAGAGTGGTTTTTGGTAACCTAGCTGGAGCATTGTTTCAACAGCGAGAGCCGAGCGACCGCCAACCTGGCAATAGACTAAAATCTCATTATCCTGCCGGTCTTTGAAAATAGGATGGTCGCTAATTTTGAATTCAAGTAATCCACGAGGGAGATTGATCGCACCAGGAAGGTGGCCCATGGCAAATTCACCCGGTTCACGTACATCAAGGACGGCAACGCTGCCAAGCATTGCTTTACCCTCTTCGGTAGAGACTTCGGTGATTTGTTGTTTCGCTTTTGCGATGAGATCCATTGCGGTAAGTGCCATGATTACTTGCTCCTAAGATTTTATGAGAAAAAGAATATTAGCAAATGATTATAGATATATAAAGTGATGCTGTTAACCCTCATCTTAGCGTCGATCAATCGAGGGTGTTTTGCTGAGAGGTTTGGGGAAAGGAGAAATTAGTTCTAATCCTTGATAGAATAGCCCGTTGGTGATCGTCAATTTTTATAATTTTGGTATTTATATGCCGGTTATATTTAACGACCTAAGCAATTTAAACCTCCCTCTCGTTCTCTTTCTAACAGCTGAACGGGAATGGTCCACGATAGATATAGAGGAACAACTGTGAGCGAAAACAAAGCACCCAACCCTAAAGAGGTATTCGAAAAACTGGCGGAAGAAAGCCACAAGATGGTTCAAGGTTTTTCGGCTAATCAAGCTTCTGAAATGGCCCTTCAGTTCAATAATGCCTGGAATACAATGACAACAAGAATGCTGTCTCACCCAGATGAATGGATGAACTCGGTTGTCTCTTACTATCAGAATCAATTAAGTATCTGGATGGGGATGTTAGGACAATCTGGCTCGACTGTTGTTCAGCCAGAAAAAGGGGACCGTCGCTTCTCTTCTCCTGAGTGGGAAGAAAACCCCATGTTTAATTACATGAAACAGTCATACCTTCTGACCTCTCAGTGGATGAATGAGCAGGTTGAACACTCGCACTTAGATCAGGCAGCTAAAGATAAATTAAGTTTTAAGACGCGCCAGTTTATTGATGCAATGTCTCCTAGCAATTTTGCGGCAACAAATCCTGAAGTGATTAAAGAGGCGCTTGAGACAAAAGGGCAAAGTCTTATCGATGGCCTCCAGAATTTAATGCAAGATATGGATAAAGGCAGCATCACAATGACCGATGAGTCAGCCTTTGAAATTGGTAAGAACCTTGCGACGACCGAAGGGGCTGTTATTTATCAGAATGAATTGATGCAGTTGATCCAGTACAAGCCGTTGACTGAAAATGTTTGTGAGACGCCGATGGTGATCGTGCCACCATGGATCAACAAATTTTATATCCTCGATTTACAACCCAAGAATTCACTTGTAAAACATGCGCTTGAGCAAGGGCGTAATGTTTTTATTATCTCTTGGAAAAATCCTGATGAGCAGTTGGGTGATAAAGCTTGGGAAGACTACATTTCTGAAGGCCCAATCGAAGCAATTGATGTTATTCGTAAAATAACTGGCGCTAAAAAAGTCAACGCAGTCGCCTGGTGTATCGGTGGAACAATGATGACCTCTGCGGTTGCAGTGATGCGTGCTAAACGCCGTAATCCTGTCGCCTCTTTAACACTATTAACAACATTGCTTGATTTCAGCGATCCAGGTGAATTGGGTGTGTTTATCGATGAGCAGCAGGTTGGCCAGCGCGAAGAGCAGTTGAAAGACGGTGGCGTTATGCCGGGTAAAGAGATGGCTCAAACGTTTGCGATGTTGCGAGCGAATGACCTGATCTGGAGCTATGTTGTTAACAACTATCTAAAAGGTAAAACACCGCCTCCATTCGATATTCTGTATTGGAATGGAGACTCTACAAACATGACTGCAAATATGTATATTTATTATCTAAATAATATGTACCTGCAAAATGACCTTGTTCAACCAAATAAGCTAACTATGTGTGGCGCAAAAGTTGATTTAGGCAAGGTTGATTGTCCTGTCTATTTTCTTTCTGCTATCGAAGACCATATCGCACCCTGGACCTCAACTTTCATGGGAACCGATAAGTTCTCTGGCGATGTGACCTTCACATTATCTGCCAGCGGCCATATCGCGGGTGTGATTAATCCACCTAGCCCTAAAAGCCGTCGTAACTACTGGATCAATGGTGAGTTAGGCAAAGGTTCTGATCGCTGGTTGGAAACTGCAGAATCGGTTGATGGAAGCTGGTGGCCTCACTGGGATAAGTGGCTAGAGCAGTTTGCGGGCAAAGAGAAGCCGGCCCCCACAAGGTTGGGTAATGATGATTACCATGAAATTGAGGCGGCTCCAGGTTCTTATGTGAAAGAGAAGGCCGCTTAATCAAGATTGACTAGCAATGACGCTGGTACAAAAAGCCCTAGCCATTTTTGGTTGGGGCTTTTTTTGTGGTGCTGAGAGTTAACCATAAATGACCACTCCATTTCGTTCAGCTTTCTGGGTTGAGTCAGGCCATTTTCAGACGTTATGGCCGACACTTTTTCGCAGGCCTCCCGCGTTGAGTCGTAGGCGAGAGAGATTTTTAACCAATGATGGTGATTTCTTTGATATTGATTGGTTTGGCCCAGCAGGCAGGCCGGTTGTTATTCTTCTGCATGGTTTAGCGGGGTGTTCCAGTTCGAGTTATATTCTTGGTTTGCAGCAAGCATTAGGCAAAAAGAATTTCCAATCTGCAGCGATTAACTTTCGAGGTTGCAGTGGAGAGATAAATAGAAAAGCAGCGGGCTATCATGCGGGGTTTACGCGAGACCTAAATCAGCTTTATTGGCACATTAAGGGGCTGTCACCGGCCCTTCCTATTGCTGTGGTTGGTTTTTCCCTAGGTGGAAATATCTTATTAAAGTGGTTAGGTGAGCAACAGGAAAAGCTCGGTCTTTTAGGCGCAGTTGCCGTCTCAGTCCCATTTAAGTTGTCTATGTGCGCAGACCGGCTGGATAGTGGTCTGTCGAGAATCTACAGAGATTATTTAATTAAGCTGTTAAAGCAGTCTTTGCTGAGAAAACAGTCCTCTCTATATGATATTGGTGAAGAGATTGAGGCAAATAAAATAGCACAATTAGATGATCTCTCCACAATTCGTTCTTTCTGGGATTTTGATGACAGAGTCGTTGCGCGCCTGAATGGATTTAGTGATGTTTATGATTATTATGAGCAATCCAGCTCACTTCGCTATCTTGAGAACATAGGTGAGAAAACGCTTATTATTCAGGCGGATAATGACCCGTTTATGCTGCCGGAAGTGAATTTAATTTCTGACCATTTAAGTAGCTCCACTATGCTTGAAATAACCTGTGGTGGCGGGCACGTTGGCTTTATATCTTCAAACTCCATGTTTGGGAGAAATTATTGGCTCGAAGAGAGAATTCCTGACTTTCTGGCCGAGCAGTTTACACTCACAGGGCATAAGTTTCGTAGAAGCGGAAGGTAACCACTTTCCGCTTAACTCAGCTTTAAAACGGGAAATATCTCAGGCCGATGATTACACTGGCAACGGTTGCGACTGCCAACATAATAGACCAGGTTTGGTAGTGGTTTAACCAAGTCGCTAGAGAGGCATAACGTTTCTCAAATACCTTTGAGCTCTCCTCGTTTTTTTTAAGGTTCACCTCAATAGCATCAAGTTTCTTTTCAATAAGTTCGAGGCTTTTACTCAGTGAAGCCTGTTGTTGCTTGATGAGTTCGTTGGTCTGAATAATTCGATCACGTGCCTCCATATCAAATAACGAGGTGGGTGCGGTATTTTGAGTCGTGGTGGGCAAGTCATCTAACAGTTGCTTGATTGACTCCAAGTCACTATTTTCGAGAGGCATAATTATCTCCTAAGTTTTTGTTGTTTTTTCATAAGAGTATGCCTCTTTCTCTCGAATGTCACTGCAACTTTAACCTTAAAATATAGGCAATAAAAAAGCCCTTAGCCGAATTGGCAAGGGCTTTTTATCGTAGCGGCTAGATAATCTTGCCGCTAAGTTAGTGCTAAATTTCCTTAAGCATCATGGCGTTTCTAACCATCTTGATCTTTTCTTTGCTTTCCATGTCAACCAAGTTTTTAAAAACGGCCTGCACAGAGGGTTCGCTTGTTTCGTGGATAACCTCTTTATAGAGCTCGATCAATGCATTATCAAATTCAATTGTCTTATCAATAACCTCATCAACAGACATTGAAGGGTTGACTTTAAAAGCTGTTATAGAGGCTTCGATATTTGAGCTTGGGACAAATTGCAGCCACGTGTTCAGTATTTTGCTAGAGGCATCTGCTTCATACTCTTTAAGGCTCTCTTCCAGATGTATTTCATGCCTGCTTAAGTAGGTGAGTAGCATTTTTACTCGCTCTTGGGAGACCTCTTCACCTACCTCTTTGTAAAACTCCCCAATCTGGTGATGGAGCTTTTCGCAGTACTCGATAACATCTTTTGCTTGCTCGAATCTCATGGT
>DEIG01000025.1:42900-84737 GCA_002352345.1 Methylococcaceae bacterium UBA2780
CTGTTTTGACAGGGATCAATTAGATAACTATTTTTCTCTGTTCAAAAGTTGTTGAAGCATTGTTTCAATCACTTCAAGGCGCTCGTTAATTCTGTTTAGTTTGCTATCCATCATTTTTTGACGCTGCTTTTTAGCTGCTTTTTTATCTTGCTTTTTATTTTTACCGTGGCTCATTGCTCCTTTCTTTTTATCACCATGATCCATGCCACCGCCTTTCTTGCCGTCCATCATGCTGCAGCCCTTCTTTTTTCCATCGCCGTGGTCCATGCCACCCATACCACCCATACCACCCATACCACCCATTTTGCCGCCGCCATGGTTCATGCCACCCATTTTAGCTTTGCCGCTATCTCCTGCAATTGGCATCTCTTCTTGAGTTATTGGTGCAGCCAAAGCAGGTGCTGTAGCGAAAGAGAAAAGAGAGGCGAGGATGACGGCTGTTGTGTTTAGTTTCATGGTATTTCCCTAATATTAGTTGTTGTTAATCCCTTTCGATCCTACAAGGGTGGAAAAAAATATACAAGCGCGCTTGTGATGCGATATCTTACCGGCTTTTTAAAGGCAGCTAAGAGAGAAGGGATATTAAAACCGTCATAAAGATGTAATATGGCTACGATTAAATCACATCATTATGAGAAAATTTTGTGTGGCTAATGTATGGAAATTAAAGTACTCGTTGTTGAAGATGAAGAGGCTATTCGTGAGATGCTTGAGCTGGCCCTACAGCAAAGTGGTTTTATCGTTGAGTTGGCAGAAGATGTTAAAGAGGCAGAGGCTTTGCTTGATAGGGTGATTCCAGACATTATTTTGCTTGACTGGATGCTGCCGGGGGTAAGCGGCATAGATTGGGCTCGGCGCCTTAAGAAAGATGAGCTTCACGGGGAGATCCCGATTATCTTATTAACCGCTCGTGGTGCAGAGGAGGATAAGGTCAAGGGGCTTGATTCCGGTGCAGATGATTATGTAACTAAGCCTTTTTCACCCAAAGAACTTTCTGCAAGAATTAGAGCCGTACTAAGGCGAGTAGGGAGCCTTGCGGGACAATCTACAATTGAAATGGCAGGGCTACTGCTCGATTCGGAGCAGCATCGCTTCTCGATTGAAGGTGTTACTGTGGAATTAAGCCCAACGGAATACCGGTTAATAGAGTTTTTTATGAGCCATCCGCAGCGAGTTTATAGCCGTAATCAGTTGCTGGACCAAGTCTGGGGGCGCTCCACATTTATAGAGGATAGAACGGTGGATGTGCATATTCGGCGATTACGAAAAATTCTAGCAGAACATGGTCGAGATGAGTTAATTCAGACTGTTCGTGGGTTTGGCTATCGGTTTTCAGAGAAACATTGATGCGGGAGTCCTCTCCGAAGCGAGAACTATTTCGGGCGGGAGTGCTACTCTCGCTCTCACTTTTCTTAGGTTATTTACTCGGTTATCCGTACGAAGGATTACTTCTTTTCCTAACGGTTTTTCTAGGTTATCACTTTTACCAAGCACTTCGTTTGGAGCGTTGGTTGAGGAAGGGATCGAGTGGAGATAGCCCTGCACCTTCAGGTATTTGGGGGGATATTTACTACCACCTCTATCGACAGAAAAAGCGTGATAAAAAAAGAAAGAAGAGACTTGCTGGCTTTTTAAATCAGTTTAAAAAGTTGACTGAAGCGCTTCCCGATGCAGCGGTCGTTCTCTCATCTGCTAATGATATTGAATGGTTTAATAAGGCCGCAGAAGAGGTTCTGGGTTTAAAGCGAAATGATAGGGGAGAGCATGTTGTTAACTTTTTGCGCCACCCTGATTTTTCTACATACCTATACAGCCGCGATTACTCTACGCAGATTACAATTCCTTCACCCCTCAATGGAGAGAGGGAGCTAGGCGTTAGGATTGTAAGCTATGGTGATGGCCAGCGGTTGTTGCTGGCGCAGGATGTCAGTGAGATTAAGCAGCTTGAGAAGATGCGAAATGACTTTGTAGCCAATGTATCTCATGAATTAAAAACGCCTCTGACAGTGCTCAGGGGGTATCTGGAGCTGATAGGGTCGGGTAATGCTCAGAAGGAATTTGATAAACCGATAAAGCGGATGGATGAGCAGGTTGTTCGGATGCGTTCTTTGGTTGATGACCTGTTGATGATTGCCCGTCTAGAATCAGAGAAAGTAAGCGAGAATAGCGGTGAATTTGTAAATGTTTCCGCCCTACTTGAGAGAATCTGCGCGGGAGTTGAGCAACTCGATAATCGGCCAGAAATTACCCTTGAACTAAATAGCGAAAGCGGTCTCTATGGAGATCAAAAGGAGCTTGATAGTGCTTTTAGTAATCTTGTGATGAATGCGGTTAGATATACCCCAGTTGATGGAAAAGTAACGGTTCGTTGGTCGGAAAGCAATCAAGGTAGCTGCTTGATTGTTGAGGATACAGGAGAGGGAATTGCGGCAAGGCATATCCCTTTTCTGACAAAGCGCTTTTACCGTGTTGATAGGGGGCGATCTCGTGAGCAGGGCGGAACAGGTTTGGGGTTGTCAATTGTTAAGTATGTGATGTCTAGGCATCAGGCCGAGCTTAAAATAGAGAGTACACCAGGAAAAGGAAGCCAGTTTAGCTGCCATTTTCCAGCGAAAAGGACAATGAGTGTTGACAGCAAGGTTGTCACCTTCCTGTAATAAAATAATCATATATTTGTCATCTAGCGGCCGCATAGTGTGCCTCGGTTTTACATAAATTTATTTTAAGTTTGGAGTTTTGTAGATGAAGCAAAGAAAGTTACTAGTAGCACTAGGGTTCGCGGCAAGTACGCTTGTTGCGGGTAATACTATGGCGGCTGCAAAGGTTGATGCGGCTATTGCCCCTTACCAAAAAGCGAGCGGTGTTTCGGGGAACCTCTCTAGCGTTGGCTCTGATACATTGGCAAATCTGATGACACTTTGGGCGGAAGGTTTCAAGCGCGAGTATCCAAACGTTAATATCCAGATTCAGGCTGCAGGCTCATCAACAGCGCCGCCAGCACTCTCTGAAGGGACATCAAACATCGGCCCAATGAGCCGTAAGATGAAAAAGAAAGAGCTGGAAGCTTTCGAGAAAAAGCATGGTTATAAGCCAACGCCAGTTGCGGTAGCGATTGATGCGCTTGCTGTTTTCGTAAATAAAGATAATCCAATTAAAGGGATGTCTATTCCTGATGTGGATGCGGTATTTTCTTCTACTCGCAAATGTGGTGGTAAGCAAGATGTAAAGAGCTGGGGGCAGTTGGGGCTTGAAAGGAGTTGGGCTAATCGTCCGGTACAGCTTTTTGGTCGTAACTCGGTTTCTGGAACATACGGCTACTTCAAGAAAAAAGGTTTATGTAAAGGTGACTACAAAAACAACGTGAATGAGCAGCCTGGTTCTGCGTCAGTTGTACAGTCGGTAAGTGCTTCACTGAATGCAATCGGTTACTCAGGCATCGGTTATAAGACTTCGAGTGTTAGAGCGCTGCCTTTAGCGAAAAAGCCAGGCCAGCCTTTTGTTGCGGCATCTCCTGATAATGCGATTAAAGGAACATACCCGCTATCACGCTTCCTTTATGTCTACGTGAATAAGCACCCAAATAAGCCATTAGCACCTCTGGAAAAAGAGTTTCTAAAGATGGTTTTATCTAAAGAGGGGCAAGAGGTTGTTGTAAAAGATGGCTATATTCCTCTGCCAGCTAAAGTGATTACAAAACAGCTGAAGAGACTGCAGTAACAAACTTAAGTCGCTTGAGATTGAGAGGGTGCTGCCGAAAGGAGCACCCTCTCTTTTTGCGGGTTAGAAAGTGGGTTTGGCAGCTCTGTTAGATGCTTGTAACAGGACTGTAATATAACTGTCATAAAATATCCCAATGAATTTAGAAACGAAAAAAGTTCTTCTTGCGGTTGACGATCCGGCAATGGTTCGCCTACGTGATCGGCGCATGTTTAAGGATGGTTTGGTTCGTCGCATGATGGGTGTTGGTGGAGTTGGGGTTGTTGTTGCCATCATGTTGATTTTCTTTTACCTGCTTTATGAGGTCTACCCTCTACTCGATTCTGCGGAGATGGAGAGGTCTTCTGAGTACAGCCTTTCAATTGCCCCCACAGATAAGACGCTGGATTATCTGCTAGATGAGCAGGTTGAGTTGGCTTTTCGTTATGGGGATTCAGGAGAAATTCTTGCATTTAGCCTAGAAACTGGGGCGGTTGAGAGTCGCTTTAATCTACCTATTCCTGAAGGGGTCTCCATTAGTAGCTACACCAATAGCGGTGTCGAGGGGGCGCTTGCTGCTGTCGGCCTTAGTGATGGTTCTGTCATCATCTTTCAGCCCGAATTTAAGGTGAGTTTTCCGAATGATGTTCGAAAAATTACAGCGGCACTCAGTTACCCTTTGGGCGAGGCACCAATTTTTATCTCGGATAACCATGCTGAGCTGAAAAAACTGGCCTTCCAGAGTAATGAAGATGGAACGACCTTGGTTGGTTGGCAAGGTGGAGAGGTCCTTTCACTTTTGCGCCTAGAGATCGAAGAGTCGATGATGGACGATGAGCTGACTCTAGAGCGTTATGAGGCGGTGGTTGATCAAACACTGGGAAACATTGATTACCTACTACTCGATGAGCAGCAGAGAAATCTTTATATCGCCAATAAGAAGGGTGTTTTGCATGAATATGCTGTTTCTGATCTTGACGAGATTGAAGGCCCAGATAAAACGCAGCTCACGGTTGAAGGGGAGCAGTTAACTAGCCTCAAATTTTTGACTGGCTACCTATCTTTGTTAGCAGGAAACGATAATGGGGAGGTGAGCCAGTGGTTTCATGCGAGAGATGAGCAAGGTGTCTCTAAATTAAGAAGGATTCGCTCTTTTGCAAGCGAGAATGGCGAAGTGACGGTGATTGCAGTAGAGCATTTTCGCAAAGGTTTTGTGGCGCTAGGTAAGAAAGGCGAACTAGGGCTTTACCATACAACAGCTCAACAGGAGCTTTTAATAGAAAAGGTTGCCGAAGGTCCTCTGTATCATATGGTTATTGCACCTCGGGCCAATGCATTATTGTTGGAGGGTGTTAACGGGAAGTTGCAGCTCTGGCATGTTGAAAATGAACATCCAGAAGTTTCTTGGCATTCACTGTGGGAAGAGGTTTGGTACGAAAGTTATGACAAGCCAGAGCATCTTTGGCAGTCTTCATCGTCTTCCGATGATTTTGAACCTAAGTTTAGTCTTACACCGCTTGCCTTCGGGACATTGAAGGCAGCTTTTTACGCGATGCTAGTGGCTGTTCCTATCGCCATTCTTGGGGCTATTTATACAGCCTACTTTATGGCGCCTAGGTTGCGCCAAGTTGTAAAGCCGACAATCGAAATTATGGAGGCGCTGCCGACCGTTATTCTTGGTTTCTTGGCAGGGCTTTGGCTGGCGCCGGCTTTAGAAGATAATTTGGCAGGGGTTTTTAGTCTGCTAATCATCTTGCCAGTGGGTATTTTGTTCTTCTCTTGGTTCTGGCAGCGTCTACCGAGAAAGGTGCAAGACTTGGTTGCCGAAGGGTGGCAGCCTCTTTTGATTTTTCCTGTTGTAATGTTTCTAGGTTGGCTCTCTTTTGCCTTAAGCCAGCCGGTGGAAGCGGTTTTCTTTGGGGGTGATATCCGTAACTGGTTGACCAACGACATGGGTATCCCTTTTGACCAGAGAAACTCAATTGTTGTTGGTGTAGCGATGGGGTTTGCCGTTATTCCAACGATTTTTTCAATGACAGAAGATGCTGTCTTCAGTGTTCCTAAGCATCTCACCTTTGGTTCATTAGCGTTGGGGGCAACGCCTTGGCAAACAATGACGAAGGTGGTGATTTTAACCGCTAGCCCCGGTATTTTTTCTGCCGTAATGATCGGTTTTGGGCGCGCGGTTGGTGAAACCATGATTGTTCTGATGGCAACGGGAAATACGCCAATTATGGATTTCAGTATCTTTCAGGGGATGCGAACATTAGCCGCCAATATCGCGGTCGAGATGCCTGAGGCCGAAGTGGCTAGTACCCACTTTAGAATTCTCTTTCTAGCGGCACTCGTCCTATTCGGTTTTACCTTTATTTTTAATACGGCTGCCGAAGTAATCAGGCAGCGGTTACGTGATAAGTACAGTTCACTATGAAACAGAATACAGCAACCTGGTTTAAAAGCGGTGCTCCGTGGGTTTGGGGTAGTGCTGCAACCGTTTCAATTAGCCTATTAATGGTTGTCAGCCTGTTGATCATGCTGACCATGCGAGGATTTGGTCATTTTTGGCCAAGTGAAGTGATTGAGATCGAACGGCCAGCAGGGAATACTTTCGGCGAACGGAAGCAGGTTGAAGAGGTCCCAGCACAACGACTTCGTGATATGGGCATGGTCTTGCCAGACTCTGTAGAGTTTGTGGCGAGACGGTTAATGAAGACAGGCAACCGTGATATCACTGGACAAGATTTTTACTGGGTACTTGAAAAAGAGCTCGAAAGTGCCAATGTGCCGGCAGAAGTTGTGGTACTTGAGCGCCGCGAATGGGGCAATTTTTATGGGCGACTGCGTTCAGTAAAAGAGTCAGGCGTGGTGGTTGTGAGTGATGATGTTTATGCCGAATTAGAAAAAAGGCTGACCCGCAGTAGCGAGCTGTTCAGCGAGATTGAAGAGATTGAGAAGCATCAGATCGGTGCGATTAACTATTCGATGGAAAAGCTCCGCCTGAAAAAACGCGCACTTGAGTTGAAAGGGGCGCTGGATAGCGAAGCACAAGAAGAGCTCCGCGCCGAGAGGGCTGAACTGCAAAATGGATACGGAAGCTATCAGAAGCAGTTGCGAGAACTTTACCAAGCGATAAAGCGGGATAGTTTGGAGATTGAAACGGCAGATGGAAAGATAGTGGAGCAATCATTGAAAACGATTGTTCGCGCCTACCAGCCCAATCAAATGTCTCTTGTGGAAAAAGTTGCGTTCTATTTTGAAAAACTGGGGGAATTTGTTGGTGATGACCCACGTGAGGCCAATACAGAGGGGGGCATCTTTCCTGCCATTTTTGGCACTATTATGATGGTCTTTTTAATGTCACTTTTGGTGACGCCATTAGGTGTTATCGCTGCAATTTATCTGCGTGAATACGCCAAACAAGGTTTTCTAACACGGGTAATCAGGATTGCGGTGAATAACCTCGCCGGTGTTCCCTCAATCGTATACGGTATTTTTGGCCTCGGGTTCTTTGTCTACTTTTTGGGTGGAAATATCGATCGAATTTTTTACCCAGAAGCGCTGCCAGCGCCAACTTTTGGCACCCCAGGTCTAATGTGGGCAGCGTTAACGCTGGCCATTTTGACCATGCCTGTCGTGATTGTCTCAACTGAAGAGGGGTTGTCCCGAGTCCCTAAAGCGATTCGCGAAGGGAGTTTGGCGCTGGGGGCGACGAAGGCTGAAACGCTATGGAGAACAGTTATCCCTATGGCGAGCCCTTCAATTATGACCGGTATGATTTTAGCGATCGCCCGTGCGGCAGGTGAGGTGGCACCACTCATGCTGGTGGGCGTTGTTAAGTTAGCACCGACATTACCTTTAGATGGAAACTACCCTTTTCTTCATTTGGATCGTAAGTTTATGCATTTGGGTTTTCATATCTATGATGTCGGCTTTCAAAGCCCGAATGTTGAGGCCGCTAGGCCGCTCGTTTATGCAACTGCGTTACTATTAGTGGTTGTGATCGTAATACTGAATTTGGCGGCTATTTCAATTCGTAACAGGCTCCGCGAAAAATACAAAGCACTTGAGCATTAAGAGAAACCTTTATGGAAAATAGACAAAATAGAGCCCACTCAATTGACATGTCAAACCTGAACAAAGGTGAAAAAGCGGCGAATAAAGAGGAAAAGAAGACCTGTTTTACAGTATCAGACCTCAATCTTTACTACGGTGAGAAGCAGGCGTTGCAGTCGATTAACCTGGAGATTCCAGAAAAAAGTGTTACCGCTTTTATTGGCCCAAGCGGCTGTGGCAAATCAACCTTGTTACGTTGCTTTAATCGTATGAACGATCTAGTCGATAGCGCTAGAGTTGAAGGGGAAATTCTTCTTGAGGGTGAAGACATCTACGCCAAAACGATGAATGTGGCAGACCTTCGACGTCGAGTGGGGATGGTGTTCCAAAAACCTAATCCTTTTCCTAAATCCATTTACGAAAATGTTGCCTATGGGTTAAGAATTCAGGGGGTTAATAACCGCCATGTTCTTGATGAAGTGGTCGAAAAATCACTTAAAGGTGCAGCACTGTGGGATGAGGTAAAAGATCGTCTTCAAGAAAGCGCCTTAGGAATGTCAGGTGGGCAGCAGCAACGATTGGTGATTGCGCGTGCGATTGCGATCGAGCCTGAGGTGATTTTACTCGATGAGCCGGCTTCGGCACTGGATCCGATCTCTACACTTAAAATTGAAGAGCTGATTAATGACTTGAAAAGTGATTATACAATTTTGATTGTGACACATAACATGCAGCAGGCAGCGCGTGTTTCAGACCATACTGCCTTTATGTATATGGGTGATATGGTTGAATTTGGAGCGACGAACCAAGTTTTCACCAACCCCAGTAAACAAAAAACAGAAGATTATATTACTGGCCGTTACGGCTGATTTTATCAGCAAGTTAACCGAGCGAGTTAAATAGAAAGGAAGAGAGATGGATAAAGAGAACCAAAGCAGGCATATATCCAAACAGTTCGACCACGAACTGGAAGAGATCCGCAATCGCGTATTATCGATGGGTGGGCTTGTTGAGCAGCAGCTTTCTAAAGCGGTTCAAGCGCTAGTCGATCCAGACATCGAGATGGCTGAAGAGGTGATTCGTGATGATTATAAAGTGAATGCATTAGAAGTTGCACTTGATGAAGAATGCACGACTGTTTTAGCGCGCCGACAGCCAGCAGCCAGAGACTTGCGACTTGTCATATCAGTGATCAAAACAATTACTGATCTTGAGCGTATTGGTGATGAAGCAAAGAGAATAGCGCGTCAGGCGATTGATCTAGCTTCTTTGCCAACTAAGAAAAATCAGTTTGTTGACCTTGAGCAGTTGGGTCACCACGTTTGCGGTATGCTGCGTGATGCACTGGATGCCTTTGCTCGGTTAGATGTTGAGCAGGCGCTAGATGTTGCTGTTGAAGACCAGCAGGTTGATAAAGAGTATGACAGCCTGATGCGCCAGCAGATGACCTATCTGATTGAGGATCCGAGAACGATCCCTGCAACACTTGATATTATGTGGTCAGCACGAGCACTTGAAAGGGTCGGAGACCGCTCATGTAACATCTGTGAATATGTGATTTATCAGGTGAAGGGTAAAGATATTCGTCACATTAGCATTGAGCAGGTTGAGAAGGATTTTGGTCGCCCCGAGCGTTAAGTGTTATACCCAGCTACTTGCAGGCTAAAGTAGCTGTTTAAACTCTGTTTCTGGCAATTTTTCCTATGAATTGTCTGTCATAAGTCTGTAAAATTCCGCGGATGAATTTTCTTTTCGGTGGGGTGTGTGCTCATGGCTAATAAAAACTATTTCTCCAGAATGTTTGGCAGTTCGCCAGACAAGTCTCTTCAGAAGCATATGCAAAAGGTGCAAGAATGCGCAGGGCATTTGGTTGTGCTGTTTGAAAGTATGAAGGCGAATGATGCCGATGCAGTTGAGGCAGCGCAGCAAAAAATTGCTTTGCTTGAAGGTGAGGCGGATACCTTGAAAATTGCAATGCGAATGCACCTTCCTCAAGGGCTGCTATTGCCAGTCAATCGAAGTGATTTGCTTGATGTTTTACGTCAGCAGGATGCAATTGCCAACAAAGCAAAAGATATTGCCGGTTTGATCGAAGGGCGTGGTATGCGCTTCCCAGATGCAATGGCTGCTGATGTGATTGTCTATGCTGCACGTTGTGTTGATGCAGTCGAGCAGGCACAAAAAATTGTCAATGAGTTGGATGAGTTGATTGAGACCGGTTTTAAAGGGATTGAGGTCTCTAAAGTCGAAAAAATGTTGGTTGAACTGGATGAAATCGAGTCGGATACCGACCGCATTCAAGTCAAAATTCGCTCGGAGCTGTTTAAAATAGAAAAGGATTTACCCCCCATCGATGTGATGTTTATGTACAAAATCATCGAATGGATTGGAGATATTGCTGACCATGCGGAAACGGTCGGTAGTCGTCTTCAACTTATGCTAGCTAAATAAGGGGCAGCTCATGGAATATGGAATGATTTTTCTGGTGCTGGCGATCCTGTTTGGCTTTTTTATGGCTTGGGGTGTCGGTGCGAATGATGTTGCTAACGCGATGGCAACATCTGTTGGTTCAAAAGCGCTAACGATCAAACAGGCGATCATTATCGCTGCGATTTTTGAGTTTGCCGGTGCGGTTTTGGCAGGTGGGCAGGTCACAAAAACAATCCGTAAGGGCATAATTGATGTCACGTCGATAGCGGATACACCAGAACTCTTGGTGTACGGTATGCTGGCATCCCTACTTGCTGCTGGCATCTGGTTGTTGGTTGCTTCATCGAAAGGTTGGCCTGTTTCAACAACGCATACCATTGTTGGTGCGGTTGTTGGTTTTGCCGTTGCAGGTATCGGTGCAGATGCCGTTCAATGGGCTAAGGTTGGATCGATCGTGATGAGCTGGGTGGTTTCTCCGGTGCTGGCCGGTTCTATCGCCTTTATGCTCTTCAGAAGTGTGCAATTCTCGATTCTTAATAAAAATAATCCGCTTGAGAATGCAAAAAAATATGTCCCATTCTATATTTTCTTAGTGGGATTTATTATCTCTTTGGTCACCATGGTCAAGGGTTTAAAGCATGTTGGCTTAGAAATCAGCACTGCGCAGTGCTATATATTGTCGGTCGTGATTGGTCTTGTTGTGATGGCGATAGGTACGGGGATGATCAAGCGTTTGAAATTTGATCCGGCAGCCGATAAAGATTTCCATTTTGCGAATGTGGAAAAGATTTTCGCTGTATTAATGATGGTAACCGCATGCGCAATGGCGTTTGCACACGGCTCTAATGATGTTGCCAATGCGATTGGCCCTTTGGCTGCGGTTGTGAGTATCGTGCAAAGCGGCGGGGCAGTGGCACAAAAATCTGCACTTCCTATCTGGATACTTGGGCTTGGCGGAGCTGGTATCGTAGTGGGCTTGATTATGTATGGTCGCCGAGTGATTGAAACGGTAGGCTCAGGCATTACAGAATTAACACCCAGTAGAGGTTTTGCAGCGACACTTGCGGCGGCGACAACGGTTGTTCTTGCCTCAGGTACAGGGCTGCCAATTTCAACAACGCATACATTGGTTGGTGCAGTATTGGGTGTGGGTTTAGCGCGTGGTATTGGCTCTCTTGATCTAGGTATCGTGAGAACAATTTTTATGTCATGGGTTATTACATTGCCAGCAGGTGCGCTGCTATCGATCATTTTCTTCTTTGTTCTTAAAACTCTATTCGGTTAGTTAAATGCAAGCAAATGAGGTTGAACAGCTAGTTCAAGAAAAAATCGTTGGTGCGGAAGTGAGCGTCGAGGGCGAGGGCTGCAATTTTTCTGTTTCGGTTATAAGTGATCTTTTTGACGGGTTGTCTCGAGTTGATCAGCAGAAAATGGTTTTGGCCGCAGTTACCGAGCAGATTGCGAGTGGAGAGTTGCACGCAATTACGGTTAAAACTCGAACTAAAACTGAAGGGCTTTAGCGTTAGTGCGACTTTAGTCACCCTCTTTATAGGCTAAAGTGATAGAGGTGCTTTTTGGCAGTGGATGCTCAAGGCACTTCTTACCTTTTTGGCGGCAAATTATATAGGCAATAAGTACAACTATTGCGATAAAAATGATGCTCAGATAGGTCACTGTAATAACCATTTCCTTCTCCCCTTCTGGTTAGCTAAGGTATAGCCACTCCCTGTTTACCTATGATTAGAGCTAGGTAAAACCCCTTTCGGTCGTTATTATAATTTGTGCTATTACACTACTCCTGAGGGTTGCTTCTTTGCAAGTTACAGTTTCATTACATCTTATAAAATCTCCTGAAAACAGTTTGTTGCAGTTGTTTTGTGCAGCAATTCTGCGTGATCGCTTGGAGATTGGGAGCAGCGTTGGATAAGTTGGTTTTTGAATCTCTTAGGTCAGGCGGTACGGTTATTACTGCAAATAAACGGCTATCACTTTATCTGGCGACTCAGTATGTAGATAGGCAGTTAGCAGCAGGCCACGAGGTGTGGGAGGCTGTCGATATATTGCCATGGACAAGTTGGATTGAGAGACAATTCTTTGCACTCGATAGTGCTTCGAAATTAACCCTTTTAGATAGCAATCAGGAGCAGTTCGTCTGGGAGCAGATTATTGGCCGTTCTGAGTCAGGTGCACAGCTGATGCAACAGGCGGCCACCGCGCGACTTGCTAGAAAAGCATGGCAAATGATCCAGCAATGGCGTTTACCACCTGCTACTGAATTGGCGGTAATGAATGATGAGGCAGCTGCCTTTGCAGAGTGGGTAGGTCATTTTCAGCATTTTTGCTGTGAAAATCGTTTTATTGACATAACTGTTCTGGTCAACAAGCTCGTTGAATCAACGCTAAATGGAAAGGGTAATAAATTCCCTTCGGAAGTTTGGCTGGTCGGCTTTGATGAGTTTCTACCGCAGCAAGAGTTGCTTTTTGAAGCGATAAAAAAGCAGGGCTGTAGTGTAACTGTTTTACCATTCCCGACTTTAGAGTGTGAGGTGAAGGTTCACCCTTGCGCAGATAGCAGTGAAGAGATTGTTCTCGCAGCGCAATGGGCGAGGAAAAATCTAGAGGCTAATCAGCGGGCCAAAATAGCGATTGTCTTACCCGACCCAGTTCGTTATCGAGATGAACTTGTACGACTGTTTAACGAGGTTTTTTACCCCGACTTTTTATTGCCAAATAACAGCCCGGAAGCGGCTGTTTTTAACCTTTCAATTGGGCGGCCTTTACCAGACTACCCATTAGTGAATACGGCGCTATGCATGCTGAGTTTTCTGAAAGGGAAATTACCAATTGATGAGGTTGGGCATCTGCTTCGCTCTCCATTTTTAGCCGGTAGTGAGCAAGAGTTATCAGCGCGCGCTCTGCTTGACCGACAACTTCGTCAAAACGGTGAGCTATCAATTTCATTAAAACGGCTCATTCAGCTTTCAAAACCGAGCTGTTCTATTTTGTCCGAGAGGTTCGAACAGTTCTCCGAAAAGCTTACCGAGCTTCCATCTCGCGCTAGCCCAAGCGATTGGGTGAACCATCTTTCTACCCTTTTGGGGCTGCTTGGCTGGCCGGGAGAGCGCTCACTCGATAGCGAGGAGTATCAGACCGTAGAGGCCTTTAAGAGTTTGATGCAGTTGGTGGCATTGCTCGATCGGATCCACTCAAATATGGATCGCGCAACTGTATTGGGGCAATTAAGGCAGATTGCTGGTGAGACACTTTTTCAATCAGAATCAGAAGCCTCACCGATTCAGATTATGGGGCCGTTGGAAGTGGCTGGGGAGAGCTTTGATCATATGTGGCTGATGGGGCTGCACGATGCGGTTTGGCCACCAGCAGCGCACCCTAATCCGTTTATTCCACCCTCAATACAACGAACGCATGAAGTTTCTCACTCCTCAGCTGAGCGCGAATACCGTTATATTGAGAAGGTGACTAAACGGTTGTTGGGAGCGGCTAAAGAGGTCCGTATTAGTTACCCCCAACGAGAAGGAGAGCTTGCCTTGAGAGCAAGCCCCTTTCTAACGGACTATCCGGAAGAGAAATTAACCGTCGATAAGCATTTTTACCGGCATCAACTTTTTGGTTCTGGATTATTAGAGGAGGTTGTTGATAACAAGAGCCCTTCACTAGAAGAGGGCGCGCTTATCAAAGGGGGCGCAAGTCACTTTAAAGCGCAGGCAGCTTGTCCTTTTCAAGCATTCGCCCGTTATAGATTAGCGGCTAGAGAGTTAAAAGAGGTAGAGGCAGGTCTTGATGCAATGGAGCGCGGTTCTTTAATCCATTTGGCGCTTGAGAAGTTGTGGGAGGCGCTACAGTCACAGGAGCAGCTTGTAGCACTTGAGGCTGATGCATTGGACGAGGTTGTCAGTAAAGCAGTAAAAGAGGCGATTGGCTATTTTGAGCATCGGCAGCCGGCACAGTTTTCAGCAAATTTTTGTGCGATTGAGCAGAAGCGTGTTGTAGGTCTGCTTTATGAATGGTTGAAAGAGGAGCTATTGCGCGAAGATTTCACCGTGTTGGCAGTAGAGAAAAAGCGCCAAATCACTGTGGGCCCAGTTAATCTTGATGTGGTGGTTGACCGGATTGATAAGCTAGTGGATGGATCCGTTGCCATTATTGATTACAAAACAGGAAAGCCTAAAGCAAGCGACTGGGAGGGTGAACGCCCTAACGAACCGCAACTACCACTGTATGGGGTTTATGCGGATGAAAATGCGAGTGAGCTGCTTTTTGCCCAAGTTAGGAAGTCGGAGATGCGTTATTTGGGCTTGAGTAGTCAGGTAGAGCCCAATAAAAGAATTAAACAGCCAGATAAAGAGGAGGGCGGATGGAATGGGCAGATCGCACGTTGGCGCGAGAACTTGGAAAAATTGGCAAATGAAATTAGCAACGGGGTTGCCACAGTTAGCCCGAAAGAGGCTGATCAAAGCTGCCAATACTGCAAATTAACCTCTTTTTGCCGTATTCGAGAGCAGGTGTAAATTGTGAACGATAGAAAACAACCTGCCGATCAATTAGAGCGCGAACAGGCCATTCGCCCCAATCTTTCAGCCATCGTGCAGGCACCGGCCGGTTCAGGTAAAACAGAACTGCTTATTCAGCGCTATTTGGCGCTGTTGGCGACGGTTGACTCTCCAGAAGAGATTTTAGCAATCACCTATACCCGCAAAGCTGCGGGAGAGATGCGCGATAGAATATTAGAGGCACTAGAACTTGGGTCTCAGTCAAACTGTCCAGAATCAGCACATGAGCAAAAAACATGGCAACTGGCACGTGAGGCGCTAAAACGAAACAAAGAGAATGGATGGCTGTTAAGGGAAACTCCTTCTCGTTTAAGAGTGCAAACCATTGACTCTCTATCAGCCAGTTTAGTGCGGCAGATGCCTTTGCTATCCGGTTTTGGGGCACCACCCGGATTGACCGATGACCCGCAACCACTTTATCAGGAGGCGGCTCAGGGGCTACTTGACGAACTGCAAGGTGACAGTGAAACCGGCGATTCAATCAGTCAGTTAATGGCGCATTTGGGGAATGACTACAAAAAAGTCGAGGCGCTACTGATCGATATGCTTGCTCGGCGGGATCAGTGGCTACGGCATCTGTTTGCAAATAATGAGCGAGAAGCGTTAGAAAGCGGTTTGCTCAACCTTATTGAGGAGAAGTTAACCGATCTGATTTGTGCGATTCCACCGTCGATAGAGCAGGCAGTGTTGCCACTAGTCCGCTTTGGAGCAGAAAACATTAGAGCCTCTGGAGTTCAATCTCCCCTCTTGAACTGCCTTGATCTGAATGAATTGCCCGTCCCCTGTGCTGCAGAGTTGCCTGCTTGGAAAGGGTTAATTGAGCTGTTGTTGACAGGAAAAGGAGACTGGCGAAAACGGGTAACCGCTAAAGAGGGTTTTCCAGCACCTTCATCAGAAAAGGAGCCGATTAGAAAGCAACAACTCAAAGATAAAAAAGAGGAAATACTGAAACTGCTGAATGAACTGTCAACAAACGAAGCGTTACGATTGTTACTTTGTGAGGTACGAGAGCTACCGAGTGGTTATTACAGTGAACAGCAGTGGCAGACACTAAAATTATTATTCGAGTTGTTGCCCCTTGCGGTTGCTCACCTTCAGCTGGTTTTTCAGGCAAAAGGAGAGATAGACTTTAGTGAAATGTCGATGCGGGCGGTCTCTGCATTGGGTGATCCTGAAGAGCCGACTGATCTGGCGTTAAGGCTTGATTATCGAATCAGCCATATCTTAATGGATGAGTTTCAAGATACCAGTCAAAGCCAGATTGAGCTATTAAAACGGCTGACTGCAGGTTGGGAAGAGGGTGATGGACGAACGCTATTTCTAGTGGGTGACCCAATGCAATCTATCTACCGCTTTCGGGAGGCGGAAGTGGGGCTCTATCTGCAAACCCAGCAGGCGGGGGTTGGCCAAGTTAGTCTGAAATCGTTAAGACTTAGTGTGAACTTTCGCTCACAACAAAAGCTGGTCGAATGGGTTAACGATAGCTTTTCTCAGCTTTTCCCAGAACACAATAACCTTGCGACAGGTGCGGTAAGCTATGCCAGTTCGGTTGCATGGAATTCGGCAGAGGCGTGTCAGGCGGTTGAATTTACCCCTTTTATTGGCCGAAATGATTTAGAAGAGGCGCAACAATTGGTTAATCGAATTTCCGAAATTGGGGGAAATGAGACGATTGCCGTATTGGTGAGAGGTAAAAATCATCTTGCTGAAATTATTCCACAACTTCGGCAGCAAGGAGTTCCTTTTCGGGCAGTAGAGATTGAAACGCTAGGCAACCGCTCTGTGATTCAAGACCTGCTCGCTCTGACGCGAGCACTGTTGCACCCGGCTGACCGCATTAACTGGCTGGCTATTTTACGCGCACCGTGGTGTGGGCTGACCTTGGCAGACCTTTCTCTATTATTTGAGGCGAATAGCGAAGAGACAGTTTGGTCGATTATTCAAAATAAAGCTGCTGTTGCAGCAATTAGTGATGATGGGCAAAAGCGGTTGGCAAGATTCAGTGCCGTGATTGACCGGTCGGTTAGCCATAGGCGGCGTGTATGGCTACGGAAGATGGTTGAAGGGAGCTGGCTAGCGTTAGCTGGCCCCGCGAGTTTGAAGGATGAAATTGATCTTGAAGCGGCCGAGCTCTTTTTTCAGTTATTGGAAAAGCTGGATAAAGGGGCTGATTTGATCGACTTCGCTCAGTTAGAGTTGGCGATAGAACAGCTGTTTTCTCCTCCTGACCCTCAGGCAGGTGATCGCCTGCAGTTGATGACAATTCACAAGTCAAAAGGGCTGGAGTTCGGCCATGTTTTTCTGCCAGGGCTGGGAAAAGGGGCTCGATCAGATAGCAAGAAACTCCTCAATTGGCTAGAACGCCCGCGAGAAGGAGAGGGGATTCCAGATCTGCTGCTTGCCCCGATTGCAGAAGAGGGGGAAGAGGATGGTCTGATTACCGCTTTTATCAAAAAGGCTGAACGCGATAAAACAGTGCTTGAAAATGATCGCCTACTTTATGTGGCGACAACCAGAGCAAAAAAACAGCTGTATCTATCTGCGCACGTGGAATTAGATAAAGATGGAAAGGAGTTAAAAGCGGCTCCTGCTGGTTCGTTATTGGCGCGGCTGTGGCCTATTCTGGAATTGGATTTTAAACAGGCACTGGAGAAAGAGGGTGGAACTGTTAACCGTGAGGTTGAAACAGTTGAGCAGAGAGCTCCATCTATCCGCCGCATAAACACTAATTGGAATCAGCCCGAGCCAGTTGCCGGTTTTGTTTGGGAGGCGCAGCAAGAACCGGTCGCGACTCAAGCGGAGGTTGTCGAGTTTGATTGGGCTGGCGAAACAGCACGTCATGTAGGGGTTGTGACGCATGCATTTTTAGAGCGGGTTGGCAATGAGGGTGGGGAGCGGTGGAATGAGCAGAGAGTAAAAGAGAGCCGCCCATGGATAAAATCCCAGCTAATAAGAAGTGGGGTCGTTATTTCTGCGCTTGAGGTGGCGATCAATAAAGTTGAAGCGCTAGTTAGCAAAACGTTAGCGGATGATAAAGGCCGCTGGATACTTTCGTCTAAACATCAACAAGCTAGTTGTGAAAAAGCGTTAACAGGGCTTTGGAACGGAAAGTTGAAGACAATTGTGATTGATCGGACATTTGTTGATAAAGAGGGTGTCCTTTGGATTGTAGATTACAAAACGGGTGGGCACGAAGGGGCTGATAGGGCTGACTTTCTGCAAAGTGAGATAAGCCGCTATCGTCCTCAGTTGTGTCGCTACGGTGAGATGATGGCGAAGATAACGAACAGGCCTATTCGGTTGGCACTCTATTATCCAGAGATGAGTGAATGGCTCGAGATTGAATGATCGGCTGTTCGCTGCTGCTTCGGTCTATATAAGAGGCTGTAGGCAGCGCTCAGAGAGGAGTTCTCGCCCCACTGTACGCAGGATAAATTAGCCTTTATTTATTGCTCATAACCCATAAAGCAGCTCAATTTTGGTCTATAGTTATGTGCAATGTTTTATTTAGCTTTAGGAATAACGTTTGAGTTTCCCGCTTACTAAACCAAAAAACAGGGTTCATAGCTTGGTGATCCTTGTGGGCTCTGCTTTGGCCTATTATCTTGCAGGACAGGTTGGCCTGCTTTTCTCCATTCCACTGAGTAATGCGGGCGTTATTTGGCCCGCAGCAGGTATTGCACTAACGACTATTCTGGTTTTTGGCTGGCCTGCCGTTCTAGGTATTTTTCTAGGCTATTTTCTGACTGTATATCCCCTTTTTACAGATGAGGCAGCCTTTCTTTTAAGCAGCGTTGGCGGGGTTGCGGCGGCTACTCAGGCACTTTTCGGCAGCTGGTTAATTATTCGGTTTGTAAACCCCTTCAATGGCTTTGTTACAGAAAAAGATATTTTGAAATTCCTTTTTCTAGGCGGCCCGGTTGCATCCCTTGTTTCTACTACGATTAACATTTCGACGCATTTATGGACGGGCCTATTAAGTGCGGATGACTTCTGGGTGACCTGGCTATTTTGGTGGTCTGGGGACACTATAGGCGTGCTGATCTTTGCGCCACTGACTTTTCTTTTTGTAGGGCCGGTAGGTCATGCATGGGAAAAGAAAAGAGTTGCAATATCGATCCCAGTGGCTCTCTGTTTTTTGTTGGTTGCATTGGTTTTTAGTGATGCAATGAAACAGGAAAAAAGACGAGTTGAATCAGATTTTAACCAGCTCGCAGATCTGGTCGTGCATGGATTAGAGCTTGAAGTTAAAAGCCATGCGGATGATTTGGAAACTATTGGTGCTTTCTTCGATGCATCAGGTTATGTGTCGCGAGGAGGTTTTTCTACTTTTACGCAGTCACTTTTCTTTAATCATTCGGATCAGCAGGCATTCGAGTGGATTCCAAAAATAACAAATAAGCAAAGAGCATCATTTGAGCATGAAGCTAGGGCTCAGTTTGGTGAGTCATTTCAAGTTAGTGGGTGGACAGGTGAGATTGGTGAAACAGTTGTCGTATCCGCTAAAGAGGAGTACCTCCCCATTTTTTACATTGAACCTATGTCAGGCAATGAAATGGCGCTGGGATATGACATTCTTTCTAATCCCATCGCACGGCAAGCAGTCAATAAGGCGAGAGATAACGGAAAGCTAGTGATAACGGAGCCGATTCAATTAATTCAAGATACGATTGAGAGCCTGAATGTGGTTATGTATCGTCCTGTTTACAAGAAAAAGGCCGGGAATGACTCGATTTTAGATCGCCAAGAGGCTTTCAAGGGAGTGGTCGCTTCGGTCAATAGTATTGAGCATCTAGTGGGTGAGGCCTTGATCGGTGTTGACCATTCAGAACTGAATGTGCAACTTTTCTTTGCAGATAACCAGGTGCCATTTTTTGATCAAGGAAAGTTTGGCATAGACAGCCTGCCGATTCTTGAAGTAAGAAAAAGTTTGTCTATTGGCGAAGCCGAAATTAGCGCTGTTGTGGTGCCAAATACCTCATTTTTTAAAAGCCGTTATTCAAGGTCTGTTTGGGGTCTTATTTTTGGTGGGTTGTTATTTACTGCTCTGGTAATGCTGTTTGTCTTGGTGATGGCAATTCGTTCTATTCGCATTGAGCAGATTGTTAAAGAGAGAACAAAGGCGCTAACGAGGGAGGTGATTGAACGGCATGAAGCCGAACAGCAAGCAAAACTGAATGAGGAGCGTTTTAACAGGGCATTAAGTGCTGCTAACGAGGGGATTTGGGACTGGAATATCGAAACGGGTGAAGTGATCTCAATCCCTTCATGGGAAAAGTTGTTAGGTTATGATGAAGGTGAGTTGGAGGAAGCTGATATTGATGTCTGGCATCATCTTACTCACCCTGATGACAAGTTGGAAGCACTGTCAGTGAGGGAGAATTTTTTGGCAGGGCTGCGCCCTGATATGGAACGAGAGTTTCGAATGATGCATAAAAATAAGGGCTGGATTTGGATTCTTTCTAAAGGTGAGGCAACGCGACGAAGTGAAGATGGAAAACCACTGCATGTTAGCGGTACTCGGATTGATATAACCGAGCGAAAAATAGCCGAAGAGGCAATGCGGATTGCCGCTATCTCCTTTGATACACACGAAGGGATTTTGATTACAGATTCGGCAAACAGGATCGTAAGAGTTAATGCTGCCTTTTGTGATATTTCAGGTTACCAAGAAGAGGAAGTGCTTGGTGAAAACCCAAGAATATTTCAGTCTGGGAGGCAGGGCGACCTTTTTTATCAACTCTTTTGGGAAAAACTGGGAGAAGAAGGGCGTTGGGAAGGTGAAATCTGGAATAAACGGAAATCTGGAGAGATCTATCCTATACAGACCAAAATAACCAATGTGGAAAATGAGCGTGGTGAAGTGACTCACCGAGTCGCTGTTTTTTCAGATATTACACAGCAAAAATTGGATGAAGAAGAGATCAATAAACTCGCTTTTTATGATCCATTAACCAACTTGCCAAATCGGCGTATGTTGATGATGGCTGTTGAGCATGAAATGGTCCAAGCGCGCAGAAGTGGGAAGCAAGGTGGTTTGATCTTTCTAGACTTAGATCACTTTAAGACAATTAACGATTCACTTGGGCATAGTATGGGCGATATTTTGCTCAAAGAGGTGGCAGCACGGCTGCATAGAGTTGTTCGGGAAGTTGATATGGTCTCTCGGTTAGGTGGTGATGAGTTTGTTATTTTGATTTCACCTGATGCGGAAAGTGAAAGTGATGCGGCAAATCAGATGTTGGTCGTGGCAGAAAAGATTCAATCTGCCATCAATAAGCCTTATGACCTTGATGGGTTTGAATGTCATGTTACAACGAGTATAGGCATTAAACTTTATCCGGTTGATGGCGATGAGCCGGAACTGTTGATTACAAACGCTGATACAGCAATGTATCGCGCTAAAGCTGAAGGGCGCAATGCTATTCGTTTTTACAATAGCAAAATGCAAGAGGCAGCTGACGAGTGGTTAAGTCTTAAAATGGATTTGCACAGAGCAATAGAAAATGAAGAATTTGAACTCTATTTTCAGTGCCAGAACAGCCGAGAAGGAGAGATTGTTGGGGCAGAAGCGCTTATTCGTTGGCAGCATCCTGAGTTAGGTCAGATTTCACCAGCAAAATTTATCCCCGTTGCAGAACAGACCGGACAGATTGTTGAAATTGGTGAATGGGTGATTAGGGCTGCATGTCACTACCTAAAACAGTGGGAAGAGGCTAATTTACAGCTACCTCATCTTGGCGTTAATGTTAGTTCGCACCAGTTTAATCAGTCTGATTTTGTTGAAAATGTCAGAAAACTGCTCGAGGAAAGTGGTGCGACCCCGGCATCGTTGATGTTAGAGCTTACGGAAGGTGTAGTTGTTGATCGAGTTGATGAAACGATTGAGAAAATGAACGAGCTTAAGGCTTTGGGTGTAGGTTTCTCAATCGATGATTTTGGCACAGGGTATTCATCCCTTAGCTACCTGAAGCGGTTACCACTAGATCAGCTGAAGATTGATCGAGCTTTTGTAAGGGATATTGCAACCGATCCAAACGATGCAGTGATTGTTGAAACGATTATTAGCATGGCCGATCACCTAATGTTTGGTGTGATCGCTGAGGGTGTTGAAACAGAAGATCAGCTTGATTTTTTGATGGAGAAAGGTTGCCAAGAATTTCAGGGATACTACTTTTCTAAGCCTGAGCCAGCTGAACAGTTTGTTAAACGATTGCAGGCTGAATCTCGGCGTTAACCAGAGACTCAGCCTGGTTTCTCATTACTTAAGAAGCTGCTTGGAGATGCTTTTCGATTGCGTTAAGAAACTCGTTAAAACTACCGCTGCTAATTGTCTCTTTTGGAATAATTAACGCCCGGTCTGCGTCAAGATAAAGGTAAAGATAACCCTTTTGTAGCTCGGCTCTAGCAATATCTTTCCAGCGAATACGGGTTTCATTGCCAGGGAAAACTCCATGAAGGTGTTTATCTTCTGCTTGGAAGGAGTGCGGGCCAAGTAGATTTAGCTTTTCTTCCTCTGAGTAAAGCGCTTTAGCTTGAGTTTTTAGGTTGTACTGTAAATACATAGGAACCAAAATTGCCCAGCAGATGGTGACAAGTGCAAGCGGTAAAGCGTAAGTGGTGTTACCGAGGAGAGCATACATATAAACAACAACCAAGCCCAATATAAATGGGTATAGGAATTGATTGCGGGAAAACATCTTTTGTATTTTGGGGTGCTGCCGGTAGTTATAGGTCGTAAACTTTAAAAGGTCTTTTTCCCGGACTTCGAATTCAATTTTTGACATGTTTTTTTACGGTTATATTGGGTAGGTGAAAGCTGTTTTCAGAGATTCTAATTGGAATTATAGATAAAAGATAATTTGATCTATTTTTAGGTTAGAATTTTGGTCTTTATAAGGGGGATTGGATGAGGATTGATAGATGAAGAGGGCGGCTATTTTCGCTGCAATTATAGTGGCCGTGGGAGGTATGTCTGCGGCAGCAAATGCAGAAAGCTTAATCGAGATATACGATGAAGCGCTAACTAGTGATCCTGAACTTTCGGCTGCGCGGTCAAAACGCGATTCTGTTATGGAATCAAAACCGCAAAGTCTCGCTCGGTTATTGCCAAGTTTATCCGCGTCAGCAACGGCAAACCGTATTCGTCAGGATATAAAATCTACGCCATTTCCTGGGGGTGAAGGCTTAGAAATTTATGATAATAATAACCTCCAGCTGAATTTACTCCAGCCAATTTATCATCATGATTACTGGGTGCAGCTAAATCAAGCGGATAGTTTTGTTGCGCAAGCAGAAGCAGAATACAGGGCAGCACAGCAATTACTAATTCTTAGGAGTGCGCAAAGTTATTTCTCGATTCTGTCGGCGCAGGACGAGCTTCTCTTTGCAACAGCCGAGAAAGAGGCAATTGCCCGCCAGCTAGAGCAGGCAAAGGAGCGATTTGAGGTTGGATTGATCGCAATTACAGATGTTCATGAGGCACAAGCAGGATACGATCAAGCAAGAGCAGGAGAGATTCTAGCAATTAATGAGGTTGATAATAGCTGGGAAGCACTGCATGAAATTATTGACCGGAAGCCCCAACTACTGGCTCCGTTGGCTGAAAAGCTGCCACTTAGCCGCCCTGTTCCAGAAGAGATAGGTGCCTGGCGCACATCAGCTCTGGAGGGTAACTTGGAGTTAACCGCAGCGCGTGCAGGAACTCAAGCAACAAAAGAAAGTATCTCTTTGCAACGCTCGGGCCATTTACCAACTTTGGATCTTGTCGGTTCAGTTGGATTAAATGATACGAATCAAAGTATTGGTTCTCGAACCGATACGCGTTCAATTGGATTGCAATTAAATGTCCCCATTTATGAAGGGGGAGCCGTTAATTCACGTACCCGTCAGGCACTGCATGATTTTCAAGAGGCGCAGAGGAATTTAGATAAAACACGCCGCTCGGTAGAGCGCCAGGTGAAGGATGCCTACCGTGGCGTACTGACCAGTATCAGTCAAGTAGAGGCGCTATATGCAGCGGTTACCTCGTCTGAAAGTGCGCTTGAAGCGACAGAAGCTGGTTTTGAAGTGGGAACCCGAACAATGGTTGATGTGCTCGCAGAGCAGAGAAACCTATTTAGGGCAAAACGCGATTATTCACGTGCCCGTTACGACTACATTATCAACGGGCTAAAATTGAAACAGGCTGCTGGTAGCTTGTCTAGAGCAGATCTTGAGAATGTAAATCGCGTGTTGAGTAACTAGCTAACGCCTTTTATTTGTTACGTATAGGCTATACTGTTCGCATTATCGCTTTAATATTTGGGACATAAAAATATGGTTGAAAAAGATCAGGAGCAGGGACATAAAACACTGCAAAAAGCGTTAGCGTTAAACCTTGATGATTGCAAGTACGGTACGATCGTTGAGATTGGTGCAGGTCAGGAGGTTGCGCGTAACTTTTTCAGAGCAGGAGGCGCGGCCGGAACGATTGCTAAAACGATGTCTGCTTATGATATGCAGGTGAGTGATTCGATCTATGGAGCCGAAGAATCTGGCCGATATGTTAGTCGTAGTCGCTTGAATAAAATGTTAGAGCAAGAGTATCAGCTTGTTATCGACCGGCTGTCGTCATCACGCAAAAAAAATACGACCTTTTTTGCTTATGCGGCAACGGTAACGGCTAAAAGCTATTTAAGGAAAAATGAATGCCATGGCTGGGTAGGTATTCGCCTTCAGCTTTACCCCGGCGCTCAGCCTAGTAATATTATTCTCCATGTTCGGATGCTTGATGGTGATGGTGAGTCGCAGCAAGAGGCGCTGGGCGTGCTGGGTGTAAACCTGATTCATGCCGCTTTCTATAATTTCAATCAACCGAAAAAAATTATTGAGTCATTAGCAGATGATCTCGAGCAAGATCGTATTGAAGTGGATTTGATTAATTTCTCTGGCCCCTATTTCGAGGAGGTCGAGAACCGTCTGATGAATCTGCATTTGATTCGTAGCTGGCTGACTCGTGCGATTATGTTTAGCCCTGATGGAGAGGTGCAAGTCCCTTCGGAGCTGCTGTACAAGAAAAACATTCTCGCAACGCGTGGTACTTTCAAACCGGTTACTAATGTCAATATAGACATGATCAAGTGTGGATTGAAAAAGTTTCATGACGTTGAGCATGTTGAAGAAGATGAGACATTGATACTTGCAGAACTGACAATGGCAAGCCTCACTTCGGGCGATAAAGTTGACGATGCCGACTTCTTGGCGCGTATCGATATGCTCAATGCACTTGGATATAACGTGATGATTTCAGATTATCTTCGCTATTTTCGGTTGCGCGCCTACTTTAGACAATACACGCAGAAGCAGATTGGAATCGTATTAGGGATTCCAAATCTTGATCACATTTTTACCGAAGATTATTACGAAGGCCTTGAGGGCGGTATTTTAGAGGCTTTTGCCAAGCTGTTTCCTGATAATACGCGCCTCTATATTTACCCGATGCGGAGCGCGGCGAATTCAGAGCTTGTGACGGTTGATAATTTTAAGGTGCCTGAAAGCATCTACCACTTATACCAGTACCTGTATGGAAATGAGCGGATGGTTGGGCTGGATAATGTTAACGAAGACTTGCTTGATATTGATACTAAAGATGTTCTGTCGGCATTAAAAAAAGGCCGTGGGGATTGGGAGTCAAAGGTTCCAGAAGTTGTGGCAGATATGGTTGTGAACGATAAATTACTTGGATTTGGGCGGGGCTAATTTTTAGGAGGTTAGACCGATACAGGGCTAACCAAGATTTAAAAAGGGCGTGTCATTTTTTGATGCGCCCTTTTTTGTTAGACTTTACAATCTTGACAGTTTTAGGCTGTTATTCGGTTTTGGCTTATCTTCCAGTTTTTATCAATGAAAGCACTTTCAATTTGTGATCTTAAAAAAACCTATGGAACAGGTTTAGAAGCTCTTAAAGGCATCTCCTTAGATGTGGAGGAGGGAGATTTCTTTGCTTTGCTAGGGCCGAATGGAGCTGGAAAATCAACAGCAATAGGAATTATGAGTTCGCTGGTGACTAAAAGCTCTGGTCGAATCACAGTCTTTGGGCATGATCTGGATGATGATCCCGAAGCGGTGAAAAGCTGCATTGGATTAGTGCCGCAAGAGTTCAATTTCAATCAGTTCGAAACACCGCTTGATATTATTCTGAGTCAGGCAGGTTTTTACGGAATTCCTCGTAAAGAGGCGCTAGAGAATGCCGAAGAGTGCCTCAAAGCACTTTCACTTTGGGATAAACGCTCTACGATATCAAGGATGTTGTCGGGAGGGATGAAACGAAGGTTGATGATTGCCCGTGCACTTGTTCATAAACCGAAACTGTTAATCCTTGATGAGCCGACAGCAGGGGTTGATATCGAGATTCGCCGCTCAATGTGGCAGTTTCTACGTGAAATTAATCGCAATGGAACAACGATTATTTTGACGACACACTACCTTGAAGAGGCAGAAAATCTTTGTCGCAATATCGGTATTATCAATCAGGGTGAATTAGTTGAATGTAGCGATATGGGTAGCTTGTTAGCTAGGTTGGATTTGGAACGCTTTATTTTTAATTTAGCAACCCCCTTTCCAGTGGATGTTGAAATCCCTGACTACAAAATTGTGGCTAATGAAGGGGTTGTACTGACAGTGGAGGTAGGAAAAGGCCAAGGATTAAGCCAGCTATTTTCCTGCTTTGGACAGCAGAATATTGAAGTGATCAGTATGCGTAACGAGTCAAATCGTTTAGAACAGCTTTTTATTGATCTTGTGATGGATGAGTCTTCTGGTCATCAGGAGGAAAAACAGTGAGTAGATCTCTTTTTGGTCGCTATACGGTTGCTCTGCAAACAATCGTTTATAAAGAGGTGAGGCGGTTTACGCGAATCTGGATGCAGACATTGCTTCCCCCCATGATTACTACCTCACTCTATTTCTTGATCTTTGGGACGTTAATAGGTGCGCGTGTTGGTGAGGTGGAGGGTCGCTCTTTTATTGACTACATCTTGCCGGGCATTATTTTAATGGGTGTTATTAGCAATGCCTATGGGAATGTTGTTTCGTCCTTCTATGGAACAAAATTCCAGCGCAATATCGAAGAGTTGTTGATAGCGCCTGTGCCAAATTGGGTGATTTTGGCTGGCTATGTTTGCGGTGGTGTTGCGAGAGGATTGCTGGTTGGTCTGTTGGTTTCAGTGATCGCCAGCTTTTTTACAACGATTCATGTTGAGCACTGGTTTGTGACGCTTGCGGTTTTTGTTTTAACAGCAGTGCTCTTCTCGATTGCAGGCTTTATTAATGCAGTTTACGCAGAAAGCTTCGATGATATTTCGATTATTCCCACCTTTGTACTGACACCAATGATTTACCTCGGCGGTGTCTTTTACTCGATCGATATGTTGCCTAGCATTTGGCAAAAAATTTCTTTGGGAAATCCGATTCTTTATATGGTTAATGCGTTTCGTTACGGAATGTTGGGGGTGTCGGATGTTAATCTATTTGTTTCATTTGCTATCATAGTCGGGTTTATCATTGTGTTGGGTGGCTTTGCTATCCATCTGTTGAATAAAGGTGTTGGAATAAAGCCTTAACAGGCTGTTTCAACAGTTGATTGTTGTCGTTATCAGAATAATTTTAAGAGGTTTTAAGTGGTTTCAGCGAAAAATATAGGCGTTGCGGTAGGTGTGGCTCTCACCGGTTATCTGGTTTTGTTCTTTTTAGCGCCTGATAGCGCTTTGATTTTTGCCGCCGGTTTGTTGTTGGGTGGACTGTTAAACAGGCCGCTTTCAAAAGCTAAACCACTTCCCACTGTTGGTGACACTGGAGAGATGGCTACTCTGTTCATCGGAAATGTTGCCTATAAAGCAAGTGAACAGGAGATTAGAGCTGCTTTCGAGAAGTTTGGTGAGGTGTTGGCTGTGCGTCTAGTTATCGATAAGCGTTCTGGGCGCCCTCGTGGATATGGTTTTGTTGAAATGGCTGCATCAGGTGCGGAGAGAGCGATAGCAGAGCTGAATGATACGGAATTTGCAGGGCGTACGCTGAAAGTGAATGTTGCAAATGAGCGAAAACCACGCAGCTAAAATATTAGCCTTATTGCTACGAAGCCGGCGTGCTATTTTTGCCGGCTTAGCACTCCTTTTTTTACTTGAAGGTTGTGCGGTTAACCCAGTTACGGGTGAGAATGAGCTCTCTTTTGTCTCTGAGGCAGAAGAGATTCAAATGGGACAGAAAAACTATCTTCCCGCACAGCAGTCACAAGGCGGACAGTATCGGGTCGATCAGGATCTAACCGCCTATGTAAGCGCAGTAGGTTGGCAGCTTGCGAGAGTAAGCGATCGCCCAACTCTTCCTTACCAATTTGCTGTTTTAAACAGCTCGACTCCGAACGCATGGGCGATGCCCGGCGGGAAAATTGTGATTAATCGAGGGTTGCTTCTTGAGCTTGATAACGAGGCTGAACTGGCAGCCGTTATTGGGCACGAAATTGTCCATGCAGCAGCAAGACATGGGGCACAAGGAATTGAGCGGGGGATGCTGTTACAGGCCGGTGTGGCAGGAATTGGTCTTGCGGTTCCGGGTGGCTCGGCAGTTGGAATTCTGAGTAATGTTGGTGCGCAGTTGATAAATCAACGGTATGGACGGGGGCAAGAGCTGGAGTCTGATTATTACGGAATGCTCTATATGTCTCGTGCCGGTTATGACCCGAGTGCGGCGATTACACTACAGCAGAAATTTGTAAAACTCAGTAAGAGTAGGAAACAAGATTGGTTGGAAGGGATGTTCGCAAGTCACCCACCATCTGATGAGCGGGTACAGGCAAATCGCAAGAGAGCCCAGGCATTTCCTGCTGGTGGAAAAATTGGGCGAGAGGAATATCAACGGGCAACGAGCCGCTTGCGGAAAACTAAAATTGCTTACAAGGCTTATGATGATGGGCGAAAATTGCTTAAAGAGAAAAAATTCTCAGAGGCAACGAAGCTTGTGAGTAAAGCGATCTCAGTAGAGCCTCGTGAAGCCCTTTTTAGATCCCTCAAAGGTGAGATTTTGGCTGCCCAAAATCAAAACAGGGCGGCGCTTGTTCAGTATAAAAAGGCGCTTCAGCTAAACAGCCATTTTTTTGCTTTTTATCTTCAGCAGGGGGTTGCTCAACAGGCGCTAGGCAGGCGGCAGCCGGCAAGACGCAGCTTGGAAAAAAGTAATAGTTTACTGCCAACACCGCTTGCTCATTACCTGCTTGGTGAATTGGATCTGGAAGAGGAAAAACCAGATTCAGCGATTAAGCACTTTAGAGTGGCATCATCTTCAAAATCAGAGGTAGGTAAAAAAGCATTACAGAAGCTTGCGATACTAGAGCTGCCTGCAGAGCCCGGAAAATATATCGCGAGCAAAGTGGATTGGGACAGCTCTGGGCGAGTAATCGTGCATTTGCAAAATCGTTCGGCATTACAAGTGAAGGTTACGAATGTACTTATTCGGTTAGTGCGCAGCGGACGCGTGATTGGTGAGACCAGTTTGGCATTAGGTAGTGTCCTTAATGCAGGGCAAACAAGGCAGATGCTGACAGAGTTAGTGGTGCAAAAAGGTAAAGATGAGAGGCTTGTTAGTCGTGTTATTGGGGCAGAGATTCTTCACTGAGTAATAATTGCACTTGGATGGCGGATTAATATTGAGCAATGGTTTTTTCGGCGAGAAGGCCAGCCGCGTACCTCTACCTGTTTGCCAACATATTCTTTTAATGCGGGAAATAGTGCTCGACTTTTAGTCGGAATCCGTAGGTCGGTAGTGCTTGAGAAATAAAGGCGGTCAAACTTACGGCCCTTTTTGAATGAAGCAATTCTCCCTGTAAAACGTCCCCATCCACTATATTTTCGGGATTTTATTTTTTCGATGGGTTGAGGTTTGTAGTTAGGTATTCCCCATATTCCCAGCCTATTCTTCTCGGCCTCTTGTTGTGCGCTCAGCAGGCTCTCTTCGTATTTTAAATTCGGAGGATGAATATTGGCTGTTGCGAGTCCATTTTTAACCAGCTCAAGATTAATGTGTTGCCCCGATTCGGTGAATAGATGGGCGAGTAGGCGGCCATACTTGTCTCGTTTTGTCTGGTCTTTTACGAGCCTTATTTTTTGCTTTTGGAGTTTTTTTGCTAACCAATTTTTAGCCGCTAAGCCACCGGGTTCGCCCCTTTTATGCCGGCTTTCTATTTCTGGTGTATTAATGCCGAGTAGCCTGACGCGTTCGCCACTCTGGAGGGTGATCGTGTCACCATCGTAGATCTTTTTAACGCGATAGAAAGCATATCCAGGTTGAATAGTGATCTTCTGGGAGGAGATCGCAGCTTTATCACTGTAGTGAGTTTTTCCTTGCTTGTCAGTCCAGCGAAAGAATTCGGCTTGAGAGGCCGCTGTGTAAAATAGGAGAAAAAAGCCGAGAAGAAAAATTTCTCGGGTTTTAGCTTTTTGGAGCAGCATCGTCTGTTTCGGAGGCTGGCTCTTCGTTCTTTGGGTTGTCATCATCCATCAGAATTTTCCAAGCGGGTCCTTCCATATCGTCATATTGTCCCGAGCGAGAGGACCACCAGAGAAAAGCGATAATCACTGTGACAAGGACTAAGGTGATTGGAATAACTAAATAGAGAACTTCCATTTTGTAAGATTAGCCTTTTTTGCTCAAACGAAGTGAGTTGGCGACAACGACCAATGAGCTGGCCGACATGCCCAGTGCAGCCAGCCATGGCGGAATAAAACCCAGTGCTGCAGCTGGAAGCGCGGTGAGATTATAACCGATTGCCCAGAATAGGTTTTGACGGATTACCGATAAGAGCTTTTGGGATAGGTTTTTGGCCTCGGCAATGGGCATTAGGTGGCTAGAGAGCATGATTAAATCGGCGCTACTTTGAGCAAGTCGCGCCCCTTCGGTCATGGCGATAGAGACATCGGCTGCGGCTAAAACGGGGGCATCATTAACGCCATCTCCAATCATTATGACTGTTTCACCCTGCTGTTGAAATTGGCGAAGCTTTTCTAATTTGTTCTCTGGCTTCATTTCGCCATAGAACTCTTTTATGCCTAATGAAAGCGCAATTTCACGCACTGTTTCATTATGATCGCCGCTTAATAGAGTCACTTTGCAGTCCGCCGCAAGAAGAGAATCAATGAGTGGCTTTGCCTCCTCCTTAAGTTGGTCATCGAGCCAAAATGTAGCAAGAATCTCCTCGTTAGAGGCGAGAATGACCGGGGTACCTGAAGATTTGTTGGGTTCACTATATTGCTCACATTTTCCCTGAATAAAGCGAGGTGAGCCGATAAAGTAACATTCGCCATCAACTATTCCTTCAATGCCTGCACCAGTGTGATTGATGACCTGAGATGCTTTGCGAGATTTATGAATAATGCTGACCAAGAATGCACGGGCAATAGGGTGTTCGGAATAACTTTCCAGAGCAGCAGCAATGGCGAGTGCTTCGCTTTGTATGAGGCTGCCCGAAACATCGACCTCTTTGATTTCCATTTTTCCTTTGGTTAGCGTTCCTGTTTTATCAAAAATAAAATGATTGGTGTCGGCAAGCGTTTCTAATGCGCTACTGCTGGTAACGAGTAGGCCTGTTGAAAGGAATTTTCCCATGGCTGCTGTTACTGCGGTGGGCGTGGCAAGAGAGAAGGCGCACGGACAGGTTACAACTAATAGTGAAAGGGTGATGGCAATCCAGTTTTCAGAGCCACTTTGCCACCACCAAAAGCCAACAATTGTCGTAATGATCAAAACAACTAGCACAAAGTGACTGGCAATTCTGTCGGCAATCTGAACCAATTTAGGTTTTTCACTTTGTGCGCGATCAACTAGCTGGCCGAGTTGAGATAGGAGGCTGTTTTCTGCGGCGTGGGTAACTTTGGCGGTTAGACTGCTTTCAATATTGAGACTCCCACCAATCAGCTCATCACCTGGTAATTTGCGGATTGGGCGGCTTTCTCCGCTGAGAATGGATTCATCTACAGAAGAGTTTCCTTCGGTAATAATGCTGTCAGCCGGAACGGATTCACCGGGACGGATGAGGATAAGGTCACCAATCGAGAGTTTCATCGCTGGGACAGTCTCTTGGCTGTTTTCTTCGTCAGTCTGAGTGATGCGTGTAGCGATAGCAGGTTGGCTGTAGGTTAGTGCTTCTGATGTTTCGAGTGCCCGTTTGCGTGCAACAAATTCAAAATAACGGGCTGTTAACAGAAATAGCACAAACATGCAGACCGACTCGTAATAAACGGGGCCGGTTCCTGAAGCCGTATTAATTGCGCTGACGCTAAATGCCCCAAGCATTCCAAGTGAAACGGGTACATCCATTCCCGCTCGGCGTTGTTTTAGATCTCTCCAGGCTGATTCAAAGAATGGACGGGCAGAGTAGAGCAGGATAGGGAGGGTAAGCCCTAGCCCTAACCAGGTAAAAAAACGACGCATCTCCTCATCAATGCCGCGCCATTCGCCGACATAGAGTGCAACGGTTAATATCATGACCTGCATTCCAAGCATGGCCGCTAAACCGAGTCTCCGTATATGGAGTTTTTGTTCCTTTTCTAGAAGCTCCTGTTGTTGTTCGGCATCGTATGGATAGGCTTTGTAGCCAATATCATGGATGGCAGTCAGAATGTCGCTTAATTGAATTCGTTCGTTATCCCAACGAAGCCGAGCTCGACGCGTTGAGTAGTTGATGTTGATGGAGATAACGCCATTAAGGGCAGAAATATACTGCTCATTTAGCCAAACGCAGGCGGCACAATTTATTCCCTCAAGAATGAGGGTGGCCTCCCGGGTTGTTCCCTCTTGTTGCTGAACGAAATTCTCTTGTATTTCTGGGAGGTCGTAGGTTTTTAGCTGCTGTATGAAATCGGGCAGCTCATTGGCAATGGATTCAGGATTTTCTGTCCTGTGTTTGTAATAATCCCCCATACCACCATTTATGATAGCTTCAGCTACCGCTTCACAGCCTTTGCAGCACATTTGACGATGCTCACCATCAATGTCTAGCCCGTACAGGTTAGGGTTTTCAACCGGCAGGCCGCAATGGAAGCAATGTGAAGGGGTGTCTGTCATGGTTAAGCTTGTATGAGGAATCTAACCCGCAATTATATATCGCACAGGCGTTTATGCTTAAATTATATAAGAATATTCAAAGTCTTTATTGTTGCGTTGCAGCGAGCCACTAAATTTGGTTAAATATACCTGTCTGTTTATATGGGAAAGCGGGTGGAAAGTCTAGGCTGCAGAAAGTTTGGTGAAAAGCTCCGTGTAGACTGCAAAAATTGCAGCCTTGGTGAGCTCTGTATTCCCCGTGGCTTGGATATTGGCGAGATAGAGCGCGTAAACAAAATTATCCACAAAAAAAGAACACTCCACCGGGGGGATTATCTTTACCGAGCAGGAGACAAATTTGAAAGTCTTTTAGCGCTGAAGGCGGGCACAGTTAAAATTGTCTCTCTTGATAATCGAGGGAATGAGCACATTATAGGACTATTCTTGCCGGGTGAGATTCTTGGTTTTGGTGGTTTTGCTACCGGTATGCACGAGTATTCGGCTGTGGTTCAAGAAACAGTAAGCGTTTGTGAGATTCCTGCAAACGGGCTTGAGGCGCTTTGCCAAGAGGTTCCGAATCTCCAGCATCAGCTATTTCAGCTTATGAGCTGCAAACTAAATCAGGAGCGTGGCAAATTAGTCACCAATAAAAAACCTGCTGAAGAGAGAATGGCCTCTTTTTTGATCGATCTATCTGATCGTTATCATTGTCGTGGGTTTTCAGCGGTCGAGTTTAATCTAAGCTTAACGCGCCAAGAAATTGGTAACCATCTTGGGCTGGCGTTGGAAACCGTAAGCCGCTTACTGAGTCATTTTCAGGAGATGGGATATATTGAAGTTGATCGCAAGCTGGTTGTGATTAAAAACCTTGGTGGGCTGAGAGCAATCCTTTCAGTCGATGAGAGCGATAAGAAGAGAGCCTAGCAATAATATTTAGACTATAATTGCGGCATTTGACGCAATTGTTGTGTTTGTTTGATATGGCTCAATAGTTGTTAAGGCTAACAATCATACAATCTTTCACAGTTTTGTTTTTTTAACTAAAGGGGGCCTTGAGAAAGGTAATTTATGGAAACCAATAGCACTTATAACTATACGGTTATCCGGCAGTTCTCTATCATGACAGTAGTCTGGGGAATCGTTGGAATGTTGGTCGGTGTGATTATTGCGGCTCAGCTAGTCTGGCCGTCGCTGACTTTTGATATTTCATTTCTGCATTTTGGGCGGTTAAGACCGCTTCATACGAATGCGGTAATCTTTGCATTTGGGGGGTCTGCATTGTTTGCAACCTCCTACTTTGTTGTTCAGAGAACATGCCAGGCTAGGCTTTTTGGTGGGCCACTGGTGGCATTCACCTTCTGGGGTTGGCAGCTGGTTATTTTGTTGGCTGCAATTACGCTTCCATTAGGGATTACATCGGGTAAAGAGTACGCCGAGCTGGAATGGCCAATTGATCTTTTGATTACGGTCGTTTGGGTCTCTTATGCAATTGTATTTTTTGGGACCATCCTTAAACGTAAGACCCCACATATCTATGTGGCGAACTGGTTTTTTGGGGCAATGATCCTGACTATTGCGGTTCTGCATCTTGTTAACTCTGCAGCAATGCCTGTTACGCTAACAAAATCTTACTCTGCCTATGCGGGTGCAGCAGATGCGATGATTCAATGGTGGTATGGACATAACGCGGTAGGCTTCTTTTTAACAGCCGGTTTTCTGGGGATAATGTACTACTTTGTTCCTAAAACAGCGGGTCGTCCTGTCTATTCGTATCGCCTTTCGGTTGTTCACTTTTGGGCGCTGGTTTCGACCTATATCTGGGCGGGTCCTCACCATTTGTTGTATACCTCTTTGCCTGACTGGACTCAGTCGTTAGGTATGGTTTTCTCTTTGATTCTTCTTGCGCCTTCTTGGGGTGGAATGATCAATGGAATTATGACTCTATCTGGTGCTTGGCATAAATTGCGTACTGATCCTATTTTGCGCTTCTTGATTGTTTCGCTTTCCTTCTACGGCATGTCGACGTTTGAAGGGCCGATGATGGCGATCAAAACAGTTAATGCTCTATCTCACTACACTGACTGGACAGTTGGTCACGTTCACTCAGGTGCTTTAGGTTGGGTTGCGATGGTTACATTCGGTGCAATTTATTACATGCTGCCAAGGCTGTATGGGAAAACAGAAATGCATAGCGCTAAGCTGATGGAACTTCATTTCTGGACTGCAACGATTGGTATCGTGCTTTATATCACTTCTATGTGGATTGCCGGTGTTATGCAGGGTCTAATGTGGCGCGCTGTGAATGCGGACGGAACGCTGACCTACAGCTTTGTTGAGTCTCTGGAACGTATGTATCCGTACTACACTATTCGTTGGCTCGGAGGGGTTCTTTTCCTAATAGGAATGCTAATTATGGCATTGAATGTTTGGAAAACCGTTTCGAATGGCAAGCCTACAGTGGCTGCTATCCCACAAACAGCTTAAGTTAAGAGAGGATTCTTCTAATGAGTCATGAAAAAGTAGAAACCAATATTGGCTTGATGATCATTTTGGTCGTTTCAGTAATCAGTGTTGGGGCCCTAGTGGAAATTCTGCCACTATTTTTTATCAAGCAGACAACGGAACCGGTAGCGGGATTGAAGCCTTACACAGCTTTACAGCTTGAAGGTCGCGATGTTTATATCAGAGAAGGGTGTCATACATGTCACTCTCAGATGATTCGTCCATTCCGTGCAGAGACTGAGCGTTATGGTCATTACTCTGTTGCAGGTGAGTTTGTCTATGATCATCCATTTCAGTGGGGTTCAAAACGTACCGGGCCTGATTTGGCGCGTGTAGGTGGCCGATATAGTGATGATTGGCATATTGTTCATTTGAACAACCCGCGTGATGTTGTGCCTGAGTCTAATATGCCGAGTTTCCCTTGGTTGGCTGAAAACACAATTGATTCAGCGACTACACCAAAGAAGCTTGGTGCAATGAAAACTTTGGGTGTTCCTTATAGCGATGCAGATATTGCAGGCGCTCAGAAAGCAGTTGAAGGTAAAACAGAGATGCAAGCTCTGGTTGCCTATCTGCAGTCACTAGGAACAGCGATTAAAACGCGTCGTTAAAAATGGATCTGACAGTATTCAGATCAATTATGACGGTCTTGATGTTTTTAATCTTTATCGGCATTTGTGTTTGGGCTTGGAGTAGTAAGCGTAAAAAAGAGTTTGATGACGCTGCCAACCTACCATTTGCCGATGAAGATGAGACTGATGAACAAAATTAAATTTGAGGAATAAGTAATGAGTACATTCTGGAGTCTTTGGATTACTCTGTTAACTGTGATCAATATCTATGCCTGTTATTGGTTGATCAAGTGGACAGCAAAAAAGCGTGAGGGAGAACCTGACGCTGGAGAGGTCACCGGCCACAGCTGGGATGGTCTTGAAGAGTACAACAACCCAATGCCGCGTTGGTGGCTGTGGATGTTTTATATCACGATCGTTTTTGGTGTCGCTTACTTGGCACTTTATCCGGGGTTAGGTAACTTCAAGGGAGCTTTGGGTTGGACACAAACCGGTCAGTACGATACGGAAGTGACGAATGCAAATGCTAAATACGACCCGATCTTTAAAAAGTTTGCGAGCAAAGACTTAGTGGCGCTTGCAAAAGATCCTGAAGGTAAAGAGGCAGGTAGAAGGCTCTTTGTTAGCTACTGTGCACAGTGCCATGGTTCAGATGGTGGTGGTGCGATTGGTTTTCCTAACTTGACTGATAAAGATTGGTTGTGGGGCGGAGAGCCAGAAATGATCAAAACTTCTATCATGAGCGGCAGGAATGCAATGATGCCAGCTTGGGGCGCTATTTTGGGCGATGATGGTGTTGATAAAGTAGCCGTTTATGTCCAGAAATTAGCAGGTCGGAAAGTCGACAGCGTGAAGGCTGAAGCGGGCAAGGCTATTTTTAATACTAACTGTGCTATGTGCCATATGCCAGATGGTTCAGGAAACCCAATGATGGGAGCTCCAAGATTATCTGATAATGTTTGGTTATACGGTGGTTCAGCCGGCGCGATCAAAAAATCTATTAAAGATGGTCGTAGTGGAAAAATGCCACCTCACCGTGACTTTTTAGGTGAAGACAAGGTTCATGTTTTGGCGGGATATGTCTACGGATTGACCCACTAGTTGAACTGAAATGCTTTAAGAAAAGCCTCCTCCATTCAGGTGGGGGCTTTTTTTATTCTAAATTGATTTGAATCATTGAGTGGGTTGTTTTATCGATTTAAGATAGAGCCATCAATTAGAATTTGCTGCTAAACTAATGGCATTAAAAGATAGCGAATTAATGCTGTGTTTGATCTCGCGAAGTAGTTGCCTTAAATAAGGCTACTCTCCTATAAATACTTATAGATAACCCCAGAGGCTCAGAGATGGAAAAGAAAAAACCACACAAAGCGATAGCGATTCTATGGCCTTCTTTTATGGTGGCAGTTGTTGCAACCGGCATATTTTTTTCGACCTTTGACCCGGTAGAAATTTATCATATTTCTGGAGATGGTTTTGAGTTGTCAGGACTTGGCCACTATACGATAGGTTTCTTTTCTTTTTGGTTGCTAGGGGCCGTAAATGGCTTTTTAGCGCTCTATTTTCTAAAACCGTGTGAATAGACTGTGACGATGGATAAGAAACTTAAAAAAGGTAAATCTCAGGAGTTAGAGTCTGAGGTTTATAAAAAACATACAAAAGTTTACCCGCGTGAGGTGCATGGGCTGTTTGCTAGGTTACGTGTGACCGGTGTGGTTACTCTTTTAGGTATTTACTATCTGATTCCTTGGTTTACTTGGGGCGATAGACAGGCGGTTCTTTTTGACTTGCCTGCACGTAAGTTTTATATATTTGACTGGGTCTTTTGGCCACAAGACTTTATCTATTTAGCGCTATTACTGGCGATTGCCGCTTTTGCGCTGTTCTTTTTTACGGCAATTGCAGGCCGACTGTGGTGTGGTTATGCCTGCCCGCAGACCGTTTGGACGGAGGCATTTCTTTGGATAGAGAGAAAGGTGGAAGGAAGCCGTCAACAGCAGATCAAGCGAGATAAAGCCCCTTGGACTTCAGATAAGATTAAAGTCAAAGCGACAAAGCATTCACTCTGGGTTCTATTCTCGCTGATTACAGGTTTTGTTTTCGTTGGCTATTTCACCCCAATAAGAGAACTGGCGGCAGGTATTGTCACCTTCCAGTTGGGTGTGTGGGAGTGGTTCTGGCTGTTTTTTTACGGCTTTGCAACGTATGGAAATGCCGGCTGGATGCGTGAACAGGTCTGCATGTATATGTGCCCTTATGCGCGATTTCAAAGTGCGATGTTTGATAAAGACACTTTAGTTGTAGCTTACGACAAAGAGCGTGGTGAGCCGCGTGGAGGGCGAAAGAGAACCATTGACCCAGCAGAAAAAGGGCTGGGTTCATGTGTAGATTGCAACCTATGTGTTCAGGTTTGTCCAACAGGCATTGATATCCGTAATGGCCTTCAGTATGAATGTATTGGCTGTGCAGCCTGTATTGATGTCTGTAACGATGTAATGGATAAAATGGGCTATGAGCCCAACTTGGTTCGTTATACGACTGAGCATAGAGATGATGGGCATGAAACTCATATCTTGCGGCCTCGTATCGTTGTCTATGCTGTTCTTCTACTTGTGATTACAGGAAGTATCTTTTTCAAGATTGCAACTAGAATACCTCTAGAGTTGGATGTTATTCGAGATCGAAATGCACTTTACCGTGAGACGCCAGAAGGTTTGGTTGCGAATATTTACACGCTTAAAGTTATCAATATGGATGAAGAGAGGCATTCATACCGGTTGAGGGTCGATGGGCTAGAGGGTTTAACGCATGCACTTGATGGCAAGGTTCTTGAGGTTAAATCGGGAGAGGTCTTAGATGTCACTGAGGATGTGGTTGTTGATCCGATAAATTTGAAAAAAACAAGCTCAGAAATTATTTTTACGCTTGAGTCAATTGAAAATCCAGAACTTGTTTCTGAACAAAAGAGCCGCTTTCTTGGGCCGCTAATAAGGTAGATTTATTTATGATTAGGGATATGGATACGGTTGCTTGGTATAAACAATTTTGGCCTTGGTTCATTATTTTTTTTCCAGTACTGGCTATCGTGGCGGGTATTATCACGTTAATTATTGCGATTAATTCGCCTAATCCATTGGTTGAAGATGACTATTACAAGGCCGGTCTGGCAATTAATCGGTCTCTTGAGCGTGAGCAGTTAGCGCTTTCTTTGGGGTTGCATGCAAAACTGAGTTACCCGAAAGATTCAAAAGAGCTTACGCTTGAGTTGTTGGGTGATTTAGAGCCACCAGTCATGCTATCGGTTATTTTTTCGCATCCAACGAAGGAAAAGTGGGATCGTAGAGCGACGCTTTCACACCTGCAGGGCCATACGTACTCTGGCCCTCTTGATCTTCCAGTAGAAGGCGCATGGAATGTGGCAGTGGAAGGTGCTGATCATAGTTGGGCTTTTCAGGGCCGAGTTAATTTGCCTGCTTCGCAACCTGCCGAGCTGGTTGCGGAGTAAGCTTTTTTCTATAATTATTCTTGTCCCTATGCTTTGTATGGGGGCGCATATAGCGCTAAGAAGGTTGTGTGACTTAAATTAATCCGGCAAAAGGCTGTGCTGTAACCCATTCGCCGGGCTCAATAGTTTCACGATCGTGCTCTAGAACCAAAAATGCATTTGCTGCGCTCATTGATTTAAGAATTCCTGATCCCTGTTTTCCTGTGCTGCATGCTTCCCACTCTCCTTCTGGGTTCTGGCTGATTATGCCACGCACAAATTCAGTTCGGCCCGGAAGCTTGCGGATTTTCTCTGTGCTACGAACTTTTAGTGTTGGGCGAACAGGTGTATCTGTTATCCCCATTATTTTCTGTAGCGTGGGCAAGACAAACTGATAGTAGGTGACCATCACTGCAACGGGGTTGCCAGGAAGGCCAAAAAAAGTGGCGGGGCCAATTTTCCCGAAGGCAACTGGACGACCTGGTTTTATGGTGACTTTCCAGAATTCAACGCTTCCAAGCTCTGTTAGAACCTCTTTTGTGTAATCAGCTTCACCAACAGATACCCCGCCTGAAGTGATAATGACATCTGAGTTTTCTGCGGCAGAGGAGAAGGTGTTGAGCAGTTTCTGTTTGTCGTCAGCGATGATGCCCATATCAATCAAATTAACACTTAGCTGATTAAGCGCCGCTGCAAGTGTGTAGCGATTACTGTCGTAAATCCCGCCATCAGCCAGTTGTTGGCCGATATTATGGATTTCATCACCTGTTGAAAAAATAGTGACACGCGGCTGGCGTTTAACAAGAACCTCTCCGGTACCAAGAGAGGCAATCAGACCAATATCTGCAGGTGTAAGCTGTTTCCCCTTATTTAGGATGACGGAACCGCTTTTGATATCTTCGCCGGCTTGGCGAACATTCTGTCCGGGTGTGTGACGGCTATCTAGCTTAATAATGCCATTTTGATACTCGACCTGCTCTTGCATTATGACCGTATCAGCTCCTTCGGGAATTTTGGCTCCTGTCATGATTCGTAAAACAGTTCCACGTTCGAGCGCTTTTGGGTGAGGTTTTCCAGCAACAATCATTCCTTCAACAGGTAGCTCGAGCTTCTCACCTTTACTGGGCAGGTCCTGACTATTGATAGCAAACCCGTCAACAGCAGAATTGGTGTGAGATGGAACATCAATCGGTGAAATCACTGGCTTTTCAAGAATGCGGTTTGTTGCGCTTTGAAGGGCTATTTTTTCAAAACCTGTCACTGCACTACAGCTATCGAGCATATTGCGCAACGCATCATGTACTTTTAGTGTGCCTGGTTCGATTTTGTCAGAGCAACAAGAGTGCGTTGTGATGGTTTCGTTTGTCATGAAGTTGTATTGTCAGCGTAGAAAGGCTAATCGTAACGCCCATTGAATAGCCGCGCAAACTGGTAATGGCTAGTACTACAATGAATAGTTAAAAATAGGCTAGAATGCTATTTCCATATAAAACAAGAGTGTGGTCAGTAGATGCCGATAGAACAAAATAGGAATGGACGCCGAAGCTCATCTAGAGGGCACTCAAGCCGTTCAAAACAAAAAAGGCTGATATTTATTTTATCTGCGGCACTCGTTGTCTCTTTCTTGATAAACCTTGTTCTCGGTGTGATGCTGGGTAGTGCTACGAAAGAGGTGAATTTGTCCGTAGCCGTTGAGCAGAAGTTGCAGCGCGAATTAGCAGGGTTTAAGCCAAAGATTGAAGCGATGTCTTCTGAGATTGAATCGCTCACACAGAATAGGTTGCCAGGGTTAGTCAAGTTGGACTATGACAAAGTGCTGCCCGTGGGAAATCAGTATGTTAAAAATATTGTTTTTACTCAGACGGGTAATGAAAAAATAAGGCGTTATGAATATAAGGTTGTGATGGATAACCGTAATCTTCTACCCGTTCGGCCAGAAGCGAAAATTCTATTTTTTGACCGGGTTGGGATTCAGGTAGGTGTTTCGGAGTTAGGGATGGGTAATGGTCTTCCTATAACTGAGCCGCTTGAAAGGGGAGAAATTCGTTCATATCACTCCTCGATTGAGCTGTCTGATGACTTGGAGCCACAGTACTTTCAAGTGCAGATTTTTTCTCCAAATGTTAATGGTTAATAAGCCAATTTTGTGAAGCATAAATGGCGAAACCTGTCGCTACTTGCTTTGGTCGAACTGCTTGCAATGGCACTCTGGTTCTCGGCCTCTGCTGTTGTACCGCAGCTAATTGATGAGTGGTCTTTAACAACAAGCCAACAATCTTGGACGACCATGAGTGTCCAGATTGGGTTTGTTTGTGGCGCATTACTCAGCGCAATTTTCAATATAGCAGACCGTTTCTCGTCTATTTATCTTATCGGTGCCAGTGCAGTGCTGGGTGGGCTGTTTAATGGCTTGATCGTAACCATTGATAGTTCCCCCGAAACAGTCATCTTTTTGCG
>DEIG01000018.1 GCA_002352345.1 Methylococcaceae bacterium UBA2780
AAAATGAAATTTAAATTATTAGCAACCGACGGTGTAGCGCGTCGGGGACAGATGCAATTTGAGCGAGGTGTGGTTGAAACACCCGCTTTTATGCCGGTTGGAACTTACGGTACGGTTAAGTCGATGACGCCTGAAGAGGTCGAGCAGATTGGCGCGCAGATCATCTTGGGGAATACTTTCCATCTGATGCTTCGCCCAGGTACCGATGTAATTAAAGAGCATGGTGATCTGCACGACTTTATGCACTGGAAGGGACCTATTCTGACCGACTCGGGCGGATTCCAGGTTTTTAGCTTGGGCGATTTAAGAAAGATAACCGAAGAAGGGGTTCACTTTCGCTCTCCAATTGATGGTCGTAAGATTTTTATGGGGCCTGAAGAGTCGATGCAGGTACAGCGCGATTTGGGCTCAGATATCGTAATGATATTTGATGAATGTACCCCGTGGCCGGCAACGGAAAAGGAGGTCGCAGATTCGATGCGGCTTTCATTGCGCTGGGCAGAAAGAAGCAAGATTGCACATGGTGATAACCCTTCTGCACTATTTGGTATTGTTCAAGGTGGAATGGTTGAGCATCTGCGTCATGAATCGATCGAGGGGCTGAAAAAGATTGGTTTCGATGGTTATGCGATTGGCGGCCTTTCGGTGGGTGAGCCAAAAGAAGAGATGATGAAGGTTCTGGATATTTTGTCACCTGTGATGCCCAAAGATCATCCTCGTTATTTGATGGGGGTTGGTAAGCCGGAAGACATTGTTGAAGCGGTTCGGAGAGGAGTTGATATGTTCGACTGCGTAATGCCGACTCGTAATGCACGCAATGGCCATCTTTTTGTGCGAGAAGGGGTCATCAAGATCCGCAACAGCCAGTATCAACACGATACGAGACCGCTTGATGAGAAGTGTGGTTGCTACACCTGTCAGAACTATTCACGATCTTATCTGCGCCATTTGGAGAAGTGTGGAGAGATTTTAGGGGCAAGGTTAAGCACAATTCATAACCTTTATTATTATCAGGAAGTGATGCAGGGACTGCGGGCTGCGATTGAGAAAGGAGAGCTAGATAGCTTTCTTGAGCAATTCTATTCAGAAAAGGGCAAAAGCGTGCCAGCTATGGCATAATTCTCTGTTGATTTTAGGTGGTGATTGATTAAGTCGCTGCACGTTAACTGTTTAGGCAGGCTGAGCTGTAAATAATGGCTGCCATGATTGAATTTAAAGAGAAGGTAATACGATGAGTTTTTTTATTTCTGACGCCTATGCGGCGGGCGAAGCGGCTGGACAACCTGGAGTCGAGGGGTTGATCTTTCCTGTTGTTTTGATTGCGATTTTCTACTTTATGCTGATTCGCCCACAACAGAAACGGGCAAAAGATCAGAAAAAATTGGTAGAAGAACTCAGCAAGGGCGATGAGCTGATCACCAGTGGTGGTTTGCTGGGGAAAATTATTGATCTCGATGAGAACTTTATTCAGTTGGAAGTGGGTAAAGGATTGACGGTCAGTGTACAGAGAAACTCAGTGGCGACCGTGATGCCTAAAGGGACTATCAAGCAACAAAGTAAAGAGAGCAAATAGGCTTTTTACCAAATTTCATTTTAACCTCGGCTAATGTCGGGGTTTTTATTTTTAGAGAGTAAGCTGGAAAAGTTATGTTGAATCGTTTCCCTGCATGGAAAAACGTTTTAATCATCCTGGTGTTTTTAGCGGGATTACTTTACGCATTACCTAACCTGTTCGGTTCTGATCCGTCAGTACAGGTGAGTGCGTTGAGAGGAGCGGAGGTGAATGAACTGACGCTCACAAAGGTTAAAGCAAAACTTGAAATTGAAAATATTCAGACCAAGGAGGTCGAATCAGGGAAAGATAATTTGCTGATTCGCTTTGAGAATGCAGAACAGCAGCTCAAAGCAGCTGATCTACTAAAAGATGAGCTGGGTGATAATTATACGGTTGCTCTGAATCTTGCGCCTTCAACGCCAGAATGGTTGCGCTCAATCAACGCACTACCAATGTATCTTGGCCTTGATTTGCGCGGTGGAGTTCATTTTCTGCTTGAGGTTGATATGGCCGCAGCCGTTAATCAAGCGGTCGAGCGGTATAGTGGCGATGTTCGTTTTGCGATGAGAAATGCCAAGCCAGCAGTTCGTTATCTGTCGGTAAAAAATGGTAAAAATGGGCTGACGATAAAGTTTCGTGATGAAGAGACTCGCGATGCGGCATCAGAATTGATTGGTAAGGAATTTAGAGCGCTTGAACTGAAGGCCGAAGAGACCGTGGGCAGCTTTCTATTGACGGCAACAATTCCCGAAACAGAGATTCGTGAGATTCGTCGCTTTGCTTTGGCACAAAATATCACCACACTGAGAAATCGTGTTAATGAGTTGGGTGTTGCAGAGCCAGTTATTCAGCAGCAAGGTGATAACCGCATCGTTGTTCAGCTTCCGGGGGTTCAAGATACCGCTAGAGCAAAAGAGATTCTAGGTGCGACGGCAACATTAGAATTTCGCATGGTCGATAAAGATAACGATGCAGCAGCGGCCCAAGCTGGCCGGGTTCCGCTTGGTGCAAAGCTATATCATGAGCGTAATGGACGCCCTGTCTTATTAAAAAGGCGGATTATCGTAACGGGTGATCAGGTTATCGATGCGAAATCGGGTCTTGAGCAGCAGTCTGGTTCAGCAGCGGTATACATCACGCTGGATGGTGTTGGCGCGAAGAAGATGGGTAAAACCACGCAGAAAAATGTCGGTAACCCGATGGCTGTGGTTTACATCGAGAATAAGAGCGAAACGCGCACAATCAAAGGCAAGAAGGTTAAGGTTAAGCGAAAGGTTGAAGAGGTGATTAATATCGCAACCATTCGTGGCGTATTCAGTAAAAGCTTTCAGATTACAGGACTTGATAGCACCGCTGAGGCACGTAATTTAGCGCTTTTGCTAAGAGCGGGCGCACTTGCGGCGCCGGTTGATATTGTTGAAGAGCGGACCGTTGGGCCAAGCCTTGGGCAGGACAATATTGATCAGGGTTTTAACTCTGTGATGATCGGTTTTGTTCTGGTGCTGGTTTTTATGGCCGTTTATTACAAGATATTTGGCTTGGTTGCGAATATCGCGCTGGCGATGAATTTGGTTCTGTTAGTTGCTGTTTTGTCGGTGTTGCAAGCAACGTTAACGCTACCCGGGATTGCCGGTATCGTACTTACCGTGGGTATGGCGGTAGATGCAAACGTGCTGATTTATGAGCGTATTCGAGAAGAAATACGTAACGGTATGAGCCCGCAGGCGAGCATTCATGCCGGTTATGAAAAAGCATTCTCGACTATTTTCGATGCAAACCTGACAACCTTAATTGCCGCTCTAGTTTTGTTTGGATTTGGTACTGGGCCCGTTAAAGGCTTTGCAGTGACACTTTCAATCGGTATTTTAACCTCTATGTTTACCTCAATTTTGGGTACTCGGATGTTTATCAACTTGATATACGGTAATCGCCGTGTCGAGAAACTTTCTATTTAGCAGGTGAAATAGTGAAAAAGAAATTAACAACATCGAATAGGGACTTTTTAGGTAAGCGCAAGATTGCGTTGACGGTTTCTGGGGTTTTACTGGTTATTTCGCTCGTTTCATTGATTGGAAAGGGGCTTGTTTTTGGTATTGATTTTACGGGTGGAACGCTGGTTGAAGTGGGCTTTGAGCAGCCTGTTGAGTTAGCGCCTTTGCGCGAAGGACTGGCCTCTGCGGGTTTTTCTGACGCAACTGTCCAACATTTTGGAACATCAAAAGATATTCTGATTCGATTGGTGCCGAAAGAGGGAATGAACAATGCGAGTGTCAGCACTCAAGTGATGGATGTTGTCAGCGAAGGCAATGCAACCGCTGTACTACGCAGAGTCGAATTTGTTGGCCCTCAAATTGGAGATGAACTTGCTGAAGATGGTGGGTTAGCGCTGTTGTATGCGTTACTTTGCATCCTCATTTATGTTGCTTGGCGTTTCGAATACCGCTTTGCACTGGGGTCGGTTGTGGCGCTTGGGCATGATGTAATCCTGACACTTGGGCTTTTCTCGGTTTTTAGCTTTGAGTTTGATTTAACCGTATTGGCTGCATTGTTGGCGGTAATCGGCTATTCGCTTAACGATACGATTGTTGTTTTTGATCGTATTAGAGAGAACTTCCGTAAGATGCGCAAAGGCTCTCCCGTTGAAATTATGAATGCTTCACTTAACCAAACGATAAGCAGAACATTGGTGACCTCTTTAACAACATTGTTGGTGCTGTTCGCTCTGTTCTTTATGGGTGGGGAGATTATTCATAACTTCTCGCTTGCGCTAATGTTTGGTGTGCTTGTTGGAACTTACTCGTCGATATTTGTAGCGAGCCCAGTTGTTTTAATTATGGGTGTGAGTAAAGAAGACTTGATGCTGCCGGAGAAAGAGGGTGAGTTAATGGATGATCGCCCCTAAGATAGTTTAAATATTCTTAAACTGAAAAAGCCTCAACATTTTGATGTTGAGGCTTTTTTTGTGCTCCGGTGTCTGATTTAGACGAGTGATAACGGGGAAGGTGAGAGTTGTCTCTCTTCAGGTTGAATAGAGATCACTTCAAAAGTACCGCTGTTCATTGAGAAGAGGGCATTGAGGGATAACTCTTCTATTGCACCAATAGAGTCTCGCATTGTGAATTCAAGCGCTTTACTAGAGTCTATTTTTGTGCAGGCAAGCATTTTCCACCTTTGTCGATATAGTGATGAACTGTTTATCGACAGAAGTGGAAGAAACTTTAGGGTTTAGCTATTTCAATTTAGGTAGAAGCGCTTCAGTCATATGTGGGCGAATAGTATTATGGATGATCTGACGCATTTTTGTATTGGCTGCGATCAGATTTCCAGACTCAAGATAGGTTCCGCCATTATCAAAATCGGTAACGACACCTCCTGCTTCGCGGATAAGCAGAACGCCTGCGGCCATATCCCAAGGCTTAAGACCAATTTCCCAGAAACCATCGAGGCGGCCAGCAGCAACGTAGGCTAAATCAAGAGCAGCTGAACCGGCGCGGCGAATGCCAGCAGCCTCTTGAAACAGGCTGCTAAACATACCGAGGTAGGCTTCAAGATGTTGCTGGTTTTTAAAAGGGAAACCGGTTCCTAAAAGAGCGCCTCTCATGCTTTTCTGGTTGGTCACACGAATTCTACGGTTGCCAAGCATTGCACCACCACCACGTGTCGCGGTGAAGGTTTCTTGGCGTAGCGGATCATAAATGACAGCCTGCTCAAGTCTCCCTTTATGTTTTAAGGCAATAGAGACTGAATATTGAGGAAAGCCATGTAGAAAGTTGGTGGTTCCATCTAGAGGGTCGATGATCCATGTAAATTCATCGCCATCCTGATGTCCACTCTCTTCAGCCAAAATGCCGTGATCTGGGTAGGCGTTTCGCAAAATGGAGATGATCTCCTGTTCTGCAAAGCGATCAACTTCGGTGACAAAGTCATTTTTCCCCTTCCGTTCGGCTTTAATAGAGGCGGCGTTCTCACTTGAACGCATAATAATATCACCGGCATGGTGAGCCGCGCGAACGGCAATGTTTAGCATTGGATGCATGGCTGAAATTCCAAAGAGCGGTAAAACGAAGCATTTTACCAAAATTGAGAGTAAGGGGTGCAGTATAATGACGTTATTAATCTCTCATTGTTAAAAAGTTTTAGGCCGGAATGTTAGAAAACATTAGTGAATTACAGCGCAGAAGAACCTTTGCGATCATCTCTCACCCAGATGCGGGTAAAACAACGTTAACCGAAAAGTTACTGCTTTTCGGCGGAGCGATTCAGGTGGCTGGGTCTGTTAAAGGTCGAAAAGCCGACCGTCATGCAACTTCCGATTGGATGGAGATGGAGAAAGAGCGTGGCATCTCGGTGACGACATCAGTTATGCAGTTTATACATAACGATTGCACGCTCAACCTGCTGGATACACCAGGGCATGAAGATTTTTCAGAGGATACCTACCGTACCTTAACGGCTGTCGATTCTGCTCTGATGGTGATTGACTGTGCTAAAGGGGTTGAGGCGAGAACGATCAAGCTAATGGAGGTTTGCCGTTTACGGACAACGCCAATTATCAGTTTTATCAACAAGTTGGATAGAGAGGGGCGTGATCCTATTGAGCTGCTCGATGAGGTAGAAGATATTCTCAAAATCCAGTGCGCTCCGATGACTTGGCCGATCGGCATGGGCAAGCGATTTAAAGGGGTCTATCATCTTTATGACGATTCTATTCACCTTTTTAGTCCAACACATGGCGGCAAAGTTGCCGAAGGTGAGGTTATTAAAGGGCTTGATAATCCGAGATTGGATGAGTTGTTAGAAGAGCAAGCGGATGATTTGCGCGAAGAGATCGAGCTGGTACAGGGTGCAAGTCATGAATTTGACCTAGATGCTTACTTAGCGGGTAAGCTGACTCCTGTCTTTTTTGGTTCAGCAATCAATAATTTTGGCATTAAAGAGCTGCTTGATGCCTTTGCCAGTTATGCGCCGTCGCCACAATCACGAGAAGCTGAACAGCGCGAAGTAAAGCCAGAAGAGGAAAAGTTCAGTGGCTTTGTTTTTAAGGTACAGGCCAATATGGATCCCTCACACCGTGACCGTGTGGCTTTTATGCGAGTCTGTTCTGGGCAATTTAAAAAAGGCATGAAGATGAATCATGTCCGGCTTGGAAAAACGGTGCAGATTGCTAATGCGATCACCTTTCAGGCAGATAGCCGTAAGAATGTTGAGGAGGCTTGGCCAGGCGATATTATAGGGCTCCATAATCACGGTACGATTCAGGTGGGTGATACCTTCACACAGGGTGAAACCTTGAAATTTGGCGGAATACCATATTTCGCACCAGAGTTGTTCAGGCGTGTGGTTCTAAAAGACCCTCTACGAATGAAAGCGTTACAGAAAGGCTTGATCCAATTGACGGAAGAGGGTGCGACGCAGCTGTACAGACCGCTTCGTAATAATGATCTTATTCTTGGCGCGGTCGGGGTGTTGCAGTTTGATGTGACGGCTCACCGTTTAAAGAATGAGTATAACGTTGAGTGTATTTATGACAATGTACCGGTAAATACGGCTCGTTGGGTTAGTTGTGATGATCCAAAGAAATTCGAAGAGTTTAAGAAAAAGGCATATGACAACCTAGCAGAGGATGGTGGTGGCTATCCGGTTTATTTGGCGAGTAGCCGAGTTAATCTTCAATTGACCGAAGAGCGCTGGCCAGATGTTATATTTAGCGAAACACGTGAGTTATAGCTGAATCTATTTTCGGTTTTTTAGAGGGAGAGTTTGGCAGGATAGGTTTTTGGTTGTTCGGTGACTGAATGAAACTTAACAAGGTGAAGCGATGACAGAAAAAAGCTATACGATTGAGAGTCTTGAGTTGGGCCCAATGGAGAATTTTGTTTATCTAATTCGAGATCATGCTACTGGTCGAGCTGCAGTTGTTGATCCTGCTTGGGATGTGCCCTCTATCCTCTCTCTTGCCGAGGAAAAAGAGGTAAAGATTACCGATATATTGCTGACACATAGCCATCATGATCATATCAATGGTATTGAAGGCGTTTTGGAAAAGCAGGATGCCCAGCTTCATCTGTTAAAACCGGAGGCAGAGTTCTGGGGGGATTGCCTTAATCTTCCCTCTTTACATCATGGTGGCGATAAAATTGCGCTAGGTGAGACTGAAATCGAGATCCTTCATACACCAGGCCATACACCAGGATCGGCCTGCTACCAGCTGGGGAATGAGCTGATAACTGGTGACACAATGTTTGTTTTTGGCTGTGGCCGCTGCGATTTAGCCGGTGGTGATCCTGAGGTATTGTTTAATACATTAAGGCGGCTGAGAGGTGAAATGGCAAGTTCCACAGTCATTCTCCCGGGCCATAATTATGCGGTAAAACCAAAGGCGACAATGAAAGAGCAGGTAGAGGGAAACCCCTTCTTTCATCATGATAACGTTGCCGACTTTGTGCAATATAGAATGCATACACCAAAACGCAAATCACCTTACGAGTCTGAACCAAAAGGCTGCAGTCATCACTAATTCTGGCTGAAATAACGGGTAATTAACGATGAATATTGAGCGAACAGAACTTTTGAATGCTTTAAGTGAAAGTAACCCGCTAGAAAGTCTTTCTCAAGATTCATTGGCTGAGCTTGTTGAGCACGGTAAAACCTTTTCTGTTGAGCGAGACGAGTCGCTTTCTCTTCGCCCGGGTGATCATGAAGGCGGATTGTTTATAGTCATCTCTGGGCGGCTTTCATTCATCTCTAAAAGTGCATCGGGGGGTGATCAGGTTCTGGATGAAATGGCTTGCGGCGATTTTGTTGGTGACTTCATTACAAAAATTGGTGGCAGCTCAAAAGCATTGCTAGTAGCAGCAGAGCCTGTGCTGCTTTTTACAATCCCTATGGAGGTGCTTAATAGGCTTTTTACGAAGCAGCCAGAGGCCGAGCTTCACTTTGATGTTGCCCTTCGACAATTGGTTTACCGTGCACAACTGGCAGTCCATTTGAGCGATCTTTTTGAAATACAGGCACCTTCTGCGTTCAAAGAGCTGGTAGAGGAGGTGGAATGGCGCAGCCTTTGCAGCGGCGAGGTTTTATATCGTCAGAATGATCCTGGGGATTCTGTTTATATTGTCCTTGCAGGAAGAATGCGGGCATCGGTTAAAGAGCGTGATGGCAAGCAGCGGATCGTTAATGAGATGGCTGCGGGAGAGACGGTTGGTGAAGTTGCCTTGTTGACCAGCTCGCAACGTGCAGCAACATTGATAGCGGCGCGTGATACGGTTCTTGCTCGGCTTTCGAGTGCCGCTTTTGAAAAACTGACAGATCGCTATCCTCGGATTATGTTGCAGATCGCGCGCTTGATTGGCCTACGGCTTAGAAAGCAATGGTCTGATAAAAAGAGTCACCATAATAGGGGGGCAACCTTTGTTATCGTGCCGGTTCATCATGAGTTCGATGTGGATAAATTTGTATCGTCTCTTTTTGAAACGCTCAAATTTACCGGTTCTACCGCCTGCTTTAATGCGGAGCAAGTTGATCTGGCGCTTGGCCACAAAGGGATTTCTAATGAGCCCTGCACAAGTGCAAAAAGCACGCAAATAGCGCAATGGTTTCATGAGCAGGAGGTAAGCTATCAGAATATAATTTTGATAGCAGATGGCCCTTGGTCAAGCTGGTGTGAGCGGGCAATAAGACAGGCGGATCATGTGTTGCTTGTGGCTGATTCTGAGTCAGATGTCGAACCGGGATCTCGGGAAAAGAAGATTAATGCACTTTGGGATTTTTCTAGTCACTTAAAGCAAAGTCTGGTGCTGCTCCACCCACCCGAAACAAGTGAAATTAGTGGAACAGAGCGCTGGTTAAAAGAGCGTCGGCTGAATGGTTTTTACCATGTAAAGTCGGATTCACCCGATGATTTTGCACGGCTAGCCAGAATTCTAACGGGACAAGCGAATGCGTTGGTTTTAGGTGGGGGCGGTGCACGAGGATATGCGCATATTGGTGTGCTACGCGCGCTGGAAGAAAATGGCGTTCCAATTGATATGGTTTGCGGTACAAGTATTGGGGCAATTATCGCGGCAGGCGTCGCATTAGAATATGATTCTAAAAAGATTTCAGCTGTTTGCAGCCAATATTTCCGGAGTTTTTTCGACTATACGCTGCCCGTTATCTCCTTAATAAAAGGGCGAAAGATTGAGCAAAACCTGCACGAAGCCTTAGGTGATAGGCAGATTGAGGATTTACCTCTTCCTTTTTTCTGTATCTCTACAAATCTGACACGTGCAGAACAGGTTGTTCATAGTAGAGGCTCTTTAACAGGTTCGATTCGAGCCAGTATGAGCCTTCCTGCAATGGTTCCTCCTGTCTATCACTCGGGTGACTTGCTGGTTGATGGTGGAGTACTCAATAATCTACCGATTGATGTAATGCATAATCTCTGTTCTGGGGGGAATATTATTGCGGTCGATATTTCTCCTAAAATTGATTTGGCAAATAATGATCAGTTTTCTGTCTCTGTCTCCGGGTTGCGGTTGCTGTTAGAGCGGTTGAACCCTTTTCGAAGTAATCGTTATCGCCCCAGTATTTTTGATGTGCTCTCGCGCTCAATAACACTTGCAGCAGTTAACCGAAGCATGCGGCAAGAGGAGCAAGATTTAGCCAGTCTTTATTTGTTATTGCCAGTTGAGACGATTGGGACACTTGAATACGACGAGCTTGAGAGGATATCGAATCTTGGTTATACCTCGTCGATCAAGCAGGTGACTGAGTGGTGCCAAGGCCATGAGCGTGACTGATCTGGGCAAATTTTAAATTTACGCCTCTGAGGTAAAGCGGAATTCTGCACTTAGTGGTGCATGATCTGAGCAGTTAAAGCCGTCAATCTGGTTCACGGTAGCTTTCTGACAGCTGAGCGAGTGCGAGTGGATTAAATAATCCAGTGTTCTATCGGGCTGTTTAATAGCGGGATTATTGGCTGAGTAAGTTAGCCAAGCCTTTTTATCTTCAGCGAGTTGTTGAGCCGATGGAAGCACTGAAAAGTTCTTGTAGAGGAGTTTAAGCTCGCTTTTTGCTTGAAATTCTTGGCGGCTTTCTTCATCTAATTGCTCATATTGGCCGGAAGGTAATAGGTTGAAATCTCCCCCTATCACCCAAGGCATACTCTCTTTATCAAGCGTTAAGAGTTTCTCTTTTATCTGCTCAACTTGCCTTTGTAAAGTGTCATATCCTTGTGAAAAAGCTTCTAAATGGGTGTTCATAACCACTAATTTTGTATCATCTGAGCAGGGGAGTTGAGTTTCTAAAAGGGCTCTTTTGATCCCTAGTTGCTGAACAATCCAATTTTTAGGGACAAGCGGTAGGCTATGGCGCGTTGCGCGCTCAATTTTGTACTTTGAAATAATTGAAAGTTTCATCCCTGTTGAGCCCATCACTTTTGGGTGTGGTAAGAAGCGGGTTTTCCAATAGAAGCAGGAGGCGTGAGAGCTATAGTTTTCTGGAAGCAGCTTGAGCAGCGCCTGAAGTTGATCTTCATAATCGGTTCGCTTTGCGCCATCATCAACCTCTTGTAGTAAAACAATATCTGGGGCTTCATTTTTGATAATTGCCGCAACATCTTGGATTGTTTTAAAGATATTTTCCCTGCCTGGGCGCTCATCTGGGCCACTGTCATCAAGAGGCTCAAACCAGAAGTGGTAGCCCCTACCCGCCATAAACTGGATATTCCAAGTCATCACGTTTAATGGGTTACTTTTATTTAATATCGGCGCGTCGGATGGAGAAAAGAGAGCCTCTTCCTGATCCCTTTTTGGGTGGTAACTCGATAGAAAAACAAGAAGATAAAAAGCGGCGACACAGAGGCTTAAAAAAATAATGCTGTTTATGATCATAATAGGAAAACTATCATTGTTTTGGATATCTTAGCAAAGCAGGATTGACCTGTACCGGAACAGTATGATTTTGATAGAGTAAAGGCATGAAAACTTCATCGAGCATCTTGGATTTCTTGGGTAGAAAATTTGCAGGATTTCTGAGTAAACAGGTTAAGCGGCATGACCCAGTGACGCTTTACGGTGAAAAACTTTTACTTAATGTACTAAAGCCCGGTGATGTTGTTCTGATTGAAGGGCGTGAGAGAGTTAGTACAGCAATTAAATATTTGACTCAATCAACTTGGTCGCATGCGTGTATGTATGTGGGGGATATTGAAAGCCCCCAGACAGGAGAGATACTTAAAAATCGGTTGATTGAAGCGGATTTAACAGAAGGTGTTATTGTACGCCCACTTTCTGACTATGCGAGTTATAACATCCGCATCGTTAGGGCGGTTAGCTTGTCACAAGAAGATTGTCAGGCGGTTATCGGTTTTATGGTTGAAAGCCTAGGTAAGCAGTATGACTTGAAGAATGTTTTAGATTTAGTTCGTTTTACTGTCTCAACCCCACCGATTCCGATTAGACTTCGCCGTCGAATGTTAGCGTTAGGAAGTGGTGAACCGACAAAAGCTATTTGCTCAACACTTATTGCACAAGCTTTTCAGAAGGTTCGTTATCCTATCTTGCCTCTGATTGAAGAGCAGGCTGATTGTAAATGTTGCCCTGATACTGCGGGAGAAGTTCTTCACATTCGGCATCATAGTCTGTTTGTGCCAAGAGACTTTGATCTTTCTCCCTACTTTACAGTTATTAAACCGGGACTTGATAAGAGGTTTGATTACAAATCGCTAACATGGGCGGATCAAATAGATAAAATAGCGCAAGAAAATGAATAAGAGCAGCGAAAACTTGACGCATACTGGGCATGACGGCGTAGAACTTCACGCAAGAGTGTGGGCGGCGCACGAACGGCCAAAGCTTAAGTTAGTGATTGTTCATGGTATTGGCGAACATAGTGGGAGATATAGTGGTTTAGTGGACTGCCTGAATAGTCACAATATTGAGGTGCTGACTTTCGATAATCGGGGTCATGGCTTGTCAGGTGGGCCGCGTGGACATATCAACAGTTGGGGAGATTACCGGAAAGATTTAAGGGTGATGGTTGATTGGTTTGCTGAGCAGAAACCCGATTTGCCCCTGTTTATTCTGGGGCACAGCTTTGGTTCATTGATCGCATTGGATTATATTCTTCGCTGTCCAGAAGGATTGAGTGGTGCAATTATTAGCGCATCGGCTTTGCAGCCGGTCAATGTAGCTAGTTCGGCACAAAAATTAGCAGCACGTCTTCTTTCAAAGCTATTACCTCGTTTTAGACTAAAACTTACGATCGACCCGGATCTGTTGTCGCGTATTCCCGAGGTTTGTGATGATTATCGTTACGATCCTTTAGTTCATAGCTGTGTTACCGCAAGGTGGGGGATGGAAACACTCGAAGCGATGGAGTGGATTGAGCGGCACGCGGATAAATTGGCTATGCCTTCCCTATTTATTCATGGGGATGCTGATGATTTAAATGCAAAAGAGGGGACGTTAAACTTTTTTGATAAGGTTACAAATCAAGATAAAAAACTGATCATCTATCCGGGTCGAGCACATGAACCGCACAAAGACTTGGGGCAAGAGGAGGTGATGAAAGATATGGTTGAGTGGTTAACAGCACACCTTCCACCTCAGGCGGGGCAGAATAAAGCATGAGCAGGGGTGCAACAATTAGATCTCTCGGAGAGGCAGAGCGGTTTTTCTGGCTGTTTGATCAAATTAACTGTATGAACTTTGCAGTTTATGCCGAACTTGATAAATCACTCGATATCACACCACTTGAGCAAGCATTGAATGAATTGGCACTCGAAACGCCTGCGCTCAATGTAAGAGTAGAAACTGAGGGTAAAAAACTTTTCTTTGTTGAAGCTGAGTCGGCGTTTCTACAAGTTGAAGAGATTCAGTCAGAACGGGACTGGAAAAGTAGCGTTCTGGTAGAGATGGTTAAGCCATTTAGTCCGTGCAGTATGCCAATGGTGCGTTGTCTGTTGATAGATGGCGGGCAAAATGAATCAATTGTTGCAATGATCTTTAATCACACCATTTCAGACGGTCGCTCTGCAATTCACTTCACCAAGAATTTGTTAAAAAGAGCATTAGGCGAGAGCTATGGTAGCGGCAGCCGAGCTGCGCTTTCTCCAGCAATGGAGACGCTTTTTTCTGAGAAATATCGAGGTATGAGCGGAAGGGTCAAAGGGAGCCTGTTTCGTCTCCTTGAGGGGCTTGAGTGGAAGCGGCAGGGGAAACTGGAGCCATTCCCACGTTATAGAACAGAGATAAAACAGAAAAGAGAGCCCCATTCTTGCCAATTGATTCTGGAAGAGGGACTTATCAGTAAGTTGAAGGCTAAAGCGCGTGAAGAAAAGAGCACTTTGCATGGCCTGATTGGTGCGGCACAACTTTTAGCATTACGGGAAGAATTTGGTGATGATGAAAATCATTCAATGACACTTACCTCGTTAGCCGATATGCGAGGAGAGTTAATTCGGCCCGTTTTAGGCGAGGAGCTGGCATTACAAATAACTTTCCTAGTGACAACTCACCAGGTGGCCAGTGCAGAACCGATATGGGAGCTGGCACGTGATGTTCGGCAACAGTTAAAACACAAGTTGGCTAAAGGAGATGGGCATCTTTTTTGGAATAGCTTGCCACCTCCGTTATTGGTTCCCCCCAATAAGCTCGGAGCGGAGCGGCTGTTGAAAATCACCCGTGCACTCTCTCCTCCCTCGACCTTAGTTAGCAACATGGGGGATGTGAGCGATACAAACTCTCGAAAACTATCTGATGTAAAAAGTTTATCTTTGTTAATTTGCCCCTCATCGGTTACACCGATCAATAACACAGTAAATAGTTGGAATGGCCGACTTTTCATAAACATAAATTATGATGCGCTAAAAATGGATTCAGCCCGTATTGAACGTATTGCGAAAGCGATGAATAGTCTTATTTCTAGCTCGGTAGAGCCATAATGAAAAAAGAGCATTTTGAATTTGATTGTAAAACCCTTGATGGGGTGGAGATATACGCACAGGGATGGAAACCGAGTGACAAGCCCGATGCAATATTCTGCTTGGTTCATGGGCTGGGTGAGCATAGCGATCGATACTGTCATTTTGCCGAGCACCTCAATGCAAATAATATTGCACTGTTGGGATTTGATTTAAGAGGACATGGCCGTTCGGATGGGGCACGAGGCCACGCTAACAACTTTAAACAATTGGTTGATGATGTGGATTGCTTTCTCGATCACGCAGAAGAGCTGTTTCCAGACAAACCACACTTTATTTATGGACACAGTCTGGGGGGGACGCTGGTGTTACACCATGCGCTTGCAGGAGGTGGCCAGAAAAATATTCGCGGGGTTATCGCTACAGCGCCTATGCTCAGGCCAGCATTCCAACCACCAAAATGGAAGGTGAGTTTGGCAAGGCTCGTGCAAGCGGTTTCACCTAAACTATCGCTCTCAAATGAGGTGAATGTTGAGCATCTAAGCCGGAATCCACAAGTCATGATCGACTGCATGAACGACCCGCTCGTTCATGATCGGATTAGTGCCAAACTGGGAGTTTGCTTTCTTGATGCAGGGCTAGAAGCACTTGAGGTGACATCAGAATTCCCGTTTGATCTTTTATTGATGCATGGTACTGATGACCAGATAACCTGTCACCAATCTTCAGCAGAATTTGCTGAGAAAGCAGGTGAATCGTGCACACTGAAGCTTTGGTCTGATCTTTATCATGAGCTCCACAATGAGCCAGAAAAAGATGAGATTTTTGATTTTATCGTGGCGTGGGCCAAAGAGCGTATTTAGTGATAGCCATGTTTACCGACTTTGGTTCAGAAGGTCCTTACCTTGGGCAGATGGAGGCCGTTCTACGGATAAATGCGCCGAGTGAGCCTGTAATTAATCTACTAAGCAACGCACCTGTTGAGAATGTTTTATCAAGTGCGCATCTTTTGGCTGCATTGAGCCAAAATTTTCCAGCGGATACAGTCTTTTTGACTGTCGTCGATCCAGGTGTTGGAGGAGAGCGCCAGCCGATTGTTTTGCGTGCAGATGGCCGTTGGTTTGTCGGGCCAGATAATGGCCTTTTAAACAGTGTGGCGCTGCATGCTGATGTGGTGCATTGGTGGATTATTGAGTGGCGGCCCGAAAAACTCTCCTGCTCTTTTCATGGCCGAGATCTTTTTGCGCCGGTTGCGGCGAGAATTAGCCAGAAGGATTATTCTGGGCTTAGTTTGTGGGATGGGCCCGATCTGAGTGGTTGGCCTGCTGATATTGCCTCGATTATTTATATCGATCACTACGGTAATGCCTTAACTGGCTGGCGCTATAACAAGGAGCTGGATGGACAAATTATTCACCTCAATGGCCAGGTCATCCATCAAGCTGAAACCTTTTGTGACGTTCCAGAGGGCGAGCCCTTTTGGTATGAGAATTCTTGTGGGCTCGTTGAGATTGCGGTTAATAAAGGACGGGCAAGTGAACTATTTAACTTAAAAGTGGGGGTGGGGGTGCGCTTTTAAGGCTTTAGTTGCTCTGTTTTCACCACGAAGCTCACAGAGAACAGGAAGGATTTTGGAGCTAAAATCTCTTTCTTTTTCGCGGCCTCTGTGGGCTTCGTGGTAATTAAGTTACTGCAACTTCTCTTTCAAAAACGAAATAATCTCAGCCATTGGAATCTCTTGGTTCTCACTGTCTCCACGCCCTTTATATTCAATATTGCCTGAATCCAGTCCTCGGTCACCAAGTACCAGGCGGTGCGGAATGCCGATTAACTCCATATCAGAGAACATAAAGCCGGCGCGAACCTTTCGGTCATCAAATAGTACATCGATGCCCGCTTCGGATAGCTCGTTGTACAGTTTCTCGCAAGTTTCGCGCAAGCGATCTGATTTATGCATATTCATTGGGCAGAGGGCCACTTTGAAAGGGGCAAGTTCATCAGACCAGATAATGCCTCGCTCATCATGGCTTTGCTCAATAGCCGCAGCGACAACGCGTGAAATGCCGATTCCGTAACAACCCATGGTCATGGTTTGGCCTTTTCCTGCTTCGTTGAGAACATTGGCTTTCATGGCGCTGCTGTATTTAGTGCCGAGCTGGAAGATATGCCCTACCTCAATGCCACGTGCGATTGTGATGGTGCCTTTTCCATCTGGGCTAGGGTCTCCTTCTTGAGCAGTGCGAAGGTCAGTAACTGTTTTAGGCAGCGGTAGATCACGTTCCCAGTTGACGTTTTTATGGTGAAAGCCGGCCTCGTTAGCGCCGATTACAAAATCAGACATTGTTAGAACGGCATGGTCGGCAACAACGGGTATATTTAGTCCTAATGGTCCGATAAAGCCGCTAACTGAGCCGATCTGTTTAATCTCTTCATCACTTGCCATTTCAAGTGGTGAGGCGACCCCTTCAAGCTTTTCAGCCTTGATCTCGTTCAACTCACGGTCACCTGGTAGAAGCAGTGCCACAAATCCCTCTTCTTCGGCTTTGACAATCAAGGTCTTCAGGCAGTTTGCGGGTGCAACCGAAAGAAACTGGCTTACTTCGCCAATCGTACGTTGATCTGGGGTGGAGATCTTCTCCATTTCTGCTGAGGGTGTGGCTCTTTCTGCGCTTGTGCCGATCACTTCAGCAAGCTCTACATTAGCCGCATAGTCACTTTCGGTGGAGAAGGCGATTGCATCTTCCCCCGAATCAGCTAGCACATGGAATTCGTGCGAGAGGTTTCCGCCGATAGAGCCACTGTCTGCTAACACTGGACGAAAATTCAGCCCTAAACGGCTGAAAATACGTGTGTAAGCTTCAAACATGCGGTCGTAGGTCTCTTGTAGAGAGGCATCGTTAAGATGGAACGAATAGGCATCTTTCATGATGAACTCACGCGAACGCATAATGCCGAAGCGAGGGCGGATTTCATCACGAAATTTTGTCTGAATCTGATAATAGGTGACCGGTAGCTGTTTGTAGCTTTTGATCTCGTTTCGCGCCAGATCAGTGATGATCTCTTCATGCGTTGGGCCGAGACAGAATGCACGTCCATGGCGATCATTCAGTCTTGCCAGTTCTGGGCCATACTGCTCCCAGCGGCCAGACTCTTCCCAAAGCTCAGACGGTTGAACGACAGGCATCATCACCTCAAGGGCTCCGGCACGTTCCATCTCTTCTCGAACAACAGCTTCGACTTTACGCATCACCTTTAAACCGAGTGGCAGCCAGTTATAAAGGCCGGCGGCCAGTTTGCGGATTAAACCGGCACGAATCATCAGCTTGTGGCTGGCAAGTTCAGCATCAGATGGGGTTTCTTTTACGGTGTTTAGGGGGAATTGGCTTGTGCGCATATTGTTCTAAGTTTGCTTGATGAGACTAAAAGTAAGTTGTTTATTTTACGATGAAATAGCCATTGAGACACAGATAAATGGTTTAAAACAGCTGTGAAGTATATGGAGTGATTGCTGTTTCCACGGTTTTCGTGGGGTTACCTATTACTTGCTCCCAAATTATCCATGGAAATCCTTGTTGGAGTCTGCAATGAGCAGTTTTTTATGCGTAAAGTTGATTAACTTCTGCGCCAAGAATGATAGCGAGCAACCCACTTAAGTAACCCTTGTGGTGCATGCGCCCTTTTCCAGTTCCCAGCAACATACTTGTTTGCCTCGGCCATTGTTGGGTAAATATGGATAGTGCCGAGAATTTTATTTAAACCAAGGTTATGCTTCATTGCCAAAACAAACTCTGCGATCAAGTCACCGCTATGTTCACCGACAATGGTGGCTCCAAGAATCTTGTCTTTTTTAGGTTGAGTGAGAACCTTAACAAATCCATGTGCTTCGCTATCAGTAATGGCGCGATCAAGATCATCTATGCCATAAGTGGTCACTTCGTAAGGAATCTTCTGTGCTTTGGCCTCTTGTTCGTTGAGGCCAACTCGTGCCACTTCTGGGTCGGTAAAGGTTGACCAGGGGATGACAGAATAATCGGTGCGGAATCTTTTAAACTGCCCGAAGAGTGCATTAACAGCCGCGTACCAAGCCTGATGTGCGGCAGTGTGTGTGAACTGATAAGGCCCTACAACATCTCCGCAGGCATAGATATTGGGGTAATTGGTCTCTTGAAATGGATTGGTCGCAATTGTTTTTCGATCAGAGAGCGTGATTTCTAACTCTTCAACGCCAAAGCCTTTTACATTTGCCTCTCGTCCAACTGCGACCAGAACTTGATCAAATGGGATTTTGATTGTTTCTCCATGATGTTCGGCAACCATTATCTTCTCACCACTGTCGATCAGAAATTCTTTTACGCTATGCTCTAGTTTTAAATTGATACCTTCCTGCTTGAACCGAGCCGTTACCAATTCGGAGACATCGGGGTCTTCCTTTGCCATGATGCGAGATCCCCTTACGACTTGGGTAACAAGGCTGCCTAGGCGGGCAAAGCTCTGTGCCAGTTCGCAACCAATCGGGCCGCCCCCAAGGATAAGCAGCCTTTTAGGTAATTCGCTGAGATTCCAAACTGTATCGGAAGTGAGTGGTTCGACTTTATCTAGCCCAGGGATCGGTGGCAAAAAGGGTCGTGCCCCTGTGGCAATAACGATTGATCGGGTTGTTAATACCCTAACTCGACCACCCTCCCTAACTTGCACCACCCATGGAGAGATGATTCTGGCTTCGCCCGTAACCACATCAACACCAAGCTCGTTATAACGTTCAACCGAATCATGCGGCTCGATCGTTTTAATAATGGTTTGGATGCGCTTCATAATTTCGGAGAAATCAAAATCGACCTGTGCCTCTTTAAAGCCAAACTCTTTTGAGCGTTTTAACTGTGACAACCACTTTGCAGAGCGGATTAAAGCTTTTGAGGGGACACAACCTCTGTTTAGACAGTCACCCCCCATTTTGTCTTTTTCAATTAAGGTGACTTTGGCCTTAACCGCAGCCGCAATATAGGCAGTGACCAGCCCTCCTGATCCTCCACCGATCACAATAAGATTATTATCGAACCTTTTGGGCTTTTGCCATGCGCTATAAACCTTTTCTTTTTGGACCTGCTCAACCGCTTTTTTAGCCAGTAGCGGGAAAAACCCTAGCAGCACAAACGAAGCAATTAAGGCGGGAGAAAGAATCCCTGATAGAGATTCAATTCTTGCCAGTTGTGTGCCGGCATTAACGTAGATGATGGTTCCAGAGAGCATGCCAATCTGGCTCACCCAGTAAAAGGTTCGGGTTTTTATGGTTGTGATCCCCATAACCAGATTGATGATAAAAAAGGGGAAGAGGGGAACAAGGCGAAGGGTGAAAAGATAAAATGCACCATCGCGCTCAATCCCTTCATTTATAGTCTGTAGCCGGCTTGCAAACCGAGAATTAACTGCATCGCGAAATAAAAAACGGGCTGCTAAAAAAGCAAGTGTTGCTCCAATCGTTGAGGCAAAGGAGATGATGAATGTTCCCCATAACAGCCCAAAAATCGCGCCGCCTGCCAGAGTTAAAATTGCCGCGCCAGGCAAGGAGAGCGCAGTAACGATGATATATATGGCAGCATAGAAGAAAACAGCTAAGAAGGGGTGAGCAGCTCGATAGGATTCGATATCCACCTGCTGCGCTTTTAGAGCCTCTAAAGAGAGCTGTTGATGCAAATCAAAGAGGAAAAAAAGTGCGACTATGGCGCTAATAATCGATAGTAATAATGTTCTTGATGAGGCCATAGACAGAGCTTTCTCCCGTTGGTGTCTATAAGATCGGTCTGTCAGCTATTTACTTACAGTTGCTGGAAAATTCTAGGCAACCTCACTTTCCCAGCGCTTGAGTTTGCGTTCAAGTGTGCGTCTAGAGATGCCGAGCAGCAGGGCTGCTTGTGATTTATTGCCGTCACTCTTATCAAGTGCGAGAAGAATATGTTTTTTTTCATGCTCGTCAAGCCGTAACCAGTGATCTTCTGTCGGTACTTCCCGATGCTCGCCTTTGTGGCTATCGATACCTTGTTCAAATGGAAGATTAAGCAAGAGCGCGCGCTCTAAGTGATTGCGCAGCTCTCGAACATTGCCCGACCAAGTGCCAAGCTTTAGTGTTGATATAGTCTCGCTTGATAAGACTGTGTTGGGTAGGTCGTGCTCTTCACACAGCTCTTCAATAAAGCTGCTTACCAAGCCAGGAATATCATCGGGGCGATCACGCAGGGAAGGTAGCTTTAATGGGATAACATTTAGGCGATAGTAAAGGTCGGCGCGGAATTTCCCCTCTTTTACGCGTTGTTTCAAGTTGCAATTGGTCGCAGCGACGATCCGTGCTGTAACAGGCTGCTCGATATCAGACCCAACTGGGCGGATCATTTTGTCCTCTAAAAGCTGGAGGAGTTTTGGTTGTAGTTCCGAGGGAAGTTCACCAATTTCATCCAGAAAAAGCGTGCCATTTTCTGCTGCGATGGCAAGTCCTGCACGGGCTGCTCCAGCCCCGGTAAACGCCCCTTTTGCATGGCCAAAAAGCTCACTCTCTAAGAGGTTGGGGCTGAAAGTTGCACAGTTAATGGAAACCAGTCGGCCTTTTCGGCCGCTGAGGTCGTGAATCTTGCGTGCAAAAAAACTTTTGCCAGTTCCTGTTTCACCTTCAAGTAGAACAGGGGATGATCTCGGGGAAATTTGTTCTATTTGGTCAAGTAGAGCGGAAATAAGAGGGTTTTTTCCGTAAAAAGGGTGGTTATCTCTAATCACCTTGCGGGATGGTTGCGTAACTTCTTGATTCGCTGGAAGGGCAGCTTGTAAGAGAGCGTTATGGAGCTGTTCATCACTTAACGAAGGGGGAAGCAGGTCTGCAATGCCACAGTGAATCCAGTTTAGTAGTTGCTTGGGTTCTCGGCAGTCGCTTAGTAATAGCACCGATTGTTTACGACTATTCTCTTGTAACCAGTTGGTTAATGTTTGATCAATTAACGATTCCGAGAGTAGAACAATGTCGTATTGGTTCTTAAGTAGGCGGCTGCTTGCAGTGCTAGCGTGAGCCACTATTTCGATAAACCCTCCCATTCTTGAGATGACTTGCTCAGCAGTCCTGCTTAGTCGATCAGTATCGGCGAGCAGTAGGGTGGATCTTCCTTTTAAAAGGGGTTGTGTCGGCATATTGGAATAGGGTCAAGTTGTCACGGTTTGATTGTCTGAGTGCGACATTTTGTCGTACGAGTCTAATGTTTTTATGGACTAGGTTAAAGTTATTTATTCAAAATCATATAGATAGGATACTGGCACTGCTTTTGCTAAACAGCGAGGGTGGTTCTCGTGCTGAGCTGAAAGTAGCTGTTTAACAACTTGAGGTCGTGGCAGGTTTTACCAGAAAGGCGGGTGCTGTTTTGAATAAGATTAATCAGGGGTTAAGTGGTTGAATAATAAAAAATATTTAAAAGTAGGTTGTTTTCTTTTAATGGCATTAGTTTCAAATGCCGGTCAAGCAGAGGGCGAGCCTTGGCGACTTGATCGGGCATTAGGGGTGCCTGATTGGTTGAAGGTTTCATTTGAACACCGTATTCGCTATGAGAGCTTGGATGGGCAGTATCGAAAAACGATAAATGGTGTGCCCGGCAATGGAGGAGATCAGGCGCTGGTATTTCGCACACTAGTGCATGCTCGTGCCGATCTTGATGCGTTCAAAATTGGTGTTGAAATTGAAGACTCAAGGATAAAAAAAGCAGATTCAGGTTCGGCAAGTGGAAGTAAAGGGCTGACAACAACTATTGCAAATCCGCTTGAACTATTACAAGCCTACCTTGAGGTTCCTTTGGAGAATTTATTGATCGAAGGGAGTCAAAGCAGGATACGTGCAGGCCGAATAACAATGGATCTCGGGAGCCGCAGATTGGTGGCTCGCAATCGTTATAGGAATACGATTAATGGTTTTACGGGATTAGATTGGCAGTTGAAGAGTGGGGCAAAAAGCTACAGAGTTTTTTATACCATGCCTGTAACCAGACAGGTTGATGGAGCCATTCTGGATAATAATGAACGGTTTGATGAAGAGAATTCAGAAAGGCGTTTTTGGGGCATTTATTATAGTCAGCCATTGCTGAGTAAAGTGGATAAAGCAGAGTTTTTTATACTTGGTTTGCGAGAAGAGGATAGTAGCAGCGTAGCATCAAAGGACCGTGATTTAGAGACCTATGGAATGCGGTTCTGGCGCAAGGCAAAGACTGGGGCATTTGATTATCAACTTGAGGGGTTTTATCAGACAGGGGACTCAAGCGTAAACACCACTTCAACAACGAAGCTGGACCATAAAGCATACTTTTACCATCTTGAAATGGGCTATAGTTTTGATGCGTTATGGTCACCTCGACTGATTGGGCAGTTCGATTATGCCAGTGGTGATGATGACCCTAATGATGGCGAAAATAACCGTTTTGATACTCTGTTTGGCGCTCGTCGCTTCGATTTCGGCCCAACGAGTACTTATGGAGCATTTGCCCGGAGCAATCTACAGTCTCCCGCATTGCGTTTGGTTCTGAAACCCAGAAAGGATATTAATGCGATGTTTGCCGTGCGCGGTTTCTGGCTTGCGTCGAAGAATGATGGTTGGACAACTGCGGGGATCAATGGTGATGATTCATTTATAGGTACGCAAATTGAGACGCGCTTGCGATGGAATGCACTGCCTAATCAGTTAAAGTTTGAAGGGGGTATCGCCCACCTTTTCAGCGATGCACTAATGGATGATGCGGGGAAAGGCGATGTGACATACGCCTATCTTCAAGCAACAGCTAAATTTTAATTTAAATGGTGGGGGTGCTTGTTAGTCCCCTTTTTAGACGCTGTTTTATAAAGGAAATAAGAGAATAAGATGAAAAAATCATTACAGTTTTTAACAGGATTGGCGACAACAGCGGTGTTGCTGGCGGCACAGCCCGCTTTTTCAGTAGAAAGTCTGAGAATGTCGACAACAACGAGTACAGAGAACTCAGGCCTTTTGAAGGTTTTAGATCCTGCTTTTGAGAAAAAGTATGGTATTCGAATGGAGGTGATTGCGGTGGGAACCGGTAAGGCGCTAAGGATTGGTGGAAACGGTGATGTTGATGTGGTTTTTGTCCATGCGCCGGCAGCTGAGCTTAAGTATGTTGCATCTGGAGACTTTGTCGATCGCGCAGCGGTTATGCATAACGATTTTGTTATTGTGGGCCCTGATAGTGATCCGGCTGGAATTGCATCGGCTAAAACAGTTGTTGAGGCACTCACTAAAATTGCAGAGAGCCAATCCCCTTTTATTTCGCGAGGTGATGATTCAGGTACCCACAAAAAAGAGAAAAATTTGTGGGAAAAGGTAGGTATCGAGCCAAAAGGAGAGTGGTATCAGGCTGCCGGTCAGGGAATGGGCGCGGTATTGAGAATTGCAGATGACAAGCAGGCTTATGCACTGACAGATCGAGGAACCCAGATTGCCTATTCAGAAAAAATGGCATTAAAGGTTAAGTTTGAAGGCGATGCTGCGTTGTTTAACCCTTATCATGTGATGGCGGTTAGCCCAGAAAAGCATAAGCATGTTCGTCATGATTTGGCTAAAAAATACATCGATTTTGTGACAAGTAAGGAAGGGCAGGCAATTATCGAAAGCTTTAAAAAAGGTGGGCAGCAGCTGTTTTATCCTGATGTAAAATAGAGTGACTATAAATCTAATAGCAGCACTCAAATAGTGCTTAAAAGCCGGATGACAGAATTCTTTGTCATCCGGCTTTTTTTGTTTTTAATAGAGCTGGAATTTTGTGACTGGATTACGCTGACCCATAAGTTATTTTGTCTTTATTCGTTCAAATCAGAGAGTTTCCAAGTTGCAGTTGTTTAAGAGCAATCGTTTTAATAACGAACAAACAGGCTGGCTGATAGTATGTGATTCATCTGATCGCTACTCTTTTCATGATGGACATATTGATTCATGTAGCCCAGCTCAAAACGATAGTGATGATCAGTGTCAATAAAAAGCCCAAGACCAGCAAAAGCTCGATTTTGTGCAAAGCCACTGTTAGCACCCCAGTCGGTACTGTTCATGTTAATGAAAACCTCATCCCACAATGACAAGTAGACACGTTTAGAGTGCAGAGGGTGGGTGTATTTTAAAAATTGTCTGAACCGCCAACCCGTATCACTACCATTGCTTAAAAACCGCTGTTCTAGACGGGTTCTTGTTGATAAATTTCCCCAGGAATAGGCATCGCTCCAGCTTAATTGCTGCCAAATGCGATCCTCATCTGTGTTTTGTTTAGCCAAAGGTGAAGTATTAACCCTGGCATAGCCCAGCCAGGCGCTGAATTGGTTGGGTAATTTATAACCGACACCCAGTCGAACAAAGCTTTGTCCTAAATGGCTGGCATCATCAATCATACGTGCCTGTCCCTCCATCCACCATTGCCATTTGCTAGGCTCGGATATTGAATTGACAAAGCTTCCCTGCGCCTGAATGGCTCCCCAGGCGGAAAAATCTTCAACACTATCCGCTCTGGAATCTGGGCAAGGTAAAAGCAGCAATAAGACAACGGCAAATGAGGTAGATAGTTTTAAAAAGCAACGTTTCATTATTTTATGTTTCCGTAGATTGAGCGCAAAGATCAACTTTCGCTGATTCAACTCTGGAGTGCAACGCTTATCTAACAATTGGAAAGAGGGTGAAACTTGTGGAAACCCTATTGAGGGTGCAGGATTGTAACTGCTGGGTATTATTAACTTAAAACGGCACAAAAAAAGCCGCCAACACACTGGGTGTTGGCGGCTTTTATCTTCATTTTACGAATAACAATTACATTAGAATGAAACGTCCCATTGAACACGAACACGTCGCTCGGAATCACTTCCAGTAAACGCATCGTCATCTTTTAAGTGCGAGTAATCCAGTGTCAATTTATTATTGTGACCGCTGATGAAATAATTAACCGCAGCCGTATATTCTTTACGCTTGTCAGTTTTTGTAACATCAGCGCTATTAGGCTCATCTACGAAAGCATAACGTGCAGCCAACTCCAGGTTTTTAGGAACTGCTGGAATCAAATTATGAAAGAAGTAACCTGCCTGAGCGTAACCACCTTTTAGCTTACTGTCTGTACCATTGACATTATCTTTGATGTCTTTCCAGTGATACTCTTGTTGCCAAGCAAAGCCACGATATTTAAACGCTGTTTCTATCATAGCTTGATCAATGTCAAACTGTCCCTCAGCAGCTGTAGTTTCATCCTCAAAACCACTTAAATTTCCACAACCACTTGATGACCACTTTGTGCATTTACCACTGTTTGTCGCTGCAGCAATAGCGATGTTCCCTGCTGGCTTCTCGTGATAGCCCACATCAGATTGGCGCCATTTAAGATCACGCCCCAAGAAATTCCACTGGAGACGACCCATGTACAACATGTCCTGATCGTCATTGTTCACTGCACGACCTTCACCATTAAAGACACCAGCGTAATAGCGCATATCCCCTAAGGTTCCAGGGAACAGCCGACCAAAAACCATTGCCCCCATTTGACGATCTACAGTGAATACACTGTTGACAATTGAACGCTCAACAAATGTTTGCTTACCAGAAGAGTCAACACGTTCTCTGTTGTAGTTGATTTTCCATTGTCCAACGCGAAAAGATAGCCACTTATATTTATCCATGGTTATGCGGTAATCGATCACACGTGCACTCGATTTTGAAGAGCTATCATCTGAGTCTCTTGAAGGTTGCAAGTCGACTTCAAAATAGTATTTCAACCATGGCTGATAACCGTGGCCTCCAATCTTCATACGAAGGCGACGCATCTCAGCGTTGTGTTCATCTTCAGTGCCGGTATAGCGCATCTGTGCACGCCAGCGAAGGTTAGTCTGCCAGTTACCATCTTGGCTTTTAATGAAAAAACCTTTTTTTCCATATCCTGCAGTAAAAGGTGATTCCGCTTTAACTTTTTTGGCGACTTTTTCGACAATGCTGTCCTGATCTGCAGTAGATAGTGTTGTTTCTTCAGATTTCTGCAGACTATCTAGTTCCTGTTGAGTAATCAGCCCCTTTTCAATGAGCAACTTGCCTAAGTCAGACGAGTGAGTAGCTGATGCCGGATTAATAAACAGCGTTAATAATAAAAACAGATAAAGTACTCTGTTGCGAAATATAGAATTCATAAGGATTACCTTCGATTTAGTTAGAAAAGCGAGAGCATCTTATCGGTGCTTTGTTACAGCTTGATGAAAGCGTGATTACACAGGGACTAGTGAGAAGTTTTTGGGCTCGTATCTACAGTTCTCAAGAATGCCGCTTGTTACTTGAGAAAATGCTGTATTGCAGGGAATGAATTTATGGGGTCGCGGCTCAGTTTTTTGGAATGCTCTTTTCCCAACGTAAAGAAAAAAGAATACGAAATGGATCACAATTAAAACTGTGGAGATAAAACAACAAACCCCAGTAAAAACTGGGGTTTGTTAGTGATCTAAGACCACCCTGTTTAGGTGGCTTTTTTACTTAATGTTTTTTTATGTGAGGTTTACCGGACTGTATTTTTCTGATGCCCTGTAAGGCCTCCTCCATCGCCTCTTCCCGCGTTTCAAAGTGATGCGCATCGTGCAGATGTTCATCCGCTTCCAAAGCAGCAAGTACCTCTCTGACCTCTTTGTTCATTCCACACATGTAGAGCCCTCTGTGGGAGTGAGCGGCATCTTCAGCGATCGTCTCCACCGCTAACGCCGCTGAAACATCAAGAAACGGAACGCGGCTAAAATCAAGCACGATAGCTAAAACACCCCCTTCTAACTGCGAGCGGGCATGATGGCCAAGGTCAGCCGCTGCACCAAAGCTTAAGGGCCCACCGAAATCAAAGATGGTCATTAAATCTTGTGTTTCATTAAGAATCTCAGCTTCTCTGGGTGTGTTTGTATGATTAATCTTCTGGCTCGCTTTTAGCTGTTCCATTTGCTGGCTTGCAACCTGTTTCACAAAGGCGATAGAAGCTAGAATCACCCCCGCCGCGACAGCCGTCAGCAAATCAACAAAAATGGTTAGGCTAACGACGATAAGCATCAAAACCAGATCCCATCTGGGGCCACGGTGAGAGTTTCTAATATAGCTCCAATCAATAATATCAAGGCCGACCTTTACAAGGATGCCTGCAAGTACTGCATGGGGTATATATGAGGCGAGTGGCCCGACCCCCAGAACAATTGCAAGTAAAAAAACGGCGTGGATCATGCCGGAAATTCTGGTTTTTCCACCGGTTCGGATATTAATGACCGTACGCATTGTTGCACCAGCCCCTGGCGCACCACCAAACAGCCCAGCAAATGCATTGCCAATGCCTTGCCCTATTAATTCACGATTAGGTTCATGGCGCGTGCGTGTCATATTGTCTGCTACAAGAGAGGTTAGCAAGCTATCAATTGCACCCAATACAGCCAATACCAGTGCAGCTTCTGCAACAAGCAGGAATGATCCTTGAGAAAAGGTTGGTAAATGCATATCTGGAAGGCCGGTAGGAATATCACCTAGTATCGGCACATTGCCAATCACGACACTGACTAAAGTACCGATGATAAGCGCTGCAAGTGGACCTGGTACAAATCTAGCCAACTTTGCAGGCCATAGCAGTACGATTGCCAGTGTCAATGCGCCTAAAATCAACGCAAAAATATTCATGCCAGCGATTGCTGTAGGCGCGTAGCCTAGGGCGTTTAAGGTCCCTGCAGGTGCGGAATGGCCAAGCATCGGACTAATTTGAAGGATAATGATAATGCCGCCAATACCACTCATAAAGCCGCTGATTACGGGATATGGTACGAGCCTGATGTAATCCCCAAATTTGAGCACACCAAATAAGATCTGTATGCCACCCGCAAGAATGATCGTGGTAAAAATCAGCTCTACGTTCCCACTTAGGTCTGGGTGGGTCGTTATACTGGCAACAACCCCGGCAACGACGACGGTCATGGGGCCTGTAGGGCCAGAGACTTGAGTCTCAGTTCCGCCAAACAGTGCTGCAAAAAAACCAACAAAAATGGCGCCATACAAACCTGCCATTGGGCCAAGCCCTGAAGCGACCCCCATTGCTAATGCCAGAGGCAATGCGACCACACCTGCTGTGATGCCACCAAACAGATCACCCTTAAAGTGACTAGTTGTTAAATTAAGCATACTGTTCCTTTTTGTTTTATTTAAATATAAATGCTGATTTTGATGCCAGCCTGTCCGTGCTAGTAGCGATCCGCAATGGGGGTAAATGCTTTTTGTTCTGGGTCATAACATTCTACAGAGCCGTCGGCAATGCCATAGACCCAGCCATGCAACTCGAGGGTGCCTGCGGCCATTTTTTCAGCCACGCTGGGGTGTGTTTCTAAGTGTTTAAGTTGTAAGAGAACGTTTTCTTCGGTCATTTCCAAAAGATGTTGGTCGCCAATTGTTTTATGGCGCCCTCTTACTTTTGCTTGGGCTGCGGAACAGAGGGATAACCAATTGGATACATGTGGGAGCTCTTTTATGGTGTCAGGATTCATTGCAGCGCTCATTACGCCACAGCCAGTGTGTCCGCAGATCACGACATGCCTAACCTTTAACACAGAAACTGCATACTCAATAGAGGAGGTAATTCCACCTGTCGCATTGGAATGAGGAGGGACAATATTGCCTGCATTTCGGCAGATAAATAGATCACCTGGTTGCGTTTGAGTAATCAAGTTAGGGTCAATACGGGAGTCTGAGCAGGTTATGAACAGGACTTCTGGTGCCTGCCTTTCTGCAAGTTCTTTGAACAGTTCTTTGTTATTACTGTAAATGTTTTCTTGAAACGCTTTGACGCCAGTGATTAATTTATCCATAGATAGCCTCTGAAGTGAGTGCTTATGCTTAATGTAGATGGGTTTAATATTAATGGAAGTTAATAGTTTCTATTATTCCTTTTGTGATAGGAATAAGCTATTACACTTAATTTGGTTAATTGTGTCATTTGAAGCATGAAAGAGTTAAATATTTCACTAAAACAGCTGCGCTATTATCTCGCCGCTGCGAAACACAGTAGCTTGCGGAAAGCAGCAAAAGAGCTAGGAATCAGCCAACCATCTTTAAGCTCGCAGCTGAAGCTGCTGGAGGAGTCTTTGGGGGTGGAGCTATTTGAAAGAACGCGTGGTGGCGTCTCTCTAACCCCTGTAGGAAGAGAGCTGATTGCTGAAACTAAGGTCGCTGTGAATGCAGCCCAAGCGGTTGTAGATGCCGCTACGTTTGCTAAAAAGGGGCCTACAGGAACATTTAGGCTGGGCGTTAGCCCCTCACTGGGGCCCTATTCTTTGCCATGGATACTTCCAGCAATGAGGGATGAGTTCCAAGAGGTGAAGTTTTTTGTGAGAGAGGAGGTTCCTTCTCTACTGGTCACGGGGTTGGTGTCAGGGGATTATGATGTGATTTTCTCCTCACTTTCCACGACTGATTCATCTATTACAGTGATGCCCCTGTTTCGTGAACCGCTACGCTTGGTGCTTAATGCGAAACATCCGCTAGCAAAATATAAAAGCATTAAGGCCAATCAATTAGCTGGATTGGATATTCTTGCTATTGAAGAGCACCATCTTTTTTTTGGATTAGTTGAGAATTTGTGTCAGCGTTTTCAGGCTCACCTACTAAGGGATTACGAAGGGACTAGTCTTGATGCGATCAGGCAGATGATCTACATGGAGATGGGCGCAGCCTTTTTGCCGGCTCTATATATTCGTTCTGAAATTCGCGATATGGATGAGCTACAAGTGTTGAGCGTTGAGGGTGAGTCTATCTCTCGTGTTCACTCGTTGGCTTGGCGCAACACCTCGCCTTTGCGAGGCTTTTATCGCAATCTGGGGAAGTTTTTTCAGCAAGTTATCAAAAAAGAGTTCGGGCAAACTGTGACAATGATGTGACCGGGTATTAGAAGCCTGCTTTGTGCTTTAATGTGACATATCGTTTCTTGTTCGTTTTCAGCCCCTGTTTATCTATAATGCTTGAGAATAAATTTTGTTTTTCTAACGCTAACTTCTTGGCTATAAAAGCGGCCTATTTGAGACTTTAATTGGACTATTTCTCTCACTCTTTATCCGTTGCACTCGAGCTAATCTTTCAGTTTGATCCGGCCGTTTGGCAAGTCGTTTGGACTTCGTTGAAGATCTCTTTGATGGCGATTGTTGTTGCCTCTTCAATGGCGATCCCTTTAGGGGTTTTGATTGCATTGAACGAATTTGCGGGCAAACGATTTATTCAGCAGATTTTGAATACTTTGATGGCCATGCCTACAGTGGTGATTGGGCTGTTTTTGTATGGCCTATTGAGCCGCCGAGGGGCACTGGGTGATTTAGGCATTCTTTACACGCCGTGGGCGGTAGTGATCGGTGAATGTCTGCTGATATTGCCGATTATTCTGAACTTAACGGTGGTGGCTATTCAGTCGGCGGATAAACGGCTACTGCCTACTTTGCACGGATTAGGTGCTGATCGCTGGCAAACCATGCGGCTGGTCTTGAGCGAAACCCGCTTTGCCATCATGGCTGCGGTGGTGACCGGTTTCGGGCGTGCGCTAGGTGAGGTAGGGGCAGCGATGATGTTAGGGGGCAACATTGAGGGTTTTACCCGCACGATGACGACAGCGATTGCTCTAGAGACCAGCAAGGGGGAATTTGAGTTAGGGCTGGCATTGGGATTGCTGCTTCTCTCGATAGCATTTTTGGTTAATTTCTTCTTGCAACTCTTGCAGAGGAGAGCGGTATGACAGCTCTCTATCGGTTAGATAGTCTTCGCTTTGGTTACGAGAATAAACCGATTCTCGATATCGACCAGTTTGAGATTCGCGAAAATAGCATTACGGCTCTGCTGGGGAGTAATGGTGCAGGGAAAAGCACACTTTTAAAACTACTCGCTTTTTTAGAAAGCCCACAGCAAGGTTCAATTGCCTTTAAAGGTAAAACGGTTGGTGAGACTGAACTGCTCTCACTTAGACGGAAAGTGGGCTTGGTCGCTCAGAAGCCTTATCTTTTGCAAGGGACTGTTTTTGATAATGTTGCGTTGGGTTTAAAATTTCGTGCTGTTTCAGCTGAAACAATTAGTCAGCAGGTAGCGGAAGCACTGGAGATGGCAGGAATCGGTCTATTTGCAGATAGAGCCGCTAACGAGCTTTCGGGTGGTGAAGCGCAAAAAGTCGCCTTAGCGAGAGCGTTGGCCCTTCAACCTGAGGTTTTGCTACTGGATGAACCGTTTACGCATTTGGATCAGGCGAGTATCGAGGAGCTAAACCAACTGATTAGTCGTTTTGCCAACATCGGTGAGCGTTCTGTTATCTTTACAACGCATGATCGCGTGCACGCCTCTGTGCTAGCAGATGAGGTGATGGGGTTGGTTTCAGGGCGAGTTGTTTATGCCCCTTTGCTCAATCTTTTTAAAGGCGAAGTTTCTGAAGGTCTCTTTAAAACAGGAAAGATCAACATCAATCTGCCGGGAGACATCCTGTTTGGCAAGCAGGTTGCTATCGATCCAAATGAAATCGTTCTCTCAAAACAGCCGCTATGCCCAAAGGGCATAAGTTTTGTTGAGGTGGAAGGTAGAGCTATTCCACTTAATTCAGCTTTAACTTCTAGTATGCGGAATAGTTTTCAGGGGCGAATTGTTATGATCGCTGAAGAAAAGGGGCGGGTTAGAGTAACGGTTGAAGCGGGCGAACGCTTCCATGTACAGATAACGCATCAATCATTAAGTGAACTTGGTTTGTCATTGGGTGAACCGGTTTGGGTTAATTTTAAATCGACCACTTTGCAGGTATTGTAAGGCGTTATAGTTTTTCCTCCTCCTTTTCCTAAAGGGGGATTCTCACGGGTTGATAAGGTGTTGAATTCATATCTCCCCTAATCCCTCTTGCTAAAGAGGGTAAGTAAAAATATTTGCTTAAGAGAGAGGGTAGTTAAATGAGTATCAAAAGGCATGGTATTTCTATTGGAATAGACAGAGTTGATCGCGAGTTCTTTCTCACACTAAGGGCGGTGGGTAAATTGACACACGAGGATTATGAGGTGATCACGCCAATGATTGACTCTGCATTAAGTAGCGTGGATTCCCCAAGGGTAAAGGCGCTGTTCGACGTAACTGAGATGCAAGGGTGGGAGCTTCGGGCAGCTTGGGATGATTTTAAAATTGGCCTCAAGCATGGCAATGAGTTTGTCAAAGTGGCTCTGTATGGAAACAGGCAGTGGCAGGAGGTTGTCGCAAAAATGGGGAGCTGGTTTATCTCCGGTGAGGTGAGGTTTTTTGATAATGAGGCCGAGGCGCTAGCTTGGCTGATGGATTAATCTTATATGCTGACATTTTTGCCGTTTAGATAGTAGTTCTTGTCTGATTATGATGAATCAATCACTGGGTGAACTTGACCTGTCTCTCGAGAAATCAATCTGGACTTATTTTAAAGATCCTTCCGTTTAACGTGTAAAAGACCTTACTGTGATGATGCTGGCAACCACTCAAATTGAATCAATAGCTGTTCTTGATATGGGATCCAATAGCTTTCATATGGTGATTGGTCGTGTTGAGCATGGAGAAATCAGGACACTTCAAACATTCAGGGAACAGGTTCGGTTGGGAGAAGGTTTGAGTGATGAGGGCAAGCTAACCGGAGCAGCTAAGCAACGTGCGCTTGAGTGTTTAAAACAGTTCGGGGAGCGACTGGAAGGGATGTCAGCAGAGGCGGTAGCTGCCTTTGGAACCAATGCACTTCGTGTGGCGAAAAATAGCCGTGCTTTTCTAAGATTGGCTGAAGAGGCGTTGGGTTATCCGATTGAGGTGATATCAGGGATAGAAGAGGCGCGGTTTATTTATCTAGGGGTTGCCCACTCACTGCCTTCAGATGCGAGTAGCCGATTGGTTGTTGATATCGGTGGCGGGAGCACCGAGTTTATCCTTGGAGAAGGTTTTCAGCCGCAGCTCATGGAAAGTCTGCCGATGGGTTGCGTTTCGTTTATGGACCGCTTTTTTCCTTGCGGCGAGCTATCAAAACAAAACTTCCAGAATGCGGTTAATTGTGCTTCGAATGAGTTAATGAGGGTTCGTAGGCGCTACCGTAAAAAGGGCTGGGAAGGTTGTTACGGTTCGTCGGGAACGGTTAAAGCAATCGCCCAAGCTTGCAGGGAGATGAATGGTGAAGGTGATATTGATTTGCCAGCATTAAAGGTGGTCAAGAAGCAGCTGCTTGGTTACTCAAGAGTGAGCGATATCGATATTGAGGGACTCAAGCAATCTCGGCGGGATAATCTGGTTGCAGGCCTTGCGATACTGATTGCCATTTTTGAGGTACTGAAAATAGAGAGGATGCAGTTTTCTTCAGGAGCACTTAGAGAGGGGGCGCTTTATGACCTGATTGGCCGTTCTGAGCATGAGGATGTCTGTATGCGCTCAGTAAAGTCGATGCAGCAGCGTTTCAGCATCGATACAGATCAAGCCGAAAGAGTTAACTCCTGTGCAGACAGCCTTTTTAAGCAGGTGGAAAAGGAGTGGAAGCTCTCAGAGAAATTCGAGAGGCAATTACTGGGGTGGGCGGCCGATTTGCACGAGGTGGGGCTTGCAATTGCCCATGTTCAATTTCATAAACATGGTGCCTACATCCTTTCGGCTGCGGATATGCCAGGCTTTACGCGGCAGATACAGGAGATGATCGCTTTTCTTGTGCGTGGTCACCGTCGCCGTTTTCCACTTAAACTGCTTGAAGAATTTTCTGGTAAACAAAAAGAGTCATTGGCCAGAATCTGTCTCTTATTGCGGTTGTCTGTTCTGTTAAACAGAAATAGGGGTGATTCCGCTTCCCCAGAGGTTCTGTTGGAGATCACAGGAAAAAGAGCTCTGGCATTGAAGCTGAAAAGTGACTCTTTTGAGAATTATCCTCTGACGTTTGCGGAGTTGAGCGCGGAAGTTGAAAGAGTTGCCGTGGCGGGGTTTGAGTTGAGAATAGTAGCTGACTGCTGATTTGTGGAAATAAAAAGCGTAGAGGCGTGGGCCTTATTGAGGTGAGAACAGCTTGGCTTTTTAGCAGGCGAAAGCCAGATTTTTCCTGTCGCCTAGACAAGGTAATGCGGGGTTTGATCTAAGACCTAATTGCTGTTTGCCCTCGCTTGTAACAAAAGGTCCCCAATATTTGACAGCCAGTTGCCGCACGGCCATTTGGGTTGTCTTCCAATCTGGGCTTTTGTTTTTTTTGAGAAGGAGCATGGCGGCGTCATGGAATTGTGTCACTGTTGGCCTGAATTTAAGCCTAAACCCTGTCCATTCGAAAAGGTTGCCGAGCTTTTGCTCTTTCGTGAAACGGCGATGAAGTTCTTCGCGTGTAGCGATGTAAAGTTGAATTTCGCGAGGAGAGTGGTAGCGGCTTAAGGTGACAATGTGTTTATTGGGATCGACCAATGAACCGGCTTGAATGACACTCGTGTCATTAATCCTTAGCCACTCATGAACAATCTTCAGGGAATGGTTGTCTCGGTAACGGGTTAGTCTAGACTGCTGCATCCCTCCAGCTTTTAGAGCCTCTGACACGAATTCTGTGCAGTAGAGTTTTGAGTGGTCCGTACTGTTCATGTGTGGATCGAAAGGTGTTTCGTGCTGATAGTTGTTAAGTGCAAACTCCACAACCTTGTCTCGGTCAATCTTATCGGGAAGATCGAAGATGGATATATAGTTTTCGACATCTAGGTAATGGTTAAGGCGGCGTCGCCGGATCTGTCCAGTGATTGCGTCGGTTGGTGTGTCCCCCATGAAGAGAGGGAGGCTACCTAGCCCCTCATAGACATAAGGTTCCCCATCGACAAAGACGAGAATCCCGGCATGAACGAAAGGGCTGTACTGTTCTGGAAATAGTGCGAAAAAAAGGCTGTAATCATTGCCTGACTCACTTACAACGATTTGCCCTGAGCGAAGTGAGGGGTGTTTGTGGGAGCTAATGTGGCGTGTTTTGAATTCTGCTGGGAGTTGGTAGTGTTTTTTTTCTTGTAGGGAGGCGCAACCGCTAAAGAAAAGAGCCACGGTAAGTAGAAAGATAAAGATGAAACTGTGCTTCATCGAGTTTTACGGCTCATTTCTAGTGCGCTCTGCTCAATGGGTTTGTAGTGATTGTTTTGTTTGCCATCGGGCTCTTCGAGTTCGGCTGCTACATGATCAGGTAGGCTGATACAAGCAGTTAGATAGCAGGAGGCTACGAGTGAAATGAGGGCCGCTTTTTTTTTGGTTGATAGTCTCATCGGTTGGGTAGATCTAACACTATTTGGTGTGGTCATTATTTCTTATGGACGCTTATATGTAAATGTTATTAACGTTGCTAATTGTTGACATTGTATTTTTTTGATGGTAGTGGTATTGGGCGGTCATCAAAAAGGGGGTTATTATGTTTTTGATTATAAAAAGAAAGGTTTATTTTATTAGCGGTGTTTTTGCGATGCTACTCCTTGGTTTTACTGGGGGCTCACAAGCTTTTCATGATGCTAGTTATGAATCTAGCGCTGAGTCATCATTGATTGGATCATCGGTAGCAGCGAATGCCTATTGGTGGGCGGGGATTGATCTGTATCGCCCTCTATCTAGATCAAGGAATGTTGATCTGTTTCAAAGTGGTTTTCATCAAGGAAGCGGGGAATTTAATGATAAAGATTTTGACGTTGGGCTTAGTGTTTACCGATATTGGGGGCCCTGGTTTTTGGTGGCTGCATTGGGTGGGCCAACGACGTCAACTGAAACCGCTTTGCGAGCAGCACTGCACGGGATCAATCTTGATACTTCGGTAAAACTGAAACGTAGGGTCTTTGGATCATTAATGGTTGGTTATGCGTTCAGCCCTTTAAATGCGGCATCGCTGAGTTTTGGAAGTAGTCTTAGCTTGGAAAGTTTTTCTTTTCTTAGGCAAATGTCTTTAGAGCTTGCAGGTGGTGCAATGATTTCTAGAGATGAGCTGAAACTGAGTAGTGATGAAACTGTTGGGTCAGGTGTTCTCGAAACAAAAAAGGATAGAGAGACGAATATTGAACCCATGGTAGAAGCCGCTTTGAAATTTCCGATGAAGGTGGGAGATATCAGGTTTGGCCTAACGGGTTATAGGGTGGCGGGAACGAATATGATGCATAACTCGAGTAGCTTTGGTTTTCCATATGAAGTCAAAGTTGATGACGATTGGCAGTGGGATTTTAGGCTCTCGTATGGAATGAAGTTTTAAGTTATCTATTAGCTATAAAAAAGCCCCGCTATTTCTGGTGGGGCTTTTTTTGTGATTGAAAATAGTTATCTAGACAAGAGCTTTTGTAGCAAACTATTTCGCCATTCGCTAATATTGCAAGCTTACTAATAGCAAATAGGGCGGAGAAGCTGTTGATCGAATTAGAGCGTTTACGCGGCAAGATAGAAGAGACTGGCTATATCACCGATCCAAGTTTAGTCTCTAGCCTTTTCTTGATGGAGCAGTTGCAAAAACCTCTGTTATTAGAAGGTGATGCGGGGGTGGGTAAAACCGAGATTGCTAAGACACTTTCGCAGATTCATGGTTGCGAGCTGATTCGCTTGCAATGCTACGAAGGGTTAGATGTTCATCATGCAGTTTATGAGTGGAACTATCAGCGCCAACTGTTGGCAATTAAGCTTCATGAGGGGATCAATGAAGACGTGTCTGAGCGGGAAGAGTCAATTTTCAGTCAGCGTTATCTTTTGCAGCGCCCGCTTTTGAAAGCCATTTCGCTGCTCGATTCGCCGGTATTATTGATTGACGAGATTGACCGAGCGGATGAAGAGTTTGAGGCCTATCTTTTAGAGCTGCTTTCTGAATTTCAGGTGACAATTCCTGAGCTTGGAACGATTCAGGCGACATCGATTCCACGCGTCATACTGACATCAAACGGTACGCGCGAGTTGAGCGATGCGTTAAGGCGTCGCTGCCTCTACCATTATGTTGATTACCCTAGTTTTGAGAAAGAGTTGAAGATTGTTAACGCCCGGTTGCCCGAGTTGGGTGAGACGCTTGCTGGGCAGGTAATTCACTTTGTCCAAAAGCTGCGGGGGAGCAATCTTCGAAAAACACCTGGGATTGCAGAAACGCTTGATTGGGCTGCCGCGTTATTGAGGCTTGAAGTCGATTCACTCGATGAGGCGATTGAGATTATTCCTTCAACACTAGGTTGCCTGTTGAAAACAGAAGAGGATAGTCGGGGGATAGGCAGTGAGAAGGTCGAGCAATTGCTCAATAAAAGCTGACTTTTTCGATGAGTGAAACCTCTTTACGCGCACAAAACCTTCTGGTTGAACGGGTGACAGAATTTGTGCGTTACGCTCGGGATAATGATTTCGATATCGGCACAGGTGATTTGCTTGATGCGCAGCGTATGGCTGCTTCTGGTTACCTAACAGATCGTAAACATCTGTTCTGGGGTTTGCGGTCGATTCTCTGCTGCAGGCAAGAGGACTGGAGTCGTTTCTTTGATATTTATACGGCCTTTTGGTTGCTACAAGATGGGGAGGAAGAGTCGGAGCAAAAAGAGGCGCTTCCCCAAGATGGCAGCGGAACTTCATCGGGTGGGCAGGCTGGCGCAAGCGGGTTTAGTGGTTCGAGCTCGATTGGTCAAACCAGTCGTGGAAATGTAGGTGCGAGCGACTACAAAACGGTCTCTCTAGCTGATTTTCGTTTTGTTCATGACGCTGCACAAATGAGAGCAATTGAGCAGTGGGTTGATAGCCTAGCCCGAAAGATGCGGCGCAGAATGTTGAGGCGCTATAGGGTTTCCGGAATGGGTCAAAATGTTGATTTGCGCCAGACGTTACGCCGCTCCTTGCGGTATGAAGGCTGGCCTTTTGATGTTCGCTATCGTGTGCGCCGCCGACGGCTGCCAAATTTTGTTCTGCTGCTTGATGTGAGTCAGTCGATGGAAATTTACGCCAAGCTTTTTTTGCGATTTGCTTGGGGGATTATTGGTGCGTTTGATCGTTCGGAAACATTCGCTTTTCATACCAAACTGGTTCATGTGGGAGACTGTCTTGGAGAGCGTGACCCACAACGGCTAGAACAAAAATTGACTGATATTTCGACAGGTTGGATGGGGGGGACCAAGATTGCTGGTTCGCTAGAGGATTTTAACCAAAACTATCTAAATCGAATGGTTAATCCCCGCACAATTGTTGTTATTTTCAGCGATGGATTTGATACGGCAACAGCTTCCGAATTGGCAGAGCAGGTTGAGATCGTGCAGCGAAAATCGAAGCGGCTGATTTGGGTGAACCCTTTAATGGGCCGCTATGAAGAGGGTTATATTGATGACAGAATGGAACCTGTTTTACCTTTTGTTGATGGCTATGCCAGTGCGCATACGCTCGAAAGCCTTAAACTACTGGAGAAAGAGTTAATTAAGAGTTAGTTTGGTGCAGTGATCGGGGGAAGTTTTACGGGATTTTAAGCTCCGCTAGGTCATCAAACGAAGAGCAAAGTGCTTGATGCGCGAGAACGTATGGAATTATTAAAATGAAGGATAACCAGTTCGTTTTTAGTCAGATGCATATTGATGCTGCCCGTAACGCTACGGATGATTTCAATCTTTTTCATGACAAAAGGAGATGGGGCGAAATTCACCAAAACCCTTTTGGAGGCCCTATTGCTCTGGGTTTTCAGCTTGAATGCCTGATTGAGCACCAAATCAGACTTCATCGGCAAAAAGAGGGTGAAGCCGGCTTGATAGAAAAACATGCTCTTCGTTTCAGCAACTATCACTTTACTTTTGCCAATGCTGTTAAGCCTGATCAAGCTTTATCGGTAGTCATTAAAAAGAGCCGAGTTAGTGAAGAGAATGGCTATTCACTGAGTAATCGGGTTGTCGTTAAAGCTGAGGCAGGGATGGTGCTAATTGGGCATAAGCGAGAAACAACTACACCTCTGTTTTTGGCAGACAGGGAGCTAGCTGATTTTGGTGATCTGAATAAAGCTATTGATCGTGATTATCTGCCTGATAGCGCTTTTTTTCTTAAGAAAAAGTTTATGGCAAATAGCAATGCCAAGAATTTTCTTTCTGGATCGTGCGCGGAGCAGTCAGATTATTTTGATGAGCTAAAGGACAAAATTGAATTCCCAGAAATTTTCCCTTGTAGCCTGATTTCCTGCGCTCTTTTGGAAAAAGCTCATAAAAAGGGGCATGATTTTATCAATGAACCGATGGTTTATACTTCGCATCAGCTCTCCGTCGATAGAGATGTTCTAAAGAGCATGCGAAGCTCTGATGAGCTTTATATCCTGATCCGAAAAGCTGAGAATCTAGAGCCTAGCAAGACAGTGCATGAGAAATGCTATGAGTGTTACGGCCTGTTGAATAGGCAGAAGGTTCTTTACCGAGCGCTGATCTCCTTAATGCCGCTTCCGGAAATTCTGACCTGTATTAGTCGCCGATAACGGTCAGTTCAAATGTTTCTTCAAATAATGGCCAGTATGTGAAGCGGTCACTTCGGTAATCTGCTGCGGTGTGCCTGATGCAACAATTTGTCCACCACCAGTTCCCCCTTCTGGTCCTAAATCAATAATCCAGTCGGCTGTTTTGATTACATCAAGATTATGCTCGATGATGATGACGGTGTTGCCGTGGTCGCGCAGTCGGTGCAGGACAATCAATAGCTGCTGGATGTCATGAAAATGCAGCCCTGTTGTTGGCTCATCAAGGATATAGAGTGTTCGTCCGGTATCCCGTTTAGAAAGCTCTTTTGCGAGCTTAACCCGTTGCGCCTCACCACCTGATAGCGTGACGGCATTTTGGCCTAGGGTTATATAGCTCAGCCCGACATCAACCAGCGTTTGTAGTTTGCGGGCGATGACTGGAATGGCATCGAAGAACTCACGTGCCTCTTCAACGGTCATACCTAGCACCTCATGAATCGTTTTGCCCTTATAACGTATCTCCAGTGTTTCGCGGTTATAGCGCTGTCCTTTGCAGATATCACAGTGGACAAAAACATCGGGGAGAAAATGCATTTCAACTTTAATAACGCCATCACCTTTGCAGGCCTCACAACGGCCACCTTTGACGTTAAAGCTGAATCGCCCGGGTGTATAGCCGCGTGAACGCGCCTCGTGTGTTGCTGAAAATAGTTCGCGCACGGGGGTAAAAATACCGGTGTAGGTGGCGGGGTTTGAACGGGGGGTGCGGCCAATGGGGCTTTGATTGATATCGACCACTTTATCAATTTGATCAAGCCCTTCTACCGTCTCGCAAGGTGCGGGAACAGTGCTTGCATTATTGAGTTCACGCGCGACAAAACGGTACAACGTGTCGTTGATGAGTGTCGATTTTCCTGAGCCTGATACGCCGGTGATACAGCTCATTAGCCCAAGAGGGATGCTGACTGAAACATTTTGAAGGTTATTTCCAGAAGCATTGACGATGCGGAGCTGTCTGTCTGGATCGGGTTTGGTTAGTTGATCGGGTGAGCTGATTTTTAGCCGCCCTGAGAGGTATTTTCCAGTCAGTGAATCGGGGTGTTTGAGAATATCCTCAGGAGCTCCTTGGGCGATAATTTCTCCACCGTGAACTCCCGCGCCCGGCCCAATATCAAGAAGGTGGTCGGCAGCCATAATAGCCTCTTCATCGTGTTCGACGACAATGACGGTATTTCCCAGATCCCTGAGCCGAATCAGCGTGCTGAGGAGTCGCTGGTTATCCCGTTGATGCAGACCAATTGAGGGCTCATCAAGCACATACATTACGCCAACGAGACCGGCGCCAATCTGACTAGCGAGTCTGATGCGCTGTGCTTCCCCGCCTGACAGGGTTTCAGCACTGCGGGCAAGGGAGAGATAGTCTAGACCAACGTTTACGAGAAACTCGAGTCGTAGACGGATTTCTTTAACGATTTTGTCGGCAATTTTGCCCTGTTTTCCCGGTAAATTTAGGTGGTTAAAGAATTCTAAAGATTCCTGGATAGAGTAGGCAGTCAGTTCGGGAAGCGTCTTTTCGTCAATAAAAACATGGCGAGCAGCGGTGTTGAGTCGAGTCCCTTCACAATTGGGGCAGGAGTGGCTGGAGAGGTATTTCGCTAGTTCATCACGCACGGTACTAGAGTCAGTCTCTTTATAGCGCCGCTCCATATTGGGTAGAACACCCTCGAAAGGGTGGGTGCGGGTTTTCATGCCCGGTCGGCCCGAGAGTTGGAAAGTTATCTTTTCTTGTCCACTACCGTAGAGAACGACCTGTTGAGTCGCATCGGGCAGCTCGTTGAAAGGGATTTCAGGATCAAAGTCGTAATGCTCTGAAAGTGATTTAATGAGCTGGTAATAGTAACTATTGCGCCGATCCCAGCCGCGGATTGCACCACCCGCCAGACTGAGTTCTGGGTGGTGAATGACCAATTCAGGATCGAAGAATTGTTTAACACCCAAACCATCACAGCTTGTGCAGGCCCCTTTAGGGTTGTTGAACGAAAAGATTCTTGGTTCAAGCTCGGTGATGCTGTAGCCACAATGTGTGCAGGCATATTTCTCGGAGAAGACCAATTCTTGTGGAGTGTCATCCATTGAGACAACAAGCGCAGTGCCGTCGGTTAGGCGGAGGGCTGTTTCAAATGACTCTGCCAATCTTAGTTTAAGCTCTTCCCTGATTTTAAAGCGATCAATCACTACATCAATAGAATGTTTTTTCTTCGGATCGAGGGTGGGTGTCTCGTCAAGGTCGTAAACAACACCATCAATTCGGGCACGGATAAAGCCCTGGCTACGGAAATCGTTGAGCAGTTGTATATGTTCTCCTTTGCGCTCTCTAACAACAGGGGCAAGCAACATCCAGCGGCTGTCTGCCTCTTGCTGGAGAACAAGATCAACCATTTGGCTGATGGTTTGTGCTTCGAGTGAGCTGTTATGTTCTGGGCAGCGGGGGATTCCAGCGCGTGCGTAAAGGAGGCGTAGGTAGTCATAAATCTCGGTGATGGTGCCAACGGTCGAACGCGGGTTATGGGATGTCGATTTTTGCTCAATCGAGATGGCAGGGGAGAGCCCTTCGATATGGTCAATATCGGGTTTTTCCATCATCGACAAAAATTGCCTCGCATAGGCAGAGAGTGACTCGACATAACGCCGTTGGCCTTCAGCGTAAATGGTGTCGAAGGCCAAAGAAGATTTGCCTGAGCCTGAAAGTCCCGTAATGACAATCAGTTTATCCCTTGGAAGTTCAAGGTCGATATTTTTTAAATTGTGGGTGCGGGCACCCTGAATAATAATGTTAGCCATTGCTGATTACGAGACGTTAGCGAACCTGTTAATATACTCTGTTTTGTTGCGGTGAATCAAAGGAGATCTGCTTGAGCGCAAAGTCTAACGATCAGGACAAGATGAATGAGGTAGAGAAGACAGCGGCGGTATCGCTTGCGGCTATCTTTGCGATGCGCATGATCGGCCTTTTTATGATTTTGCCGGTCTTTTCACTCTATGCAAGCGAGTTATCTGGATCGACCCCTTTTCTAATCGGCTTGGCGATTAGTGCATACGGGCTTACACAAGCAATCTTTCAGATTCCTTTTGGGTTGATGTCTGATCGGTTTGGGCGCAAAAGGATGATCTTAATTGGTCTTGCGCTTTTTGCGGCAGGCTCGGTTGTTGCCGCGTTAAGCAGCTCTATTGAAGGGGTTATTGTTGGGCGGGCGTTACAAGGCAGTGGTGCCATTGCGGCAGCGGTTATGGCGTTAGCAGCAGATTTAACACGAGAGGAACACCGCACTAAAGTGATGGCGACAATCGGTATTAGCATCGGTTTAGCGTTCGGGATTTCAATGGTGCTCGGGCCGGTTATTTCTCAGTGGAGCGGGTTGTCTGGATTATTCTGGCTAACGATGTTGCTCGCCTTTGGTGGGATGTTGGTGGTTCTGTTTTTTGTGCCGAACCCTGTGCAATCGACGTTACATCGAGATGCCGGTACGATTCCTGCCCAATTCAGTTCTGTTTTAAAACATGCAGAGCTGCTTAGATTGGATTTTGGTATTTTTATTCTGCACCTTGTTTTAACGGCGGGGTTTGTGGTTTTACCTCTATCGCTGAGAGATGAAGGTGGAGTGATACCAGCCGATCACTGGCTAGTCTATTTGCCAGTTATGGTTGTGGCGGTTATCGCGATGGTACCGTTGGTGATCATGGCGGAGAAAAAGCGCAAAATGAAAGGGGTTTTCTTAACGGCTATTACCCTGGTTATCTTGGCTGAACTTGGTTTTATGCAGTTTCATGCGAACCTCACCGGACTGGTTCTCTTTATGATCGTGTTTTTTACCGGCTTTAATCTGTTAGAAGCTGTTTTGCCCTCAATGATCTCCAAAGTAGCGCCGCCTGAGTCAAAAGGAACCGCTATGGGGGTCTATTCCAGCAGCCAGTTTCTGGGGGCATTTGTTGGTGGCATAAGCGGTGGGTACTTATATGGTGAACAGGGTATCAGTGCGGTGTTCTTACTCTGTGCTGTGGTGATGACTGTTTGGCTGCTTGTTGCTTCAAGTATGAAGCCGCCACGCCACTTGAGTAGTTTGTTGCTCAAAACAGAACAGTTAAGCGATCATCAGGCCAAATTACTTGAAAAAGAGCTTTTGGCTGTTTTCGGGGTGGTTGAGGCTTCATTGCAAACAGAAGAGTCAGTCGCCTATTTGAAAGTCGATAATGACCAGTTGGAGCGAGAAAAACTGTTCGCATTGGTTAATAAATCGGATACAGTATAGCGTCAATTTAGACTTACTTTTTACAGATCAGTTTCGGGAGCAAAACCATGGCAGCACGAGGAGTTAATAAAGTCATTATTGTAGGGAATATGGGTAAAGACCCAGAAGTTCGCTATATGCCAAGCGGTGGTGCTGTCACCAATATTACCGTTGCAACCTCTGAAGTCTGGAAAGATAAGCAGACAGGAAATAATCAGGAGCGTACGGAGTGGCATCGTGTTGTCTTTTTTAACCGTCTTGCGGAAATTGCTGGCGAATATCTTAAAAAAGGCTCGAAAGTTTATATCGAAGGCAGTTTGAGAACGCGTAAGTGGCAGGGTCAGGATGGCCAAGATCGCTATACGACAGAGATTGTTGCTAGCGAAATGCAGATGCTCGATAGCCGTTCGGGTGGAACTGCTAATTTTGATTCATCAGCTCAAAATCAAAATGCGGCGCCCTCTAATCAAGGCGGTGCAGCACCATCAGCACCTGTTGATGCGCCATTTGATGATGATATTCCGTTCTAAAAAGCACCTTAGACTAGTTATGTAAAGAACGTCCTTGAAAGCCCATTAATTTGGGCTTTTTTGTACCTAATTGTCAGAAATGGCATTATGTGAAATTCTTCATTGAAAAGTCTTACTTATAATTCATCGCTTTTAACGGTGGTCATTTAGGTGTCTAAATTTATCCGCACTCATGCCTTCTGGTTTTTACTGGTCACGCTCTTTTTCGGAGCGCAGTTTTTTGTGAAACGTGATCTGGTTTCGGGCGTGCCACCAAGGATTCAGGCATCGACAGTTAATGGCGTTAATTTCGATTTGCAAAACCTGAAAGGTCGACCAGCTTTGCTCTATTTCTGGGCAAGTTGGTGCGGCATCTGCGATGCGATGGATGGTGCGATTGATTCGTTGAGTCGTGACTATCCGGTGATAACAGTTGCAATGCAGTCAGGTAATTATCAGGATGTCATTGCTCACCTTGATCAGAAAGGGTTGGATTTTCCGGTGATTGCGGATGAGTCTGGAGAGATTTCTAGGCGCTACGGGCTTCAGGCTGTTCCCGCCTTTTTTGTGTTGAGCCCTTCGGGAGAGGTTGCCTTTTCGGGTATGGGTTATACGACAAAGTGGGGAATTGAGGTGCGGTTGTGGCTGGCCGAAAAAGGGTGGTTATAAGAGCGTTCGAATTGTTTCCGTTTCATCAAATAGTCTCTTTTTAAATAGATTAATCTGCTCCTCGTTCCTTGAACCTCTGGGAATATCAATTTTTATATCTGTGACGATGTGTGTGGGTGAGGGCGAGAGAAAGAGAATTCTGTCGGCAAGCTGAATGGCTTCATCAAGATCATGTGTGACAAAAAGGACGGTGTGTGGCCGTTTTTTCCAGACATCTATCAGGAGAGTTCGAACTTTTCGAGCGGTAGGGGCGTCGAGTGAAACGAAGGGTTCATCCATCAGCAGGAAATTTGGCTGAATAGAAAAGGCTCGGACCAGTGCTGCGCGTCGGCTCATTCCGAGCGATAGCATTTCCGGGTATTTATGCTGTGCCTCTGTGAGTCCCATTATCTCTATGAGATTATCGATAATTTCTTGACTCTGTTCTGGTGGAGGTTCGGGTAGGGCTAATTCGATATTTTCCCGCACTGTGCGCCAGGGAAGTAGCCGGGGATTTTGGAATACAAAGCCAATGTGAGGAGAGTAATTATGCTGGCTTGTATTGAGGTTAATTTTGCCATCATAGTCACTATCGAGCCCGGCAAGTAGGTTTAGCAGTGTGCTTTTTCCGCAGCCCGATGGGCCGACCATACAGACAAATTCATTCTTTTCTAAAGAGAATTCTAAATCTTTAATAACCGCCTGTTCAGCAGCCTCTTCGGTTGTAGGCCAGCTCTTGTTTTTGATGTGGATATTAATCATCTTCTCCACCTTTGTGCCCGCCGGTCGAGTGGTTTTAGAATGGTTAGCTCAATGAGCTGGATAACGGTTACAAAGGCGATAGTGTAGGCCATGATGCTGGCGACATCGAATAGTTGAAAAAAGAGGTGAAGCTGATAACCCATGCCATCACTGCGACCTAGTAGTTCAACAACTAAAACAATCTTCCATATTAGTGCTAGCCCAGAACGGGCTGCCGCGATTATAAAAGGGTGAAGCTGGGGCAAAATCACATGTTTGATGGTTTTGGCGCGACTAAATTTGTAGCTTTCCGCCATTTCGAAATAGTCTTTATTGAGTGAGCGAGTACCCTCTCGCAAGGTGACCACCACGTTGGGGAGTTTATTGATAACGATCGCGAGAATGGCGGCCGCTTCGGTTAACCCAAACCAAACATAGCAGAGAATGATGGTGACCAGCGCGGGGATATTGAGGAAGATGATAAGCCAGCTATCAAAAAAGCGGTCAACCAGTCTGGTTCTGCCAAGAAAAATTCCAATAGCAGTGCCGATTGTCATCGCGATAAAAAAGCTGGCAAATAGGCGAGCAAGTGTAATGCCCAAGTTTGGTAAAAGTTCGCCATCTATTAGCGCCGCCCATAAGACAGAGAAAACCTCGAGAGGTGCGGGAAGCAAGGAGCTGTTGATAATGGCAGCAAGCAACTGCCAACTGAAGAGCAGAAGGGCAGGTGGTGCGAGCGAATAGAACCAACGAGATTGCATGCTGTTCGGGCGGGAAGATTAGTCTTCTTTTAAAAAGGCACCTGCCCAGAATGTTCCTGGGCTGAGTTGTGTTGATTTGCCAGTTAATTTTTCTCCGCCATATTGATGAAGTATTGAGAATATCTTCTCTGCAGCTTTAACCTCGTCTCCTCCCCAGCTTTTTACACGCCCCTCGCAATAACGATGGCGAAGCATATTTTCGGTTTTGCTATTGCCTGTTTTGGTGAGGTGTTTGATGTTGTTCCAAGCATTGTCGGATTCACACAAGAGTGTTTTAGCGTCTTTTGTCGCCTGCAGAAAGGTAAGTAAAGTTGTTTTGTGTTGGTTGCCCCAGTTTTCTCGGAATACATAACCGAGAGCAGGAACTATTTTGTTAATACCAAGTTCTGACAGGATGCTATTGGCATCCAAAAGACGACGATAGCCTTGTGCCTCTAGTCTGGCGGCGTAATGCCAGTAGTTCATTAGCGCATCGAGCCGATTATGAAGCAGTTGCTGGTTAAGCAGAGGTGGGGCGGCAAAAACTTTAGAGACTGATTTATCAAGGTCTAAGTTCAGCTTTTGCGAGGCGAGTGCGCGAAGCAGTATCCAGTTTTTATCTAATCCACCTCCAGCGATACCCAATTTCTTTCCGCTTAGATCAGCTAGTGAAACGATTTTGGAGTTGGCAGGAACCATTAATGCACCGTGTGTGCTGGAGTAGGGTGCGAAGGTAAAGTCGATATTATTAAAGCGTTGGCGAGAAACCCAAATCCAGTCAGAAACAATAAGGTCGGCAGAGCTTGCTTGAAGCGCTATTTTTCCAGCTTGCGGGCTGGCAACTTTGGTGATCTCGAGCTCGAGCCCTAGTCTCTTGTCAATGCCTGCCTGTTTGATTGTCTCAAGCTCCCAGTTTGCAGTGCCGTAGGCTAATGCTGCAATCCGAATTTTCTCTGAAGAGGCGTGGACAGGGAAAGCCAGAAGGCAAAAAGTGGCAAGTAAAAGTCTGCAGAGGTTATGTTTCATCGGGCTTCTATTTTCAGTGGCTAGGAAAGCGGGATTATACCCTTATGAATAATGAGGTTCTCTTCCATTTTCTGCGGTGGTGAATTTTGAGGATGAGGTGGGGTTGCCCTATGGCTTTATTCCAAATAAAAAGGGAGAAAATGTTGACTCTTATTTTAGCTGCGTAATACACTCCACAAACGTGATGCTAATTATAAGTCACTAATAATAATGAGAATAATTATCAATTGCAGAGGCGATTGAAGGTTGCTGGAATTACGGCAACAAACAGCGAGAGAGGCTAGTGTGGCGTCATGATTAAAAATGACCATTTCTAACGGGATAACGGATACAAATGTGCTCATCGACCGGTTTGGTCGGCGGGTGGATTACGTGCGCCTTTCTGTTACAGATCGCTGTGATTTTCGCTGTGTCTATTGCATGAGTGAAAATATGACATTTACGCCTAGGGCGCAGCTTTTGACCTTAGAGGAGTTAGCGCTTCTTTCGCAGGCATTTACTGAACTAGGTGTTCGCAAAATACGTGTCACAGGCGGCGAGCCGCTGGTGCGGAAAGGAATATTGGGGCTTTTTAATAAGCTTGGAAAGCTACCTGGCCTTAAAGAACTAGTCATGACGACCAACGGATCACAGTTGGAAAATACGGCTCATGAACTGAAGTCAGCGGGCGTGAAACGGCTAAATGTAAGCTTGGATACACTTGATGCAGAGCGTTTTAAGGCAATAACGCGTGTTGGTGATTTGGCGCAGGTGTTACGAGGGATAGAGTCAGCAAAGAAAGCCGGTTTTAAGGTAAAAATTAATGCGGTTATCTTAAAGAACCGTAACTTCGATGAAGTACAGTCGCTGGTTTCATTTGCAGATGAGAATGAGCTTGATATTAGCTTTATTGAAGAGATGCCTCTGGGTGTTATGGGCGATCACGATCGGGCAGAGGCGTATGTTTCGAGTGACGAGATTAAAGCTGAACTAGAAAAGCGGTTCAAGTTGGTGGCAACAGAAGAGTCATCAGGTGGCCCTGCGCGATATCACAAGTTAGTAGGCAGTGAGACAAAGGTGGGGTTTATTTCACCGCATAGCCATAATTTCTGCGGAACATGCAACCGTGTGCGTGTAACAGCAGAGGGCAGATTGCTGCTCTGTCTTGGGCATGAGCACTCGGTGGACTTGAGGCGGGTGATAAGGGCAAATCCAGGCGACTTGGCAAAATTGAAAGAGGCATTGATTCAGGCAATGGAAATCAAGCCTGAACGACATGAATTTAATACCGACGGTCAGCCGGTGGTATTTCGGCACATGAGTGCCACAGGTGGGTAGAGGTAAAAAGGTTAGTATTAATAATAATCAACTATTGGTTTTAGATTACTCAGCAGGAGAAAAATAATGCAAAAATCGTTGTTAATAGACGCGGACAAATGTACAGGCTGCTTGCAGTGTGAGATGGCTTGTTCGGTGAGCGCAGAAGGGTCTTTTAATCCTTCAAAATCAAGAATTAAAATTTTCCCATTCCATGATGAAGGGGTTTTTGTTCCTTATACCTGTACGCAGTGTGATGAGGCATGGTGTCTGCATGCTTGCCCTGTTGAGGCGATTCAGCTCAACAAAGAGACTGGTGCTAAAGAGGTTATAAATGACCTTTGCGTTGGCTGTAAAGTCTGCACAATCTCTTGCCCATTTGGCACGATCAACTACAACGCGGATAGCGGAAAAGTGATCAAGTGTGATCTTTGTGGTGGTGATCCAGAATGTGCAAAAGCATGCCCAACAGATGCAATTACATACGTTGATGCAAACTGGACCGGTTATGACAAAATGAAGGCGTCTGCTGCAAAAGCGATTCCTGGTCAGCCAGCTAGCTAAATTAAGAGTCATTACTCGTTACAGAATTTAAGAGGAATTTAATATGTCGTGGACTAAGAAAGTTTTAAGGGTCAACCTGACCGAAGGTAGTTGTACAGAGGAGCCGCTCAACATGGAGTGGGTCGAGCAGTTCTTGGGACAACGTGGACTAGCCACTAAATATTTACTTGAAGAGATGGATCCAAAAGTGGATGCCCTTTCTCCTGAAAATAAAATGATTTTCACCACTGGCCCGTTAACGGGAACCATGGCTTCAACAGGTGGTCGCTATTCAGTTGTTACAAAAAGCCCGTTGACTGGTGGTTTGGCTTGTTCAAACTCAGGTGGTTTTTTTGGGAATGAAATGAAAAATGCCGGTTGGGACATGGTGATTGTTGAAGGTAAATCGGCAACACCTGTTTACTTGAGTATTCAGAATGAAAAGGCTGAGCTTGTATCGGCTGATGAATACTGGGGAAAATCAGCATGGGAAACAGAAGAAGGGCTTAAAGCCAAGCATCAAGATCCTCTGCTCAGAGTAGCTACAATCGGTGTTTCTGGTGAGAAGGGTGTCTTGTTTGCTGCGGTCATCAATGACCTGCATCGTGCTGCTGGCCGTTCCGGTGTTGGAACGGTTATGGGTTCTAAAAATCTGAAAGCGATTACGATCAGAGGAACAAAAGGTGTGGGTAATATTAAAGATCCAGCCCGTTTCTTTCAGGCAACTCAAGAAGCGAAAAAAGTTCTGGCTGAAAATCCCGTTACTGGAGAAGGTCTGCCTGCATTAGGTACACAGGTCTTGATGAATGTGATTAACGAAGTGGGCGGTATGCCGACTCGTAATTGGCAAGACAGTGTTTTTGAAGGTGCGAGTAAAATTTCTGGCGAAGCAATGCTTGAAGCACGTGAGTCGGATGGTAAAGCAAACTTGACTAGAAATGGCGGTTGTTTTGCTTGTACGATTGCCTGCGGTCGTATCTCAACGATTGACCCTGAGCATTTCACAGTAAAAGATAAGCCAGAATATCAGATCGCTTCAGGTGGTTTGGAATATGAAGCAAGTTGGGCTTTAGGTTGTGATACAGGTGTTGATGATCTCGATGCACTGACTTTTGCAAACTTCCTTTGCAACGAACAAGGCATGGACCCAATCTCATTGGGCTCAACCATTGCGTCAGCGATGGAGCTGTACGAGATGGGTGCGCTCACCAAGGAAGATACCGGTGGTATTGAGTTGAACTTTGGCTCTGCAGAGGCATTGGTGAAAACCTGTGAATTGACCGGTCTTGGAGAAGGTTTTGGTGCAATTATCGGTATGGGTTCGCAGCGTATGTGCGAAAAATATGGCCACCCAGAGCTTTCAATGACGTCGAAAGGGCAGGAATTCCCAGCTTATGATGGTCGTGCAATCCAAGGTATTGGTCTAGGGTACGCAACCTCAAACAGAGGCGGCTGTCACCTTCGTGGATACACGATTGCTTCTGAAGTGCTAGGCATTCCGATTAAAACAGATCCAGCTGATTCTGATGGTAAGGCTGATCTACTTAAGGCTTTTCAGGATGCAACAGCTGCTTTTGATTCTGCAGGGATCTGCATCTTTACCTCTTTCGCGTGGACTCTAGAGAACGTTGCACCTCAACTAGATGCAGCATGTGAAGGTGATTGGACTCCAGAAAGGTTGGCAGAACTCGGTGAGCGTGTTTATAACCTAGAGCGTGAATTCAATTATGCAGCGGGCCAAACAGGTGCTGATGATGCGTTACCTCCTCGTTTGACAAAAGAGCCTGTCAAGCAAGGTCCAATGAAAGGTCAGGTTAATGAGCTGGGTAAAATGTTGCCTGAGTATTACGCTGCTCGTGGTTGGAATGCTGATGGAACCATTCCTCAAGAGACAAAAGATCGTTTAGGTCTTTAAGTTTGGCCTATTGAGTATGGTGGTTTAGGAAGAGCCCTTTTTTAGGGCTCTTCTTGTTTTTACCACTATGAATTTCCCTTTTTCATCTATGGAATAAAAATTATGCATCATGTCATTATTGGAGCGGGTCCTGCAGGTGTTGTCGCTGCTGAGACCTTAAGAAAAGCTGACCCTTCAGCAAAAATTACAATTTTGGGGAAAGAGAAAGAGCCTCCTTATTCCAGAATGGCGATTCCTTATAAACTTAAAGGAAAAATCGAAGAAGAGGGTATGTATCTTCGTCATGATACTGAGCACTTTAAAGCCCTGGATATTGATATCAGGCAGGTCAATGTTGACAAAATCAACTCAGATTCAAAAACAGTGGATCTCTCTGATGGTTCTCAACAGGGCTATGACAAGCTGTTAATTGCAACAGGCGCTACACCGCTCACACCGCCAGTAAAAGGGATGGAGCTGCCGGGTGTTCACAAAAGCTGGACGATGGATGATATGCGCGGTATTGAATCACTTGCCACAAAAGGGGCGAAAGTGGTCCAAATTGGTGCCGGTTTTATTGCCTGCACTAATATGGAAGGGATTGTCGCGCGTGGTGTGGAGTTGACCATTGTTGAGATGGAAGACCGTATGGTGCCACGAATGATGGACGAGATTGCCGGCAATATGATCAAAGACTGGTGTATTGATCAGGGCGTTAATGTGCTGACTAATGGCATGGTTACCTCGATCGAAGAATCATCAAATGGTGCTAGCCGCTATCAAGTGACCGTAAAGCAAAAAGGAGCTGTGGCTGCAGCAGAGCCTGTTGCAGAGGCAAAAGAGAGTGGTGGGATTTTAAGTGCAATTAAGGATGCGTTGTTTGGTGGTGGGTCAGCTGTGCCAGAAACAGCACCAGTATCTGATGAGGTCAAACTCGATGCAGACCTTGTTATTGTTGCAACGGGTGTTCGTGCCAATACAGGTTTCTTAGAGGGGACAGATATAGCGGTTGACCAAGGCATTTTGATTAATGAGAATATGGAGACATCTGTTGCTGATATTTATGCTGCAGGTGATTGCGCGCAAGGAAAAGATTTTAGTACCGGCCAACAAGAGGTGCATGCTATTCAGCCTGTTGCCGTAGAGCATGGCCGATTTGCAGCACAAAACATGTTGGGGCGATCTGTTGAAAATCCCGGTAGCTTGAATATGAACGTATTGGATGCGGTTGGTTTAATCAGCTGCTCATACGGCCTTTGGATGGGTGTCGAAGGCGGTGATTCGGTAAAGGTTGTTGAAAAAGATATGTGGCGTTATTTGAACTTACAGTTTGATGGCGATGTTCTTGTTGGCTCGACGGCTATTGGCACAGCGCAACATATGGGCGCCATGCGAGGGCTGATCCAAATGCGCGTTAATCTAGGTGAATGGAAATCGATTTTGATGGAAGAGCCAACACGTGTGATGGAAGCCTATCTGGCTTTGACTCAGAGTACGGTTATTAAATAAATGTCATATTAGTCTGTTGTTGAAGGAGGCCATGCTCGAATTTAGGTTTGGCCTGCTTCAGTGATAGAGAAAACTAGAATAGTTATCGTTATGAAAATCACACTAAAACTTTACGCCACATTTATGCCGTATTTGCCTTCAAATGCTGATGGACATGCGGCAGAGCTAGAGCTATCAGAAAACGCAACGATTAGTGAGGCGATTGAAAAGGTAAAATTACCCGATGATAAGGTGCATTTAATTCTGGTGAATGGTGTTTATGTAAGCCCTGATGTCAGAACTACGCATGCGCTTTCTGAGAGCGATGTGCTGGCGCTATGGCCAGCTGTGGCTGGTGGTTAATTTTTAGCGAGCAAAAGGATGCCTTCGTTTCCAGTTAATAAGCCAACCAGGTCGCTCGAGAAAGAGCTGGGTTATTCAATCAAAGAGTTCTTGTTGACGTTAAAAAGCCAAACAATCTTTTTGGATGCAAAGACATTTGACGATCATATCGAAATTAATTTCTTAGAGGGGAAGGTTGATATCTTTTTTCTTGAAGAGACTGAAAGACGGATCGCCTCGATGAGGATCCCGCTTTTAAGGGTTCGGATGGAGCTGTTTTCCTTGGGTGAGGAGCAAGAAAAGCAATTTTTCAAACAGTTTTTGCGAGCGTTTCAGAAAGGTGGTGGTTAATGAAATATCACAAAATACATTGCATTTTTGATGATGATAACTCACTGGATTTCAACTGCAGTGCTGAAGATAGCCTGATAACCGGCGCTGAAAAGCAGGGGTTATCTTTTGTCTTTGGTTGCAGGCAAGGTGTTTGTGGCACCTGTAAAGTTCACTGTGTTGAGGGAGACGTAAGTCACGGAGAACAGGCAAGCCTAGATGTGTTGCCAGAAGAAGAAAGGGCTAAAGGCTACATTCTTTCTTGTGTGGCATCGCCTAGAAGCGATCTGGTAATCAAATTTCCATACGATGCCGTTGATGTGGGTGTTGATGGAGAGGCGGAGAGCGGTGTGGCAACAGTTGTCGCCTGTGAGCAGCTCTCTACAACAGTCTTTCGCTATCGTTTACAGCACATGGATAAAGAGGCGCGAAAGCCAGAACCAATAGAATTTATTCCAGGGCAGTATATGGAATTAAATATCCCAGAAAGCGACTATTGGCGTGCGTTTTCGATGGCTTCGGTGGCGGATGAGAAAGGTGAGTTGGAATTTATTATTCGGCTTCAAGAAGAGGGGAAATTTTCTAATTATCTTAGAGATGGAGTCAAAGTTGGCCAGCAGATCAAGTTAAATGGTCCTTATGGGCAATTTACTTTAGAGCCATCTGACCGGGTTCGTGCGTTTGTTGCGGGCAGTACGGGGCTTGCTCCTTTAGTTTCAATGTTAAGAGGCATGGCGAAAACAGATGATAACGAGGAGGCGCACCTCTTTTTTGGGATGGGTGACCAGGAAACTTTCTTTTATGAGGCAGAGTTACGGCAACTAGAAAAAGAGATGCCAAATCTAAAATTGCACCTATTCTTGATGAGGCCAAATGAAGAGTGGTCTGGTGAGAAAGGGTCTGCCGTTGATGGCTTTCGTAAGCAATTTGAAGGAACAGGGATTCTTCCTGATGTCTATATTTGTGGGCCAGATGGGATGATCAGGGCAACAGAGCAGGTCTGTGCGGAGCTGGGAATTCCAGCCGAGCAGCAGTTTAAAGAGATTTTTGTTCCGAGTGGCCGAACAGAATAAGAGATAGTAATTTTGAAAATAGAGGAAAATGACAGGCTTTTTCGCTTCCTGTTTGAAGATATTGGTGTGCGGGGAGAAATGGTCTCTTTGGATGCAAGCTGGCAGGCAGCACTTTCAATGCATGACTATCCAGAAGTTGTTGCTGAGCAATTAGGGCAGGCTTTAGCTGCGTCGCTACTGCTATCTGCAACACTGAAATTCAAAGGTTCACTAATATTGCAGGCGCAGGGCGCTGGACCGATTAAGATGCTGGTCGCGCAATCGAGCGATCAGCAGACGGTACGGGGCATGGCGCATTGGGAAGGTCAGGTTGAGAGCGGTAATTTAAAGTCTCTATTTGGAGATGGTCGACTTGTGCTGACAATAAAACCGAATGAGGGAAAAGCCTATCAAGGAATTGTCGCATTAGAAGGCGAATCGCTCTCTGATTCGATTCAAACCTATTTCAGACAGTCTGAGCAGCTAAATACACGATTCTGGTTTTCAGTGAATGGCCAGAGGGCTGTTGGGTTGATGATCCAAGAGCTGCCAGCAAGGCATGGTGAAAAGAGCGATTGGGAGCGAGTTGAGATGCTAGCCAATACGATCACAGAAAAAGAGCTATTAGAGCTTCCAGCAACAGAGGTTATCTACCGACTGTTTAATGAGGAGGCTGTTCGCTTATACGATCCTGAGCCGGTCTCTTTTCGTTGTGGCTGCTCGAGAGAGAAGCTGGAGTCAAGCTTGATTGCTGTGGGTAAGGAAGAGCTGTTAACTATTCTGGAAGAAAAAGGCGCGATTGAGGTGGACTGTGATTTTTGCAATCGCCACTATCATTTTGATGCGATTGATGTGGCTCAGCTATTTGCTGAGAAAAGTCCAAGTGCGCTACAGTCTCGCCATTAGGTAGCTGGCTGAGGTGAGAAGTCGCCTTCGAGAGGTGGTGTCTCGATTAGGAGGGCTACGCTTCAGTAATCAGTAGCTTCTTTGAACAGAAAATGCTGCAAGCGTTATAAGAGCCTCTTTATAGGCTGATTCGGGTAGCTTGCTGATGGAGGCTGCCGCTTTTTTAGCCTCTTCATTTGCGCAGTTTTCGGTGTAGTCGATGGCTCCGGTTGATTTCACGATCTCAAAGACCTCGTTAAATGCATCGCCGTTGCCCTCTTTTATGACATTTTTCAGGAAGCTGGCCTGTTCTGTAGTGCCGTTTTCAATTGCGTATATAAGCGGTAACGTTGGTTTTCCTTCGGCTAGGTCGTCACCAATGTTTTTCCCCAGCTCTTCGCTGTTTGCAGTGTAATCAAGGACATCATCAATAAGTTGAAAAGCGGTTCCAAGATGCATTCCATATTCAGCTAAGGCCTTGATTTGTTGCTCATCGGCTTCGGCGATTACGGCACCGAGCTCTGTTGCTGCGCTAAATAGAATTGCAGTTTTGCGCTTAATAACATCGCGATAGCGGGCCTCGGTTGTGTCGGGGTCATTCACGTTGAGGAGTTGAAGGACTTCGCCTTCGGCTATGGCGTTGGTTGTGTGGGATAAGATATCCATAACCCGCATATTTTGGACACTAACCATCATCTCGAATGAGCGAGAGTACAAGAAGTCTCCAACAAGCACGCTGGCAGCGTTGCCCCAGATTGCATTGGCGGTCTCTTTTCCTCTGCGCAGATCGGATGTATCAACTACATCGTCATGAAGGAGTGTGGCGGTATGTATAAACTCAATAACAGCGGCCAGCGTATGGTGATGGGTTCCTTTATAGTTAAGTGATTCTGCGGCCAGTAAGACAAGTAGTGGCCGGAGTCTTTTTCCGCCACTGTTGACGATGTATTGGCCAATTTGATTAATAAGCACAACATCGGACTTCAGTTCGTGAACAATTAGCTGATCGACGGCTCTGTTTTCCTCTGACATAAGAGACTTAATGGAGGAAAAGTCTATATTATTTTCTGAATTATTATTTTCGTTTACCATGCTAATCTTTGGCTAATTGTTACTTGCTGTTGTTGCTTGAAATTTAAAGCGTTATTTGACGCTGCAATGCTATGGATCATGGGGGAGCCTGTCAAGGAGTAGCGTAAATTTGGTTGACCTTAATTAGTTTTCTAGTATAGAATTCGCAGTTCACTTTCACTCAAGCAAATTAGCTAAACGAATCGGAGCTGAACGTAAATGTATGCGGTAATTCAGACAGGCGGTAAACAATACCGAGTTGAAGAGGGAGAAACCCTCAAGATTGAGAAACTGGAAAATGAGCCAGGCTCAGAAATTGAATTTGACAAGGTTTTACTTGTTCAATCAGATTCTGGTCTTGCTGTTGGAAAACCTTACCTCGAAGGGGGCAAGGTAACAGCTAAGGTTCTTTCTCAGGGTCGTCACAAGAAAGTCCATATCATCAAATTTCGTAGGCGTAAGCATCATATGAAAAAGATGGGGCATCGTCAGTATTATACTGAAGTACAGATTGCTGGTATTTCAGCAGGTTAAGGAGAGGCTAGAACAATGGCACATAAGAAAGCGGGTGGTAGTACACGAAAT
>DEIG01000021.1:0-2947 GCA_002352345.1 Methylococcaceae bacterium UBA2780
GGAAGCAACCGCACCTCGCACAAATTGAAGCTGCCCACCCGTACCAGTAATCTGTCTATAACCCTGGCTCTCTGAAGCTACCTGCCCGGTCAAACTGATTTGAATACAATTATTAATGGAAACAACCCTGTCATTCCTGGCTATAAATCCGGGAAGATTAGTTTCATCAACAGGTAGTGTCAGGCAGTGTGGATTATCATCAATAAAGTCATATGTCCTCTTTGAACCGAGGGCAAACGTGTACACAATTTGTCCCAGATACGTTTGTTTTTTTCTACCCGTTATTTTGCCCGCTTCGACAAGATCAACCATACCATCAACGAACATTTCTGTATGAATACCAAGGTCTTTAATATCCGAATGTGCAAGCGCCGAGCAAACGGCGTTCGGCATTCCGCCAATACCAATTTGAATGCAACTACCATCTTCGATCATGGGAACAATCAGATCGGCAACCTTACGATCAATATCACCGATCGGTGCACTTGGTAGTTCAAACAAAGGTTCATTATTACCGACGATTACCGCTTCAATTTCCGAGATATGAACATCTGCCTCGCTGCCCGGGCAAAGCGGTAACGCTGTCGAAGTTTCCACCACTATTTTTCTTGCCTTATCACAACAGGCGCGCGCGAAGGTATTGGATACGCCAAAATTAAAATAGCCATGTCTATCCATCGGTGTTGTTTTAAGAACAACCAGATCGGGTTCAAGATACTTTCGATAAATTTCAGGTCCTTCACCAAAATTAAACGGAATATAGCTAACCAGACCTTGATCGGCTTTCTTTCGGTCGTACCCAGATAGATGCCAGTTTTGAAATGAAAAGTGTTTTTGTTCCGGGTCGCATTCAATTACCTGCCGAGGTGATATCGTGATCGTTCCACAAACCGAAACATCGGTGAGCCGATCTTTTTGAGCGGCCAGTGCTGCATCAAATAAATCAGGTTGGGTTAGACCAAAACCATAGTCAACACGATCACCACTTTTTACCAGACTCGCTACTTCATCTGCCGTTTTTATTTTTTGTTCCAGCATTTTTTGAACAGACATAACTCTTCCTCTTTAGAATTTTTTTCCTGAATAATTAATTGGTCAAGATTTAAGGCTTCATCATTGTAGAATTACCCGTAACAACGACTTCACCTTTAATGGTACATGTCGTTTCAAAGATAACTATTTTCTTCTCAAGCTTAATTTCTGTGATCGTCACCGTGGTAGTTACCGTGTCGCCAATTCTAACAGGAGCTTTAAATTGCAATGTTTGGCCAAGGTAAATTGATCCTGGTCCAGGTAGTTTCATCGCCAATACTGCACTAATAAAACCAGCAGAAACCATACCGTGCGCAATACGGCCTTTGAAAACTGTTGTTTTTGCATACTCTTCATTAACATGGACAGGGTTAAAATCGCCCGTTATTCCAGCATATAAAACAATATCTGCCTCAGTAACCGTCTTACTCATTGAATCAGACATGCCTACTTCCAGATCTTTTATGTTGTACCCTTCTTGCATAATCTTTACCTCATTTATTTGTTAAATGCATATAACCGTTCAAGATGCATGTTTAATAGCGGATTAGCTAGCAAAACCAAGTATAGAAATACTAACATTTTTAATTCTCATAAGTCTGACGTAATCAAGCTATTTAGCCCTGATTAAAGGATTCTGATGAAAAGATAAATTAAAGGTGGCTTATCTCTGATTTGAATAGGCAGTATGTGGTCGCTCGGGGTGGAGGATCATCTATCAGGACTAATGCTTTAAACTGTAATCCCTGATCAGGGTATTAGAGGATTTATTCTTTCAGATCAGTACCTGTGTAATATTCAGGGTGGTAGCGCAAAACTTGTGGACCATCACTATCCCACGCATGACAGCCATTAAGGTAGAAGGGTCTCGATTCTTCGGCATCACACTTCCCTTTAGTAATACCTGCCATACTTTGATAAATAGTGGTTGTAGCCGGTGCAACGAGATCAGCGAGATGTGTACAGCCTTGCATACCTGCGACCAGCTCTTTTACGCGTCTGGTCCAGCCTGGCGCGATCTTTTCTCCAATGAGCTTCTTGAAAATCGGCGTAATATCACCGCAACTATTATACGGGGAGTGATCTGTTACGGCGATGCAATCGTGAACGAGTAAATCTGTATCAACCGTTAAACGAATCCACATTTCATGGATTGGTTCACCAGGTTTAATTTCACCTCTGTGATGATTATCGACGGGATAAGTTTTTATATCTGAAATATGTGCATCAACATCCCATAAGCCATCTTCGCGCTGATAGCCTTTGCAGGTGATTTGTCGTGTATGAATCTCTTTTCTTGGATAGTTAGTGGTAGGTAATGGCATAAACTCTCTTTTTTAAGACTGGGTGAAATTGAAATTGTTTTTCTAATTTATCTACTGATTTTTTCATGACTAAAATCATGAGCTTCAGAACTTTGCTGTTCAAGCATTAAACAGAACTTTGGGTAAGTCTCTTTAATGGCACTAATAATTTGCTTAAATGGCAGATCCTCAAAAACTCCGTGGTCTGTTAGATACTCCATGTGTTTCTCATTCTGGTTGTTAAAAGGGTGCATGATGGAGTCATTAACCCCATCAAACTCCAGTGGTTTAACTCCAAAGCGTTCACACATCTCTATATTAAAAGCAGGGGTTACTTTAACCCAACGCCCCTCAAGATAGAGCAAGGTATTGCCGTGCCAGATAAAAATATCTGTTTCCATTAAATCCAGCAGTTTCTGAGTGCTTAAATGATTGCGGACATCAGAAAAACCGAGCTGGGAGGGGATCCCGACAGCCCGGGCTGATGCAGCGAGCAATACCGCTTTGGGGATGCAAAAACTAGCTCCTTCAAGTAGCGTATTACTCGCTGTATAGTTTTCTTCTGTAAGGAAAAACTTATACGGATCATAGCGTATTCCATCACGGACAGC
>DEIG01000021.1:3030-8316 GCA_002352345.1 Methylococcaceae bacterium UBA2780
TGAGCAAAATCCTGCACCAGTTTGGAGTCACTATTAATAAATTTTGTCGGTTTTAAATAGGCTTTCATTTATATTTGGCTCTTCGTTAGTCAGTATACGTGAGGAAGGTTATTTTAGGAGCTCCCCTGCAATAATCAGCTTTCTCACCTCATTGGTTCCAGCACCAATTTCAAGAATTTTACCGGTCCGGTATAGACGGTTAATTTCAGACTCCCACATAAAACCCATGCCGCCATGAATCTGTACGCCCTGATCAAGGATACGCATACAGGCACGCCCGGCATGCAGTGCCGCAGCGGCTGAACGCATATGGATCTCACCACGGCCACCACCGCCCTGCTCCAGATCCTTGATCTCTTTGAGCAGTTGATAGGTCAAGCAGCGCATCAATTCCAGATCGGTATACATATCAGCTAGCATGGATTGAACCATCTGGAAGGTTGCAATCGGTTTTTTAAATTGCTGACGTGTTTTTGCATATTCGACGCTAATTTCCAGTGCCCGTTGTGATATACCAATGGCGTGTGAACAAAGTACAACACGCTCAATATCCAGACCGCTCATAACGATTTCTACACCATCGTTTTCTTTGCCTACCAGGTTTGCAACAGGTACTTTACAATCATCAAAGACTAACTCCCCTGTTTCACTACCACGCCAGCCCATTTTGACCAGTTTTTGCGCGACCGAAAAGCCGGGGAAATCTTTTTCAATAATGAAGGCAGAGATACCATGCGCTCCTTTTTCCGGTGCTGTTTTTGCGTACACTAGCAATACGTCTGCAACAGGGCCGTTTGTGATAAACATTTTGCGGCCATTCAAAATATAATGATCGCCCTCCCGTTTAGCCGTTGTTGCCATGCTACCCAGGGCATCAGAGCCTGCACCCGGCTCTGTTAAGCCTAATGCGCCAATGGCAGATCCATCACAGAGCCGTGGCAGATATTTCTTTTTTAAATCATCACTGGCGTTGCGAAGGATATTGTTAACACAGAGGTTATCACTGGCGAGGTAGTTACCCGCCATTGTATGGTTCCAGACGCTCATCGCCTCACAGGCAAAAGCCTGTGCAAACAGATCCATACCGGGGCCACCGTATTCTTCAGGTACGGTTAAACCTAACAGGCCAACATCGGCCATTTTTCGATAAGCTTCTTCAGGAAACCAGTCATCGTTATCCATTTTCTCGGAGAGCTGGTAGAGCTCATCACGTGAATAGCGGTATACCATGTCGTAGACCTGTTGGTCTTGTTCTCTAAAACCATACTTTTGTAGATCAATCATTGAGTTATTCTCCTTTGGCCACTATTAGAATCTAAAGGTGCCGAAACCGGGTTTTTCGATGGACTTGTTGAGTGAGGCGCTAATTGCAATGCCCAGACTATTTCGAGTATCTATTGGATCAAGAATACCGTCGTCCCAAATTTCTGAGGTTGAGTGGTAGGCGTCACTTTCATTTTCATACTCTGCGAGCACCGGCTTACGTATTGCGGCGATCTCTTCTTCGCAAAGGGTAACGCCCTCTTTTTTAAGCTGGCTCAGCTTAATATCGACCAACACATCTGCTGCTTGCTCTCCGCCCATCACTGAAATTTTTGAGTTGGGCCAACTGAACAATAATCTCGAATCAAAACCTCTACCGCACATGCCGTAGTTGCCCGCACCGAAAGAGCCACCGACCATCACGGTGAATTTAGGCACCACGCTACAGGCTTGTGACATGATCATTTTTGCACCATCTTTGGTGATGCCGTTTTCCTCATATTCACGGCCAACCATGAAGCCGGTAATGTTTTGCAGAAAGACCAAAGGGGTTTTATTTTGATTACATAGCTGCATAAAGTGTGCGCCTTTTAATGAACTGTCATTAAACAACACGCCGTTATTTCCGAGGATCCCCACTTTGTAGCCCCAGATATGGGCAAAACCACAAATGAGCGTAGAGCCGTAAGCTGGTTGGTATTCGCTGAAGCGGCTACCGTCAACGATACGGGCGATGAGTTCCCGGACATCGTACTGAATTTTATTGTCTTTGGGGACGATGTCGTACAATTCACTCGGGTCGTAATAGGGTGCTTCAACCGCCTGTTGTTCTATTTTCTCTTTTTCTATGCGTGAGAACTGCGCGACAATTTCACGTGCTTTGGCAATCGCTTCCTGTTCGCTGGATGCTGGATAATCTGCCGTCCCACTCACCTGTGTGTGCAGATCACAACCACCTAATTCATCCGCTGTAATGATCTCACCTGTTGCGGCCTTAACCAGAGGCGGTCCGCCTAAAAAGACTGCGCCGGTACCTCTAACAATGACCGAATATTCACTTAATGCCGGGATATAAGCGCCGCCCGCAGTACAATGTCCAAGAACAACAGACAGTTGCGGAACTCCCATCTTGCTCAATTGGCACATGTTTCTGAATACTCTGCCCCCGTGATATCGATCAGCAAAAAACTGTGATTGCAGAGGTAGAAAACCTCCCGCACTATCACAAAGGTGAATAACCGGCAGCTGATTCTCAATCGCGATATCCAGCATCCGCACCAGCTTCTTCATTGACAAGGGATACCAGGCACCGCCTTTTACGCTAGCATCATCGGCATGAATCATCACTTCTCGTCCATTAACGATACCAATGCCAGTGATCATGCTGGCAGAGGGGCTTTTGCCATCATAGGAACGATTGGCTGCAAGTGCTGAAAGTTCAAGAAAAGGAGTGCCCGGATCAAGCAGTAGATCAATGCGGTCACGCACAAATAGTTTGTCTTGTCGTTTGAGCCGATCAAAGTCACGCTGTGGTCTATCAAAGCGTGCTTTTCGAATTTTTTCTTTAAGTTCATCGCGAAGCTTTAAATTGTAGAGGCTGTTTTCCTTAAAGCTTTCGGCGTTGGTGTTGATATGACTAATAATACGTTGCATGCTATCTGGCCTCCTTATTCTTCGAGCTGGATCAATTCGGCCTGCCGATCAAAGCTGTCACCGACACAAAAGTTGATCTTACAAACGACACCATCGCGCCAGGCAGCAATGGTTGTTTCCATTTTCATACTCTCAATCACCATCAGTGACTCCCCTGATTTAACCGTTTGCCCCGCAGTTACGTTGACCGCGACAACCGTTCCCGGCATCGGCGCATTGGCGACGACTTTGTCCTCGTCGGATAGCGCTCCTGAAGCGGATTGCATCTCATCTTCACAATCCACCTGGTAGTTATTGCCATTGAGATGGATGAAAAACTGATCTCCCTGTTGAATGGCGAAAAGAGAAGTGGATTGATCCTCTACGGTAACTCTATATTCATCATCACCTAACGCTTTGATCGCAATGGTGGACTCTTCCCCGTTATAAATCAGCAGCTGACTAGCTGCACGTCTAAGTAACTCGACCTCTATGCTCTGACCAGCAATGTTATAAAATGAACGCATCAGTTCCTCCAGCTGCCGATTGAGGCATAAGGTTCAGGGATTTCGGCACTGCCTGATTGTTGTTGTGGATCCATGGAAACTGCGGCTGCCAATAGCAGTTTGAGAGTATCCTCATCGATTTCATCGGGTTCTAGTTGAGCCGAAAACTCTTCAAGAAAATGGGTGTGCAGATCACCTTCAATAAAGGCGTCAAGTTCAAGGATGCGCTGTAAGAAGTTGATATTCGTTGTTAAACCCATCAGTACGGTTTCGCGAAGTGCACGAAGGCTGCGCCTTCTTGCCTGATCACGGTTACTGCCATGGGTAATTAATTTCCCAAGCATAGGATCAAAAGCGCTGCCGACTTTCTGGCCTTCTCGTAATCCCGTATCAAAGCGAATTCCAGCACCCTGTGCGGCTCTAAGTTTTAGGATCTTGCCAAGTGAAGGCATAAAGTTTTGATCAGGATCTTCAGCATTAATCCGACATTCAATCGCATGACCATTAATCTGAATTTCTGCCTGTGTTTTGCTGAGCGACTCACCATTGGCAACACGAATCTGTTCTGCCACCAAATCCATTCCGGTAATGAATTCGGTGACGGGATGCTCAACCTGAATTCGCGTGTTCATTTCCAGGAAGTAAAAACTACCATCTTGAGCAAGAATAAACTCAACCGTGCCAGCATTGCTGTATCCCGCTTTTGTCGCCATATCAACAGCAGTCTGGCAGATCTCTTTGCGCTGCTCATCATTGAGTGTGGGTGACGGTGCTTCTTCTATAACCTTCTGGAAACGGCGTTGAATAGAACATTCACGCTCCCATAAATGTACACAGTTGCCTTGTCTGTCAGCAAGAATTTGCACTTCTATATGACGAGGGCGCTCAATATAACGTTCGCAAAATAAACGTCCATCACCGAAATAACGCAAGCCTTCACTACGTGCCTGTTCAATTTGTGAGTCGAGTTCGGCGGGGTCTCGTACAATACGCATTCCCTTGCCACCACCACCTGCAGCCGCTTTGATCAGCAGCGGCACACCAATCTCTCGTGCCCGTTCGGCAAAACTTGCAGGGTCATCTTCTTCTACGACAGAGGGGACGATGGGAAATTGATGTTTAATCATAAAGCTGCGAGCTGAAATTTTATCGCCCATTAGCTTTATGATTTCGGCAGAAGGCCCAATGAAAATAATTTCTTCCTCTTCAAGATGGCTGACGAAAGCACTATTTTCCGAAAGAAAACCATAGCCCGGGTGAACCGCGTTGGCACCACTTTTATGGCAGGCATTGATAATATTCTGCGGATCTATATACGCGGCTACTGGCGTATCTCCAAAGATCTCAATACATTCATCTGCCTCGCGAACCCCTTGTGAAAAATGATCTTCTGCGTGGTAAATCAGAACGCTTGGGATATTCATCTCTTTCAGAGTGCGGATGATGCGTACGGCGATCTCTCCCCTGTTGGCGATGAGAACCTTTTTAATTTGAGCCATATTCTATTTTCCTGCTGATAATTGTTCAGGTAGATTTTCTTTAACCCATGCAGCAGACAGCGGCAATTCCATATCAAGCAATATCTGGCCGTATGCCTTGGCTTGCGGATCGATTCTTAAGGAAGCAACACCACCACCTCCTAATGCGTTATAGAGCATAAAGTTAAAAGCATTGACGCCGGGTAGTGCAAAACGTTTTACATCACCCTCAACGAAATGCTCAAACCAGTCAGCAACCACCTCTTCTGTCAGGTAGCGTTCAATAATAGGCAGGTAGCTTTCCTTTCGCGCAATGATGCCAATATTGGCATGGTTGCCTTTATCCCCACTGCGAGCCCAGGCCAGCGCAGCTAATGGAACAGCAATATCATCATCTGCAGGAGTAG
>DEIG01000012.1:0-145434 GCA_002352345.1 Methylococcaceae bacterium UBA2780
TTAGGTGATGAAGATCACTTGGGTGACATGGACTTCAAAGTAGCCGGTACAGCTGATGGCATTAATGCGTTACAGATGGATATCAAGATTGACGGTATCACACCTGAGATTATGAAGAATGCATTAGAGCAGGCTAAAGGCGGCCGCTTAACTATTCTAGAAAAAATGAATGAAGCGCTAGGTGAAACACGTTCTGAAATGTCAGAATTTGCACCTAGAATTCTCACCATTAATATTGATCCTAGCAAAATCCGTGATGTGATCGGTAAAGGTGGCGCGACCATCCGTTCAATCACAGAAGAGACTGGCGCAAGCATTGATATCACCGATGATGGTGTTATTAAAATTGCTTCGGTTGATTTGAAAGCTGGAGAAGCTGCTCGTAAACAGATCGAAGACATTACGGCTGAAGTTGAAGTCGGAAAGATCTACGAAGGAAAAGTGGCGCGTTTGATGGATTTTGGCGCCTTCGTAACGATCCTTCCTGGTAAGGATGGGCTGGTGCACATCTCACAGATCTCTCAGGATAGAGTTGAAAACGTAAGCGATAAGCTGAGCGAAGGAGACTTGGTTAGGGTGAAGGTGCTTGAGATTGATCGCCAAGGGCGTGTGCGTCTTAGCATGAAAGAGGTAGATTAAGAATAAAGGGCCGAAAGGCCCTTTGTTTTGCTTGGAGGTTTAAGCTGTGATCTTCAGCTGAAAAGAACATTATTTTATACATGGCTTGTTGGTTGGGCTTTTAGGCTCACTTTTTGTTGCTGACTTATGGAACAAAAAAACAAACTATGTTAAAAAAAGCGAACCCAGAGAAGTTTTAAAAATATTGGGTTTTTATTTAATGATGTTGAGGAGTAGAGGAATGAGTCAAAGAATTGCTTTTGTAACAGGGGGAACTGGTGGGATCGGAACAGCTATCTGTCGCCGTCTTGCTGACGATGGTGTAAAGGTTGTTGCTGCCTATAACAATCCAGAGAAAGCTCAGAAATGGAAAGAGGCGCAAAAAGCTGACGGTTATGACTTTGCGATTGTGCAATGTAATGTTGCAGATTTTGATGCTTGCGCAGCTGCTGTTGCAGAAGCTGAATCGGCAGTAGGGCCAATTGATATTTTGGTCAACAATGCCGGTATCACAAAAGATGGCATGTTCAAAAAAATGGACCAAAGCAAGTGGAGCGCGGTGATCGCGACTAACTTGGATAGCCTGTTTAATGTGACTAAGCAGGTCACGGCAGGTATGTCTGAGCGTGGATATGGCCGAATCATTAATATCTCTTCTGTAAATGGTCGTAGAGGCCAGATGGGGCAAGTTAACTACTGTACAGCTAAAGCAGGTATGTATGGTTTTACGATGGCATTAGCGCGTGAACTGGCAACTAAAGGTGTTACGGTTAACACACTTTCTCCGGGCTATATTGCAACAGATATGGTGATGGCAATCCCTGAGAAAGTTATGGAGTCAATTCTTGGAACAATCCCAATGGGGCGTTTAGGCACACCGGAAGAGATGGCTGGATATGTTTCATTCCTGGCTTCTGATGACTCAGCCTATATGACTGGTTGTGATCTTTCTCCAAATGGTGGGCAACACATCACAATCTAAACAACTTTCAGGTTATTGGAAATTTAATGAGTGAAAAAAGAATTATCAAGAAATACCCCAATAGGCGTCTTTACGACACAACGCTGAGTAAATATATAACGCTGAGTGATGTAAAGCAGCTGGTAATGGGGCATGAAGATTTCCAGATCATTGATGCAAAGAGCAAAGAAGAGATAACGCGTACGATCCTTTTGCAGATTATTATTGAGCAAGAAGAGGATGGTGCGCCAATGTTGAGTACCAATACACTTGAGCAGCTGATTCGCTTTTATGGTGATCCGGTACAAGGCAATGTCGCAAGGTATCTTGAGAAGACCTTTGTTTTACTGGGTGAACAACGGAGTGAAATGAAAGATAAATTTAACTCTGTAATGGTAACTGACCCTGTTTCAATGATGTCAGATGTGACAAAGCGTAACCTGAAAATTTGGCAAGATATGCAAGACGGTCTTTTTGGCGCAGCTCCTAGCAAGGTAGAGAGCAAAGACTAGAGTTGTCTTTCAGTTTGGTAAAAAGGCCGGCAGTTTTATACTGATCGGCCTTTTTATTTTGAAGAAAAGTTAAGCCTCAATGTCAACCACGCAATTTTTTGATCACAAATCTTTTTTAAAGACTCTAACAACTTGCCCGGGCATTTATAAAATGCTGGATGCGAGTGGGGCAGCGATCTACGTGGGTAAGGCAAAGAACCTTAAAAAGCGAGTTTCGAGCTATTTTCGTTCAAATAATTCAAGTATTAAGCAGCGTGTGATGATCTCGCACGTGCGATCTATAGAAACAGTTGTTACCGGTAGTGAAAATGAGGCTTTATTATTAGAATGTCAGCTAATAAAGAGCCTCAAACCTCGATACAACATCTGCTTACGAGACGATAAGAGCTATCCCTATATTTACCTTTCAACGGACCAAAAATTCCCGCGCATAACCGTGCACCGAGGTGCACGACGAAAGCTAGGGCGCTATCTTGGGCCATACTCAAGTGTCGGCGCGGTACGCGAAAGCTTGCACCTTCTGCAAAAAGTATTTCCTGTTCGACAGTGTGAAGATTCATTTTTTAAGAACCGTTCCAGACCTTGTCTGCAGCATCAAATCGAGCGATGTTCAGCTCCTTGTACTAATCTAATAAGTGAGGAAGATTATAGGGAAGATGTGCGGCATACCATCATGTTTCTTGAGGGTAAAGGAAATAGGTTGATTGATGAATTAGTGGAAAAAATGGAAACGGCATCTCAAAACCTCGATTTTGAAACAGCAACAATTTGTAGGGATCAAATTTCCACGCTTAGAAAAGTGCTTGAAAAACAGTATGTCAGCGGGGAAAAAGGGGACCTTGATATTGTCGCCTGCTATACGTCTGACAGACAATCGGCAGTGCAAGTTTTCTTTATAAGAAAAGGGCAGCATACGGGGAGTCAGCTCTTTTACCCACGGTTACAAAATCGGCAGGAAGAAGGCGCTATCTTGTCGGCATTTATTGCTCAGTACTATATGACGCGAACGCCTCCTAAAGAGCTTCTAGTGAACTATGCAGTAGAAGATAAGGAGTGGTTGGAGTCAGTTTTAGGGGAGCAGAGCGGGCATAAGATCTCAATTAAACACAGTGTACGAGGAGATAGGGCAAAATGGTTAGAGATGGCAGCACTGAACTCAAAAAACGCCCTCGATAGTCGTCTTTCAAATAAGAAAAATTTATCTGGGCGTTACCACTCTTTGCGAGCAGCCCTAGGGCTCGAAGGTGACATAGAGCGGATGGAGTGTTTTGATATTAGCCATACGCAAGGTGATAAAACTGTAGCATCCTGCGTTGTTTTTGATCATGAGGGAGCGCTTAAATCAGCGTACAGGCGATTCAATATAGAAGGGATCACACCAGGGGATGATTACGCAGCATTAGCGCAGGCTGTTGGCCGACGTTTTAAGCGACTTAAAAAAGGGGAGCACAAGAAACCGGACATACTCTTTATTGATGGTGGCAAGGGGCAGCTTAGCGCAGTGACTGAAAGCCTGAATGAGCTTGGAATTTCAGATATGATAGTCATTGGTGTTTCCAAAGGTCCAGATAGAAAAGCCGGTTCAGAATTGTTGTATCGGACAGGTAGTCCAAGACCATTAAATATTGAGCCGGATTCCCCTGCTTTTCTACTTATTCAGATGATAAGAGATGAGGCGCACCGTTTTGCAATTACTGCACACCGAACGCGGCGGGGTAAGAGCAAAAAAGAATCGCCTCTAGAACAGGTTTCTGGTTTAGGGCCGAAAAGAAGGCAGAAGCTACTCAAGCAATTTGGCGGACTGCAAAATATACAGCGGGCGACTGTAGACTCGTTAATGATGGTTGAAGGAATCAGCAAGCAGTTGGCACAAAAGATATACGATACATTTCATGACTCAGACTTAAAGAATGATAATTAATCTGCCCACAACATTAACGCTGCTACGGATTATACTGATACCGGTGCTAGTACTTTTCTGTTACTTGCCATTTGATTGGTCGAATATTGCCTGTGTAGTGATCTTTTTTGTTGCGGGGGTCACCGATTGGCTAGATGGTTTTTTGGCAAGACGGTGGCAACAGATGACAGCATTTGGGGCATTTCTAGATCCTGTTGCAGATAAGCTGATGGTGGCGGTCGCGTTAGTGTTAATCGTCCAAAAAGACCCAACACCTTCGCTCGCAATTGCATCAGCAATTATTATCGGGAGAGAAATTACCATTACCTCATTGCGAGAGTGGATGGCGGAACTGGGGGAGAGAGCAAAGATTAAAGTTTCTTGGTTGGGAAAAGTGAAAACGGGATTTCAAATGCTAGCAATTGTTATCCTGCTGTATGGCTCAGACTATGGAAATATACCTCTGAGAGATATAGGTTATTCACTTCTCTTTATTGCAGCAATTTTGACCTTATGGTCAATGGTCAACTATCTAAGAGCAGCACTGCCACTATTAAAACGTGATCTATAGAAAAAAGAGATTTTTTAACATCTTTTGCTTGACAGAATTTCTTCTCAAGATACAATTGTCGGCTCACTTAAGCGGGAATAGCTCAGCTGGTAGAGCACAACCTTGCCAAGGTTGGGGTCGCGAGTTCGAATCTCGTTTCCCGCTCCAAGTTTAAAAGGCCGTGTAAGTTACGCGGCTTTTTGCGTTTAGTCCACCGGCTGAGTGGCAGAGTGGTTATGCAGCGGCCTGCAAAGCCGTGTACAGCGGTTCGATTCCGCTCTCAGCCTCCAAGTAAAAAAACAATTAAATCAATAACTTATATGGTTTTTATTGATTTTTGCTTTATTTAGACATAGCCTCGAAAAGCACTGATAAGTGGTTTTCCACTCGGCCAGCGGTAAGCATGACTGTGGATGATGATTAGATTCCACCCTCATTAAGTGATGAGCTGAAGAAATCGAATAAAGCCTCGTAAGCTTAATAGTAATAAGTTTTTTATTGTATTATTTCCCTTTCCTCTATGTTGTTGATATCGAGTTGCTTTGACGGTATTTTTAGCAATATTTGATGGTGGTCAATTGGCTGTCTTGCGGTTTTTGACTTAGTAAATAGGAAAAATAATTTATGAATGAAGTGACGCGTCTGCTGAAACTCCACAAATCTATTCGGAAGTTTACTGACCAAAAGGTAAGTGATGAACTGATCAATGAAATTGTCTCTTGTGGTCAGGCTGCAGCGACTTCTAGCAATATACAGGCAACAACGGTTATTCGTGTTCGTGATGATAAGAAACGTGAAAAACTTGCCGAATTAGCTGGCGGCCAGGGCTATGTCAGTCGTGCTGGAGCTTTCTTAATGTTTTGTGCAGATCTTCACAGGCCGCAGCTCGCTTGTGAATTGAAGGGCGGGGATTTTAGTGAGGGAATGACCGAGCACTTTATTATCGCAACGGCCGATGTGGCGCTGTTTGCTCAAAATTGTGTGGTTGCAGCTGAATCGTTAGGCTTGGGTATCTGTTATATCGGTGGAATCCGAAATAACCCGCAGTCTGTATCTGAGTTGTTAGATTTGCCCGATCAGGTTTATCCGCTTTTCGGACTGTGCTTGGGCTATCCAGATCAAGACCCAGAGGTTAAACCTCGACTGCCTTTATCAACGGTTTTGAAAGAGGAACGCTATCAGAATCCAGATGACACCAGTGGTATCACAGCTTACGATGAGCAGATTCGTGAATATTACAAATCACGTACTGGCGGCAAGAAAGATAGCTGTTGGAGCGACGAGATGAAAGCGCTGGTTGGTAAAGAATCGCGCCCACATATGCGTGATTTTTTGAGAAAGCGTGGCTTCCTAATGAAGTAGGGTTGTTTTGATCCGTTAAAGCAGCTCCGATACTTTTTTAAATTTCTTTTTAAGACCGAGTGCTTCGGCAACCTCATAACAACAAACATAGCCTTTTAAGGTGTTAATAGCCTTTATTGAGCCGTTATTACTGGCGAAAGAGCTGATTCCCTTGTCTGCTAGTTGTAGTAGATAAGGCAGCGTTGCATCGGTTAAAGCATGTGTTGATGTTCTGGGATAAGCCCCCGGCATATTGGTGACACAGTAATGAATCACGCCATGTTTGATAAAAGTAGGGTTTGAGTGAGAGGTGGGGTGTGAGGTCTCTATACAACCACCTTGGTCGATGCTCACATCAACAACCACTGAACCTGATTGCATGGTTTTGACCATCTCCTCGCTGACTAGGTGGGGTGCCTGTTTACCTGGGCTTAGAACTGCGCCAATGAGTAGGTCGGTATCACTCAGGTTTTCCTCGATAGCCTCTTTTGATGAGAGTTGGTAATTGAGGTCTGGAGAGATATTTTTATGGAGCTGTTTTGCTCTTTCAGCAACAGTGCCAAGCATCAGAACCGTTGCTCCCATTCCAGTTGAGACGCCTGCAGCATGCTGGCCAACGACTCCATCCCCTATAATCAGCACTTTTCCTTGTGGTTTCCCCAGTACCTGGCCAAGCTGAACTCCTTTCCCGTGATTAAAACGAGCCAGATAATAGGCGCCCATTAATGCTGCCATATTGCCGGCAATGGCGCTCATAGGGGCTAGCAAAGGGAGTTTCCCTTGATCGTCCTCAGCTGTTTCGTAAGCAATCGCTGTTGTACGGGATTTCAGTAAAGTTTCTGTTAGGCTGCGATCCACCCCTGCAAGGTGAAGGTAGGTGAAGAGTATTTGTCCCTTTAAGAAACAGTACTCTGATGCAAGAGGCTCTTTAACTTTGACGACCAAGTCACTATCCCATGCCTCTTCTGCCGAGCTGATTAATCCGCCGGCTTCAATATATTCACTGTCATTAAAGCCTGAGCCAAAGCCAGCATCATGCTCTACGTTGACGGAATGGCCTTTTTGTATCAATTGTCGAACGCCATCGGGAGTTATTGCAACACGATTCTCACGATCTTTGGTCTCTTTGGGTAGGCCAATTTTCATTTTTCTCTCACCTGTTTGAGTCTGTCTGAATTTAGCAGTGGGTGATATTTATCTCAAGGGGAGTCGTGAGCTCAGGTTAAAATCAGAATTTAATTAAAAGGTTTGATGAATGAAGTTCTCGGGAAAGTTGGTAGAAGGAAAACTGATCCGTCGTTATAAACGTTTTTTAGCGGATGTCGAGTTGTTTGGCGGTGAAATTGTAACGGTACACACAGCTAATACGGGCTCTATGAATGGTTGTAGTGAGCCAGGAAGTAGAGTTTGGTTGAGCAGATCCGATAATCTTAAGCGTAAATACCCGCTTTCTTGGGAGTTAGTAGAGGTTAAACCGGCTGTTTTGGTCGGAATCAATACAATGTTGAGTAACAAATTGGTTGAAGAGGCAATTAGCAAAGGGCTGATTCATTCGTTGTCAGGCTACAGCTCAATTCGGCGAGAAGTTAGATACGGCAAAGAGAAGAGCCGTATTGATTTGCTGCTAGAGTCAGATTCTGCACCGGACTGTTATGTTGAGGTGAAAAATGTAACGCTTATGAAGGGCGAGATCGCGCTATTCCCCGACGCAGTGACAGAGCGGGGGACTAAGCACCTTCGTGAGCTGGCAGAAATGGTAAAGCAGGGAAAGCGAGCGGTTATTTTTTATTGTATACAACGTTCTGATGCGCTGGAGTTTCAGCCGGCAAGTGAGATTGATCCGCTTTATGCCAGAACATTGACAGAAGCGATTGGTGAAGGGGTGGAAGCTTTGGCCTACTGCGCAGAAGTGACAAGTAGTGAGGTGAGGTTGGTTAGAGAAGTGCCAGTGATGATCGACTGAATAATTTATGCTATCTTTTATTTATATTTAGAAAAACAAAAGGTTGAATCAGTTTATGAAAATAAATATTGAAGTTGATGCGACTCCCCAGGAATTAAGAACTTTTTTTGGATTACCACACATCGAGAACCTCCAGGAGGAGGTCGTTGAGAAAATGCGTCAGAAGATGCTTGAGAACATCGATAACCTTGATGCGACTAAAATGATGGGTCAATTTATGCCTGAAAATATTCAGTCACTTGAAGGGATACAGAAGGGTTTTTGGGATGCGATGATGGGGCAGATGGCCAACACAACCAAGAAGTAGCGTTATACTTCTTCTTTAAGCCAGTTGGAAATCTTTCCCGGAATCGATTTTAGCGACCGGCCACTTACGAAAATGCCGATATGGCCACCTGGCACCTCAATTTCCGTATAGTTTTTCTTTGGCACAATCTCTTTAAGCGCCCTTGATGAGTCAGGTGGTACCAAATGGTCCTGCTGAGCGTAAATATTAAGAATTGGGCAGGTGATGGCTTGAGTATTAATGGGCATATTGCCGATTTCCAGCTTCCCAGACATCAGTTTGTTCTCAATAAAAAAATCACGGTTAAACTCAAGAAATGCCTCTCCTGCAAGATCGGGGCTATCATTTATCCAGCGTTCCATTCGTAGAAAGTTTTCAAGTTTTTCCCGATCATCAAGGGATTCAATCAGATCAACGTATTTCTTACGATTAAGCTGAAAAGGTTTTAATGAGCGGAATAAAAAGGCCAAGGCCTCGCCTGGAAAATTACCGTTATTCTCTATAACGGTCTCAATTTGAATGCTGCTAAACCAAGGTGTTAAGAGGTTATCGCTGGTATGGAAATCAACAGGGGAAACTAGCAAAGTTAGGCTGGCAACCTTTTTGGGGTGAAGTGCTGCGTAGCATAGCGACATTGTGCCGCCTTGGCAGATACCCATGAGGTTGACCTTGTTTTTTCTGGTCAGATGCGCCACCTCGTCAACACAACGGTCGATATAGTCATTTAGATAATCATCGAGGTTGGTATATCGGTCTGACAGGTCAGGGTAACCCCAGTCGATTAGATAAACATCCAAGCCTTTGTCTTGTAGTGCCTTGATAAACGAGCGACCAGGTTGCAAGTCAGTTATATATGGACGGTTAACGAGTGAATAGACAACTAAAACAGGAATGCCCGGTTTCTCAGCGAGATAGTGAAACAATTGGAGCTTGTCTTCCTGAAAAACGACCTCTCTGGGGCTGGTGCCAACGTCGACCGATTGAATCTCTTTGAGAAGCGTTGCGCCTTTTCGGAGTTGCGAAACAAAATTTTCCAATTCAGGTTGTTTTGTTGAACTCATTTTTTTAGCTCCGTCGGCTTAGCAGCTAGTCTCCTTTTGAGGGAGGAGGTCTCTTTTTTTAATCTGACTATTTCCTGTTCTTGCTGTCGGCTCTTTTGCCTAAATTCACGTTTGAGATCATGGAGGCTCCGGTGGATTATTTCCAGCTCATGCCGGCTTGCGATCCCTGACTGTTGAAATGCAGATTGAGCTAATTTCTTTTTTAGTGAGTCAAGCCCTGTCAGTGAGTTCAGAAGATCAGTTTGAGACTCGATATACAGGTTGTTTTTGCTCACATCAGCGAAAGCCTGTTCTCCACATTTAGTCCATAGAGAGTAGAGAGTGCTGGCATCTTGGGTGTCGCCTTTCTCGGCATTAAACTGCTCTAAGGCGGACTCGTTTAGCTCTTTTAAAAAAGGAGTTAGCTTTTTCTGGGCATCTTGTAGTTGCTCTACCTTCTTTGTGAATTCAGCAAGAAGCTCGGTCTGTTTTTTGAATTCCTCTAAGTCGGGGAGCCCAAGGAGTCTGGATAGTTCATGTGAAGCAGTGAAAGGAATATCGGTTTGTTGGCTAAAGAGTGAGTGGCCTCCAAACAGAGCCTGAATGATATCCCAACTTTTTTCAAAGCCCAGTTGTTGTTCCTGTTGCGGCCGATTAGCCGTGCCTTTTTGAAGTTGTTCTGTTAATGCAAAATAGAATTGGCTTTGAGCTATAAGCGTTTCGAAAAGCTCTTTTTGGCCGCTAGGAACAAGTTTTGATAATTGCTCCAATAGATCCCGTTGAGTAGTTTCGGTAGCTGAATTTTCTTCTGATGAAGCGTTGTCGGACACGGGAATACCTTTCGACTGAAAGAGCTAAGGCTAGCAAAGTGGATGCTCTTTTCCAATAGAATTCTTGTTGCAAAATGGCATGGGATTAACCGTTATTTAAAGTAATAGGTTTTTTAGAGGAGGTGGTTTGTTGGATTTCATCATCTCAATCTCGGCCATTAATACTTCAGCAGTTGCTAGCGCATCGCTTAAGGCATTATGCGCGTGATGGGCAGGTAACCCGTGTTGAGCTCTTAAATTAGGTAGTCGTAGTTCAGAAGGGCTGTAAGGGGCGGTTTGTCTGTCCATGCGTTTCTTGGCAATCGCTAAGGTGTCGATGATTGGGAATACTGGTGTCAGCCCATATAGTTTTTGACATGCGCGTTCTAAGAAGTGCTTTTCAATGCGAGCATAATGGGCGAGCATCACTTTTCCGGCGAGCGCGTTCAGGAGCTTTTCAATGACAAATTCTAGCGAGTCTCCTTGCTCTCGGGCGCTATCAGTAATTTGGTGGATGACGACATTTTCTTCTGCTAATGTCTCCTCTGTGTGGATAATTCTGTGGTAGGCCGTAGAGAGCAAAATTTCACTGTTTTCCATGCCGATAAAACCAACACTTAGGATTTTATCGTTTTTTAGGTCGAGCCCCGTTGTTTCAAAGTCAACGGCCAAAATGGCCACCTGATTAATGGGCAGGCTGGGCTCTGGAAATGGCTCCGATAGAAAATTCTTTAAAGTACCTTCTGGAGCCTTTTTGAGAAGTTGCTCTCTTTGCCTGTTTAAACTAAATAGTTTATTTAGCATGGTGGAATTAAAGGCTCAGCCGTACCGAGATTGAAGCACTTTTTGCATTGATCGGATGACCTTAAATGCATCTTTTAGGTGCTCGCGTTCCAGCTTTGACAACTCTTTAGGAGAGAGATAGTTATCTGCTGGTTGGTTATCCTTAATCTGTTTTGCTTGATGCTCGATACGCAGTGTGCCAAGAAACTCAAGTGCGTCAATGAGCTCTTCAGAGGCCTCTTTGCTAAGGGATGGTGTGCCGGCAGCGGCTCTCAGCCGATTGATGGTATTAACGGAAGAGATCCCCTCCGAAAGAGCGTAAATTCTGGCAAGATCAACAATAGGGGCGATGCCATTATGTTTAAGATCAAGGCTATTTTTATGCTCTCCATCGTTAACTAGAACAAAATCTCTAAAGAAGCCTAGTGGTGGTGATAGCTTAAGTGCATTTCGTGATAAGAGTGCGAGAAAAAGAGTGCTGCGTTTAGTTTTGTTGAGTAGTTTTTTGCGAATTTCTTTTAGGAATTTGCTCTCGCCGTGCACAGCAAAAAGATCAAAGAAGATGCTGCTATACATCAGGGCCATTGGCTCAGGTGTGTCGATCCAACTGTTAAAGTAGCTGTTCCAAATGGAAACAGGCTGTCGCCATTTTTGATTAGTTGCCATAACCTTTCCAGGGCAATAGCTGAATCCACAGGCAGCTAGACCGTCGCAAACAAAGTTTGCCATCGTTTCAAACCAGATATCATCTTCAGGCTTCATTTGATCAGAAATGATAAGGCCATTGTCTTGGTCTGAGTGAGATGATTGTTCATAGCGTGCGTGTGAACCGGCAGCAACCCAGAGATATGGGACAGGAGCTGGGCCAAGCTTTGCCTCGGCAAACTGTATCAGGCGGCAGGTGATTGCGGTGGTGATGGCAGAAACAGATTTTCCCAGATGATCTGCGCTTGCACCTAAGCGCGTTAGTTTGACCTGAACAGAAGGGAGCAGCTTGCTTGCTTCGATAAGCTCCTCAATAGTTTCTGCTTTGTGAATCAGGCCAGTTAAGTGGCTACTATTCTGGCTTTCCTGCCGCATAAGATCAGTGACGGTTATCATACCGGCGACAGTGCCATGACCGATAACGGGCAGATGATGAAAGCCTTTTTGGTGCATTAACATCAAGGTGTCAAAGGCGTTATGGTTAATCGTGATGCATTGAGGGTCTGCGGTCATGATTGTTGAAACGGGTGTGGTAAGGGGCAGCTCTTTCGCCAAGCAACGTCGCCTAAGATCCTTATCGGTGAGAATGCCAACCAGTTCGCTACCATCCATCACTAGCAGAGCTGAATGGTTAAATTCGGTCATTTTTATTGCGGCTTCAGTAATATTCTGGCTGGAGCCTATGGTAGTCGCTGGTCCGTTAAAGAGTTCTGCGATGGAGCTGTTCATCAATGTTGAGTTGATGATCGCATCTTTGCTTTTCTCTCTAACAGTTTGGTTGAGCCTTTGTGCAGCTGATTTGGCGAAGAAGTTATTAACGGGGGGGTATCGATCCATTAACTCTTTAATCACTTTCGCGGGTAATGTATAGAGCAGGCAGTCCTCGGTTGTTTGGGCAGTAAATTGACCATTCTCATCTTGAGTAAAGAGGGTTGAATAGATTTCTGTTTCTCCTAATTTTCCAATCAGTTGGCCATCTGTGGATATTAAGGAGATGGCCCCCTTGCGTAAGAGATAAACCTTTTCGTCGGATTCATCTAGTTTTGATAGATGGGTGCCACTCCGTAGATAGCGAATGGTCATACTGGGAACAAGTCGCTCAAGCGCCTCATTTGGGAGCTGGTCAAATGGTGGTGTTATGCGGAAAAAGTCGTATATTTCTTTTAGTTCAGGATCCATCTTTTTTGCCAGCTTTTAGTTAAGTGCTGAGGTGCTGAGTTCGGACAGGTAAAGATCGCCTTTTATTTTTACCATAATACGGATGCTGTTTAGTGCTTGACGATCAAAATGATTCATCCGAATAGCCGTTTCTCGCTGCCAATACTGGAAATTATCCGCTTTATTAAATTCACAGATAGTCTCTTTACCATTTATTGAGACAAGAGAGACTGTAACTTTATTGGCTGGATAACTGGTATTAATCTTTGTAACGCCATTGTCGTCGGTGATGTTGACCAGTACATCGCCTGATTTAAGGATGCAGTCGCCGTTAAATAGCTGACAACCGTTTTGCAGAGTGAGGTTAAATAATCTTCCTTTATTCGATTCGTGAGCCACGTATTGATCTGAAGCAATATAACCGCCGACGACAAGAAAGGGTGCTATAAAAATAGCTAATTTTGTTTGTCTATTCATTAGATGGTTTATATATAGCCCTTGAGTCGTAAATATAAAACAAAAAGGCTCCAGTTGGAGCCTTTTTGTTTACGCTCTTATGCGTCGTGGGTATCAGTTTTGTTGAAGTGGAAAGTAAATTATTTCCGCAAAATTCAGCTTTAAATGGAGCGGGTGAGAAGCCAGGCCTAATGACTATGCGCTGCCCCTGCTCCTTTTGGTGTGCGGAAATTTTCAACGAGTTGCTGGATTTCAGCGGGAGCTGGCCCAGTGATTTTGCAAACTATAAAAGCAACGGCAAAATTGATAATAGAGCCCACTGCGCCAAAGGCATTTGGAGATATACCAAAGAACCAGTTAGGCTCAAGATCACCTAAAAATGAGGTGCCGGGAATAAACATGATGCCTTTATGTTGAAAAACGTAGAGCATAGTTATTCCAATACCAGCGCACATTCCGGAAATCGCAGCAGTGCCACTTACTTTTTTCGAGAAGATACCCATCATCAGGGCAGGAAAAATTGAGGCAGCTGCGAGACCAAAGGCGAGCGCAACAGTCCCTGCGGCAAAGCCGGGTGGGTGTAGCCCAAGGTAGCCAGCCACCAATATTGAAATAGTCATAATGATTCGGCTAGATAAGAGCTCATTTTTTTCAGAAAGATTGGGGGTGAGAACGCCTTTCATTAAGTCATGTGAAATAGATGATGAGATGGCCAGAAGTAACCCAGCGGCAGTAGAAAGCGCAGCTGCTAGACCGCCTGCTGCTACGAGAGCAATTACCCAGTTCGGCAGGTTAGCAATCGCAGGGTTCGCTAGTACCATAATGTCACGGTCAATTTTGACCATTTCATTTACCTCTTTGTCCGAAGTATATTGGATTCGGCCATCACCATTTTTATCTTCAAACTCCAGAAGGCCTGTTTTTTCCCAGTCTTTAAACCACTGCGGACGCTCCTCATAAACAAGGTACTGCCCGGGAGAAGGCTCAATGGTGCTCATTAAGTTTAGTCGAGCCATTGCCCCAACAGCAGGGGCGACGGTGTAGAGTAGAGCAATAAAGACAAGTGCGTAACCGGCAGATGCACGCGCTGCTTTCACAGAAGGTACAGTAAAGAAGCGCATAATAACGTGTGGTAAACCGGCGGTTCCGACCATTAGTGATAGTGTGTAAGCGAACATATTGACGCCACTTCCTAGCACATCGGTTGTGTACTCTTTAAAGCCGAGGTCGGTTACAACCAAGTCAAGCTTATCAAGTAGGTAAATACCACTTCCATCGGCCATTGTGCTACCTAAACCTAACTGTGGAATTGGGTTGCCTGTGAGGTGTAACGAAATGAAGATGGCCGGAACTGTGTATGCGAAAATCAGAACAACATACTGAGCAATTTGCGTATAGGTAATGCCTTTCATGCCCCCTAACACGGCATAGACCCAAACAACGCACATTCCGATGCCAAGCCCGAGACCATAATCAACCTCAAGAAAGCGAGAAAAAGCAACGCCAACGCCCTTCATTTGGCCAATAACATAAGTCAGTGAGGCGATAATCAGGCAACCTACCGCAACAATACGAGCAGTTTTAGAGTAGTAACGGTCGCCAATGAATTCTGGTACCGTAAATTTTCCATGCTTACGTAAGTAGGGTGCTAGGCACATGGCGAGCAGAACATAGCCGCCTGTCCAGCCCATTAGAAAGACTGAACCACCGTAACCTAAAAAGGCGATCAGGCCGGCCATTGAGATGAATGAGGCGGCACTCATCCAATCTGCGCCAATTGCCATACCATTAGCAAGTGGACCTACCCCACCACCAGCAGCATAAAATTCACTTGTTGAGCCGGCACGTGCCCACCATGCAATACCAAAATAGAGTGCGAAAGAGCCGAATACTACGATGTAGGTTAATGTTTTTAAATCCATTTCTATCTCTTCTTATTCTTGAACATCAAATTCTTCATCTAACTTGTTCATTGCGTGGGCATAATAAAAAACGAGTGCAATAAAAACATAGATGGAACCTTGCTGAGCAAACCAGAAGCCGAGCTTATAGCCACCAAGACGAATCGTGTTGAGAGGTTCGACAAGTAGGAGGCCAAAGCCAAATGAAACGATAAACCAAATGATTAGGCACTTTGCGATAAGTCGAAGATTTCGCTGCCAATAGGTCAGTTTTTCGGTGGTCAAAATAGTCTCCTGTTGTGAAGGGGGTAGTTGCTTATAATTCTTATTTTATGGCATAAAAAAGCCTCTGACTGATAACTCAGTCAGAGGCTTTAATTTACCAGACTAAAGGTTAAAGTGCTTAGCCTTTGTTTTGGCGGTTTTCAATCAACTCATCAACAACTGATGGATCTGCCAATGTTGATGTGTCGCCCAATTCGCCAATTTCATTTGCAGCAACCTTACGCAGGATGCGGCGCATGATTTTGCCTGAACGCGTTTTTGGTAGACCGGGTGCCCACTGAATCGCATCGGGGCTGGCAATTGGGCCAATCTCTTTACGAACGAGTGTAACCAGCTCTTTCTTGAGTGCATCTGTTGCTTCAACACCATCATTGAGTGTGACGTAGGCATAGATGCCTTGGCCTTTGATTTCATGTGGGAAGCCAACAACAGCCGCTTCAGCAGTTTGTGGGTGCAGAACGAGAGCACTTTCAACCTCAGCGGTTCCCATGCGGTGACCAGAAACATTGATAACGTCATCAATACGTCCTGTAATCCAGATGTAATCATCTTCATCACGGCGCGCACCATCACCTACAAAGTAATAACCTTTGTAAGTTGAGAAGTAGGTTTCGATAAAACGTTTATGGTCACCCCAAAGTGTGCGGGCGATGCCAGGCCAAGGACGAGGCATGGCAAGGATTCCTTCTGTGGGGCCTTCCATTTCATTGCCATCGTTATCCAGGATGACAGGCAAAACGCCGAAGAATGGTTTAGATGCTGAGCCAGGTTTTAGGTCAGTTGCGCCAGGAAGAGGTGTGATTAGAATGCCACCAGTTTCTGTTTGCCACCAGGTATCAACAATTGGGCAATTTCCATTACCAACCACGTTGTAGTACCACTCCCACGCTTCAGGATTGATTGGTTCGCCAACACTACCGAGGAGGCGGAGGCTTTTTCGGCTAGTGCCATCAACAAGCTCTGTGCCTTTAGCCATCAATGAGCGGATAGCAGTGGGGGCTGTGTAGAAAATATTAACTTGATGTTTGTCGACCACTTTCCAAAAACGATCTGCTTCGGGATAAGTTGGAATGCCTTCAAACATTAATGTTGTCGCGCCATTCGCGAGAGGGCCGTAAACAATATAAGAGTGGCCTGTTACCCAGCCGATATCCGCTGTACACCAATAAATATCACCATCGTGGTAATCGAAGATATATTTGTGCGAAATTGCTGCGTGCAGTAGGTAGCCACCGGTTGTGTGGACAACACCTTTTGGTTGGCCTGTTGAACCTGATGTAAAAAGGATGAATAGAGGATCTTCAGCGTCCATCTCTTCTGCAGGGCACTCTGTTGAGGCATCTGCCATTGCTTCGTGATACCAAACATCGCGACCTTCAGTCCACTCAACATCGCAACCAGTACGTTTGATAACGATTAGCTTTTCAACAGAAGGTGCATTTTCTAGCCCTTTGTCAGCATTGGCTTTTTGAGGAAGGCTTCTGCCACCACGGTAGCCGCCGTCTGAAGTGATAACGACTTTAGCTTGGCATCCGTTGATGCGGTCATTTAGGCCGCCAGATGAAAAGCCACCAAAAACGATTGAGTGAACCGCGCCGATACGGGTACAAGCTAGCATTGCAACCGCTGCTTCAGGAATCATTTGCATGTAAAGGCAGACACGATCGCCTTTTTTAACGCCCTGGGCTTTTAGAACATTCGCAAACTTACAGACATCTTCATAAAGTTCGTTGTAGGTGATTTTTTTGTCTTCTTCAGGATTGTCACCTTCCCAAATAATCGCAACTTGGTCACCACGTGTTTCAAGGTGTCTGTCGAGGCAGTTGTAGCTGACGTTAACTTTTGCGCCTTTGAAAAAGCTGATTTCACCTTTTGGTAGGTCATATTCCATGACCGACTCCCAAGGTTTGAACCATGTTACAAACTTTTCCGCCTGCTCAGCCCAGAATGTGTTCGGGTCATCGATTGATTGAGCGTACATTTCTGCATATTTTTCGGCATCAATGTGGGCGTGTGCAGCGACTTCTGCAGGGACTTTATAGATCTTTTCGTCAGACATTCAAAATACTCCTCAGTTTTTTTCGATATTGTTGCTCTGAAATTCCAATTCGGTATGTCGTCTTAACCTTTTGTTTTTATTGCTAAAGCAGGTTTTTTTTCTCCAGAAAAAAGAGCGCTGTAGCCGGGTCAAGAGGTCGAATTATATCAATCTAGTTGGGGGATGCCAGTACTTATTGAACAGTCTATCTGTTCAATTCCGCGCATTTTCAATGGGTCCCAGTTATCAATCGCCCATTCAAGCAGCTCTGATTTGCTTGCTTTGGATAGTTCAGCGGGTGGGTTTTGAGCGAGGAGTTCTAAGCAGGTTAGTAATGTTTTTGTGGGGTTTTTAGCGCTGACGGGCTCGGCAAGGCTTTTTTTGCTTAATTTAATCCCTTTTGAATTCGTGAGGATTGGGATATGAGCAAAACTGGTCTCTTTAAATTTCAGTTGCTGTTGCAGGTAAATCTGAGGTGGTGTTGAATCGAGAAGATCAAATCCTCTCAGAACCTCGGTAATTCCGAGAAATTCATCGTCGACAACTGTGGCGAGATGATAGGCGTAAATTTGATCTTGGCGCTGGAGCACAAAATCACCCGTTTCCTTATGGACGTCCTGTTTAATCTCTCCTTGAAGTAGGTCGCTGAGCTTAATGCTTGCCTCTTTAGTTCTAATCCGTAAGGCGTGAGGTTCGCTATAAGAGATTTTTTTTGGGTTAAGGCAAAGTTCAGAGTGAATGGTCGATAGCCCTCTGTTGGCCTCTAGAAGCTCTTTGCGGGAGCAGTTGCAAGGGTAAACGAGTGAGCGATCTTGTAGTGATTTGACGGCCTGTTCGTAGTGCTCAGTCTGCTGGCTTTGATATATAACAGCCCCGTCCCACTCAAGTGAGAAGGCTTCGAGTGTTTTGAGAATGCTGTCGGTTGCACCCTTTGCTACCCGAAAGGTGTCGAGGTCATCAACTCGAAGGAACCAATGCCCCCTGTTTTTGCGAGCCTGAAGAAAACTGGCCAGTGCAGTATAGAGTGAGCCTAAATGTAAAGGGCCGCTTGGCGAAGGTGCAAAGCGGCCCTTGTATGCTTTAGAGAGCAATAATCAACGTCTAGCTGGTTTGTTTCTCGCGGATTTCATCGAGTGTTTTGCAATCGATGCAGAGCGTTGCGGTTGGGCGAGCTTCCAAACGTTGCACGCCAATATCAACGCCACAAGTGTCGCAGTAGCCATAATCATCGCTATCAAGATTGTCGAGCGCTTCGTCAATTTTGCGAATAAGCTTGCGTTCACGATCGCGGGTGCGCAGCTCTAGGCTGAATTCAGATTCTTGTGTGGCACGGTCGGTCGGGTCGGGGAAATTCGCCGCATCATCTTGCATGTGGTTAACCGTTCGATCAACCTCTTGCATCAAGTCATTTTTCCAGTTTAATAAAATATTTCTGAAGTGCTCTTGCTGAACATCATTCATGTACTCCTCCCCTTTTTTTGCCTTATACGGCTTAAAGGTAAAGGGTGAAGAATCTGTGTCTGTCTTTTTTTCGGTAGCCATTTTTTGGACTCCTGAACTGCGTGATAAATTTTCGAGGGCGCATCTATATCAAATGCCGATTGAATCTGCAAATTTTTTCGCTAATTTAGCGCTTCCAACATTTGCACTCTTTGACCCATTTTGAACCAGTATAGTTGCTAAATGAGGTACGTTGGGTAATCTGTCTGTCTAAATTTTAATGAATCAACAAAATGGAAATAAAGATAGCTAAGCGTGCTGAAGAGATTTCGCCTTTTTATGTGATGGAATTGTTAGGAAGGGCGCGTGAGCTCGAATCCCAAGGGCGAGACATTATTCATATGGAGGTGGGTGAGCCTGATTTCCCTACACCGGAGCCGATTGTTTCTGCAGGAATTGAGTTCCTGGAATCTGGAAATGTGCACTATACCCCGGCAGCCGGGTTGCCCGCTTTACGAGAAAAAATTGCGGGTTATTACGCCTCACAGTATGGGGTTAAGATCTCACCTTCTCGTGTTTTTATAACACCGGGCGCATCGGGCGCACTATTACTTGTTCTGGCAGCTCTACTGGATTCTGGCGATGAGGTTTTGCTGTCAGACCCCGGTTATCCATGTAATCAAAATTTCATCCAGCTTCTTGATGGGAAAAGTCGATTAATTCCTGTCGAGGCAAATTCGAATTATCACTTAACAGCCGAATTGATAGAGAAAAACTGGCGTGACTGTACTCGGGGTGTTTTGATTGCTTCACCATCGAACCCAACGGGAACAATCATCGATCAAGCTGAATTAGAGAAGCTATTTAGCTCGGTTAGAAGCAGAAATGGTTTTTTAATTTCAGATGAAATTTATCATGGACTGACTTATGGTGAGTCAGCTGCGTCAGCATTAGAGTTAGGGGATGAACTGTTTGTTATTAACAGTTTTTCAAAACAGTTTGGGATGACCGGGTGGCGTTTAGGATGGGCAGTTGTGCCAGAGAAATTTACAAAGGTGGCTGAGAAACTGTCGCAAAATATCTTTATTGCCGCTGCAACACACTCTCAATATGCCGCGCTAGCAGCCTTTGAACCGGAAACAATGCAGGAGATAGAGCGCCGGCAAGCTGTTTTTAAGGAAAGAAGAGATTTTCTGTATGGCGAATTGATAAAGCTCGGTTTCTCTGTGCCGGTTATGCCTGATGGGGCATTCTATATCTACGCAGACTGTAGTCGCTTCACAGATAATTCTTATCAATTTTGCATGGCTCTTCTGGAAAAAGAGGGTGTAGCGGTAACGCCTGGGCGTGATTTTGGCCTGGTCGGGCAGTCAAGGCATATTCGGTTTGCTTATACAACAGACATTAAAAATCTTGCAGAAGGTGTAGATAAAATTGGCCACTTCTTAAAATCTGGTGGTAAATGATGTGCAGATATAAGAACCTAGACTACACTTGGCTTGAAATTTCTCTGATCTGATTGAGTGCGGTAACAATCTACTGTGCTATATTTGCAGGGTCTGGTCGCTAACTCGCGATTACATTTTATTGAGATAGAAAAGGGAGTGGTTTGTGATGAATGTTTTTACTAAATGGTTAGGCTGCTTTATCAGCTTTTTGATGGTTGCGATACTTTCTGGGTGTGCAACCTCTTATCCCCCGTTAGAGGCGAATGCCGATGTGCCTGATGATTACACATATATTATTGGTCCTGGTGATAGCGTCCAAATGTTTGTATGGGGAAATCCTGAGGTCACCCAATCCGTAACAGTAAGGCCAGATGGAAAAATCACCGCCCCTTTAGTCGAAGAGCTACCTGCGAGTGGGAAAACACCATATCAGCTAGCCCGTGATGTTGAAAAAGAACTGTCTAAATATGTGCGTAACCCCTTAGTAACGATCATCGTAAGTGGCTTTGTCGGCCCATACAGTGAGCAGGTGCGTATTGTAGGGCAAGCAACAGAGCCGCAGGCTATTCCCTATAAAGAAAATATGACTCTTCTGGATCTAATGATTGCGGTCGGTGGATTGACTGATTTTGCAGATGGTAATAGAGCTAGTCTTATTCGTATCATTGATGGTGAGCAAACACAGTTTGGAGTCAGAATTGATGATCTAATAGAAGATGCTGATATCACAGCAAATGTTGACATTATGCCGGGGGATATTCTGTTTATTCCTGAGGCATTTTTCTAAGCTAAACAAGAAAGGGATTCTCGTTCATGCATGAAATTGCGAGTGAAGTTCTTGCGCAGGTAAGAGGTGCTTCAAGATTTAAGTGGGTTGCCATTATTGTGGCATGGGTTGTCTGTTTGGCAGGTTGGGTATTTGTTTCTCAAATGCCTGATAAGTATGCGTCATCAGCAAGAGTTCATGTGGATACACGTACCGTTTTAAGACCTTTATTGAGTGGTTTAGCCATTCAGCCAAACGTTGGAAGCCAGGTCCGGCTTATGTCAAAGCTGCTTTTTAGCAGGCCTAATCTTGAAAAAGTGGCCCGCATGACAGATTTGGATCTAAATGCCAAAGATGAAAAAGGGATGCAGGCATTGGTTGGCTCCTTAAAGGGGATGTTATCGATTTCTAGTGCGCGTCAACTTGATTTGTTTACAATCTCAGCCCAAAACCAAGATCCTAAGCTGGCCAAACGGCTTGTGCAGTCTTTGTTAACAATTTTTGTGGAAGAGACCCTAGGCGAAACTCGGAAGGATTCTGATACGGCTCGACGCTTCATCGATCAGCAGATTAAAGAGTATGAGCTTCGATTGGTTGCAGCGGAAAAAGCTCGTGAGGAATTTAAACGTGATAATTATGGGTCACTGCCGGGCCAAGGCGGCAGTCATTATGAGCAGCTTCAGTCGTATGCCGGTCAAATTGAAGAGACTAAATTGGCGATAAATGAGGCAGTTAACCGCCGTAATGAACTGAAACGGCAGCTTGAAGATGAAGAGCCGATGTTTGAGGATTTCGGCGGGGGGGTTGCCTCAAGTCCTGTCGATGCAAGAATTCAGTCGCTACAAGCTCAAATAGATAGTCTCCTGTTAAAATATACGGAACGACATCCCGAGATTCGGATTTTAAAGCAGACTATTGCCGACCTTGAGAAGCAAAAAGAGGAAGAGCCAGAACTGGGTGAGGAAGATGATGATTTATACGGTGGCGCAACCCAAACAAACCCCGTTTTTCAGCAGATGAAGATTGCTCTAGGAGAGGCGAATGCAAATATAGCCTCTTTGAAAGGGCGGGTTAGAACGCTGCAAAAAAGAATCAACGCATCTCAAGTCGCAATGGGGAAAAGCCTTGATGTGGAAACTAGATTAAAAGCGTTGAATCGCGATTATGGGATTATAAAGAGCAATTATGATGCACTATTAAAGAGGCGTGAAACAGCGCGGTTATCAGGAAATGTTGACCAGAATACGGATTCCGTGAAGTTTCGGATTGTTGACCCACCTCAAGTGCCATCAAAACCATCAGCACCAAACCGAATACTCCTGTCGAGTGGGGTTTTTGTTGGCAGTCTGGTTGTTGGTTTGGGGCTGGCACTGCTGTTGTCGCTCCTTCGTCCTGTCTTTACTTCGCCACAAAAGGTGAGGGATGCAACAGGTTTGCCCTTGCTAGGGGGAGTTTCAATGAACTGGGTTCCCAGTTTAGTTGATGCAAGGCGTAAACGGCTTTGGAAATTCAGTTTAGCCTCTGTCTCTCTAATTGTTGCATTTGGCGCTGTTTTGGTACTTGAAGTGATGGGAATTAACCTCAGTTCAATATAAGGGATTTTAGGCGTAATTATTTATGAATATAATTGAAAAAGCTCTTGAGAAAAAAGCAGAGAAAAATGAAGAGGTAACCGTTGTTGAGGAAAAGGTTGCTCAACAAGATTCTGGATTTAAGTCGGTTGCAGAAGACCTATTGATGCGGGAAGCGGCCTCTTCTATTGAGCCTGTTGGCGGTCTAGAGACTGATGGCAGGGCGGTTCAGAAAAAGGCAAAACCCTTAAGTGAACAAAAACAGACACGCACAGCGGCACCGTCAAAAGTTGATTTAAAAGTTAACCTTGCCCATCTAAAAGATAAAGGGATGCTGGTGCCAGACTTTAAGCAGAGCCAGCTTGCGGAAGAGTACCGGATTATTAAGAGGCCCATTCTCGATAATGTGGAAGGCCAAGATTCAAATGGTATTGAGAGAGCTAATCTGATTCTAATCACCAGCAGCCTTCCTGGTGAAGGTAAAACATTCACAGCTGCAAATTTGGCTCTGAGTATTGCGACTGAACGTGATAAGACTGTTATGCTGATAGACGGTGATGTTGCTAAGCCTTCAGTATCAAAACTATTTGGGATAGAGAGTAAAAAAGGGCTCATTGACTTGGTCGAAGGGGAGGCCAGTTTTCAGGATGTTTTGCTACATACAGACATCCCTAATTTGGCGATCATGCCGGCTGGAAAAATTCACGAGCAATCTACGGAGATTCTGGCTAGTAGTGCAATGAAGCAGTTTATGGCAGAAGTCTCGAGTCGTTATAAAGATAGGGTGATTATAATTGACTCACCTCCTCTGCTTGCTGCGACGCAGGGAGAGGTTCTAGCTAGTTTAGTTGGGCAAGTTATTATGGTGGTTGAATCAGATAAGACGCCGCAGCATGTCGTTAAAGAGGCTGTTGAGAAGCTCTCTTCATGTGAGGTGGTTGGTTGTGTTCTGAATAAATCGAGAAAGGGATTTGGAATGGGTTACTACTATGGGTATGGAAATTATGCGCAGTAGATTCGTTCTTAATTCTGACAAGAAAGGCAGAGCAGGTGCCACTTTGTGCTTGGCTCTGCTTTCTTTATCTTCGGTATCTCAAGCGGCAAATTGGACGATTGATCCCAGCCTTACGGTGCGTGAAACCTATACGGACAATATTAATCTGGACAGCAGCAATGAGGAAAGTGCATTTGTCACCGAATTTAGCCCGCAGGTTTCTGTTAAAGGTGAAGGGGCACGGCTCAAATTGGACTTTAACTATCGATTGCAGAATATACTGCGCTCCAATGGTGACCAAGGAAATAACACAAATCATCAGCTGCAGGCCGATGCACTCGCAGAGTTGATCGAGAACCTTTTCTTTCTTGATGTTAATGGCTCAATGGGTCAAGCGAATAACAATGCTACAGGTAGACGTTCTGGGGATAACATCAGCGGTTCTAGCAATAACATCAATGGTTCTATCAACAGGGGTGATTTTTGGACAGCAGGCTTTAGTCCCTATATAACACCGCGTCTTAATGGCTATGTGGATGGTGAAATACGTTATCGGTTTAATACAGTTCATTCAGACGGTGATAATGCCTCAAATTCTGACATGCATGAACAGACTGTTGGACTAAGAAGCGGCACACGGTTTAGGAGGCTAACCTGGAGCTTCAACTATTCAAATAGAGAGCAGAAGCGTGACGATACTACTGCTGGTGCTAACAATGACACTCAATTTAGAAATACGAACGGAGAAGTTCGTTTCAGGCTAAATAAAGAGTTTAACGCCTTTATCCAGGTAGGAAACTACCAGAATGATTTTATAGGGGATACGGGGCCGAATAGCCAGAATAACAATGGTAGCTATACAACGGTTGGTGGGGCCTGGGCACCGAGTAGGCGGTTTAGTATCGAAGGGGGGGCAGGTGATCGAAACAGTTTTGTAACGGTCAGCGTGGCACCAACGGTACGTACGAATTGGATAACAACATTTAGAGATAGTGATGTTGGTACTAACACGGGGGAGACTTGGAACACAGTATTAAGTCTGAGAACCCGTAGAACAACTTGGGAGGCAAAATATTTTGAAGACACATCAACCTATCAACAAACATTACTAGAGCAGCAGATTTTTGGACTCGTAGATTTATCTGGAAGCTTGATTATTGATCCTGCAACTGGGCAGCCTGTGCTTATAATTTTAGACGTTCCCACTGCGGTAGATGAGGTGTTTACGCGACAACGAGGTGAAATAGGTTTTACCGGAAACAGTGCAAAAAGCACAATTAATTTAAGGGCTTATACTGAAAAGCGCCGTTATCAAGAGTCTGGAAATAATCAAGATGTGTTGGGCTGGAATGCCTCCTGGAATTGGCAGATGACAGCCAGAACCAACTCTGTTTTAAGTTTTCGGTGGCAAAAAACAGAAGGTGATGATGTCGTAACAGCGGGTGTGGCTAGCACCACTAATAGTGATAATACATTTAAGTCAGTGTCACTAAGGCTAAACAGGCGCATTGGGCCAAATGCCAATGGTAATATCGAGATTTTGCGGGCAGAACAGAGTTCTGATAACACTGCTAGTTCAACTTTTGATTATGTTGAAAATCGTATAACTGCAGGGATAACAGTCAATTTCTAACAATTATGTACAGCTCATTTTACAAATTAAAAACCAAACCATTTCAGCTTAACCCAGATCCAAAGTTCTTCTTCAATAGCGGAGGGCATAAAAGAGCTCTTTCCTATCTTAGATATGGATTAGAGCAAGGTGAAGGATTTATTGTCGTAACAGGTTCACCTGGTACCGGAAAAACAATGCTGGTTAAGGCATTGTTTAATGAGCTGGATAGCCGGAAAGTCGTTGCAGGACAGTTAGTCTCAACTCAAGTTGATGCTGAAGATACGTTAAGGTTGATTTCGGCATCTTTTGGGTTGGCACATGAGAAAATTGCTAAAGCAACATTACTGAAAAATCTAGAGACTTTCTTTAGAACACGCGCTAAAGAAGGAAGGCGTGTCTTATTAGTTGTTGATGAGGCCCAAAATTTACCACTTCAATCTTTAGAAGAGTTGAGAATGCTCTCTAATTTTGAGCATGACAATAAATCTATATTCCAAAGCTTTCTCCTAGGACAAGAGGAATTTAGAGCAACAATTAATTCACCTTCAATGGAGCAGGTTAGACAACGTGTTACAGCGACTTTCCACCTGAAGCCGTTAGAGATGGATGAAACAAAAGCTTATATCCAACACCGCTTAGCAACAGCTGGTTGGAATAATGATCCTGAATTTACACCGGAAGCATTTAAGGAAATTTATCGGTTTACCCAAGGGACACCGCGTAAAATAAATACACTTTGTGACCGTTTAATGCTTTATGGCTTTTTAGAGGAGCTGCACAAGATAGATAAAGCAGCTGCGGTAACAGTTACTAGTGAGATGAAGGAAGATGCCGCACCAGTTAAGGGTAGTAAAGGAAAAGTAGCGGCTCCGGCATCTGTTTCGGCAGCGGTATCCCCTATCACAACTGCACCAGCACAGACAGCTCAGGAAAGATTAAATAATGACGATCTTATTCGGCGTGTGGCTCAATTGGAATCGACGGTGGAGTCTTTGAAGAAGACGCTTAAGAAAGAACGTGCACTGCTGCGAAAAGCCATTCTCCTGCATCTTGAAATGGGCGAAGAGGCAGAAGAAGATCTTCTGGACTAGTTTAGTTTTAGGATTCAAATAATGATAAGTGAAACTCAAAAACCTGTACTGGTTTGCGTCGTGGGCGCTCGTCCAAATTTTATGAAAATTGCGCCTGTTATGGCAGCAATTAAGGAGCAGAGTGATCACCTGCAGCCTTATCTAGTTCATACAGGACAGCATTATGATGAGGCGATGAAAGATTCATTTTTTCGTCAATTAGGTATTCCTGAACCCGATGTTGATTTAGAAGTTGGGTCAGGATCACATGCAGTTCAAACGGCTGAAATTATGCGCCTTTTTGAACCGGTACTTGATGAACTAAATCCTTTTGCGGTGCTTGTTGTGGGTGATGTGAATTCAACTATCGCCTGTGGGCTTGTTGCGGTTAAAAAACATATTCCACTGATCCATGTCGAAGCGGGTTTGCGCAGTGGTGACCGCCAAATGCCAGAAGAGATTAACCGTGTGCTGACTGATCAAATATCCGATTTGCTCTTTACGACTGAAAAAGAGGCAGCGAAAAATCTGGTTGCAGAAGGAATTGGTTCTGAGCGGGTCGTTTTTGCTGGCAATGTGATGATTGATACCTTGCTGAACAATTTGAAAAATGCAATGCCTTTTTCAGAGGTGTTGAGAAAATATTCTGCTGATCAGGATCTTCAGATTATAGAGAAAAACTATGCATTACTGACGATGCATAGGCCTTCGAATGTTGATGATAAAGAGGTTCTATCGAGGGTTTTGGAAACGATCGTTGAGATTAGCCAGAAGTTGCCGGTCGTTTTCCCTGTTCACCCAAGAACAGAGAAAATGATCGAGAAATTCGGGCTAGTGGAAAAACTTAAAAGTGGCAATATCACCTGCCTGCCGCCGTTGCCATACTTAGAAATATTAGGTCTTATGTCTTCAGCTAAAGTGGTTCTCACCGATTCAGGTGGCTTGCAAGAAGAGACGACAGCACTTGGCGTACCTTGTATTACACTTAGAGAAAGCACAGAGCGCCCAATTACGGTTGATGAAGGGACAAATGTAATTGTCGGTTCGGATTATGACAAAATCATCTCTAGCCTGAAGGATGTTCTGGAAACAGGTGGGAAATCAGGTCAAGTGCCAGAAAAATGGGATGGCCGAGCTGCAGAAAGAATTATTCAGAAAATTATTTCACATTACCTGTAATCAGCAGGCTTTCATTTGCTCCATATAATCAGATATGGGCTATGGTTTTATTCTCTTCTACTATACTAAAAGCATTGTAATTAACCCCATATTTTAAGGCAGCTTACTGTCTAAAGGATAAGACGGAATAATGGCAACGAACAGCCAGCAACATATCAATGCAATGACGGTGGATGTGGAAGACTATTTCCAGGTATCTGCTTTCGAGAAAACGATCGACCGCTCTCAGTGGGACTCCATTGAGTGCCGTGTCGAGGCAAACAGCCAGAAAATTCTCGCTCTTTTTGAGAAGCATAATATTCAAGCGACCTTTTTTACATTGGGTTGGGTTGCAGAACGTTATCCACAATTGATCAAAGATATTGTTGCAGCGGGACATGAATTGGCTTGTCATGGACAAAATCATGTTCGCGTTACAGAGCAGACTCCCGATCAATTTCGTGAAGATATTCGCCAATCTAAAAAGCTCCTCGAAGATATTTCAGGCGTTTCAGTCAATGGTTATCGGGCTGCTAGCTATTCTATCGGTGCCTCTAATCTTTGGGCGCTGAATATCCTTGAAGAAGAGGGTTTCTCATATAGCTCAAGCATTTATCCAGTTAAACACGATCTGTATGGAATGCCAGATGCGCCTCGTTTTAGCTTTAGGCCAACAGAGAAAGGAAAACTGTTAGAAGTTCCCGTTTCTACCGTTCAGATAGCCGGAAGAAACCTCCCCTGCGGTGGCGGTGGTTTCTTCCGTTTATACCCTTATGCACTTTCAAAATGGGTTATTGAGCGAGTGAATAAAAAAGATGACCAACCAACAGTCTTCTATTTTCACCCGTGGGAAATTGATCCAGACCAGCCAAAACAGATTGGAATTGATGCTAAAACCCGTTTCCGCCATTACCTTAATTTAAGTAGAACAGAATCAAGATTGGATAGGTTGTTAGGCGATTTCAGCTGGGGAACGATGCAGCAGGTTTTTATTGCCCCCTGATAGAGATACGCTAGAAATTAAATAAGTGACTAATATAGATAATATGGAAATAAAAAAGCTAGACCAGCAATCAATCGCACGTTGGGATCTATTTGTAGAAAGCTGTCCTGAGGCAACATTCTTTCATAAAGCCGGTTGGAAAGAGGTTATTGAGCGGGCATTTGGGCACACAATTCATTTTTTATATGCTGAAATGAATGGTGAGATTGTTGGCGTGCTCCCTTTAGGGCACGTTAAAAGCTTTCTATTTGGTGATGCACTGATCTCTTCGCCTTTTTGTGTTTATGGAGGAATAGCGGCTATTTCAGAGGAAGCAAGAGAGGCTTTAGATCGAGCAGCGTGTGAATTGGCTCGAGAGCTTAACGTTGATTATCTGGAAATGCGAAATCAACAAGAACAAAAAGCCGAGCGCCCTAGAAAAGCACTTTATGTCACGTTTAAGAAAACGTTAGACCCTGATCCAGAGGCTAACTTGCAAGCAATTCCACGAAAGCAGCGGGCTGTAGTACGAAAAGGAATTAAGTCCGGCATGGTGAGCGTGCTTGATGAGCACGTTGACCGTTTTTATCAAGCCTACGGAGAAAGCGTTAGAAACTTGGGAACCCCTGTTTTTTCTAAACGTTATTTCCAGATAATCATGGAAGTTTTCTCTGATTGCTGCGAAGTTTTGACGATTGAATTTGAAGGAAAGCTAGTTGCCAGTGTAATGAGCTTCTACTTTCGAGATGAGGTTTTGCCTTACTACGGGGGTGGAACGAGTGAGGCACGCGCTCTAAAGGGTAATGATTTTATGTATTGGGAGTTGATGCGTCGAGCAACTGAAAAAGGCGTTAAAACATTTGATTACGGGCGCAGCAAAGAGGGAACGGGTTCATATCGGTTTAAGAAACACTGGGGGTTTGAGCCGGAACCACTCCATTATGAATTTGAGTTGATCAACGCAACAGAAATGCCAGATATCAATCCAATGAATCCAAAATACAAGATTTTCATTGAGGTATGGCAAAAATTACCGCTACCAATCAGCATGATGATTGGTCCCTGGATTTCAAAGAACCTAGGGTAGCTTTAACTGTGGAAAAATTACTTTTTCTCGTCCATAGAATCCCTTTTCCGCCGAATAAAGGTGACAAGATCCGCTCGTTTAACCTTCTGAAAAAACTGGCGGAAGATTACCAGATTTTCTTGGGCGCTTTTATTGATGATGACCAAGATTGGCAGTATGTCCATGAAGTTCAAAAATTTTGCAGCCAATGCTGCTTTTTACCGCTTGATCCACTAAAAGGTAAGCTGAAAAGCTTAAAAGGATTCTTGGATAACCAACCTCTCTCAATTCCCTATTACCAAAATAAAGAAATGAAAAAATGGGTGGAAGGGGCAGTAAAAGATAATGCGATTGAACGTGTTGTGGTCTTTTCCTCGGCAATGGCCCAATACGTTGACCCTGAATGGAAAGCACATAAAGTAATCGATTTTGTCGATGTTGATTCGGATAAATGGCTGCAATACTCAAAAGGTAAAAACTGGCCGATGAGCTGGGTTTATCAGCGAGAAGGAGAACAGCTGCTCGGTTACGATCGCAAAATCGCAAAAACCTTTAACAGCTCTATTTTTGTTTCCGAGCAAGAGGCTGAGCTATTTAAAACTCTTGCGCCTGAATCATCAGGAAAGATCACCCATATTGAAAATGGCGTTGATACCGACTATTTCGATCCTGAACTGGATTATGAATCGCCATACACTGAAAGTGAACAGGTAATCGTCTTTACCGGTGCGATGGACTATTGGGCGAATGTTGATGCGGTTTGCTGGTTTGCCAGGGAGGTTTTCCCCCGTATATTGCAGCACCATATCGGTGCCCGTTTTTATATCGTCGGTGCAAGACCTACGGACGCGGTAATGGCTCTTGAGAGAATTGAGGGAGTCCATGTGACCGGTTCAGTCAAAGATATTCGCCTTTACCTACACGGTGCAGCGCTTGCTGTTGCCCCCATGCGTATTGCGCGAGGCGTACAGAACAAGGTGCTCGAAGCGATGGCAATGGCGAAACCTGTTGTGGCGACAACACCAGCGATAGAGGGAATTCGTGAATGGCAGAATGTTGATGTCACTGTGGAAGATAATGCTGAAAAGATGGCGCAAATTGTTCGGGATAGGCTTAATAAGAGCCAGGAAATCACACTCTCTGTAAAGAATAGAACATGTGTAAAAAAGCACTATAGTTGGGAGAGTAACTTAAAGCGGCTCGAAGAGTTGCTGGAAGCTAACTACTAGACAGAACTAAAGGCTGCAAAATGGAACATAAAGGTTGTCAGGATGAATGAAGAGATCGCAAGCAGAGGGAGTTGGCAGAGGTCAGCGTCTATTACCTCTTTACTAATCTTGCTCATTTTAGCTTTCTACTATGAGACGCTCTCTTCAATGGTTTCGGTTTGGTGGCGATCAGAAACTTTTGCGCATGGCTTCTTTATTTTTCCAATCAGCCTTTATTTGATATGGGAAAAAAGAAAAGAAATCACCAAAATTTCCCCAGAGCTAGATTATAAGCCAGTATTCTTATTACCCATTGTTGGCTTTGGCTGGTTGATTGCGCATATTGTGGATGTGCAGGTGGTCCAACAATTGGGTCTGGTCGCAATGATTCCTCTTGTGGTTTGGGCGACTCTTGGCTGGCCTGTAACGAGGCTTATTTTGTTCCCCCTCGGTTTTCTCTTTTTTGCTGTGCCGATTGGGGAATTTCTCGTGCCTCCAATGATGAATTTTACTGCAGATTTTACGGTAAAAATGATCGAGTTGACCGGTATTCCGGTTTTTAGAGAGGGAACGTTCTTTTCTATTCCCAGTGGTGATTGGTCGGTAGTAGAGGGGTGTAGCGGACTCAGGTATCTAATTGCCTCGATTACATTAGGGACGCTCTATGCCTATATGACCTATCGATCGCTAACTAGGCGTTTGGCATTTGTGGTGTTGGCGATAGTGTTTCCAATTATTGCCAATGGGCTCAGAGCTTACATGATTGTGATGATTGCCCATTACAGTGATATGAAGCTTGCTTTGGGTGTTGATCATTACATATACGGTTGGGTCTTTTTTGGCATTGTGATGTTTTTGATGTTCTGGATAGGCTCCTTATGGCGGGAAGATGTTAAAGAGGAGCTTGAAGAGCCCAGCGTGGCTGATATGGCTAATGTTATCAGTAAAGGTAAATTGAATATTACTGCCGTTTTACTGTTTGTAGCCAGTGCTATTTGGCCGGTTAGTGCCTCACTTATGGTTAAAGATCAAATAACTGAAGTAAGAGCTGTTTCTATACCAACTCCTGCGGGCCAAAACGGTTGGCGGCAATCAAGTGAAAAAATAACAGATTGGGAGCCCGCCTATGTAGGCCAACAGGTTTCCAGTGATATTGATTATAAGCAGAGTGGGAAAACGGTTGGATTATATCTGCGTTATTACCGGAATCAGCAACAGGGGAGTGAACTAATTAATTCGCAAAATGTCCTGATTCATCAGAAGCATCCTGTTTGGAAAATGCTTGATCAGTACCCAATAGACATTAAGTTTGGTAAACAATCCTTCAATATCAAACGTTCGAGATTGAGTTCGGCAAATAAAAAACTGCTTATTTGGCACTGGAATTGGGTTTCTGGCCAACATACGGCGAATGATTACATCGCAAAACTGTTTGAAGCTAAGGATAAGCTGCTCGGTACACCGTCCGATGCAGCAGGAATTATCTTGGTTACGGAATATGATGAATCGCCTGAAAAAGCAGAAGATAATTTGCAGAAGTTTGTGGATGATATGTTCCCGTCCATCGAACAAAGCTTGAAAAGTGCGGCAAAATCTTAGTGGAAAAAAGCGAAGAATCACCGCTCATTGCACACGTTATCTATCAACTCGGTATTGGCGGGCTTGAGAATGGCCTGGTAAATCTCATAAACCAGACACCGAAAACGCGCTATCGACATGCAATTATCTGCTTGAAAGGAGCAACCGACTTTAAGGAAAGAATCAATCGCGATGATGTGGAAATTTACGAGTTGCATAAGCGCGAGGGAAATGATTTTTCTGTGTTCATCCGCCTATACAAATTGCTTAAGCAGCTTAAACCAGCGGTTGTGCACACTCGCAATTTAACCGCCATTGAATGCCAGCTTCCGGCTTTTTTAGCAGGTATCAAATGTCGAGTGCATGGAGAGCATGGTTGGGATTCATTTGATCCTGATGGTAACAACCGTAAATATCAGCTTCTTAGGCGGGCATTTAGGCCGCTGGTGCAGCGTTACATTCCACTTTCAGCACATCTTGAGAGTTATTTGAAAGATAAAATAGGCGTTTCTGAAGGTAAAATTAGACGAATTTGTAATGGCGTTGATACAACAAAATTTCACCCACTAGAAGAGAGCGATGGCGAACCAGAACCAGAGAGCTACCCTTTTCACGATAATAGGCTGTTTGTTATTGGCACAGTAGGGAGAATGCATGGTGTTAAAGATCAGATAACGCTGGTTAAGGCATTTATTAATTTGCTGGAAAAGCGACCAGATCAAAGGGATCGGTTACGGTTGGCCTTAATTGGTGATGGACCACTGCGAGAAGAGGCAATTGCACTTCTTACATCAACAGGAAATGAAGCTCTCGCCTGGTTGCCGGGAGAAAGAGATGATATTGATCTTATTTTGAGGCGACTTGATTTGTTTGTATTGCCATCAAAAGCAGAAGGAATTTCAAATACTATACTTGAAGCGATGGCAAGCGGGTTACCTGTTATAGCCACCAATACTGGAGGTAATCCAGACTTGGTCGTGAGTGGGAAAACAGGAATGATTGTACCGTGCGAAAATCCTGATGAGATGGCATCGGTGCTTGCTCTTTATGTGGATGCCTCTCAATTAGCTAAAGAGCAGGGTGAGCAGGGCTTGGCTAGGGTTTTGGCGCAATTTAGCCTCGACAAAATGGTTGAAAATTATTTAGGTTTGTACGATGAACTGCTTAAAAACAAGATAAAAAAGGAAACTGTTTAATGTGCGGCATAGTTGGAATATTTGATATTAGGGAAAGTCGGGAGATTAACCGAGAGTTACTCTCTGATATGAATGAAACTCAGTTTCACCGAGGGCCAGATGAAGGTGGAATCCATATCGAATCGGGTTTGGGGTTTGCTCATCGCCGCCTTTCGATTATCGATCTTTCCAGTGGCCAACAACCGCTATTTAATGAAGATGAAACGGTAGTCGTTACCTATAACGGTGAAATCTATAATTTTCCTGCGTTATCTGTTGAACTGAAAGCACTGGGCCATACCTTTCGGACCCATTGTGATACAGAGGTGATTGTTCATGCATGGGAAGAGTGGGGTGAGCAGTGTGTAGACCATTTTAGAGGCATGTTTGCCTTTGCTATTTGGGATCGTAATAAAGAGACTCTCTTTCTGGCACGCGACCGCATGGGTATTAAACCGCTGTTTTATGCTGAATTGCCAAATGGGCAATTTATTTTTGGTTCAGAGCTTAAATCATTACAGATTCACCCTGAGTTACCGCGAGAATTTGATCCGACAGCCGTAGAAGAGTATTTCGCTTTTGGTTATGTTCCTGAGCCAAAAACGATCTATAAAAATGTTTACAAACTCTCTCCGGGGCACCGCCTGACCATTTGTAAAGGGGCCAAGGGCTATCAACCAGAACAATACTGGGATGTCTCCTTTCAATTGCACAATGGAGAGAGTGAGCAAGAAATGGGCTCAGAGCTAATTGACCGTTTTAAAGAGGCGGTCGATATCAGAATGATGGCCGAGGTCCCGTTAGGCGCTTTCCTATCGGGTGGCGTTGATTCAAGTGGTGTTGTGGCGATGATGGCAAAAAGCTCGGAAGAGCCGGTCAATACCTGCTCTATCTCCTTCGGGGACCCTAAATTTAATGAATCTCAATATGCCGATCAAGTTGCCGACCTATATAAGACCAATCATCGTGTGGAACAGGTTGATCCAGAGGACTTTGACCTGATTGATCACTTAGCAGACCTTTATGACGAACCCTATGCCGATAGCTCGGCATTACCGACCTATCGGGTTTGTGAATTAGCAAAAAAGAAAGTGACCGTTGTTTTGTCTGGTGATGGAGGAGATGAAAATCTCGCGGGCTATCGTCGCTATCGCTGGCACACCTACGAAGATAAGATGCGTTCAATGCTTCCGGCTAGTTTGAGACGGCCACTGTTTGGCTTTTTGGGTAGAACCTATCCAAAAGCGGATTGGGCACCTAAAATCTTTCGTGCGAAGACAACCTTTGAAGCAATGGCGAGAGATAGCGAAGAGGGCTATTTGCACAGTGTCTCAATCTTTTCAGATCAGATGCGTAGCAGCCTCTTTAGCCATAAGCTTAAAGATGATCTCCAAGGCTATAATGCCATTGAGGTTTTTAGAAGGCATTCGGCCAATGCGCCGACTGATGATCCTCTGTCTCTGGTGCAGTACCTTGATATGAAAACCTATTTGGTGGGGGATATCCTCACTAAAGTTGATCGAGCCAGTATGGCGCACTCGTTAGAAGTTCGGGTGCCACTCTTGGATCACAAGTTGGTGGATTGGATGTCAGGATTATCTCCAGACGTTAAATTAAGAGGCCACGAAGGAAAGTATATTTTCAAAAAGGCGTTGGAACCGCACCTTCCTGATGACATTCTTTATAGGAAAAAAATGGGCTTTTCTATTCCTCTAGCCACTTGGTTTAGAGGGCCATTAAAAGACAAAGTTAAGGAGGGGTTATTGGGTGAAACAATGCTCAATTCTGGCCTTTTTAATGAAGACTACTTGCGAGAGCTCGTAGACAAGCATCAAAGTGGTGCTAGGGATTACAGCGCCCCTATCTGGACACTATTAATGTTTAATGCATTTCTCAAGAAAGAGGCACTAAATGCCTAAAATTCTACACGTTCTTGATCATTCAATTCCGCTGCACAGTGGCTATACCTTCCGCACGCGAGCAATTCTAGAGCAACAGAGGGCGTTAGGCTGGCAGACAGAGCATGTCACTTCAGCAAAACATTTAGGGGCAGAATCGCCTTGGGAAGAGGTCGACGGCTTTCGTTTTTATAGAACACTGGACAATGGCGGCGTTCTTTCACAACTGCCGGCTTTCAACCAGCTCGCAATTGTAAATACGCTCGCCAAGCGTGTTGATGAGGTGATAGAAGAGGTAAAGCCCGATATTCTTCATGCACATTCCCCTGCTTTGAATGGACTTGCAGCGTTAAAAGCTGCTCGTAGGCACGCCCTTCCTGTCGTTTATGAATGTCGTGCATTTTGGGAAGATGCGGCGGTTGATCATGGCACCAGCAGCGAGGGTGGGCTTCGTTATAAGATTAGTAAAGCGCTGGAAAGCTATGTTTTTAAGAATGCTGGTGCGGTGACAACGATCTGTGAAGGGTTACGAACAGATATTATTTCACGTGGAATTCCGGCAGAAAAAGTGACTGTTATTCCCAATGCAGTTGATATTGAGCGCTTCACTTTTGGTGAAGCTGCAGATGAGGGGCTACGAGAAGAACTTGGGTTAGCTGGAAAAGTGACATTGGGTTTTATCGGCTCGTTTTATGCGTATGAAGGGTTGCCACTCTTGCTTGATGCAATGCCAATCATGCTTAAGCAGAATCCCGATATCCGCCTGCTACTCGTAGGTGGCGGCCCGCAAGAGGCGCTAATCAAAGATAAAGTAAAAGCATTAAATCTTGAAGAGCAGGTGATTTTTACCGGGCGCGTTCCTCATGATGAAGTGCAGGCCTATTACAACCAGGTTGATGCGTTTGTCTATCCACGCCTCTCAATGCGTCTGACGGAGCTTGTGACGCCACTTAAACCACTTGAAGCAATGGCACAAGGGCGACTGGTAATTGCTTCTGATGTTGGCGGTCATAAAGAGCTAATTGACGATCGAAAAACTGGGTATCTGTTCAAAGCGGATGATGTTAATGCGCTGGCTGGAACAGTGAATGAGCTTCTCAATGATAAAGACAGATGGCCGGAGATGAGAAAGGCTGGAAGAGCGTTTGTTGAGACAGAGCGGAACTGGGCAAATAGTGTTAGCAACTATAAATTGCTGTATGCAAAATTACTTGAGAAGAATTAGAAGTTAACCAGCAAGTCATGAGTGATCAGCTTAAAATCGGAATTGTTGGTCCATTGCCGCCCCCAGCAGGTGGAATGGCAACACAGACACGGCAATTATACGAACTACTAACAGCAGAGGGCTTGGATGTTCGTATTGTGCAAACAAACCCACCCTACTCCCCAAGTTGGATTGCTGAAATAAAAGGGTTTCGAGCGCTTTTTCGCCTTCTTCCCTTTTTTCTTAAAGTATGGAAGTTAACGGGCCAAGTCGATGTTATCCACCTTATGGCGAACTCTGGGTGGTCTTGGCAGCTATTCTCAGCCCCTGTTATTTGGATTGGTTGGTTAAGAAAAGCCGCCGTTATCGTCAACTATCGGGGAGGGGAGGCGGAGCAGTATTTTCAAAAATCCATTCGTAGGATCGCACCGACAATGAATCGAGCGGAGAAAATCATTGTTCCCTCTGGTTACCTTAAAACAATTTTTTCAAAGTATGGTTTTGAGGCTACAGCAATTCCAAACATCGTTAACCTAGAGCGATTTAAACCACGAGAAAAGTGTTTGGAAATCACGAGGAACGAGTTTAGGTTGATTATTACGCGCAATTTAGAACCAATATACGGGTTGCCGACAGCGATAAAGGCGGTAGCCAAAGCGAAAAAAGAGATTCCGAATTTGAAGCTTTTGATCGCAGGGAGTGGACCTCAAAAGGGCGCATTATTGGCGCTGATAAAAGAGCTTGGTTTGCAGGAAAATGTCTCTTTTGTTGGGAGGCTTGGGCCGGGTGAGATTGAGTGTTTTTACGGAGAAGCCGATATTATGCTGAACCCAACAACGGTCGATAATATGCCCAATTCTGTTCTTGAAGCTTTGGCAAGTGGATTGCCGGTTATCACAACGAATGTGGGTGGTATTCCTTACATTGTTGAACATGAAGAGACAGCAATAATGGTACCTGTTGGAGATGATAAGGAGATGGCAAAGCAGATAATTCGTTTGTATAAAGATGAGGCGATAAGGCAGCAGTTAGTGAAGAATGGTTTGAAAGAGGTTGCTCAATATGGCTGGCCAGAGGTTAAGCAAAGTTGGATAGGAACTTATGAAGAATTAGGAAGGCGAGCATGAGTTTATATACAAAATTAGTATCAAACATACTTTTTCCACTCCATGAAAATCTTAAAAAGCACAGCACTGTGTCTGTTAGAGATCAGATGGAGAAAACCCAATGGTTAACTGCAGATAAGATTAAGCAACAGCAGATTGAGCGGTTACAGCAGTTTTTGGAAGATATTGGACAGAATGTTCCCTATTACCGGGATCTGTTCAAGGAAAAGGGATTTGACCCGCAAGCTATTCAGTCCCTAAAAGATTTACAGCAACTTCCTATCACAGGTAAACCGGAAATTAGAGCCAACAGTGATGCCTTGAAAGCAGGCGATGCAGTAGGATTGGCGCGTTTTAATACTGGTGGCTCAAGTGGAGAACCGCTGATCTTTTATATTGGTAACAAGCGGGTTAGTCACGATGTGGCAGCAAAATGGCGTGCAACACGTTGGTGGGATGTCAATATAGGCGATCCGGAAATCGTTGTCTGGGGATCACCCATTGAGCTTGGCTCACAAGATCGTGTCCGGCAAATACGCGATACACTTTTCCGTACCGAGTTACTGCCAGCATTTGAAATGTCCAGCGAAAAGCTGGATGGGTTTATTCGTATCATACGTGCTAAACGCCCGAAAATGCTGTTTGGCTATCCCTCCGCGCTTGCGCATATAGCCGGTTATGCGGAAGAACAAGGTATAAGCATGAATGATCTCGGGATTAAAGTCGCTTTTGTGACCTCAGAACGTCTTTACGACCACCAGCGAGAGAAGATAGAGGCAGTTTTTGGTTGTCCTGTAGCCAATGGTTACGGAGGAAGGGACGCCGGTTTTATCGCACACCAATGTCCAGCTGGGGGCATGCACATTACTTCAGAAGATATTATTGTCGAGATTGTTGATAAAAAGGGTAATGTTTTGCCTGAGGGTGAATCAGGCGAGATTGTTGTTACTCATATGGCAACACGTGACTTCCCTTTTGTTCGCTATCCAACGGGTGATATAGGCACTTTAAGTTCGGAATCATGCTCATGTGGAAGAGGCTTGCCGCTGCTTAAAGAGATACAGGGACGAACAACCGATTTTGTGATCGCAAAGGATGGCACGATTTTGCACGGTTTGGCACTTATCTATGTATTGCGTGATCTGCCGGGTGTTGCTTCGTTCAAAATCATTCAAGAAAGTCTCGATTTAACGCGGGTTTTAATACTTTGTGATGACCAGTATTGTGAATCGTCAGAAGAAACTATACGGCAAGAATTTAAAAAACGGTTGGGTAATGACGTTGAAATAAGCGTTGAGCAGGTTGATGAAATTCCCAAAGAAAAATCAGGAAAATTTCGTTATGTGGTGAGCCGTGTTTGATGTAGGGAATCTGATAGCTATCTGCTTAACAAAAGACAATTTTGAAGTGGTGGTGTCATGCTTGTTTTAACCTCCACCTTTGAAAAAGTGGGAATGAGAGGGATTTTAATGAATAAGCAGGATATAGCATATTGAATTTAAATCTCCCCTAGCCCCTCTTTGCTAAAGAGGGGAATAAAATAGAATTTGTTTATAAGCAGTTAACAGAATTATCAAAGGAACAGAATAATGAAAGGTAAAAAAAACGATATCAGTAAAAGCCAGCAATCAGATAGCTCGCGCAAAATAACCAAAGCAATTTTCCCTGTTGCCGGGTTAGGTACCCGTTTTCTACCCGCGACTAAATCTATCCCAAAAGAGATGTTGCCAGTTGTTGATAAGCCATTGATTCAATACGCAGTGGAAGAGGCGGTGGCTGCTGGTATTGATACGCTAATTTTTATTACCGGCCGAAATAAGCAAGCAATTGCGAATCACTTTGATAAGGCCTATGAGTTGGAACATGAGCTCGAACTGAAAAATAAAGAAGAACGGCTAAGAACAGTTAGAGAAATTATTCCTTCTCATGTGGATTGTATCTATATACGGCAAAGCGAAGCATTGGGGCTTGGCCATGCCGTTCTATGCGCAAAAAAGGCCGTTGGAAAAGAACCTTTTGCCGTGTTACTGGCGGATGATTTGATAGATGGCAATGGAGATCCATGCCTGGCTCAAATGGTTCGAGCGTTTGAACACACCGGTGGCAGCGTGATTGCTGTTGAAGAGGTGGATCATAACAAGACAGACCAATATGGTATTGTGCAGGTTGAAAATGTCGCTAGCCAAAGAACAGCTATCCAAACAATCGTAGAAAAACCCAAACCAGATGAAGCGCCTTCTGATTTGGGTGTTGTGGGTCGTTATATTCTGACCCCAAGAATATTTGATTTACTGGAGACGACGGGTAAGGGTGCAGGTGGTGAAATACAGCTGACCGATGCGATTAGTGATCTTCTAGGTGAGCAGCAAATTAATGCCTATAAATTTGCTGGAACACGTTATGACTGCGGTTCCAAGGCCGGTTTTTTAAAAGCCAATATTGAGTTTGCTATGCAGCACCCAGATCTAATGCCTCAGTTAGAAGAATCTAGCCGGAAAATTTGTGATGGATCAAATAAATAACGGATTGGATTTAACTTTGTAAAAAAATGATTGAGTCAGGAATAGGGCGAATAAAAGGAACAGACGAGTGAAAGATGAAAATATTGTTTGGCATGAACATAATCTTAGCAAGAAGCAGCGCTCAGAGCAGAAGCGCCAAAAGCCCTGTATTCTCTGGTTTACAGGGTTAAGTGGATCGGGAAAATCAACGATTGCGGGCGCACTCGAGCAACGGTTATTTGAAATGGGCCATCATACTTACCTATTAGATGGTGACAATGTTCGGCACGGACTTAACAAAGACCTTGGTTTCTCAGACAAAGATCGTGTTGAGAATATTCGCCGTATTGGCGAAATGTCAGCCCTTTTTGCCGATGCGGGATTGCTGGTGTTATCTGCCTTTATCTCACCATTTAGAAGTGACCGAAGCATGGTGAGAGAGCTGGTTAAAGAGAACGAATTTATAGAAGTTTTTATGGATACCCCGTTAGATGTCTGCGAACAGCGTGACCCTAAAGGGCTTTACAAGAAGGCACGAAGTGGTGAGATTAAAAACTTCACCGGTATTGACTCGAGTTATGAGCCGCCGGAAAAGGCAGAGATCACGATTAACACCGCAACAGACAGCGTGGAAAGCTGTGTTGAGCAGATAGTAAGCTACTTACAGAAGAGCAAAATTATTGTCGTCTAAGGATTCAGGAATAAATTGTAGCAATCTGCTACAATTTATCTGTCTTATTCAAGTGATGAGGTTTTGTTATGGCTAAAGCAGCTTCTCCTGTGCGGTTACAGAATGAATTAATGGAGGCCGCATCCCTAGCTGGAGAACGTTTCCACCGTAGTGCAGCTGAGCAAGTTGAGTATTGGGCAAGTATCGGGCGTAGCACGGCTAATGTTCTTGATCCAGACTCTTTGTTATCGATTGCCACTGGGCTGGTACGTGTGAAATTAGAGCCTGTGGTAAGCACGTCAATTGACCCTGATGCACTTTTTCTGGCATTAGAGGCTGAGCGCCAGCAGGGTACGCTAGCGGGCACAATCACAAGCAATAGAGTTAAATATCAGGCGTCAATCACTCACCCAGGCCAATTAGAATGTGTTCGTTCGGATGGGCTGGTTACGGTTGGCCAGTTTAAAGAGGGTGAATTTATACCGCTAGATATGGCCACTCGTTGAGCTCAAATAAACAGCTCTGGTTGCTCGCTGGCGGTAATGGTGCTGGCAAAAGCACTTTTTATCAAAGCCGGTTAACCTCACTGGGCATTCCCTTTATAAATGCAGATGTAATCGCTAAAGAACTTCATCCTGAGGCACCGGAACGATTCAGCTATGAGGGCGCAAAATTAGCTGAGCAGATGCGTTTGCGGCTCTTGCAAGAGGGTAGGAGTTTTTGTTTCGAGACAGTATTTTCTCATTCATCTAAGATAGATTTTGTGGCGCGGGCAAAAGCGTTAGGTTATCAGGTTATTCTGGTATTTATTCATCTTGATAATAGCGCCTTGAATAAGGCTCGAGTGTCTCAGCGAGTGAGTGAGGGGGGGCACCATGTGCCTGAGGATAAAGTGGATAGCCGAATCCCTCGATTACTGGAAAATATAAAAGTTGTTATTCCCTTGTGTGACCATGTGCGGATACTGGATAACTCTCGTGCAGATAATCCCTTTCAGCAGTTGGTTACCATCCGAAATGGAGAGATTGAAATAGATTGCCTTGATCTTCCAGGTTGGTTGGATGAAATGCTCTCACCCAGGAAACCTTAGTAGTAAAGGTTTCCGGTATTACTAAACAATATTTTTATGGAAAGGACTATGACTCAAAAACTAACCTGCTTCAAAGCTTACGATATCCGAGGTCGTCTCGGTGAAGAACTGAATGAAGAGATCGCTTACCGCATAGGCCGAGCATTCGGGCAGTTTCTCAAGGCTAAAAGGATTGTTGTGGGCGGGGATATGCGCGAAACAAGCGCTGCTTTGAAAGCGGTTCTGGCCAATGGATTGACCGATAGTGGTGTGGATGTATTAGATATCGGCATGGTCGGTACAGAAGAGATCTATTTTGCGACCAAGTACCTAGGTGTCGATGGTGGAGTAGAAGTGACTGCGAGTCACAACCCGATTGACTACAATGGAATGAAACTGGTTCGGGAAGATTCCAAACCGATTAGCGGCGATACAGGGCTGGATGAAATTCAGCGGCTAGCAGAGGAAAACAACTTTCCACCGGTTGACCCTTCTGTAAAAGGAACGCTTGAGACGATTACCACAGAAGAGGCTTATGTTGATCATCTGTTAGGCTACGTTGATCTGCCAAAATTAAAGCCCCTAAAACTGGTTGTAAATGCGGGTAATGGGGCAGCGGGCCATGTGATTGATGCAATTGAGGAGCGTCTTAATGCCGCTTCTGTCTCCATTGAATTTATAAAAATTCACCACGAAGCCGATGGTACTTTTCCGAATGGTATTCCTAACCCATTGCTAGTTGAAAATCGTCCGGCAACGGCTGATGCGGTTAAAGCACATGGCGCCGATATGGGTATCGCATGGGATGGTGATTTTGACCGCTGCTTTCTCTTTGATGAAACCGGTGCCTTTATCGAAGGTTATTACATTGTTGGTCTGTTGGCAGAAGCTTTCTTGGCTAAAAACCCTGGTGCAAGGGTGATCTATGATCCCCGTTTAACCTGGAATACCATTGATATTGCCAAATCAGCAGGTGGTGAGGCGATTATGAGCAAAACGGGTCATGCATTTATCAAGGAACGGATGCGTAAAGAAGATGCTGTGTACGGCGGGGAGATGAGTGCACATCATTACTTTAGAGACTTTGCCTACTGTGATAGCGGCATGATTCCCTGGCTGTTGGTGATTGGATTGTTGAATGCTAAAAACCAAAACCTGTCAGAGCTGGTTTCAGAACGGATTGCCGCCTTTCCCTCATCGGGTGAAATTAACAGCAAACTGGCCGACCCAGAGGCATCAATTAATCGCGTGCTTGATGCATTTAAAGCAGAGGCCAGCTGCATTGATCAGACCGATGGTATTGGATTGGAGTTTGATGATTGGCGGTTTAACCTAAGACGCTCGAACACCGAACCGGTTGTAAGGCTTAATGTTGAATCGAGAGGCAATATCGCCTTGATGGAAGAAAAGACAAAAGCGATTCTGAAGTTGCTGGCGTAGCGTGTTGATTGCAGGGCGATTTTAACGTGATGTTATCTTCCCCCTTTGTCAAAGGGGGATTGAGGGGGATTTTAAAGAACACACGATATACAGTACACCAAATTCAAATCTTCCCTAGCCCCTCTTTTCTAAAGAGGGGAATAGGAGCGGCATTTGTAACGATCAAGCTACAGGGTGATTTTGAAGTGGTCGTGGCATTCTGGTTTCACCTTCCCCCTTATTCAGAGGTTGTCGCAAAAGGTCATGCTTTTTCACGACACAAGGCCACTGCTAGAGGGATATATCGAAAAACACCTATCTAAATCATGTAATTAGCTTAATATATATCATACAATTCGCTTGATTTATTTCTGTATTTTCGCGTAGTCTATATCAGTAAATATGCAGGATGGTGACAAATGACAGGTAAATATCTTCGGTGGCAAAAGGCGAACATACAGGAAGCCATGAGCACGCGGCGCGTCCTCTTACTTTCTGGTTCTAGGCAATGTGGAAAAACGACACTGGCTAAAGAACTAGTTGATGAGAACACTGAGTATCGTACGTTGGATGACCTGACACTCAAGCAAGCCGCTGAAAACGATCCTCATGGCTTCGTCAAGCATAACAAACACACCCTGATTATTGATGAAGTACAGCGTGTTCCCGACCTTCTACCCGCTATAAAGAAAGCCGTTGACGAGGATACTCGCACCGGCCAATTTCTTCTAACTGGTTCTACCAATATACAGGCTCTACCAGGTGTGCAGGAATCACTGGCAGGCCGCATCACTAAATTACGCCTTCGCCCCTTAAGCCAGGGTGAACAACATCAAGCCACGCCACAATTTATTGACCAGGCATTTTCGAGCTCGCTTAAAACACCACACACGCATTACGATAAGGACAGCCTCATTGAAATGGCATGTGCTGGCGGCTTCCCCGAAGCACTCCTGCTAGATGGAAGGAATCGCAAACGGTGGCATACGGATTATATTGATGCCATTTTAGAGCACGACTTGAAATACATTACCAAAATCCACCGCCTTGACCAGATGCAAGAGCTTGTCAGAATACTAGCAGCATGGTCATCAAAATTTATGAATAACTCACAGATTGGCAGCAGTTTGTCTCTACAAAAACAAGCACTAAACGCCTATATCAATGCACTAGAGGCACTCTATTTAATAGAACGCATTAAGCCGTGGACACATACCGATTATGATCGTGTTGGCAAACAGGACAAATTATTTATGGCTGATAGCGGCCTGATGGCATCACTGCTTGGCTGGAACATAGATCAGGTTCGCTTTGATACAGATCGTTCCGGCAAACTCATTGAGAGTTTTGCTTTCAACGAGCTAGCCGCGCAGATTGATGCCGCTAATGGTCTGTACGAACTTAGGCATTACAGGGATCGTCAAAAGCGAGAAATTGATTTTCTTATTGAGCGTGAAGACGGCGCCATGATCGGGGTTGAAATTAAATCTGGCACCAATCTCAAAGCAGATGACTTTAAACATTTGAAATGGTTTAAGGAAACCCTAGCCGGAGATCGACCCTTTACAGGCATTATCCTTTATTCGGGCGAACACATTGCTGCATTTAGAGAAAACATGCTTGCCGTGCCATTTGGCACATTATGGGCGTAATGATTATGACGACTGTTGGGCCGTGGACTTCTTGAGGCGTAACGCTGCTCGAAGGTTGCCCAATCCTGTTCATCTAATAACTGACCAACAATAAAAGGTGCTTTAACGCCAGAGTGTTTAAGATGATCCTCCAGGCGAACCACACCAAGATAAATTTCTTGAGGGTTGGGTTCAGAAATTGGCGACCAGACAGGGCTGAAGTGTGTACGGGTTTTGCTGTATTAATCTTTTTCCCAAATAAATCAAATTGGGGGCTTCGATCAAGCATACAGAATGATTTTGAGGTGATCGTGGCATTATGGTTTCATCTTCCCCCTTTTCAAAGGGGGATTGAGGGGGATTTTAATGCACACGATATACAACATACTAAATTCAAATCTCCCCCTAGCCCCTATTTTCTAAAGAGGGGAATAGAGGCAGCATTTGTAAAGGTCAATCTGTAGGCCGCTTACAACTATGCAATAAGGCTGGGGTCTAGCTTTCATGACTTTCCATCCACTGCTCCAGCATAATCAATAGCCAGATCATCACACCATAATAGGAAGCATGCCCCGTCTGATGTGCATTAATCAATTGCTTAATGTAATCAGGGTTAAGAATGTCGCGTTGCTGAATGGCCTTTAAACTGGCATCAGCAAACTCGCTTAATTGGGCATCTTCAGAAAGCCAGACACCAAATGGCAATCCAAACCCCTGCTTACTTTTACTCAATGTTTGTGGGGGTAAAAAGTCAGCGAGCGCATTGCGAAAAAAGCTGCGAAGCTCAAACCGTTTAAGTAGTTCATTAGCGGGGATTTGGGCTGCAAAATCGACCATAGAATCTGTCAAAAGCGGATAACGAACCTCTATCCCTGCAAGATCACACATCCGGTTAACTTTTCTTAAGTCATTATCAGCCAGCGTGAATTTCGCATCCAAAAAGAGCATCTTTTTGATAATAGAATCACTGTCACCTCGATCATAAGTGCTTTTCAAGTTATCTATTGGATCCTGAGGGTTAATCTGAGCAAGAAAATCGCCATCAAAAATCTCAAGCAAAGGTGTCTGATGCAAAAAATTATATGTCTCCATCCGTTCAGGCATCGGCACTTTAGCCTGCTCAATGTAGCTTTTAACTTTTCGCAGAGGGGGGATATTGAATGCGAGTGGTTCAATTAACAGCTGCTTGATCAGGTCGGGCGCGTAACGATAAAGTTCAAAAACTTTCTGCTTGGCATAACGGGCATTACCGGCAAAGATTTCATCCCCACCATCGCCTGCAAGGAGCCGTTCAAAGCCGCTCTCTTTAGCAAATTTAGCGCAAAAATAGGCAGGAATAGCTGATGCATTGCCGAATGGTTCATCATAGGCTGATGCAATAAGGGGGAGGGACTCTAATACATCTTTTGGTGTAACATAATACTCATGCAGCTTGACGCCAAAATGGTCAGCCGAAGCGCGTGCAAAAGGTATTTCATCATATCCCTCGGCATCAAAGCCAATGGAAAAAGCATCGGTCTGTTTACCTTTTAGTTTCTGGAATACACCTGTTACCGTACTGCTATCTAGCCCACCACTTAAGAAGCTGGCCGTTGGTTTATCATCATTACTGCACTGCAAAACAGAGTTCTCTAACTCGGCTTTAAGTTTTTCTTCAAATTGTTTAATCGAAGTTGAGCGGTTTTCACAGTAGTGAATTGTTTGGTAAAAGCCGCGCTTAACTTGGCCGTGATCAAATTCCAAGTATTCACCAGGCTGAAGTTTCTGAACATTTTGATAGACAGAGCCGGGGCTTGGCACCATATGAAAATAGAGGTAATTAAAAAGCCCTTGAGATGAAATTTCAGCTTTTAGCTCAGGGTGTGCGATTAGAAGAGCGGTCGAGGTGCTAAAAATAAGCGAGGAATTTGATATGGAATAGCTCAGGGCATCACAACCCACTCGATCAACGGCAATCAACGCGTAGTCCTTAGAAGGCCTAATGATCGCTAATGAGAAGGTGCCTGTTAGCAACTTAAGTACATCTTGACCGTGCTGTTTAAAACCCTCAGCAAGTGCAAAAGCCTGCCCCTTATCCGCTTGAATAGTTGATAATTTATTGTCAGACCAAGCAGGATGACCAGAAATAGAAACATTTAGATCATGATGAGAAAAGAAATCTTCAGACTGTTCAGTCAAGAGTGAGGATTTCTCACTCAGATGAACTGTACTCTCGTGACAAAATTTATACTGAGAGATACCTTTCATTCTACCCAAAAGAGCGGAATTTGTTTCTTTTGATTTAGCTGGCGCTATCCAGCCTAAAAAATGATCCATTTATGATCCTTATAAAATTGGGTGAGCAGGTTAAAAAGAACGTAGATGCCCCTTTGTTTGGGTAATAGGCTGTTTGTCTTGTAGCGGCTTAACAAAAGAGCGCCCAGCTGGAGGTGGGGCGTGAGATGAATCGATTAATGAGTCTCGGTTTCCTTGTTTTTCTTTCAGCTCCTGAAGCGCAAACTGCTTGATCAAAACAGCGATAAAAATCAGATGATAGAGTAAATCCCAGTACGAAAGTCCAAGGAAAAGCGTCCCCACCATATAACAAATCAGAGCCATTCTGACGGAATAACAGTAGTTAGCAACCCACTCCATACCAACAATCTCTTTAACTTTTCTCGGCAGTGCTGTCAGGCTATAAAGCGTACCAATAATCATTGACATCCAGATTGCAAAAGCAATAAAGCCATGTTCAGAAAACATCTCGACATAGGAGCTATGCCAGTCTCGGTTCGAGACGTAAATCCAACCATCAAATCCAGCCCCAAATATGGGATGTTGCAAAGTGTGGTGCCAACCATCAAGCCATGTTTTTATTCTTCCCATTGCCGAAGCATCTTGTTCGTAGGTTTCTAACGTGTGCATACGGCCAAACCATTCATCAGGCAAGTAATGAATAGTTGCAGCAATACCAACAATCATAAGTGGCAAGATCAGCCATTTTCGTTTGCTATGCCATAAAAGCATTAGGCCAAGCACGCCCATCGTGAGCAAGGCACCGCGTGACCATGAAGAAATCGAACTGGCAAAGATAAAAGGAACTGTGCCTAGAACCCCGTATTTGATTAATTTATTCTCGCTCTCTTTATACCAGAGCAGAAGAAGAGGGATTGCAATAAGAACCGCAATAGCAAAAGCGTTATTTTCCTCAAACTGAGTACCAGGTGGCCCGTAAACTCGGTGTGCAAAGCCTGTCATAACTGCAAAAAACCCTCCTTTAAACCCTAAAAAGCCAATGGAGGCCCCGATGGCAATGATTAGGTAGAAAAGTTTCTCGCGGGTGTTGATTAGAATGAGCGTAAATAGAAAAGGTAGATAAATCTTTGAGACAACTAAGAACTTACTCCAGGCAATTGCTGGGAAATAAGCCTGGGTTGTCGTTAAAAAGAAATAAAACCAAAGTAAAATAAAAGCGGGGAGCCGCCAGTCTTTTGGTAATTCTTGGCGATCTTTAGTCATAAAAGCCATGACAGCCACAACCAAGAAAAGAATTTGAAAAGCAGGAAGGCTTCTAACAAACCCCCAAGCGAAGGCATGGGGGTTCATGTAACTGAAAACAGCTAAACCCAGCACGCCATGCCAGGGCACTCGCAGGGCTGCGATAATACAGCCGACAAGAAAAATCAGAACAACAATATCACGCACAAAAAAATCCTTAATATTTGAACGAATCTCAAATTGAGCTTGAGCCGTTTAGTGTTAATGGTGAAAGTTTAGCAGAAGCCTGAGATACTGCTTTTTTACAGCTCTTGCTTCATCAACGGATCAGAGTAGATCCATGCATTTAATTTATCTTTAAGCTCAAGAAAGGTGGTTTGGTTTGTAGAGGAAATATCCTTACTACATTCAGGATCTAAGGTGAGATCAAATAGCTTGTAGACAACCCCCTCTGAGGTTGGGATATAGATTAATTTCCACTGGTTGTCACGGATGGAGCGGTCCTTAGCATTTAGAATCAGATGACTATACTCACGCTTTATACAAAGTGTTCCGCTTGATTTGTCGGGGATATCAAGTAGCTCCATAAACTCTGGATAATGGAGGTGGTTGGCGGGCATTCCTGGGACTCTACCCATCCAGACTCCCGTCTCTTGAAAAGCATACAAATCCAGTGGAATTTCAGGTTTTTTAAATAACGGCAATAGGCTGGTACCATCGAGTTTTGCTTCGGGCTTTATACCAAGTCGATCAAGCATAGTCGGTACAAAATCTACTGTTCTGATGGTCTGTTCTACAACCTGACCAGAAGATTCCTCAGGATCAATAATTATGAGTGGAATACGACCACTTGGGTCATCACCTAACAGCGTATTTCCTTGTCCCCAACTTCCTGTTTCAAAGAAATCGGTGCCGTGATCACTGTATATAACAATAATGGTATTTTCTTTTTGATCACATTGTTTAAGGTGATCGACAATTCCCCTCACCTCGTCATCAAACTGTTTCACACAGCCGTCATAAAGGCCGATTACCTGCGCAACATCAAAGGACTCCTGCCCCAATTTCTGCTTTCTGATAATCTCTTCAGGAGTGGAGAGTTTAGTCATCGTAAAGCGAGACTCCCCCTCATAATCAGGATTTGTAAAGAGAGTGTAATAGGGATAATCAGAGCCGAAAGGGACGTGCGTGGTAGCGGAAAATAAATTAATAAAAAAAGGCCTATCTTCAGCAGAATATTTAGAGATTAATGCTTTTGTTTCATTGCCTAGCTGTCGGGTTAGAGGAACGCCTGCTAGATAATAGAGTTCTGGTAAAAACTTTTTACCAAACCGGTTATGCGTAAATAAAGTTAAGAAAAATCTTATTTCTGCAGGACCCTGGCGAATAAAATTCTTTATATTCCACTGGTCATCGGGTAACTGGGTCGATTCAAATCCAAATTTAATTTTCTCAAGATCACAGCCAGCCCAATCCCCAATAGCAGCGGTTTTGTAGCCTTTTTCTTTAAGCTCTTGAGCGAGAGATTTTACGGGTAATGTTAAGTTCTCTGCATCTGGGTAATTACTGCGAATTTTATGATTATGTGGCCATAGCCCGCTTAACAAAGAGGCAAGAGCAGGGGCAGTCCGAGCAAGAGGTGTATAACAATTACTGAATAAAACACCTTCATTAACAAGCTGATCAATGCAGGGAGTTAAATCACGTTTGTACCGATAATGACCAAGGCGATCTGCACGCAACGTATCGCAACCGAGCATGATGATATTAGGTTGTTTTTTGTTTGGTTCAGAGTTCTTAATCGGTTGAACTTTTCTATCACAAAAGTAAAGCCAGTAAAGGGAAAAATAAAGCGAACTCAGCACAATAACAATAATCAAAGTCGCCCAATTTCTATTCAACGCCAAAACTAATAGGGCAAAACAAAAATGGCCAAAGAAGAGCCATAGCGCTATCTTTTTAATCCAGTCTAGTATTGGCGGGCTTAATTTTCGCCAAAGGGGAATTAAGCGTGTGAACCTAAATTGGGCTGAAGCCTGTAGGCTGGATGGTGTATTTAGTAATTGGTGGCAGAACTGATAGATTGTAATACAAAAAAGTGCCGCACCTGCCATAAGAGAATAGCCAATAATATTAGCCGGTATTGACCAACAGATAGAAATGAATAGAAAACTTAGTGCCCCTAATAATGAGGCAAAGAAAGAGAAAAACAGTGCCCATAAGCACTGTCTAAGAAGAGATTGTGCTGCAAATAGAGAAAAATGATCTGATATCTCTTTTTTTATGTTTGGCCCTGTCCGTGTGAAATTGCAAAGAGAGCGAAATAACAAGAAACCTGTCAAAGCAACAGCCCAAATAAAGGAGGCAAAAAAGAGCGCCTGAAAAAGAGGCGAAACCGCAGCCATTTCCTACGAGCGCCTGCTATTCATAAAGCCGGCAATTTCACCCAATGTCGAAGCCACACGCATCGAGAAAAAGCGCGTTCTTTTCCAACTGAGTGAAAAAATTCCCTGGGCAATATATTCAGCAAGTTTGCGCCAAAGATAGAGAGGGATAGAGTGAGATTTGTGAAATTTTATCTGAGTTAAGGTGCGAGTCCGCTGATAGCTCATTTTCATTAGGAAGCTAAATTTAAGTCGCTCTTCATCTACATAATGATACTGGATGATCTTCGGTATATATTGAATAACTATGCCCTCGTTTAGAGCACGAATAATAAAATCGCTGTCTTCACTTCCCGCGAGGTTATGCCCAGTTGGCCCTAGTTCAGTTGAAAAAACGCCGACCTCATTAAAAACAGAATGGTGAACAAATAGGTTCCCACCTGGTGGATGTGCCGTGCTGGCGTTGATTTCAATTGCCTCATCACCTAGATTAAAAATAGGAATTGGGAAAGGGAAAATTTTATATTTCCCTGTTTCATGTATCCATGTGGGCTCCTTTCCTGTCCAGTCAGGTAGGAGCTTGCCGCAAAATATTTTACGTTCGTTTTTTAGAGTAATAGCAGACTCGATGGCAGTGAAAAATTTTTTATCAACCTTTTGGTCATCATCAATGAAGCATAGAAACCCTTCTGTAACGAGCTGAATTGCACGGTTAAGCGCGTAAGATTTGCCTGCAAAAGGCTCCTCTTGATATTTCAGAGGTAGCTGTTCATCCGAGCAGGATTTGATGTAGCGTTCTAGTTTTTGAACAGTTGAATCGTTGCAGGCATTGGCAATGACTAATATTTCAGCAGCAGAATTTAAAGGCCTATTTGCCTTATTTAAAGAGTCAATAGACTGGAATAGAAGCTCACTGCGATTGTGTGTGCATATGACGACAGTGATTCTTGAGGTAATCATTATTTAGCTTTTTGCTTACCTTGGATTTTTTTGAGGCGCCTTTTAAGGGATTTATTCTTAGGAGACTGCTTTAACCCTCTTTTCAAGGTTTCCAAAGCCTCCTTTCTAAGCCCGAGTTTTAGGTAGTAGTCAGAAAGCTTGCTATACGCGTGGGGGTATCTCTTTTTAAGGTGAATGGCTTTGTTGTATTCACGAATGGCCTCTTGCTGTTTCCCCAGTTTTTCTAGAGCAACAGCTTTATAGAGGCTTGTGGCGGGTATGAGTTTATGTTGTTTTGAAGAATGGGATTGCACGTACTCGAATTCTTTGACAGCCGTTCCATACAGCCCTTTTCCGGCCCCTTTCTTTCGCATCTCTGCTCGTTGAGCACGGACAAGCGCTTTCATCCCATGACAAAAATGCTGGGTATGCTGCCCAGGAACATGAATGTTACGGCGTAAATGTTTTGCGTTACTTTGGAAATTGCCGATAGAAAGTCCCTTGCAAAATGGAGGCATCATTTTGAGTTCTGAAGCAGAAATCGCGTACTCAGCCAGAGCGCTCTGGGAGAAGATTGTGAAGAAAAACAGATAGGGTAAATGGCGAATTTTCATTTATTTTCTCTCTTAATTTCTTTTCAATAGACTGTAGAATTTTTGTAGAACAAAATTATGGCTGCGCCAGAGTATCTTTAATAAGAGGGGCGTTGGTCGTCCCTCCGTTATAAGAGGGTAATTTGATGCTGTAAGTGTTTTTGAAACAGCGCCCTCAAATGTCTTGATTTGGCTGTGTGTCATTTTAGTTCGCCATTTTTCCTGATTCTCTTTTTGAATAGGTTTTTGTAACAGGGGCGTCTTGCCTGCTTCGCCAGATTTTTTAAAATTCACCAAGTTGTCACTATAAGACTCATTGAGAAACTCGCAGACCCCTTTCATAGCTATCTCAGGGTTATTCAACAGCTCTTCATAGCGCACTTCATGGTAGATATTCTTGCCTAGAGAACGACCACATTCACGACCTAATTCAACATAAATCTCCCAATATTTTGCCGCAAAAAAATAGTTATAGACACCAAAATCATGCTTGCGATTTAATAAAGACATTGCAACATCACGCCCATCTCGAATTAAATGGATAAATTGAGCATTTGGAAATTTTTCGAGCAGTAATTTCATGTGTAGGACGTAATAAGGCGTCTTATCGCCCCACCGAGCTTTACCTTCACCCAATGCATTTTTTTCAAATAGACCACTAAAAATAGATTCCATAGACGTGCGTCCCTCAGCATGAAATTCACTAGCAAGTTGGTCAATATCAAACTTAATTCCATGAATATCTGTATCAAGAAAATCGGCACTTTGCCTATACATCGCCTCTAAAACGGAACGTAAGTTTTCTATTTTAGATAGATCTCCGAAAGCCTCTTCACCCCTAAACAGAGGGATAAAGAAATGTGATTCGCCCGTAGGTAGCGAAATATTGGGATGCGATCGCAACATATATTGGAACAATGTTGTTCCGGAGCGAGGTGCGCCAACGATAAAAATAGGTTTATTAAGAGGGCTCATAATGAGAAGTGGTTTTGGTGTGTATTAACGTGATTTTGCATAGTAGCCTTGGATAACCCCTGCAAAATAGGCGACATTCATTAGTTTTCTAAATGAACGGTTTGGTCCTTGGGTGATGGTTTGGTAAATAAACTTACCGATTGAGCGAAAAATTTGAGGAAAAATAAACAGAGGCACTCCCATTAGAGTGCGATTATGGTGGCTATCATTTAATTGTGCTTCAAGAATGCCAGCATTGTTGTGCAATGTAAGGAAAAACCCTTTTTTTAATTGATATGGTAATATTTTATGCGATACCAAAATATCTGGGTGATATCTAAAGGTTCCTCCGTTATTAGCTAGGCGGTGAAAAAAATCTGGTTCCTCACCCTTAAAAAGTCCTTCTTTTTTGCTCGCATCCCCTTTCCGACCTACGCGTATGTCAAACTGACCAATTAAAGAGAATGCGCGCCTCTTTATAGCCATGTTGCCGCCAAACGGATATTCCTTGTAGCCATCTATCTGGCGAGGGTTACTCCCAAAATCTTGATGCCCCAAAAAACCGTAAAGCTCAGGCGTGATCCATTTAGGTAATGGTTGCTGGCTTTCTATTTGAATTCGTCCTCCGATTGCATCACAGTCAAACTCCTTGAAGGTATCGTGAATGGTTCGCAGCCATTTTGGTGTGACACGGATATCATCGTCAATATAGACAATATATTTACCTTTTGAGACTTCAATGCCTTTGTTACGTGCAAAAACAACGCCTTGCTGTCCCTCGAAAATATAACGTATATCTAAGGTGCTCTGGTCTGCGTAGCGTTGGGTAACTGTGGATGTCTCATCGGTTGAATTATTATCAACCAATATGATTTCCCACTGAATGTTTTCAGTACCTTCAAGCTGCAGGAGATGGTCAAAACATTCAGGCAGATTATGTGCTCGGTTGTACGAGCAGATGATAATGCTGATATCCATAATTAAAGGCCGATCTTTTCTAAAATCCGTTTTGAATAGTATTGTAACGGGAATAACCTAGAAGCGTCATTCATGCCAAAGGTCATTTTTTGTTTTAGTTTCCAAACGGGGTCGGTACCGTAGACTTCGATACGGTGAAGAATAAAAGGATCTCTTTCGATGTTATTAAAGCCAGAACGGGTGGAGCAGGCGAGTTTAAAGCCGGCTTTCTTAACGATTTCGCAGGTTCTTTCACTAAACAGGCCATAAGGGTAGGCAAAATAGTCACAAGGTTGCCCCAGCTTCTCTTCAATGACCTGTTTTGACTGAATGATTTCTTGTACCGCCTCCTCATCCCCTAATTCGGAAAGCTTGGGATGTGAAACAGTATGTGCGCCAAAATTAATTTGGTGGCGGTTCATCTCCTCAACCTGTTGCCAGTTAAGCATCTTTCGCTCAGGAAAATCCCGTCCAACCATCCATTTATTCGTTGCGCCCATAACGCCTGTAGCCAAAAAGACGGTGGCGGGCATCCCATGTTTTTGTAATATCGGGAAAGCATTGGTGTAATTATCCTCAAAGCCATCATCCAGCGTGATGACCACTGCATTTTCTGGCAAAGGCTTATCAGATAAGAGATGCGCTACAACTTCGGCAAGAGAAATTGGTTTGTAACCTGATTCTTTAATAGTGTGAAGGTGTTGATCGAATAGTTCTGGAGGGCAGGCGTACTTTGCCTCTTCTGTAGTTTTAGGTGAGCAGATCATGTGATACATCAGAATAGTGAAGCGACTCATTTTAGTTTTATCTTCTTTCGACTAACAGCTTAAACAAAGGCAATGGTAATAAACTTGGAATAATGTATTTCAGATCACCTTTATTCCAGAAATTCTCTTTAAGCATAGTTCTAAATAATTTCTGTGCAGAGACAAGGTCACGTTTCCAGAAGGCGTCATAGGCCTGTTGGCTAATTGGATCGTTCACCAACTGATCTAAATTATCGGGCGGTATATGGGCAATCAGCTTAGGGTTGGCCAAAACAAAATCCTTTCTCACCCTCCAGGCATCTAAAACTTGCCGCCACTTAATAGAGGATATTTGTCCTTTATTATGCCAGCGATAAAAAGCCAGCACCTCGGGTACGAGAATAATATTTTGAGTGATTGCAGAGAGGCGAATCCAGAAATCATAATCCATCGAACTAAAGCAGCGGGTTGAGAACCCTTCTGCCTTTTCAACAATAGAGCGTTTAACCAGTGCAGCGTGTATAGGCCAAGGACAGCCTGTTAGGAACGCTCTAAAAACATCACCTTTTTCATAAGCTGGTGGAATATAGGGTGGCCCATTTTCTCCATCTTCAACAACATTCTGCCAACCGCAATAGCAGATATCTGCGTTATTTTCGGTTAAAGAATAATACAGTTTTTCCAGAAAGTTCGAGTCCCAGTAATCATCAGCATCTAAAAAAGCAATTAGCTCACCGGTTGCCTGTTTAAGGGCAAGATTTCGCGCAGGGTAGGGACCTTTGTTGGGTTGTTTAATAACTGTCAGGGCAGGATATTCTTCAGCCAACTCAACCAGTATCGAATAGCTCTGATCTATCGAACCATCATCGACAACAATCAATTCAATATTTGGATAGCTTTGGCTGAAAACACACGCTACAGATTCTTCAAGAAAAGACTCAGCGTTATAGCAGGGCATGATGATTGAGATAAGTGGAGGGTGAGTTTTAAGCATAGCGATTGAATTTATTTAAAGAATATTAGTTTTAATTTGTTTCCAATATTTTGAGAAGGCATTTCGATAATTCGATAAGCGGCATATGATAGGATTATTGATGTGGAAAATATTAATAATGCCTTTAATTCAGTGTTAAGGAAGTCAATATTATTATAATAATTAAGCCTATGTGTTAACTTGATGGGTATCCTGTGTAATAAGTAGATGCTGTAGCTAATTGCTCCCAAAAAAACAAGAGGTCGCGAGCTCAGGATGCTACTCATATGGCCTGTTCCATGGAGCATAAAGAGAATGAATGTACCCCATAAAGTAGCAAAAAAAGCATTGCTTAGGCGAAGTGTTTCCGGAAATATAGTTCCAAATAAACCTTCAAAAATATCTGGAATAATAATAATGTAAAAAATAAGGATGAGCCATGCTCCCACTTCAAAAAATAGTTTGGTTGTTTTGAGTGAGCATAATCTATTAGTGTAGTTGTACGCAAAGGCGCAAAGTATTCCTGTTGTAAATACACTTATAAATGGCATTGTATCTGTGCCATTTTGAGTGTTGGATAAGAATATGTAATCATATATTAGATAGATAAATATTGATGATAATATTAATGTATAATTTTCTTTGTAGGTGTATATTATTAATATAAGTATTACTGGCAAAATTAAATAAAATTTAAATTCAATTGGTATTGTCCACATCATATCTGTTCCTTCTAAGAAGATGATGTGGTTTATAAATGACTGGTAACTCATTGGTACAGGTAAGTCATGGAGGTAGTCAGTAGCCATCCAAAGGATAGGTATTTCCCCTATATGTGCCGTAATTAATGAAATAATAAGCACCACAAAAAATAGTGGTAATATCCTAAACGTTCTGGATATGGCATATTTCCCCCAATTTTTTATGGAAAAAACACTGTCCCATTTTAATGCTTGTGATGTAAGTAAAAATGAGCTTAAGACAAAGAAGAGGATAACGCCGCTTCGACCTATTCCAGTAAAATCTAGACTAGGTGCAAAATTGTAACCCCAATTGCTCATATGAGTTAAAAGCACAATACTAGCTGCAATGCCGCGTAAGCCATCAAGTCCAGGAATTTTTCTTAGTGTATTATTATGCATTGCTCTCAATTTCGTGCAGTTGTATTTGCTACCTGTAATAAGGTGCCGCCTGTTCAACAACCTTTTGCCATGTGAAGTGAGAGGCAAAGTTGCGGCATCTGTTTGGTTCAAAGCTGGAGTGGTTAGAGAGAAACTTATGAATCGCTTCATAAATAGCATCAACGCTAGGTTCTGCAACAAAAAAACCACTGCCCCCTTCTTCGACAGCTTCAACCGCTCCTGCTTGATAAGTTGCGAGCGAAGGTGTTCCGCAGGCAGCCGCTTCCAGATATACAATTCCAAACCCCTCGTGGCTATTGGGGAGAATGGATGAAGGCAGTATGAATAGATCAGAGCTTGCCATCAGGTTGATTACTTGACTGAAAGGTTGACGGCCAATAAAAATAACTCGATCGGTTAGATCAAGGCTGGTCGCTAATTTCTCTAAATCGGTTTTGATTGGCCCTTCACCTACTACGGTGTAATTAAAATCAAAATGGTCTTTTAACCGGCTTAGCGCCTGAAGAACTCGATCAACATTTTTGCGCGGTTCTGATAATCTCGATACGGTTAATAGCTGTGGAACCGGGTTTGCTTGAGTTTTAAGGGGGCAATTTAGAAAGTCTGCTCCAACGCCTACTTGAGCGACAGTAGTTTTGCCTTGGCACTTAGGAAATTTCTCAAGAAAAACCTTCTCAGTGTATCGGCTATTGGAAAGAATTATATTGGCCTTTGATAGCGAGTGACGCATTAGTCTTTTCGTTAAGACTTTGCCAATTCGTCGATCGAGTGGTTTCAACCAGTCAGATATTCTCCATAGAGGCCCCAATGAGGCTAGAGCAAGAGAGCCAGTTAAGGGGTAGGGGTTTAGGAAATCATTGCCGTGAATAGAGACAACAACGGGTTGCTTTGCAACGGTTGCAAGCCAGCTGTGTGCAGCATTCATAACATGCCATGCATCAACAGAATACCGCCCGAGTATGGCCTGGTCGATTCGTTTGGAGAGTTTTAGAATAGGGTAAAGCGTCATGCCTTTGTAGGAAGCAGTTATGTCGTGGTTTGCAGGTAAAAATACTGAAACAGTATGGCCCAGCTCTACGAGTGCCTTGGCAAATTCAAACGCATAGGTCTCGACCCCCCCAATATCGGGCGGAAACTCAGAAGTGATAATTCCAATATGCATATTTTTAGTTGTAATTTGCCGTTCCAGTTAACCAGCTATGGGCCGGAATAGTTAGAGTTTCATTGGATTGTTTCTTACCAGAAGAATCTTTCCACTCAAAGGAGGGGCTTGGTTTAATTTTCCAGAAGAGCGTTGTGGGCAGTTCACTCGTATTGACGACCAATAGCTCTAATTGCTGGCGATTAGAGAGGTTGGCGATTAATAGCTCCGGGTTAGAAAGAGTGGGTAACTTAGCAGCTGGAATAAGGTAAGTTGCTTCGCCATTTGCCCCCATTAAAGAGGGCGCCATACCAAAATCAAGTTCATGGCACTCTAGCATCGCCTCAGCTAACCACTGACGGTATTTCAGATCGTTTTTTGAGAGGCAGCGATGATATAGCGCCTCCATCCAAAAGCCGGGAGCGTAGCGCTTGCCCGGTGGCAGCTCTTGATAACGTCTTATCAAACCACTGGTTTGAGTAAACTCGATTGCTTTATCGAGTATAGACTCGTCAAACTGATTAGGAAAGGCTCGGGCATATCGGGCAAGATCCATCAGGTTTATAGTCTGGTAATCAATCGCCCAAGTGCGTAAAGAGAGCTCTCGGTCGATGTAGCCATTTGGCATCACAATACGTGGAAAACGGGCCTTAATATCTGGCAGTTTTTTAGTTAGATATTGCCACGCTAGTCGTTTGATAGCGCGAATCGGCGCGGATAACTCTTTTGCCTTCTCGGTTGGGAGCATGGTTAAACCAATCGCCCAAAATAGGGATTTGTAAAGCCAGTTAGCGGGTTGCAAATTTAAAACAGCACGGGTAGATAGCAAAGCCGAATCAACTAGCGGTTGGTATTGTTGATCACCCGTTAATTGACCATAGCGGTTGATTGCAATCGTTGTATCGAGGTGGGTGTTTAAAACCAGCATGTTAGAAACACTTTTGCCGAGTGTTTGGTTAGGAATCCAGTTAAATGGGCCGCTGTTCATCGCCTCTTCACTGAGTTCAAGAGAATCATGCAAAAACCAGATACCACAATCGAGCTGGTCGATTGTTTTAGAGAGGAAGGCAACGGCTTTTCCTAGTGCAGTTTTAACTGCCTCACAGCCTGTGCGTTGAAATTCATCTAGCAAAAGATGAACTGCACTGGTATGCAGACGGTAATGACATTCAGTGTCATCGGTCCACATGCCGTGATAAAAACCACCGTCCGCTGATTGCCTTTGGATAACGGATAAAACGATTTGTAACTGAAAGTGGCGGTAAAGTGGTTTGCAAGTTGTCTTCTCTAGCCCAGCAAAAGCGGTATAAAGCGCGTGCGCTTCATTTTCAGAAAAGCATTTCTTATTGTGTGGCCATGAATAGCGCAAATCATAAACAGAGCCATTGATCAGGTGTCGGTACAGGTCAGAAGGGTTTTTAAGGCAACCGTGAGAGCCCCATAGAAATTTTCCTTGAGTTCCTTCAGGGGTAACAGAGGTTAATTGGCCGTGGGATGATTCGCTGGGAAATTGCCATATGATTAAATCTAAAACAGCATCGTGAGCGTTGGAAAATTGTATGGATGCACCATTATCTTTCCATGCAATTCCCATTGTTGGAGCCAGCTCTTCCTGAGCAATACTATTATCGCTGTTAATGACGCGTGTGTGCGGCAATGTAGGTAGCCAAAAGATAGGGGCATCAGGATTCTCAGCTGCTCCAACGTAGCCACCTGCAGAAGACTGGGTAAAGTGATATTGCTCAAGGCATGTCAGTTCTAGATCAGAATGGCCAGAAAAGCGAATAAATGCTGACTTAACCGAATCGCTGAATTCATCAAGAATAATTGCTACTTGGTCCGCTTTATATATCGAACGCTGTGCCTCATGGATAGGATGCGAGCTTTCTGCTAGCACCGTTGGCGAAAACAGCTCGGTTAAAGAAAAAGAGGTCATATCTAAAAATTATTTTCGTACAGAAGACAGAGTGCTGACAAAACCCAACCTCATTAATTTAAGCTGAGCCTCATGTTCGAGAAGCTCCTTCGTTGTAATAGTCTAAGGATTTAGACGATAGTAGTTTTTGTATGTATTTTCCTTTGTTAATGGATGGGAATCTTTTTAGCGTCTCCCGTTTCCCATCAGCGAGAGGTGAAATGTAGCGAGGATGTGTGGTATCGCGGAGATCATTTGCTGTGCCGCGAGCTGGCCAATGCTGAGAGAATAGGGTAAGTGCTTCATTAACATAGCGATTATAAGGGTGAATAGGCTCTCGTTCTTTAATGCGGAGTAAATTACGTTCCCCAAATTGTTGAGTGAACTTTCGATAAAGTGCCTGCTCAAGGTCAATACCAGGGATGGGTTCTAGGGTCATAAAGCAATCTAAAACTTCAGGCAAAGCTCGGATTATAAAGAATTGAGTGGCTAGACTGTCTCGGCAGGTAAGCTTGTAAGGTTTTCCAAACTTACGAGCTACAGCGGCGTAGCATCGCTCTAGCTTAATTGGGAAGCTTGGGTTCTTTAAATACTTAAATTCTAAAAGATCTTCATCCCATGCTGATGTACAGATCATCAGTTCTTTGTTGTCATCCATTTTTGAAATAAAGCTATAGATAATATCCTCATCCATCATCCATGTGTCACCTTCCAAATGTATGATGTATTCAGGTGAATATGTATTAACAGCTAAATTTAGTGATTGTTTTAGAAGGTCTAAAGCACCATTTTGAAGTGTTTTAGGCTCACACTTTAAAAATATATCTTCGATATGTTTCTGATAGTTATCACTTGAACAGGTGTGAACAATCTTGAATGGATGTTTATAATTTAATTTTAAAATTTCTTGGTTTATTCTGGCGCAGTCAATTCTGTTGTATGTCGTCATGCAAAGAACGGACTTTATTTTATTCTCTTCCACTGGCAGTCCTTAGTTGTAGTTAATTGTCATATTATTTCAGTTTCCATTCAACGGGGACGGAAATTAGCCGCAATTCATCTTGTAAAGGAGCATCGGTTGATTTGGCGAGGACATTAAAAAAAGCAAGGCTTTCGCCGTGGAATAAAACTCTCCCCTGTTGGTTAATGATGGCAACCCGAATGGCATAAGTGCCTGGGACAACTGGAAAGGCTGGAATATGATGTTCAATTTCATGGTTGCCAGCATTTAGTTCAATCGCTTCACCCAAGACAGCACTAGACTCTCCAGTCAGATAGACAAAGTCTGTTGTGTGTGTGCCGACGTGAAACTCTGGATTCTGTAAGGGCTTGTTTAAGTGAAATTTTATCTTTATTTTTAAGGTTTCACCTTCCGTGATTGAGTTGGTAATTTGATTTTGGTCATTAAGAAGCTCTACTTCTACATTTTCTGCCTCACCAGACGATGTAATCCTTGACGTGCTTGTTTTTTTGCTTTGGTTGCTGATGGTTTGGTTGCTCTTTTGGTAAAACTTGTCGCAAGTTTCATGCGAATCTCCATCATGAAATATTGTTCCTTGATCAAGTAGCATGACTCTATTGCACATTCTTTCAACTTGACGAATATTGTGGCTAACGAGGAGTACGGTTTTTCCCTGTCGTTTAATCATATCCTCCATTCGGTCAAAGCATTTTCTCTGGAAAGCTAAATCGCCAACAGCTAAAACCTCATCAATAATCAAAATATCCGCATCCATGCTGGTTGCAATCGAGAAGCCTAGTTTTACGGTCATACCAGAGCTGTAGCGTTTTACTGGGGTATCGATAAATTTTTCTAACTCTGAGAACTCAATAATTTCATCGAGTTTTTGGTTAATAATCTTTTTTGGGATTCCTAGGATGGCACCATTTAAGTAGATATTTTCACGGCCTGTTAACTCTGGGTTAACACCCGCGCCAACCTCGATCAGTGGTGCGATGCTGCCACGGACAATGACCTCTCCTTTTGTTGGATTACTAATGCTGGCTAAATGCTTGAGCAGGGTGCTTTTTCCTGCGCCGTTATGACCGATAATTCCGATTACTTCGCCCTCTTCAATGCTGAAACTGACATCATCGAGTGCTTTAAATCTTTTACGTTCAATAATTGGCTTGCCTTGTATTTTTGCCAGAGTATTGAGGGCGGTTTCCTTAATGCTGCTGACGCTACCTAGCTGATATTCTTTGGTGAGGTGTTTGACTTCTATTATGGGCATGGATTTATTTATTTTGTTCAGATAACGTCTGCAAACCAGTTTTCTGCTCGTTTAAAGAACAAATAACTGAAAGGAAGAATAGCGAGAGTGAGAATAAGTCCAGGCCATATTGTACTGAGGTCTGGTGGTATTCCTTTGAGTAGCACATTCTGAAAGCTACCAATAATGCCTGCGAGTGGGTTAAGAGTGTAGAGCGTATAGAGCGCATTGGACCAGTCGCCCGCTATCTGCTCTATGATCAGCTTTTGATGAACAAGGGAGAGGGGGTAGATAACAGGCGAGCCGTACATTAAAAGTGATAAGGCAACCGGCAATGCTTGCCCCATATCTCTATAATAGACATTGATGGCTGCGCCGAAAAAGCTGATGGTGAGTGCGACGGTCATGGTGTACAGAATAATGACAGGAACCCATAATGCGTAAATTGTTGGAGCCATTTTGTAATAAATCATCATCCCCGCAAGAATGATAAAGCTGATGGCAAGTTCAACCAGTTTTGTGACCATTGCGGTGAGCGGAAAGACTTCTCTGGGGAAGTAGATTTTTTTTATCAGCGGAGAATTGCTGGTTACACTATTAACACCCTCTGAAGCTGATTCTTGAAAGAAAATCCAAGGTAGTAGGGCTGCAAAGGTAAGGATAGGATAGGGAATATCACCGGTTTCAATGCCAACAAAGCTTCTGACCAAGGTGAAAATAAGCATTAGCATAATGGGTTTTAGAATTGCCCATAAAATTCCGAGATAGGCTTGTTTATAGCGGACAACGATGTTTTTCCATGCGAGTGCGGTGATTAGTTCTCGATATTGGTAGAGGTCTTTAAAAACTTGCGTCACTGATTGTCCTTTTGCGGATTGCTTCATTGATATTAAGGTTAGTTTGTTTTTGTGGGATTTTTTGTATACATTATTTTTTAGTTATTAGTATCAGAAGTGCATGAAAGAAAAACTTGACCTGCGACAGGCTAAAACCAAAACGGAAGGTTTTTATTATAGCTATTAGTGCTTGAGCACCTTTTTTTTGGTTCATGTATTCCCATGTGATAGCTTCACCAACATTTATTATTGCTTGTTTAATAGATCTTCTGTGACAAGACGACTTGGCTGTATTGTATAAGGACTTTTTTATCTCAAGATTAGACTGCATGTGTTCTAGTCGGCGTGAAGGCTTAGATGAGTAACCTTGGCCGGCTGTGCGCTGTAGGTAAAGCCCATCGTTATGTAACCCACACGTTTTATTGAGTGCTGCGCGTAATGCCCAGTCGCAATCCCAAAGCAGAGTGTTATGGAAAAGTCCTATTTGTTGTAGATTTCTTTTTAGAGTGACGGGGCGTTGAAATGCCATCGGAACGCGTTTTAGTAATGCATCGAAAAGTCGTGCGTCAAATTTAAGAATATTGTCAGGAAGCGTTTCCCCATTAGCATCGGCTAAAACTTTGCTCATTGCTTTGTCGTAGTCTTTTTCAGCCCATTCAGCTTTGGGGCCGAACCAGCTGACCCCCATAAATAGTGTGCTAATTTCCGGGTATTTTTCGAGAGTGTTAATTGCTTCTTCTAGGTAGGTTGGAGCATAAAGGTCATCGTCATCAAGAAAAGCTATATATTTTCCCTTAGCCACCTCAATTCCGGTGTTTTTTGAAAGGGAACCACCTTTAGACAAATTATGATGAAGGACATGAACTTTGTGGCTAAATTTATTTTGAATATACTGTTTGTCCACAGGTGGGTTTGAATTGTCGTCAATAATGATCAATTCCCAATCTGTTATATTCTGCGCAATAACGCTTTCTATTGCTTCCTCAAGCAATTTAGGGCGGTTATGTGTGGGGAGAATGATTGAAATTAATGGCATATCTTTATCAAGAAGTTAGTGATTCAAAAATTGGCTAATTTTAAGTATTGAGCAGTGCTTTCCTATCCAAATTATTTTGTCGGTTGTTAGATTTCAGCTCTTTATCTTGGTGGTATCAGTGATCAGGCTCAAGCACGAATATGTAGCAATAAAGGCTCAGTTTTGGTCGATAACACTTCGTTATTTTTAAGCCGGATGACTTTATTGTCTCCTTAATTCGTCTTAATGAGTAACCGCGTTTGCCAAGCTCCCAATGGTGTTGTCCGTCAAACAGATGTTTCTTAAAATAAGGTATGCCGAGAGTAAACCCAAAAGGTTCAACTCCTGCAATATTGGCTAACAGTGATATACCAACTAATGGTGCAGGCAAGGTAATTACTACGGCTTGCTTAGATATTTCCCTTAGCTTTTCTAGGATGGGACCAAAATCTTCGTAGGGCAAGTGCTCTAATATTTCAGCGGCTAGGACAATATCATAGGAATTGCGGTCAAGGTCTAGTTGTTTGATATTGGCGACGATATCAGGATTTAAGTTTTGATCAATATCAACGGTGGTCACCTCGTGTCCCCATAGCTTAAGTAGCCACGATGTATGGCCTGTTCTAGGACCAATTTCAAGCACACTCTGACCATCAGGTGATGCTTCTGTAACTTCTTTTGCCTGTACCCAATGATTTATTGACCTCACCATAGTGAGGTATTTTTTGTTTGAGTAGTGTGAGCTGTCAACTTGCACTTTTTCCATTATTACGTCTCTATGTAAGTTTTAAGGTCTGCTATCAATGAAGGTGTAACTAGTTGCGAGGGGTTGGTGCTCATTGATTCACTAAATAGTGAAGTCACTTTTGCTGGATCATCAGTCCAGATAATGTTGGAGATGCTAGCTAGTTTAGATAAAAATATAGCCTGATGATTGTCTGCACCCATAGCGTTTGAGACGGCTATAAAGCGTTTGTGTTGCTTTATCAGGCTAGTAACTGTGCCGGTTCCTCCGTGAGTGATAACGATGCTTGCTTCATTAATCAGCTCTTCTATCCCCTCTTTAAAACGAAAGTGTTCACAGTGCTTGGGTATGTAACTGCCATTTCCAATTTGGCAGATTACCGGTTCTGTAATCACGCCTTTGGCCACCTGCTCATCTATGGCTTTAACAAGTGAGTCAAATGGCATTGTGCTCCCTACAGTGACAAAAATCATATAACGGTTCCTTTGTACGTTGCATTTCGGTACTGATTTTGAATTTCTGGCCACTGCACATATAGCCTGTTGCACAACCGTAATTTATCTAAAATTAGACCTGTTGAAGAGGCTTTATCTATTCGAGTTATGCTCTCTATAAATATAGTTTTTTTCCCAAATAGTTTTCCAATCATGAATAGAGGGATTGCGATAGAGGAGGCATTGCAAATAATCACATCTGGTTTCGCTTTATTTATTATTTTGAAGCTATCAATTAAAACCGAGGTAAATCTTTTTAAAAGGACCAGCTTTTTTGTGTTTGTGATTGTTGTTAGGGGGGATATTTGGTAAATGCAATCTTCTTTAACCTGTTCATTTAAGCCCAGTTTTTGAATGACCATTAAGGTATCGTTTGGGATTATTAAAGATGTATTAAATGCATCTTTAATCCCTGTGAAGATGGAGTGGGATTGCCACATAAACCCGCCACCAGATATGACCATCAGAACATTTTTTTTAGTGCCCATATTATTTACTGTTTACTAGTAGTGAGTTATAAACGGCCTGCATTTGCGTAACGTGTGTTTCCACAGCAAAAGTTCTTAGAGCATGTTCACGAGCTGCTTGCCCAAGCTGTTCTCTTTTTTCTTTCGATTGATGAAAGTTGCCTATGGCTTCCGCAAGACTCTCTGAGCTTTTGGCTTTAAATAGAAGTCCGGTTTTTTCATGGTCCATCATCTCTGCTGCACCACCATGATCGGGGCCAATCAGTGGGCGGCCTAGGGCCATGCTTTCGATAACGACTGTACCGAGTGGTTCTGGGCTGGTGGAAGCGGAGACAACAACATCTAATCCATTATAAGCAGCTGGCATATCGGTGACATGACCGGTAAATATGATGGTTGATTCTAACCCCTCATTTTTTACACGCTCTTTGAGCATTTTTTCGTAGGGAACGCAATCATCGGGGATGCCTCCTACGATGAGCATTTTGAGATTCGGGATCTTATCCTTCAGTGCTCTTGCAGCATCAAGGAAAATTTCTTGCCCCTTCCAGGGGATAAGCAGACCGACAAGGCCAACGGCAAAATCTTTATCGGTTAGGTTGTATTGCTTGCGGAAGAGGGTGCCATCAGTATCAGGGTCTAGTCCGTCTAGCTCAAGTCCGTCGTAAATAACGGTTATTTTATTTTCGGGTACGTTTAGTTTGCTTTGTATAGCACTGGATACCCATTGGGATACGGGGGTGAAGTGGGTTGGGAGGCTGTAAGCCCATTTCATAAGGCTTGTGCCATCTTGATTACCACGCACATGGCAGACAGTGGGGATTTTTAAGAGTTTTCCCACCAATAGAGCTGCGCGGTTACAGAGCGGTTCATTATTAGCATGAATTAGGTCGGCTTTAAAACGCCAAGCTGTCCAGAGCAAGTTAATAAAGAAGGGTAGAAAGTTAAATAGATCGTCTGCTCTTGCAAGAAGTTGGTTGGTGATAAAGCGCAGGCCGGGGATGCTATCGATCCATTTTATGGGGTCGAGCTTGTGATGCAGCCCAACAATATCAATGTGTCTATCAGGGATATGTTTCCAGAGCGCTTCTTGTGCAATTTCTTCGTATTGAGGGCCGGTTCTTCCAGTAACAACCATTGGAGTAAATTGGCTGCGGTCAAGGTTTCTGACGAGATGTCGTAGACAGATTATGGCGCCGCCATAGCCGATGCCATTTTCTACGTAGAGGATTCGTTTTGGGGCTGTCATTAAGCTGTTAGATCCATTTTTACTTTGGGTACAATACCCCATTTCCTTCGGTGGGTTGTTTGTTGCGTTAATTATAGATTAGTTTTTGGTTTTGGTGGTTGGCTTGTGAGGAATTTTGTGGAGATGTCGTGTGGTGAGGGGAGTGGCACTTTTGAAGGGATTGCCCCGATAGAAGATGTCGCTGTACTTAAAGTGCAACCCTTTAGTGAAATGGGTCGCCCAGTAGAGCTACTAAAAAGCTTCGGCGGCAAAGCGCAATATCAACAAGCTCTAAAAGAGCTGGAAAAACGCCTTTATTATTAAACAATATTTGTTAAATATGCACATTAGGTCTACTATATGTGCATATTTAACATAAAAAGAGTGCCGTTATGTCTGCATTAGAACAAACCGAGCCCACACAAGCGTCCGTTTTAGCTAAAGCCCTGTTAAACGCCTCGGAACAATTAGGCTTAAAACAGGCGGAGTTAGCCGCCGTATTAGGCGTACATCGCACCGCCATTAGTCGCCTAAAACAGAGCCAATCCCTCGACCCACTATCCAAGCAGGGAGAGATTGCACTGTTTGTTATCCGCATTGCCCGCGCGCTGTTTGCATTAACAGGGGGAGATGCAGAATGGATCAAACACTTTATGCACACTCACAATAAAATCACCGGTGGAGTTCCCGCCAAACAGATAGAGAGCATTCAAGGCTTAATGACCGTGGCACAGTTTGTTGATGCCATTCGGGGCAAAGTATAGTGATATGGGATGCGTGCAAAGGCACCCAACAAATTGGACATTTAACAGGAACACTTCATCGCCTGGTAGAAAGCCAAGAACAAATTGCCACCTTGGGCTACGTTGATACGCTGGATGAACAGGCACTACTTGAATCCATGCTGGAAGAATCTAAACCCATCTACAGAGAAAATTTAACCGCCTATCACTACCTGTTATCTACACCTTTTCGATACCCACCCCTAAAATGGGGCTCTCGATTTGGTGCCGCCAATGAGCCGAGCCTTTTTTATGGTGGAAAAACAATCGATGTATCACTCGCTGAGTCGGCTTATTACCGGTTTATTTTTTGGAACTCAATGAGCGGCGAACCGATTAAGCCACAAATCAAATCAGAACATTCACTATTGTCAGTCGATTATCAATCGTCCAGTGGTATTAACTTGCAGCAAGCACCTTTCGATAAGCATCAACAGCAGCTCTCTAGCCCAATTCAATACAGCCACTCACAACAGTTAGGTGCAGCTATGAGAGCAGCAGGTGTAGAGCTGTTTGAATACCTATCCGCACGTGACCCACAACAAGGGGCTTGTGTAGGCCTTTTCACCGCCCATGCCTTCAAAAGCAAACAACCTAAGAGCACGACCCAGTGGTTATGTGAAACCAGTGCCCATGAAGTGTTATTTAAGCCCGCTGAATCCAACATAATAACTCGCTTTAAATTAGATAACTTTCTAATCAACAACAAACTGCCCATGCCGGCATGAGCTTATTGCCATTCAACCGTAAAGAGAAAACATGTCCCTGTCCAATATCGTAAAATCCATTCAAGACATCATGCGCAAAGATGCAGGTGTTGATGGCGAAGCCTTGAGCTGCCATTGTATCAATATAATCCGCTGCTGATTTAGCTGGGTTCTTCAAAGATTTACGGTGCTGTTATGCAGCGGTAATAACAGCACCGTGGTGAAGGCCGAGTTGATACTCAATAAAAGTATCGGGGTGTATTGCTTCGATACCGTATAACCCTATGAGCTCTTTAGTACAGTCTCCTTGAGGGACCTAAACTTGTTGTTCCAAAACTGTGCTTGGCTGACCGGTTATTTTAATTGAATTGAGTGAAGATGGGCTGTTGTGGAGCTGAACATCTTCCCCAAAAGGGAAATGCCTTGCCTTTAACTGGCGGAGTCTTAGTTTGTCTTCCGCGATAGCTGTTCCTACGTTTTTATTGTTTTTATGGAATTAATCAATATTCGGGGAGTGAAGCAGGCAACCGCATAGATCAATGCCCGTCTGTTTGGGGATTCTTTTAAACTTTCCATAAAGGCTTTGCGGGCCTTGGGATAGTTTTCTTGTGAGAAATACCAATAACCAAGGTCTGCGAGGGCGCTGGTGACTAACTGGTTAGGGTTTTTGTTCTGCTCTTTGAGTCTTTCGCTTCCAAATTTTTTGACCGACTGCATCACTTTGACGAGGTCTTTTAGCATCGCTTCGCTGTTTTGAGTGGCATTATTTCCATGTTGTCTGCGAAGCATCATCACTTCTGGGAGGCAGGTGATCGGGTATTTGCAGGCTATTTTTGCCCAGAGTTCCAGATCTTCTCCAAAGCGGATTTCGCTATTAAATAGTTCTGATTCGATAAGAACAGCGCGCTCGACTAAAACAGTTCCGGTTGGGATAAAGTTTTTGGTAACGAGTGAGGCGAGGGCGTTGGACAGGGCAGCGCCATTTAAGGCTTGGAAGTTCTTTAGCAGGTCATGTTTTGCCAGAACGGATTCGGTGATCAGGTTGCCGGATTGGTCTGTCTCACTCATATCGGCCGCGATCAGTTTAAGTGCGGGCTCTTTATGTAATGCGGCGAGTTGCTTTTCAATCTTGTTGGCTGTCCATTGATCGTCCGCGTCTAGAAAGGCGATCCAATCGCCTGTTGCAGCCATAATTCCCCGGTTTCTAGCTGCTGATGGCCCTTTGTTTTCCTGTTTGATGTAGTGAACTTTGTTTTCGAATGATTTTGCGATGGCCTCTGTCTGATCGGTTGAGCCGTCGTCTACGATAATGATTTCATCAACGGGATGTGTTTGTTGAAGAATGCTATCTATAGCCTCTTTAAGAAATTTGGCGCTGTTATAAGCGGGGATGACGGCGCTGATTTTCATTGTGATCTGATTTTGTTTGGTAGTTTAGTGGCAATTTTAGCAGAATCTGTGGAAACCCTCGCCCAATCGGGCGGAGATACAAGCGGGAACCGCACAGCGGTTCTACTCCGGCGTGGACTGACTCTGCACATACTCACGCAGAGTCTCAATGGTCGCGGCCCCTGCACTACAGGCAAAATAGGAACGTGACCACAATACTCCGCTTTTGCCTTGTCTCGGTATCTGGGTGTTGAGTATACGTATCCGGCGTGACGATACCGATTTCAAGTTGTTCACCAGCACACTAACTGCAAGTTTGGGCGGATAACTTACAAGCAAGTGAACGTGGTTAGCCTCTCCATCCATCTCCATCAAATCACACTCTAGTTTCTCGCAGGCCGACTCAAATGCTTCGCGTAGTTGTCTTATCATAGACCCATCAAACAACTTACGGCGGTACTTTGTAGTGAAGATAAAATGTACAACTAACTTCGTAAAGCTGTGGCGCTTCCGCAGATAGTCAGATAGGGCTGGATGGTCTTGTACACTATCGCGCTTCAACAGGCATGCATCAACCTCGACAAAGCCTTTCAGAAATTCTTTGATCCGAAGGATTCTGCACGCTACCCGAAGTTCAAGCGCAAGCATGGAAGGCAATCGAGCTATCACTGCACCAGCATCAGCGCAGGTGAAAACTGGATCAAGGTTCCAAAGTTGGAATCGATCAAAGTGCGGATTCACCGTAATCTGGACGGAAAGCTCAAGAGCATCACGTTATCTCGCACTGTGACAGGGAAATACTATGCTTCTCTGCTGTTTGAGGATGGTGTCACTGCACCTGCACCGATACAGATGGTTGATCACGTGTTGGGTGTTGATATGGGGCTAACGCACCTTGCCAAGACGCATGAGCGTCTAGCGAATGCGCGTGCTGACTTCCAGCACAAGCTGTCCCGACAACTTATTGACGAAAACCAAGCGGTAGTGGTCGAGACACTAAAAGTAAAAAACCTGCTAAAGAACCGGAAGCTGTCTAAGCATATTGCCGATGCCAGTTGGAGTGCGTTGATAAAAATATTGGAGTATAAAGCCAAGGCAGAAGGCAAGCACTTGGTTAAGATTGATCAATGGTATGCCAGCTCTAAAACCTGCTCCTGCTGTGGTCATAAAGTAGATCAGTTGCCCCTGTCGGTACGCAACTGGTCGCGTCCAAGCTGTGCAGTAGAGCTAGATCGTGACATAAATGCCGCAATCAATATCCGTCAGCAGGGAATTATCAAATTACGGACCGAAGGACTGTCGGTTCCTGTCAACCGAGGCTTGCATAAGTCCGGTCAAGTCCGGCTGTGGCCTTAGAAGTTGGAAGCTTCGCCCGACAGGGCGGGGAGCAGTCACTCCAGCGTTTAAGGCGACTCATATTGGAGAAAAATATTTTTCCACGATCTCCTGCATGTGAGACTATTTTGTTTGAAAGGCATGCTGTTTTAGGAGCTTTTTGGGGGGGGTACTCAGCCAAATATTTGATGTTGGTGGCCTAACTAAAATGGCTTCCCAATATCAACACCCCAGCAACACCGTACCCGTGCCAATTCCCCCCCCCAATGCGTCGTATAGCGCCTCGATAGATTTTTCGGTTTATAACTCCACTTTGGTTTAATTCCAGCGCTGGACACTGAGACCTTATGTGGAAAGCGTCGATTAATCTCATCAATCGATTCCATCAGAGTTTGTTTCTCTCGTGCAGCAAAGAGGTCGGCTTGTAAGTGATCGCTCACCAGTCTGATCTTCCACAGCGTAATGCCCGGATGCTGATACTGACATCCAGATTTGTAGATTTGCCTTAGAAGCCGTTTGGCCGATTTAATGATTAAGCGTTTAGCGTTGGAGTATCTATGTTCAACATGTTTTAAAGGGGTTTGCCCTAAAACCAGCCCGTTAAACCGCCCTGGCTGTTTGGCGCTTATGTGCTGGCGAGCCCCAAAATAGATGAGATGGATCGTCCTATAAGGCTGTTTAAGCGGTTTATCTGCCCCATTTGGCCCGATGTTCAGCCTTTTTCACAACGATTGAGTGTGCAACCTTGAAAGGGTGGTTATAGGTTGATCTGACCTCCCTACTATTGCCTGCGGATAACAGATGTATTCCATCTATTTTAGGGCCTATCCCGCACAAAAAAAAGTTTGGCATTTTGGTTTCACCTCATCTTTTTGTGTTGCACCTCCTCCCCATGTTACTGCCATAAAAATGAGCAAAAAGTAACACCCTTTTTAACCGCGGCAGTAACGGGCAATTAAGGACACCCCCTTTTTTAGCCGGAATCCATCTTTTTGACCGAACTTGACCCGCTAAAGCCAGCTCAAACCGACCCATTAAACCACGCTCAACTCCTCTAATTTGCCAAATCACCACCCATTTTGGTGGCACTGCTCCGCTTTTCGATGGGTCACCCGCTTTGCGCCCCGCTCGCCCCTAGATTGCCAAACTAACCCCTATTTGGACAGGGTGGCCGACATTGCATCCACAAGGGGGCTCTCGCACTGGCACCGCGTCAGACTGGCCAACTTGGGCACATATGTGCCCATAAGGTACCATAAGTGCCCATATGTGCCCATATGGGCACTTATGGGCACATCGCTCACGCCACCAAAGGGCTAGAGGGTCGTTTGGGCTGAAATCGGGGGTGCTCACCCCACCCCTGGCCCCCGTCTGCTTGGCCAGCCCCATCCACACCTGCTTAAGGTGTTCATCAGGTGCTTGCGCCCCCCGATCTAGGATCACCCTCTGAATCCGTAGGCATAAAAAAGGGGTCACGAATCTATATCGTGAGCCCTTGCAGCTGTCTGCGATCTTTAAGTCATGCGCTACCTCGCCTAGGGGAAGATGCGTGTCCCTGCAATGGTTTCCACCAATAGGCCGCCAGGTGTTAACCCGTAACCTACCCTGTGATGCCATGCTCCTGTATGGCAGCTACTGCCAGCGGTGATTCTGCAGACAGCCATACCTATTGGCCACTTGACAGTGAAAGAGGCGTGGCGCGGCAGATGGTGCGGTCGTGACGGTTGCGCTCACTAAATCAGCGCAGCGATAGCAGCAGAGACAGCACTGTTCAAGTCATTTGTCTCGCTGATTAAAACGCTAGAATGCGTCTCGCGTTCAGTCTCAATCTGCCAGACATCAAACGTGATGGGCTCTGATAGCGCGAGTTTTTCATGTGCCAAACCTGCTGTTGTAATGACCACGCTTTCATCGAGTTCAACGATCGCTATTTGCGTCTCAGCGTCACCTTTGATCTCTTCCATGAGCTCTGCTTTGAACGTGATTTGTACACCTGAAAACAGCATATAATGATTCACAGTCCTGACTAATTCAGACAGAATATCGGCAACTGACTGAGGGTTTCGATGATGAAAGAAGAGCGGTATTACTGGGTTGTTGATGATCGCAGTTCTAACACTGAGATTAGCGTCAAAACGTAATATTCTTGCTGCATCTAACTCGATCTTTGGATCGCTCGCCCACTTGACCTTTTGATCAACAGACGCAGTTATAAGTTGTAAATATCGAGTAAATTGATCCCCATTATGTGCATTATCTGAGCGTGTCACTCCAGATTTTTTGAGGCTAAATCTAGCGTTATTGTTATCTATAACAGAGCCTTTCTTTTCCATTGTTTTGCTATTTTGAGTCGTCATTTTGATCCCTTAGTTATGAAGTTTTGTTCAATTGAGTCTGTTTTCCTGATGCGTGAGCAGCCTGTATTCAAGCCATTTTTCAGCGGCTTTTCGAGCCAGGCGCGGGCTTTTAAAATAGCGTTTTAACCACGCCCAATCCGCTTCGGTTATCTCCGGAATATGCGCTGAGTGAATACCATTGTGTGCGCAAAAAGAGTGAATGCTTTTTTTGATAATAGCGGGATAATGCTCGGCCAGTGGCGCATCGATTGTTTCGACTTCAAGTCGACTTAGCAGGGTGGTTGGGAGCTGCTTTATATCGTTCGCGGTGAATATCCAAGTGATGCCGGAGAGATCAGCATGACCACATAAAAAGTCATCAAAAACGCGCTTAGATGTAGCAGGCTCAATCAATGTTAGCAGGGTATCAACCACACGTCCGTTGTGATCTGATCCTCCCGCTTTATCGACTTCGTCAAGCAAGACAATTGGATTACCAATCTGATGATCATTAATCAAACTGACTGGCATAGAAGGGTGTCCAGTTGACCAGCCTCTGGCCGTCCCAGAAAGGTCTCTATTATCGTTTTTACCGGCTAAACTAAGCGCTCTTGAGGGAACCTCTACAAGCTCGGCTAATCGACTAATATATGAACTTTTTCCAACACCAGGCGGTCCTAAAACAAGAATCGGTGAAAGATAAAACGTTCCATTTCCGATTTGTCTCAGCAGAAGCTTATTCGCAATTTTAGAAGTTAAATGACTGAACCAGGGGAACTCACTGTCGAGCGTCTCTTTAACTGTTTTGACATCACCAATGAGTGCCAGCTTAACCGGTAAAGTAGTCAATGACTCGTAGCGTTTACACGTCTCTTTAACATTTCGATCAGCAGATTCTGCGATCTGATCGAGTACGATTATTGATCGGCAATCACGATCGCTCAACAATCTTTTTTTGATCTTCTTCGTGCGCCCTAGATAACCATTTAAGTGCGCTTTGCTTTCACAAACACGCATCAGTTTAAGCGTGATTTGAAGAGCTAATTCAGCATGAACGGGCGCGATCAGACTGATAATCTCATTGAGCTTTTCAACGCCTGCCCTTGAACTGTCTACGTCGAAAGCAGTGTCGATTCGCTGAAATGATGCATCACTGATTAGTCTTGCCCAATGCTCTGCTATCGCTGATTCAAGATCATTTCTAACAGAATATTTCAGTAAAGTCATAACGGCTTCAACATCTCCGATATCAGCCGCAACTCTTATCCAAGCGTAATAGTGAGACTCAAACGAATCGTATTCCAAAAGCAATTTTCCCGAAAAAAACCGAGCGAGTTGCTGGCTTAATAGTAGCAATAGAGACTTCGGTTCATGCCGTCTCGCTATGCTCGGTAATTCAGCAAAGATAACCTCCGCGAGCTCTAACATCTTTTTAGTTTCGAGCGATTCAACAGGTGCTGAGAGCGCAATTAAACGTGCAATATCAACCTCATTTTCAGGATCAATATAAAATGAAGTGGAGTGTAAATTAGGAGGGGCTGACGCCCCTCCATTTTGATTGAGATCATCTAAGTGCGTGGTCACGGTTGACCTCCTTTTTTAAACTTTAAACCCGCTGGGCAAATCACTTATTAGCGATTGTGGCAGCATCTCGACAAACGTCTCTTTGAGTGATTTAGGGATATGTTGCAGTACAACCCCTAATGACAACGCGTTGATATCTCTATCGCTAAACTTGTTTTTGCCTAAGTTATAGCCCCACGAAACGGCTCGAACATTGCTCTTTGTATAGCCCTGGCTATTGTCAATCCTATCGAACGAAACTGAATAGAAATCCCGTCCTTTTTTCTTCGTTCCAATCTTCGGACGAATAGGCATTCCTGAAACTTCACATATACCTTTAGCAAGCTTTTTCTTTATCCACTCTTCGGATAAATCGAACTCTAACCCTCTGTCTTTAGCAGAAGATTTGAGTGCAGAGTGAAAACGTTTTTCAGGATGCTTTTGGTGATGCTTTTTAATACGCTCACGCTGCGCTTTTTTATCTCGAATCTCGCGTCCGTAGAAAGAAACCCCGCATTTATGAGAGCAATATTTCTTCGCTTTACGCTTTTTCACATAGCTGTGTGTTGCGCCGCAGTTAGCGCATGTGATTGTTGTTAACTGTTCATTATCGTTTGTCGTAATTGTCATGATGAATCTCCTAGAGCACACAATGTGTGCATTGATGGGCAAATAAAAACCAGATCAAACTGGTGGCAAGTATGCTGCACACATTGAGCGATAAAGTCAAGTTGTTTTTTAGAAGGGAGGATAGGAGATATTATTCTTGAGGCAAAAAAGTTCTACATACCCTTCGGGCATCTGTCTGTGATTAACCCTGTCTTTTGTGGTCTCCCAATTTTGCCAAGACCTCATCGTTACGTGAAGACATTTCGCCGCTTCAGTTTGATTTAGGCCGGTTCTGGTACGCAGCTTTCTAACTTGCTCAGGTGTTATAGCCATCTTTCTTGGTTACTCTCATAACTATTAAAATTCATAACTATTAAAATGATTTTATTATAATGCAATGTAGCGTTATATCGGGTATTGGGGCAAATATGACTAAGTCAGGGCGCGAATAGAAAGCCCCCTCATTCCCCCTTTTCCAAAGGGGGAGGTTAAAATCTTCTATTTGGATTATGCTTAAAAGATGGATTGTTTGGCGTTTACGCTGCTTATAAAGGAATAGTCGCTACATGAATAACCGTAAATACATCGCCGCTGCCTTTTTTGGCTATTTAGCGTTTGTGGTATATGGAAGCCTTATTCCTTTTGAGCTGCGTGACCTTGGTTTCGAACAAGCCTTGCAGCGTTTTGAGAACATTCGCTACCTTGATTTGGGGATTGGTTCGCGAGCAGACTGGGTCGCTAATATAGTTCTTTATGTTCCACTTTCCTTTCTTGGGTGCGGTCTGCTAATGGGAATTAGGGATGCGGGTATTTCACGCTATTTCTCACCGCTTCTGGTGCTTTCGTTTTGTATCTTAGTTGCCGTTTCTGTTGAGTTTACCCAGCTCTTTTTTGCCCCTAGAACCGTTTCTATTAATGATTTGATTGCCGAAGCATTGGGGACAATCGGTGGAATTGGCGTGTGGCTCTTCGGTCGTCGGCAACTTTGTCATCTATGGGATTCATTCCATGAAGGTGGCCAAAAATCTGTTTTGGCAGCTTTGTACAGTTACTTTCTAATCTATTTTGCGCAGACGCTATTTCCTTTTGATTTTGTAATTTCTCTAGATGAAATCAGTCAGAAGGCAGCTGGTGAAGGTTATGGCTGGTTGATCGTGGGGGACTGTTCGAGTGTTTTACGGTGTACTGCGCGATTACTGGGCGAGGGATTTGCTGTCGCCCCTTTGGGGCTTCTTATTTCACTCGCTTTTTCTAATATCAGTCTCAAGAGGACGTTTGTTGCGGGCCTGATTCTTGGGTTTTTGATCGAGCTACTGCAGTTCTTTTTGGGTTCGGGGGTGAGTCAGGGGTTCTCTGTCGTGATGCGGGGTGCGGGGTTTGCTTTTGGATTAATGGTAGGGCAGTTTTTGAAAAAAGTGGAGATAGAAAAGGTTGCGAAGGTTCTTTGGTGGGCGATGTTATCATTTTTTATCCCTTATTTGGTTGCTGTTTTATTTTTGGCTGGCTGGTTTAATACTCAATGGCTTCCGTTAAGCAGTTTTTCTGAGCGTGTTGTGGCAATTAAGCTATTGCCTTTTTACTATCATTACTACTCTTCAGAATCGGGTGCAATGGCGAATTTGCTGGCTAATTTTTCTATCTATTCCCCAGTAGGTCTTTTTGTTTGGGCGAATCAGATTCAGCGAGGATCAATGAGTGGTGCAATGGACGCAATTATAATTGGTGGAGGTTTGGCATTAATTGTTGAACTCGGGAAAGTTTTTATCCCTTTAAAGCATCCTGATCTGACCAATGTTCTGATAGCCGTAATGGCCTCTATTTTTGTTTACCTTTTTGCGGTATGGGTTGGAGCTGTTTTAAAGGGCCGTTGATTCGTTTCTGATCGGGGTGCTTTCAGAAAGTGAGCTTAATAAAATTAGGTAAAACAGCATAGCTACTCTGGGTGCATCGACAATTGTTCCAAAGCTACCAACCGCTAGAAAACCCAATAGTGAGGCAAGAAGAAAGGGTGCAGAATCGCTTCCATTTAGCACACGTTTTGCCAACCTGATTATCGCTGTGCCCACTAGGATAAGGAGGGAGATTAAACCTATCAAGCCAAGCTCAAAATAGTAATTAACCCAGATGTTCTTAATATGCCAGGGTAAATGGTCAAAATCATAATATCCAAACCAATGATTGAGCCCCTCATCAAAGCGTCCATTTTTTAAAATTGGTGGGCCATCAACAGATCGTAGGATAAAGTTGTCAATGGCTAAAAATGTTTGAGGTTTGTTGTTAAATTCATATTTTCGGCGATTGCTAATTGTCAACACAACGGGGGCTACAGTCATATTTTCAAAGGTACCCAGTTTGTCAGAATTAAAATTCCAGGCTAATCTTTTCCACTTCCCATTTGTGCGAGGGGCTTTTTTCGAAAATACTTTACAAGTAGGATTCCATTCATATGGTTGGATTATTTGACGGTGACAAATTTTAATAAAAATGGGTACGACTGCATCGTTTGTCTTGTAGTCAAATCTGAGTTGATAGTTTGTTTTGGGTTGGATATTGATAATTTGGCCGACCTTGAGATCATGGGCACCAGAAAAGGATAAAAAGGAGTTACTGTCTCTTTCTATCAATTTGTAGCTGCCAACCTCTTTTGCATTTTGAACCTCCCAATAGTAGCTGGATGGAAAGCGACCTACCCCAACACCTGCAATAGCCGATTGCGGTTTTTTGTTTGTAATTTCGATGGCAGTTTTCCAGTGGTCGATTCTATGCTGAAAGTCTTTAGAGACTGTTGTAAATCGATTAGCAACCGTGGTTCCGAGTAAGGGAGGGAGAAGCATTATGATAAAAACCCAAAATAGCGCGATTAGTCCCAATAACTGGCGAATGTTACAAGTTTTTAGTAGGACTCTTGTTGAATGGGGAGAGATAGCTAATAGTATTACAGATAGGAATAAGCTATATAAGGCGCTGGTTAATAGTGTGTTTTCGACCCATTGGCTTGTATGCATGGCGTATATAGCAAGTGCATTTCCCGCAATAAAGAGGCCGCCAACAATTAAGACTCTACTGCTTTTGTTGGCAGAGGGAATTGCAGAGGAGATTACAAAGCCGCTATAAAGCGTCAATAGTGCTAGAAGCGCATAAAAACCACCTTTTTGATAAGAGATAATCAAGGCGGCCAATGAGATCAGAGCAGAAATAAGCAAAATAACAAGGTCGCGCAAATTCAATGATGCACGATGATGATTAAAAAAAATGGCTAAGGAGATTAGAAGTTGTACCCCTAGCCCTAGGTAAACTCCACGGCTAAAAGTGACGGCGGCACCATAAAGCAAGCCAGCAGCAACAAGTGATGACCAGAACCTTGTTTTTCCCCTTGAGTGTGTTATCAGGAAAAAAACCAATGGGATAGTTAGGGCAAGGTAACCATCTATTGATGTGCCCCCAGTATGTATGTCGGCAAACATTGCGGTAATACGATATTGTGTGCTGAAGTCCAATAGGCTATGGAGTAATTCACGCCAACTTTCTCCGTAAAAAACATCATGTATAACCCCGCGTTCTCTAAAAATAGCTAGTATCGTTCCAAAAGCGCCAAGTGTTATACCAAAGAAGATTAAGCGTTTGTTTTTTTCTGCTTTATTGAGGTGGTTTAATAAGGCAGGCCAGAGCAGCAGCGCCCAAATAAGTCCTTTTCCAACGCGTAGACTATTGTATTGACTGTAATACGATGCGAAAGAGTTGGCATCGATTGGTTCTAGCGGGAACATTCCATTTAAAATGCCGAAAAAATAGATTAATAGGAAAGGGGTGAGAGCCATCCAGGAGAGAGCTGGAACTGACTTTAAAGGGGCTAAAGAATATTGACCATGCCAGAATAGAACAGCAAGTGTTACAAGCAAAAATAGATCGAATTCATCGAAATAGATCCAGCCAGTGTATGGTGCTAAGTAGATCACTGGAAGAAGAGCCGGTACTGCTATGAGCCAGATAAAAGGCCTGTAAAAAAGGATAACAGCATAGATCGTTAAACCACAGCCTAGCAAAACCGGTAGCGTGGGAAAATGAAATAAAGCAATAAATACGCTCAAAAATAAAGCAAGTGCGATTAATTTAGCTAAAATCCCTAGAGGCTCATTAAGTTGGTGGGTTATTTGTTTTGTCTTGTTCTGTTTGGAGGGAATCAGGTTGTTATCCATAACTTAATACTAGCAAAGAGAAAGGTGTTTCGGGTTAAGGTTGGCGGGTAATCCAATATTTTTTTGGTTAGTAATATTTGATAGTAAGGGAAGTTTAATGAAAATCACAATTTTTGGATCTGGGTACGTCGGGCTAGTTACAGGTGCCTGTATGGCGGAAGTAGGCAACGATGTACTTTGCATGGATGTCGATGAATCCAAAATAGCGCGCCTGCAAAATGGTGAGATACCCATTTACGAGCCGGGTCTAGAGGCAATGGTTAAAGAGAATGTCGAAGCAAGCAGGTTGCGCTTCACCACCGAGGCGAAAGAGGCGGCTGCTCATGGACTCTTTCAGTTTATCGCCGTAGGCACACCGCCTGATGAAGATGGCTCTGCCGATTTGCAGTATGTTCTTGCCGTTGCCGAGAGCGTGGCAACTCATATGAGCGATTACCGTATTCTGGTAGATAAATCGACGGTGCCGGTGGGAACGGCTGATAAGGTTAAGGCCAAAGTTCAAGAAGTTCTTGAAAAGCGCGGTGTTGATGTTGATTTTGATGTGGTCTCAAACCCTGAATTTTTAAAAGAAGGGGCGGCGATTGCAGATTTTATGAAACCAGATCGCGTGGTAATTGGGGCTGATAATCCTCGCACAGTTGAACTGCTGCGTGCGCTATATGCTCCATTTAATCGCAGTCATGAGCGTTTTGTTGCGATGGATATTCGTTCGGCTGAACTGACTAAATATGCGGCGAACGCGATGCTGGCGACCAAAATCAGTTTTATGAATGAGTTGTCTAATTTAGCTGATCGTTTGGGTGCAGATATCGAGCAGGTGAGAAATGGGATTGGTTCGGATAGTCGAATCGGCTACTCATTTATCTATCCCGGCTGTGGTTATGGTGGTTCCTGTTTTCCTAAGGATGTAAAAGCGCTGGCGCGTAGTGCGGGTGAAGTGGGCTATAACGCAGAGCTTCTAGAGGCAGTTGAATCGGTTAATGGGCGCCAGAAAGAGTTGCTTTTTAATAAAGTAAATAGCTACTTTAAAGGCGATTTGGCTGGCCGGATTTTTGCAATGTGGGGGTTGGCCTTTAAACCCAGTACCGATGATATGCGCGAAGCACCAAGCCGCGTTTTGATCGATGCGCTTATTCAAGCGGGGGCAAGCGTGAGGGCGTATGACCCAGAAGCGATGGAAGAGACAAAGCGAATTTATCCTGATGAATCAAATCTAGTGCTTTGTAAAGATCAAAATGAAACGTTAGCCGATGCAGATGCGTTACTGGTTGTAACGGAGTGGAAGTGTTTCTGGAGTCCTGACTTTGATGCGATTAAGGATGGTCTAAAGCAGCCGGTTATTTTTGATGGACGGAACCTTTATGAGCCTGCATTAATGGAGCAACTGGGAATCGATTACTTTGGAATCGGACGAGGTAAGCGGGTATAGGGTTATTAACTTGGTGGATTAGTCTCAATAAAGAGCAAAAATCGCACTAAGGACACAGAGGGGATGAAGATTCTTCAGGTAACTAAATTTGATGCTCCTAAAGCATCACTTTTCAATTTCATGATAAAAAGGATGGGCCTGTGAAAACGCTTTATTTTTCTATCCTACTACTGTTCTCATTGCTTGGAACAGTCCGTGCCAGCTCTTTGCCGGAAACCGTTGCCCAAGTAAAACCCTCTATTGTCGCTATAGGAACGTACCAGCGAACGCGCTCGCCAGCGGCTATTTTTCGCGGGACAGGTTTTATCGTTGGAGATGGCACATTGGTGATTACGAATGCCCACGTCTTGCCCGATACATTAAACTTCAAGGCAAAGGAGCAGCTTGGCCTCTATTTTAGAGAAGGGGCAAAAACAAGCTTTAGAAGCGTCAAGAAACTGGCTGTTGATAAAAAACACGATGTTGCTTTGCTGCGACTGTCAGGAAAATCGCTGTCTGCATTGAAGCTGGGAAATTCAGAAAAAGTTAGGGAGGGTGAGTTATATGCGTTCAGTGGCTTCCCAATTGGCATGGTGTTGGGGGTTTATCCTGTAACGCATCGCGGAATTATCTCTGCCATTAGTCCGGTTGCAATACCTGTTCACAATTCAAGGCAGTTAAACCCTGAGATGGTTAGGCGATTGAGAAAACCTTATAACGTTTTCCAGCTGGATGCGACCGCTTACCCGGGTAATAGTGGAAGCCCTTTGTATGACATAAGGAGCGGAAAAGTGATTGGGGTAGTGAATAGTGTTTTTGTTAAAGAAAGCAAAGAGAGTGTCATACAAAAACCGAGCGGAATCAGCTATGCTATACCCATTAAATACGCTCAAAAACTGATTCGCTCAGTAAGCAATAATTGACGGGATAAGGTGTCAATAATTTTTACACAGAACTTTTCAAAGAGTACTAAGTGTATTCATTTGGCTGATTTTAATCGCTATTTAATTTTAGGAATGAATATTGCTTTCTAATCTTTTAATTATAGAATCTAACCAGAGGGTTTTCAGATGAGCAAAAAATCTGATGAAAGTTTGAATAAAAAACAGGACGTTGACCAAGGGCGGCGTAATGTCGCGAAAGCGGGATTGGCTGCGCCGGTTATTATGACGCTAAGCAGTAAGTCTGCTTTTGGCATGGGGCGTGAATGTACACCCTCTAACCTAGCATCTGGGAATCTTTCTAGCCCGGTTGATATGTCTACGTGTGGTGGTTGTACCCCTGGCTACTGGGGCTCTGCGCCGCATGCAGATTATGAGGGTGCAGGTGTTAGTGCTGGAGGTGCCGACCCTTTTGTTGCAGTTTTTGGTTATATGGCGTCGAGCTGCTCTGATACAGGGGGGGGTATAGCCTCTAACTGTCTAGGTGTTACGCCGTTTCTGGTAACCGACAGGTTAATTGATGTGGTTAGCAACCCCCCGGTTTCAACAATTAACACCTCAAACGGTGTGTTAGACGACATGATCGATAACCACGGAAACTATCAAAACTGGCAGGGTATGCTTACAGAGCTTGGTAGGCAGGCTGTTGCCGCGTTTCTAAATGCATCACACCCTAATGTTGCGTATAGCCTCACGCCTGCAGCGGTTATAGCGGATTTTAAAATGACTGTTGATGCGTTTATTGGTGCCTACGACGGGACAAAGACTTCAATCAACAAGAAAATATTGGAAGCGCAAAAGGACATCTTTGACGGCTTTAATAACCTAGGTATATGTCCTCTAGGTAATGATCCCAAAAAACCATAAAGGACGGGAAATGTATTCGGCTATTCATTGCGTTAATTAATTGTGGTCTGAGATATGCGCAGGTGGTCGGTAGAAATTGATTCGAGATATTTGTTCAATTTGCAGGGAAGTATAGGACCATTAGTGGTATTTGATTGCCATACGGGTGACACGCATCTCCTAGAGAGAGAGGTACTTTCAGTATTGAACTTATTAGAAGGGCATCCTAAAAGTTCACGTGAGATACTTGATATACTGGATAGTGAGTTAACGGCTCTAATTCCCGAGAATGTTGAGGGTAAATTGCCGTTTCTTGAGGGGATGCTCTATACTCTTCGGGACACGGGTTTGGTTACAGCGGTCGGGTAAGGGTGTTTACCTAAGGTGGCTTTAAGCAATTCTATCTGTATTTAAGTGGGCGTGTGATTTTGGCCTGCATTTTTCCCATTCTATATGCTACAAACACAAACGATTCGAACAGGACCGTTCTACGTTCGTTTAACAACTGATATTGCTTCTCTCTACGACGGGATTACGCAGCTCTATAGCTCAATCCTTGTGAATCGTGAAGAGGATTTTTTCGACTTCCACGTTAAGCTAATGCGCCCAAAATCGCTGCGCCGGTGGATTAGGCCTCAAGTCAGTTTTTTATTTGATGGTAAAGCTCCCTTTAAACCACTTCCTCTTGATCAGGCATTGCCAATGTTCGAGTGGGGGCTTAACTGGTGTATATCAAACCATATTCACACCCATTTGATCAGTCATGCAGCGGTTATTGAAAAAGATGGCAAAGCAGTGATCATGCCCGGAGCACCTGGCTCTGGGAAAAGTACACTTTGCGCAGGGCTTATGCTGTCGGGTTATCGGCTTTTAACCGATGAGTTGGCAACGATCGACCCCAATGACCTTTTGCTAACAAGTTTATGCCGTCCGGTTAATCTTAAGAATCAATCAATCGAACTGATAAAAAAAGCATTTCCAGAGGCGATTTTTAGCAAGACGGTTAAAGATACCGCGAAAGGAACAGTTTCTTTGCTAAAGCCTTCAGATCTTTCATTTCAGGAGTGTGGTGATAGGGCGAAAGCAGTTGCAATTGTTTTCCCAAAATATGAAAAAGGGGAAAAATGCCGTCTTGAGAAATTGGACAAAGGGCATGCCTTTATGCAGTTGGCTGAGCAGTCATTCAATTACAGCCTCCTTGGAGAACGCGGTTTTGATATTCTTTCGCGGCTTATAGAGAGCTGTGATTGCTATAGCTTAAGTTACGGAACACTGGATGAATCGATTGCGCAAATTGAGAGAGTCATAACTGACTCTGCTGAAAGATGAACCTTGTTAGCAAAGTTTTATCCGACCCTGAAACGGTGGCCATGTTTTCACCAGCCGATTGGGATTTACTGGTTCGTCAGGGTAGGCGGTCAGTGCTTCTTGGTCGTATCTACTGGCTGCTTAACGAGCATGATTTGCTGGAAACTGTTCCAGAGTACGCCAACCGCCATCTCTTATCGTCATTCAGAATTTACGAGAAATTAAGGTTATCGGCTCGTTACGAGATTTTTGAATTATTCAAGCTGTTTGAGAGTCTGGATGTTCCGTTAGTTTTATTGAAAGGAGGGGCATATATATCAGCGTGTTCCAACGCAGGAGAGGGGCGCCTTTTTTCGGATTTGGATATTCTTGTGCCAGAAGAAAAAATATCGGAAGTGGAGAGGCACCTGACTTTAAATGGCTGGTATTCCCCTTGTTCAGATGCTTACGATCAACGGTATTATCGTCAGTGGATGCATGAGATCCCCCCTTTGCAACATGTCAAAAGGAAGGTGGTTCTGGATATCCATCATAATATTTTGCCCAGGACAGGGAAAATTAGCGTGGATTCTAACAAGTTGCTGAATGGTGCTGTTCTTGCTGAAGAACGGCTAGGTTGGGCTCTTTCGGAAAAAGATAGAATTCTTCACAGCGCTGCCCATCTTTTTCATGATGGTGAACTTGATCACGGTCTGCGCGATCTTTCGGACCTTGATCTTTTAGTGCGAGAGTTTTCGGCAGAAGAAGACTTTTGGGAGAGTTTACTGGCCCGTTCGGTGGAACTCAATTTACAGCGGCCCCTGTTCTATGCTCTTCGTTATACAAATGAAATCCTGAATACCCCGGTACCTGAAGAAGTTTTGAAGGTTTCAAAGGCCGGTTCGCCCGGAAAAATCATGACTTTTGTTATGGACGCGCTGTTTTTAAGGGCGTTAGCGCCAGATCACCCCAGTTGTGATGATCGTTGGACGGGCTTAGCACGTTGGATGTTGTTTATTCGTTCTCATTGGTTGAGGATGCCGCCGTTACAGTTGGCGCAGCACTTGGCTAGGAAGGGTTATAAGCGCTGGACGATGCGTAATAATATAACTTGATCTTGAGGTTATATAATCGAGTCAAACGGTTCGATTATGACCTTCTCGCCTGCAGTTATTTCCGCACATTCGGCCGGTATTACAATAAAGCAGTCAGCTTTGCTCATTGAGCTGAGAATATGTGAGGCTTGTCCAGTAAGAGGGGTTACGGTGAGTTCACCGTTATCAGATCTATTGATAATTCCTCTTTGAAATTCAAGTCGTCCAGGGGCGCGTTTGATTGCCTGATTGCAAGGGGCTTTAATGCGTAGTGGTTTTTTATTTTCTGCCCCCATCATTTTGAGTAGAGCAGGGCGGACCACTTGATAGAAGGTGACCATTGCGGAAACAGGGTTTCCGGGTAGGCCAAAGAAGGCAGTCTCATTAATCTTGCCAAAGGCGAGGGGTTTTCCGGGCTTCATGGCTATTTTCCATAGATCAACTTGCCCCAGTTTTTCTAAAGTCTCTTTAACAAAATCGGCTTCACCGACTGAGACGCCACCAGAGGTGATGATTGCATCGGCATTTTCTGCGGCAACTAGAAAAGCCGCTTCGACTGCTTGGCGATCATCGGGTATTACGCCCATATCGAGCAGTTCGACATTCAATCGCTTAAGCATTCCGTAGAGCGAGTAACGATTACTATCGTAAATATCGCCTTCATTCAGCTGTTCGCCAATTGATCTAAGTTCATCGCCTGTTGAAAAGAAGGCTACGCGAAGTTTTTGCTTGATGCGAATTTCAGAAATCCCCATCGAGGCGATTGTTCCAAGGTCTGCTGGGGTGAGTTGTTTGCCCAGTTGAAGAAGTTGTTCGCCTTTCCGAATATCTTCTCCTGGAAGGCGGATATTGTTTCCTTGAGTAATTGGGTGTGGAAATGAGACTAGGCTATCATGCCGCTCGACTTTCTCTTGCATAACAACGGAATCCAGCTTGATGGGTACAACTGCGCCAGTGAAAATACGCACGCATTTTCCAGTTGGAATTTCACCTTGAAAGGGTTTTCCCGCCCAAGAAGTGCCGGCTATTTCTAATGTTCTTTTTTGATCGGTGATATCTGAACTGCGAAGTGCATAACCATCCATCGCTGAGTTCCTGTGCGGTGGAATATCGATCGGTGAGTGGATGTTTTCAGTAAGAATACGGCCGAGAGCTTGTCTTAGCGGCGCCGTTTCGATAGCACTTTTCGTGTGCAAGCTGGAAGTTATTCTGTCGAGCGCATCAGCAAGAGGCATAAGTTTATCAGACTTATCTGAGCAGCAGTCGCAACCTGAGTTATTCATAATTTGGTAAAAATTGATCGGTGATAAATTGGCAGATCTGTTCAGGGTTATTGATGTTTAGAACAGGGATAGCGCAATTTTGGCCGATATTCTCATCGCTGGCAATGGCGATAATATCTGAATCCTCTGGAAAAAGGAGTGGTTTTCCGAGTGATGGCCTGTGTAGCTCTATTTTTGGCAAGGATTCATGTTTGAAACCCTCGACAATAACAAGATCCAGCTCGCTTTGATCAAGATGGGCAAGTTCGTCTGCTAGTACAGGTTCGCCAATAACCTCACGCTCGGTAATAACTGCGCGGCGATATTTCGAAACGAGCATCACAGGGCTTGCTCCGGCCTTTCTAAGGCGGTAGCTGTCTTTGCCGGGTTGATCGATGTCGAAGTCGTGATGGCTGTGTTTAACGAGTCCTGCTTTGATGCCTTTTGCATTTAGTAGTGGCAACAGTTTGGTGATGAGTGTTGTTTTGCCTGTACCGCTGAAAGCAGCAAAGCCGAGGAGTGGTTTGTCTGTTTTTATTGTTTGCATAGAAATAAAAAAGGCTGACTTATAATTAAGCCAGCCTTTTTACCATAATTTACAGCGTTTAGCCGTTAACTAGGAAATGAACCCAGATGCTAGCAAAGTAACCGGCAGCGACTACAGGTGTCCATTTTAGATGGCTAAAAAAGGTGTAGTGGCCGCGCGCTTGACCCATAAGGGCAACACCAGCAGCAGAGCCGATAGATAGTAAACTACCACCAACACCGGCAGTCAATGTGACCAATAGCCATTGTACTTCAGACATATCCGGGTTCATGGTAAGTACCGCGAACATGACCGGGATGTTATCAACGATGGCAGACATAATACCCACAAGAACGTTGGCTGTTGTTGCGCCGAGTTCTCCGTAAATAAATTCAGACGCGATGCTAAGATAGCCAATAAAGCCAAGACCGCCAACGGCCAAGATTACGCCGTAGAAGAAGAATAGGGTGTCCCATTCTGCGCCGGCAATTTTGTCAAAAACATCAAAAGGTTTTTCCCTCATGGCATTTTTACCTTTGCCTGCTTCCTGAAAAGTTTCAGCAATATTTGTATCCCCTGAGCCGTGAGTTTTTTTCAAGTAGTAGCCAAAGAACTTCAAGTAGGCTAGGCCAGTCATCATGCCAATTGCAGGAGGAAGATGCAGGAAGTTGTGGAAGCTTACCGCGGTAACAATTGTTAGCAAGAAAAGGCCAACAATAATTAACCCGCCTTTTTTCATAACGAGCTCTTCTGAGCCAGATACGCTTGGTTTTCCTTCTGGAATAAAGAAATGCATCACTGCTGCAGGAACAAGGTAGTTAACTGCAGAAGGGAGGAATAGTTTGAAGAAGGTACCGAAAGGGAGAATTCCTTTCTGCCAAACCATTAATGTTGTGATATCACCAAATGGACTGAATGCGCCACCAGCATTAGCTCCAACTACGATGCCTACGCAAGAGACTGCGATAAATTTGGGTTGGCTTACTCCAACGGTGAGTACCACTGTGCACATGATTAGCGCAGTTGTTAGGTTATCTGCAATTGGCGAGATGAAGAATGCCAAAATGCCTGTTAGCCAAAAGAGCTGTTTGTAGCTGAAGCCTTTAGCAACAAGCCATCCACGCAAAGCATCAAATACACTTCTTTCGATCATTGCGTTGATGTATGTCATCGCGACTAAGAGGAAGAAGAATAGTTCAGCGTATTCAAGGAAATTATGGCGAATTGCGATTTCAGCAGCATGATCAAAGCCGTGCTGTTGGTAGACGATGGCGATCATTATCCAAATGATGCCCGCGGCCAGTAGAACCGGTTTAGACTTACGAAGGTGTAACTGCTCTTCTAAAATAACGAGGCTGTATGCCACGGTAAAAACTAAGAGTGCAAGATAGCCAACAGCGTGGTTGGTGAGATCGATCTGTTCGTGAGCTGTCTCCGCTGCGATTCCCATTGCTGGAAGCAAAAGCGCGATCAAACCCAGTAGAACAGTATGTGATGCTTTCTTCATACCGGTTTCCTTATAAGAAGTTTGGGTGAAAAGTGAGTAAAACAGCGCGTAATAATACAGTATTCGGAACACCTTTTCAATATGATGCGCCGCACAATATAGAATTTATGGCAGCACTATTTGGTCAGGCATCGCTGAACACAATACGTTTTTGGAGGTGGTTTCTAGATAAATTACTTCTGCGTTATTTTCTCTCTGCTCGTGTCGCAGCCTATGCTGCAGTGGTGTCGGTGAAAGTTTCGATATTGAAAGGGTGATGGTGCACGCAACTGGTTATGAAATGGTGTAGGTGGTATGAGTGTTTTACCCTCTGCCCGGCACTCTCCCTCGATGGAGAGGGAGTGCGGTTTTTGTTGTAGGTTGTGACAAGTGATGCAAGGATTTTCAAATTTACGCTAGCCCTTTGTGATGAGAGCGGAATCGGTGCAGGTGTTATTTGATTTGGTAGTATCCTTTATACCATTCGACAAAGTTAGCAATGCCTGTTTCAATCGGTGTTGAAGGTTTGTAGCCGGTATCTCGAACAAGATCTTCGACATTAGCATAGGTATCGGGTACATCGCCTTCTTGAAGAGGAAGCAGATTCTTTTCGGCTTTTTTACCCAAGCAGTCTTCGAGAACCTCGATATAACGCATTAGCTCAACCGGTTGGTTATTACCGATGTTGTAGATACGGTAGGGTGCTTTGCTACTGCCAGGATCGGGCTGATCTCCAGACCAATCAAGATTTGGCTTTGCAGGTTGGTCTAGTACGCGAATAACACCTTCAACAATATCATCGATATAGGTGAAATCACGGCGGTGATTTCCGTAGTTAAAAACATCAATCGGTTTTCCTTCAAGGATGTTTTTTGTAAAGAGGAAAAGCGCCATGTCTGGGCGACCCCACGGGCCATATACAGTAAAAAAGCGTAGCCCCGTTGTTGGTAGATTGAAGAGGTGGCTATAGGTGTGTGCCATCAGCTCATTGGCTTTTTTACTCGCGGCATAAAGGCTGACAGGGTGATCAACATTGTCGTGGATTGAAAAAGGCATTGAGGTGTTGGCACCATAAACCGAGCTGCTAGAGGCATAAGCCAGATGCTCGACATTATGATGGCGGCAGCCTTCAAGAATATTGCAAAAACCAACTAGATTAGCATCAATGTAAGCCTGTGGGTTTTCTAGCGAATAGCGAACGCCAGCCTGTGCGGCTAAATTAACAACGCGTTGGGGTTTATGTGTCGCAAAGACTTTATTGATAGCGGGCTGATCTTCAAGGCTGACTCTTGCTTCTGTAAAGCCGGGCTTTACTTTAAGGCGTGCTAAACGGGCCTCTTTTAGATTAACGTCATAGTAGTCATTGACGTTATCGATGCCGATTACTTCATCTCCTCTATCAAGTAAACGATGAGCAAGCGTTGAGCCAATAAAACCGGCGGTTCCGGTTACGAGTATTTTCATTTTTCTACGTGAAATTTAGTTTTAAAGTGTGCCGTCTACAGCTTCTTTTGGGAAAAGATATTTTACATCGAATAGGATTGAATTATCTTTCCCAAGTGCGCGAATAGCCTCAGCGCCCATCTCTTTAAATTGCTTGTGTGAAACGGCAACAACGATAGCATCATAGTGTCCATTTTTTAGTTCAGGAACGAGATCAATATCGAGTTCCTGCTTTGTTTCTGTAGCATCTGCCCAGGGGTCATAAACATCAATGTTCGCATGATAATCGCTTAATTCATCGATCATATCTGTGACGCGGGTATTGCGAATGTCGGGGCAATTTTCTTTAAAAGTCAGACCAAGAATAAGAACGTTTGAGCCGACAATATGAATTTTGCGCTGAGTCATTAGCTTAACGATTTCACTAACGGTGTATGCGCCCATGCCATCATTAGTTCTTCTGCCAGCCAAAATCATTTCAGGGTGATAGCCAACTTCCTGTGCTTTATGCGTCAAGTAGTATGGGTCGACGCCGATACAGTGACCGCCCACTAAACCTGGGCGAAAAGGGAGGAAATTCCATTTGCTGCCGGCGGCTTCGAGTACTTCAAGTGTATTGATATCTAGCTCTTTAAAGAGCATCGCTAACTCGTTGATTAGGGCAATGTTTACGTCACGTTGAGTGTTTTCGATCACTTTTGCAGCTTCAGCCACTTTGATGCTGCTGGCTTTGTGTGTTCCGGCAATAATAATGCTGCGGTAAAGCTCATCAACAAAATCGGCAACTTCTGGTGTGGAGCCAGAGGTGACCTTCTTTATATTAATGACGCGGTGCTCTTTATCGCCGGGGTTGATTCGTTCTGGGCTGTAACCTGCGTAGAAATCTTTGTTGAAAATTAGGTTAGAGCCCGCTTCAAGGACAGGGATGCAGTCCTCTTCTGTTGCACCTGGGTAGACGGTTGATTCGTAAATAACGATGTCATTAGCCGCGAGAGTCTGAGCTATTGTTTTACTGGCGCCGATAAGAGGTGTGAGGTCTGGGCGGTTATTCTTGTCGATCGGTGTTGGGACGGTAACAATATAGATATTACAGCTAGCCAATGCACTGGCATCCGATGTGTAGCTCAGTTGGTCGGCAGATTTTAGTCCTTCTGCATCTACTTCTAGCGAGCGATCAAAACCGCCCTGAAGTTCGTTAATCCGTTGCTGGTTGATGTCAAAGCCAATAACTTCAAACTTTTTCCCAAATTCAACTGCTAAGGGAAGACCAACATAACCAAGACCAATAATTCCAATTTTTATCTTATCAAGAGAAAACATTTTAGCTCCGTAAAAAAATTTGTCCGTTCTCGTTAATTAACCTAGTAAAAGAATAGATGATTAACTAAGATTTTGGACTATTATCCTATTTTTTTGTTATGCGAGGGAGGCTGATTTTGAAAACAATATTTAATCAACTGCTTGAGCGCCCCGGTTTTGAGGAAGGCGTGATTTGGAACAGAGTTTCTTTTGATGCGAATGAAACAATTATTAAAGAGGGTGAAAGTAGTGGGTGTGTTTACCTTTTGCTCAATGGTTCAGCTAGGGTAGTGGCGAGTATAAGTCTGGGGGGCGAACACCTGTTACACCCTGGGTTCAGGGATCTGGAAGAGGGGGAGGTTTTTGGTGAGTTGTCATTACTGGATAATGAGCCACATTCAACCAGCGTGGTGGCAATAGACGAGTGCGAGATTGCAGTCATAAAGAACACGCTATTTATTGACTATTTAGATCAAAACCCAGCTGACGGGCAGGAGGTATTTAAGTTGCTCTCGAAAACTTTAGTGGAGAGGCTGAGAAAGACAAATGATAAGGCTTTCTCACTTTATGCATGGGGTCTGAAAGTCCATGGTTTGGGTGAGCATCTGAAGTAGCTTGTAACAGCCATAGGCAGGGTGGGAGTATTGATTTTTCAATACATTATGTTAGTGTCATCATCTAGCTTGGGCATAAAAATATAAAGGGTGAAAATGGAGCAGAGGTCATGTTTGCGGTCAGCGGTTAAAATTCCTGTCTTGCTGGACAATATAGGCGCTGGCGATATTCGCTGTGCCTCTAGAGATGTCGGTATGGGGGGGATGTTTTTGGAGGCGAATTCACCTAGCCTTTCAAAAGGAGAGGAAGTTCAAGTGGTATTCTCTTTGCCTACAGAAAAGGGTGGCAGAGACCACTATTTAACGGCTAGAGTGGCTCGTGTCGAGAAGGATGGGGTGGGCGTCACCTTTTTTAATCCTGATACGGCGACGTTTCGAACACTGCAAGAGCTGCTGAAGTACAGTAAAAGTCAAAATTTACACTAGACTTGGCTGGCTAGCGCAAATATTTACTGGCGTGATCAGCAGGAATTGTTCGCTTTTCTGATTTAAATCAATCCATTTTAAATTTATAAAGTTATTCTGCTAGGGAGGACTCGTTTTTTATAAGACGAGGAGTTAGGGGATTTTTTACCTCTTGCTTGCTGCAAGTTTGGATTTAATTTCCAGACTGCTGTTTTAGTCATAAAATAGGGACAATAATTTTTATGGTTCGGATTTTTCGCCATTATATCTCGGGAGCTTTTTTAGGATTGATTCTCCTCGAAGCGACGGTATTCTTTTCAGCGCTGTATCTTGGTAAATCACTACGCTTTTCTAGTCCTGACGTGATTCAGTCTGGGCTCTTTGTGCCCTCATGGTTGTATTCAGCGATTATGCTTGTCTGTATGACCGGTATGGGGCTTTATCAGCGCAGTCAAGGTTGGAGTTCAGCCGCGACAGTATTAAGGATATTGGGCGCTTTTCTTCTTGGCTTGTTGGGAATGAGCCTCGTCTTTTATACCTTTCCTGAGCTATTCGTTGGCCGAGGAATTGTTGGCTTTGCAGTTTTATTTTCGGTGGCAGGCGTCTCAACACTACGTGCGCTGTTTTATCGGTACGCGGATAACCATCAGCTCAAACGGCATGTTCTCGTTTTGGGTGCAGGGAAAGATGCTCAGAAAATTCTCGATCTTGAGGAAAATAAAGACCATCAGAATATCCACGTTGTTGGTTGTATGGCAATGGCGAATGAAACCCCCGTTGTGGCAGAAAAATTTCTTTTGTCTCCTAAAGTTTCATTGATCGAATTTGTAACAAGTAGGGATATTGATGAGATAGTTGTTGCACCTGATGACCGACGACAGGGATTGCCCGTTGATGACTTGCTGGATTGCAAGATGAGTGGTTTTGAGGTTGTTGATATGCTGACCTTTTTTGAAAGAGAAGCGGGCATTATTCGGGTTGATTGCCTTCATCCAAGCTGGCTTGTTTTTTCGGATGGTTTTCATTCGGGAACAGTGCGAGATATTTCAAAACGTTTGTTTGATATAACTGCAAGCTTAATTATTCTTCTTTTTACGTTGCCATTCTTCATTCTTGGAGCTATTGCTGTTTATTTGGAAGGAGGCGGTAATGAGCCTGTTTTTTATTCACAAACAAGAGTGGGAATGAATTGGCGGCTCTTTAAAGTTCTTAAATTCCGAAGTATGCGGGTTGATGCTGAGAAAAATGGCGCTCAATGGGCAAGTAAGAATGATAGTAGGGTGACTAGAGTGGGTGGTTTTATCCGTAAGTGCCGAATTGACGAGTTGCCTCAACTTTTTAATGTGCTCAAAGGAGATATGAGTTTTGTGGGGCCGAGGCCAGAGCGTCCGGAATTTGTAGAAAAATTTACCGACTCAATCCCTTTTTATGTCGAGAGGCATCGTGTGAAGCCGGGTATAACTGGTTGGGCGCAACTCTGTTACCCATACGGCTCGTCCCAAGAGGATGCGATTGAAAAGCTTAAGTACGACCTCTACTACGTTAAGAATTACAGTCTTTTTTTAGATCTTTTGATCCTTTTACAGACGACTGAGGTCGTTTTATGGGGAAAAGGAGCTCAGTAATTGTTGTTGTGTGACGCAATGTCTGGCAGCAATCAAATTGTGATGGCGCAAATTTGGCGGGGGTTATCTTGACGGTCGCATTGCTAAGCTACCTGTCTGCGTTTTTTGCTTATCTTGCGATAACATTATTGCTTCTGACCAGTTGGAGGGGGCGCCCAGAGGGTCGTCTACTAGTGACAGCCTCTGCAGCTACAGCAATTTGGGCTATGGTTTTGCTGCTTCAGGAAGTTCTGCATATTGTTCCTTCAGCTTTTGTTTGGTCGCTTGATGTTATTAAGACGGCATGTTGGCTCTATTTTGTTTGGAAAATTCTTAGTTATGCATTCATCGAAAGTAAAGCAAACTCATTTTTCTTTAAACATGCTGAGAAGCTTATTTTCATACTTGCGGGGCTACTTCTTCTCTTAGTTTGGGTTTCTGCAAGCGATAGTGAATGGTTGGGTGACCTATTTAACCCACAATGGCAGATTTTTGGTCATGTTTTGCTTGCCCTGTTTGGGTTGGGGTTGATTGAACAGTTATATCGCAATACTCGCCCTGAACAACGTTGGGCGATAAAATTTCTCTGTTTGGCAATTGGAGGCCTGTTTGCGTATGACTTCTTTCTCTATTCTGATGCCCTGCTCTTCAAGAGGGTAGACCCATCACTTTGGGAGGCCCGTGGTTTCTTCAGTGCTATGCTGGTTCCACTTATTATGGTTTCTGCTGCCCGCAATCCAGAATGGTCGCTGAACGTTTTTGTCTCTCGTGGTGTCGTTTTTCATTCGGCAACACTGGTCGCCGCAGGTGTTTACCTTCTCATTATGGCAACAGCGGGCTATTACATCCGCCTCTACGGGGGGGAGTGGGGTGCTGTTGCACAAATGGCCTTTTTGGGTGGGGCAATCGTTGTACTAATTGTTCTACTTTTCTCTGGGCAAATAAGAAGCCGAATTCGTGTTTTCCTGAGCAAACATTTCTTTAGCTATACGTATGATTATAGAGATGAATGGATTCGAATTATTGCGACTCTTTCTGGTGAAACATGCGATTTGGCTCTTCCGGAAAGAACAATTTTGACGATCTCACAATTGGTTGAAAGCCCGAGTGGGCTGCTTTGGTTAAGGGATGAAAGAGGGCAGTTTCAAAAAAGAGCGGAATACGGGGAACCTGATATTTCTATTCGGGAAATCGAAGGGGATAGTTCGCTGGTTAATTTTCTCGAACATAAGGGATGGGTTGTTAATTTAGATGAGTCGCAAACGCTGCCCGAACTGTACGAAGGATTCACCCCTCCTGATTGGGTAAATGAGTTTGAGAACTGCTGGTTATTTGTCCCTATGTTTAAGGGGGAGAAGCTGTTTGGGATCGTTTTGTTGACCAGCCCGAGGAGTCCCATAAATTGGAATTGGGAAGTGATCGATTTGTTGAAGACAGCTAGCCAGCAGGCGGCCAGCTATTTAGTTTTAGATGAAACGGCAAGAAAGCTGGCGGAAGCGCGTCAATTTGAAGGGTTTAATCGTCTGTCTGCTTTTGTAATTCATGATCTGAAGAATCTTATAGCGCAGCTAACCCTAGTTGTACGGAATGCGGAAAAACATTCCGGTAATCCTGAGTTTTTGAAAGATGCCATTGGTACGGTAGATCATGCAGTTGGAAAGATGAACCGGCTTATGGCGCAGTTGAAGAATGCTGGATCAGCAGAAAATCACCAGTCTGTTGATTTGGAGAGATTATTGAAAAGTGTTGTGGCGTCTCGTTCAGCGCAGATGCCCGTGCCGGCGCTTGAGTTAGTTGAAACAGCTTCTGTTTCAGCAAATAAAGACCGACTTTATGCGGCAATTGAGCATGTTATTCAAAACGGGCAGGATGCTGCAACGGCGAAAGGGGGCGTGAACGTGTGCCTTCAAATTGAGCGAAATAGAGCTATAGTTAAGGTTGAAGATAACGGTTGTGGTATGGATGAGCTTTTTATACGAGACCGTCTGTTTAAACCATTTGAAACAACGAAAGGATTAACGGGAATGGGGATAGGTGCGTACGAAAGTAAAGAGTATTTACACTCGCTCGGTGGAGAGTTGAAAGTGGTTAGCACTGTTGGAGAGGGTACTGTTTTTCAGATTGAACTGCCACTGGAAGAGCTGGCAGGAGAAGGCGACTCAAGGGATAACGGAGTTTTAATTTGAGTGATTTGAAAAAGACACTTTTAATTGTTGAGGATGATCCAGGTCTACAAAGCCAACTGCGGTGGAGCTTTGAGGGTTTTGATATCCAAACCGCAGGTGATAGAGAGTCAGCTCTGGCCATTGTTAAAAAGAAAGCCCCACAAGTTGTTACGCTAGATCTTGGTCTGCCACCCGATCCTGGTGGAACTAGCGAAGGGATGGCAACGCTAAATGAAATTTTAGCGATTGCACCTCGAACCAAGATTATTGTAATTACTGGAAATGATGATAGCTCTAATCCTGTAAAGGCGATTGGTTTTGGAGCGTATGATTTCTACCAAAAGCCGATCGAACCTGAAATATTGACTTTAGTTGTTGAGCGAGCATTCAAGCTTTATGAACTAGAAGAGGAAAATAGGAAGCTGGCACGCCAGCATGTAACAAACCCATTGGATGGTGTGGTTGCTGCCAGTCCGGAGATGCATAAGGTTTGTAGAATGGTTGAAAAACTGGCGCCAACCGATATTACGACGCTTCTACTCGGTGAGAGTGGTACTGGTAAGGAGGTGCTTGCTAGAGCGCTGCATGCGTTAAGTCCTCGTGCAAACAAGCCTTTTATCGCGGTCAACTCGGCTGCAATACCGGATAATTTGCTCGAAAGTGAGCTTTTTGGATATGAGAAAGGGGCTTTTACCGGAGCAACTAAAACAACGAAGGGAAAGTTTGAGTGCGCCGATGGGGGAACATTCTTTCTAGATGAAATTGGGGACCTGCCAATACCTTTGCAAGCTAAAATGCTTCGGTTTCTGCAAGAACGTACCGTTGAACGGGTTGGTGGGCGTGAAGAGATTCCTGTCGACGTTAGAATCGTCTGTGCAACGCATCAAAATATTGAAAAACAGATTGAAGCGGGAGATTTTAGAGAGGACCTCTTTTATCGAATAAATGAGATGACCATAGAGATTCCACCTGTTCGAGGGCGAACAGGAGATGTTCCTGTATTAGCGAGAATACTGGTGGATAAATTTTCCAAACAGATGAAGAGTGAGGTTAAAGGTTTTACTGATGAGGCGATTGCTTCAATGGAGGCCCATAATTGGCCGGGTAATGTAAGAGAGATGGAGAATCGGATTAAACGAGCTGTTGTGATGGCAGAAGGGGTTTTAATTCGTGAGGAAGATTTAGAACTCGGTGCAGTCGAGCAGCAAGGTGAAAAATTAAAGACGCTTCGTGATGTGAGAGATGAGGCTGAGCGCTTGGCAATAGGCCGAGCATTGGCCGAGACGGATGGAAATGTATCGAAAGCCGCAGAACTTTTGGATGTAACGCGGCCAACACTCTATTCGTTGCTTGGGAAGTTTGATCTTAAAGTCTGATTCGGAATTTAATGTAGCTGTTTTTTTGTTTTAAGAGGAAAAAAACAATGAAGAGATTTTTTTGTGCTTTAATCTGGTTAATCGGGTTTCAGTTGTCATCTGTAGAAGCAGGAGAATATTTAAAAGAGGCACAGAACTACCTTGATAAGGGCGAGGTTAAAGCAGCCGTTATTCAACTAAAGAATTTACTCAAAGAGGACCCTCTTGCTGCCGAAGGGCGGCTCTTGCTTGGGGAGAGTTATCTAAAATTAGGTGATGGTCCATCAGCAGTAAAAGAGCTTGAAAAAGCGCGCGATCTACATCTTTCTGAAGAAAAGTGGGTTCTTCCTCTCTCGAAAGCCTATTTAATTAAGGGTGATGTTGGGCAGCTTTTAGATAAGACAGAAATAAAAGCCTCGTTTCCGACTGAATTACAGGCAGAATTGCAGGCTTTGAAAGGAATGGCACTGCTTTCAAAGGGAGAAAAAGAGCAAGCCGCAGAGAAATTTAATACTGCGCTCTCTTTGAGTCCTAAATCATCTGAAGCACTTTTGGGATTGGCTAGAATAGCTTTCCAGGATAAAGAGTTTGACCAAACAAAAGAACGTGCTAATCAGGTTCTGGTGCTTGATGCTGGCAATGCTGGGGCTTTATTGATATTGGGTGAAGCAGAAAGGTTAAGTGGTCAAAATGATCAAGCACTTGAGCATTTCAATCAAGTGCTGGAGCTTAATAAAGATAACCTACAGGGTCGTTTGGCTCGAGCAACAACCTATATTTCAAAGGGAGACTTGGCCTCTGCTCAAAAGGATGTCGACAGAATCAAGAAAACTTATGGTGAAATGCCATTTGTTGAATACCTGAATGCCGTTATCGCTTTTCAGAACAAAAAGCTTCAAAAAGCAGAGGACTCGCTTACGAAGGTGCTTAATGCAGCGCCTAACCATCCGCAAAGTCTGTTATTGATGGGATCGGTGGCTTATGCACAAGGTAAGCTGGAAACGGCAGAAAATAATCTCTCTCGTTATTTGAAAATAGCACCTGGTCACCTGCCGGCTATAAAGCTACTGGCCGCTGCAAGGATGAAGTTAAAGCAACCCAAACAGGCACTCGAGATTTTACAAACAGTTGAAACATCTGCGCAGAGTGATCCGCAGTTTATGGCGCTGTTAGGAAGCGCCTATATGCAGAATAACCAGCTTGATAAAGGAACCGAGGCACTTGATAAATCAGCAAAACTTGCACCAGATGTAGCCGCTATTCAGACACAACTTGCGCTTGGCCATATAGCGTCGGGAAAAGTGGACCAAGCGGTAGGAAATCTTGAACATGCGGTGAGCCTTGATCAGGGTGTTGTACAGGCCGATGTGATGTTGGTAATGGCGCAGGTTCAGCAGAAGAGGTATGACCAAGCGATTAAAACAGCGGATAAACTGTCTGCTAAAATGCCAGATAATCCAATGCCTTACCACCTTAAGGCGGCCGCATACAAAGCAAAAGGTGATAAGGTTAATGCCCGCAAACAGTGGCAGTTAGCTCTTGAGAAAAAAGCTGATTATGCAACCGCTGCAATCAATCTTGCCATGCTGGATCTTCAAGAGGGCGATACAAAATCAGCTGAGGCTGAGTACCAAAAATTACTCAAAAACAGCCCAGGAAACTTGTCTGCCTTGATTGGGCTCGCACAACTGTCGGAAAAACGTCGAGACCATGTCGCGATGGAAAGCTGGTTAAACAAGGCTGAGGCAGCAAATCCTAGTGCGCTACAGCCGTCAATAATGCTTTCACGTTATCTTTTGGCAAAGAATGAGCCGATGAAAGCACTCGAGAAAATGCGTGAGGCCTACTCAAAGAATGAAGATAATCCAATGGCTCTGTATGAACTGGGTAAGGTTCAGTTGGCTGCAGGGCAAAACAGTAATGCGATTCACTCTTTTAGAAGGCTAGAGAATAAAGCACAAAAGAATCCTGAGCTCTTTCTATTGTTAGGTAAAGCGCTTCAGGCAGAAAAAAATGGTCAAGAGGCGGTTGCAGCCTGGGAAAAAGCGCTTTTAATAAAAGCGGATTATCTTCCAGCGGAGGCCGCATTGGTCAAAGATGCTCTGCGCCAGAAGAAATTTGAGGAGGCGGAGCGGCAAGCGGTAGAAATTCAGAAGAGGCACCCGAAATCTGCTCTTGGCTTTCGCTTTCAAGGCGATAGTTATCGAGGTAGGAAGCAGAGTGGCAAAGCGCTAAAAGCGTACAAGAAGGCTTTTGAGCTTGCGCCAGATAGTTACCTTGCGCAACAGCAGTTCTTACTCCTAAAACAGGCAGGTAAGGTGGATAAGGGGTTCTCTTTATTAGAGGCGTGGGCAAAAAATAATCAAAATGATCTGAGTACGAAACTTATGCTGGCGATGGCTCATCAGGAAAAAGGCCACAAAGCAAAAGCGGTTAGTTACTACGAGAAGATTATTGTGAAAGTTCCCAACAACACGTTGGCACTGAATAATCTTGCTTGGCTGTACCAAGAGTTGGGGGATAAGCGAGCAGTTGCAACAGCTGAAAAAGCACTTGCTAACGCCGAAAACAGTCCAGAAGTGGCAGATACGGTAGGTTGGATTCTGATTCAAAACAATCAGGTTAATAAAGGGTTGGTTATTCTGCAACAGGCGGCAGTACAAGCGCCGCATATTGCAGCTATCAGAGTTCATCTTGCGGAAGCATTAGCAAAATCAGGCCGAAAAGATGAGGCGAGAAAAGAGTTGGCTCGCCTGCTTAAAGAAAAAAGTCGTTTTGCCGAAAGGGCAGAAGCCGAGAAGTTACTGGAGTCTTTAAAGTAACTCTTTTTTGGTAAGTTAGGTTAAAAGCCTTTGCCTACTTTTAAGGCAAAGGCTTTTTTTGTGCTCACAGTGTATAAGCTCCATTCAAGCGAAAAACAAAGTATTTCCGCTTAATTCAGCTTTATGTGCTGAGAAAGAGCCCAATCAACATGCTCTCTAACAAGCGCTGATGGGTGCCCTTTCTTGATCAATAATGCTTCGATTATATTTTTATTTGATGGCGCATTTCCTAGTCCAATAGCAATATTTCGCAGCCAGCTAAGATGGCCTATTCTCCGAATTGCAGAACCTTCAGTTTTTTTAAGAAACAGCTCTTCGCCCCACCCAAATAGCTCAACTAATGAGGCGGAATCGAGCCCTTGGCGGGGAAAAAAATCCTCATTCGTTGTAAGTCGAGCAAAACGGTTCCAAGGACAAACTTGTTGGCAGTCATCACAACCATAAATGCGGTTTCCCATCGGTTTTCTAAACTCTTCTGGAATTGCGCCTTTTAGTTCAATAGTTAAATAGGAAATACAGCGTCGTGCGTCGACTTGGTAGGGTGCAACAATAGCTTGAGTTGGGCAGCATGCGATGCAGTTGCTGCAATCGCCACAGTGATTTACTGCGCCTGTATCGATGGGCAAAGGGAGGTCAGTATAGATTTCCCCAAGAAAGAACCAGGAGCCTGATTTTTTGTTGATTACGTTGCTATGTTTTCCAATCCAGCCAATACCCGCTTTCTCAGCAAGCGCCTTCTCCATAATTGGGGCACTATCTGTGAAAACTCGATAACCACTAGAGTGAGCAATCTGTTCAACTTTGGTCGCCAGTTTTTGTAACCGTTTACGAATGAGCTTGTGATAATCACGACCTAAGGCATATCGTGAAATAAAGGCATCAGTTGGTTGTTCTAGCTGTTTGAGAGCCTGTTCTTGCTCTTCCGGCAGGTAATCCATGCGGAATGAGATAACCCGAATTGTTCCCGGAACAAGTTCGCTAGGGCGTGTTCTGGATAATCCGTGCTTTTGCATGAAGGCCATTTCACCGTGATAGCCCTTTTTTAGCCATTCATTTAGTCGCTTTTCCGTCTTTTCAAGGTGAGTGTCAGTGATACCGACCTGCTGAAATCCAAGCGCATTTCCCCACTCTTTGATCTGATTCGATAGTGCAAAGTAGTCGATCTCTTTTTGGGGATGGTTAGGCATGATGGATTAGCATTACAATGCGCTTAATTAATGGTTAATGGGACTATTGTAGCAATGTCACCCTCAACAGCTGAAAAAGAAACAATATTGCCCGCCCCGCTTTACTGTGCGGAGCAGGTTCGTGCTATGGATCGGCACGCAATTGAAATATTAAATATTCCTGGCCTCACTCTAATGGAGCGTGCCGGTAAAGCGGCGTGGGAGTTGCTACTAGAGAGATGGCCTAATGCAAAAGTCATCGCAGTTTTTTGTGGGCCAGGTAATAACGGTGGTGATGGGTATGTGATTGCTCGGTTGGCTAAAGAGGCAGGTTTGGAGGTTCATCTCTACTCAACAACTGAAAGCGCTTGTTTAAAAGGTGATGCAGCAACAGTTTGTCAGCGATGGTTGGAGGCCGGCGGTGATAATAAAAAGCCATCAAAGCTGGATGAAACAGATCTGGACCTTATTGTTGATGCGCTATTGGGTACGGGATTAGATCGGCCTGTTGAAGGTGAAATAGCAACGACTATTGATAAAATAAATGGTTTAAATGTGCCGGTTTTGGCGCTGGATGTGGCATCAGGGCTCCACTCAGATAAAGGAGCGTTATTAGGTGTGGCGATTGAGGCTGAGGCGACAATTAGCTTTATAGGCTTGAAGCAGGGTCTATTTACAGGGGCTGGTGCGGCGTTATCAGGTGAAATTTATTTTGACTCTTTGGGTGTTCCAGAAGCTGTTCTAACTTCACAGTTAAAATCATCTGAGCGATTTTCTCCCGATTCTCCCTATTTGCCAAAAAGGAAGAAATCGGCTCATAAAGGTCTTTTTGGTCATGTTTTAGTCATTGGTGGTGATTGTGGTTTTAGTGGTGCAGCTCAAATGGCAGCAAGCGCAGCGCTAAGATCGGGTGCGGGGCTGGTGAGTGTGGCGACACGTGAAGAGCATGCGCCGTTGCTAAATCTGGTGCATCCAGAGTTAATGGTTCATGGAGTAAGCCAAAAGGCTGATGCTGGCTTTAGGCTTTTGTTAGAAAGAGCCACTGTTGCAGCGGTAGGGCTTGGTTTAGGGCAGGGTGTCTGGGGGCAAGCGTTATTGGCGGAATTAATTGAGACAAATCTGCCTTTAGTTGTTGATGCAGATGCTTTGAATTTGCTTGCGAAAGAGCCGCTTAAAAGAGGTAACTGGGTTTTAACACCACATTCTGGTGAAGCGGCTCGACTGTTGAGCACGACAGTTAAAGAGGTTGAAGCTGATCGCTTTAGTGCAGTCCGAAAACTGCAGGAGAAATTTGGTGGAGTCGTTGTTTTGAAAGGGGCGGGAACTGTTGTATTTGATGGGGCTGAAGTCACCATAAATACAACAGGAAATCCTGGCATGGCTAGTGGTGGCATGGGGGATGTTTTAAGTGGTGTGATTGCTGCTCTACTGGCACAAGGTCTCTCGTTAAGTCAGGCAGCTCGGCTTGGTGTTTGGTTGCATGGAAAAGCAGCTGATTTGGCAACTCTTGATGGAGAACGCGGTCTTCTTGCATCTGATCTATTTGCGCCGTTAAGAGCATTGGTGAATAGATGAAATGGTATTTAAAAGATGAGGCAGAGACACTCTCGCTAGGTAAGGAGCTCTTGCCGAGATTAAAGCCGGGAATGCTGGTTTTCTTAGAAGGTAATTTGGGTGCAGGGAAAACGACCTTTGTTAGAGGCATCCTACGAGCATATGGTTATGAGGGTGCAGTTAAAAGCCCTACATATACAATTGTTGAAGAGTACATTCTGAATGGAATACCGATTTATCACTTTGATTTGTACCGACTAGCTGATCCTGAAGAGCTTGAGTGGATGGGTATCGCTGATTATCTAAGCAAAGAGGCAATTTGCTTTATGGAGTGGCCGCAAAAGGGGGAGGGCTTCTTACCTCCGCCCGACATGATTCTCACTTTTGATAAAAAAGATGCAGGCCGTGAAGTGATCATGAGTTTAAGGGAATCAGGTTAGAGAGTGCGAAAACTCACTTTAAAACTATAAAAAAACCTTTGACAATCAGTAGTTATGGTTGTAACTTCAAGGTGAATATAGTCTTAACAGGGGGCGATTCTTAATTAGGGTCGATTGTGAAATGAGCAGAATCATAAAAAAAGCACTTCTGGCTTTGCTAATTTTATTAAGTCCTGTAGCTAGTGCTTCTGAGGTTAGCGCTCTTCGCTATTGGACGGCACCGGATCATACCCGTTTGGTTTTTGATGTCAGCGCCTCTGTGAGTCATAAGATTTTTTTGATGAGTAATCCACAGAGGATTGTAATTGATCTCTCGGATACAAAGCTTAAAACAGCGTTTGCTCAACCGGCTAAAAGCCACCCACTTCTAAGTAAAATCCGTAGTGCTCGAAGGAATAGTGATGATTTGCGGGTGGTTCTTGATCTGAAGTCTACCGTTAAGCCGAAGAGTTTTTCTCTAAAACCCAATAAAGATTATGGCAACCGGTTGGTTGTTGATCTGTACGATAAGAAAATATCGGCAACGCATAAAAGCAAGCATTCATCTAAACCTAAAAGTGTTAAGTCACGAAATCTACGCGATGTGGTGGTTGCGATTGATGCGGGTCATGGTGGTGAAGATCCTGGCGCAAGAGGGCCGCGTGGCACTCGAGAAAAAGACGTTGTCTTCGCGATAGCGAAAAAACTAAGAGATCTTGTGAAGAGAGAGCCAGGGATGCGGCCGGTTATGATTCGCAGTGGTGATTACTACGTTGGTTTGCGTGATCGCATGAAAAAGGCAAGAGATGCTAAGGCGGATCTTTTTATCTCGATACATGCTGATGCCTTTAAACAGTCTTCGGTGCGCGGTGCATCGGTTTATACCCTTTCACGGCGTGGTGCGACAAGCGAAGCGGCAAGATGGCTGGCTAAATCAGAAAATGCGGCTGATTTAGTGGGAGGAGTTAGTCTAGGCGACAAGGATGATTTGTTAGCCTCGGTGTTGTTGGACTTATCTCAGGCCGCAACCCAAGATGCGAGTAAGAAGTTGGCGAGTGAAGTGCTCAATAAACTCAAGGGTACAGGCAAGTTACATAAACGACATATTCAGCAAGCCGGCTTTCTCGTTCTTAAATCCCCCGATATTCCATCCATTTTGGTAGAAACAGCCTTTATTTCGAATCCCCAAGAAGAGCGGAATCTGAGGAGCAAAAAATATCAGGCGAAACTAGCTAAGTCGATTTTGTCAGGTGTTCGTAACTACTTTGCGAAAAGTGCACCGGTTGGTACTCGGCTGGCAGCTCGTAAACATACGATTTCACGTGGAGATACGCTTTCGCATGTTGCCAATCGATATGGCGTGACAACTAAAGATATTCTTGCACATAACTCACTCAAATCTACAGTTGTAAGGGTGGGGCAGGTTATTGATATTCCTGGCTAGCGATATAAGAAAGTCCCTGATCAAGTCGTAACTGTTTTGTACGAGTTGAATTGGCCGATACTTAAACAGGGATTTCATCATTTAGAGCCAAGGCTGAAAATAAAAAATCGGCAATAGATAAGAAACACTCATACAATAGTCTGGTTTTTAAACAGCAAAGACCGCTATGCGTATTGCCCAATTACCACCCAAACTGATTAATCAAATTGCAGCCGGAGAGGTTGTTGAGCGACCAGCATCGGTCGTGAAAGAGCTGATTGAAAATAGCCTTGATGCTCAATCTACAATGATCGAGGTGGATATTGAGCAAGGGGGCGCAAAGTTAATCCGTATCCGTGATAATGGAGTTGGTATAGATAAAGAAGATATGGCACTGGCTCTATCTCGTCATGCAACCAGCAAGATTTCATCACTAAGCGACCTCGAACAGGTGGTGACAATGGGCTTTCGGGGCGAAGCCCTACCAAGCATTAGCTCCGTATCACGCCTTACCTTGATTTCAAGAATAGAAGGGGCAGAGTACGCTTGGCAGGTTTCGGCTGATGGAAGTGAGTCACATTTCGAATTGATGCCCTCCGCAAATCCACAAGGGACGACCGTAGAGGCGCGAGATCTCTTCTTTAATACCCCAGCGAGGCGTAAATTTTTAAGGACAGAGAAAACAGAGTTTTCTCACCTTGAAAATGCTGTTCGACGATTGGCATTGAGTCGGTTTGATGTGGGGTTTATTTTGCGTCACAATCAGAAAGAGGTGTTGAATTTAAAGCCGGCACTGACTCAGCAAGAGCAAGAAAACAGGATAGGGCTCGTTTGTGGCTCAGGACTGCTCCCACAGTCGCTTGTGATCGGTTTTGAGGCGGCGGGGCTAAAGCTATGGGGTTGGGTTGGGTTGCCGACCTATTCACGCAGTCAGGCCGATATGCAGTACTTTTATGTGAATGGCAGACTGATAAAAGATAAGTTGGTGACGCATGCGGTTCGACAAGCTTACCAAGATGTTTTGTACCACGGCAGACATTCTGTCTACGTTTTATTTCTTGAGTTAGACCCGGCATTGGTTGATGTGAATGCGCATCCGGCAAAACAGGAGGTTCGTTTTCGTGAGGGGCGATTGGTTCATGACTTTTTGTTTAGAGCGTTGCATAAGTCATTAGCTGCGGTGCGTGCAGGTGATGCGGATCAGTTGCCAGAGGCTTCTCAAGATAATGCGTTAGCTGAACAATCTAGAGAGTCTTATCGATCAACTCAGCCAGCTGAGCAGGCACCGATTCCCTTTTCTGTTCAAGAGAGGAAAATTCAGAATTATGCGAAGTTAAGTGGCGAGGTGGTAGCTGTATCACCTTCAGGGCAGTCTGAAACCGAACGTACTGGTTCAGAAAAAGCAGTCCCTCCTTTGGGTTACGCTGTAGCACACTTGCATGGAATTTATATATTGGCAGAATCGGCTAATGGTTTGATCGTTGTTGATGCTCATGCCGCCCACGAGAGAATAACCTACGAAAGGCTGAAACTTCAGTACGATGAGGGCGAGTTAATTGTTCAACCTCTATTATTACCACTCCAGATTGCTGTAAGTGACCGAGAGGCACAGCTTGTTGAGGAGGGGCAGCTGTTTTTTGAATCTTTAGGGATTGATGTAAGTCGGGCCGGAGTTGAACTCATACTTGTCAGAGCTATGCCAGCGTTATTGGCTAAAGGTGATATAGAGCAGTTGTTACGAGATCTGTTGGCAGACCTACTTCAGCATGGTGATAGTAAACGGGTTGGCGAAGAGCGCAATGCGCTATTGGCGACAATGGCTTGCCACGGGTCTGTTAGAGCAAATCGAATGTTAACCCGTGATGAAATGAATGCTCTGTTAAGGCAAATGGAAGAGACTGAGCGGAGTGGGCAATGCAATCACGGTAGACCAACTTGGGTTGAGATTAATCACCAAGAGCTTGACCGACTTTTTCTCAGGGGAACATAGGGGCGGGTGATGCGGCAACTTGAGAAAACTATTCAGCCACCCGCGATTTTCTTAATGGGGCCAACAGCTTCAGGGAAAACAGCTTTATCAATCAAAATTGCGGAAGAATTTAACTGCGAAATAATTAGTGTTGATTCTGCGCTTGTCTACAGGGGGTTAGATATTGGTACGGCCAAGCCAACGGAAGCTGAGAAGAGAGGGGTTCCGCATCATTTGATTGATATCATTGAGCCAACAGAGGCCTTTTCGACGGGGGCTTTCAGGGAGCAGTCACTTCATTTAATGAAAGAGATTACGTCGAGAGGGAGAATCCCTCTTTTGGTTGGGGGAACGATGCTTTATTTCAATGCGCTATTCAATGGCCTAGCAAAGCTTCCAGCGGCAAACCTGGAAATCAGGGAGAATATTGAACGGGAAGCAGCAGAACTGGGTTGGAAAACGCTACACGACCAGTTACGACAAATTGATCCGGTTGCTGCAAATAGAATTCACCCCAATGATCCACAGAGAATTCAGCGTGCACTCGAAGTTTACAAAATTGCAGGTAAATCATTAACTCAGCTTTGCGATGAGGCAGCGGATGAGCCGCTTCCTTACAGGCAAGTAAAAATGGTGCTGGCACCCTCTGATCGAAAACTGCTCCATAAACAGATAGAGATAAGGTTTAAACAAATGCTATCAATGGGTTTTTTGAAAGAGATGGAGGTGCTGCGAGCGCGCGGTGATTTAAATGAGTCAATGCCATCAATTAGAGCAGTCGGTTATCGTCAAGCATGGGACTATCTTGATGGTAACTCGTCGTATGAGGAAATGGTTGAGAGGGGGATTGTTGCAACACGTCAGTTGGCGAAAAGACAATTTACCTGGCTCAGAAAGCAGACAATGGCCAACCATTACCAGAGCGGGGATAAGCAGCTATTCAACCATGTGTCGTCTGACCTAAAAAACCAGTTATAGTTTGAACAGGCATTGCGGGTTGCTCGGTAGGCTGTAGTATAATGAGACTTCTATAGGCTGATTTAGCCGAAACTATAAGGAGACTCAGGATGTCAAAAGGCCAGAATTTACAGGATCCATTCTTAAATACACTTAGGAAAGAGCGTATACCCGTCTCAATTTTCTTAGTTAATGGTATCAAGTTACAGGGACAGGTCGACTCATTTGATCAATATGTCGTTGTCCTAAAGAACGCGGTTAACCAAATGGTGTACAAGCACGCTATTTCGACAATTGTACCAAGTCGTGCGGTGAGAATTCCTCATGGGGATGATGACGATGAGGTTGGTGAATAATTTTCAAATCGCAGGATCCAGATTAGTTAATTGTTGCTTTCACCCGGCGGGTATAAACTCCATTGAGATTTCCCGCTATAGCCAAGTGGAAAAAATGTCCTTCTTAGGAGCTATTATTGTTTGATAGACCCAGCTCGAATGAGCGAGCAGTCCTCGTACATATCGATTTACCCGCAGAAAAAGATCAGGAAGACATTTCAGAGTTAAAAGAGTTGGCATCGACGGCTGGCGCGGAATCTTGTGCAGTGATAACGGGTTCTAGGCGTGCGCCGGATGCCCGTTTTTTTGTGGGAAAGGGAAAACTCGATGAAATCAGGCAAGTTGTCGAGGCTGAAGAGGCTGGGTTGGTGCTTTTTAATCACACGTTATCTCCGAGCCAAGAGCGCAATATCGAAAAAGAGCTCTGTGTTCGAGTGGTTGATAGAACGGGGTTAATTCTCGATATTTTTGCGCAAAGAGCGCAGACGCATGTCGGCAAATTACAGGTAGAGCTGGCACAGCTTAGGCATTTATCAACGCGACTAATCAGAGGATGGACCCACCTTGAGCGACAAAAAGGTGGGATTGGCATGCGTGGGCCGGGTGAAACACAGCTTGAAACCGATCGCAGATTGCTCGGTAATCGGATTCGTCTAATCAAGCAGCGCCTAGCAAAGGTTGAGAAGCAGCGTGAGCAGGGGCGGAGTTCTCGAAAAAGATCCGAAACATTTTCTGTTTCACTGGTTGGCTATACCAACGCCGGTAAGTCGACACTATTTAACGCACTAACGGGTTCGGATGTCTATGCAGCCAACCAATTGTTTGCAACACTTGACCCAACTTTAAGGCGCTTTGAACTTAAAAATGGAGAGGTTGTCGTACTTGCCGATACAGTTGGTTTTATTCGCCATCTACCTCATTCATTAGTGGCAGCTTTTCGATCCACTTTGCAAGAGGCCTGCGATGCAGATCTTTTGCTGCACGTTATCGATTCGAGTAGCGATGAAAGATTGGAAATGATGGATCAAGTAAACGAAGTTTTAGTGGAAATTGGTGCAGATGAAATTCCTCAAATAGAAGTTTATAACAAGATTGACCTTCTTGAAGATGTCCCAGCAAAAATTGATAGAGATAGTGAAGATAAAGTTCGTAGGGTTTGGCTGTCTGCTTTGTCTGGGGAAGGCTTAACGCTTATAGAAGAGACCTTGGAGAGCTATTTTGGCAAGCGAACCGAGGAGATAGCTGTCCAGCTGGATGTTTCACAAGCAAAGTTGCATGCGCAGTTTTTTGAGCATGCTAAGGTTTTAAGCGAAGAGATTAACGACAGTGGTGGATGGGATATGGTCGTTGAATTTAATCAGAGAAATCGCTGGTTGCTGGACGAAATTTGTATTAAAAAGTAGTATTAGTATTACCTTATGATGTAGGTGGTTGTCATGAAAGGTGAGATGCACTCATAATAACCGCCATTGTTCTACTTTAACGTTCAAGGATTGAGTCAACTCCTATTTAGGCGTGGCTTTTAGGAAGTAACTTTGAATTTTTGGTAGATTACTGTTTTAGAACTATTTATTACTAATTACTTCAACTAAATGGTTAGTTTGAAGATTTTTAGACAACAAAAATTATAGAGAGTGGAGCTTTAATAATGTCCTGGAATGAACCTGGTGAAAAAGACAAAGATCCGTGGAGTGGCCGCGATAAACAGAAAAGCCCGCCTGACCTTGATGAGGCGCTTAAGTCTTTTCAGGAAAAAATAGGTAATATTTTTGGCGGAAAGAGTGGTGGCGGTGGTGAAGATGGAGGCGGTAATGGCATTATCAATAAAAGCCCAGGCTCTTTTGGGATCGGCCTATTAGCTGGAATTGGTCTGCTCGTTTGGGGGCTGTCTGGTATCTATATTATTGATGAAGGTAACCGAGGTGTGGTTCTTCGTTTCGGTGAGTACGCTGAAACAACGCAGCCTGGGCCACACTGGCGCTTTCCAGCACCGATTGACGAGCTGTTGATCGTTAATGTCGAGCAACAACGTTTTATCGAAGTTGGCTACCGTAGTGGTGGCGGCCAAGGAACGAGTGGTTCTGTCCCTAGAGAAGCATTAATGTTGACTAAAGATGAAAATATTGTCGATGTACGCTTGGCTGTTCAGTTCACAGTAAAAGATGCGAAAAACTTCCTTTTTAGTCTAAAAGATCCGTCTGATACGCTTAAACAGGCGACAGAAAGTGCACAGAGAGCTGTGGTTGGTAAGCATGCGATGGATTACCTGTTGACAGAAGGGCGTAGCGAAATTGTGGCTGAAATTGAGTCAGATATTCAGGGGATTATGGATTCCTACCAATCTGGTGTCAGAGTAACAAGCGTGAACTTGCAGGATGCTCAACCACCTGAGCAGGTCCAGGGCGCGTTTGAAGATGCGATTAAAGCGCGTGAAGATGAGCAAAGGCTAAAGAATGAGGCGGAAGCTTACTCAAACGAGGTGATTCCAAAGGCTCGTGGTGCAGCGGCTCGATTAACCCAGCAAGCAGAAGGTTATAAGGCTAAAACGGTTGCAGAGGCAGAAGGTAATGCAAGCCGTTTCAGCCAGCTTTTGACTGAGTATGAAAAAGCGCCAGAAGTGACACGCAAACGGCTCTATATCGATGCGATGGAAGGTGTTCTATCAAACTCAGAAAAGGTTCTTGTCGATGTTAAGAATGGTAATAATTTGATGTATTTGCCGCTCGATAAACTGTCAAATAGTTCAGCACGGCAGGTCACTCCAGGAGCACGACCTGTTTATATAACTCCGAGTAATGAGTCGGCTAAACAACAGCCGCTTAGAAGCGGTAGTCGCGAAGGAAGAGGGCGCTAAAATGTCAAATAATAAAATTATGATCCCAGCGATTCTTTTGTTTGCTTTGCTGACTGTTGGCTCTTCAGCTATTTTTACCGTACAAGAGACGGAAAAGGCGATTTTGTTCCGTTTAGGTGAAATTGTTAATGCTGATTTTAAGCCAGGACTTCACTTTAAAACGCCTTTGATCAATAACGTCAAAAAATTTGATTCAAGGATTTTAACTCTGGATTCAAAACCTGAGCGTTTTCTAACTTCAGAAAAAAAGAATGTGATTGTTGACTCATTCGTGAAGTGGCGTATCTCTGATGTATCGACATTTTATACATCAGTAGCAGGTGACCAGAGGCAAGCAAATTTGCGATTGGACCAGATTATTAAAGATGCTTTTCGTGGCGAATTTAGTAAACGAACAATCAAAGATCTAGTCTCTACAGATAGAGAACAGATTCGCGAGATTTTGCTCAAAAAAATTAATCCAGTTGCCAGCGAGTTAGGAATTGAAATCAACGATATTCGCATTAAAAGAATTGATTTGCCTGATGAAGTTCGCCATTCAGTCTATAGCAGGATGGAAGCTGAGCGGGCTCGTGTAGCGAGAGATTTCCGTTCAAGAGGTGCTGAAGCTGCAGAGCGAATTCGGGCCGATGCAGACAGGCAGCGCGAAGTGATTATGGCTAACGCTTTTCGAGATGCCGAGGCAACAAAAGGTGAAGGTGATGCGACCGCGACAGCAACCTATGCAAAAGCGTATAATGCCAACACTGAATTTTTTGCTTTTTATCGCAGTTTGGAAGCTTACAAAAATACCTTCTCTAAAGCGGGAGGATTGCTGGTTTTAGAGCCGGATTCTGACTTCTTTAGCTACTTTAAAAGTGAAAAAGGGAAATAATAACTAATGTAATCATATTGCAACTGATTACAGGTTAGGTAACTCAGCCCCAGTCATGGGGCTGAGTAGTGTTTGGGCTCTTAGCATTTGGTGTTTTTAGTGGGTAGGATCTTTAACGATGTGGGATGATCTACTGGCTGCTTTTGCATTGGTACTTGTTCTTGAAGGGATAATGCCTTTTTTGAGCCCTGATCAATGGAAGGAGGCGATGGCTCGTATTCTAGGGATGGAAGATAGTGCGGTGCGTATTGTTGGGCTTTGCAGTATGGTCGGTGGAGCGTTGTTGTTATATCTTGTGAGATAGGATTCAATCTAAGAGAGTTGTTTTGAATTTTTAAAACAGTTTCAGTAAATTTGGTTTTTTTAAATGGGTTACTCCCAGCTTTGTGACGAATAAATATGGCTCAAGATCATTGGTTACTCCCTGACGGGATTGAAGAAATACTGCCAGAAGAGGCGCAGCAACTCGAGTTGCAACGCCGCCGATTACTAGACCTTTTTGCGAGTTGGGGCTACGAGTTGGTGATTCCACCTCTTATTGAGTTTCTGGAATCATTATTGGTCGGCACCGGCCGAGACATTGATCTACAGACCTTTAAATTAACAGACCAGATTAGTGGCAGGCTTATGGGGGTTCGGGCGGATATGACACCGCAAGTTGCTCGTATTGATGCGCACAATCTTAAGCGTGAAGTGCCAACACGCCTTTGTTATCTCGGAACGGTTTTGCATACGCGAGGTGACCACCTTGAGAAATCACGCTCTCCAATGCAGATTGGTGCAGAGCTTTATGGCCACTCAGGAATTGAAAGCGACCTTGAGATTTTAAGTTTAATGCTTGAAATGTTGGAAGCAGCGGGTCTTAGGAAAGTTCATGTTGATATTGGTCACGTAGAGGTTTTCCGCGGTTTAGCAAAACAGGCTAAATTGAACCAGGAGCAGGAAGCGGAACTTTTTGATGTGCTACAACGAAAAGCCACTCCAGAATTGACTGAATTACTAAGCCAGTATTCATTGCCAGATGAGTTGGTTGAAATGTTGTCTGTGCTGCCGGAATTAAATGGTGGTAGTGAAATAATTGGCACTGCGAGACAAAAGTTAGCTAAGGCGGATAGATCAGTTTTCAAGGCGTTAGATGAACTTGAGCAGATGGTTGAGTGGATTAAATTACAAGTACCAGACTGCCCGCTTAATATAGATTTAGCGGAACTTCAGGGCTATCACTACCATGCTGGGCTTGTTTTCGCCGCATTTGTACCAGGCTATGGACGAGAGATTGCACGAGGTGGACGATACGATATTCTTAATCAAGAATCTTGCAAAGGCAGAGCTGCTACAGGGTTTAGTGCTGATCTAAAAACCATTTCACGGCTGGCAGTTTTAGAATTGGCAAATAGTGGCAGAAAGATTTTTGCGCCAGGCTTTATAGATGACAAACAACTAGAAAGTGAAATCAGAAAGCTTCGCCAGCAAGGGCGAATTGTAATTCGTAATCTGGCTGAACAAGAGGATGATGCAGCTGAAATGGGTTGCGAAGAGACTTTGGAAAAAACTGATAATGGTTGGTGTGTAGTCACCACCAACAAATAAATTTAAAGAAGGGAAGTAAGCATAATGGCCAATAATGTTGTTGTAATTGGAACCCAATGGGGTGATGAAGGAAAAGGCAAGCTAGTCGATCTACTAACAGATCGCGCATCAGCCGTTGTCCGCTTTCAAGGTGGACACAACGCCGGCCACACACTGATTATTGGTGATGATAAAACGGTTTTACACCTCATCCCTTCTGGCATCATGAGAGAAGGCGTTGAGTGCTTTATCGGCAATGGAGTCGTCTTGTCTCCTGAAGCATTAATGGTAGAGATTGAAAAACTTGAGAAAGCCGGTGTTGATGTTAGAAGCCGCCTAAAGATAAGTGAAGCCTGCGCCCTAATTCTTCCTGTCCATATTGCCCTTGATCAAGCACGTGAAAGAGCTAGGGGTAACGATGCAATTGGTACAACAGGTCGCGGAATTGGCCCTGCTTATGAAGACAAGGTTGCGCGTAGAGGTTTGCGGGCAGGAGATTTTCTTGATTCAAATAAATTAGCAGATAAATTAAGGAAACTACTTAATGTTCATAATTTCACGCTAAAAGAATACTTCAAAGAGGAAGGTTTTGATTTTCAGCAGCTTCTGGATGAAACGCTTGCCTATGGCGAACAGATTATTCCGATGCTTGAAGATGTTTCAGCACGTCTACATGAGTTTCAGGGCGCTGGAAAACCGATTCTTTTTGAAGGCGCTCAGGGAGCACTGCTAGATATTGATCATGGGACCTACCCATTTGTTACTTCATCAACCACTACAGCCGGTGGAGCAGCGAGCGGTAGCGGTGTTGGACCACACGATTTAGGTTACATTCTGGGCATTACAAAAGCCTACACAACTCGTGTGGGAAGTGGCCCTTTTCCAACAGAATTGAATGATGAAATTGGTGAAAGGCTAGGCAAAGTTGGTCATGAATTTGGTGCAACAACAGGTAGAAAACGCCGCTGTGGTTGGTTGGATGCGGTTAGTTTGAAAAAGTCAGCGCAAATGAACAGCTTGACGGGAATTTGTTTGACCAAGCTCGATGTGATGGATGGACTAGAAACGGTCTCTATTTGTACTGGCTACAAACTGAATGATGAGGTTCTAACAACACCCCCTATTGGTGCTGAGAAATATGCACAATGCGAACCGGTATATGAAACGCTGCCGGGATGGAGTGAATCAACAGTTGGTGCTACCTCTTTAGATGCGCTACCAGAAAACGCCAAAAAATATATTAGCCGAATAGAAGCGCTTATTGGCGTACCGGTTGATGTTGTTTCAACAGGCCCCGAAAGAAACGAGACAATCGTTCTTAGAAATCCTTTTGGTGGATAACTACTGATAGATTAAATAGTCACCACCAAAGAGGGTGGTGACTACCACTGAATCGTTTCAACACCATCAAAAGTTAGCTCGCTGCCATCTGCCATTTCAACAACACCTGATGTGTCGGGCTGCAGCTCAAGCGCGCCTGCAGCAAGGTCATACTCAACTTGCTCACCATCAACGGTGATTGTCCAAGGGTTATCACCTGCATCAGGGTCAGCTTCTAGTTGAATAGTATCGGTCCAATCAGAACCACCGTGGAAAGTGTCTTGGCCGCCATTAGAGCTAAAAAGGTAAGTGTCATCGCCATCATTACCGCTGGCAATGTCATTACCCAAACCACCGCTCAAGGTATCATTACCGGCACCGCCGCCAATACGGTCGTTGCCATCCCCACCGGAGATTGTATCGTCACCGGCATATCCATAGAGCTGATCAGCGGCATCGCTGCCGGTGAGGCTGTCATCATGATCCGAGCCGTAGACGCGTTCGACATTCTGCAAATTATCCGCACTCACACCCTCGGATGAATTGCGGAAATTCACTGTATCGAAACCATCGCCACCATCGATCGTATCGCTGCCATCGGCGTAGATATAATCGTCACCGGTTCCGCCGTTGACGCTATCGGTGCCACCCCTGGCATCGATGGTATCGTTGCCAGCGCCACCGAAGATATAATCATTTTGGGCGGTACCTCTCAGTGTATCGTTACCTGACGTACCAATAATTTCATTGATCGATTCAACATCGATAAGGGCAGTAGCCGCGCTGATGGCCGAGCCATCGGAAACGCTGAACTGAATTGGCACATCATCTCCGCTGTAATCTGCTGCCGGGGTAAATTTTACAGTTTCGATATTTCCTTCTTTGTCGGTACTGAACTCTATAGCACCGAATTTTTCATCGACAGAAACACCCACGACATGGAGGGCGTCGCCATCAGCATCAGAACTGTTGGCAAGTAGTTCTTTGGCAGAAAATTTGATGTCGGAATCTTCTTTTATCGTGCCTAGATCGATTTTTCCAATAACTGGAGCATCATTAACACTCTCGACATTAACAGTGACCATAGCGGTATCGAACCCACCGTTTCCATCGCTGACGGTATATCGAAACGAAGCCTCGCCGTGATAATTTTCCTCTGGGGTGAACACAATATTGCCACCGTCGTCCAAACTAACAACACCATGCGTATCATCTGTTGCTGTAACGGCTGAGATTGAAAGGGTGTCGCCATCTGCGTCGGTATCGTTGGCCAGGAGATCGCTTGCATTAATGGTGAGTGAGGTGTCTTCCGTTGCATCAAGCCCGCTATCGCCTTCAGTTAAGCCTGCTCCTTGGCTTAAAGTGGCATCGTTACCATGTCCAGATTTGTCTGCCAAATGGTTAGCACCATCAAAGTCTAGGTTGACGACTGGTGTGCCATCTACGCTCATGGAAATATCATCCACGTTACCATTCATAGAATACCGGCCACCGCCATAAGGGCGATTACCAATCATCAAATCGTTCCCGCTATCTATAATCTCACCGGTATAGCTTTTGGTGTAAGTGCTAGTCTCTCCATCGCTATTGGTGTTGCTTATAGTGACGTTATCTCCATCGTAACTAAATTGAATATCATTAACTGAATTCACATCGTAACTGACATCTGTTTGGTGCCAGGTCCAGGATTGATCCTCTGTTCGCATCGCAAATTGGAGCTCTCCGTTGCCATTAAACGCAAGTTCGACAGTATTTTCTTTATTAAAAATAATGTCGTAATTACCTTGTTCTCCTTCGGGTGTGACGGATATTGAAAAACTGAAGTTCTCTGAGCCATTGAGGTTAATGCTGGCAGAATCTTCAATCGTTATATTTGACGTATTGATATCGGTTAACTGTGCTAAATAATTGCCTGCATCATCCACAGCCACTGGATTATCCTGAGTAGGATCAATGGTTAGATTGATTGTTTGAGTGGTTGTAGCGCCCTCATTATCCGTTACTGACAGGCTAACGGTGTCGGTTCCGTTATAGTCTACATTCGGGGTGTAAATAATATTCCCATTGGCATCGATGGTAACGGTGCCATGTTCAGCAGACAAAGCGCTACTGTCTATTGTTCCCTCTAAATCGCTTGCTGTGGCGATGACTTGGGCAGTATCTTCGACAACCGTTGTATCGGTGACAGTAATGGTTGGAGCATCATTAACACTCTCAACATTAACAGTGACCATAGCGGTATCGAACCCACCGTTTCCATCGCTGACGGTATATTGAAACGAAGCTTCACCGTGATAGTTTTCCTCTGGGGTGAACACAATATTCCCATCGTCATCCAAACCAACAACACCATGCGTATCATCTGTTGCCGCAACGGCCGAGATCGACAGGATGTCGCCATCCGCATCGCTATCGTTGGTTAATAACTGGTTTGCGTTAACCGTAAGAGAAGCATCTTCATTAGTTGAAATATCGCTGGTAGCATCTGCTAAATTTTCATAAGGTTTATAGTAAATGTAAGCAGGTTCAGTGGTGCCTGCACCATTGGAAATAAAGTCGATAATTCCAGCTGTTCCATCACTGAAAGTGATAATGCCACCATCTAAAGAATTACCAGATTGGTCAATGCCACGATCTGAGAACCAATCATGCCCACCCATATAGTTATAACCAGTTTGGTTTTCAGAATCAGGCCAATAATTACCTAGTGAATGCGCGTTAGTGGTGGTTAAGGCATCATCGATTCCATCCAATAGGTTGTCGTTGCTCCCGCTTGCATAAATACCGGTAACGGTCACGCCAGAAGCCGCGCCATTGATCATATCCCCTAGATCAAAATTAGAGAGATCGGTTGCGCCAGTAATTGTAGCGCCAGCATCATCCATAGCAACTGGTCCATCATTGACAGCGGTGACATCGATCGACGCGGTTGCGGAATCGGCTGTCGTTCCATCGGAGACGGTGAAAGAAACCGGGACATCGTTGCCGTTGTAGTTCTCAGTAGGGGTAAAGGTCCAGCTGCCATCGTTATTTTCGTTGATCGTGCCGAATTCAGATTCGACCGACACGGCTGAAACTGAAAGACTATCGCCATCGACATCTGAACTGTTGGCTAGCAGCTGCTCAGAAGTGAATGTGATCGCTGTATCTTCCTCGGTTGAAAGATCGATATTCCCGGCCACAGGCCCATCATTGACAGCTGCAACATCGATCGATGCAGTCGCTGAATCGGTAGTTGTGCCATCGGAGACGGTGAACGAAACTGGCACATCGTTACCGTTATAGTTCTCAGCAGGATTAAAAGTCCAGCCATCGGAGGCATTACCTGAAATCGAGCCGTACTCGGCATCGACCGAAACTGAGGTTACCGACAGCGAATCGTCATCGATGTCGGAGCTGTTCGCTAAAAGATCCACACTTGAAAAAGTGACCGCGGTATCTTCATTGGTTGTGGTTAAATCGACATTGCCCGCGACAGGGGCTCTGTTAATGTTTTGATTGAAATTAAGAGTATTAGCGGTATTTTCTTGAGCGTTGAAAAATTGTGCTGTTTGATTATCACCTTGTTGTTGCGCAATTTCTTTTTCCTCCTTTGCCACTTTATTTTCAGCCTGAAAAGGAGATTCGCTTGTGTTTTCTTCTTGTCGTACGAAAGCATTCCTAAGTTGCAGAGTATCATTGTCAGTAGCTTCAGACGAAGATTGGCTTGTGCCTAAATCTAAAATTGGTGAAGCGGTGTGATCGGTATTTTTAGAATATGGCTCCTCCTCAGTTCTCAAGTGGGCGAATGAAGCTGTATTTTGGTCGGTGGTATCTGGACTGGTTGCTTCTGCCTGTTTTTGGCTGCCATTAGGGTTATTTTCCTTTTCTAGAAAAATATTTTGTAAAGAAAACTCTTCGTCATAACTGACCTTCTCAATGCCTGACTCAATAGGTTTCTCAGTTTTAGCTTGTTCACTGCTATCTAAGTTGAACAGGCGCTCTGTAGCCTCATTACGTGTATTTGCGGTTTTATTTTCTTCTGACATGCCCTAGTCCTTAATTTTTATGCGCAATTAGTCTCTATATAGATAGCGGCAAGTATTGACCATCATTAAGATGTTTTTGAGGGAATAGCTGTTACTTGTGATGCTGTTCACAGATCAGTGGGTAATTACCTATTTCTAGCTGGGTTATTGTTTTTTTAGGATTTGTGACTAACCTCTTATTTATCGATGTTTTTATCAGTTAGTTTTATTCAAGGAAGCATAATTAAATGCGAACGTTTACTTTGCCAACAGGGTGGCGCAAACCTGAGGTTTTAGCCTCTTCTTTAGCGATTAACCTGCTCGCATTAGCTTTACCCATTGTTATTTTGCAGTTTTATGACCGCGTAATTCCCTCTCAATCAACGGATACATTTTTGGCTTTAATGGTCGGAATGGTTGCTGTTATTGCGCTTGATTGCCTCCTAAAAACTTTGCGGTCAGCAGTTTTAAGCTGGGACAGTGCTCAGTTTGATCATGCTGCAAGCATGGATGCGATGGATATTATTTTATATTCAGATACGTTGGATTTTGATAGCAAGCCTTCTGGTTATTATATTGATAAAATTCAATCGCTTGAGGAGATTCAGTTATTCTATTCTGGGCAGTCAATTTTACTTTTAATCGATCTCCCTTTTGTTTTTATCTATGTCGCTTTAATTATCGTCATTGCTGGCCCTTTAGTTGCTATTCCTCTTGTTCTTTTGGCTATCTTTTGCCTCGTTTCTGTTTTAACGGGGAAGAAACTTCACCATACTTTGGTCAGGCAGTCGGAAATGGAAGACCGTAAACGGAACTTTGTGATTGAGATTCTACAAGGGCTCCACACGGTAAAATCAATGGCGATGGAGCCATTTATGCAGCGCCGCTATGAAAAATTGCAGTTGCAGTCTGCGGAAAGTATTTTTGAGTTAAGCCAACTGAATAGCATCGTGCAAGGTGTCGGTGCGACATTTTCTCAATTGGCTGTTGTCAGTTTTGTTGGTATTGGCAGTCTCTATGTTGTGAGTGGTGATCTAACACTTGGTGCGCTAGCGGCAGGGACGATGTTGACGAGTAGAGTGCTTCAGCCGGGTCTGCGGGCAATGGGGGTCTGGACACAGTTTCAGTCAGTACGTCTAGCGCTCGAGAAGGTAAACGAACTTTTCTCTCTGCATCGTGAAGAGTCAGGTGAAATTTGCAATGAAGAGAAGCTTGAAGGCGGTATAGATGTTCGCAATATCTGCTTCAAATACGCAGGGCAGCAAGAGAATCTGATCAACGATCTATCTTTGTCGGTTAAACCGGGTGGGTCAATTGCGATTACAGGTCGAAATGGTGCAGGTAAAAGTACGCTCATTTCGCTTCTGTCTGGTTTTATCCAGCCAGATAGCGGCTCGATTCAGGTGGATGGGCATGATCTTACAAGCTTTAACGCTGAGTATTTGCGCTCTCAGATCGGAATAATTCCTCAGCACGGTGTTCTTTTTGAAGGAACGCTTCTTGAGAACATGACACTTTATCGAGAAGGTGAAGCAGTTGAACAGGCAATTGAAATTTCAAAGGTGCTTGGTCTGAATGAAATTATATCTAAGTTGCCGGATGGAATAGATACGGTTATCGGCGGCGCTTCTAAAGACTCTTTACCAGAAGGTGTTAAGCAGAAGATCATTATGATTCGCTCATTAGTCGGCTACCCACAGATCATTCTCCTTGATGATGCCAATGCAAATTTTGATTTAAAAAATGATCAAAAATTAGCGGAGATTTTGAAAAAACTAAAAGGAAGAAGAACGATGGTGATTATTTCTCATCGACCCTCTTTCATGCGCATTTGTGATCAACAGTATTACATGGAGAATGGTTCACTAAAACCAATGAGATTACCCTCTTATCAATCCGCTCCTGCAGTCGCCTCGGTTAAGCCTAGTCTTCAGGGCGCTAAGCCATGAATAGCACAGTGTTAGAAGAAGAAATTCAGCCCAAAAAGAGGTGGAGAGGATTTTTCTCAGAGCGATTCTCTGACGCTTTGCGAGAAAATAAACTAGATGATTTTTCTTCAGAATCACCTTATGCAGCGGCTATTTTTCCTCTACTCAGGGCTTTAGGTTGGAAAAATATTTCGCGAGAGTTAATTGAGGCGTTGCCGCACTGCGCAGAAGGTATTGATCTGGTGGATTTGCGCAATATTCTAGTCAATCTTGGCTATGACAGTGAATCGGAGAAGAGCAGTATTAGCGGTATTAAAGCGGAACTCTACCCTTGTCTGTTTATAGCGGAAACAGATGATGTGATTGTTTTACTTGAACGCCAAGGTGATGAAGTTGATTATTTCGATTGTGATCAGGGATTGGAGGTTAAATCAGCCAACATTCATGATCTTTCTCGCAAAGGGCGTGCCTACTTTTTTACTGACAATTCATCGGTGGGAGGCGGCTCTAAGGTAGATAATAATCAATCGGGATGGTTTGCCAACATGGTAGCCCGGTTCAGAAAGTTGCTGTTGCACCTTTTTGCAATGACATTTGTGATAAATATGGTGGCGCTACTGGTCCCATTATTTATTATGTTGATATATGACAAAGTGATTGGCGCAAAATCTCTAGAGAGCCTGCCGTTACTCTTGTCAGGTGTCGGGATTTTGATTTTAGCCGATCTTGTGTTGAGATATTTTAGAGCCAAGATTATGGGGGCAGTTGCAGGTCGTATGGATTACCTCATTGGGGTTGAGACTTTTAAACAACTGCTCTATTTGCCACCGATGTTTTCTGAACGGTCAACCGTCACAGCTCAACTTTCTAGACTAAAACAGTTTGAATCGGTTCGTAATTTTTTTACCGGGCCGAATGCTTCGATTGTGATGGAGCTTCCCTTTGTTTTTATATTCTTGCTAGCAATTGCTTTTTTAGCAGGATCGATAGCGCTCATTCCCTTAATTATGGCGACTGCCTACGCCATCTTTGCTTTTGTCTGGTTGCCAAACTTAAACAAAAAGGTATTGCGTTCTGGAAAGGCGAGAACAAGTCGTCAGGGAATGTTAATACAGACTTTTGATGGGCGACGAGAGATCAAAGCGATTGGTGGCGAGACCCTTTGGCAAGGGCGTTTTAGAGAGCTGTCTGCTGAAGCAATTAGTTCGAATCATAAGAGTTTTATTACCAATGCTTTTATGACAAACCTTTCTCAGTCAATTATGACGTTGACCGGTGTTTCTGTGCTTGGTTTTGGAGCATTTGCTGTGATGGAAGGGACAATGTCCATCGGTTCGCTTATTGCGACAATGGCATTGGTTTGGAGAGCACTGTCACCGATACAGGGCGCCTTTCTATCTGTCTCAAAACTGCAGCAAACATGGCTGGCTATAAAACAGATTGACCAGTTAATGCGATTGAAGATAGAGAAAAAAGATGCCTACTCAGGTTTGATGACAAAAGGAATCTTTGGCTCGATCAAAATGGACCGAGTAAGTTTTCGCTATGGCCCTGATCAGGATCCTGTTTTACTAGGTGCCTCTTTCGAGGCCAAACAGGGTGAGATTGTTGCAATTGTTGGCTATACCGGATCAGGGAAATCGACGCTTCTTAAACTGATTGCGGGTATGTACAAACCGCAGGCAGGTTCCCTGTTAATGGATGAGCAAGATATTCGGCAACTCAATGTTATGGAGCTAAGACGTTCGATTGCCTATGTTCCGCAAGAAGTGCAGATGTTTCATGGAACAATTGCGCAAAATATGCGGCTTAATAATGGTTTGGCAAGCGATAAAGAGCTTGAGGAGGCAGCGGCAAGTGCTGGGGCTTTAGAGGATATTCAAAAGCTCCCCGATGGCTTTAATACACGCATTGGCGATAGTTCAATTAATAAGTACCCACCAGGGTTTCTACGCGCAATATCAATTGCAAGGGCACTCGTTAGTCCGGCAAAAATTATTTTGCTTGATGAGCCTGGTACTTCACTCGATGATGAAAGTGACCGCCGACTCATGAAACAGATTGAGCAGTTAAGAGGAAATCACACTGTCATTATCGTTAGCCATCGACCGAGCCATATCAGATTGGCTGATAAAGCAGTGTTATTGGATAAAGGGACAGTGCAGTTTGTGGGGGCACCTGATGAGGCAGTATCAATGATGATGGGTATGAAAAAGTGAATAAGAAACTTGATGGACAGTTAGACAACCAGCAAAAAGGCCTGCCCAGAGCGCGTGCTCGTTTTTTGGCGCAAGCGATAGAGCTAGAAGAGGAGGGGTCATCCAGTACGATCAGGAATGCAATCTTCTTTAGTTTTTTCCTTCTCTTTGCCGTCATTGTATGGATGGCTGTGACGGAAGTGAATGAAATGAGCGTTTCAAGGGGAGAGGTTGTTCCTGCCGGTTATATCCATAATATTCAGCATCTTGAGGGTGGAATTGTCAGCGAGGTGGCTGTCCATAATGGTGATTCGGTTAAGAAAGGTGATTTGCTAGTCGGTTTTGCGCCACCCGCAACGCGCTCAGAATATGGGCAGTTGACATCAAGAAGAGCGACTCTGATTTTATCGCTGACTCGGTTGCATGCGTTGGAGGCAGATAAAGAGCCTGATTTTGGCGAACTGGGTAAAGAGTATCCAGAATTGGCAAAAAAACAGCTTGAAAGTTATCAAGCACAGGCTGCTAATTTTAAACATGAACTGTCGGTTATCAAGGCGCAAGTTAATCAGAAAAACAGTGAATTATCGCGCCAAAAAAATCAAATTAAAACGCAGAAAAAAGAGGTCGGTTTACTGAAAGAGCAGGTGACCATGAGAGAAAAGTTGGCGACTAAACATATTGTTTCTGAAACAGATTTGTTGTCGACAAAAAGTAGCCTTGCATCAGCCGAGAGCCAATTAAAATCGATTCAAGATGGTGTCACTGTCGCCAGAATGGCGTTGAAAGAGGCAAAAGAGAGGCGCCTTGAAACAGTTTCAAGCCAGAAAAAAGATCTAAAACTTGAAGCAGCGAGTGTGGCGGGACAGTTATCAGAGTTGGATGGCTCTTTGATTGGTGCGGAAGATAAATTAAACCGGCTAAATGTTTATGCTCCTGTTTCAGGTATTATCCAAGGGCTTGCGATTACAAGTATCAATGAGGTTGTTAAACCGGGTGATACAATTTTACAGGTTGTGCCGATTGATGATGACTTGATTGTTGATGCAAGAGTTTCCCCCGCTGAAATTGGCTATATTCATGCAGGGTTAGGGGCTGAAGTGAAGGTGGATAGTTATGATTCGAGTCGTTTTGGTGTCATAAAAGGCGTTGTGAAGCAGGTTTCACCTTCGACCTATCTTGATGAAAAGATGAACCCTTATTACAAGGCGACAATCGAACTTAATAAGTCTTATGTGGGATTAGATCCAGATAAAATGAAGGTGATTCCAGGGATGACGGTGTCTGCAGATATTATTACCGGCTCAAAAACGATTATGGCTTATCTATTGAAACCGGTATCGCGCGGCTTTAGTGGTGCATTTAAAGAGCACTAAAACAACCTAAACGGATTCAAAAGAGTGGCTTTTAGCACTCCAGCACAACAGGCTGCCACCGTGATCCCACTCTTCTAGAACAATACGCTGTGCGGGCTTGTTGCCTAAAGTAAAGTCGTGGACCGCATGGCGATGAGTATGGCCATGTATCAGATTTAGAACCGAGTGATTGCTCATGGCTGTAGCAACAGTTTCAGCATTAACATCCATGATTTCGCTGTTTTTATTTTTTTTCTGAAAATGGCTCCTGATCTTTATCCATCGAACAAGCGCTCGCCTCAAAAATAGTGGAAATTTGAGCGCTTTCTGAATCCACTCTGGATTATGTGTCTTTTCTCGGTAGGAAAGATAGGCTGTATCGTCGCTGCATAGAAGGTCCCCATGCATCAACAGAGTGGGTGTGCCATAGAGATCAATAACAGTGTAGTCATCGAGTAAAGAGACGCCTGTTTCCTTGCAAAATAACTCACCAATTAGAAAATCCCTATTGCCACCTTGGAAGTAAATTTTTGTTCCGTGATCGCTGAGCTCTCTCAATGCGGAAATAATAGTTGGGTTGGGCGGGGCAGGGTTGTCGTCGCCAATCCAATTATCGAACAGGTCGCCTAAAATATAGAGCTTCTCGGCTTTAATCGCACGTTTGCTCAGAAACTTGAGAAACCGCTGTGTGACTTCTGGTCTTTCGTTACTTAAGTGAAGATCAGAAATAAAAATGCTTTCGCTATTCAACGAGTAGTCTCTTTAAGGGTAGGGGCTAGAAATTAAGCCAGAGAGATATTCCCTCTGGCTTAATTTAAATATGATTAATCTACGATAACCGCATTTTCAATAACGATGGCTGTCTGGGGAACATCGGTCGGCATTGGGCCGCCTGAACCAGTTGGAACTTCGGCCATTTTATCAACGATATCCATCCCTTCAACAACTTTACCAAAAACTGCGTAACCCCAACCTTGTGAGGTCTCGCTAGAGAAGTTAAGAAATCCGTTGTCACTATAGTTGATAAAAAACTGAGAGCTGGCTGAATGAGGGGCTGGTGTTCTGGCCATTGCAATTGTTCCGCGCTCATTTTTGAGGCCATTGTTAGCTTCATTTTGGATATTTTCGCGAGTGCTTTTCTGTACGAAATCTTCAGTAAAACCACCACCTTGAGCCATAAAGCCCGGGATGACACGGTGGAAAATAGTTCCGTTGTAAAAGCCATCTTTTACATATTGAATAAAATTCTCACTTGAAATAGGTGCATTGACCGTATCAAGCTCAATTACGACGTTGCCCAAAGTGGTTTGTAATTCGACCTTAACGGTTGCGTCTGAAGTGTTTGTCATGTGTTTATTTTCCGCGGTAGATGAAACAGATATAAGGAGAGCAACAGTGAGCAGGCAAAAACGGGTAATTAGGTTGCGCATGGTGATTCTCTTATGGTTTTAGTAAAGAACGAGACATTCTAAAACGCTAAAAAACTTTTTCACAGCGTTTTGTTTCCGTTACTATGCCTAGCTGATATTTGTAGCGGTTTTTTCCGCGTTATAGAGACACTTAAATCAAAGAGAAAAATGTTAAAAATCCATAATAATCTGACCCGTCAAAAAGAGATTTTCAAACCGATTAAAGAGGGTAAGGTGACGATGTATGTCTGCGGAATGACGGTTTATGATTTTTGTCATATCGGCCATGCACGGGTGATGGTGGTTTTTGACGTGGTTTCACGCTATCTGCGTGAACAGGGATATGATCTGACTTATGTTCGAAATGTTACGGATATTGATGACAAAATCATTAAGCGGGCAAATGAGAATGGTGAAGATATTACCTCACTAACTGAACGCTATATTGTTGCAATGCATGAAGATGAACGGGCACTGGGTGTATTGCCGCCAGATATTGAGCCAAAAGCAACGCAATCGATGGAAGATATTATTTCGATGATTAGCACCTTGATCGACAAAGGCTATGGTTATGTCGGCGCGAATGGGGATATTTTCTACTCGGTTTCCCGGTTTGAGAAATATGGGCAGCTTTCAGGAAAGAACCTTGAAGAGCTTCAGGCAGGTGAACGGGTAGATGTGGATGAGGCAAAACAGAACCCATTCGACTTTGTTTTGTGGAAAATGTCTAAGGCAGATGAGCCAAGTTGGGATTCTCCTTGGGGAAAAGGGCGTCCAGGTTGGCATATCGAGTGCTCTGCGATGTCGACAAAATGTTTGGGGGATCATTTTGATATTCATGGTGGAGGTATGGATTTACAGTTTCCGCATCATGAAAATGAGATTGCCCAATCAGAAGGTGCGACAGGCCATAAATTTGTAAATTTTTGGATGCACAATGGCTTTGTAAGGATCAACGAAGAAAAAATGTCCAAATCACTGGGCAACTTTTTTACTGTACGTGAGGTGCTGGAGCGCTATCGGCCAGAAGTGGTTCGCTTCTTTATTTTGTCTAGTCAATATCGCAGTCCACTTAACTATTCTAATGAATCGCTGGATGAGGCCTCTTCGGCACTTAGGCGGCTCTATACCGCATTGCGTGATTTGAAAGGTGGTAGAGAAAGTGATGCGGCAAAACCTTTTGTTGAGCGCTTTTATGAGGCGATGAATGATGATTTTAATACGCCTGTTGCGGTGGCTGTATTATTTGATATTGCGCGTGAAATAAACAGGCAAAAAGGTGAGAGTGATGAGCTGGCAGCGAGTCTTGGCAACACTTTAAAACGGCTTTCCGGCCTGCTTGGTCTGCTTGAGAATGAGCCTGAGGCATTTCTAAAGTTGTCTGATGGTGTGGCAACAGAATCAGCTCTTGGCGATAAAGAAATTGATCAACTAATTGAAGAGCGTATTACAGCGCGAGCCAATAAAGAGTGGGCAGAGGCTGATCGTATTCGTGACTTGCTAAAAGAGCAGGGCGTTATTTTAGAAGATATTACAGGTGGGACAAGCTGGCGTAGAGGTTAAGCTTGAGCTTGTATAAAACTTCTCCTCTTTGATTAAAAGGGGAGAAGCTTTTAACTTGAAGGAAGGAGTAATTATCCTTTCTTATCCGCAATCTCCATTGCCTGCAACGTATTCTCAAGTAGCGAGGCAATGGTCATTGGGCCAACGCCACCTGGCACAGGTGTAATCCAGCTGGCGCCTTGGCTGGCAGAATCAAAATCAACATCGCCCACTAATTTGCCGCTCTCTAAGCGGTTAATTCCAACATCAATAATAATGGCGTCATCTTTGAGCTGATCACCTCGGACAAAGCCTGGTATGCCGACAGCGGCAACAACAATATCAGCGCGCTTAAGATGTGCATCAAGATCAACTGTTTTGCTATGACATACAGTAACTGTGCAGCGTGCCATCAGTAGCTCTAGTGCAGCAGGGCGGCCAACAATATTCGATGCACCAACAATAACGGCTTCTTTACCAACAAGATCAATTCCTGTTTCAGCGAGAAGTGTCATAATGCCTTTGGGCGTGCAGGGCCGTAATAAAGGCATTTTCAGCGTTAAGCGGCCAACATTATAGGGGTGAAAACCATCGACATCTTTCTCAGGGATAATGCTTTCGGTCACCTTGTTTTCATCAATATGATTCGGTAATGGAAGTTGAACTAAAATGCCATTGATAGATGAATCAGCGTTGAGCTCACCTATTAAAGAAAGCAGTTCTTTTTCGGAAGTCTCTTTAGGAAGGTTGTGTGATACAGAGTGAAACCCCACCTCTTTGCAGGCATTTCGTTTATTGCGAACATAAACTTCAGAAGCGGGATTTTGGCCAACCAAAATAACTGCAAGCCCGGGTGGATTAAACCCCTTAGCAGTACGAAGGCTGACCTTTTCTTTTAGAGATTGCCGAATTTTTGAGGCAAGTGCTTTTCCATCTAGGTTTTTTGCTGTCATGTCTAAAAAGGTAACTCCTGAAGAAATAATAAAACTGATGTTATTTTCGAAAATTAAAAGGCTTTAATTCGGTGTAGACCGTTGACGAAAACAAGGTAGGCGCGTATTATCGCCCAGCTTAAACGGTGATGCACATTTTTGTGATTACCAACAAGATTTTCGGGGTGTAGCGCAGCCTGGTAGCGCAACTGCTTTGGGAGCAGTGGGTCGGGGGTTCGAATCCCTCCTCCCCGACCAAATTTTGGATTTGCAATATAGTTGTTTAAAAGGTTTAGTCCTTGAATGCTATCTACAGATCCTAATAAGTTAAGATGGCTCTTAACTTAAGTAAATATAGTTTATGGGCCTTTAGCTCATTTGGATAGAGCATCGGCCTTCTAAGCCGAGGGTAACAGGTTCGAATCCTGTAAGGCCCGCCAGTTACCTGCCTATTTATTCCAATTAAATAGGCAACGTTGTAAAGATTAACTTTTAGTTAATTTAGGTTTTCAGTGGTGAGCGTAGCTCAGTTGGTAGAGTCCCGGATTGTGATTCCGGTTGTCGCGGGTTCGAACCCCGTCGTTCACCCCATCTTTTAGTTTTCCAAAAACCATCTCATAGAAAGCTGCTCCTTCACTTCTGTATTTTCCTCCATTTGCGCTTTTCGAGGTATTTAGACCACGCTTGTGTGGTTTTAGGGGGTATAAATCAGAAAGGGTTGCAACAACCAAGTAATCTTCAGCTGCTGTGTAATGAATCATATTAAGTAGGTTGGTGATATTGCGGTGTGCTACTATGATTTGGTGCCCAGGAGAGGACTTGAACCTCCACGGCCATAAGGCCACTAGCACCTGAAGCTAGCGTGTCTACCAATTTCACCACCTGGGCTAAGCGGTTGCTGTTATGCGTCTCGGATGACGTTAATAACGAGGCCGGTACTCTATCAAAATCACGATAAGTGTCAATGAATAAAATCCTGTAAATGGCTAGATCAAAGAGTAAAAAGGGACGTTTAAAACTGTCCGATCCGCATGCCAAGCGTGAAGCTGGTAAATATGAAAACCCAATTCCAAGTCGTGAGTTAATTCTCGATTTCTTAAAGGATTATGGTGCGCCATTAACACGGGAAGAGATTTCTGAAAAACTTGATCTGAGCAGTGTTGAAGATTGTGTTGCGTTAAGCCGCCGTCTTTCGGCAATGGAGCGTGATGGGCAGCTACTCAGGAATCGCAAAAATCGCTTCTGTATTGTTAATCGGGAAGATTTGATTGCTGGGCGAGTTTTGGCGCATTCTGATGGTTTCGGTTTCTTGCGACCTGAAGAGGGCGGTGGTGATGATCTTTTTCTTTCACCAAAACAGATGCGCTCTTTATTGCATGGTGATCGGGTTGTGGTCAATGTTGCAGGTATAGATCGACGTGGGCGCCGTGAAGGTGCAGTTGTGGAGATTCTTGAACGCCATAACCGCCGTATTGTTGGGCGATTGCAGCGTGAAGGTGGGATGATGGTCGTTATTCCCGACAGCAAAAATATTCACCAAGATATTTTGATCCCAGACCGGCATTGTGGAGAGGCTCTTGAGGGTCAGATTGTTGTCGCTGAGATTTTAGAGCAGCCAAACCGAAGGCGGCCACCTGTAGGTCGTGTTGTTGAGGTGCTGGGTGATCATTTGGCGCCAGGGATGGAAATAGAGATGGCCATTCGCTCGCATGAGTTGCCATATCTCTGGTCGGATGAGGTGCTTGCAGAAAGCGAGAAGATTGGCTCGGAGGTTTCTGAAGCATCAAAGAAGGGCCGGGTTGATCTGCGCGACTTTCCGTTAGTTACGATAGATGGCGAGGATGCGAGAGATTTTGATGATGCAGTTTATTGTCAGAAAACCAAGAAAGGTTGGAAGCTTTTCGTAGCAATTGCGGATGTTTCTCACTATGTAAAAGTTGGCAGTCCTCTCGATATAGAGGCAAAAGCACGTGGAAATTCTGTCTATTTTCCAAGCAACGTTATTCCAATGTTGCCGGAGTCATTATCGAATGGGCTTTGCTCGCTAAACCCTGATGTCGATCGTCTTTGCATGGTCAGTGAGTTATATATAGATCATGATGGGAAGGTCTTTAGATCTCGCTTTTTTGAGGCGGTGATCCGTTCTCATGCGCGTTTAACCTATGACGAAGTCTCTGAGATTCTTGAGCAGAAAAATAAGGTTTTAAGAAAGCGGCGAGAGAAGCTTTTGCCTCATCTTGAAGCGCTTTATGCGCTATACAAGGTGCTGCATGCTGAGCGTGAGAAGCGCGGGGCGATGGATTTTGATACCACCGAATCGACGATTGTTTTCGGTAAAGATCGCAAGATTGAAAATATTGTTGCGATTGAACGTAATGATGCGCACCGTTTGATCGAAGAGTGCATGATTACGGCAAACAGGGCCGCTGCTCGGTTTTTGAAGCGAAAAAAAATAGATTCCCTACAAAGAGTTCATGATGGCCCTTCGGAATCGAAATTACTAAATGTTAGAACCTTTTTGGGTGAGCTGGGTTTAAAGTTAGAGGGGGGTGATTCTCCTGAGCCTTCAGATTATATGAAGGTCATTAATGAGACAAAAGAACGTCCTGACCGCCACCTGATTCAAACTGTTCTGCTCAGATCATTTTCGCAAGCGGTATACAGTCCTGAGTTGTCGGGTCACTTTGGATTGGCGCTTGATGAATACGCCCATTTCACCTCCCCGATCAGACGTTATCCTGATCTTCTTGTTCATCGTGCAATTCGTTACGCTTTGACGGGAAAAGAGCCAGCTCTTTTTAACTATTCATACGCTGATATGAAACAGCTGGGAGAGCATTGCTCTGAAACTGAGCGAAGAGCGGATGAGGCAACGCGAGATGTTTCAAGTTGGTTGAAATGTGAGTATATGCAAGATCGCTTGGGGGATTCATTTGAGGCGACGATTACGGCTGTTACCTCATTTGGTTTCTTTGCGGAGTTGAATGATGTTTATGTAGAAGGGCTAGTGCATATCTCCTCTCTTGGTCGTGATTATTATCATTTTGATCCAGTCAGTCACTCTTTAAAGGGTGAAAGAATGGGGCAAGGTTACCGCTTGGGTGATGCTGTTCGAGTTGTTGTGACGCGGGTCGATCTGGATGAGCGAAAGATTGATTTGGCACTGGATGAGGTGAAAAGTAAGGAAGAGAAGAGGCGGGTAAAAAAGAAGAAAAAGAGTAGTAAGGCAAAAGTGAAGCGTTCAGGTAAAGGGCGGAATTAATGGCGGTAAAAGGAAGAGTTGTATTTGGGATTCATGCGGCTGAGTCTGCAGTTTCACAATCTCCAGAAAAAGTGGTTTCTATCTGGTTGGATAGTGGGCGCAAAGATCGCCGATTAAATGAATTACGTCAGCTATGTGGAAAAATGGGGGTTGTTACTCAAAATAGCGACCGTAAACAGCTCGATAAAATGGCAAATAGTCAAAATCATCAAGGCGTTGTGATGGAGATGCTGTTGCCGGAAGAGATGAATGAAGAGGCGCTTCAAGCAGCAGTGAAAAAATCAGAAGGTAATGCCTTTTTTCTTGTTTTAGACCGAGTTCAGGATCCACACAATTTGGGTGCCTGTCTAAGAACAGCTGATGCAACGGGTGTGCAGGGTATTATTGTGCCGAAAGATCAGGCAGTTCACTTAACGCCTACAGTTTGTAAAGTGGCGAGTGGCGCAGCTGAAACTGTGCCATTGTATAGGGTGACGAATTTAGCCAGAACTTTGAAGTGGATGAAAGGTGAAGGCGTTTGGTTGGTTGGGGCTGATGGCGGCTCAGGCTCTACCATCTACGATATAGACCTAAAAGGTTCAATCGCTATTGTTGTAGGGGCAGAAGGAGAGGGTATGCGCCGACTCACAAAAGAGACGTGCGATTTTATTGCTGGCTTGCCGATGAAGGGGCAGGTGGAAAGTTTGAATCTTTCTGCGGCAACAGCGGTGTTTTTATACGAGGCGGTTAGGCAGCGCGCGCTTTAGTTATGAGTAAAATTGCATCAGAAGGCTGCGCAGGTTAAAATTGTCCGCTTCTGTCGAGTCGATGTTTGGCTTGACTCTCCTTGCTCTACTACAAGAATGTTGTAGAGGGCTAATTTTATATCCGTAAGGGGTTTTAATGAGACATTACGAAATCGTATTTCTGGTACATCCAGATCAAAGTGCCCAGGTTGGGTCAATGATCGAGCGTTACCGCTCAATTGTTGAGGCTAGCTCTGGTGTTGTTCACCGTGTAGAAGACTGGGGGCGTAGGCACCTCGCATACCCTATTAATAAAATTCATAAAGCGCATTATGCCCTGATGAATGTTGAGTGCACTGGCGAAGCATTAGCTGAGCTTGAGAGCCTTTTCAAATTCAATGATGCTGTTTTACGTAATTTAGTTATCCGTCGTTCTGAAGCAATTACAGAGTCTTCATCTTTAGCGATTAAGCCTTCTGAAGAGGCTGCTGCACCTGTTGCAGAAGAAGCGCCTAAGGAAGAAGCTAAAGAGGCGGCAGCGGAATAAATCCTCAGGGTTTATAACGCTAGATTATTTAAGAATTGATAGATTAATTTAAGGTAGAGCAACTATGGCACGTTTTGTTAGACGTAAGAAATTTTGCCGTTTCACAGTAGATGGCATCAAAGAGATTGATTACAAAGATTTAGATCTTTTGTTGGATAATGTGACTGAAACAGGAAAAATCATTCCAAGCCGTATTACAGGCACTTCAGCAAAATATCAGAGACAGTTGGCAACAGCTGTAAAAAGAGCACGTTTTTTGGCGCTATTGCCATTTAGTGACGCGCACGACTTCTGATTAAGTAATTTTAAGTAGGTATTTTTAGAGAATAGTTAGCAAAGTTTGTAGCGTGTTTATGCTATCAGCGTATGTGATGAAAGGCCGCTTTCAGGCTATTGCTGTCGCAACGGTGTTGGCGCTACTTTCTTTAGCATTGCCACCGCTTACGGTACTGAGCTCCGCAGTTGTCGCACTTGTAACCTTAAGAAAGGGGAGAGCTGAAGGGTTTATCGTTATTGCAATAGCGGCTATAGCAGGTGTTATCTTGGGAGGACTGTCAGCTGGCATTCCTCTCTATGCAGTAACCTATTTCTTGATTCAATGGCTACCGATATGGTTTGCGGCAGTCATTCTCAGAGAGACGGGTAGCACGCTAAACGCACTTGGCTTTTTAGCCCTTATAGGAATGTTGGCAATCGTTCTGTTTTATCTGTTTGCTGGTAGCCCGGCAGCAGAATGGACGGCTATTTTGGAAACAGTTGCAGAGCCTGTTATTGAGATGGGCTCAGAAGTAGACCAAGCTGTTTTGTTGGAAAATCTGGAGATAGTTTCTCATTACATGTCAGGAATTGTTGTGATGAGTTCGTTAGCAAGTTTGGCGTTAGCTCTTTTTTTAGGGCGATGGTGGCAAGCTAACCTATATAACCCGGGTGGGTTCGGGCCAGAGTTTCTTACATTTAGAATGCCTAAAAATATAGCGGTACTCACCTTAGCGGTGATTGTTTTTTCTTTGTTGGGTTTGGGTTTTTTGTCAGAACTAGCCGGTAATATAGTAATGCCACTGCTTGTTTTGTTCCTGATTGCGGGTGTGTCGGTTCTTCACCTCCTGCTTTCAGCTTCAAAGTCGAAACGTTTTTTGCTGATGGGTATGTACCTGATGCTTTTTATTATCCCGCATGTCCTGCCACCGATTATTTTTGTGGGGTTTGCGGATACATGGCTCGATTTACGAAAGTATATTCGGGTTGAGAACAACAGTTAGACAGAGAGTATTGAACGATGGATGTAATTCTTCTTGAGAAAGTAGCAAACGTGGGTAACCTAGGTGATAAGGTTTCTGTGAAATCAGGTTATGGTCGTAACTTCTTGATTCCTCAGAAAAAAGCAGTTCGTGCAACGAAAGAAAAAATTGCTGAATTTGAGTCGCGCCGCGCGGAACTCGAAGCAGCAGCTGCGGAACAGCTTACAATTGCTCAAGGCAGGGCGGATTCAATCAGCCAGCTAGAGATTGTAATCACTCAAAAAGCAGGTGAAGAGGGTAAGCTTTTTGGTTCGGTCGGGACAGCTGATATTGCAGAAGCAGTTACCACAGCCGGTGCTGAGCTTAAAAAGCAGGAAGTTCGTCTTCCTGAAGGTGTTATCCGTGTTGAGGGTGAGCATCAGGTTGATCTAGAGCTTCATACAGATGTAATCGTAACGGTTACTGTTAAGGTAGTTGGCGAAGAATAATTTTTTAGGCCACGTTTAGTGGTCTGAGAAGTATCTTGCTATTTAACGAGCCCCTGACCGGAATGCCGGTCAGGGGCTCGTTTGCTTTTAATAAACTGAATCTTGCGGTCTTCTCTTTTTTAGAAAATTGTTTAAGACTGTGTCCCTAAAGACGGTAGCATTCAGGCGCAATATTTTTGGGAAATTTGATGCTCTTTGTGGAATACTATTTCTCTCATTTCACAATTAATTAACTAGAGAAATATGCCAGATAACGCTTACGACATGGCAATGATGGATAGTGTTGATTCACTGCGCGTTCCACCGCATTCTATTCAGGCTGAGCAGTCTGTTTTGGGTGGCCTGATGCTCGATAACGAGACCTGGGACACGGTTGCAGACCGAGTCGCTGATGTTGATTTTTATCGGAAGGATCACCGGCTTATTTTTCTTGCAATTTCTAAGTTGGCCGAAACACAATCACCATTTGATGTTGTCACTTTGTCGGAAGTTCTCTCGAAGACTGATGAGCTTAATGAGGCTGGCGGTTTAGCCTACTTGGGGCTGCTGGCAAAAGAGACTCCAAGTGCTGCAAATATTTCTGCTTATGCGGATATTGTGAGAGAGCGCTCTGTCTTAAGGCAATTGATTCATGTGGGGACAGAGATTAGTGATTCAGCCTATCAGCCAGAAGGGCGAGATGTTTCAGAGCTTTTAGATACGGCAGAGGGTCATGTTTTTCGGATTGCTGAGCAAAAATCAAAAGGAAGCAGCGGCTTCTCGCCGATTAAAAATCTATTGGCTAAGGCGGTTGACCGTATCGAAGAGTTGTTCCAAAAAGATGGTTCGGTTACAGGTGTGAGTAGTGGTTTTACCGATTTTGATGCAAAAACATCGGGGCTTCAGTCCTCTGATTTGATTATTGTTGCAGGTCGACCTTCAATGGGGAAGACCACTTTTGCGATGAATATGGCAGAAAATGTTGCGGTAACAACAGATCTTCCAGTTGCTGTATTTAGCATGGAAATGCCGGGTGAGCAGCTTGCCATGCGTATGATGTCATCACTTGGAAGAATTGATCAGCATAAAGTAAGAACCGGTAAGCTTGATGAGGACGAATGGCCGCGCATGACCTCTGCAATTAATATTCTTGCTGAGGCAAAACTTTTTATCGATGATACGGCTGCGTTATCACCGGTAGAAGTTAGGGCTCGCGCTCGGCGTTTGGCTCGAGAACATGGGCAGTTAGGGCTGATCGTTCTCGACTATCTCCAACTGATGCAGTGCCCCGGTAAAGGGGATAATAGAACAGCAGAGATTTCTGAGATTTCACGGTCGCTTAAAGCGCTTGCTAAAGAGTTGAATGTTCCGGTGGTCGCACTTTCTCAGCTTAACCGTAACCTCGAGCAACGTCCTAACAAGCGCCCTGTTATGTCTGACCTACGTGAGTCGGGTAGTATCGAGCAGGATGCGGATGTGATTGTATTTATCTATCGTGATGAGGTTTATAACGAAGATAGCCCAGATAAAGGTTCGGCAGAAATCATCATTGGCAAACAGCGTAATGGGCCGATTGGAACAACACGTTTGACCTTCCTTGGGCAATATACTCGCTTCGAAGATTTTGCACATAACCCCTATTCTGATGAGGATTATGGATGAGGTCAGCTGCCTGGGCAGTTATAGATCTTGATGCATTAAAATTTAACCTGCAGAAGGTTAAGCACTTTGCACCAGATAGCAAAGTGATGGCGGTTATCAAGTCAAATGGCTATGGGCATGGCATCTGCGAAGTAGCTGGTGCATTGAAAGCAGCTGATGCATTTGCTGTAGCAAGAGTTGATGAGGCGGTTAAACTTCGGGAAGCGGGTTTTGAACAGCGCATTGCTGTTTTGGAAGGGTTTAGTGATATTGATGAACTTTCATTGCACTATCAGTTCAAGCTTGAGCCGATAATCTATACAGATCAACAATTACTACTTCTAGAAAAAAACAGAAGCCAGACTCTTTCCCATTGTTGGTTAAAAATTGATACAGGAATGCACCGTTTAGGCATTGATCCTGAACTATTCCAGGCTTTTTATGAAAGGATAAGCCAGTTATCTGCTGTTTCAGTTATGACGCACTTAGCGTGCGCAGATGAGCTTGAGCATTCAGCGACCAGACTGCAAATGGAGCTGTTTAATCGGGTAACCAAAAACTGCCCTGCTGAAAAGTCGGTGGCGAATTCTGCCGCGATTATGGAGTGGCCAGAACTTAATGTTGAATGGGTTCGCCCTGGGATCATGCTTTATGGTGTTTCCCCCTTTTCCGGTAAATTTGGAGAAGAACACGGTTTGAAACCAGTTATGAGTCTCCACTCAAAATTAATCTCTATTAAAAATGTAAAACGGGGAGAGGCTGTTGGTTATGGAGGTAATTATCTCTGTAACAATGATTGCCGTGTTGGCGTTGCGGCAATTGGTTATGGAGATGGTTTGCCTAGACAGATTAAGTCGGGTACCTGGATTTTATTAAATGGTAAAAAGGTGCGGATTATTGGCCGAGTCTCAATGGATATGATAACGATTGATTTGACTGAGCAGCCAGAAGCTGAGGTGGGCGATGTTTGCCAGCTCTGGGGCAAAGGAGTACCTGTCGAGAATATTGCAGAAAGCGCCGATACAATTGGCTATACACTATTGTGTGGCGTAACAAGGCGAGTTCAGATGATTTATCAAGGAAAGAGCTAAGAGCAGGCCGTGAGCAAAAATAAAAGCCAAGATAAAGCAGTATACCGCTGTGGGGAGTGTGGTGCTGTTGCTAAGAAATGGGCGGGGCAATGTTCAGATTGTGGTGAATGGAACAGCTTGGTTGAATCTGTTGAGGTGATACAATCTGTTAATCCACGTTTCTCTGGTTATGCCGGTGAGGGAACTGATGATGGTGTGGTCTCGTTGGCTTCGGTTAAAACAGAGGCAGAGCCAAGAGTTAGTACGGGCCTTCAAGAGATGGATCGGGTGCTTGGTGGAGGGCTTGTTAATGGTTCGGCCATTCTAATCGGTGGGGATCCTGGAATTGGCAAATCTACGCTGTTATTGCAGGCTATCTGCAACTTGAGCCACAGCCAGCAGACACTTTATATTACAGGTGAAGAATCTGCCCAGCAGGTCAGTATGCGGGCGCAGCGATTGCAATTAAAGGTTGATCGAGTTGATGTTTTAACAGAAACCTCTCTCGAGCGTATTCTTGCCTCAGCAAAACAGCATAAACCGGAAGTGCTAGTTGTCGATTCTATTCAGACAGTTTATACCGAGTTACTGCAATCAGCACCTGGGTCAGTTGCACAAGTACGCGAGTGTGCAGCGCAACTTGTTCGGTTTGCAAAGCGAACCAAGACCGCGGTCTTTTTGGTTGGTCATGTGACGAAAGAGGGGGCTTTGGCTGGGCCAAGAGTATTGGAGCATATGGTCGATTCAGTGCTCTATTTTGAGGGTGACCCTGGCAGCCGGTTTAGAGTGATCCGGGCAATCAAAAATCGCTTTGGCGCAGTGAATGAGCTGGGTGTTTTTGCAATGACCGAAACTGGGTTGCGCGAAGTTAAGAACCCATCCGCTATTTTTCTTTCTCGACATCAACAAGAGGTTGCAGGAAGCGTTGTTATGGTAACCCGAGAAGGAAGTCGCCCAATGTTGGTGGAGATGCAGGCGCTGGTTGATGAGAGCCATCTTGCTAATCCACGCAGAGTGACGTTAGGAATGGAGCAAAATAGGTTGGCGATGTTGCTAGCTGTTTTACATCGTCATGGTGGCGTTTCAATGGTTAATCAGGATGTTTTTGTTAACATCGTTGGAGGGATGCGCGTGACCGAAACGGCGGCCGATTTATCTATTTTATTGGCTGTTCTCTCGAGTTACCGAGATAGGCCAATTTGTCGGGATTGGGTCGTTTTTGGGGAGTTAGGCTTAGCAGGCGAAGTTCGCCCTGTTCAGAATGGTGAAGAGCGGTTGCATGAGGCCGTTAAGCATGGTTTTAACCGCGCAATTGTTCCGAAGAGCAATGTTCCTAAGGGCGGAGTTGAGGGAATGGAGGTTATCGGCGTGCTAACATTACAAGAGGCACTTGATGCTTTGTAACTCTTTTCTGAAAGGGTTAGCTAGCGTGTGCCAGCGCATCAAGATCCCGTTCTAAAAGTTGGCTATCACCAAGATTCAGCTCAATTAATCTTTTTAGTTGGCTGATACTCTCTAGGCCAATCTGGTCGCAGTAGAAGCCGCCTTGGTCGTCATTAAGATAGGTTAATACTAACTCCATCTCAATTTCACATTCATCTGATAAATTGACCAATAACGTGTGATGTTTCGATTCTTTGCTGGACCATCCTTTGGGGAGTTTTAGTAGGCAACCTTTCAGAGAAAGGTCAATAACCTGACAAGATTCGGTTTTGCCACCCGAAGAAAGTTCTGCAGTTGCGGAATAAAGAATCCGGTTAAAGCGCCTTTTTTCTTCACGTTTCTCGGTCATATTTAAGTTCTCAGGTTTTTTTATTCTTCGTAGAAGAACTGCATTTTAACGCTATCAATTTGAAGAATGTCATCTTCAGTTAAGAGCGCGCTTCCATCTTCCAAAGGTTTTCCATTGATCAAGACGGGATTACTGCCATCTAAGTGAGAGAGGTAATAGCCATTTTTACGATGAGCGATAACAGCCATGCCGGAACCTTTTTTTCCGATTCGAGTAAGCCCCTTTTTCAGGTTCATCAAGCGGCCAATATTTGTACCAGACATAATTTGCAATGCGGCACTGGGTTGCTCTTTTTCCGGCGTGGCAACGGTAAATGGATTTCCTATGTTGGCTGAGGCATCAAGCTCTTCAGAAGATTTCGAGCTTGAAAAAACAGATTGACTCTCTTCGGTGAAAAGAAGAGTGTGCTTACCGACTGTAATTTCATCGCCATGTTCGAGTGCGTGCTCTGCTTTTTTTTGCCCATTGACCAGCAGGTTAAATTGATTATCTAGCTGCTTAAGGAGAGGGGGTGTTTGGTCAAAAACAATGGAAGCATGGTTTGGGGCAACCGCTAAGCTGTCTATGTGGATGTTGTTTGCCTCTTCGCGCCCTATTCGGATTTCACCCTCCTCAAACTGATAGGCTTGAATAGGTTTTCCCTTAAAAGAAAGTGTAAGTTTTCCCACCGGTTATAAAATCCTGTTTATCTGGGGTTCATGTTCGTTGAAGTATAGCTTAAAAAAAAGGTTTTCCAATGGTGCCATAGGCACAAGAGTGTGTCTTATTTCTCAAAAAGGAGAGCTATTGGGGTAGGGCAGAAGAATTAGGGTGAGGTTGGGTAAAACCGAACGAGTTTGACCGCGTTGCCTTGAGTTTGGATAACCTCTAAAGGTTGGGAGAGAAGTTTAAGGCTTGTACCTGGCTTCGGGATTGTTTCTAGGTATTCTAAGATCAGACCATTTAATGTTTTTGGGCCGTCTGTCGGCAAAGACCAGCCCGTTATTTTGTTAAGTTCACGGATTGTGACACTCGCTTCCACGAGGTACCCACCATCCTTCTGGCGCTGGATCTCTTGGGAATTATCAGAGGGATCTGTTGTGAATTCGCCGACAATTTCTTCAAGCAGATCTTCAAGTGTGACAGCTCCCATTATGTCCCCATACTCATCGACAACAAATGCGATACGCATTTTTTCATTTTGAAAATTAAAGAGCTGTTTGTGGAGAGATGTAGCTTCAGGAATGAAGTAAGGTTCACTTAAGCACTGGGTTAACCTTTCTTTGTCAAACGTCTCATCTGTTAAAAGGCCGAGTGCTTTGCGTAGATGTAAAACACCGATAATCTTATCAATGCTTTTTTTATAAACAGGGATACGTGTATAAGGAGTTTTAGAGATTTTCTTAAGGATGTCATCCCAATGGTTATCAAGATCAACGCCAACTATTTCCCCGCGAGGGATCATAATATCTTCAACTGTTGCTGATTCCATGTCGAGAATATTAAGTAGCATTTTCTGGTGCTTTTGAGGGATCAGTACCCCAGCTTCTACTACGACAGTGCGTAGCTCCTCGTGGCTTAGCGCATCATCTTGCCCACCTGATACATCAGTGCCAATAAGTTTTAGTAATTTGTTGGCAATCAGGTTAACAACCCAGACGAGAGGGTAAAGTAGTTTGAGTAGAGGGGTGTAGATCAGAGCAGCCGGAAAGGCTAATTTCTCTGGATTAACTGCAGCGAGTGTTTTTGGTGTAACTTCAGAAAAAATTAATATGACTAATGTGAGGGCACCTGCGGCAATGGCGATTCCAGCTTCACCCCACAATCTCAATGCAATAACAGTGGCAATGGATGAGGCTAGAATATTGACGAAATTATTGCCAAGAAGAATTAGACCAATTAGCCGGTCGGGGCGCTGTAGTAGTTTCTGCGCCCTAAGCGCACCAGCATGCTTGCCTTTTGCAAGATGTTGAAGTCTATAACGGTTCAGGGTCATTAACGCTGTTTCTGAGCCAGAAAAAAAGGCTGACAACAAAATAAGAAGAAACAGGATGGCAAACAGCAGAGTGAGTGAGAGGTCGTTCAAAAGCTAAGTATGGTACTCAAAATAGACACAGGTTGATTTCTACGGATTGTCATAGGCAGTGTCAAGTTTTTTCACTTCCATACATTGATTAAAAGGTACTTTTAATTTTGATAAATCAGAGTGACAAAATTTTGACATGCTATCTTCTTTAGTGGTTAACTTCTGCATTAATTATTAATGGTTGATAGGCTTTTTAGTTTCGCAAGCTAGCGAGTGAGATAACAGAATAGAGGTAGATGGTTTTTTATGATGGCGCAAAAAATATTACTTATTGCTGGCTCTGATGAGCGATGCCAATCACTCAAACTTCTTCTTGAGTTTATGGGGCATGAGGTCATTGATATTGCTCCATCTGCAGTTAGGGATCAGGAGAAGGGGGAGAATTCTTGCTCGGCTGTTTTTATCTCAGAGAGTTGTGATGGCTTAGGTGCGCTAATCAATGGATTGGATAAGGCGCTGCCGGGCCTCCCCATTGTTCTCGTTACAGATAAAGAGAGGGCTGTAAAACTGACCTCTACAATCGATAATAAAATCTTTTCCAGCTTAGAGTGGCCTACGAATCAGCTCTTATTGAACGAACTGCTACTTAATATTAAAAAGCATAAGCCTTCGCAAACGGGACAGAGGACCAATGAGCTATTCAGAAGTTTGTCTGGTAATAGTCGAGCCATTCAGATTGTCCGAAAATTACTAATGCAAGTTGCTGACTCAGAAGCGACGGTCTTGATATTAGGTGAGTCAGGTACCGGTAAAGAGGTTGTTGCTAGAAACCTTCACTACCATTCTTTCCGTAAAAGTGAACCATTTGTGCCAGTTAACTGTGGGGCAATTCCTGCAGAGTTATTGGAAAGTGAACTGTTTGGTCATGAAAAAGGTGCGTTTACGGGTGCGCTTTCTGCTCGTAAAGGACGTTTTGAGATGGCCGAGGGCGGCACTCTATTTCTAGATGAAATTGGTGATATGCCAATGAATATGCAGGTGAAAATTCTGCGCGTTCTACAAGAGAGAACCTTTGAGCGGGTTGGTGGAAATAAGACAATAGAGTGCAATGTGAGGATTATTGCTGCAACGCATCGCAATCTAGAGATGGAAATAACAGAAAATCGTTTTCGTGAAGATCTCTTTTATCGTCTGAATGTTTTTCCCATTGAGCTACCGGCACTTCGTGAAAGGGTTGAAGATATTCCTGTACTAATTAATGATCTGATCGCGAGACTAGAACATGAGAAAAGAGGTTCAGTACGGCTAACACCCAGCGCAATTATGGCGCTTTGCCAACATGATTGGCCTGGTAATATTAGAGAATTGGCTAACTTTATTGAAAGACTCATTATTCTTTTTCCCTATGGTGTTGTAGATAAAAGTGACCTCCCAGAAAAGTATCAAAACCTGGATGACCATCAACTCGATATCCCTGATATAACAATGATAGTGAGTGAGATGGCTGAGCACACGCCTACGCGTCAACCAGCAATTGACCAGCTGCCGTCTGGTGGCTTAGATTTAAAAGAACACCTCAGTAGCCTTGAAAGTAACCTAATACAGCAAGCGTTGAATGAGTGTGATGGTGTTGTTGCGCATGCGGCGAAGATCTTAAAAATGCGCCGGACGACTTTGGTGGAAAAGATGCGTAAATATGGTCTTCAGCGCCAGGATGAGGCGTCAACAACCTGACTATCCTGTCTTGATTGCCATCTAATTTATTGATAATAAAGGATAAATATAAAAGGCATGGTGTTTGCTTGTTGAGTTGATACTAATTAACTAGGAAGCAGGCTGTGTTGCAAAGCACTCAGAATGAACGAGCTGAACAGTTGGAGGTTGCATTTAATACCTTTAACCAGCTCTCACAAAATTTAACAGACTCTTATCAAGAGCTTGAAGAGCGTGTAGCTAGCTTGACGCAAGAATTGGCTGCAGCTAGAGATGAGCGCTTTAAAACCTTGACTGAAAAAGAGCTGTTAGCGAGCCGCTTGCAACAACTTTTGGAAGCTTTGCCTGGTGGCGTTGTTGTTGTTGATCAAAACAGTCGAGTTGTGGAACATAATAGCGGTGCAACTGAGCTGCTGAGTTCTCCTTTGCTAGATGAATTGTGGAGCACTGTACTTGATCGCAGCATGCAGTCTGTGACAGATAATCCACATGAGCAGAGATTAAAAGATGGACGAATTGTCTCAATTTCCTCTCGCTGGGTGGAAAGTAATGATGCTCAGGAAAAAATCATTCTTTTGACCGATACAAGTGAACTTAATGCATTACAGGAGCTTGTAAATCGTCAGAAAAAGCTCTCCGCAATGGGAGAAATGGTTGCCAGTATGGCTCACCAAGTTCGTACGCCATTATCCACCGCAATTTTATATGCCTCACAGCTAGGTGATGTTCGTCTAAACGAAGTGCAAAAATGCCGCTTTTCACAAAAACTGCTGGATCGTTTGCGGCATATGGAAAGGCAAGTAAATGATATGTTGGTTTTTGCCCGCAATGGAGAGTATTCGATGCAGGCGATCAATCTCACCTCCTTTTTAGATAAAATCCAAGAATCAGTGAGCGGCGAGCTGCAGAATAGCTCTATTTCTTTTGAATTGTTAAATCAGGCAACAACTTCACAGCTTAAAGGCAATGAAGACGCTCTATTGGGCGTGATTTCAAACCTTGTCTCTAATGCCCGCATTGCACTTGATGGTGTGGGGGCATTAAAGCTTATTGTTGCAAATCAGAAGGCAAGGAATATTCGGTTTTCTCTAGAGGACAGTGGGCCTGGTATTTCGGCTGAGCAGAAAAAAAGAATATTTGAGCCATTTTTCACAACACATAGTCAAGGAACAGGCTTAGGGCTTGCTGTCGCAGAAAGTGTGGTGACAGCTCACTGTGGCCGTATTTGGTGTGACTCTGAAATAAACCACGGGACAACATTTCATATAGAGCTGCCTGCAGAGGTGGAGCTGTCGTTGTCTGAAAGTAAATCATTAACTGGCGTCGTTATAAAAGAGCGGATAGAGGAGTTCTAGAGATGCAAAATAAAGATATTTTGATCGTAGAAGATAATGCCGAATTGAGAGAGGCGTTAAGTGATACATTGGAGCTATCGGGATACAGTGTTGCGTCTGCAGCAAATGGAAAAGAGGCTCTAAGTAAGCTTATCAGGCAAAAATTTCGCCTGATTATTAGTGATATTCAGATGACACCTGTCGATGGCATCCAGCTTCTTGAATCGGTCAAACAAAATCACCCAGAGCTTCCTGTGTTGTTAATGACTGCGTACGGTACGATCGAAAAAGCGGTTGAGGCAATGCAGCTTGGAGCTGTTAATTTTATGGTCAAGCCTTTTGAGGCTGATCAGCTTGCAACTCAAGTTGCACAACATATTGCACCGGCAGCTGTTTCTGATGACGATGTTTTGACGCGTGACCCTAAAATGAAAGCTCTGATGAATCTTGCCAAGCGGGTTGCGGCAAGTGAGGCAAGTGTGATGATTCATGGGGAAAGTGGTACGGGGAAAGAGGTTTTAGCGCGATATATTCATACTCACTCAGCCCGAAAAGAAAATGCTTTTGTGGCGATTAATTGCGCAGCGATTCCTGAAAATATGTTGGAAGCTGTTTTATTTGGTTATGAAAAAGGGGCATTCACTGGAGCACACCAGGCGATGCCGGGTAAATTTGAGCAGGCGCAAGCTGGAACGATCCTTTTGGATGAGATTTCCGAAATGGATGTTGCTTTGCAGGCAAAGCTACTTCGTGTGCTACAAGAGAAAGAGGTTGAAAGACTTGGTGGCCGTAAGCTTGTTAAATTGGATGTGCGTATTTTGGCAACGACAAACCAGAATTTACGAGAAGCGGTTTCAGAAGGAAGATTCAGAGAGGATCTGTTTTATCGGCTAAATGTGTTCCCATTAAAGGTTCCTACTTTAAGGGAGCGTAAAGAAGATATTGTTGTTTTGGCAAACAAGCTGATTGCAAAGCATTGGAAATATGGCAAACCGTTGCCGCAGCTTCTAACCGCTGCAGAGCAGAAGCTACAGAGTCATAGTTGGCCAGGCAATGTTCGTGAGCTTGAGAATGTGATTCAGCGTGCCTTGATATTGCTCATGGACGGGAAGATCTGTGCAAATGACATTATCTACACAGATGATTTTGAAAGCGACGCAGAAGCAGTTCAATGGGAACAGCCTGAAGAAACTCTTACCAAGCCAATGGCAGCTGAAGGGCTTGGAGAAGGGCTACGTTCCGTAGAAGAGAAAATAATTATCGA